>CAZSQA010000039.1:7262-51709 GCA_964608915.1 uncultured Isosphaeraceae bacterium
CCGCGGATGTCGATCGTCGTCCCGTCGCCCTGATTGTTCAGCGAATCGAAATCGGCTCCGTCGATATCGATCGTCGCCCCGTCGCCCCCATTAGTCAGCGAATCGAAATCCGCACCGCCGATATCGATCTTCACCCCGTCGCCCACGTTCGTCAGCGAGCCGAAGTCCGCGCCATCAATGTCGATCGTCGCCCCGTCGCCGACGTTCGTCAGCGATCCGAAATCGGCGCCACCGATGTCGATCGTCGCTCCGTCGCCCTGATTCGTCAGCGATCCGAAGTCCGCGCCGGAAAGGTCGATGACGACATTCTTGCCCGAATTCGAAATCGCGCCGAAATCGGCCCCTGTGACATCGATCCGCACATTGTCGCCCGCGTTGCTCAGGTTCTGGAACGCCGTGAATTCCGCACCCGTCAGGTCGATCGTAATGGTGGTGTCGGCACCCGTGTTGACGAGCGATTCGAAAATCGCCCCCGTGATGTCGATCTTCACGCCCGAACCGGCGTTCACGAGGCTCGTGAAGTTGCCGAAATCGGCGCCGGAGATGTCGATCCTGATGTTCGTCTGATTGCCGTAATTGAACAACGATTCGAAATTCGCGCCGGTCAGATTGATCCGAATGTCCGCGTCGCTGCCCTTGTTGGTATAGGACCTCATCAGGGCACCGGAGACGTTGATCGTATCTTCGCCCGTGATTCCGTCGGTCTCCAGATTTTCGAATCCGGAAATGAAAAAATGCATCGGACCGAAAGTCAGCTCAGTGTCGGTGATCGTAATCACTTCCACGATCCCCGTGGTGCCCTTCAGGCTGAGCGTGTCGAACCCGCCCCGAGCCGCGAAGGAACCGTCGCCCGACCAGCCCTCAAGGGCGAAGCGGTTATTGCCTTCGCCGCCGATGAGGTCCGCGAATTCCACGTCCTGATCCGGCAGATCGACCCGGATCAGCGGATTCACGCCTGAAAATGCGATCAACTGGTTGGCGTACAATTCGAAATCCAGGTCGCCTGAAGGCGCTCCCGCCAGAATCGCCGCCAGACTCGCGCCGGGCGAAACGAAAGCCGCCGTCGCCAGGTCGAACGCCGACGTTCCCGTCTGGACCAGCCGGTCTTCTCCGCTGCCGCCCCGGACGACGTTCACGCCCGTACCGCCGACGAGCCAGTCCCCGCCGCCACCGCCCAGGAGCTGATCATCGCCGCCGCCGCCGTCCAGCACATCCGCCCCGTCGAACCCGATCAGAACGTCGTCACCGTCGCCCCCGCGGATACGATCGACCCCCGATCCGCCCGTCACGCTCGCCGCGACCGCGCCGGCGATCCGCACGTAGTTACCGCCCTCACCGGCCGTCACCAGAATTCGGCCGCCCGCCGGAAGCAAGACCCCGGCGGCGGTGTCGCTCCCGGCCGTCGTTCCCAGCAGGATCGGCTGAGCGATACCGCCCGATTTCACGACCGTCTGTGCACCGGTCTCGATTTCGATCTGGTCGTCGCCGGCCGTGCCGAGAACGACCAGGTCATTGCCGACCACGCCCGCGGACCGAACCGTCGCGGTGACCGTCAACACGGACTGCTTCGGATCGAAGCCCTTGCCCAGCAGGCCGTTGTCCTTGACGACCACATCGAACGAATACGCCCCCGCCGCCACATCGAAGCCAGGGCTGAGCGTCACGAGCCCAGTCGACGCGTCGATCGAGGCCCAGGCCGGCGCACCGGAGAGCGAATAAGTCAGAATCGTGGAATCCGGGTCGACAGCTGAGGCCGAAACCGTGACCGAACGCGTCCTGAGCACATTCGGCGTCGTGTCGAAATTCGAAAACGCCGGCGCGTCGTTGACCGTGTCCTTCACGAAAACGAGCGAAGCGAACGCACCCACACCGGCCTGAGTGAATCCGCGAACGTAAAGCGTATGGGTGCCTTCGCTGATCGCCGCGATCTCCGAGGGACTCAGCTTCGCGAACACCTCTTCCGATGTCTCGTCAAAGGCACCGTCCGTCGCCGCAAGGGGCTTGCCGCGAACCGAAACGTCCGGCATGGTATCGATGAAATACTCCGCGCCGGTCACCTGAGCCACGCCCGCGGAATCCCGAACCGTGGCGATGATCCTCGGCGCCGTATTTCCCAAAAAGGTCGTGATCGACACCCCGCTCACTTCGGCGGCCATCAGAACCCGGCCTTCGAGCAGCTGAGGAGAGAACGAAGCCCTGCGACGAAGCCGCTTCCCGGCCAAACTTAAATCTCTCGATCCGATCGCCTCAAGAATCGCATTCATCGTTTTCTTCCGGTGCCGGCTCATAAGGCTTCTCGATTCCATGGATCTGTGCTCGCCGAAACTTCGATGTCGTCGCTGTCGCCGGAAACGAATCCGCGGCTGTCACATCAATGTCATCAATACATCTGCAATCATCGCTGACCGGTCAAGTGCGTTGCCGACCATTACGAAGGATCTCGCTCAAAAGTTCGATAATTCCATCTCGTTCGGTAATTCTGACGCAACTCCGAACCAACTGTCAAATGGATTCTTACGCGAATCGCTCATCGCCGGGCTGTACTTCCCGCATGCTCGCGCCGCAATCGCTCCAGTACCCATTTCGCCGTGAGCCTCGACCGACCGGCAACACCCCGCCATGTTGACTTTTCGTAACGTTCTCGAACGTTTCAGACACGGAACGCAACATTTCGATCACTTACGATCGTTCTGGTTGCGTGACGTGCTCATGACGGGTATCCCGGATCGCCCGAACCGCTTTTCGGCCGTCGGGAAATCTTCCCGCCATCAGCCCTCGCAACGGTTTTCCGCAAGGCCGTTGACTTTCCCGAACTTCTTCCTCATCCTGAGGATTCCGTACGAAACGTGACGACGCCAGGCGATCGTCGCGTTCGTGCGGTATCCTCACCACAGATTCGCCGACCCAAACCTTCTATCCAGGGACGCCACCATGTCCACCGTTTCGACGTTCATCCGCGCCGCGGCTCTCTGCACCGCGATTTTCGCCCTTTCCAGTTCGGACGTTCATGCCCAGGCCACCAAGGCCCAGACGAAAAAAGCCGCGGCCAAGGCCGAACCCGCCGCTCGCAGACTGCCTCCCGGATACGGCCAGCTCGAACTGACCGATGACCAGCGCGAAAAAGTTTACGCTGTTCAGGAAAAACACGCAGCCCAACTCGCGAAACTCAATCAGGATATCGCCGACCTCCGCGCCAAAATCTCCAGCGAAAGCGAAGCCGTTCTCACGCCCGCCCAGCGTTCCCAGCTCGCCCGAAATCGCGCTGAGACAAAATCGAAAACCAAAGCCGCGACCAAGGAAGAACCCAAGGCCAAAGCCAAGGCCGACACCAAAAAATGACCGGGCGGCGAACCGTCGACCGATCGAACGAGGGGCAGGGGGCCCAGCCTCCTCCCCAATTCGATCATTCGCCCTGCGTGACGACAAAATTCCAGGACACCCGATCATGCGACGATTCCGTAACTTGTCCTTGTTGCCGTTCGTGGCCGTTCTGACGTGCATTCTCCAGCCGCCGGGCCTTGTCTCCGGTCAGGAGGCGACAGTCAAAAAAGGCGTCCGCTACGCCAACGGCGCCGAAGACCGGCACGTTCTGGACATCTACGCACCCGCCCGGGCGAAAGGCGCTCCGGTCGTCTTCTGGATCCACGGCGGCGGCTGGCAGGCGGGCGACAAGTCGGACGTTCAGATCAAACCCAAAGCCTTCAATGACAAGGGCTACGTTTTCGTTTCGACCAATTATCGACTGCTGCCCAAAGTGTCCATGGAAACGCTGACGGCAGACCTGGCGACGTCCCTGAAATGGGTGCACGATCACATTTCCGAATACGGCGGCGATCCGAATCGCATCATCGTCGGCGGCCACTCCGCCGGAGCCCAGTTGGCCGCGATCCTGTGCACGGACGAAAAATGGACGAAAAACGCCGGATTGAAAATGTCGATATTGAAGGCCTGCATTCCCGTCGACGGCGACACTTACGACATTCCGGCCATCATCGAAACCGAAGAAATCCGCCGCCGCGCCCACGGACTATCTCTGCCCACCTTCGGCCATCGCCAGAAATTCGGCAACGACCCGCTCAAACATATCGATTTCTCGGCGGTTTCCCATATCGCCAACGGCAAATCGATCCCTCCGTTCTACATCATGTACGTCGCGGGGCATCCCTACACGGACATTCAGGCCCAGACCCTCGGCAGGGCATTGAAGCAGGCCGGCATCGAAACCGTGCTCTATGGCGCCGTCGATTCGACCCACAATAAAGTCAACGCCGAAATCGGCAATCCTGACGACCCCGGCACGAAAGGTCTCTTCCCGTTTCTGGAAAAGGCGCTGGCTTTGCCTTCGAAATGATATCACGGCCGAGTTGAGATCGACACTCACCGGCGAAGCCGCTCACATGCACGAATGAAACAACCCCGCATGAAATCGATGACGCGACGAATTCTCATGCAATCCACCGCGACAGCGTTCGCGTCCACGCGGTTATCATCTCGAGCCGCTGAAACGAAGCCGCGCATCCGGATCGGCCAAATCGGCGTCGGCCACGCGCATGCTTCGAAAATCGGCGTGTATCGAAGTTCGCCCGATTTCGAAGTCGTCGGGATCGTCGAGCCGGATTCCTCGCTTCGAAAAAAGGCCGAATTCGTCGATCCGTTTCGGGGCCTGAAATGGATGTCGCGTGCGGATCTCCTGGCCACGCCCGGCCTTCAGGCCGTACTGGTCGAAACTCGGGTGCAGGATATGCTCGAAAACGCCGAAGCCTGCATCCAGGCCGGGGCTCACGTGCACATCGACAAACCCGCGGGCGATTCGCTACCCCAACTTCGCCGGATTTTCGAAATCGCCGCCGCCGAACGTCGAATCGTGCAGATGGGCTATATGTACCGCTACAACCCCGCGGTCGTTTTGCTGCGTAAATTCCTAAAAAACGGCTGGCTGGGCGAGATATTCGAAATTCATGCCGTGATGAGCAAAGCCGTCGATCCGCCTGATCGCTTGCGGCTCGCCGAAAACCACGGCGGCATGATGTTCGAACTCGGCTGCCACCTGATCGACCTCGTCGTCGGCATGATGGGCAAGCCACAGAAAGTGACCGGATTCTCCCGCCACTCGTCCGGAATCGACGACAGCCTGGCTGACAACATGCTGGCCGTACTCGAATACCCGAATGCGACGGCGACGATCCGGTCCACGGCTCTGGAAGTCGACGGTTTCTCTCGCCGGCACCTCACCGTATGCGGCACCGGCGGCACGTTTCATATCCAGCCCCTCGACGACCCATCGGCCCGCATCTCGCTCGCTCATGACTGCGGCAAATACCAGCGCGGAACGCACGAGATCGCATTTCCGAAATACGTTCGCTACGTCGACGACGCTGCCGACATGGCCCGGGCCATTCGCGGCGAAAAGCCGCTGGAATTCGGCCCCGAACATGACCTGACCGTGCAGGAAACGGTTCTTCGTGCCTGCGGCTTGCCGATCGACCGAGAGAATCGGTCCTAAATCCGGAACACGAGGATCGCACCGTGGATCAGAATTCGGCCGAAATGCGGATCGAAATGTGTCCCAACCCATTGACTTCGATTCGTTCGATTTCGAACGACACGATCGATCGGCTGCATTTCTTTTACCTTTGCATTTTCGCGGTCGTGATCGCTTTCGGAGCCGCTGCGACACGGCAAGCAAATGCCGATGACCGGCCGCCCGAAGGTCAGAAATCCGTCGTGACCGTCAGCCAAAGTACGCCGAAATGGCCACGCAAGAGCGAGGGCGACGTCGTCGAAACGAAAGACGGCCGGCTGCTTCTCGTCTCGATGGAATTCGGCGGCGACGGCAGCGATTTCGCCACGACGCGTCTCGTCGCCCACGAATCGGCCGACAGCGGCAGAACATGGGGCGGCCACCGCGTCATCACCGAAACTTCTCCGGGCGACGTGAACGTGTATTCGCCGAACCTCATCGCATCGAAAGACGGCGGCATTCTGCTGATGTTTCACCGACATCATCGTGAACCGAAAAAGCAGCCGTTGACCTTCACCCTTCATGTCTGGAAATCGACCGACGAGGGCCGCACTTTCGCTCCCTTCGCGGAATTTTTCCCGAATGGTGAATTCCAGCTGTGTAACGGCACCGTCAAACGCCTCAAATCCGGTCGATTGATGCTGCCGGTCAACGCCGTCGTTCCCGGCGATCACGGCCCGGCGGGCAAATACGCCGCCGGCGTCGTGTTCAGCGACGATGACGGTCTCACCTGGACCGAAGCCGCCGATCGCGTCACCCTGCCGAAGCGGGGCGCGATGGAGCCCCACGTGGAACAAGCTCGCGACGGTCGTGTGCTCATGGTCATGCGCAACCAGCTCGGGTCGCTGCACATGGTCGAATCCACCGACGATGGCCTGCACTGGACCGAGCCGAAGAGCATCGGGCTGAAATCGCCCGAATCGTGCCCGGAGCTGGTCCGAATCCCGCAAACCGGCGACCTGCTCATGATCTGGAACGACGCGTTCGACCCCGGCTTCCGATCCCATTTCGGCAAAAGAAGCCCGCTGACCTCGGCAATTTCGAAAGACGATGGCCGCACATGGCAGAATCTGCGCAATATCGAAACCGACCCGAAACGGGCCTTTTCGAATCCCGGCTGCCGCTTCACACGAGATGGCCGGGCCATCGTGAATTACTGGACTTGCGAATATCTCCCGGACTGGCGCATGCAGGACATCATCGATCTGCGAGTCGCCGTGATCGACACCGGCTGGTTTTACGATCGAGCCGAAAAAACGCCTTGAATCCGCATTCCGTTTCGAATGCGAACCCAAGGCTGACCGGTGTTCGGATTTCCGGAAATACAAATCTCAGCCGAACAAGTCCACCCCGCCGGCATATTTCTTCACGACATCCCTGTCCAGTTCCAGACCCAGGCCCGGCTTGTCCGGAATTTCCAACATGCCCTCTGCGTCGATCTTCCAGCCGCCCTGCGTGATTTCGTCGATGAAGGGCGAACCGGTCAGATATTCGACGAAGTCGGTCGTCGCCACGGCCGAGGCCAAATGCAAGTCCGCGGCCAGCCCGACCGCCGTATTCCAGCCGTGCGGCACGAATTTCACGCCATAGTCTTCGGCCATCCAGGCGATCCTGCGTTCCTCGCTGATGCCGCCGACCTTGGTCACGTCCGGCTGAATGATATCGAACGCCCGGCGTTCCAGCCAGGGCTGAAACGCCTGCCGCCGCGTGAGGACCTCGCCGCCCGAGATCGGCACCGGCGACAGTTCGCGCAGCCGCACGAAGTCATCCAGCGAGTCGGGCGTCAGTGCTTCCTCGAACCAGGTTACGTCGTAATTCGCCAGCATCTTCGCCGTGTTCAGGGCCCATTTGTAGCGGCCGGCCCAATAGGCATCGCTGCCGCCGGCGTCGACCATCAATTGACATTCTGGCCCGATCGCATCGCGCGCCGCCGCCACGATCGCCTCATCGGTCGCTGCATTGCGGCGGCCGAACGGCCCCCAGCCGATCTTGAACGCCCGAAACCCCTGAGCTTTCACCGGCAGCAGGTGATCTTTCATCCGCGCCGGTTCATCCATCAGCAGCGAAGCGTAAGGCCGGACACGTTCACGATATCGGCCGCCCAGCAGGCGCCCGACGGGCTGTCCCGTCGCTTTGCCCAGAATGTCCCAGAGGGCAATATCGATGCCGCTGATGGCATGCGTGATCGACCCGCCTCGCCCCAGCCAGAACATGTGCTGGTGCAGCTTTTCGCTGACCCGCTCCGGCTCCAGGGCATTCTCGCCGACATAGAGCGGCTCCAGAATCTTCAGTGCCGCGGCCACCAGGGCGTCGTTCGTGAAAACGCTGCCCAGGCCGACCAGGCCTTCGTCGGTGTGCACCGTCACCAGCGTATGCACGCAGTCCTCGGGCCGCAGCTCGTTGCTCCATCCACCTTCGGGCGTGGCTCCACGCAGCCCCGCGCAGCGGATTTCCCGGATCTTCATCGCGTCATTCCCTTTCCTGATCGACTCTTGCGCCGAAAGATCACGGCCTTCGGCTCGAACTTCACGGATTCGTCCAGCGGAAAGATCGGCCGCGGGCAGCGCGTATGGCCCAGATAGGGCAGGTTCGCGCTCGATGACCCCGGCGCGTCCACACCGATCATCGCGTCGCACCAGTCGGCGTACATATGCTTCTGGCAATGGGGCGACTTCACGACCACGGCGTCGAACCGTTTCGGGTCCTGCCCGTGAGCGTAAAAGAACGAACGATCATACAAGTTTACGCCCCGGCTGCCGACGACGAGCGTAAACGGCCCGGCTTCGATCACGGCCGTCGGCCCCGCTTTCCATTCCTCGCCGAACGATTCGCTACGAAACGTGCCGTCGCTCACCAGCCGCACTTTGCCCGTTATCTCCACTGGCCGGAACCGGCCGGGGTCAAGCGTTCCGCCGAGTTTCGTCGTCACAGTGCCGCCGATACCGGCCGCCAATGCCGCTTCGACTGCTTGAGCATCGACGATCGGTATCAGCGTTCGGCCTTCGAAACCCGACTGCATCAGTGTCGCCAGAATCGCATTCGAATCGCCCGATGCTCCTGAGCTGGTCGCATCGGCGGCGTCCACCAGAGCCACGGTGCCGCTACGGTCTTCGGCTTTCCGTCTCTTCAGAACCGCAGGCAGATCGGCCAGTTTCGTAAGGGGCACGAACATCTTTTCGTGATCGGCCCAGAAGGTTTCGGCGATTTCGACGGCCGCACGTGTAGCTAGGGCTTCATCGCCGTCGGTCACCACGAAGGCATAAGTCTGCAGGGCAGGCACGTCGGTGAACGGGTTGCCGATGAACATTCCGGCCGACAGCCCGCCGGGGGCGGTTTCGTACTTCTGGGCCAGGCGGATCGATTTGCCGAACGCCCCGGTCGCCGTGATCAGCTCATCGCCTCGAACCAGAGCCGGCACGGCCACTTTCGCCGTGACGGGTTCCGCCTCACCGGCCATGATTTTCAGCAACAGCCGGGCCGCACGCTGGCCGGTTTCGAAGAAATCGACATGCGGATAAGTGTGGTAAGCCACGATCGCGTCGGAATGCTCGACCATCCGGTCCGTCAGAATGCCGTGCAGGTCGAGCGAAACGACGACCGGGATCTCTTCTCCCAGAATCTTGCGTGATTCCCGCAGCAGGAAGCCTTCAGGATCCAGCTCGGTTTCCGTGGCCATAGCCCCGTGCATGCAGAAATAAACGCCGTCCAGCGGTCCCGTCGCCGCCGCATCGCGGATCGCGGCCAGAAATTCCTTCGAAATCCGGGTCCAGGCCGAATCCGCCAGCGTGCCGCCCGAGGTGATGAAAAACGCGCTGAAGGAAGGCACGAGTTCGATTCCCGGCACGCCCCTGAAAACCTCGAGCGCACCGCCGATTTCATTTCGTACGGTTTCGTGATAGTCGACGATCTCCTGGCCGAACCGGATACCGAAATCTTCGTATCCGCTCATGTTCGGGTTGAATGTCGAAACTTCCTGCTTGCATTCTGCGATCAGGATTCGCGCCATGGTCGTTCGCTCCCGCTCAGTTCGTTTTTGTCCCAAGGCCAGGCCAGTTTTTCCGGTCACGCTGCCGTTTCGTTCGCCAGAGCCCGCGCCCTGTCGGCCGGGAACCAGATGAGGATCGCCGCGGACAACAAACAGGCCGACGCAAAATATACGATGCCCGTCCCGGTGAGCATTCGTTCGATTCCGATCGTCTTCTTCCACTCACCCACGGCCAGTGGCGCGAACCCCGAGAGCATGGATCCGAAGAAGTTCAGCATGCCCACAGCCGAGGCGCGTGCCCCGGCGGGGACCACTTCGAAGGCCGCCGGAAAGATATTGCCCATCAGGAAGCCGCCGAAGAGCCCGAAGGCCGCCAGCGGGGCGCTTGTCGAGGCGAGACTCGTGCCCGCGCCGATCAAGTGCAGGCAGGGCGAACACAAAGCCAGGCTGGCGACCAGTAGCCAGAGCCGCGCGGCCAGGGTGATCTTCGCCAGCCGGTCCGCCAGATATCCGCCCAGAAACAGGCCCGCCAGCGACCCGACCTGCAGATAGACCGAAGCATGAAACCCGGCATCCGCCTGACTCAGCTCGAATTTCTCCTGCAGATACGCCGGCATCCACGAATAAAGCATCCAGAGCCCGAACACGAACACCGGAAATGCGATGCATAGCGCCCGGTATGTCGGCACACCGGCCAGCCGCGACAGGCCCGCCTGGCGTGAACCGTCCGCCGTCGGTTTCGGCGCCGAATTTCCGAGATTCCGCAGAAACCGGAAATAAGGCAGGGAGTAGACGATACCCACGGCCCCCAGGCAGAAGAACGCACCCCGCCACTGGCCGCGGCCGGCCATCCAGCCGCCGAACCACGAGCCGGCCACGGTCCCGGCGATCTGGGCCGTGGTCAGAATCGACACCGCTCGCGACCTCTTCTCCACCGGCGTGGCGTCAGCCGTCAGGGCGATCGCGGCCGGCATATAGAGCGATTCGGAGATGCCCATCGCCGCACGCAGGGCAAGCAGCATCAGGGCCGAAGTCGCCAGGCCGGTTGCGACAGTCACGACGCTCCAGATCGCCAGGCTCGCCACCACCAGATTCCGACGCGGGTAACGGTCCGCCAGATAACCCGCCACAGGGCAACCCAGGCCATAAACCCACAGGAAGACGGCACCGGTCAGGCCCAGCTCACGGTCCGACATCGCCAGGTCGGTCTTGAGAACCTTGAACATCGCGAACACCGCCTGGCGGTCGCAATAGTTCAGAAAATACGCCCCCCACATAAATGCGATCAGCACGGGCAGGGGCGGTCCGGGCTTCGAAGATGCGGGCGGAGCTTTCACGGCGGTCTTCCGGCAGGGTGTCGTTCGCGGCAGGGCACCAGTGTCGCAGATCCGCCGCCAGCGGACAACCGGGCTCGCGGCAGGAAATCCGACACGGTTGACGCACCACCGCCGGACCGTTCTAATCGTCGCATTCCGGAAACCTGCCGCTGTCGAATTCATCACCGGGCCAAACCCATGCTCCGCACCTTTTTGCCGATCGCGCTGACTTGCCTGTTCACGATTGGCCAGCAGCTGGCGGTACAGGCCGACGAGCCGCTCAAACTCCATCCGGAGAACGGCCACTATTTTCTCTGGAACGGCAAGCCTGCGATTCTCGTCACTTCCGGCGAGCATTACGGCGCACTCCTGAATCTCGATTTCGACTTCGACCGCTATTTTCGAACGCTCCAGAAAGACGGCCTCAATCACACCCGCGTGTTTTCGGGCACCTATCGCGAACTGCAGGAAGCCTTCGGAATTCAGGCCAATACGCTGGCTCCGGCACAGAACCGCTACGTCGCCCCCTGGAAGCGCTCGGCCGAGCCGGGCTATCACCATGGCGGGAACAAATTCGACCTGACGCAATTCGACCCTGCCTATTTCGAACGCCTGCACGCCCTGATGAAATCGGCGAAGAAACACGGCATCGTCGTCGAGTTTACGCTTTTCTGCCCGCTTTACAGCGAAGCCGAATGGCTCGCCTCGCCCATGCGTGCCGGCAATAACGTCAACGGAATCGGCAATTGCCCGATGGACGATGTCCTTACGCTCAAGCACCCGGCACTCGTGAAAGTGCAGGAAGAATTCGTCCGCAAGGTCGTCGCCGAATTGAACGTCTTCGACAATTTCTATTTCGAAATCTGCAACGAGCCCTACATCAAGAACGTGCCGGACGACTGGCAGAATCACTTCGTCAAGGTCGTCCGTGATGCCGAACGCGAATTGCCCAACCGCCACCTGATTTCGCTCAATATCGCCAATGGCCGGAAAAAGGTCGAAAACCCGCCTGAGGGGGTGTCGATCTTCAATTTTCATTATTGCGTTCCGCCGGACGCCGTCGCTATGAATTATGGCCTGAACAAGGTCATCGGCGAGAACGAAACCGGCTTCCGCGGCAGTCATGACATTCTCTACCGCACCGAGGGCTGGGATTTTCTGCTGGCCGGCGGCGCGCTCTACAACAATCTCGACTATTCGTTCTCGACCGAGCATCCTGAAGGCACGCTGCGGGGCTTCAAGTCACCCGGAGGCGGCAGCCCTGAACTGCGCAAACAGCTCGGCATCCTCAAGCGATTCCTCGAAGGCTTCGACTACTTGCAGATGAAACCCGCGGCTGGCGTCGTCGTGGCCACCTCCATTCCCCTCGCCTCGCAAACCCTTGCGGATCCGGGCGGAACATACGCCATGTACTTCCACGTACCTTTGCCCGACAAGCCGAAAAACTTGAAGGAACTGATGAAATCGGGGATCCAGGCCAAAGTGACGATCGAACTGCCGCCGGGCCGGTACGTAGCCGAATGGATCGACCCGCTCTCGGGCGAGACCGTGAAACGCGAATCTCTGATTCATCCATCAGGCCGCCGCGAATTCTCGACACCGAAATTCGACAATGACATCGCCCTCCGCATTCTGCGCATCGGTAACGCCGAAAGGCGGTAAATCGGGCGTTGAATTTTTTCCCTCGGCCGCGACCGCTTGCATTGTGGCACCTGAGTCAGAATGTTGCAGGGCGGACGACCGAAAGCAGCTATCGAATCCGTATCAGCCCCTTTTCGACAGGCCAATCCACCCATGAACCGCCCCGCACCTGATCGCCGCTCGTTCCTCCTTGCCACGACCGCCGCGCTGGCGGCCACGTCTCAATCCCGAATCATGCTGAAAAATGCCGACGCCCAGGATGCTTCGAAGCCGCTATTCGCCTATGTCGGCACCTTCAGCTCGCCCCTGAGCGACGTTCTGCCCACCCAGGTCGATCTACCGCCGGGAAATGGCCGGGGGATCCATATTTTCCGGGTCGACCGCGAAACCGGCTCGTTCACGCCCGCCGGCATCACTGAAATGGGCACCAGCCCAAGCTGCCTTGCCCTTTCGGCCGACGGAAGCAGGCTATATTCTGCAAATGAAACCGACCGGGTCGGCACAGGCAAACAGGGTACCGTTTCGGCTTTCGAAATCGATGCTGCCAGCGGCTCGCTCAAGCTGCTCAACACCGTGCCTTCCGGCGGAGCGGGGCCGACTTACGTCAGCCTGCATCCATCGGGCGGCTTTCTGCTTGTCGCGAATTACTTCGGGGGTTCGGTGGCGGTTCTGCCTGTTCGAAAAGACGGCTATCTAACGCCCGCCAGCGACGTCAGGATCGACGAAGGCCCCATCGGCCCCACCAAAGCCGAACACGCGCCGCCCGGCAGCTTCGCCATCAGCGGGCACGACCGGACCCATGCCCACCAGATCGCGGCCGATCCGTCAGGCAAGTTCGTCATCCATGTGGATCTTGGCCTCGACACCATTTTCGTCTGGAAATTCGACGCCGAAACCGGCAAGCTCAAACCTGTAGAGAACCACAAAACCCATCTCCCGCCCGGCGACGGCCCGCGTCATTTTCATTTCCATCCCAACGGCAAATGGTTCTATTCGATTCAGGAGGAAGGATCGACGATCGTCCTGTTCGACTGGGACGGCGAAACCGGCAAGCTCACACCTCGCCAAACGATCTCGACCCTGCCGAAAGGCTACGCGGGCAGCAATTTCTGCTCGGAGATCCTCGTCTCCGCCGATGGCAAATTCGTCTATGCCGGCAATCGCCTGCACGACAGCATCGGCATTTTCGCCGTCGGCCCGGACGGCACCCTGAGCCATGTGGACGACGTCTGGACCCGCGGCAATTACCCACGCAGTTTCACGTTCTCGCCCGACGGCCGGTTCCTCTACTGCTGCAACCAGCGGGCCGATCATGTTTCCGTCTTCCGTGTCG
Organism: uncultured Isosphaeraceae bacterium; assembly: GCA_964608915.1. Classification (GTDB taxonomy): domain Bacteria; phylum Planctomycetota; class Planctomycetia; order Isosphaerales; family Isosphaeraceae; genus QWQI01. The sequence goes on from CAZSQA010000039.1 coordinate 21,059, forward strand.
ACAAAGCCTCGGGCAAACTCGAATTCACCGGCCAGTTCGTCCCGGTCGGCAATCCGTCGCACATCGTGTTCCGCGAAGGCCGTTAAATCGGCGATGATTTCTCCGGTTCCGCCATCGCCTGGGAACCGATGGCGGATCGGACCGGCGGGCCTCGGGCAAACGATTCGATATCGATGGGATCTTGGCCGATTCACGCCGACTCGGCCCGAAATACGCTCACTGAGAGTTGCAAGGCCAGTGCGAATTGCATGCCGTCAACCGGCGCGAAGCTTGTGAAATTCTGGGCGGATCACACGAACCTTTCGAAATGCCGCGGCATCGAAAAAATCGAATTCGATGATCCGACGAATTGTCTCCGCAGCGAGGGGCTTCAGGCTTTAAGCCATCGCGAAACGAACGATCGATCATTGCCGCAATCTCAAAGAGTAACACGAGGCTGAACCGTATTTCCGAAGCGATGAGCACCTTTTTCGGGGTCGAAGCCAATTTCGAGCGATCGATGCTGACCTTGCTCACCGAACGGCAAGAGGCTGATTTTCCGATTTCGCCGGCCGCATCGATGGATTCTCTCCCAAAGTGATTCGGCATCCCTCGTCGTTCGCCACGGTGGAAATGACTGATCACCGAATTTCAAGGCGAATGCGGTCTCCAAGCCTGGCCGGGTCGAAGCGAGCCAGTATCGATCCTCACCAGGATCGAACGTGCGATCGTCTCTCGTTCCGAATCCGATCCGGCTTGCCACTTCGAGTTCAGGATGCGAAAATCAATCCGTCGCGAACCGCTCGATCACGTCGAAACCTGCCCCAACTCCGGTCGGCGTTCGCTCTCCCCGCCAGACTTCAGCCGAACAGCGAAACGATGCACGCAAATCGAATTACCAGAATGGTTTCGCTCGTGGTGGCGACCTGGACTGCGACGTCGATCGCGGCGGCCTCAAGCTCCGGTGGTGACATCGACTTCGTCCGCGACGTTCGCCCGATCCTTCAGAAGCACTGCTACGCCTGCCACTCGGCGGAAAAGGAAAAAAGCGGCCTGAGGCTCGACGTCAAAGCCCTCGCATTCAAGGGCGGCAGTGGGCACGGGCCGGCGATCGTGCCCGGCAATGCCGACGAAAGCCCGCTTTATCTGCTGGCCAGCGGAGCCGAACCCGATCAGAAAATGCCGCCCAAAGGGCAGGGCCTCAGCGAAAAAGAAGTCGGGATACTCAAAACCTGGATCGACGCCGGCGCTGTCTGGCCGGACGGAATCGACACCGCGAAAATCGCCGACCGCCGCGATCACTGGTCCTTCAAGCCTCTGACTCAACCCGTGGTGCCGGCGACTAAGCGAACGGACTGGCCTCGGGGGCCCATCGACAGCTTCGTCCTCGCCCGTCTCGAACGCGATGGGCTCGCCCCTGCGCCAGCGGCCGACCGTCGCGCCTGGCTGCGCCGCGTTTCGATCGACCTGACAGGCCTTCTGCCAGGCGTGGCGGAAGTCGATGCCTTTCTGGCCGACGATCGCCCCGGCGCCTTCGAGCGTGTCGTCGAGCGGCTTCTTGCCTCGCCCCGCTATGGCGAACGGTGGGCCCAGCACTGGCTGGACGTCGTGCGTTACGCCGACACCCACGGCTTCGAAGTCAACACGGAACGCCCCAACGCCTGGCCCTATCGCGACTACGTCATCGCGGCCTTCAACGCCGACACGCCCTATGACCGGTTCGTGCGCGAACAGATCGCGGGTGACCGGTTCGGCAAGGACGCCGCCACCGGCTTTCTCGTCACCGCGGCGGCCCTTCTGCCGGGGCAGATCGGGGCCGACGACGCCTCCAAACGACTCGCCCGCCAGGACGAACTTTCCGAGATCATCGTAAACACAGGGCAGACGTTCCTCGGCCTGACCATCGGCTGCGCCCGCTGCCACGACCACAAATTCGACCCGATCAGCGCGCGTGATTATTACGCCCTTCAGGGCTTCTTCGCCGGCGTCGACTACGGCGACCGGCCAATGCCGAGCCGTGAAGGGGCCGCCGCCCGCCGCGTGATCGAGGCCCGCCTCCGGTCCATCGAAACCGAACTGGCACAATTCGTTCCGCTGGCGAAATCGGGTGCCAGGCGGGTCAAAGTCAGCGGCCGCGAAAATGTCGAACGGTTCGCCCCGGTCCAGGCCAGCCGCGTACGGCTGACCATCCGCGCGACCAACAATCTCGAGCCCTGCGTCGACGAGCTGGAAGTCTATACCACATCGGGCAAGAACGTGGCTCTGGCCTCCGCCGGCGGCAAGCCTTCGGCCTCGGGCAGCAATGTCTCGCCGAACCGGCACGAGCTGCGCCTGGTCAACGACGGCGAATACGGCAATGCGAGCAGCTGGATGTCCAGCGCTATGGGCGGCGGCTGGGTGCAGGTCGACCTGCCCGGCACGTTCGCGATCGACCGTATCGTCTGGGGCCGTGACCGCAAGGGCGAATACGGCGATCGCCTTGCGACCGACTACGTCATCGAAGTGGCCGCGGGCGATGGCCCATGGCAGGCCGTGGCTGATTCGTCCGACCGCGAACCGTACGACGCCAAGCCTTCGAAAATGCAATTCGCTTTCGATCATCTCCCGCCCGATCGCCGAGCCGAAGCCGAAAAGCTGGTGCGCGAAAAACGTGACCTCGAAAAAAGCCTGGCGAGCTATGCGGCCGAAGGCGCACTCGTCTTCGCCGGCGTATTCCGCACGCCTGACAACGTGAAACTCCTCGCCCGCGGCGATCCGGAGCAACCGAAAGATCCCGTCGCCCCCGCCGTTCCGGAACTCTTCGGCAAGCTGTCGCTGCCCGCCGACGCACCGGAACCAGGGCGGCGTCAGGTGCTGGCCGAATGGCTGACCGATCCGGCTAACCCTCTAGTGGCCCGCGTGGCCGTGAACCGAATCTGGCAATGGCATTTCGGCGCGGGGATCGTCGACACCCCCAACGACTTCGGCCATTCGGGCTCGCCCCCTAGCCACCCGGAACTGCTTGACTGGCTCGCGGGCGAGTTCGTCCGGTCCGGCTGGTCGATGAAGCACATGCATCGGCAGATCGTTTTGTCGGCCACTTATCGACAATCGTCGGCCATTGACCCGAAAGCTCGGTCGATCGATGCCGACTCGCGCCTGCTCTGGCGTTATCCCGCTCGGCGTATGGAAGCGGAAGCCATTCGCGACAACACCCTGACCATCAGCGGCGGCCTGAACCTGAAAATGGGCGGCCGTGGCTACGATCTCTTCGGCTCACGCGGAGGCCTGAACGGTTTCCCGCCGATCGAAACGTTCGGCGAAGAAGGCCGCCGGCGGCTGATTTACGCCCACAAGGTGCGCATGGAACGCGACATCGTCTTCGGCGCCTTCGACTGCCCCGACGCCGGCCAGAGCCAGGCAGCCAGGAAACAGTCGACCACGCCGATCCAGGCCCTGAACCTGTTCAATAGCCAGTTCACGCTGGATCAGGCCGAGGCCTTCGCCGCTCGTGTCGTCCGCGAAGCGGGCGTGGATCCTGCCCGCGACATCGATCACGCCTTCCGACTGGCCTATTCCCGCCACGCCACGCCGGCCGAGATCGAAGCGATGCTGCCCGTCGTGCTTGAACACGGCCTCCCGGTACTGTGCCGGGCGATTCTCAATTCCAACGAATTTCTGTTCATCCCCTGAGGCATCCCGGCCATGTACCCCCGCGCTGAAGACATCTCGCACAAGGGTCTCCGATGGCTTGACCGCCGCGCCTTCCTCGCCGATTCCGCTCATGGCCTGGGCGCGATCGCCCTGTCCGCCCTGCTGGGCGGCGACGGCCTGCTCGCCTCAGATGCGGTTGAAGACATCGTCATCGACCCCGCCCGGCCGTTCGCTCCTCGGCACGGCCACTTTCGTGCCAAAGCGAAGAACGTGCTGGTGATCTTTTGCGCCGGTGCCGTCAGCCAGCTCGAAACGTGGGACTACAAGCCTGAACTCATCAAGTGGGACGACAAACCGCTGCCCAACGGCCCGCCCGTGACGTTTCAGGGCCCGGCCGGCAATCTGGCGCGGCCGCAGTATGAATTCCGCCCCCGGGGGCAGACGGGCAAGATGGTTTCGGACATGATCCCCCACCTGGCCGAACTGACTGACGACATCGCATTCGTCCACTCCCTCACCAGCAAATCCAACACCCACGGCCCCGCCGAAAATTTCATTTCCACAGGATTCGTCGAAGACGGCTTTCCCAGCCTCGGCGGCTGGTTGTGCTACGCACTCGGCAGCGAGAATCAAAACCTCCCGGCGTTCGTTTCGATTCTCGACCCACGTGGCGTGCCCCAGGCCAGCGTGAATAACTGGGGCCCCGGCTTTCTGCCGGCCGAATTCCAGGGCACGCCGTTTTCGGCTTCCGACCCGGTTCGCCATCTCGTGCCTCCGAAAGGCATCAGCACTAAAGCCGACCGAGCCGCCCGCGACGTGCTGCGCAAGCTGAACGAAACGCACCTGGAAGCCAATCCCGGCGACGGCAAGCTGGCCGCACGCATCGCCAGTTACGAACTGGCCGCACGCATGCAACTCTCCGTGCCCGAGATCAGCGATCTTTCGACCGAGCCGGCCCATATCCTGAAAATGTACGGGGCCGATGATCCTTCGAACAAAATCAAGGCCGGGTTCGCCCGCAATTGCATTCTGGCGCGACGGCTGATCGAAAAGGGCGTCCGCTTCGTTCAGCTTTTCAACGGTGCCTACGCCAGCGGTGGCGAACTGAACTGGGACGGCCACAGCAAATTGAAAGAACAATACGACAAACACGCGGCCATTCTGGACCAGCCCGCCGCCGCCTTGATCAAGGACCTCAAGGCCCGCGGGCTTCTGGACGACACACTCGTCGTCTGGTGCACCGAATTCGGCCGCATGCCGATGTTCCAGAAAGGTGCCAAGGGCCGCGACCATAACCCCGACGGCTTCACCTGCTGGATGACCGGGGCGGGCGTGAAGCCGGGCATCAGTCACGGCATCACCGACGAACTCGGCAAGAAGGCCATCGCCGATATTCACCCCTATTACGACTTCAACGCCACGATCCTGCACCTTCTCGGCCTCGACCACGAACGCCTCACGTTTCGCCACAATGGCTTCCGCCGCAGGCTCACGAACGTCGAAGGCCACGTGATCGAACCGATTCTGGCGTGAGCGAAATCCATAGAAGGGCCCGGGAGCCTGCCTTGTTCCGACTTCGAATGAGTTTCCTGACCCAATTCTGCTCCTCCACCTCCTGAAAGGACATGGGTGAGTTGTGAATTTGCTGGATAACGCGGTCGCAGCTTTGTTCATGTCGTTCATTTTCGGAATGCTGGTCTACTCCGTTTTGAGCCGGTTGACACTCTACGAATGGCTCGGCGAGCGATACCTGTTTTCGGATGCGAAAACCTACGAAAATCTGGGGGTCCTTGGGTTTCGTAAAATACTGCTGAACACCCCCCTGGGTTGGTTCAACAGGGAGATTCGAATTTCGGAGGATCGAAGTCCGGCATCGCTTCGAAAGATCCGGATGCATATGGTGAATTCGGAAGTGGCGCATTGGGCCGGATTCGCGGCGATGCTGGCACTCATGTTCGAGGCCTTGAGGTATCGCGGTCCGAAGATCGCTGCGGCCTATCTGATATGCAATGTGTTGGGCAATCTGTATCCGTGCCTGCTTCAACAATACAACAAACGTCGAATCATGAGAGTCATCGAAATCGCCGGGAGTCGTAAGGCCGGGACCGCTTCGTCGGACGATCGCGAGACACGGACGGCCACTCGACCTTTAGGACCTGAATCCGGGAATCGAACATGAGCAGCCGAAGTTCGACGGGAAATTGGTGTCAGGAAATTGTAGTCACAGGAAATTGGTGTCACACAGGAAATTGGTGTCAGTTCATTTTTCCAGCTCGCAGGAAATTGGTGTCAGAGGAAATTCGGGAGGAAATTGGTGTCAGTTCATTTTTCCAGCTCGTCCAACAGAAATTGCACGGAAATTGGTGTCAGTTCACACGGAAATTGGTGTCACACGGAAATTGGTGTCAGTTCATTTTTCCAACTCGTCCACATCGAGGAACACGGGGCCACTGTTGTTGCCCCTTTTGAGGGCGTGATTGCCGAAACCGTCCGCGTTGGCCTGGGTTGTCTTGGCATGCCATCAAGCTATCGCAGGTTGTCGAGGTTCTCAAGAAAAATGAACTGACACCAATTTCTCCAGGTTGTCGAGGTTCTCAAGAAAAATGAACTGACACCAATTTCTCCCCCAAGAAAAATGAACTGACACCAATTTCTCCTGTGACACCAATTTCTCCTGACACCAATTTCTCCCCAGGCCCGAGAGAAACCCGGCCACGATTGATCCGTTCGTCGATTTCTGTTAGAAACGCACAACATTTCCGCTGCGAAACGGCGTTCGCACCGGCCCAGGCAGAATCGGCTACGCAACAGGATCTCCCCGCCATGTCTGACTTTCTGGAAATCATCAACGACTTTCTCGGCATTTCCGACGTCCAGTTCGTCGGCCTGCTCACAGCGCTCGCGTTCCTCGTCACCTGGCCGGTCGGCCGCTTCATCGCGCGCCGCTACCCCTTCGCCAGCCTCGAAATCTCTGGCGAAGGCATCGGGTCCTATTGCAACGTCGTCGGCATTCTCTATGCCATCGTCATGGGCTATGTGCTCGTCAACGTTTACGAAAGCTATTCCTCGGCCGACCTGGCCGTCGAAACCGAGTCGGCCCTGCTGATCGACATCCTGCGCGACGCCGAGGGCCTCCCGGTCAAGGACGGTATCGCCCTGCGCCTGGCCACGTTGCGATACATCGAATCGGTCACGCAAAAGGAATGGGCCCACATGGTCAAATATGACAATGCCCACCCGGAAACGTTCGACCGATTCTCGGACCTTTATCACATCATGCGCGCGATCAAGTGCGAATCCGAAGAACAGCGCGTCTTCATGTCCGAAATCCTCCACCGGCTGAACGACCTCTCCACCACCCGCCATGAGCGGCTCGTGGCCTCCGGGTCACGCGTGCCTAATATGCTCTGGGGTATGCTCATCATCGTCGGCCTGGTCACGCTCAATCTGTGCTTTTTCTTTCCGGTCGAAAACCCCAGCCTGAGGGTCTATCTCCTCTGCTGCACGGCTTCCGTCATGACGTTCACGACCATGCTCATTTACGTCATGGACAGGCCCTACAGCGGCACCATCGGCATCCGGCCCGACAGCATCGTCGGCATTATCGACACGCTCAAGGCCAAGGGCATCGAATCGATGTTCAAGAATAACGCCCTCGATCCGGCCGATCTCAAGGACATCGAAAGCTTCAGGAATCTCATGCAGTCGATCGCCCCGGGCCTGCCGAACCACGGCAACCGCCCCCGCATGATCCCGCCGCCACTGCCGAAATGATATTCCGAAACGAAGTCAAAACCGAATGAATCGGGCGGAAGCCGTGCCGCACCCAGCACGCTTCCGCCCGTCGATTCCTATTTTCCCCGGCCGTCACTTCAGCGGCAGAAACCGCACGCAAACCGGCGTCGGCACTTTCACCGTCGTCACCGGGCTCGGTCCCGGAGTGCCCACCGCCGGGTCGATCGCATGTACCTCGATCAGCCCCGTATTCTGCCCTTCGATCAACATCCATTTGCCTGAAGGATCCAGCGCGAAGTTTCGCGGCGTGTCGATCTTGTCCGACATGTAATTGCCCAGAACTTTCAGGCTGCCGTCCGCCTCTACCGCGAAACTCGTGATCGAGTGATACCCCCGGTTCGATCCGTACACGTACTTGCCGTTCGGGTGCGTTACCACTTCGGCCGTAAAGCTCTTGCCCAGGTATTCGTCACCGAGCGTTCCGACCGTCTGGGTCGTCGTCAGCTCACCCGTTTCCGGGTTCACGTCGAATGCCACCACGGTGTTACCGATTTCATTGATCACATAAGCCCTCTTGCCGCCAGGTGCGAATGCGAAGTGCCGCGGGCCTGAGCCGGGCTTCACGGCCACGTGATCCGGCTTCGCCGGAGTCATTTTGCCAGTGGCCGCGTCGAAGGCGAAGATCAGGACCTTGTCCAGCCCCAGGTCGGCCACATAAACGAACTTGCCGTTCGGGTGCGAATTGATCGAGTGTGCGTGCGGGCCCTGCTGCCTCTGCGGGTTCACGCTGCTGCCCTCGTGCTGCACGAACGAAGTGATCTTGCCCAGTGATCCGTCCGGCTCGATCGCCACCGCCCCCGAACTGCCGCCGCCGTAATTGGCGAAAAACGCATACTTGCCGCTCGGGTCGATCGTGATATGACACGGCGCTCCACCGCCGGTCTCCACGGCGTTGAGAAGTTTCAATTCGCCGTTCGGCTGAATTTCGAACGCCGTCATGCCGCCGGTTTTCTTGCCGTTCTGCGTGTCGATTTCGTTCACGGCATAGACGTGCTTGCCGTCCTTGTGCACGGCCAGAAACGAGGGGTTCGTCACCTTCGCCGCCACTACCGGTTCCGTCGCCTTGCCCGTGGCGGTGTCCAGGTCGAAGCGGTAGATCCCTTCGCTCTTCGTGCCGTTGGTATAGGTGCCCACATAAACGCGTACGTTTTCGGCCATGATCGGACTCGAAAGAACTCCAGCGATCGCCATCGTCCACAGCGCCTTCAGCGCCCGATTCGTCGTTCGTTTCATGCTTTCTCCAGTCGGTTCCGCTCGGTTCGCCACCAGTTGGAGGCGGCTTCGTTCATCGTCGACGCGAAAGTGTCGCCGCATCCCCACCAGCCTAGTCGCGAAGCGTGCCGGAGTCGAGCACTTTCGTCGTTTCGATTCGCCCGGATTCGTTCGTTTCGCGCCACTTTGGTTGAGCCCGCGAAACGCTGACGATCGAAATTGTCGACATGGCAAAGACTTCCTCACTTTCGTAAGTATCATCGCGTCTCGTTCGAACTACGAATCGCATGACTTGAAGTTCTCCCCGACATGCGTCAACGTCCTGCGAATCGACGCCATCCGTCATTCGAATTACATGATCGTTCGCATCACGGACACCCACGCTACCGGAGTCAAAGTATGAAATTCAGGCATCTCGTCGCGGTGACGCTCATCGCCGGTTTCGCCGCCGGCACACAGGCTTCGGCCTCCGTCGTCCTTTACTCGCAGCCTTACAACGGCAATACGACCGAATTCTACGCCAGTCAGTACGATCCCCTCGCGTTCGGCGCATTCGCGGAGGTCTTCGACAATTTTACGCTGGGCAGTGAATCCCAGGTCACCAGTCTCACCTGGATCGGCGCCTTCTTCAACGGCACGCCGCTTCCCATTACGAACTTCGAAGTTCGCTTCTACAATGATTTCGGTGGCGAACCCGGCGCGCTGCTGAACACGTACCAATTCGCGGGCGACGCGAACCAGACCGATAACGGCAACGGCACGAATACCTATTCCGCCACCCTCGGTATTCCGTTTCTGGCCAATGCCGGGTGGACATACTGGGTTTCGGTCGTACCCACGCTCGACTATCCGCCGCAATGGGGATGGGCCGCCAGCGATGTCGGCGATTTCGTCTCTTATCAGGACTTCTTCGGAGCTCGCACCCTGATCGACCCGCCACACAACTTCGCCTTCGAGCTGCAGGGAACCGTCGTACCCGAACCCGCCGGTTTCGCGCTCGCCGCGATCGGAATCGCCTCACTTGCAGCTCTGCGATTCCGCCAGCACCGGCAATCGCTTTGATGCGTCTCTCATATTTCGAAATCGATCCTCCATGGGGCCGATTTCGAAATCCTCACTATAGGCCGATCCGGTTCCCTCCGGATCGGCCTATGGCTTTTTCGTTTTCGTCGACGTCATGTCGATTCCCGGCTTCGTTCCTGATAAATTGTGCAGGATCGCTTTCGCCCGCCGAAAGCCACCACACACATTGCCACACTCGACTTCGAACGACCGCTCAAACGGGAGAACCGCCCATGCCAGGCACCTCGCCTTATCGTCATCTGCCGCTGCTTCTGGCCTGTGCCGCTCTTACCCCTGGCCAGTTCGCCCCTGTGCAAGCCGCCGACCAGCCACCCGGATACACCATCCCCACCCGCGACATCGACGACAGAACCGACCTGCAGACCGTCGTCGACCGTGAGCCGGGCCAATACCTCGGCCACCCGACCACCGTCCTCCTCGAAGACGGCAGGACGATCCTCACCGTCTACCCCAAAGGCCACGGCAAAGGGCCGATCCAGTACAAAAAGTCGACCGACGGCGGCAAAACCTGGAGCGACCGCCTGCCCACACCCCCCAACTGGACCACGAGCGGCGAAACGCCGACCATCCACCGCGTCGTCGACCCTGCCGGCAAAAAACGGCTGATCGTCTTCTCAGGCCTTAAACCCATACGCACAGCCATTTCCGAAGACGACGGGGCGACCTGGTCGGAATTGAAACCGATCGAAACTTACGGCGGCATCGTGCCCATGGCCAGCGTCATCGAACTCAAAGACGCCCGCGGCCATTACATCGCACTCTTCCACGACGACGGCCGGTTCATGGACGAGCCCATTCGCCCCAGCCCCAAAGGCTTCTACGTCTACGCCATCGAAACCCGCGACGGCGGCCTGACTTGGTCCCGGCCCCGCGTCATCGCCCATCATCCGGACGCCCACCTGTGCGAGCCTGGCGCCATCCGCAGCCCCGACGGCAAAACCATCGCAGTGCTACTTCGCGAAAATTCCCGCAAGCATAATTCGTTTCTGATCACTTCCACCGATGAAGGCCAGACCTGGTCCGCACCCAAAGAACTGCCCGCAGCACTCACGGGCGACCGCCACGTCGGTGCTTATGCCCTGGATGGCCGCCTGCTGATTTCATTTCGAGACACCACACGAACTTCACCGACGAAGGGCGACTGGGTGGCCTGGGTCGGCACGTTCGACGACATCGTCAGCGGCCGGGAAGGGCAGTACCGCGTGCGGATCAAGGACAATCACAAATCGGCCGACTGCGCCTATCCCGGCGTCGAACGCCTGCCCGACGGCACCTTCGTCCTGACCACCTACGGCCACTGGACCCCCGGCGAAGCGCCCTACATCCTCTCCGTCCGGGCCAAACTCGAAGACCTCGACAAAGCCCCGCCGGCGAAATGAAATGAACCGAAATCGAGCCACCTGAATACTATCGATGCGCCCCGGGACCGCCGAGCTACAGCTCGGCATCCCGCATGATCCGAAAGCTCCGCGATAGCGAACGACATGATAACGACTAGACTCCGTTATGGACTGGTCTTGATCGATCGAAGCTCAGGTGAGTTCCTGCCGAAAGTTCAACCAGAAACCATGGCGAGGTTCCTCAATGCCTTTCTCAGACGCGAGTCCGTCCACACCAATTGCACCTGAGGCCGTTTCACCTTGCCCGGCGGTGGAATCGGTTCGGGCACGGCCGATTTCGCCTCGTCGCGTGCCTGCTCGTAAACTTTCATCGTCTCATTGACGGCGTCGATCTCCGCCTGGCTCGCCACGCCTCGCGCTTTGAGAGCCTCAAGCCGAACCAGCCTGTGCGCGACGCCCGCGAGGGCCGTCGTCCAGATATTCACGCGTGCCAGCCGCGTCGCAGCAGCCATGGCCAGCGCCTCGGCTTCCAGATATTCCCGCTTGCCCTGCCGCACTTCAAGCGCCAGACGCGTTGCCGCCGCCTGAGCCGAGTAGAGTTTCTGCCTGGCGACAGCGTCAGCCAGGGCGTCGCCCGACCTTTCGAATTCCTCATTCGAAATCGCCCGCCGCTGTATCAGCCGTTCATTCACCGCGTGACGATGCGCCATAAGATTCGTCACACTCTCCGCCAGCCGAACCCGTGGCTCCAGATGCCCGAGCAAAAGCCGGAAATGCTCTTCCTCATCGAAGGCCCGGTTCTTGTCCTCAAGCGATTTCAGATAACCCATCCAGCGCACCAGGCCGACCAGTTCCTCACGCTCCGCCGAAGTGATCGCCAGAGCTGCCCGTGTCTCGGCCACTTCCACCGCCGCCACGGCCCCGGCGTCCGCCAGCCTCTTGACCCTGGCTGCTTCCACCTTCAGCGTTTCCAGCCTCAATTCGACTCGCCCCAGTGCCAGCCGCAAATCGTCGAGTGCCATGCCACGATACATAAGCCATGGCTCGTCCGCCACTTGCGCCTTGGCATGCACGCCCGGCGTCAGCAAGACCCCCGCCAGTGCCAGAGGCCAGAGGCTTGAGATCCACCGCTGCAGCCTGTAGCCTTGCGGTCGTGGTCCGAGCGATTTTCGCTTTCGAATCATCCTGGTCCTGCTCCTTCGACCCGCCATCAGCCCGGCTCACACTCACACTCCATCATCGCTCAAGGACACCCCGATGAACAACCCGTTCGATCTATCTGGCCGCGTGGCCATCGTCACTGGCGGCAATGGCGGCATCGGCTACGGCATCGCCCGAGGATTGGCCCGGGCTGGTGCTTCGATCGCCGTGGTGGGCCGAAATCGCGAGAAATCGCTCGATGCCGCCGCGCGGCTGGCCGTCGATTTTTCCGTCCGGGCCGAGGCCTTCACGGCTGACGTCTCCAACCCCGAGCAGGTCGGCGGCGCGACGGAAGCGATTCGCTCGGCGTTCGGCCGCATCGACATCCTCGTGAACAATGCCGGTATCAATATCCGCAAACGGCCCGAAGTGCTTACGCTGGAAGAGTGGGACAAAGTCCTGCGAGTCAACCTGACGTCGGCCTTCATCTTTTCGAAAGCCGTCTATCCGATCATGAAAGGGCAGGGGGGCGGCAAGATCATCAATATCGGCAGCATGACGTCCATCTTCGGCGCCGCCTTCGCCCCGGCCTATGCCGCTTCGAAATCGGGCATCGTCCAGCTCACCAAAAGCTGCGCACTGGCCTGGGCCGCCGAAGGCATTCAGGTCAATGCCATTCTGCCGGGTTTCATCCGCACCGAACTGACGGATAAAGCGAAAGCCGAAATCCCGGAAATTCATGAAAAAGTGCAGGGCCGCACCGCCGCGGGCCGCTGGGGCGAGCCCGACGACCTGTCCGGCACCGCCGTGTGGATGGCCGCCCCCGCCAGCGATTTCGTCACCGGTGTGGCCGTACCCGTGGACGGCGGTTATTCGTCGGCCGTTTGAAATACGATCGCCCGATATCGAATTTCATCTGGCCGGGTCGAAACGATCCGAATCCGGCCAGTGACAATTCATCGACCTCAGGCCGTCGGTTCGGGCGATCCAGAAGGAGCAGGTGCCAGCGGCGGCAAATCGGTCACCCGGCGCGGGCTTTGCGGGCTCGGGCGGCCTTCGTCCTCGGCCGAGGTTTCCACCTCGTAATCGGCCGGAATCACTGGCTGATAGACTTTCCCGCGGGCGTCGACGGCCTTCGGCAGCGATCGGCCCGGCAGCGGCGGCATCGAAGCCTGCACCACTTTCACGGCCTCCCGCTCGAACCCCGCACGCTGCAAACCGGAATCGACCCGGCTCTGTGACGGTTCCGGCGACTTCGCGCCAAGCGCATCCGTACCGGGAGCCGGAACCAGCAGCAGAATCGCCACTCCGACGGGAATCGTGCCCATTTCGCCCACCTCCATGCGGGAATGATCGTGAAGTTGACCCAGCCGAGGGCATTCTCGCCAGAATGCCCAGAATGTCAAGGCGTCTTCGATCTCGAAACACGCAAGAGAAGGGCTGGCTGGCGCCGAGCCATCACGGCGCCGACAGTTTTCACGGCTCACGGCACGATCAGGACGCAGGCTTTCGCGGATCACGACACCATGGCCGAACTCCTCCGGAAGGACCGGAATTTCGGAACGATCCGCACGGTTTCATTTCCGCATGATTCCTGACGCGAAATCCATCGCATTGCAATTCAACCGACGATGACCATGCGAGGTTCAATCCAGCTTGAACGCCACCGTGCCGACCTGACCGCCCACCGTTTTGTACGTTCCCTCAAGCGCCACACCGCGAACGAGCGTCGTCATCGCCTGATGCCGGTTCGCGGATCCGACCGTCACCCACGAAAATCGCGAACCGTTGATCACACCTTCCGCTTCGGCCGTGGAAGACGTCTCCCTGCCGGTTGCATTGTCGATATACCGCATGCTCGCCGTGCCCTTGATCTTGTTGCCGTTACGCTCGGCGATCGAAAAGGTGATGTCGCCCCGGCCGACGCCCATGCTTTCCCGAAAGGTGCCGCTGAGCACCTTGCCTTCGGTCAGCAGATCCGAAAGGCTCGGCCCGCGCGATCGGCCCTTTTTCGCGACTTCCGGCTTCTCGCTGTGTTCCGCGTCTTTCGACGCCAGTTCTTTCTTCAACAGCTCGATTTCCTTCTTCTGCAACTCGTTCTCTTTTTTGAGAATCTCGATTTCTTTCTGCAGATCTTCCACTTTCGGGGCATCCTGCGCTTCGGACGCCGGAAGACTCAGAAAGCCCATGATGGCAAGGGCCATAAACACGCGCTGAGGCAACGATTTCCGGTACATCGAATCTCTCCTGCGATCATCGTTCATTCGAGTCCGACGAAGTCGATCCCGGCAAAATGGTCGGCACACCTGGATGTCTTCCTGCGATCAGGGCCGATGCCGCAAAGGATGCGAACGCAGGACCTGACCTTCGATCCCACCGGAACGAATCGTGGTAATCTCCGCTCATCCTCGACTTCGGACAAATCCGATCCATCAGGAGTTGAACAGAACCGAAAGTACGGAGCAAGTGATTTTTGGCCATGTTCGAATGCAGGCGAATCGCTCTTTTTTGGGATCGAATCGTTTCCATCGCGACCGTTCAGTCGAATCGAACGATCATCGAACGCGATTCGTCCGCCGATCCGCCTAATCCCGCAAGAGAAGCAGGCAAACGTGCCTCAGAATCGAACGATTTCGTAATCCGTGTTCAGGAGCCGCGTTCGAACTCGACCGTCGCCTGCGGATACTCGTCGAGCAGCTTCGCATAAACCGGTACGCTCCGCAGCCATCGTTTCAGCTTCTTCTGACTTGCCTTCCGAACTTTGTGGTGATATTCCGAATCGATGAACAGGGGTGTACGGACCCAGGTATCCCGGCCGTCGCCATGGGGTCGATGCCTTTGGCCGAATGTGAGAGAGGGCTGAAACAGCATCAGAAAAGCGATAGGCGCAAACCATTGCAGGTTCATTTCCTGAGGTTTCTGGAAATGTTCGGCATGAACGCAAATGTCCATCACATCGCTGGTGCTTTTGCCGCTGACGGCGCAGACTCCGCCGGTGGGCAACTCGCCACGATCGATCATCCCGCCGATCCGGTCGATCACACCGACTTCATAAGCCGCCTTGCCCGCAAGCTCGCGGAGCTTGCTCACGCTCGGCACGCGAACATCTGCCCCGCAATGGCATTTCAGCGTCGAACCCGCCTGACCGGTCTGAACGTCGAAACTGCGCCCGCAGGAACAATTCAGAGCATATCCCATCGATTCGATCTCCTCACAAATTCCAATTCTTCGGATCTCAAGTCGCTGACCGCATCAATTCGTGCCTTTACGATCAATTCCAGCAATCCGGGCCAGCCCCAATCATCTGATGCACGAATCGACAGCGAATACGTCTCACGGCACAATCCGGCAACCGATCGGATCGAACCAAGGCGAAAAACATGCGAGCTGGCCGGGTTCTCTTCGAATTCCGAAGCGCCTTGCCGAGTCGAATAGGCACTTCAACAGATTCGTGATCGTGCCTGCGTGCGTTCGGATGCCATCGAAGCATCGACAAGAAATCACAAAGACGATCCCCGGTCAAGAGGCCGGGAAGCGGATCTTGTCGTCGTCTACCGCACTGAACCAGGTGCCTCTCAAGATTTCACTTATGGATCTTCTCCCCACAATAAGGGCAGTAAGCCGCAGGGCCGAAAGGGAAATGACTCATGATGCAGTTGCTGCACGATTCGCAAAATCGAATCGACCGATAATGCAAACGCCAGATAAACGCCAGAAACAGCGGCAAAAGGATGACGGGAACGCCCGCCAGTGCCAGAATCCCAAGCGAAACGACACCTTGTATGACGCAGAAAGGCAGCAGAAGGCTGCGTTTCCGATCGACACTGGCATATTTTCCGAAGTATGTCCAAATCGCAAAGTTGACCAGAATGAGGACAAAGATCACGGCGAAAATGACGACGCCGATCGGCGATTCCGATTTCATCTGCCACATTGATCGCTCGCTTTCGAATCCGAACTTGCGAAACGAACAAGATCAAGGCCGACGCCCGCCGCAGGTTTCATGCCGTGTCGAAGCTGATCGGATCCGGCGGCCATGAAAGACTGTACGGCGGGAGTCGGAGAGGTGCTTCTTTCGAATTCGCTCAGCGAATCACTTCTTCATTCCGGCAAGCTCTTTCGCCCATTCCACGAGCGTTTCGTGATAGACGGGTGAGTATTTGCCGGAGCTGCCTCCGGTGCGGAAGCTGTCCATGGGCGTCGCGGCTTCGAACATGCCGTGGTCCAGGCCCTTGAGCGCCAGGAATTTGCCGTGGCCAGGGTGTTTCGAATCGACGATCGCCGCGATCCGGGCGTGGTCGTCCTCGGCCGAGACGAAATCCGAACGGCCCCAGACCGACAACACATGTCCGTCGAAACCTTCCCATGCTTCAGCCATGTTCTTGCTGGCGAGCTGTTGGAAGAACTTGTAGCTGCGACCGACGTAATGCTCGCCGTCGGCGAAGAATTCGGCGATCCGTTCGGCAAGTTCGGGATGTTCTTTCGAAACTTCCTTCGGCGATTTGCCGGCAAGGAACAGCAGATAGCTGAGAGCGGCGTCCTTTTTCAGGGCCGCGTCGATGGCCGAAGGCGATTCGCCCGCCAGTTCCGACTGCCGCCGGACGTTCTCCAGCATATATTCCGGCCAGGTTTTCACCACGGTGCCGTAGACGGAAATGCCTTTGACGGGCTCTTCGATCGCCATCAGTGGGGCCATCACGCCGCCCATGCTGTGACCGAACAGGAAGACATTGCCGGCATCCACGAATTCCGTGGCTTTCAGGGCTTTCAGAGCGGCCTTGTATCCAGCCAGCTCGGTTTCGAAATCGACTTCCGAAGTGGGGCCGCCTTCGCTATCGCCCTGGCCAGGTTTTTCGACGCGGAACGTCACGAAGCCGGCTTTCGAAAAGGCTTCGATCATCGGTGCATAACCATAGGCCCCAGGCCGGATTTCCACAGAATAGCCGCCGACGCCCTGAATCAGCATGAGCGCCGGCAGCTTCTTTTCGTCGGCGCCGGGTTGGCGCTTCGGCCGGGTCATGATCGTGCGCAGACGCCCGGCGGGGATCGTCACGCTGCCGTAAATCACTTCATAATCGTCATTTCCGGACTCTTTCGGACGCCCTTTCAGGGTGACGTCGATCGACTTCGATTCGCCGTCGCGATTGACGTCCACGCGGATTTTATCGCCTTCGCGGAGTTTCGAAACCGATGCCGCGAACGTCCCGGCAGCCTTGACCGATTCGGAATTGAGAGCGGTGACGATGTCGCCCGGCTTCAGCCCCGCCTCAGCCGCCGACGATTCGGGGATGACTTCGAGAATTTTGACCCCGACGCCGTCGGGCAGTTTTTTCTGCTCACGGTCGGCCGCTTCCACCGGGCCGAGCTTGGTCCCCAGCGAACCGGCTCGTTTGAGCGGATCGGATTCGCCGGCATGGACAGAGATTCCGGCCCACGCGCAGACTACAACCGCGGCGATCGAAGATCGAAGATGTCGATACATACTATCCCCTTGATGCATTGAGATGATCGATGAGAATGTTCCGTACGAATGCGGAATAGGACCGATTTCCTCAATCGGTCGACTCGAACGCTCATTCGCTGGCCACGCGTGGTTATTCGGTCGAATTCGGAAAAAAATCGAGCGGACGCAAATCGGGCTCGACCCAGCCGGCGGCAGCCTCGGGCGACCAGATCCTGTCCTTCGAATAATAGCCATAGAGCCAGCCGACGCCGTATGCGCTCGCCGCCCTGTCCAGTTCTTCCGGCAACTCCTTAGCTGCCAGGCCAGTTTCGGCATCGTGGCGCAGCTTCGTCAAATACAAGCGAGTCACGGTTTCGTTGTACCCGGTCACATTGCCGCATCTCAGGTTATAGGCGATGATCCGTTCACGTGCCCTTTTCAGGGCCATCTCGTGGCTCATTTTCCGCACGTAACACAATGCCACCGCCAGATGGGCCCGATGCGTCCAGTGCTCATACGGCAAATTGCAAGTTTCGAAAGCTTCGACGAGATCCGCGAATGCGTCATCGCGATCCAGCGGCAGTTCGATTTTGACGACGGACTTGCGCACGAGAAATCGACCTGGTTCAGGAGAATTGGCCGGCCGGACCGGTCATCCCTCAATGGAACGGACGACAATGTACCCTGATAAAATGATACCGAAGACCGAAAGGACCATGGCGTACCAGTATGACCATTCGGTCAGGGTAGACCTGGGAATGTCATCAGGTTGGAGCATTCTGCAGAATCGCCAATGCTGGCGTGCGGCAACCGCCATCGAAAGGGAGCCCATGAACACCAGGCAGAATCCGATGACCGTGGCCCCGGGATGGGGTGGAATATCCATGCCGGCCTGCACCGATCGCATGCTGAGTTCGAACCTCGCCACGACGAACCCCATGCCGATCACGGCCAGCCCCGTGCGGATCCAGGCCAGGAGCGTGCGCTCGGCGGCATAGAAAACGCGTGGATCGTTCGACGGTGCTGTCATGATGCG
This sequence comes from uncultured Isosphaeraceae bacterium, assembly GCA_964608915.1. Lineage (GTDB taxonomy): Bacteria > Planctomycetota > Planctomycetia > Isosphaerales > Isosphaeraceae > QWQI01. The sequence goes on from CAZSQA010000039.1 coordinate 39,720, forward strand.
GACTTCGAATCCGATCTGTCACTTCCGGGCATTCGAACCGATTTCGACGCCCGATCACGCGAGATCATATCCAGATTCGCGGATTCAATCCATCGGCGATTCGAACTGTCGCCATGAAATCCCCAACTTTCGCTAAGTTCTTCCCCGCCTGTGAGTCTCCTCTCGACAGGCTGTCGGCGGTCTCACTTCGGCTTGTCAGCCCCGGCTCGACGGACGGCCGCATCGGTTTTCGCCCGATCCGCCAGCGGCCCGCTGCGAAGTACGAACCGCTGGACCCTGCGGCCGCGAATGTCGCCGAGATAGAGATTGCCCTGACCGTCCAGCGCCATCGCATGAACCCATTCGAGCTGACCGGCTTTTCGACCGATAGGGAACGTCCACCGCTCGATTTCGCGCCCGTTCACGTCGAAGGCGGCCACGATCTGGTCTCTGGGCGGGATGCCTCTCGGAATGCCCGGAATCGACAGCCTTGGCTTCGGCATGAAAGTCGACCCGCAGACATAAACGACATCGCCAGGCTGAACGACGATATGCCAGGGCATCACCTTGCCCGCCCATTCGGCCAGAAACGTGCCTTCGCCGTCAAAAACCTGCACCCGGCCATTGCTGCGGTCGGCCACGTAAAGCCGGCCCTTCGAATCCATGGCGATCGAATGAGGCAGGTCGAATTCACCCGGGGCCGAGCCTTTTTTGCCCCAGGCTTTCACGAACTTCCCCTGGGCGTCGAACTTCACCACCCGGTGATTGCCGTAGCCATCGGCCACGAAGATCTCGCCTGTCGGAGCGACGGCCACGTCGGTAGGCTGATCGAAATGATTCGCATCTTCGCCCGCCTTGCCGGTTGTGCCCAGCGTGAGCAGAAGTTTTCCGGACGGATCGTATTTGCGGACGACATGCAGGCCGGCATCGACCAGCCAGACATGGCCACGATCATCGACACGCACCTGATGCGGCCGACCGAACTGCCCCTCGCCCCAGGCTTTGAGAAGTTCACCGGACTTGTCGTAAATTTCGACGGGCACGGCGCCACGATGGAATGCCCAGATGTGCCCGTCGTGATCCAGGCACAGCCCCGACATTTCGCCCCAGGCAGGGCCGCCGTTCGTGATTTTCGGCCAGCCCGGGTCAAGTTCGATCGGTCGGACAGGACTCGATCGGACGGGCGGCTCAGGTGCATGAGCTGGCTTTGCGGTCGTATCCTGCGCATGGGTCGAAAGACCGAAGCACCCGAAAATCGACCATCCGACGATGCCCAGGATCCGCGAGAATGACAGCCTTAATACTCGCCATTTCAGGCTTTCGCCTGGCTCGAACGTCATCGCCGCCTGCCTCGTGATCTGCCGGCCACCGCCAGGCTGACCGACGTTCGGCCAGACTCGCATGCCGCATCGACAATACTCCAAACGGCTTGCGACTGGTAAGGCTGATTCGGGCCAATTCAACGCAAGGGGGACGGTCAGTTCGGTTCAAGAAAGATTGCGGATTACATAATTTAGGACAATTGCGCAAAGGTATCCGAGACGGCAACCTCGGCTGAAGTTACGAATCTCTGCGAAGTCTCATAGCCCTGGGCCACCCGAGCTCCGGCTCGGGGGTTTTCGGTATTGTCGAATTCCGGGGTTCGATTCGGACATTGTGCAAGAGACCCCCGAGCTGGAGCTCGGGGGTCCCAGGGCGTACGAATCAGCCGGCTATGACGGACTCCGAAAAGAGAAGCACCGGTTTCCAGCCGGTGTGAGCACAACAGAAATGCCATCGCAAAATACATTTCATTCCGACCGATCGTTTCGATGAATTGCATCCCGAATTCGATGTTTCAATCCGAACACATACATCGGCTGGAAGCCGATGCCACGATTCAGAATATCAGCCGAAGTCCGCGGACTTCGGCTGATATTTCATTCGGATGAATCGCCCGGCGAAACCGCTGCCGGCGTCTCAACGGCCCCGGACGGCCCTGGCCAGCGTCGGCCGTGGGGCCTTCACAAGCTTCTTCGCCGCCAGCTTCGTGGCCACTGGCGCCGCGCCGCCAGGCAGCGACGGATTGTTGGCCAGTACCGTGTTCACGTAGAACGGGGGCGTCGTCATCGTCACACGGATGAACCACGGGTTCCCGATCCCAGAGAGCGTGTCGATCCGCGTGTAGCCCGTGCTCGAAGCGTCGATACGCTTCACCGAGCCGCTCAGTACCGAACGTGAGGTCACGTCGTAGATCGCCAGCCACTGACCCTGGCCGTTCGGGTAACGCGTCAGGTCGAAGAAGCCGCCGTTACGAAGCCCGATCGTCACACGGTTGTTCAGGTTGTCCACGTACGTCGCCGACGTACCACGCACGAACGTCGTCACGTAGCTCGTACCGTTCGTCCCCGAACCGTCCAGAAGGTTCCCGAAAATGTCCTTCACGCCGTTGGGCGCCGTGCCGTTGACCGTCAGAGTGTAGAACGTGTTCGGCTTCAGAGTCCCCGCGGGCAGGTTCACCACCACCGAGTTCGAGGCCGACAGATACTGCACGCCGGTCACGAGCGTCGCCTGGCCGCTGGAGCTCGTCACCAGATAGTTCGAGCCGTTCGTGGCCGAGGACACGTCCAGAGGCTCGCTGAACGTCAGGTAGATCTGGGAGATCGAGGTCGACGTGCCCGAAAACTGGACAGCGCCCACCTTCGGACCGGTCGTGTCCACGTCCGTGTCCTTGATGATCACCTGAGCCTGACCCGCCGTGATCGTGCCGTTGGCCGCGAGGCTCACACCCGACAAGTTCACCAGGAAGTTCCGGTCCAGCTCCGTCGTCGGCTTGTCGATCACGCCGATCGTGATCGTCTTCGACGACGTGTCGCCGGCCGACCAGTTCAGCGTCCCGGCCGCCGCGACGTAATCCACGCCCGCAAGCGCCGTGCCGTTGGCCGTCGCGTAGTTGACCGTCAGGGCCGGTACGACGCCGTCGGTCAGCGGCACGATCGTACGCGTCACGATCACCTTCACCGATCCCGCGTCTTCCAGTACCTGGTAGTTCACAGGGTTGAAGCCCACGTTCGATGTCTGCGTCGTGTTCGTGATGTAGATCGACTCCGACGTCAGACCCGTGATCGTCGTGTCCGCGTTCGCGGGCGACACGCTGATCTTGAAGTCCAGGGCGTTCGGCGTGTACACGCCGTCCTGCAGGATCGGTATGTTCACGAACTTCGAGCCCATCTCACCTTCGGCCCACGTGATCAGTTTCGAAAACTGAGCCGTGCTGCCCTTCGTGCCGAAGTTCGTGCCCGCCACGGCGGTGCCGTTGCTCGTCGAAAGCGTCACCGCGAGTTCCTTCGAAAGCCCGTCCACACGCTGGACCTCCACCGTGATGAACCCGCCCGACTCGCTCACGGGGTTCGGACTGCCTCCGTAGAACACGATCGTGCCCACGGGAGCAGGCTGGCTGTCCAGGATCGTCACGTTCGTGACGTCCGGATAACCGATCGTCGCATTGTTCACGTCGGTCAGCTCAAGGCTGAACGTCCGGCTCGCGAACCATTCGGAGGTCGTCAGGATCCGCACCTGAACCTCCTGCGGCGAACGGTCGCCGTTCGGGAACGTCAGCTCAGGCGTCAGAAGCTCGTAGTCCACGCCTTCGACCGCTGTCCCGTCGATCGCCTTCACCTTCACCGTCGCGTCGCCCAGAGAACCTTCCTGACGCGTGACCGGGAACAGCACGATGTGAGGGCTCGTCTCCTCGGACACCGTGTAATTCGTCTTCGAAAACCGGAGTACGCCGGGCACGTCGACGACAGACACCGGGAAAACGATGTTGTTCGTCGAAGAGATGATCTCGAGCGAGTCGCTCACGACCGACGAGGCGATCTGGAACTGCCCGGCCTGGATCGGCCGCAGGGTCAGGCTCACTTCGACGATGCCCGAGGGCAGGAAGTTGCCGGCCTTCACGTAGAGCCGATGCGCCGCGGCGTCGTACGAAACCGTACCCCGCTGCGTGCTGGCCCGAACGAAGTTCAGGCCTTGCGGCAGTTGCGTCATGAGGGTGACGCCGGTCGTGAATTCGGGGCCGTTGAGCGTGATCTGCTGCGTGAAAGTCGTTTCCTGCCCCAGCACCATCGTGGGCACGACGGGTTCCGGCAGCAGCGTCAGATCGGCCAGCGGCACGATGAAATTGCCCGTATAAGCCGTCAGCGGGCGGCCGTCGACGGAGTACATCGAATCCGCGGCGAGCGTGTACTGAATCAGCCCTGTGGAAATTTGCGAGTCGCCGAGCTGGAACGTCAGCGGGAAAACGACCTGATCGTTCGTGCCCGCGACCAGGCTCGGAGTGCCGACGGTCACCGTCAGCCCGAGCGGGGCCAGGACCACGAGATCGCTGGCGCTGACCGTGTTCATGTCGACCGCGCGATTGAACGACACGACCAGTTGCGACGGCACTGCCGTCGGAGCTGCCCCGTTGGCCGGCGTCGTCGAAGAGACGGAGAACGTCGCCAGATAATTCACGACGGCATCGGCGTTCACACGGCCATAACCGTATTGAGGATTGAACCCGTTGGAATCGTAGATCACGCCGCCGACTTTGTTCGCGGTGCCGATCAGGGCATCGTAGATCTGCGTGAAAGTCGCCGACGGCAGAGCGGCCACAGCCAGTGCGCCGACGCCCGACGCGATCGGCGAAGACGCCGAAGTGCCGTTGAACGTCGTGTAATCGAGCGAAACCTGCGCCAGCGGATATTCCGGATTGCCGTAATTGTCGAAATTGTTGAAGCCGAATCCGCCTGTCACATCCGTGCCGAGCACCCACAGACCTGGGTCGGTCGTGATGTTCGGGAAGTTCCAGTCCGGCGCCGTCGGCGCCATCAGGTCAAGGGCCGCGCCATACTGGCTGTAACCGACGCGATCGTCGTTGTAATCCGTGCCGCCGACAGCGATCACGTTCGGATACGCGGCCGGATAGGACACGAAGCCGACTCCGCCGTTGCCCGACGAAGCGAAATTCAACGCCCCAAGGCCGTTTCGCCCGGCCGTCGCCGACATGGTGAACGCATCTTCGAACGTTTGATACGTCGAACTGCCGTTGCCGTATCCGTAACTGTGGTTGATGACGTCGCCGCCGTCCCAGTCGACCGTCGTCGCCGTCGCCGTCAGGCCGCTCGCGTAATAGACGGCCTCGGTGATCGACGAAATCGCGATCGGGAAGTCGATCCGCACAGGCAGGATCTTCGCCCCGTAGGCGACCCCCGCGACCCCTTCGGCATTGTTTCCGGCTGCCGCGGCCAACCCCGAAACCGAAGTGCCGTGGCCATAGCTGGGGCGGCTCAAGTCCGGGTTGGCGTCGTTGTCGTCGTCGAAAAAGTCCCAGCCGTAAACGTCGTCGATGTAACCGTTGCCTTCGTCGTCGATCCCGTTGTTCGGAATTTCGCCCGGATTGGCATACAGGTTCGGCTGAAGGTCGGGGTGGTCAAGCTCGACACCGCTGTCGATGATCGCCACCACGACACCCGTGCCCGTCACACCCTGATTCCATGCACCGAAGGCATGCACGGAAGCACCCGGCGTGCCGCCCGTCTGGCCCGTGTTGTTGAGCTGCCACTGCAGATCGATCAGCGGATCGTTGGTTGACGTGAAGCCGCCTTCCAGCCACGCGTTCGGCTCAGCGTAGGCAACGCCGTCCCGGGCTGCGAGAGCCGTCGAGAACTGAAGCGTTTCCACGCCGATGTTGCCCGAATAAGTCACCACGTAAAGATCTTTGCCGCCACGCAGCGAACGCCAGCTTTCGACGCCCGTCAAACCCGCGAAAACCGTCGCGGCGTCGACGCCCGGCTTGAGCGCGACGTTGATCTGATCGGTCAGCATGTACCGGGTCAGCGATTCGGATTCGACGAGCGAGGACGACGCTCCGACGACGCTCGCGTCATTGCGGACCGCAGCCGCCACGGCCATCAGATCGGCCACCTGCACGTCATTCGCGACGCCGGCCTTCGCGGGCCGGACGAAAACGGCCGAATCCTTGCCCAGGTCGTAGAGCTTCGTGAAGCCCGCCAGCGCGCCGCCTTCAGCCGCCAGCCGGGCCGTCGCGGAATCTTTCGTTCCCGGCGCGAACTCGACGATCAGGTCCGTTCCGCTACGGAGCAAGTTCTGCTTGCCCTTGGGCAGCAGGAAATAATCGCCGAAATTGGCCGCGATCGCCGAGGCGTCCGCGAGCAACCGGCGCGATTCCAGCGACTCCAGCCGCGCATCGAGCCCCGCACGCCTCCGCGGCCGGCGGCCCCGTCTGCGATTGCCGTCATTGCCTCCGAAACGATCGCCAGTCATTCCGCCCATGATCGCTATCTCCGGTGCTGCTCGAAGGCTCGAACTCGATTGGGTGCCGTACACGATCGCTCAAATCCGCCGCAAGCCGAGACTGGCCACGACGAAGGGAACTCTCGCCGGTAACGTTACATTTTTCTTGACCGATACCAACATAAACCCCAATTCCGAACCCTGTCAATAAATGCGTGCATGCAATAATAACGATTTTTTCCGGCGCAATCAGGAAAACCCGAATAAACCCCTCGACCGGCTGTCTTTTCCTGATCGCTTAAATCATTGACGCATAAATCATGCAAGCATCCATCCAATCATGCGAACCGGAATTCGCCCCTGACTCCGCCGCTCCGGGACCTCCGAGCACCAGATCTGAGATCGAGAAAAAAACAGTGCCCCGACTGACCTTCCAAAAACAAAATAACCAACCCAGGAATTCGACCACTTGCGCTCGATCGCGAGCCTCGAAATTCCCGCAAAAACTCGAATCCGCCCAAAAAACAGAAAAAGGGGCCAGTCACCCAGCCCCTCAAATTCTTCAGCGGATTCTGTCATTCGCCACCGCTCAATCCCACTTCAGCACGCCGCCCGTGTCGGCCGAGGTCGCCATTTTGGCGTACCGGGCCAGATACCCGCGCGTGAAACGCGGGGCAGGGGCCTGCCAGGTCGCGAGCCGGGCCGCAAGCTCCTCATCCGACACGTGGACATCCAGCTTTCCGTTCATGATGTCGATCGACACGATGTCGCCATCCTTCAAGAGCCCGATCGCTCCGCCCACGGCCGCCTCGGGGCTCACGTGGCCGATCGAGGCCCCCGCCGTTCCGCCCGAAAAGCGGCCGTCGGTGACGAGTGCACACTTGTCGTCCAGCCCCACGGCCTTGATCGCCGTCGTCGGGGCCAGCATTTCCTGCATCCCGGGGCCACCCTTCGGCCCCTCGTATCGAACCACGATCACGTCGCCGGCCTTCACCTTGCCGAACACGATGCCGTTATAAGCATCTTCTTCGCTTTCGAAGATCACGGCCGGCCCTTCGTGCTTCAGCATTTTGGGCGACACGCCGGCCGTCTTCACCACTGCTCCGTTAGGCGCCAGATTGCCGTAAAGCACGGCCAGGCCGCCTTCCTGCGAATAGGCGCTGGGCACCTCGCGAATCACGTCGAGCGGGTCGAAACCGTCCGGAGCCTTGCCGCCGAACCCGTGGCCCGAGGCTACCGGAGCCTCCAGCACCGCCAGGGCCGATTCGTCCACCCCGCCAGCGGACCACGCCTTGCTCGACCTCACCCCGCCCGGAAGCACGGCCGTCCATTTCTTCGCTTCACCTGCCGCGGCACCTGCCCGCACGTCGTATTCGGCGATGTTCTCGCCGATCGTCTTGCCCGTGACCGTCGGGCAATCCAGGCTCAAAGTACCCGGCCGGCCACGTTCCACCGCGCCCAGAATCCCGTGAATCCCGCCCGCCCGGGCCACGTCTTCGATGTGATACTTGCCCGATGGCGACACCTTGCACACGAACGGCGTGCGCTTGCTCACCGCCGCGATCCGCTTCAGATCAAAAGGCACGCCGGCCTCATGTGCGATCGCCAGAATGTGCAGTATCGTGTTCGTCGACCCGCCCATCGCCATATCCAGCACCATCGAATTGTCGAAGGCTTCCAGAGAGGCGATCTCACGCGGCAGCAGCCCGTGCCCAGGGCCCACCTTGCCGAAGCGCTTCGCCATCTCGACGATCCGGAACGCCGCGTTGCGGTAAAGCGTCTTGCGCTCGGCCGAAGTGGCCAGAATCGTGCCGTTGCCGGGCAGGGCCAGGCCCAGGGCTTCGCACAGGCAGTTCATGCTGTTGGCCGTGAACATGCCTGAGCAGCTTCCGCACGTCGGGCAGGCGGCTTTTTCGATGTCCAGCAGCTCCTCCGCCGAAATCTGGCCCGACTGCCGCTTGGCCCCGGCCACGAAGGCGTCGATCAGGTCGACCGTCTTGCCAGTGCTGGTTTTGCCGGCCTCCATCGGCCCGCCCGAGACGAAGATCGTGGGGATGTTCACCCGCAGCGCGCCCATCATCATGCCAGGCACGATCTTGTCGCAATTCGGAATGCACACCATGCCGTCGAACCGGTGCGCCTCGATCATCGTCTCGACACTGTCGGCGATGATCTCGCGCGAGGGCAGCGAGTACTTCATCCCCTTGTGCCCCATGGCGATACCGTCATCCACGCCGATCGTGTTGAAGATGAACGGCACCCCGCCCGCCTCGCGCACGCATTCCTTCACGTAGTTGCCGACTTCCTGCAGGTGCACGTGCCCGGGGATGATGTCGACGTGGCTGTTGCAGATGGCGATGAAGGGCTTGTCCCAGTCGTCCTCACGCACCCCCGTGGCACGCAGCAGGCTCCGGTGCGCAGCGCGGTGGTCGCCCTTCTTGATCGTGTCGGAACGCATGAAACCGTTGTCTTGTTCGGCACTCATCGCGGGATGGCTCGCTGGAAGTGGTGTTTACAGGCTCGGGAGACGTCGATCAGGATTTTCGGCATGTCAGTCTGGTCGATCATACCCGATTTGTCCACCGATTTCCCCCCGCCGCCCGCCAGACATAGAAAAGGGGACGACACAGAAAAGGGGACGGGGTCTTATTTGGATCGTGGCCAGAAATGACCCCCGTCCCCATTTATGAACGCCGTTCATTTCTCGGGGTTCAGCGTGGTCGTGCTCTCGACATGCCCTTCCAGCTCCCCTTTGCCGAACCAGGTCGGTTTCATCTTGCCCGGGCTGAAAAGCTTTTCGGCCTGATCCGTATAGTGGGGCGAGGCTGGGTCGTCGCTCTGGCCGAACGGTGTCAGACTCCAGCTTCGCACCTCGCCGGGTACGAATTGCACCAGTTGCACCCAGTTTTGCCCGGCACGCCCGAAATAAAACTTGCCGTCGAGGTCGCTCGAAATGGCCCGCAGCGTCTGGTCGCCCGCGCCCGAGTCGCCACCGGAAACCGGCCACGATTTTTCGCCCCGGCGCATCCGGTGAATTCGCCCATACGGCACCTCAAGTGAATCGTGGTTCGCCTGGAGCCAGGCAACGGCTTCGGCAAACGTGTCGATCATGGTATCGGGGGCACCGGTCGCCTCCAGCTTGTTCTTCCTGGCCGTTTCGCGAAGCGTTCGATAAAGACTGGCGCCAGTGCTTCGCTGATCCATCAGGCCGTCCCAGGCCAGGAGGATCTCCAACGCCCGGCGCAGGTCTTCCGGCTTCACGCCCTTGCGCGGTTTGGCCGATTCGACGCTGGCGGCCGCTTCCTTCAAGGCTTTCTGCCAGACTTCGCAGCGGTCGGCATGAACGTCCAGCGCAATCGCCCGGGCCTGATCCAGCGTCATTTTGGGGTGCGCCTCCAGCAATTCCACAGCGCGGCGGCCACGTGAATTCGTCTGCCCAGGATTCGTTCCGATCACATAACTCGGGTAATCGGCAAAATTCAGCGGCAGGTTTCTGGCCATCATGTCAGGCCCGATATTGCAATTCTGCATGTAGCCGGTGGGCGGGTTCAGGAATTGAATCAAGTCTTTCATCGGATGAATCCCGAGCCATTCCGACTTGCTGGTGTTGCCGGGCATCGGCTTGTCCGGTTCGAAACCGGTGGGGCGGATCGGCACGCGGCCGGTGCGCACGTACCGGATGTTGCCCTCCACGTCGGCATACATCACGTTTTGCTCCATAAGCTGATTCATGCTCATGGCGGCGTCGAATTCCTTCAGGTTACGCGCGGTCATCATGCGGAAAAACTGCGTCGTCACGTCGATTTCTTCGATATAAGGGCAGGCCATGGCATAGGCCCGGTTCCCTTCGCGCTTCAATATCGGCCCGTGGTGGCTGCGCTCGATGGTTCGCACCACGTCGGGCTGCCCCTTGACGGCAATGCGCACGGTCTCGGTCGTCATCTCACGCCACTGGCCGTCATAGCGATATCTCAGAGGGTTGGCCGGGTCGGTTTCTTCCACATAAATATCGGTCGTGTCAGGGCCGCCCGTGGTGCATGTCCAACCCAGGAATGCATTATGCCCCAGACCCACGAACGGGGTGCCGACAGGCCCGAAGCCCGACGCGTCAAGGTCGCCCGCGTGCAGCCGGAATTCATAGAACCGGAAGAGACCGTCCCACCTGATGTGCGGATCGATAAGGAGCAGGGCGGCCCCGTCGGCCGTGCGTTCAGGCCGCACGGACCACTCGTTGCTGAACGGCTTGAAGCTTTCCCGTAACCCAAGCTCATGCGTGGCCCGGCCCAGTGGCCAGCCGAAAATGATCTGGCGGAACACCGCCGGTATCATCCAGGGCTCCATTTCGAGAGCATTGGCGGGGGTTTTCTCAGGATGCTTTTTCAAAAACGCCCGCACTCCGGCCTGATACGACTCGCACATGGCCCGGACATCGGCTGGAAGCTCATGATAACGGCGGCGGCTCACCTCGGCGTGCTTCGTCACGAACTTCTTCATGTCCTCTTCGATATCGTCCGGGCCGGTGATTTCCGCCATCCGGCCGATGGCAAGCCGATAATTGGCGAAGATCTGCTCCGGCCTGTCCTCAGCCTGGGCGTAACCCAGTCCGTAAGCCCCATCGGCCAGACCATCGGCAAAGACATGCGGCACACCCCATGTATCGCGTTTGAGCGTCACTTCCTCGGCCCAACCGGTTCGACCGGCAAAGCCGACGATCAGAACAGCCATCAGCATCCAGCGAAACCGGTTTCGAACGGCGAATCGTGCGGGCATCATCGAAGGACCTTCGGCCTGGGCCTGAAAAAGGGGACGGGGGTCTTTTTTGCTTTTGACTCGGAAATGGGGACGGGGGTCATTTTTCTGGCGGCGGTGCCTTGGCAGGCCGGCCACGACTTCGCAGGGTGTATCCCAATCCGGCCCTTTCGGCCATGTGCCGCACCCATTCTTCGCCCCCGAACGGTCGGCCACGATCGACACTCGTCCGCACGGCCGCAAGCTCCTGTTCGCTCAGAGGCTGGTTGACTCGCTCCACCCAGTTCGCGGCACGGGCAATCGGCCATGCCGATAGCAGCGGGCGATCACGCTTCGGCTTCTGCAGCCACTCCCACAGCGAGCCATACTGCCAATCCTCGGCCCGGGCGATCAGTCCTCCGCTCAGCGGATTCCGCTCGACATACCGGCAGACCACCAGAAAGTGGCCGTCGTCTTGCGTCGGGAAGCTTTTGAAGCGTGACTGATACAAATGCCCTTCGCCGGAAGTGCCGTAATGGGCATGGTACCGCTGCGTGTGCGTGGCTGTGACCCAGCGCAGCAATCGCCCCATCCCGCCGTCTTCGCCAGGCCGAAGGACCAGGTGCCAATGATTGGGCATGAGGACGTATGCGAAAAGGTCGACGGGATAACGTTCGAGTCCCTCGCAGAGAGCGCTCAGGAACGCTTCGTAATCCTCGTCCTTATGGAAGATCGGCTGACTTCGATTGCCGCGATTCATGGCGTGGTAAATCGCCCCGGCTTCGTCAGCCCGCCGTTGACGTGGCATTCATACGCTCCAGAATCGGATACCGATTCGACTTCGATCCAGCAGTGGAATGGATCTTAGACGGCGCGTACTGCAAAGGAAAGATCTCCGTCCCCTTTTCTACTCTCAGCACAAGCTGCCCAATCCACCAATAAGGCTCCTGACCGGCTCTGTAGAAAACCGCAATCTCACCTTGACCGATTCGGGATTTCTGGCAGAA
>CAZSQA010000040.1:0-51487 GCA_964608915.1 uncultured Isosphaeraceae bacterium
GGTCAGACCCCTTTTTCCCTTTTTTCTTCTTACGGCCGGAAGTAGGTGTCGCGGTTTTCCGGCAGGAACGGTTCGAGTTCCGTCAGCAGACTCTGAGCGAAGTCAGACAGCAATTCCTGACGTTCTTCGTCCTGCGGGCGGAAGATTTCGATCGTCATGCTCGAGCCCCGGGTCGTGCGGCCGTGGCTCGAGCGGCTCGTGATCGGCAGGCCCCGGATGGCTTTGTGAATCGAACCCTCACCGAAGATGTAGTACCAGAAGCCGAGCCGCTGGATCGTCGAATCTTTCGAGTAGGCGAGCACCGAAATCGGCACGGGGCGGCCGGCCGGGTCGTTCAGACTGAGAGTGTCGTTGAGCGATTCGACACGTGTCCACCCGCCCGAGGGCAGACAGACTTCCGGGCTGTGCCGCAGATTCAGGCCGTTGACGGAATAGTTGATCCAAAGCGAGACACGCTGGCCAGGATATCGCTGATGTTCGTAGATGCGGTTGACGTAGTCGTCCGTCTGTGCCTCTTCGACGATCTCCGAAGCGATCGGTTCGTCACGCCCCTGCCAGTCGCCGATGACCATCGGCAATTCGGCCAGCGAACGCCGTAATTTCGGCCGTTCGATCGAGGCGCTGCGTTCCATGGCGGCGTGGGCCGCCAGGCCGATCCCAAGCATTCCGAGTGTCAGGATGACACGGTTTCTGACGTTCATACGCGCGCTCCCTGCACGACGCCCATCGGCGTTTCCCTGCCTTCCGGCTCGCCGGCGCCAGCCGCGGCGGCTCCGGTCGACACGACTTCCGTCATGGCGTTGAGGACCATCATTTCGAGCTGAAGCAGGGCCAGCCCGCCCAGCATCAGCACCATGCCTTCCGCCGTGTGCCACGCGCCCTGGGCATAGTTCGGGTCGACGTAGTACATGATCAGCCCCGTCACGATGACACGGGCGATATTCGCCACCATGGCCACGGGCACGGCACTGGCCACGAGCACCACGCGATACCACGCCGGCTTGCCGCTGAGGTAAGCCACGGCTGCCGTGAGGGCCAGAAAGCCCGTGAGCTGCCGCATGCCGCTGCAGGCTTCGGCGACGAACATACGGATATCGCCCGGCAAGGTCAGCATGTTGCCTTCGCATAGCACGGGGATGCCGCAGGCCGTCATCACGCCTGCCGCGACCTTGCTGACGATCATCTGCAGCGGGTTGGCCAGCATGGTGTACATGGCGACCGGCAGAGGAATCATGAAGACGAGAAACGCGATCGGGAAGGCATATGTGCGGAGTGTCTGACCGCCGAAGATCAGGGCGATCGCCCCAGCCAGGGCGACGATCATCGAACCGTCGGCGATCAGGCCGATCGGGAGAAACACGGTGACCAGCCGGCCCGCCAGCCCCGCGGCGATGAGGATCGAGCCGAGCCGCACGCCGCTCGAAGGTTCAGGCCGGGCGGTTTTGCCTCGGCGGGCGTTCCGTTCGGCGGCGTAATTGGCGAAGTAGAGGCTCAGGGGGGCGACCAGCCAGCCGTGGCTGTAATTGTCGTCGTTGGACCAAACGAACGTGAAATGTTTGAGGTTTTCCCAATACAGAACGGCGATCAGGGCCATCGCGCCGGCCAGGCCGATCAGGCTCCAGCGGCCCTCGGGCGTGGCCCATCGCTGTTCCGCAAGGATTCGCAGAGCGGCCTTCGGGGGCTCGGTTTTCGGTTTCGCCTCGGTTACGTCCATGTCGTCGCACTCCTGATCGAGCCTATCGGCTCAAGGCCAGGGCCTCGGGAAAAGGCCTGGCAAGATTCCCCTGATCAATTGGCACGCACCGTCGTGGCGGAACGGACGGCCTCGGTTTTGGAATTCGAAAGACCGCGGATCGTCGCGATGGCGTGCCGGTCGATTTCGTGATACGGATCTTCGCCCCGGGCCTTTTTGAGGGCCATCTTCGCGGCTTCCGGCTTGAGCGATTTCAGGTTGAGCATGCCCAGATTCAAGTAAAGCGTGCGTTTCCACTCAGACTCCGGCATTTCCTTCACGAGCCGTTCGTAGGTCTCGATCGCCAGATCGTCCTGACCCAGCATGGCGTTTGCCTCGGCCTTCGTCAGCTCGATAAGTTGCCGACGCTCGGTCGAGCATTTTGCGGGGATCGGCCACTGCGAGACTTTCCTGGCCAGAGCTTCGGCGTCACCTACACCCGCATGCCGCATGAGCTGGGCCGCGGTCAGCCAGACGAGGGGACTGTCCTCAGGCATGACGGCCAGCAGCGTGGCCTCCGCGTTCGGTTCTTTCGTAAGGCGTTTGAGAATCGCCAGCATGCGCTTCTGCCCAGGAAGTAGGAAGCGATTCGTGCCGAATTCGGCATCGTAAACGATCTCTTCGTCTTTCGCGGGTTTGCGGCCGTCGGCAGCCAGTTTCAGGGCCACTTTGTCGGTCTCGTTCGCCTTCGCTTCCTGACCTCGACGGCGATCGATATCGGCCTGCATGACGAGCGGCAGTACGTCTAGGCTCATGCCCTCCAGGCCAGATTCGACGTCAGCCGTTTCCGGATTGGTGCTCTTCCAGATGCGGGCCGGGGGATACAGCGGAGCCTCGCGTGCGATCTCGGCGGCCATCTCCGCGGAAGTCACGGTCAGCGGCTGGCCCTTTTCCTCACGCATCCGTACGAAAGCGGCCCGGAACCAGCGCTGCACGGGCGGAATCTCCCACCACGCGGCGGGCTTCGTCAGGCGTTCCATGGAACCCGGATCGATGCGGGGCGATGCTCCCGATTTTTCCGCGGCAAGCATCGCGCTCATCGATTTTTGAGTCAGCTCGTCCTGAACGCTCATGCGATAGCCCAGCGTCGTCAGCGCCGCCGCGCCGCCCAGCCAGGCGAGGCAAAGCGCCAGGGCCGTCGGGAAATTCATCCGCATCCACTCATGCGGCCGTGTCCGCGCCGGCGAGACTTTCAGCGATTTCAAATCTTCCGAGCTGGCCAGCAGAAACGAGCGGCCGTGCCTGTCTTCAGACCATCTGAGAATGTCCTGGGCCGAGGGCCATTCGTGGATCTCCGGCCTGCGCAGCGAATCTTCCACCGCCGAGTCGATGCCCCCCCGGCGAGAGGACTCGAACCGGGCCGAATCCGCCAAGGCTTCGGGCTCAGGTTCGGCCGGCGTGATTTCGTGCTCCGCGCCCATCATGACTGTGGCGGCGAGCGGTTCCGCTTCGTCCGCGTGGGGTGAGGCGACTTCGGCATCCGTCGGGATTTCGACATTTTCCGTGACGATTTCCGTCGCTTCGGCCTGTGATTCATCGCTGGCCAGGAGCCGTTCGACAGGCTCTTCGGCCGATTCGGCGATCGCGTCACGATCGTCGACAGTCGCGACCGGTTCGAGATCCGGGCCGACGGAATCGAGCCAGGTTTCGAATTCCTGGATCGAAGCCTCGAGCGCCGGTCGAGCCGCCGGAGGTTCGGAAGATTCGGCAATGTCGAAAGCTGGCTCTTCGTCGACAAGTTCGACTGGACCTGTGGCCGTGAAGGCTTGCTCGGGCTCTGCGAAGAAAGCTGGATCGCCGATCGAATCGATGCGAAGCGAATCGGGCTCGATCGCGGGCGTTTCGACGGCCTGGACCGGGATGACGGCGATTTTCTCGCAGGGAGCATGATCGAACGAAAGCGGCGGCGCCATCGTGCCGGCACTGGCGGGCGAGGCCTGGGAGCCGTCGCACAGGTTCGACGAATCATGGTCGCGCAAGTACCGCCTGAGCGGCATCGCACGGCTTCCGGAAGGGCCGATCGGGGCGATGAATTCTTCGCGAGCGGGTGCCACGGGCCGGGCGGTTCTGCCCATGACACGCGTGTCGGACCGGGGGATGTCGACGCCGAATGTCGATGCCGGCTGCACGTGCTTCGTCATTGCAGACGCGATCGCGGCGGAGGAGGCGGAGATGGCCGTTCGTGCGAGCGGCATCGCGGTCGCGGCCAGTTCCGCGCCGGTGATCGCCCCGAAGGCCGAAATCGCCGAGGATGACGCCGGCGAACGCAGCGGGCCGATTTTCAGCGAGCGGCCGACGGATCGGGACTTCGAAACCGAACCGGTGAGTTCGTGATCCGGGAAAACCATTTCCGCGGCGAAGGCCGGCCTCACAGCGACCGGAACGGCGGGCTCGGGTTGAGAGACCACGACCGGCGCTTCGACGGCGATTTCTTCAGGCGGTGACACTGGTTCGAGCGCGGCGACCGCCGGCTCAGGCGATTCGGCCTGGACGCCTTGCGACACAGCCTCGATTTCGACCGGGATTTCGACGGCCGGCTCGGGGATGATTTCGACGGCCGGCTCGGGATCCGCCTGGGCGACAGAGCCTGTCGCGGCGACGGGCGATTCGACCTGAAGGACCGGTTCCGGAGTTCGCGTGAGTTCGGGCTCAGACGCCGGGCGTGTCGGGCTCATGGACCGAAGAGCCAGCATCATCTCGACATGGCCGATCCGAAACTTCGTTCCGTGATCGAGATGCGCCGATTCCGATAGGAAGCCTTCGTGAATTTCGCAACCTTCGGCGGGGCCCACGGGGTGGAGTGTCCAGCGGTCGGACTCGTGCCGCAGGATGACCTGGACGTCGGCGATCCGTTCCGAATGGAGCCGGATTTCGCAGCGGGGACCACGCCCGATCCGGATCGGACTTCGATTCAGTTCGAAGGACCCTTCGGGCAATCCCGGATGCCTGAGGTCTCGCAGAATCAGTCGTGGTTTCGCCATCGATGTCGCTCTTTTGTGCCACGTCCAGGGCCGATCGGCCGAAAGACCGGATCAACCCTCGTCCCACGATTCCATGAACAGATCGCTAGCCCCGCAAAGCACACGGTCCGCAATGCCCAAAAGGGCACAGGCGACCATGAGCAGAAGCGGATTGTCCCAGCCTGGACTGAGCCAAAAACCAGTCAACAGAGCCGCCGACGTGCCGAGAGTCATTCCCAGCAGGCAGCGCTGTTCGTACCCGACATGTCGAAAGCCGCGGAGCAGCCGCAGGGCGATCCAGCCATAGGCCGTGACGTACACGGCGATGGCCGCGAGACCCAGTTCAAGTATCCCGCTGATCGCGGAACTGACGGCGCTCGAGGAAACCGCGGAGGTCGTCTTCACATAGGGTGCAACCAGAGGATAGGCGCCCAGGCCAATTCCTGTCCACCCTGATCGTTTCCAGATCTCGTGATTTTCACGCATAAAACCCTTGAGATCGTCAGGCTCTCGCCAGTATCGCTGGAATGAGGAATCGTCGGAATCCGTGCGATCGGCGAAGATCATGTGACCGGCAAGAGCTGCCGAGCCGAAGACCATGGCGAGACAGACGGGAACCCACCATTCGAGGTCGGACCTGATGGCGAAAAGGAACGTGACGGCCAGCCCCAGCGCGATCGAAGACATCACCCAGACGGGGACGGCCATTCCGACCAGAGCCGCGGAGATCATGCCCGCCAGCGCCATGACGCAGAACAGCACGCTCACGCCGCGATCCTGCAGCCGCTCGCGTACGGAAAACCGGCTCCCGCGGCGCTGGCACAGGTAGCAGAGGCAGCCGAAACTGGCTGGCAGAGCCATCATCTGCAGACATCCGAATGCGACGAGCCCGCCAGGCAGGATTCCGATCATTTCGATTTCGGTCGGCCGCTGCATGGTCCAGAGGCCGCCGTCGCTTGAGAGGCCCTCGATCGCCACCAGTTCGCTGCGGTGCGGCGCGTTCGCCATATCCACCAGCCCGGGGCCCAGAACCATGCGCTGATGAGGCGTGAAAAGACCATAAAAACCTTCCGAACCGTCCAGCAGCTGCAGCGAGAGAATCGCCGAATGGACAGCCCCCAGGGCGATCACGAACCCGCAGACGACGAGCAGTTTCGAGGAGCGGTCCGTCCATCGACCGGCGAACCAGAACACGCCCAGGCCGAGCGCGAGCCAGAGTGCCCGGCGCACGCTTTCGCCCCGGTTCAGGCTGACGGGGATGCGGCTGCCGAGGGGGCTTCGAACGGCCGGCTCGGCCGTCGCGGACGCGGCGAGCGGTGCCGCGACAGGCACCTGATCTCGGGCGAACGCGGCTTCGGAAAGCGGCGCGAAGCGCTCGACGATGCCGTGGGGCAGCGGCACGCACTGAACGGCGGCCCAGGCCAGCGAGGCGACACCGAGGGCGAGCAGGGGACTGGACAGGAAGAGCCTGTCACGCCGCCAGCCGAGCCGCAAAAGGCCGCCGCCGATCGTCAGCCCGACTCCGGCGATGGCCAGGGGGCGGAACCACCAGACATTGCCGCCGAATGCCACCCCGCCAATCAGCATGATGGCGGCCAGGGGGATCAGGCAGACCCATTCCAGCCAGAAATCGCGGCGCAACAGGAGTGTCGTCATCGCAGATTCCCCTGGGAAAAGTTCACGGCTTCCGCACGGACGATTGCCCCGGTGCGGGCGTACATCGGCATCTGGGCTTCCGGGGCGAGGGGAATCGCCGGAGCCCTGGCGACCTGGGCCGCCGGCGATCCGTAGCTGGACCAGTTACGATAATCTTCCGTGAGCCCGTTGTAGACGACGCCCATCAGGGGCACCTGGCTTTGCTCCAGCATGACCTTGGCACGCTGGATGGGGTGCATGTTGCGAGGGTTGGCACGCACGACGAGCAGGCAGCCGTCGACGATCTGCCCCAGCATGCGGCAATCAGCCAGGCCAAGAACGGCGGGGCCGTCGAGGATCACCCGGTCGTAGTGCCTGGCCAGCCCGGCCAGAAGCTGCCGAAGCTCGCGACTGCCGAGGATTTCGATCGGCGTATCGCCCACCCGGCCGGTCGTCATGAGGTCAAGGTGCGGAATGTCGGCCCCGCGGACGACTTCCTGCCAGGCCTCGAGCCCGCGCAGGACATCGACCAGGCCCGGATGATCCGGGCTTTCGCCGACGAGCCCGCCGAGGCTCGGCCGCCGCAGGTCGGCGTCGACGAGGATCGTCCGCTCGCCGGCCCTGGCGAAGGTGGCCGCAAGGTTCAGGGCCGTGGTGCTCTTGCCCTCGCCAGCTTTGGCGCTGGTGACGAGGATCTGCCGGAGGGATGCCGGCGCGTTGCGGCTGCCGCCCAGGATACTGGCCCGAAGGTTGCGGTAGGAGTCGGCCTCGAGCGATTGCGGGACGGCCGTCGTCCAGAGGTGGCCGCCACGCTGGAGCATCGGGTGGCGGCGAATCCGCGGAACGACGCCATACAGCGGCAGGTTCAGCAGATCGGCGATGCGTTCCGGGCTGCGGACGGTCTTGTCGGAGTGTTCGAGCAGCAGAACCAGACACACGCCCCCGGCGAAACTCGCGACGAACGCCAGCGCCAGAAGTGCCTTGCGGGGCGGCCAGACAGGTTTGACCGGCTGAACCGGATGCACGGTGATGGTGACGGGCTGCGTGCGGGTTTTCGTGAGAATCTCGAAATTCGACAACTGGCGTTCGAGGTCCTCGATGGCCTGGATCTTCCGCTTTCGTTCTTCTTCCAGAGTGTGGAATTCCAGCATCCTGGGCATGGATTTCTGGATTTCCTGGTTCAGCTTGTCAAGTTGGGCTTCGGTTCGCGCGGCGTCCTCGCGGAGCGACTCCAGGAAGAAATCAGGCAACTCTTCCGCCAGGCGGACGGGCGGCGGTTCGGCCATCGCCTCGAATTTCTGGATTTGCTCATCAATATTCTCCAGCCTGGCGCGGATTTCGATGAGTGCGGGATCACGGCGGGAATTCTTGGCCGTGCGCTGAATGTTCTGGGCCTGTTCGAGGAACATGTCCTGCTTGACGCGCAGGTCGCGGATATGTGCCGCAATCCCGTCGTTGCCCTGAAGGATCGGCAACTCGGGCTTCATCTTCGCCGCCTGGGCCTGATGCTCCATGGCGTCGATCTTTGCCCGCTTCGACATCAGTTGTTCACGCAGGTTCTGATACTGGCGTTCGAGGAGGCTTTCGCCCTTGGGCGTCAGAATGCGCGTTTCGACGACGATCTTGTGGATCTGATCCTGAATTTCCTTGAGTTCGCGATTTTGAGCGGCCAGGGCACTGGCGACATGTTCGCGCGAGTTACGGAAGCGGTCTTCGACCTCTCGATTGACTTCCTCGCTGAAGGTCGTCATGAGCTTTTCGAGAAGCGTCGTCACGCGGGCGGCGTTGGCGCCCTTGAGCGACAGAATGAAGATATTCGTGCCGGTCTGGGGGCGGACGCTGAGGCCTTCGACGATCTCGTCGGCGACATCCTGCTCGGTTCCGTCCTGCCGCACTTCCTCGTAAAGGCCGACACGCGTCGCGAGACCGCGGCTGCGGAGCCGGGCGACTTTGTTGGGAACGAACGTGTCGTCATCGTCGGATGATCGGCGGTCGATCGTATTTTCCATCATGCCGCTGACGTGGCCGTCGAACTTGGGCGAATCGACCAGCAATTCGCCCATGGCCTGATATTTGTCAGGCATGCGGATGACGACCGCCGCCAGCGTGAGGAAACCGAGAAACGTCACGCTGGCCAGAAGCCAGGCACGTCGCATGATGGCCGCCAGATAATCGGCTGGCGTTTTTGCCGATTCGGCGGAAATTGCCGGAAAAGGCATATTCGGCGGAAAAGGGTGCTGAGGGATTCGATCCATGAATCGTCACTCCACCGGCGCTCCGGCCAGTCAGGTTTGAGGCAAGTCTTGGCTCAGTCCGTCGATGACTCGTGTCTCTCGCGTTGCATTGTTACGACGTTCTTCGGTGCGATGCAAGTCCCTGCCGATGGGATTCCTCCGAAATTCCGGTTTCGGTTTTGACTCAGCGGACGTCTGCCGTCTGACCGAACCCGACGTCCGCCTGGGGTTCGGTATCGATCGGGATCTCCGCGCGATCGTCGGGTTCCGTTACGGTCACCGCCATGGTGTCGTCGAGAGATTCGATCGACTCGGTCGTGAAACGGACCAGCCGAATCAGATAACGCAGGGCGATATCCGGCTCGAGATCCGCGTTCCCTTCGTCGTAGCGGAATGTCCAGACGTGATCGACGTTTTCGAACCGGACCGGGATCCGGAATTCCATATGGTTCGAAGAATCGACCGGTTCCGCGCCGGTCACCCGTGCAGGCACGAATTCGCCGTCGCCGATCGGCATTTCGGCGAACGTGAAGCCCAGGTCGCCGGAGGCTTCCGTGAACAGGGCGAGGATGTCTTCCGGGCGGCTCCGCAGTTCCTGCTTCTGCATCGTGGAGAAGCAGATGACGGCTGCCCGGCGATCCTGCCGGCCACGGGTCATCCGGTCCTTCAGATCCGACTGCAGATTGCTCAGCTCGTCGCGCCGGCTCATCAGTACGATCATGAAAGCCATGCAGCCGGAAAGGCCGAGCGTGAGGGCCAGAAATTCGTGATTGAACGCCAGACCGAGCAACACGACCCCGCAGAGAAACCCTGAGAAACAGTAAAGCAGCACCGCCGACTGGCGGGGCGTGAGGCCGAGGCCGATCAGCAGGTGATGAATATGGCGGCGGTCCGCGGCCGAAAGGGGCAGGTTTCGCACCCATCGGCGGAAGATGGCCATCGCCGTGTCCGAAATCGGCAGCCCCATCGCCAGAATCGGGAACAGGATCGAGACCGTGGAAGGGCCTTTCAGGGAACCCTCGACACCGATCACGCCGACGAGCAGGCCGATGAGCAGACTGCCGGTATCACCCAGAAAGATGCAGGCAGGGTGCCAGTTGTAAAGCAGGAAACCGGCGAGACCGCCGGAAAGGGCTACGGAGAGTGCCGCCGCGCCCATGTTCGCGCCGTGCATGGCGATGATGGTGAGCGTGCCGCTGACGAGCAGGCCCACGCCGCTGGCCAATCCGTCCATACCGTCGATCAGGTTCCAGATGTTCATGCAGGCGATGAACCAGAACCAGGTGATGACGAAACTGGCGGGGCTCAGGTGCACGACGGAACCCATGAACTGGGCGTCGTAAGAGATGAAATCGAATTCGAGAAGCATGCCCAGAAGCGTGATCTTGTCGATGCGGATCCCGGCGAAGTAGAGGATCAGCACCGCCATGGATTGCCCGGCGAGCTTCACCCGCGGGCGCAGTTCCTGGGTGTCGTCCAGCACACCGACGGCGAGGATCACGATCGACGCGATGAGGATCGCGCCCTGGCGGAAACCCCACGGGTGGCTGGCGTCCTCAAGCCCGAAATTGCTCTGGAACATCGTGGCCACGACCATGCCCGCGAACAGACCGGCCGCCAGCGCCAGACCGCCCATGCGGGGCGTCGTCGACGTGTGCACCTTCCGGTTGTTGTCCGGCTTGTCCATGGCACCGACCCAGCGGGCCAGACGCGTGACGAACGGAGTCGCAAGGACACAAACCGTGAACGATGCCGCGAAGATGAGGAGCAGATCGTTACCGTTCATGCGGTGCTTGCCCTGGTTGCGAACCGTAGAACGGTTGACCGGATTCCGGACCGGACCGTACGATCGAACATGGCGCGAAGGTTCGCGCGGCCGTCACTCCCCACGTGGCCTGGAGCGGTTTCAGGCGACTTCTTGTCGGCTAAAAGCAGAAGATGATTCATGCGGTTTCCGGCTCGATGTAGCGACGTCCCTGTCTGTCTCATTCAGTATCACGCCGATCGCGCCGCAGGTCAAGGTCAGTCATAGCCGGCGACTTGCGATGTTCGCACGTCAGGGGCCGAACCGGTTCAGGTCTCCCGCGGCTTGTCTCCGCATCATCCGAAAAAGTCTGTCCGCTCCATCATGACCGCTCCGATCCCGTTCGACGAAGGCGACATCATCCTCGGCACCGCGGGGCACATCGACCACGGCAAGACCGCGCTCGTCAAGGCCCTCACCGGTACCGACACCGACCGGTTGCCCGACGAGAAACGCCGGGGCATCACCATCGACCTCGGCTTCGCGCGCATCGCCGATGCCGGCCGACGCATTTCCGTCATCGACGTGCCGGGGCATGAACGGTTCGTCCGCAACATGCTCGCCGGTGCGGGCGGGTTCGATATGGCCCTCGTGGTGGTGGCCGCCGACGACGGCGTGATGCCGCAGACTCGAGAGCACCTGGAAATCCTCGAGCTCCTCGGGATCGAAAACGGCCTCGTGGCCATGACCAAGTGCGACCTCGTGAACGATGCCTGGCAGGACCTCGTCGAAGATGACGTTCGCGATCACCTTCAGGGAACTCGTCTGGCAGGTTCGCCGATTTTTCGAGTGTCCGTCGTCACGGGTCAGGGAATCGATGCCCTGAAAGGCGAAATCGTCTCGGCGGCCGCTCGGTTTCGCCGCATGGGGCGGCCCTCACCCTTCCGCCTTTCCGTCGACAGGGTCTTCGTGAAGCCGGGGCAGGGCGTGGTCGTCACAGGGTCCGTCGGGGCGGGTGTGATCCGGCAGGGGGACGAGGTCGAATTCTTCCCTGGTCAGGAAGCCGCCCGAATCCGTTCGCTGCAGGTGCACGGCGAAACGACCGAATCGGCCACGACGGGCCAGCGCCTGGCCCTGAACCTGACGGGCGTCAAAGGCGAAACGATCTCACGAGGCGCCGAAATCGCCGCGCCGGGGTTCCTCAGGCCGTCACGGGTGCTGGGCGTTCGCCTTCGGCCCGCGAAAAACACGCCGGAGCCGTTTCGGAATCGCGCGGAATTCGAATGCCATATCGGAACGGCCCAGATCCGCGCCAGGCTGATTCTGCCGCCGGATGAAGCGCTGGCCGCGGGCGAAGCCCCGGTCGGTCTGCTGGTGCTCGCGGAACCGGTCGCCGCAGTGCATGGGCGGCCGTTCGTTCTGCGCAGCCTTTCGCCACCTCGCACGGTCGGTGGCGGGCATGTGATTCAGCCGGTGGCGCGCATCGTCCGAAGGCGTGACATCGCCACGTGGCGATCGATCGCCAGGCTCGATGCCCCGAATCCGGAAGACCGGGTGGAAGCCTGGATGACCCTGGCCCGATCCGGCCCGCCGGACGAAATGACCGCCATGCGTGAACTTGGCCTCACGGGCGAAGAGGTCGCGGCGGCTGCCGCGCGACTGGCTGGGCAGGGGCGCAGCCTCGTCATTTCGTCCGCCGGCGGGCCTGGCCGTTACGAATTGCCGAAGGCTTGCGTCGAGGCGATTCTGGACAGGCTCTGCCGCCATCTCGCCCGCTTTCACGCCGCACACCCGCGATTGACCGGCATGCCGCTCGCGGTGCTCGTCGGCCGGTTGCCGGATCTCCCGCGCGATCTGGTTCGCGGCATCATCGACCACCCCCTGGCACGACCTCACTTCAAGCTGAAGCTTGAACTCGTCAGCGGGGCCGGATTCTCGCCCCGACTCACGAAAGCCGAGCTGAAGATTCTCGAATCTTTGCGGCAGGAATATGCCGGGAAAGGGCTGACGCCCCGTTTCGTCGCTGAACTGGCCGATGCTTCGAAGATCGCCGAACCGACGATGATCGAGCTGGCCCGGATTCTCGTCGCCGAAACGGTCGTCGAAGAGATCGGCGGCGGGCTGTTTCTCGCGGTGCCGGTGTGCGAATCCATTCGTGAGAACGTGCGGGGCTGGTTCGCGGAGCATCCGACGATGACCGTCGCGGAACTGCGTGACCTGCTCGGAATTTCACGGAAATACGCAGTGCCGCTTGCCGAATGGCTCGATCGCACGGGCCTGACCCGGCGCGAAGGCGATCTGCGATACTTGATCCAAGAACGAAACGAACACGCCACCGCTGTGGCACCAGGGCCATGAATCCACATCCATCCGAACTTCAGGACGAGCTCCGATCGATTCCGCCAGTCAATGACTGGCTCGCCGAACCGTGTGTGGCGCGGTGCGCCGAGACGATCGGTCGGGATCGGACGGTGACGGCCCTGCGGGAAATCCTCGACACTCTGCGGCAGCGCATTCTCTCTGGCGAAAGGCCCGACGCTGCCCGTTTCGTCGCCGCGGCGTTTGCCGAGCGATTCGGGAGAGAAGGCAGCCGGGGGTTGCGCCGCGTGATCAATGCCACAGGGATTCTCCTGCACACGGGCCTGGGGCGTGCGCCGCTATCCGCTGAAGCCCTGGATGCGATCCGGCTGACGGCGGCCGGTTATTGCGACCTGGAACTGGACCTGGACACCGGTCTTCGCGGGCGACGCGTCGACGCCGTCCGCGATACGATCGTCAGCCTGACAGGCGCGGAAGCGGCGACGGTGGTCAACAACAACGCCGCGGCGACCATCGTGGCACTTCGCGCCATGGCAGCCGGGCGTGAGGTGATCGTCTCGCGCGGGCAGCTCGTGGAGATCGGCGGCGGGTTCCGAATGCCGGAGATCATGTCCGTCTCCGGCGCGATTCTCAAAGAAGTCGGAACGACGAACCGGACACGCCTGAGCGACTTCGAATCGGCCATCGGACCCCAGACGGCCGCGATTTTAAGGGTGCACACCAGCAATTACGCCATCGTGGGATTCACTCAGGAACCGGCCGCGGCCGAACTTGCCAGGCTGGCGCACGCCAGGGGGCTGGTTTTCATCGACGATATCGGTTCAGGGGCACTGACGGCCGACGATTTGCCTGCTGGCCGGCATGATCCGACCGTCGCCGAATCGGTCGCGATCGGGGCCGATCTCGCCTTGTTTTCCGGCGACAAGCTGCTTGGCGGGCCCCAGTGCGGGGTGATCGTCGGATCGAAAGCCGCCGTTGCGCGCATCGAGGCCGATCCCCTGATGCGGGCGTTCCGCGTTGACAAGCTCACGCTCGCGGCCCTGGGGGCCACGTTGCGAAGCTGGTACGACCCCGCCCAGCGCAACCGTCAGATCCCGTTCTGGCGGATGATCGCCGAATCGGTCGATTCGCTTGAGGTTCGGGCGAGGGAACTCGCCGCGGAACTTGTCCAGGCCGGATGGAATGCCGATGTGCAGCCATCGGAAGCTTTTGCCGGCGGCGGTTCGCTGCCCGACGAGAAAATCCCGAGCCGGGCCGTGGTGATTCAAGCGCCCTGGCCGACAGGAGTCACCAGCGTGAACGAATTCGCCCGGCGATTGAGGAAGGGCGAGCCCGCCGTCGTCGGGCGCACGCATGAGGACAGCTTCCGGATCGACCTGAGAACCGTCGCCGCCGAAGAGCGGCAGATGCTCGTCGGTGCGATCGAATGCACGCGGATGGACCGGGAGAATTCCGGCTCCGCCGACTGAGCGGGCCGGGAGGGTCAAAGCGTTTTGAGGTATTCGATCACGGCCATCCGGTCGACCTCGCTGAGCTTGTCTCCGAAAGTGTGGCCCCGGTTGCCCAGGCCATAGCGGCTGGAATCGAAGAGCGAACGCGAGCGAAACGGGTCGTCGTCCACCGGTTTCGAGCCGGGTTCCGGAAGCCGAAACTTCCAGCCCACGTTCCGCTGATCGTAATGGGCGAAGTCGGTCGAAGGATGTCGCAGGAAGCGGTCCGGGCGGGCTTCGCTTTTCAGAAGCGCGTAAATAGTCGGCACGGAACCGTTGTGCAGGTAAGGTGCCGTGGCCCAGACGCCGTCGAGCGGCGGGGCTTTGTAGCCAGGTTCGAGCGACTTGTCGACGGGGTGCACCTGGCCGAACCAGGTCGAATTGTAGTGTTCGATCGAACGCGGCGTGACACCCTCGGCCCTGGCTTTGTCGGTGCCGATCCTGTCCAGCGGAATGAGCAGATCGGGGTAGGAGCCGTCTGGCCCGTAAGTGCCGTGGCATTCGGCGCAGTTCTTTTCGAAAACGGCCTTGCCGGCCAGAGCCTTGCTCTCGTCGACGGGGAAAGGGTATTTCGGTGCTTCGAGGGATTTGACGTAAGCCAGCAGGTCGGAAAAAGCCGGCTCGTAAGCCGAGAACTGGTTTTCCGAAAGTTCGCCCAGATAGAACTGCATGATGCTGCGGGCCGAGTCGCCGTCGGTGCGTGCGTCGAGGTAGAGTGTCGACTTCCTCTTGAGCGTCCACCAGGCGGGGACGTCCTGTTCCGGCAAATTTGCGCCGAGTGTCAGGGGGAATTGCCGAAAAGTGAGGTCGGGATTGCGGAGACTGAACAGAACGATGGCCAACTGACCGGCATTGACGGTGCCGCGGCCCGAGTTCAGATTGAAGGTGAGGATGGGTGGCCTGCGGCCGTCGGCCCGGGTCATCGCATTGAGGAATTGCTGGAAGTCGAGCGTGGTATTGCCGAGGCCGACATACGACTGACCCCCGATCGAACCGCCGTGGCAGATCAGGCAGTCAATTTGCAGGCCAGCCTTGCGACCGTCCTTCGACCACGCCGGGCGCAGCCCCATCGGCAAGCCGCTATTGGGGAATGGAGCCGAATGCAGGCCGAAGCGGAGCCGGGCGTTCGCGGCCCGGTCGATCGGATCAGCGTGATCGGCATTTTCTTCGACCGGTACGGGTCTGGCCGTTTCGACGACGGTCTTCCAGGCCGAATCGCTCCAGGCCGGGGCGAGAAAACTGGCGGATTCGAGGACGAAGCGACCACGATCGATCTTGAGCGGATCGCGGGTGGAATCATCAGGTTCCGCAGCTTTCGAAGCCGGAAGGATCAGAAGGATTGCAGCAAGGGCAGTCAATTGTCTCAATCGCTTCGGTCTCATCGCGATTCGTCCCGCTCCGGGTCACTCCAGGCCACCGTGCATTCGGTTCATGCCATATTCTATGCGAATTCGAACGGACGGTAACCGGATGACCGGTCATTCCTGCCCGGGCCCACCGAGCTCCAGCTCGGTGGAATCTTATGACATTGATGCCAGGCATGAAATCGTAACGATCTCCGAGGTGGAGCTCGGAGGTCCCGGGTTGTGACTGCGTGGCCAGCGAGCGACGGTTCGGAGGTATTGCGTCTCGGGCGTGATCGTACCGAAATAGAAAAACCTCCGGGCGTGAGCCCGGAGGATTCGGAGGATCTTCGGTTCGGTCGATTCGTCAGGCTTTCGCCAGCGATTTCGAAGCGACGTCACGTGTGACGGACTTCTGGTCGGCCCGGCCCATCCAGGAGATGAGCACCGGCGTGGCGATGTAGATGGTACTGTACGTACCGCTCAGGAAGCCGACGACGAGCGTGAAGGCGAACCCGTGCAGCCCTTCGCCGCCGAACAGATACATGATGACCACGACGGACCAGGCCGTCAGTGACGTAAGGATCGTCCGGCTGAGGGTCTGGTTCAGGGCGTCATTGACGAGCTTCGCGTCGATCTTGTCGGTCTTGCCCTTGATTTCCCGGAGCCGGTCGAAAATGACGATCGTGTCATTGACCGAAAAGCCGATCAGGGTGAGAAACGCCGCGATCATCGGAAGGTCGATCTTGAACTGTTCGATCATCAGCAGGCTGCTGACGAATGGAACCTGGGCCAGCCAGTAAGTGAGGGCGACGGCACCCAGAGCCACGAGCACGTCGTGCACCAGGGCGAGGACCGCGGCGAAGCCGTATGTCCACGACTTGAACCGGAGCCAGAGATAACCGGCGATGATGGCCCAGCTTGCGACGATCGCCATGATCGCCAGCTTCTGGGTTTCGCCAGCCACGGTGCCGCCGAAGTTCGAAAGCCGTTCGAACATCAGCGAGGGGTCGTTGGCGACGGCGGTCGAAAGCGCCTTGAGCTTCGTGGCGGCCAGTTCTTCGGGCAGATTCGTCCTGAGAATGAATTTGTCCGAAGCGAGATCGGCCTGATAGAGGGCCTCGGAATTGGGATTCGAGATGGAGAATGCGCGATCCGGATTGTCGATTTTACCGCCCGAGGCCGCATCGCCGAGCACCTGTGTCAGAAGCTGGTTGAGCTTCGAAGGCGTCTGCCTGACGTTCAGCGTCAGGTCGTAGCTGGCGTTCCAGGGAGACGCCGCGGCGGTGGGAGCCTTCTCGCCTTCCGCGGGCTTGGGTTCGGCGACCGCCTGGCGGGGGCCGACACTCAGGCTCACGCGGTTAAGAGTCGAACCGAAAGCTTCGTTGACGGTCCTCTGCACACGGGCGACGTCCTCGTCGCTGGTTCGAATGTTGAACCGGGTGCCGACTTTTTCGTTTTCCACGTTGAGTGACTCGATCGTCACGTCGGGCAGCACCGAGGCTTTCTCACGCACGAAGGCTGACCGGCGGTCGATCGATTGGCCCGAAATCGCCGGATCGGCGTCATCCAGGCGGATCGTCACCAGCGAACCGCCGGTGAAGTCGATGTTGAACATCGTGCCTTGCGATAACCGGACGGCGAACGCCGTCAGGCCGATGCCGATCACGACCAGCGAAAAGACAGCCGCCAGACGCCGGGCGCTGGCGAAGTCGATCGTCGTCTTCGCCAGGAACCGCATCATATGCAGCTCCTTGATCCAGCCCGCGGCGACAGCCGTATCGAAGAGCTGTCGAGACAGGTAAACGGCCGAGAAAAGGTTGAACACGAGGCCGACGATCAGGGTCAAAGCGAAACCCTTGATCTCTTCGGTGCCGATCAGGAACAGAACGACGCCGGAAAGGACGGTCGTGATGTTGGCGTCGAGAATCGTCGTCCACGCACGGTCGAATCCGTTGCGGACCTGTTCCTTGAGGCCGGCACCTTTGTCCTTCTCTTCACGCATCCGTTCGAAGATCAGCACGTTGGCGTCCACGGCCATACCGATCGTCAACGCCAGACCCGCGAGACCAGGAAGCGTGAACGTGGAAGTCGTCAGCGACATGAACCCGACGAGCAGAATCAGGTTCACGACCAGGCCGATGACCGCGATGATCCCCGATTTGCCGTAATAGACGAGCATGAAGATGGGCACGACGATCATCGAGACGAGAATCGCCCGAATGCCCTTGGCGATCGTGTCCTGACCCAGCGTCGGGCCGACCTTTTCTTCGAGAAGGGGCACGGGGTTGAGCGTGGCTGGCAGGCTGCCGGCGTTGAGGATGCTCAGCAGGAAATTCACTTCGCCGACGGGGAACCCGCTGGGGCCGCCTTCGATGATACCGCTGTCGGAAATTTCCGAATTCAGCGACGGGGCACTCTGGACGAAGTCGTCCAGCAGAATCGCCAGGCGATATTTGAAATTGCCGCCTTCCTCGGGAAGGTGTTCCCGGGTGAGCCGGCCGAACTTCATGGCACCGCGGCGATTGAACGCGAAACCGACGGCCGGGTTCAGGCGGCTGTCCTGGGCCATGTAGGCACGGGCCAGATACTGACCGCTGACATCCTGCGTTTCGGGCGGAACCAGTACCAGAACGTAACGCTCGACACGGCCGGGGGCGACCGTCCGGTCACGCACGATCGGCGTGTCCTTCGGCGTCGTCGCGGCGGCTTCGTTCATTTCCTTGGCGGACTTGAACACGCTCGGGTCGAAACCGCCCATCTGGCTCTTGTTGTTCGAAAGCACGAAACCGGTCGGGCTGGCGTTGCCGGGGGCCGCGTTCAGGGTCAGAGTCGTGGCGTCGTTGGAGACGACCGTCAGCTCCTCCTGCTGGTCGATGCCGTCGACGAACACGTTCCAGCCCACGAATTCGTTCTTCCGCCAGCGGGCCGTCGGGTCGGTCAGGGCACGGTCGGCCAGTTTCAGGTCCTTGCGGTCCTTCACGGTCAGCACGTCCGCGTAGCGTGCCCAGGTCGTCTTGCGGTTCGTCCATTCCAGGAAGTTTTCCTTCATCGCATCGGTCAAAAGCAGCTTTTCGTGCTTGAGCGTCGCGAGAATCCGGAACTGGAGCAGACCCTGGTCGGTGATCGAACGCTTCGTGTTTTCCACATCTTCCGACGTGGCTTCCGGATAGATCACCTCGACACGGTTCGATCCGATCGGCCGGATCATGATGTCCTTCATGCCGTCGGGGTTGATCCGGCGCTTGATCGCGGCGATCAGCTCGTCGATGTCGATGTTCGTCTTCTGACGCGCCGAATCGATCTCGTAGACCAGGATCGTGCCGCCCGAAAGGTCGATCCCCTTTTTGAGACCTTTGACACGGATCACGGCCAGCGGGATCAGAATCACCGCGGCGAGCAGCCCGATCATGTAGAGGACGGATCTGGGTTTGGAGGACATTGGGGGATTCGATCTCCTGGATGATTCGATACGAACCGGTCACCGACCGGACCGGACTGGCTGCTGACCCTGCTCAGGCCGATTCGTTCTCACGCAGCACCCGCGCGATGCTGCGAACGTTCACCTTGATGCGTACGGCCGGTTCGTCGCTGATCCGAACCGTCACTTTTTCGTTCTTCTCGTCCACCGACTCGACCGTGCCGTAAATGCCGCCCGAGGTCAGGACTTCGTCCTTCTTCTTGAGGGACAGGAGCATGTCGTGCCGCTGTTTTTCCATCCGCCGCTGCGGCAACCCGATGATCAGGTAGTAGTAGATCGCCACCACGCCGACCATCAGCGCCAGCGGAATCAGCGACGGCCCCCCCGTGGGAGCAGGTTCCTGGCCGACGATCCAAAATGTCGTGATGTCGCTTCGCACGGCGGTCGAACACTCCTGATATCACGGACGGAATGGCGTAATGTAGCAGTCAAGTGGACCATTTGGCAAGCAGATCCCGCGAAAATGCCTGATACCGGCCCTGTTCGATCGCCTGTCGCGCCTGCTCCACGAGACGCTGCAAAAACGTCAGGTTGTGGATCGAGGCCAGGATCGGCCCGACCATCTCGCCAGCCATGAACATGTGCCGCAGGAACCCGCGCGAATAATGCCGGCAGGCCACGCACGGGCACCCTTCTTCCAGGGGCCGGGTGTCTTCCTTGTGCGCGGCGTTACGCAGCCGCACGGTGCCTTCGAACGTCATGCACGAGGCGTTTCGGCCATTGCGCGTCGGCCAGACGCAGTCGAACATGTCGATCCCGTGTTCCACGGCCACGAGGATGTCCTCCGGCCGGCCCACACCCATCAGATACCGGGGCTTGTCCGACGGCAGCTTGGGCGTCGAAACACGCAGGGCCTCATGCACGGCCTCACGGTCTTCACCCACACTGACGCCACCCACGGCATAGCCTGGAAAGTCCATGGCCACAAGCTCTTCGGCGCATCGTTCGCGCAGGTCGCGATGCGGGCCCCCCTGAGTGATCGCGAACAGGGCCTGATCGGGCTTCGTGTGGGCATCGCGGCAGCGTCGCGCCCAGCGCACGGTGCGTCTGACGGCCGCGTCGATCTCTTCCTTCTCGGCTGGCAACTTCGGGCAGTGATCCAGACACATGGCCACGTCCGCGCCCAGGTTTTCCTGGATGTGCATGGCCGATTCGGGCGTCAGTTCGAACTTGCGGCCGTCCAGGTGCGACGAAAACACGACGCCCTTTTCGGTCATCTTGCAGCGGTCGGCCAAGCTGAAGACCTGAAAGCCGCCGGAGTCGGTCAGAATCGGCCCCGGCCAGGACATGAAGCGGTGCAGCCCGCCCAGCTTCGCCACGGTCTCGTCACCCGGGCGAATCGCCAGGTGGTAGGTGTTGGCCAGGATCATGTCCGCGCCTGTTTCGCGGACCTGCTGAGCCAGGATGCCCTTGACGGAACCCTGAGTCCCCACCGGCATGAAAGCCGGTGTGCGGACTGGGCCGTGTGCGGTGTGCAAAATGCCCGTGCGTGCCGAACAGGCAGGATCGGCCGCACGGATTTCCAGTCGGAAGGCCGTCATGAACCCAGCGCGTCAGTCGTTACGGAGCTTGAGGCCGAGTCCGGTGAGCTTTTCCCGTACCTCGTTCAGCGAAGTGACGCCGAAGTTCTTGCATTCCATAAGCTTGTCGCCCGTGAACGAGACCAGCTCGCCGAGGGTGCCGATATTGAGCTTCGACATGCACTTGCGGGCCCGGACGGAGAGATTCAGCACGCTCAGCGGCTGGCTCATCAGTGCCTTGAGTTCCGGCGAAACTTCTTCCATCGGTTCGACATGCCGTTCGGAAGTCTGGCGCGGGGCTTCGAGAGCCATGCCGAGCCGCAACTTCTTCGACTGCATCATGTCCTTGATTTCGTTCAGCGACGTTTCGCCGAAATTCTTCGAGGAGAGCAGGGCGTGTTCGGTGATCCGCGTGAGGTCGCCGAGCGTGCGGATGTTCATCTTCCGCAGGCAGTTACGGCTGCGGACGGAGAGTTCGAAATCGGTCACTGGCGTGCCGTAGACGGCGATCGTCGCCTGGATGTCCCGTTCGGCGCCGTCGTCGATGATCTCGTTCAGGCTGGCCTGGCAGTCACGCAGGAACAGGCGGGCCCGCTGGTGGCTGGGCAATACGGCCAAAACCTGGCGGTAGCACTTTTCGGCTTCGCGGAATTTCTTCTCGTCTTCGTAGAGGATACCCAGGTTGATCAGGGCCGAGACCGGCACGGGCGGGCGCTGGATGCACTGTTTGTAGTACTCCATGGCCTTGTCGTCGTTGCCGAAGAGGTCGTTGATGTAGGCCAGTTCGAACAGAGCGCTGGTGTGGAACCGGTCGAGGGCGACCGATTTTTCGAGTTCTTCGGCGGCACCCTTCAGGTCGCCGCCGAGAGCCATCAGGCTGCCCTTCTGATAGAAGTATTCGGCCGTTTCCAGGCCGGTCATTTCTTCGAGAATGGCCTTGGCCTTTTCGATTTCGCCGATGCGGCGAAAGCAACCGGCTTTGTGCAGGCGTGAGTTGCGGACGTCGAATTCGGCCGCCGCCGAGCTCTCGAAGGCTTCGATGGCCTCTTTCCATCGCTGCTGATTTTCCAGGGCGATGCCGCGGAAGTAGTTCACCAGGCCCGACTTGCGGTCGACCACCTGGTTGAGCGATTCGAGGGCCTGGCTGTGTTGCCCCATGAGCACGTGGGCGACGCCCAGGCGTTGCAGCGAGTCGTCGTCGAGCTTGCCCTTGCTGCGGTCGCGAATGTTGGAGATCGCGTCACGCAGGGTCGCGTAACGGGATGGGTCGCGCGACAGGGCTTCCTTGAGGTCCGCGACCGTGTTGTGATCGAAGGGATTACGGTCCAAAAGGGTACGAACGTCGCTCGTGAATTGTTCAACCATGTCCCAGGCTTGCCCCATCCGGATCGATATGCATGGCGGCCCGACGGGCGTTCTTGCCCGTGACCGTGTCGAAACGGTCAATATAACAAGCGGGTGAGGAATTTCCCAGAGTTTTTTCTTGACGGGGATTTCGGCCAATTCGGAAATCGATATTGTCCGAACTTTATTAGCCGATCCGCAACTACCGATGGTTCAATGGTTTGCCAGGACGTCGCAATTCGTGATGAGTATTGGGGACCCACCCAGGTCAGTGCGAATCCTCGACAGCTGGGATTCCGGGACGATCCAATTCTTCAAGCCGACAACATCGCATTCGCTCAAATTCGTCGACGATTCCGAGTCGATGTAATCAGAAAGTTCGACCGATTCGGAAACTCTGGCTTTCAGCTGGGTTTCGTTGAGGAAGTTGTAAAGAAAGACATCTTTGAGGTGCGAACGGCGTTGGGTTTCGTTCGCGAGGTTCCAATTTGTCGTCGCCTTCAATTCCCTCGCAGGCAGCTTGCCGTTGCTCGCGCCCAATGCCTGAAAGATAGGACCGTCGTTCACGGCCCAGCGATAGGCATACCCGTAATCCCAATTGGCCAAACTTCCAAGTGATCGGATCACCATATCGGCTTCGAACGTATCGAGACGGAGGTGTTTTTCGTTCAGAGCGACGGTGCATCGCGTGCAATGGCTGAACGATTTCAGAAACATCAGCGAGGCCTGGTTATAAGTGTCGTATGCCGGGGCGGCGCTTCCAGGGAAAACTGCGTAAAGATAGAGCCCGCTGAGTGCTTCGAAGTTTCGGTCTTTCAGAACTCTGAAAGCCTTGCCAAACGTCTTTCTCATTATGGGAGAACACTTTTGGCCACTGCAACCGAAATAGTCGAACCGGAAGCCGACGGCGGTCGCGATCTCTTCCAATTTGCGGTAAAATCTGTCGAACAGCTTGCCATCCGGGCTGGTCGAGCCCAATTGCTCGAAAGAGATAACGGTCGAAAACTCCTTGAGCCCGAGTTCTTCAGCTCGTGGGTCTTTCATCGGATGCTCGTGAGAAAGAAATCCGCCATGAGTGACGATTGGCGAAGATTTGATACGACACGACGGAATTCGAGCAGGATTCCAAAGAGATCTGCAGACATCTACTAAAAATATCGCGGACAGGAACTGGTCGCAATGTGGGGAAGGTTGTTTCTGAGCTTGTGAGCTGCAGACTTTTCGGGTTCATCGCGCGATTGGTAACGGTTCGGCCAGCGAAAGCACTGCAGGAGTTCACTGAAGCCCTGATTGCCGCTATTCTTGATTCAACGATATAATGAGCCATCATTCTTAACGCAAGTTGAGAATACTGGCGTCAAGCCAAGGGATTCGAAACGTGCCGCAGCCGATGCGTCGTTAAGCAAGAGGAATCTGAAGGGCTTCGAATGAGTGACGAATCGACCGACATCAAGGCGACATTTTCGTTCGTAAGTCTTGGCTGTGCCAAGAACCTGGTCGATTCCGAACGGATGCTCGGTCTGCTGGCGCAGGATGGATATGTGCTGGTGCCTGAGACCGAATCGCCGGATCTGGTGATCGTCAACACCTGCGGCTTCATCGACGTCGCCCGGCAGGAATCGATGGCCGTGATCCGCGAGATGGTTGACCGCAAGAACGCCGGCGACCTGAAGGGCGTGATCGTCGCGGGCTGTCTGGCCGAGCGGTTCAAGGACAACTTGCTGGTCGAAGAGCCGGGCATTGACCAGGTGGTGGGCGTGTTCGGGCGCGAAGAGATCAGCCAGGCCGCCGGGCGGATCGTCGGCGGGCTCGTCGAGCAGCGCACGATCTTCAACCCCGCGCCGATCCGGGCCCAGGACGACACGGCCCGCCTGCGGATCACGCCCCGGCATATGGCTTATCTGAAAGTCTCCGAAGGCTGCGACAGGCTGTGCACCTTCTGCGCCATTCCGGGCATGCGGGGCAAGCACGTCACCAAGCCGATGGACGAAGTGGTGCGTGAGGCACAGGAGCTCGTCGCCGACGGCGTGAAAGAGCTGATCCTCGTCGCGCAGGACATGACCTACTACGGCATGGACCTTTACGGCCGGCCGAGGCTTGCGGAATTGCTCCAGCGGCTGGAAACCGAAGTCGAAGGGCTGGCCTGGATCCGCATTCTTTACTGTTACCCGCAGTTCTTCACGGACGAGCTTTACGAAACCCTCGGCTCGGCGAAGAAGATTCTGCCCTATCTCGATATGCCGCTTCAGCATATTGACGACCGCGTCCTCCGGCGGATGAACCGGCGGCACACGCGGGCCCAGACCGAGTCGATCATCGACCGGCTGCGTGCGACGATCCCGAACCTGATTCTGCGTACGACGTTCATCGTCGGCTTCCCGGGCGAGACGGACGAAGAATTCGCCACGCTTGCGAATTTCGTCGAAGCCAAAAAGTTCGAGCGGATGGGCGTGTTCGTCTATTCCGACGAGCCGGGCACGCCGGCCTTCAAGCTGCCGGGCCGTATCGCCGAAGAGGTCAAGCTCGAGCGGCAAGAGAAGCTGATGAGCGTTCAGCGGCCGATCGCCGAGGCGATCAATGCCCGGTTCATCGGTCAGGATATGGACGTGATCATCGATTCGCCGGCCCCGGGCGGCAGGGGCCGGGCCAAAGCCTGGATCGGCCGAGGCTTCGCCGACGCGCCGGATGTCGACGGCGTGGTGCTGGTGAAGGGCAAGAATCTGGTGCCCGGCGATCTCGTGCCGTGCCGGATCGAGGCGACAGAAGGCTATGACTTGATCGCCACGGCCCTTGCCGAGCCGGACAGGCCCGAACGGGCCTCGCGCAAGCCCCGCAAATCGAGCGGCCCGGGCGGGCCGGACAAGCCGCGTCTGCCGATTCTGGGTTGACCCTCCGCACCGAAACCGAACCTGAAGCGAAATCCGATGACCGAACCGAAGCCCGGAACCCAGGCCCGCGAGCCGCTCTGGACGATTCCGAACATTCTGAGCCTGGGGCGGCTCGGGTTCACGGCCGTGATTCTCTGGGCGATCGATACGGCCCGATGGGACGCGGCGATCGTCCTGTTCGTGATCGCGGCCCTGACCGACTGGTTCGACGGCTGGATCGCCCGCAAATTCAACCAGGCCACTGTGCTGGGGCGGCAGCTCGACCCGCTGGTGGACAAAATCGTGATCATCGCCGTGCTCATTCACCTGGCCGCTTTGCCAGGAAGCGGCGTAAGCCCATGGATGGTCAGCGTGATTCTCGCCAGGGAGCTGATCATTCAGACCCTGCGCAGCCATCTGGAATCGGCCTCCGTCGGCTTCGGGGCCAAGATGGCCGGCAAGTTGAAGATGGCTTTTCAGTGTTTCGCGATCGTGGCCGTGCTCTGGGTTTTCCGTGAGGGCGGGGCTGAGGCTGTGCCGACACTGGCGATGGTGCGGAACGTGCTGGTCTGGACGGCCGTCGGTCTGACGATCTACAGCGGCGGGGCCTATCTGGCGCGCGCCCGGACCCTTTTCGAGAACCTCTGAGAAAGGGGCCGGCGGGTGAATTTCGGAATTCTCGACTGGGCGGAAGCCGTGATCCTTGGGCTGATTCAGGGGCTTACGGAGTTTTTGCCGGTTTCGAGCGACGGGCACCTTGCGCTGGGGCAGGCCGTGTTCGACATGCTCCGAGGCGCACGCCGCCCGGGTTCGGACAAGCTCCTGCTGGACGTGATTCTCCACCTGGGGACGCTCGTCGCGGTGCTGGTTTATTATCGTGACTGGTTCCGGCCACTGCTGTCATTTCGCCGAGGTGACCAGAATCACGAGACGGCAGCGCTGAGTGGGCCGATCGCGGCGAGCTATGTGCCGCGAACCATTCAGGCGTTCATGAGGGTTGCGCTGCTGGCCGTCGTCGCGACGATACCCACGGGCATCGTCGGCCTTGCGGTCAAGAAAATCTTCGAACAGGCGCACGACTCGCTCACGGCCGCCGCGCTCGGTTTCTGGTTCACGGCGATCGTGCTGAGGTGGTCGCAAAAGCGGGACGGCGGCGACAAGACACTCGGTACGATGACGCTGACGGACGCCTTTCTGATCGGTCTGGCGCAGTCGATCGCGCCCCTCCCGGGCGTCAGCCGCAGCGGAATGACGGTTTCGGCGGCGCTTGCCCGGGGGCTGGATCGTTCCTGGGCGGCGATCTTTTCGCTCTGGATGTCGATCCCGGCGATTCTCGGCGCGGTCGTTATGGAGGCGAAAGATCTGGCTGAAACCGATTCGCCGGACATGAAGATCGTCGCCATCGGGCTCGTCGGGTCGGTCGTCTCGGGCATCGTGGGCTATGGGGCGATTCTCTGGCTCGTGCGGCTGGTGAAAGCCCGCAAGCTTCAGTTTTTCTCGTATTATCTGTTCGCTCTCGGTGCCGTCGTGCTCGTCTGGGCATTCGTTCGGGGCTGATTCCGTCCGAGGGTTCGTGATGATTCAGCTTTGGCTCGCCACTCCCGCGACGCTCACACGCCATTGGACGGAACTCGCGGTCGACCGCTCGCTGGTCATCCTTCAGCCCGGCGTACCGAAGCCCAAAGAGAAGGGTGTGGACGTCCCGCGTGTTCAGTTCGTCGATTGGCCCGGTGTTTGCCTGAAGCTGTTGCGCCAGGCCGGCATCTCGGTCGGAAAACTGTTCGGCCAGGCACAGATCGACGAAGTGATCCGCGCGGCGCTGCGGGATGAGCGATGCTCTGCGATCGCGGAATTTCAGGGAGTGCAGCGGCGGCCAGGGCAGGTGAGTCGGCTTTCGGATCGGCTCAAGCGCACGGCGGCTCAGGAATACGCTGATCCGGAAGCGCTGCCCTGGTTCGCGGACGTCTCTCTTGAGACCTTACGTGGCGTCTATCGGGAACGGCTCGCGGCCGCGGGCGGTGTCGACGTGCCCGGGCTTTTCCTGCGGTTTCTGGCCGAATCGCAGGCCGCACCGCTGCAAAGCGCGATCCGCCACTGGCACGAAAAGTTGTCCGACCGGTTCGGAAACAGGTATGGCCTGGTGATTCCCGCGGCGGACCGGCTGTTGGAAGACGAACTCAAGTTCGAGCGTGCGATCTCGATGCTGCTCTACGACGGCTTTCCGGAAGTTCATCTGGGGGCACACGTCTGGCCTGATGACGACCCGGCCCGGGTGCAGCATCTGGCCGAGAGCTGGATGGGCGTGGGGGCGAATCTGCAGCCGATCGAACCTTCGCCGGAGGTTCCGGAATACTGGTTTATCGAAGGCATCGACGCACGGGCGAGAGCCGCGCTCGTCGACGAAGGGCGGCTCCGGTTCGTGAAGACGCGTGACGTCCAGTCGGAAATCGCGATCGTTACGGAACATGTGAGCACTTTGATCGAAGGCGGCATTGCGCCTGGCGAGATCGAAATCCGCACACCGCTCGGCGGCTTGTTCGTCGATCACCTGCGCGAGTCTCTGGAACGGGCCGGCGTTCCGGTGATGCCGCCATCGGCGCGGCTGATCGACAGCCCGCAGGTGCGCTCGGTGCTGGACATGGCGGAGGCGATCGCGGCGGACTGGCCGACGGAGGCCCTGGCCGACGTGCTGCGGCATCCCCGGTTTCGGAAAGACGCGTTCGCCGCCAAGGTGAGCGCGCTGGATGCCGCCCGGCTGGCACTGGCGATCGAGCGGCTGGGCAACGTCAACGGCATCGGGCTGATCCGCCGGATGCTGCTTGTCCGGCTGGACGAGGAAGCTGCCCGCCGGCAGGACGGCGAAAACGATATCGGCCACGCGCTTATGGCGGTCGAGGCCCTGACGAATCTGGAAACTGCGCTGGGTCAGCCGGCTTCGGCGGGCGACTGGCCATCGCGGGTGAGCGAATTCCGGGGGTTCGTCGGAACGCTGTTCGACGAGTCGTTCCTCGCGGAAAAGTCGATTCAGGAACTCTTCAGGGCCTTCGAAAACGGTATCGGAGCCGCGGAACCGGGCGAATCTTCATCGTGGTCCTGGGTAGACTTTCTGCGTGAGGGGCAACTTCGGGCGGAGTCGCGGATCCTTGCGGCGAGCGGCGAAGAGATCGCCGCTGTGCGGATCGGCGGCAGTGGGGCCGAGGCCGAATCGGCCGTGCGGCATCTTGTTCTGGCGGGGATGACGGAAGGCCATCACCCGAGCCGCGCGAAGATCCGTGATGCTCTGATGCGATCCGACGATGTCGATCTTCGAACCCTTTACGACAGCCAGCGCAGGCGCTTTCGCGAAGCTGTCGGAGCGGCGTCTGAGACTCTTCGGATCAGCTTCCATGCCCGCAATGCGCAGGGCATCGAGACGGAACCGGCTGGATTTCTGAGAAAGTCGCCCTGGGAATTCGCGGAAGCTGCACCGCGCGTGAAGGGCGACACCGACCTGGAGCCGGAAATCCGTCGAGCGATCGAGTCCGCCAGTCTGAGATCACGCGCCCGTGGCGGTCCGTTCGACGGCGAATTGTTCAGCCCTCAAGCCCTGAACTCGCTCGCTGGCCATTTCGGACCGGATTACGTTTTCAGTGCCTCGTCGCTTGAGGCCTTTTCGTTGTGTCCGTTCCGGTTCTTCGGAGCGTACGTGCTGGGGCTGGGCGGAGAGGAGATCGACGACGATCTGGCCACCGACTATCGGGCCGAAGGCGAGACGATTCACGCTGTGCTCGAGGATCTGCATCGCGCGTTGCCTGTCGCCGAGATCGTCAGCTGGACCGACGAGGCGATTCAGGAGCGGCTCGAACTTCTTGTATCGCAGCGTCATCCGTGCCCGCCCCGGCTGGCGACTTCGGAGCTGGGCCGAGCGCGCTGGGAAGTGCAGAACGTGCGGATCGTTTCGAAACTGTCGGCTTATGCGCGGCAGGTTCGGCGCGATCTCGAACCTCCGTCGGCGAGGTCCAAAGCCAGATCGAACGCGGCGACGCTTTTCGACGGCGATTTCGAAGTGCTTCAGTGCGAACTTCGCTCAGGGGCCGATCGGGGCGGGCTGGAGCGACTGACGATCGAAGCGGACGCGGCGGGCATGAGGTTTCGGATCGGCGGGCGAATCGACCGGATCGACGGCGTTCCGCGGGGCGACGTGCGGGGCGTCCGGCTGATCGATTACAAAACCGGGGCCCAGATCACCGAAAACGAAGTGAAATCGCGGCTGCACCTGCAATTGCCGATCTACGCGATGATGGTGCACCAGAGCCGCTTCGGAGATATCGAATATCACGTGGAAGATGTCGGATTCTGGTATCTGAAGTCCTCGAAGGGGGGGTATGCGTCCATCCGCGAATGGGTTTCGCCGGGCGGCCCGCTCGATATCGGCTTGCTGCGCATCGAACTCGAACCGTTTCTGATGACGCTGGTGGCTGACCTTCGTAGCGGGCGATTCCCGGTGCGGCCTCGTGCGTTCGCGTGCGAAGACCGCTGCGACCTGGCCGAACTGTGCCGTATCCGCGAACGGCGGGGGCGCAAGCGCGCGAAGTCGCCGGAAAAGGGGTCAGGTCTCTTTTTTGCGACCGAAAAATGACCCTTGCGTGCGGGCTGCATGTAAAAAAGAGGACTGACACCTTTTTCGGCTGGAGCACCCGTCGATGGAATTTCCGCTCGATCCCGAACAGCGCCGGGCTGTCGAAGCCTCAGGCGTTTCCGTGCTGTTGACGGCCGGTGCCGGTTGCGGGAAAACCGGGACGATCACAGCCCGGTTCATGCACCTGCTCGGCAAGCGCGAAGCCCCTGAGCGGATCACAGAGCCTGAAAACCGCGTGCCGGTCGGCCGAATCGGCGTGCTGACCTTCACGAACAAGGCCGCCGCCGAGCTTCGGCACCGGATTCGATCCGCCTGCGAACGGGAAGCCGAAAGGCACGCCGCCGAGGCCGAAGATTCGGAAACCGCAGCCGAGGCTGCCCGATATTGGCGGCTCGTGAGCTTCGCCGTCGACGGCATGACGATTTCTACCTATCACGCGTTTTACGAGCGGCTGCTGCGGGAATTCGCCGAAAAGCTGGAGCTGGATCCCGACGTTCGACTTCTGGACGAACGTATCGCCGCCGGCTTGAAGCGTGAGGCCGCCCGCGACGCCGTCCGTGAACGGCTCGTGACTCAGGACCCGGTGCTGATCGCCTATGCCGCGCGCCACCGGCTCGACGGCGTCGTCGATCACATCGTCGCTCTGCTCGGCCTGGGCGATCATCAGACACTCGTCTCCGAGATCGCCCAGTCCGACGAATCGGCGTTCTGCGATCGATGGCTGTCCGTCTGGTACGCTCGTGTCGATCCGTTCGCGGATCGGCTCGAAGAGCTGCTGCGTGCGATCGTCGCGTTTCCCCTGCAGGGGATGACGGACACCTGGGTCGCCAAGTCGCGGGCCTCGGCCGAAGCACTGGCCGGTGTCGACGAAGATCGCTACGGTGCTCTGGCGGAGGCCGTCCGGGCTCTCCCCGGGCCGAATCCGAAGCGTCCCGGGCTGAATGAGCTTCTCGATGACCTGAAAAAGCTTAAGGAAACGACGGAGTACGAGCTGCTTCAGGGCGATCCGGAACTGCTCGAACAGGCAGCGGCCGAAACCATCGTTCTGGCACGGATGACGGAAGCGGCCCGGGGGCTTTACGAAGAGATGAAACGCCGGCGGCGCGCGGTCGATTTCGATGACCTCGTCGTGAAAGCTCGCGAACTGGCGATGCAGGGCGTCACGCCACGCGGGCGAAGCGGCCCGATCTTCGACCATTTTCTGGTCGACGAATTTCAGGACACTGACCGCATGCAATCGGTCGTGTTGCAGGCACTGGCCGGACCGGCCTTCGGACATGGGGCGCTGTTCGTCGTGGGCGACGTCAAACAGGCGATCTATCGCTTCAGAGGGTCGGACCCCGAGGCTCTTCTGGAGCTGCGCGACGTCATTCCGCCTGACGGTCACCTCAGCCTTGCGAGCAACTATCGCAGCCGCGGGGCGATCGTCGAATTCGTGAACATTCTGGCCAGGTCGATGTATCCGGATCTGCCGGATGATCCGTCGCTCTCGTGCGGGTTGCGCAGCAGGGCCGCTCTGGCCGTACGGCCCGCCGCCATCGACATGCTCTGGACCGTCCCGGCCAAAGCCGGCGAGGCGCTTGGCCCGCATGCCGACACCGACCTTGAGGGGGCTGAAACGCACCGTGCCGAGGCGGCGAACCTGGCCGCGCACCTGCGCCGGCTCGTCGATGAAGGGATCCCCGTCGGGGCGCGGCGGCGCGACGGCGAAACGACGAAAGCACGGCCGGGCGATATCGTCCTGCTCAGCCGCAGCCGAAGCCAATGGCGAATTTATGAACAGGCCCTGATGCGTCAGGGTTTTCAGGTCCATCAGGATGCCGTCGGCGGCTTCTTCCGCCGCCAGGAAGTGCGCGATCTGGTGAATCTGCTGGCTGTGGCCGAACACCGGATGGACGACCTCAGGCTGGCCGCTTGCCTGCGTTCGCCGATTTTCGCGGTGTCCGACGAAACGCTTTTCCTGCTTGCAGGAGCCTCGGCCCGGCCTGGGCAATCGCTCGCGGAACGCTTCTGGATCGATTCACCACACGCGCTCGAAGCGATTACGCCGGAGGACCGATCGACCCTTGACCGGGCGAGAACGATCCTGGAAGAACTGCACAAGGCGAAGGCGACGATGCCGCCGAGCCAGGTCGTTCGACAGGCGATCGAGCGGACGCGTTATGAAGCTATCGTTCACGCCACTGCCGATGAACCGGACCGTGCCCTGGCGAATCTCGACACGCTGGTGGACGACGCCCGGTCGTTCGACCGCGACCCCGACTTCGGCTGGCCCGCCATGATCCGCCAGTGGGTTTCCGACCTCGACTCACTCTCTCGATTCGACGAAGCCGTGGTGGATGCCCCCACGGACCGAATCCGGTTTCTGACCATCCATGCGGCGAAGGGGCTGGAATTCCCGGTCGTGATCATGCCGGGGCTCAATAGCCCGGCGCCGGCAAGGTCTGGCCCGTATCTGATTCATCCTCGTCTCGGGCTGATCACGCGGTCGAGATCGGCTGACGACACGCCCGACGCCACGGACCACCCTGCGATGGCACTTGCCTCGCTTGCCGTGAAGGACGACGAAGAACGCGAAATCGATAACCTGCTCTACGTCGCAGCCACCCGGGCCATGGACAAATTGATCCTGAGCGCTGCCTTCGATCCGGCCGCCACGAATAAGGACGGCTCCAGGAAAACCCCCGCCGGGCCTTTTCTCAAACGACTCGCCCGGGCATTCGACCTCAACACCGGCCAGCCGTTCGTTCCGGGTGAGGAAACACCGCCGCAGGTCGACGTTCAGCGATTCGAAGAGACCCCGGCCGACGAGGGATCGGCCGTACGCCAGGCGACCTGAGCCATTCGGTTATCTGGAG
This sequence comes from uncultured Isosphaeraceae bacterium, assembly GCA_964608915.1. GTDB lineage: Bacteria > Planctomycetota > Planctomycetia > Isosphaerales > Isosphaeraceae > QWQI01. The sequence continues at coordinate 32,146 of CAZSQA010000040.1, forward strand.
ACTTTTCGCAGCGGATTCATCGACCGGATCTGATTCGCCGTACGTCCCATGATTCCTGAGGATGCCACTTCGTTGCCCGGTTTCGCGCCAGCACCTGCTGTGCGGCTCATCCGTTCGCGAACGAGGTCGCCGAGGTATTCGGCGAACCAGAAGTCAGGCTGAATCTGCTGAATCGCATCGATTTCCTGACGAATCGCGTTCCATTCGTCGGAGTCGGCGGGGCCTTTGTTGATGCGTTCCACCAGAGCCGCGGCCCTGCAATACGCGAGATGCCCGCGCCGCGAATCGGGGAGCGAACCGGTGTCGAGAAGCTGTTGATAGACATGGCCGGCATCGGCGTATTTCCGGGCTCGGAAGGCGTCGTCCGCTTCGGCGATATCGAACTGCCGCACTTTCGAAGCTGGCTCGCCGCCACCCACCGGAACTTCCGGCAGTTTCGATGCGTTGGCCATGGCCGAAGGGTCCGGTCTCTGGGCCGCTTCGGATGCGACCGGCGGCACCTCGCCCGGCTCGGGCAACGCCTGCGGCTCAGCCAGTTCGGGCTTGCCGCCAGCCTTCGGCACGGTGATTCCCGCCGCATGATCCTGTCTCGTTGCGGATTCGTTCGTACCGGAGGCGTTCAAGGCCGCTGGGGCTTCAGCCTGTGCGGCGGCTCCCGAGACCGAATCGATCAATTTCAGATTCTGGGCATAATGATCGGCCATGTCATGCTGACCGGTCTGGCGTGACTGATGGATCGCAACCTGATAGGTTTTTCGAAGCTGTTCCACGATCGCTTTGCAATCCTGCTCGGTCGCGGTCTCGAGCGCGGATTCCATCATCTGGATCGCTTCTTCGTGCGAACCCGCCGCCATGCGTTCCCGGGCCTGGGTCAGCAGCTGGCTGGTTTTCTGCGTTTCCGCACCCTGAATCGCCGCACTCGCAAGCGACAGACAACTGAGGACGACCAGTATCCGGTGAGACACCCGCATGACATCCATGTCCTTTCGAGCACCACGATCGACCGGCTGGCAGGAATGTTCTCCATCCCCGCGGCCCGTCATCGCCACCCAGTCATCCTTGACCAGGCACTCACGTAACCGATCCGTTCGTGCGCGGCGGCCGACTCGTCCTGAGTCCTTCCGCCTTATCTCAGCGAATCATCGCTCAAGTCGCCGGAATCGTCAAGCCGACCTCGGCAGAACGCCCGACGAAACTTGAGAGGGATTCGTAAAGCCATGCAATTAGATTGCTTGGCGTATTTTCTGCCGGTCAGGTTGTCGCTGTGGAGCACTTCGGCTCTGGCGGTCACTTCAACCGTTTTCCGCCCAGCCAGGTTTCCAGAACGCGGGTTTCACGCAGTTCATCGACGGAGCATCGATCGACTTCCCGGTCCGTAACGATAAAGTCCGCCAGCTTGCCCACTTCAAGCGAGCCAGCGTCCTTTTCCAGAAACAGAACCCAGGCGTTTTCGATCGTGTACATCCGGATGACCTCCTTGCGGCTCAGGCCCTGTTCCGGGTGCAGGGGCCGGTCCAGGTCGCGGCAGCGTCGCGATTCGGCGATCCACATCGCCAGCCATGGGTCATAAGGGTTCACGGAGCGCAGGCTGCCGATCTTCTGCATATGGTCGCTGCCCCCGCCGACTTTCAGCCCAGCCTCCACCATCGAACGCAACGGCTGGAACCGGCTCATCCGTTCGTCGCCGAACTGTTTCAGCAGCGTGCGGCCGTCGAGCCAGAACCAGATCGGCTGAAGGTCGATCACGACGCCATGCTTCGCTGCTTTGGCGATGCTCTCCGGAGCCATGAAGTTGCAGTGCGTCACGCAGGGGCGTGTGGCCGCGATCGGCTTTTGCTCGTCGAGCTTTGCGTACGAATCCACCAGCAGCTTGACGGCGCCGTCGCCCACGCTGTGAGCCGTGAATTGCAAGCCGGCGTCGGCCACTTTGCGGATCATGGCCTCGAGATATCGCCCGGGTGTGCGCTGGACGCCGCGATAGGTCTTGTCACGAATGCCGTAGATTTCGCTTTCGCCCCACGGATCGATCATCAGGGCGCTGCCGGTGAGCATGCCGCCGTCGAGCCAGATCTTGGTGCCGATGATCTGAAGCTGAAGGTCCGGCTGGCGCAGCGGATGGGCAATGATCTCGTCGATCGCCTTTTCGGTGACTTCCCAGGGAGCATCGGAAGGAAACGTATGAGAAATGCGTAACCGGACCGAAAGCTGATCCGACTTTCGCAGCGATTCGTAGACGTCGATCGATGAACGGCTTGCCCCTCGATCGGCGATCGTCGTGAAACCGACCTTGTTGTAATCCGCGAACAGAGCACGAACGTGTGCTTCCGTTTCGGCCCTCGTCGGCGTTCGGGTGAGTTCCTTCGCCTCAATTTTCGGCGTGAAGGCCCGCACCATGCCGGTCGGTTCACCGGCGGCGTCGAACTCGACGAAGCCCGTCATGCCGGCGGGATGCCGATAATTTCTGTCGATCCCGGCGGATTTGAGGGCGGCGGTATTGAGCATCGTATCCGGCCCGGTGCTGAACGCCACGGGATGCCGGGGGGCGACCGAATCGAGCTCCGCCCGCGTGGGATAGCGCTGCTCTTTCAAACGCGTGACGAACACCTGCCGCACGGCGATCAGGCTGCCTTCAGGCTGAGCCGCTGCCCGGCCACGAACGTATTCGAGCAGCTCGGCGATGTCGGCGATGGCGGGGATTTCGTGGTCGTGCTCATGCGTGGCCGCACCGACGGGGTGCGCGTGCGAATCCATCAGCCCGGGCAGGATCGTACGGCCCTTCATGTCGATCCGTTCGATTTCGGCCCCGGAGCGTTCGAGCTTTTTCGCATCTTCGCCCATGGCGACGATCCGGCCGCCGCGAATGGCCATGGCGTCGGTGATGGAAAAAGTCCCGTCGACGGTGACGATTCGAGCATTGGTGATGAGCATCGTCGGTTCGTCGGCGACGACGCATTGCGATACGATCGAGGCCAACCAAGCCGCGGCGACCACGGTGAGCGAATTTCGATGCGATCCGGCCATAAGTTCCTCTTCAGATTGCGGTTCAAGTTTCCGAAGCGATGACGATCGCGATGCAATGCCTGACTTCGCATGAACTCCGGGATCGCATTTCTAAGGCCTTCGCAAGTCCGATGACATTTTCGGGCAATCTCTCCGTACGCTTCGGAGACGAGCCGGATTTTATTTCTTCGGCCAGAGCGTTTCGATCAGGCGGACCGTTTCGTCGCACAGAATCTGGCCGCCTTCCGGGCCGACCACGCTGCTGGCGACGATCGCGCTATATCCGCCGCCATGCACGGCCGGCTCCGTCGGCAAATAGGTGCCATGGCCGGCGAGCTGCACCAGGAATGTCTGCAGTGCCGGGCTGCGCGATTTCATCTGAATTCCGTATTGCGTGTAAAGCTCGAACGGATTGGTCGCCACGACGACTTCACCGATGCGGATCACGTGCAGCTCCAGCCGGAATGGCTCCACCGTGCCGCTCTTCTGGCGTTCGTACCGGTCGATAACGTCCTGATGCCACGACACGATCCGCCGGTTCTTCGGGTCGCCCGCCAGTTTGGCGATCGTGGCCCGGGTTTCCGCGGCCTCGGCATCGGTCACGAGCCGCACGGGCAGATCGATGTTCGCCACACGATGCGCCAGAACCACACCTTCGAATTGCTCCTGAGCAGCCCCTGCGTATGCTTCTTCCCAGCCCTGGACGATCCGGCGAGCCAGTTCTTCGAGCCGGTTCAGCTTGCGCAGCGTGCGCATGCGTTCCTCGGCCTTTTTGCGATACATCAGATGCGGTGACTGATCGCCGGCGGCGCCCGTCCACGCGATGACGTTCAAACCCTTGCCGTGCTTGGCCCGCAGCGTTTCCCGGACTTCATGCCAGATGTCGGCGTCGACGGTCATGTTCCCTTCGACTTCCTGGGCAGGGCATGCGATATTCACGGCCGTCGCCATCAGCTTGCCGGCCATGTCCCAGAAACACAGCACTTCGACGCCATGATCCTCAGGCCCCTCGATACCACGAAAATCGGCCCGATCGGTCGGCCCGTACATGACGGCACGGCCATCCGCGTAAACCGACCTGCGATTCTGGCCCACCACGGCGTGCCCCAGCCCCCATCCGACTTTGCCCGGCTTGCGGTTCGTCCAGGCCTGCCTGCAGGCTTCCGCGACGCGATCGATCAGAAATTTCGAATATTCGGCCGGTTGCATCACTCCGTCATTGGGGATTTCGTATTTGCCCTCCTCAAGCACCGGTGCGGTGTGCGTGTGCGTGGCGCTGATGACCAGCTTGCCCGCATCGAAATCGGGCAATTCGGATTTGATACGTTCCCTGACACCCACGAGGATCGCCGGATCGATCGCGACGAGATCGCAGGAGACGAGAAGCGCCTGATCCAGGGGTTTTTCGCCGTCACGTGCTTCCAGGGCCAGAGCCGTCGCCGTGACGGCACTTCGGACGCCGGTCGAGACACGAGTCATCATTTGCCCGGAGAGAGCCACCGGCCGGTCCGGCGTAATGCTCACGCTGGCGGAGCCGATGCGAGTTTCGCCCGCGAAAGAAACCGGAGCGAAGCACGCGACGAACAGGCAACAGAAAACCAGCCAGCCGCCGCATACGGCGTCTCGAAGCGAACGGTGCACGGACATCGGACATTCTCCCCGGCTCTCGGAACATCTCGTCGCGAAAAGATTGATCAGATTCACGGCAGAATAATGTGCCCGGGATCACATCACAAACGAAAACCGGAATCGAGAGCCTAAGGCATCGAGTGCAAGACCCGCTGAAGACCTCGAACTCCGTGACGAACAAAGCACCCGGCACGATTCGGACATGCAAACTGCTGATTCGGAGGCTGGTCCTGCCCTGGGAAATTGGGTCAACCTTGGTGGAATGTCGAAGAATTCGCTGGAGTTCGGAGACATCGAAGCTGACGTGTCAATCACCTCGACTCCGCCCCGGACCGATGCCTGCAAGGGCACATCATGGATTTTCGAGGGTTGGCGAGTGCCGGATCCACGATCGAACTTTCGGATTCGCCAGTCTCGCCCTGGACACGAGCGGACCGGTTCGACTGGATGTCAACAGCACTCGAATCGCGAATGCGTGATGGGTGGCACATCGACCGCCGTGCCGGAGTTTCGCCCTGAAAGGGTGGCTGGGTGGGCCGTCGAGCGGCGAGTGCCTTGCGGCCGGCATGTTCGCCGGTTACGAATGGGGCTGACTTGCCGGCGAATGAGAGCCTCCAGCACCCTTTCGAGGTGCGGTCCGAATGGCTTGCGATTCCTCTGGGTTTAGCCTGGGCAGTGTGACTTCGGCATTCTGGCCGTATCGAATTTCGAAGATCGAACTCCCGCCCGGTCGTGCCGGTGCTGTGTCGTTTCGCAACAAGTATGTTCATAATAAGATAAGATAATATCTTGTCCCATTCCGCACGGCATGTTCGCCCGGGGGATTTCCTTATGAAGCTAACAGCGAAACCACTGCGAAATCGTGTGCGGCGCAGAATTCCGCCGATAGCGACTTCTTTTGCGTCGGGAACGGTTCTTCGGCCCGAATCCGCCGAAAGAAATGACTGTCGAGCGTCTGACGTGATCCGGAGTGTCGAACCATGTCAGTAGAACAGTTGAAACCGCATCCAGAACATATCGGCAGAGCTTTGATATTGACCGGGACGGTTCATGACCGGATCGCCGAAGTCCGCATGAAGCCAGAACATATAGACTTTCAGATATTCGTTCCAATACCAGTTCAGGCCGACTTCCGTCTGCAAGGCAGAGTCGGACCACAATCTCTGGTCGGCGAAACCCGCGTCGAAAACGCTGTCGCCCAGATCCAGCTCCGTGACTCGCGCGACGACTTCCCATGCGCCTGGCCCTGAGTTGGCGGAACCGCTGAACGGGCGAAACCTTCGATTCGGTTTGACGACGGCCCGGCGTTCGATTTGTTCGCCTGTCAGAAAGTACGCCGCCGTGGCATAGAAGCCGTCGAACGGCACGGCCACCGGAGCACGCCTGTTTCGAGAGGCATAACTTCCGTATCCGTATTGCCATTCGCCGATCAAGGACAGGCTTTTGTAATAGTATGCGGTATGAACGGAACCCAGCAGCCTCGGGCCTTTTTCGATGACATCGTTGTCCAGGATCAGGAACGGGATCGTTCCCAGTCCCGGAACATTCGAATTCGGTGAGATCGCCCCGATCTGGAAGGCCTGCGGAACGGGCCGCTGATCCTGATAGCCGTAGGCGGCCGATGTCCCGATGTTCAGGTAACGTAAGAACGGCAGCGTATCCGAGCCCTGAAACGGCCGGAAATTCACATAGCCGTTCACGTCCATCGCATTGTTCGCGGACTGATAGGAATTGCGGCCGCCGTTGAACGCCCCCACGGCATAATCCATTTTCGCGTCGAACAAATATCCCCAGGCCATGAGACCGACCTGGCGGTTCGTACCGACGTTCGTCGTGAAAAGCGAACGCTCCGGAGTCGGCATCCAGTAGATCGGGATGGCGTACTGGTCGAAGCCGAGCGGCGTGAAATAGCGACCGAGGCGGATCTCGAGGCGGTCATTCGCATGATAGTTCAGGTAAGCGTTCAGAAGATCCGTGCCGTTCATACCCCGGTTGAACGCCAGTTCGTATTCGAGCGGTTTCGTGATCCGGCCAGCCAGAAAAAACCGTTGTCGCGGCAGATAAAGGCCACTTGTGGAGTAGTCGTAATTGCCCGGCGACCATTCCCGCAGATCGAATTGCGATCCGATGCGGACTCTGAGCTGAAATTCCTCGTCCTGGGTCGTCCACCAGAAGCCTGTGCCGAAGTAACCGTCGAGAGGGCTTCGATCCGACCTGGGCGGCTTGGTCAGCCGTTCGCTGAGAGGCACGGGCGTATCGAACGTGACGACGCCGTCCTGATAGTCCGGAACGGGCGTTTCGGGTTCGGCGGGCAATTGCGAAAACGGAGAACGGAGATACGGTCGCGGCGGTGCGCTGACTTCGACGCCTTCCAGATAATCAGGCACAGGCGTCATGACATCGGCCGGCATATCGGCGGTCGGGACCGGATCGATCAGCGACGGGATTTCCGCCGTGACCGGCACATCCTGACGTGGCATCTCGATGCGCATCGGCACCACGAACGTATCGATCGGCTTTCTTCCGGCAGCGGATAAAGGTTCGAGGCCTGGAGAGACCTGGCCGGGGACGACGGGTGAAGCCGGAGGATTAATTTTTTGTTTTTTGACATCATCCAGTTCCCGGCGGAGATCCTGAACTTGATCCATCATGGACTTGAGCCGGTCGTCGTGCTCTTTGGCTGACCTTTCGATGGCTTCGACAAGCCTGCGGTTCATTTCCTCCATGGCCTGCAGACGCTTCACGACATCGGTGGCAGGTGCTTCTGCCACATTCGATTTGGCTGAAGGAGACTCGTCCTGGGCAGGCGATCGGCTCGACGCGCAAGAGAGAACCATCGCCTGTACCAGACAGAGCGTCTTCATGGCCATCGATGGCGGGTACCTGCGAGAATCCATTCCGGACAGGCTCCGAATCCCGGCGGACATCGATCGGCGAATGGCCATCCTGGCCTCGGCCGGTCGATCCGTGCGTGGCGAACGCCCTGGCCGATCGTGTATGCCGAAACGGCGATCGCGGTCGACCAGAATTCGCCATGCTCATCCTAGGGAAAAGCCCGGACTCCGCAAGGCCTCTTGTCAGGCAATTCGGTCGGCGGACGTGATCGTCTTGACCGAACCCGTGCGGAAATCGTGCTTCGAGATTCTCGATTCAGCATGAATTTCTGTTGACATCATGGGGTTCATATCGTCGAATGTATATGCGATCTTTTCTGATCGGGACAATATATCTCCTTCGAGAACATCCATGAGTCAACCGGATCCGACCCGCCGCGGTTTTTTCGTGCTTTCCGCTGCATCGTGTCTCGCTGCGCACCATGCCGGTTCCGTGTCGCAAGTCGGAGGTTCCGTTCGAACGTCGAAACCGACACCGGACGAAGTGCTGAAAGATCTGCTCGAAGGAAACCGTCGATTCGTCGAGGGCAAGCTCGAAAATCCACGGCGCAGCCCCGAGGATTTCCGAAATGTCGCCGAAGGGCAAAGCCCGGTGGCGGCCATCGTGGCCTGTGCGGATTCGCGAGTCACACCGGAGATCGTTTTCGATCAAGGAGTCGGCGACCTGTTCGTCGTTCGAGTCGCTGGCAACGTCATCAGCGGCACTGGCCCCTCTTTGAAGGGCAGCCTGGAATTCGCGGTGGCCGAGCTGGGCGTTCGGCTGATCGTTGTGATGGGGCATGAAAACTGCGGAGCGGTCAAGGCCGCGATCGCCCATATCGACGCCAACGACGAACTCCCGGGCGCCATTCGTGAACTCGTCGATCTGCTCCGCCCGGTCGCTGCTTCCGTTCGGGGCAAGCCGGGCGACAAACTCGCCAATGCGATCGAGGCGAACGTCAGGCAGAACGTTCAGCGTTTGAGGGAACTGGATCCGATCCTGGCCCCGCTCGTCAAGTCGGGAGAATTGAAAGTCGTCGGCGGCGTGCACGATCTGAGATCGGGGAAAGCCCTGATCCTCGATTGATCCCGTTCAGTCCGCCCGGCGGAAATTTCTTACCGGATGCACCTTCCCGAACACCTGGCCAAACTTCGTTTCTGATCGGTTCTTCGAGATGGTGCAAACTTTCGAAAGGCTCCCGAAATCGAGACTCAGTCCCTGGAAACGAGGTTGACCTTTGGCTCTGTCTCATGAAGGTGCTTTCGCACCTGTGAAGCTCGCGATCGCCGGACACGAGGTCCCTGAGCCGGTTCTGATCGTCCTGCGGGGCATCGGGCAGGTTTTCTTCCAGGAAAATGCCCTGACTGGTCTACTGTTCGTCATCGGAATCGCCATCAGTTCGCCGCTCATGGCGGCCGGAGCGATCGTCGGATCGATCGTCGGGACGTACACCGCGAAGTCGCTCAAGTTCGACGAAAGCGAGATACGTGCAGGGATCTACGGTTTCAACGCCTGCCTGGTCGGAATCGCGATGTTTTTCTTCTTCCAGCCGGGGCTGACGAACATCCTGCTGATTCTATCGGGCGGGGGCGCCGCGACGGTGCTGACGTACGCTCTGCGTAAACATATGCCGATTCCTTCTTATACGACGGCCTTCATCGTCGTCACCTGGTGCCTGTATTTTCTGGCGAAAGGCTTCGGCCTCGAACAGGTGGGCTCCGAGGGTAATCCCGTCGCACCCGGCCTGGCGGCAGCCGTGGCCCGCGGGATCGGCCAGGTCATGTTCCAGGGAAGCGTATGGACGGGAATCCTGTTTCTCGCGGGCATCGCGATCAATGACTGGCAGCACGCGGTTCTCGTCGTGACCGGCTCGCTTCTCGGGATGGCGATCGGGGCTTATCATCATGATTCGTCCGAAGAGATCGCGGCCCTGGGAATCTACGGATACAACGCGACGCTCGCCCCTGTAGCGATCTATCTTTCCCGAAGATCGCTGCTCGGGCCTTTGTTGGGTATCATGCTCTCAGTTCCGCTGATCGGACTTTTCCCCGGGATCGGATGGCCAGCGCTGACAGCTCCGTTCGTTCTCGCCACATGGATCGTCCTGTTCCTGCAGTATGCCGAAGGACGACTTTTTCGATTCGAGAAGCGATGAGAAAATCATCGGGAGATCCTTTCATGCCCGAACTTGTCTCATCGAATCGCCCGAACCATTCGACTACGACCTTGGAGTGATCGCAAATGAATCTGTCTCCCCAGGAACGCGACAAACTGCTGATTTTCGTGGCGGCCCAGGTCGCCCGGGCCCGCAAGGAACGCGGGCTCAAGCTGAACGTGCCCGAGGCAACGGCGCTCATCACGGCGGAGCTGATGGAAATGGCCCGCGACGGCAAGTCCGTCGCCGAAATCATGAGTGCCGGTCGAGAGATTCTCGGTCGCAAGGACGTGATGCAAGGCGTCGCCGAAATGATCCCGATGATTCAGGTCGAACCGACGTTCCCTGACGGCTCGAAACTCGTCACGATCCATGACCCGATTCGCTGAGGCGAATCCGGCGATTTTCCCGCGAACCCTGAAAACGAGGATGAACATGATCCCTGGCGAGTATCTCTTCGACGGCCCTGACCTGGAACTCAATGCCGGTCGCGAGGTCGTGACGATTACCGTGAACAACACGGGCGACAGGCCGATTCAGGTCGGTTCGCATTATCATTTCTTCGAGACCAACCGGGCACTGGTGTTCGACAGGGTCAAGGCTTACGGCATGCGGCTGAATCTGCCGAGCGGTACTTCGGCCCGGTTCGAGCCCGGAGACATCAAGGAAGTCAAGCTCGTGGCCTATTGCGGTCACCGGGTCATTCACGGGTTCAACGGTTTGGTCATGGGCAGGCTGGACGACCCCTACACGCGTGAATCGAGCATGAAGCGTTGTATCGAAGGCGGTTACGGTCATAAGCCGTCCTGATACAGGTCCGCATTCGTAAGCCACGAACCACGGCAGCCCGGCACCCCGAAACGAGGAACCGATCGATGAGCGTCAGGATTTCACGCGAAGCTTATGCCAAGAAGTACGGCCCGACGAAAGGTGACCGGATCCGGCTTGCCGATTCCGAATTGATCATCGAGATCGAACACGACTATTGCGACTATGGCGAAGAGTCGATCTTCGGCGGCGGCAAGTCCATCCGTGATGGCCAGGATCAATGCCCGCTCCAGGTTCCGATGAGCCCGCCGCATTGCGACCTCGTCATCACGAATGCCGTGGTCATCGATCACTGGGGGATCGTCAAGGGCGATATCGGCATTCGCGAAGGCCGCATCGTGGGCATCGGCAAGTCCGGGAATCCGCTCACCCAGAAAGGTGTCGATCCTCGTCTCGTGATCGGTCCAGGTACCGAAATCATCGCGGGCGAAGGGCGAATCGTCGTGGCCGGCGGTGTGGATACGCACATTCACTTCATCTGCCCGCAGCAGATCGAAACGGCGCTCGCGAGCGGCATCACCACGCTCATCGGCGGCGGCACGGGCTCGGCGACAGGCACCTGGGCGACGACATGTACGCCTGGCCCCTGGTACATTCAGCGCATGCTTCAGGCCTTCGAAGGGCTGCCGATCAATGTCGGCATTCTCGGCAAGGGCAATGGCAGCCTGGCCGAGCCGCTCAACGAACAGATCGAAGCCGGGGCCTGTGGCCTGAAACTTCACGAAGACTGGGGCACCACGCCTGCCGTCATCGACACAAGTTTGTCCGTCGCCGACATCTACGACATTCAGATCGCCATTCACACGGACACGCTCAACGAGTCGGGCTTTCTCGCGGACTCGGTCGCGGCGATGAAGGGACGGACGATCCACAGCTTCCACACGGAAGGCGCGGGCGGCGGCCACGCCCCCGACATCATCAGCATCGCGGCCCTTCCTTTCGTGCTGCCTTCGAGCACGAACCCGACGCGCCCTTTCACCGTGAACACGATCGACGAGCACCTGGACATGCTGATGGTTTGCCATCACCTGTCCCGCAGCATTCCGGAAGACGTCGCTTTCGCCGAAAGCCGCATTCGGGGCGAAACGATCGGCGCGGAGGATGTCTTCCACGACCGCGGCATCATCAGCATGACCAGTTCCGACTCCCAGGCGATGGGCCGCATCGGCGAAGCGATCGTACGCACATGGCAGACGGCCCACAAAATGAAAGTGCAGTTCGGTGCCCTGGCCGGTGACACCGCGCGGAACGACAACGAACGCGTGAAGCGGTACGTCGCCAAATACACGATCAATCCGGCGATTTCGCACGGCATCAGCCGGCATGTCGGCAGTATCGAAGGCGGCAAGCTCGCCGATCTCGTCATTTACAAGCCGGAGAATTTCGGGGTCAAGCCGGAAATTATCCTCAAGGGCGGCATGATCGTGCTGGCCCAGATGGGCGACCCGAACGCCAGCATTGCGACGCCCCAGCCGGTTTATCCGCGTCCTCAGTTCGCGGGCTACGGGCGGGCTCTTTCGCAAACCTGTCTGACGTTCGTCTCGAAGGCGTCGATCGAAGCCGGGATCGTCGAACGCTACGGCCTTCAGCGACAGGTTCACCCGGTCGAAAACTGCCGGACGATCGGCAAGAAGGACATGATTCGCAACGAAGCGACACCTGAGATTCGCGTCGATCCGGATACGTATCAGGTGTTCGTCGACGGCGAACGGGTCCACTCCGAACCGCTCACGGAATTGCCGATGGCTCAGCGCTACTTCCTGTTCTGAGCCTGGTCTGACCGATGCGTGAATATCCGCCTGGATCTTTCCGCATCGGTCAGGATTCGATCCTGTCGACATCCGTCTTCGCCCGGTGACTGTCTTCCGAATTGCCATGAGCCAGCTTCGATTGCTTCAGATCGCCGACTCCGCTCTTCCGATCAGTGGCTACACGCACTCCTGGGGGCTCGAAACCGCGATCGCACGCGGCTCGGTCAGTGATGCCGAATCGCTGGAACGCTGGACGAGGCTCTGGCTGCGAACATGCCTGGGGCCGTTGGAAGGCGTGATCGTCGCCGGAGCGTTCCGCGCGGGTACGTCGGGTGACGCCGACGAGATCGACCGGCTGAACCGGCTTGCCGACATCTCGATCGTTCCGCCGACGATCCGGACAGCGAGCCGGGAAATGGGTGAGCAGCTCGTGCAGCTTGGGACAACGTGGGAATGGTCCGGTCGAGGGCTGTCGCCTTATGTCCGGAGCGTCCCTGAGTCCTCGAAACTCTGGCATCATTGCGTCGCTTTCGGTCTTCTGGGAGCGATCGCCGAAGCGGACGCCGAATCGGTTCTCACGGCATTTCTGCATCAGTCCGCCCTGGCCATGGTCAGCACCGGCGTTCGGGCCATTCCCGTCGGTCACACTCATGGTCAGCAGATCCTGGCCTATCTGCATGATGACATTCGAGAATCGGTCGCGACGCTCGTGAATCGCGACCCGGAGACGGCAGGTGCCGGAAGTCCTCATTATGAGATCCTCTGCGATGAACAGACACGCTTGTATGCACGCATGTTCCGATCCTGAGAGCCCGTCCCAGCCGTTTTTCGGCGTTCAGGGACGCACATGGCCGAGTTCCCCCGGAGTGCGCTTTCACAAGCATCCGGATCCGAACCACACGCATGACTACCAGGGCAACTATGGCCCGGCGCGCTACGCGGGTACACCCCGAAAAGTCTTCACCCTGGGTATCGCGGGACCGGTCGGCTCAGGCAAAACAGCACTCGTCGAACTGCTGTGCCGGGAGCTTTGGCCTGAGATCAATCTCGCAGTTATCACGAACGATATCTATACTCACGAGGATGCCGAATTCCTTTCCCGGAAGGAAGTTTTGCCGCTGGAACGGATTGTCGGGGTGCAAACGGGCGGCTGCCCGCACACGGCGATCCGTGACGACGCCAGCGCCAATCTGAGCGCTGTTTCGAATTTTCAACGCCAGTTCAAGGGGCTCGAACTCGTCGTGATCGAGTCCGGCGGCGACAACCTCACTGCCGTCTTCTCGCGTGAGCTGGCGGACAGGTTCATCTTCGTCATCGATGTGGCGGAAGGCGACAAGATCCCGCGTAAAGGCGGCCCCGGCATCTGCAACAGCGACTTGCTGGTGATCAACAAGACCGACCTGGCTCCCCATGTGGGGGCGGACCTTGAAGTCATGAAGCGGGACAGCCTCAAGATGCGTGGCGAACGCCCCTTCATGATGGTCAGCATCCGTGATAAACAGGGAGTACGGGAGGTGGTCGAGTGGGTCCGCGAACAAATCGCATCGCACGCGAAGACTTCCTGATCCCGCCCGAGTTTCGTGATATCGCGGCCAAAGGGCATCCTGCGTCGCGTGTCGGCGGTGTGAGCCTCGAACTGATCGACGAACCTGCCGGCACCCGCCTGGGGCATTGCTTCGACCAGATTCCGCTGCGGCTCATGCCTGCGTTTCGCATCGGCGAAGAAATGGCATCGCTGCTGTATCTGATCAACCTCACGGCGGGTCTGATGGACGGCGACGCCCACCTGGTCGAACTGACCGCTCGCGCAGGAACTCGTTGCGTCGTGACTGGCCAGTCCGCCACGCGAGTGCACCCGGCGCTTGTCAGTTACGCGACACAGCAGTGGAACGTACACGTCGAACGCGACGCCATGCTCGTCGTGCTTCCTGGCCCGCTGATCCCTTTCGCGGGTTCTCGCTATTACCAGCGCGGGCGCGTCGAACTTGACTCGAACGCCAGGCTTCTCTGGGGCGAGATCTGGTATCCAGGACGCTATAGCCGGGGTGCCGAATCGGAACGCTTCGAATTCGAGCGTATCGTTCAGGATTTTCAGGCCAGCCGCGAAGGCGAACCGTTCTATCGCGACCGATTCTGCTGGGACGGCCCCTGGTCTCAGGAAAGATCCGACTGGCACTTCGGCGGCGAACTGGCTTCCGGTTCCCTGCTTGTCGCTGGACCGATGCCCGCATCGATCGACGGTCCGGACCCGTCCCTCAGACGCTCCACCTTCAAGCTCGAATCAGGTGACATCCTCATCCGCTGGTGCGGCTCACCCGAAATGGTGACCAAAGACCTGGTCGAAACGACGATGCGAATTGCCGGGTTCTGGACATCCGGACCCGATGCTCCGCCCTGGCTGCTCGATTCGACCGGTCTCGTTTCGAACCACTGGTTTTCCAGAGTCATCGGTTCGGGTTGAAATCAGCCCCGGTCGTGCGGAATCAGAACTTCAGCATCGCACTGATTCCGCCCGTCAACTGGCTGAAGTGGTCGTTCCGGCCATCGGTCCCGAATGCGGGCTTGCCTGCGAAATCGCCCCGGATCTCGGGCCGAACTTCCAGGTACTTCGTCGGATACCAGTTCAGGCCGAGAGTCACTTCGGCATAGTTCGTGTCGATTCCCGTTCGTGTGCCCTGACTGTCGTCGAACCACTCCGCACGGAATTGGGCGTCGATTTTGTCGGACAGGTGATAAATTCCGATGGTGTAAAGGCCATAGAAGGCCCCTGTGCCGACCGGTGTGTTTCTGTCCCAGCCCATGTTGGACTGCACGATCTGCGTGAACCTTTCGCTCCAGTTCTGCTGCACCCGAAGTTCGACCATGGTCACGAAGTCGCCGTTCATGCCCGGAGCCGCAAAAATGGCATCAGGGCCGGCGTAGACCGATCCGGTCAACCGCGTTCTCCGTTCGTCGGTCAGCCAGTAATTCACCTGGCCGATGTAGCAATAGGAGTTATCGCTTCTCAAGGTAAAGAAGGTGTTGGCCCCGAGCGTCATCCCGCTCCAGACTTCCAGTCGATCCGTCACGTGCAGGTTGCCGAGAAAGCCGGTGAAGGCACCGTCCTGAGCATAGAAAAACTGGTAGTCGCTCGAATAGAACGGCCGGTATGGCGCGAGAAATCCATTGTATCCGATGATGGAATTCATCCGCCCGATTTTGAAATCCAGGCCCCGCTCCGTAAGTACAGGCAAGTGGGCCGACAGATAGAGATCCCGAAAATCCTGCGAGAAATAGGGGTCAGCGACCGTGCTCCCGATTCCGCCCTTGGGTTGCCCCAGTGCCGCATCGGCACCGGCGAAATAACGAACATGATATCCCAGATTGAACCGGTCCTGCTCCAGTGGCTTCTGCAGTGCGAACCCCAATTGATTCATCAGAAAGCCGTTGCCGAACCGGTTCTGTTTCGGTTCGACGGACATCATGCCCGCACCCGAGGAAGACCCGGTATAACCACCTTCCCACCACCCGAACACACGCGAATTCGACCCGCTGAAGACTTCATCCCACCTGAGAAAATTCATCAGGATCCGCACATCAGCGACCGGCGTCGGGCCACGTCTTCCTCCGCTCGGGGCATCTCCGAAATCTTCGGCGATTTCGCTCGGCAGCGAGTGAGACTCGAGCCCTGTATAACGCCCCTGGCCTGGACCAGGCAAATTCACGGAGTCCACACCCGGGGTTTCGAACGGGAGGCCCGGTCTGTCGAAACCTGCCCCCAGGTCCGCTGGTAGTGAGTTCGATTCCAGTCCGAAGTCCGCGGGCACATCGGTGACCGTCGCTGGATTCACAGCGGGTAGCGCTGGTTCTTGAGCCAGCGACCGTACCTGACCAAAGATCAACAGTGCGAAGGCGAACAACCTCTGAGATCGATTCATACGGATCAACTCCTTCGCTCGCACGACCGACTGCTCGGTTCGTGTCAATTCGCCGAAAATATTCGATCGATCGAGGCTCTGAAGTCTGAATACGGGTTTCCGTCAGGCTTAAGTTATTCAGTCGGACATCACTTCATGTTTTGTTGACTAAATCCGTTCGACATCGATCGGTTATTCGCTGTATTCTCAATTTGTCGCCCGAAAGCGGAAGTCTGAGTCGGCGATGTCGAATCTTCTGAAACCAGAACTCTTCAGGCCTGGCCCGGTCGATGCATCCCCCAACGAAACCGACCGCCTCACGATGCGTATAACTGCCTGTAACGCCGATGGTTATCCCATGCGTAGGCTGAACTGGCACATTCGCGAATGTCTGAATCTTCGATGTCATCGTCGATCGGACCTTATCCACTTTCGTTTTCCGCGGAGGAAGCGTCGCTTCTTCGATCCCGGCTCGGAACGTTGCGAAATTCGCTTGATCAAACCCCTGTAAGGGTGATTGAGAGGTGTCAAGAGAATGGAACTTCCCGAATTCAGGCTTGCATTTCAAGTCATGAACCCGGGGCAAACGACGAGACGACGTCGTCGACATTCACAGCTTGAGAGTGACGTTCAGCACCATGATGGTGCTGGCCGGTGCGCCGCTATTCGTGGCCCAAAAGCGAGTTCGCCACGGCACACCGACGCTCACGGCGTATTTTCACTCGGCACTGCCCGCGGCGGATTCGATCAAGCCTGATTTGCGGATCGGCGGTGTTCTGGGGGGGAGGAACAGCGATTCGCGAGCTTGCAGTTGAAGCCAATAAAGCCGAGTAGATGCCGACGATTCCGATCCTGCAGTTCAAGCCGTCGTCCGGATCGATTCCGGCGACGGTGTTTTGATGCCTGATCGCAGAACCCATGACTGTCAACCAATGGAACCCAATCCAGCGACATGAGCGGCAGCTGATGCGTTCGGCGGTTAAGGGATCTGCCGCAAGCCATTATTGAGAAAGAGCTTGCTTCAATGCACCCGGTAGGATTCGAACCTGCAACCTTCTGATTCTAAGTCGGGATCGTGCAATCCGCAAATCTATTCTGATGCAATAGTTGCGACAGAATTGCAGTTTGGTTTGCACTGAAATTTGCAGTTAAGTCATACATGATCGTAAAGAAACGAGTGTAACCTGACAAGTACGGGCCGAATCATTCTTTGTTCGCGAGGACCATAGGAACGTACCGCCTTCACTCTCGGTCCCGGAGGGCTTGAAGTACCTGATTCAGCTCAAGTCTTTGTCGCTCTATGGGACCCGGAAACTCGCGGTAGAATTCTTCGGGAGACCGTGGAAGTGGTCAGAAAGAGAGCTCAGCACAGACAGGCAAGGGTTCGTATATGTGTTAGGCACGAGGCTGGCGTAATCGAACCGGGAATGACCCCTCGGCTCGGACAACGGTCGCGTTTTCTTGGGATCTCAACAGACCGTGAGCTGATCTCGCGGCCATCCGCATTATCTTCCGCAGGAACGAGCGGACCGTCGCCGTTCTCCGGGATCAGGGCCCAATGAGGACGGTTCGTGTTGTACCGGTCGCCGAACTGGGCCAGGCACTCGCGGGCGTGCCCGAGGGCTGTCGTAACGCTGCCAGTTCACCTCTTCTTTCTTCGAAGTGCCGCGAAATCGCTCCAACAGCCCGAGCAGCTGCGGCGTGAGATACGGAATCCGCACGTGAGCGAAGTCACCGCCCAGATTCGCCTGGAATTTCCAGGCTAGGAACGACGGGCCGTTGTCGGTCACCAGAACCGGCGGGAATCGCGGCGGACCATGAATCCGTTCGGCTTCCTCGGAAGGGGGGATTGCCCTCGGCTTTTGTAATGGCACATCCGCGCGACGGCCTGATGTTTGCGTCGCCATGTTGACCATGCCAGCCAGTGCGTCGGCGTCGTGGCCAGTGGCCAGACACGCCGTACGAGGAGGCGCCGAACTTAGGGCAAGGTCAGCGGGATCAGTGAGTCGAAGTGGTGTTTTTTGGGGCACTGACGTCGAGACGCGGAGGACTTCCAAGAAGGCGTGCGCCAGCAGGGCTAGCGTGATGTGACGGTGCCAGCCGTCCCAACTGCGAACCTCGTAGTCGTCTAGCCCGACCTCCTGCTTGGCCTGTTCGAAGGCCGATTCGATCGCCCAGCGGCAGCCGGCCACGCGAACCAGGTCTTGCAGCGTTGTTCCCGCCGGGCAGCGGCAAAGGTAGTAAGCCCGGTCCGACGGGTCCGCGATCGAGCGACGGACGAGGAGCCCTTTGGTCCAATTCGCGTCCGACTGGAAGGGGAATTCGACGAATGTCCAGTCGTAAAGCCGCTGGCCCTTCGAGCCTGACCCGCAGCTGAGGCGGTGCCAGGCCGCCTCATCAAGCTCGGCAGCGAAGCGGTCCGCCCTGTCATAGTTGCCGTCCAGAAACAGCCGCTGGGCCGAGGTGACGGCCACCACGTAGCCGAGACCGTGGTCCTCGATTACATTTCGAAATTCGAAGTCGGAGCCGTAAACCTCGTCGGCCGTGACCCACCGGGCCGGCACCTGGGCCTTCAAGGCACGACGCAGCATCACACGTGCCATCGCCGGCTTGGTGGCGAAAGCCACATCGTCAGGGATTCCAGCCTCCTTACATCGCGGTTTGTCGTCAGCCCAGGCTTTGGGCAGGTACAGTGCCCGATCGAGGAAGGCGGCCCCACGGGCCGAGCGATAGGCCAGGAACACCCCGATCTGGCTGTTCTCGATCCGGCCGGCCGTGCCGGAGTACTGGCGGGCCACTCCGGCGGACTTCGTCCCCTTCTTGAGAAAGCCTGTCTCGTCGACGATGAGCACGCCATCGGGTTCGCCGAGGTGCTCGACGACATACGAACGCAGGTCATCACGCACAGCATCGGCATCCCAGCGGGCACGCCCCAGCAGGCGCTGGATTCCATGCGGCGTGGAGTCGCCGACGGCCTCGGCCAGTTGCCAGGAATTCTTGCGTTCGACGCGGCCCATGAGCCCGCGGAGATAACCCTCGGCCCGGAGCAAGAGATCCTTCCTTCGGAACCGCGGTTCAAGCCGCGAAAGCAGTTGGCGAAACTGAGCGTTCCAGGTATCGAGCGAAGGAGAAGCCGTCATCCGTGACCTCCGTGGTGGTCACGACTGTAGCAGATCGACCGAATTCAGCAAAACGCAACTGTAGTATTA
>CAZSQA010000041.1:0-50199 GCA_964608915.1 uncultured Isosphaeraceae bacterium
TCTATAGGGAAGAACATATTTAGCACCCATCTCAACGAGTGCTTCACATAGATTTTCGACAATCGTCATCTCTCGTTGTTCGGGAGACAGACCCTTGAGTATTTCCGTTAATTCGGATGCTCGCTTTTCTCCGAAAAGGGCTTCCATGTGCGTTTTGACCGATGAATTCGAAAGGCCGGGGTTGATTCGATTGTAGTTGAAAAAGAAGATGCACTCACACGCCCAATCCTTCAGCACCGAATTGATCAATTTTAAAGATAACCCCTTGTACCCCCAAGGGTCTACGAACATCAGTGTAGGAATCAACTCTATCTCGGAGAACAGCTTGACAATTTCTGTGCCGACCTCTTGAGTGAAAGTCTTCGGGAAATGAGTAAGGCTTCCGACTCCTTCAACTTTATCGATCTCATCGATTAGTGTGCTGATATTGGCCGGGTCCTTATCGTTAAACCAAGTGATTAAGTTATTACGAAGATCATCGTTTTGGATCGCCATCTCCAAGATCTGGAGAGGTGTTGATTTCTTCCCATCCTTAAATCTGCCTGGACCAGCGAAAAGGTCGATGTAAGCGATTGTTAGAGGCTTTCTTTTCGCTTTAAGACTACCTTGGATAACTTTTGCCCATGCATCGAAGTATTTTGAAACGATTGCAGTTTTCACTTCAGATTGATCGAGTTGCTCGTCAAAGAAATTATCTCGCATTGACATGCTCCGAACTTCTTGAAGGATTCGAGACTATCCTCATCAGTGCCAAAATCGCGAAGAGCGAATCCTGAATTACTATATAGCAGTAGCGCACCGCATGCTAGAAGGTACTGTTATTATGAACACAAAACAAGGTCAATTTAGTATACAAAGTATTAATCAACAAAGGGTTGGCGATACCGTATTTTTGTGATGTCTTGTGCGAAAAGCAGGGTGGGCCAAACCCACCCTGCGCAGGAAATCGTTGCAATACGATACCAGGAGATGACTTACCTCTGCACCCGCGCCGTGCCTCCCTTGGCCAGGGCTTCCACTTCGGGGAGCTTGGCCATCGTCGTGTCGCCGGGGAAGGTCGTCAGAAGCGCGCCGTGGGCCCAGCCCAGGCGCAGGGCCTGTTCCGGCTCGCGGCCCATGAGCAGGCCCGCGATCAGGCCGGCCGCGAAGCCGTCGCCGCCGCCGATGCGGTCGATCACGTCCAGGTGCAGCGTCGGGCTGACGTAGCGCTTGCCGTCCAGCCAGAGCACGGCGGCCCAGTCGTGGCGGTTGGTCGAGTGGACTTCCCGCAAGGTCGTCGCCACCATCTTGATGTTCGGGAACTCCTTCGTGACCACGTCGATCAGGCCGAAGAAGGTTTCCGGGTCAAGCTTGCCCTTCGAATGGACGTCCGGGCCCGAGATGCCCAGGCCCATCTGCAGGTCTTCTTCATTGCCGATGAGGCAGTCGAGCTTCGACGCAATGCCGCGCATGACCTGCTGGCCGCGGGCGTCGCCGCCGACGCTGGCCCAGAGCTTGGCCCGGTAGTTGAGGTCGAACGACGTGATCGCTCCGGCGGCTTTGGCGGCGTCCATCCCTTCCATGATCAGCGGGGCCGTGGTTTCGCCCAGGCTGGCGAAGATGCCGCCGCTGTGGAACCAGCGCACACCGTTGCCGAAGATCGACTTCCAGTCGAAGTCGCCGGGCTTCAGCAGCGCGCCGGCTTCGTTGGCGCGGTTATAGAAAACCACCGGGGCACGCACTCCGTGGCCCTGGTCGGAATAGACCGTGGCGATGTTGGGCCCGCGCACGCCGTCGTGCTTGAAGTGCTTGTAGTACGGGGTGACGCCCATTTCGCGAACCCGGCCCTGGACCAGTTCGCCCATCGGATAATCGACCATCGCCGTGGCCACGCCGGTGTTCAGGCCGAAGCAGTAGGCCAGGTTGGCGGAGACGTTGTATTCGCCGCCGGAGACGTGGATGTCCAGGCTCTGGGCCTTGCGGAAGGGGATGATGCCGGGATCGAGGCGGGTCACCAGGGCGCCCAGCGAAAGAAAATCCAGGCCGCCCTTGCTCGGGGGGATCGTCAGGCCGCTCATTTTTGGTT
The DNA here is from genome assembly GCA_964608915.1 of uncultured Isosphaeraceae bacterium. Taxonomy (GTDB): domain Bacteria; phylum Planctomycetota; class Planctomycetia; order Isosphaerales; family Isosphaeraceae; genus QWQI01. The sequence continues at coordinate 2,066 of CAZSQA010000041.1, forward strand.
TCTCCTCAGGTCGACCGGTCCGGACCGGTTGCCGCTGTGCCGTTTCGGGCACGGCCGTCGCGCGGATCCGGCGGCCGTGCCCTGGATGAGTTCGAAATCAGCCCTGAATGTCGACGTAAACCTTGAGGGCTTCTTTGTCTTCGAGCAGTTGCATCATCGTGGCGTAGTTTTCCAGACCCTTGACGGGGTGCGTCAGAATCCGTTCGGTGACGCCAGGATACGTCAGCACGCCGTGCGACAGGGACTGCAGGCCCAGTTCGAAGTGGCCGCGATTGCCATTCACGCTGGAGACCAGAAGCTTGTTGCCCAGGACCCATTCCAGGTTGATTTTGGCGCCGTCGACGGTCACTTCCTGCTTGCCGCCGGTGATGCTCGTCCAGATCAGGGCACCGTTGAGGCCCAGGTATTTCATCGACTCGAAGCACACTCCGGCGTTGCCGGTGGCTTCGAAGATGATGTCGGGCTTGCCGGTTTCCTTGATCAGTTTTTCCATCGGGGTTTCGCGGGTGCTGACGTAGGTCGCCCCATAGGCCTCGGCGATTTCCTGCTTCAGGTGCGGGCCGGGCTTGGTGGCCAGGGTGTAAACTTCCAGCCCCTTCAGGCGCAGCATCATGGTGGCCAGCAGGCCAATCTGGCCGGCGCCCATGACATAAGCCAGCCGCGGCCGCCAGACTTGCAGCCGGTGCTGGGCCAGATAGGCCTGTTCGATCGCCTTGGCACAGACGCTGGCCGGCTCGGCCAGGACACCCAGATGCTTGAGCTTGACGGGCACGGGGACGACGTATTCGGCGTCGTCGACGACGTATTCGGTCATGAAGCCGTGGCACAGGTTGATGCCACGCTCGTAATAGACCTCTTCGCTGGTGATGTCGTTTCGGCCGATCTTGTCGAACAGCGACCCGCCGGGCCGGCGCACGGTGCAGGTGACATAATCGCCCGGCTTGACCTCGTAGACTTCGTCGCCGACTTCGACGACCTGGCCGAACGATTCGTGGCCGATGACGAGGTGCTCAAAGCCGGGAGGGGCGTTGCCGTAGAGAGCCTCGTTGATTTCGCGGTCGGTGGCGTCGACGCCGACCTGGAGCATGCGGATCTTGACCGCGCGACCCTCGGGCACTTTGCAGACGTGCGGGTGAGGCTGGTCGGTCAGTTTCGGCTCGGGGACGTCCCTCAGGTGGACGCTGTGCGACTGGCCCGGGATGACGGCGACGGCTTTCATGAGGCGGCGGTTTCGACGGTTCGGGAAACGGGCGAAGCGGCCGGACGATTCCGGTCGAACGCAAGATCATAATCGAGGTCGCGGGGAGATCACAAGACCGGGGCGGAAGGGGAAAGGCGTCGGCGATCCGGGCAAGAACCGGTGATTCCGCCGTCGTGCGGCCTTCGGACGTCGCCGGATACGTAGTGCGAACTTCCGGGAAAATCGCGGTCGTATGAATCCTCTCGTATGCTTCGCGTAAAGATGGCGGCTTACGCCCCGACAACGGAACAGTATCGCGTAAGCGAAGCTTAAACCAGCGGAAACCGCGTAAGATCTATATCCGTATCTCTTGTATTGATCGAACTTTATGACTCTCGCGAGATTGTCCGGCGGCGGCTTGTTCGGGACGCGAGCGGTCTGCTATCTTTGGACGATCGAAACGCTCCGGCGACCGCTGGAGGCCCGGACGAAATCCCTGCCGATCGCGAAAAACCGAACATGCGTGAGGGCCGCTCGATGAATCGACCACGATGGTTCCCTGGGCTCATTGGCGCGGTATGCCTGGGCGTCGCGGCTGGTCTGTCGGCTTCGGCCACTTCGCCCCGCGTCGTTCCGCTCGAAGCACGAGGAGAGACCAAAATGCCTTTCGGAAAGCTGCCGGACGGAACGCCCGTCGAGATTTACACCCTGACCAACGGCGGGGTCACGGCCAAAATCACGAATTACGGCGGGATCGTGACCGAGCTGCACGTGCCGGACAAAGCCGGGAACACGGCTGACGTCGTGCTCGGGTTCGACACGCTGGAAGGTTACCTGGCCGGGCACCCCTATTTCGGCGCGATCACGGGCCGGTATGCGAACCGGATCGCGGGCGGCAAGTTCATGCTGGAGGGCAAGACCTATTCGCTGGCCGTGAACAATGGCCCGAACTCGTTGCACGGCGGTCTGAAGGGGTTCGACAAGCAGGTGTGGAAAGCAGAGGAAGCGAAGACGGCCGACGGGCCGGCGCTGAAGCTCTCGCGTACGAGCCCGGACGGCGAGGAAGGCTATCCAGGCAACCTGGCGGTGACGGTGACTTACACGCTCACGAACGCGGGTGCCCTGAAGATCGACTATACGGCCACGACCGACAAGCCGACCGTGCTGAACCTGACCAATCACAGCTATTTCAACCTGGCGGGCGCTGCCGCGGGCAAGATTCTTGACCATGAAATGACGATCGTGGCCGACAAGGTCACGGCCGTGGACGAGAACCTGATTCCGACCGGCGTACTGTCCGATGTGGCGGGCACGCCGCTGGATTTCGGCAAGTCGACTGCGATCGGTGCCCGGATCGCCCAGATCCCGGGCGAACCCGGCGGGTACGACCATAACTACGTGATCCGCGACTACAAGCCGGGTTCGAAAACACCGGTGCTCACGGCACGAGTGAAGGATCCGAAGTCGGGCAGGGTGATGAAGGTGCTGACGACCGAGCCAGGCGTGCAGCTTTACACGGCGAACTTCCTGGACGGAACGCTGAAGGGCAAGGGGGGCGTGGTTTACGACAAGAACCGGGCCTTCTGCATGGAAACGCAACACTGGCCCGACTCGCCGAATCATGCGTCGTTTCCGTCAACGAAGCTGAATCCGGGCGAGACTTATACCCAGTCGACGATCTACGAGTTTTCGGCCGAATGAGACGAACACGGCGGGCTTCGTGAGCCGGGCCGGGGAGAATTTCGGTACGCTCCTCGACCCGGGATTCGAAACCGGTCGAACCGATGCATCTTCTGGAATCACTACAATCCGCAATTCGGTTACAATAGTCGAAAGCCGTCCAGTGTCATGGATTTCCTGCCTGATTGTCTGACAATCTGGGTGGACGGGGATAGATAATGAAAAGATGACATGAACGGTCAGACGTATGTCATCCGAGTTGCCCGATCGGTTCGGGTCAGAAGGAGGGGGCCATGAGTTCCGCGACAGTTACGACCCACACGGATGACTGGGTGCGTCATTTGCTTTTCGATCGCGGATTTCTGGCTTCGATGAAGGGCGAGTCGATCAAGGTTTATTTGACGATGCTGACGGCCTGTGGCGGTGAGCCGGACCGCAGTGTTACCATAAGCCTCCGTTCGATCCAGGACGCGACGAACCTGTCGTGTCCGACGGTGATCGAATCTCTCAATCGACTCGAAGAACTCGGACTGGTGGTACCGACCATGCGGAAAAGCGGCAGAGTGAAGACCTACTACATTCCCGGCGTCCCTCCCGAAAATTGAAGGTCAGACCGGAACCGGCTTTGCGTAAGAGCCGTGTCCTGAACGATTTTCGATGGATGTGCGACCCCCTCCAGGAATGTAGGACGGATTCTCGATGGATCCCTTTTTTTTCCGTGTCGAACATGACCTCGTGCGATCCGAGGCATTTCGTCAGCTCAACGGATCGTCCGTGAAAGTCTATCTCGTGATCGGGCTTTACGCCGATTTCGAGACCGGCTGGGCTTATCCCAGCATCCGGACGATCGCGAAACAGGCCGGTCTGAGCCGTCAGACCGTATTGAACGCGATCGAGGACCTGGTCAACCAGGGCATCGTCGCGACGTCGAAATCGACCGGCCGTTCGACCGCGTACCGAATTCTTCACAACGCGCCGCCTCGACCGTCCTCAAAATCTCAGAAGGACAAGCCGAACCGGTCTAAAAGTTTTAGTGAACAGCCTCAAAGTGTTCCAGAATATTTAGATCACACCCCTGAAACTGTCCTGAATTCCAGGACACCGATGGCGCCGACTGGTCCATTTTTTAGTGACGACGAGGCCCAGTTCTGGAACGAACCCGGTCCGGAATCTGGGCCTAAACAAGAACAGTCGAACAAGAATCCTGTCAACGACAGCGCTCCGAGCATCGAGATTCCCGGAACGCCGTTCCGAATCACTCTGGACGGACGGTTGTTGTCGTTGATGAGTCTGGACGAAGTCCTGATCAAGCAGGGGGTCAACGAAGACTCCGCCAGGTATCTGGCTCACCGGTATGACTCGGACAGGGTGATCAAGGCCGTTCTGAACGTGATGTATCTCGATAAGTCGAAGAAACTTCAGAACGCTCCGGGTTATTTGCGGATGGCTCTGGAAAAAGGTTACGAACTTCTGCCTCAATTGGCTCAGAAGATCGAAAAACGGAGATCGCTTCTGACTCAGGACATCGGTCAGAACCTGATGAAAGAAAAGAAGATGCTCGAGCGGGAAAAGCTCGCAGCCGAGGAAGCCGCGATCAATCTGATGATCAGCAACCTGAAGCGCGAGGAACTCGAGCGGCTGATTCGTCAGGCGGTCGGTTCGCTTCCGGAACCGCTGGTCAAACGCAATCCTTCGATCACGAACCCTTTGATCCGGGCCCGGGTCTACGAACTGGCGAGCAGAATCACCGAATCGAACTGACAGGCATGCTTTTCCCGGTTGCAGGATCCGCTCTATCCGCCCGGCTTACGCACGACGATCAGGTCGCGTGCCTGACCTAGCAGCCGTTTCTTGGTCCGGGAAGCGTTGATCTGGTCAGGCCGATACGCGCCTTCCATCGGACAGGAGATCCGGCGAACCGGCAGAAATCCTCGATCGATGAGGATCCTGTATGACTCGAACGCATGATCGACGTAACCCCAGCCGGGTGGCAGGCCCTTTTCGGTCTGGTTCGCGATCAGAACGGCCAGCACTCCGCCTGGGCGTAAGGCGACGTAGCATCTTTCGTAGATACGTTCGAGCGCCACGCACCATTCGTGGTCGGAGAGTCCCGAGACGCTGCCTGTCGCGTAGTGGCCGTCGAGCATGGAATGATACGGAGGATCGAGGAAGATCAGGTCGCAGCCAGCGGCTTCTTCAGGCAGTGAATTCCGGGAAATGTCGTGCCGCACGATATCCGGTCGGCCTGGGGCCAGATCATAGGCCAGGCAGCGCCGGTTCAGGCTGGAACAGACGTCGATCGTGGTTCCGCCGCCAGCCATGGGGTCGACGACCAGGTCGCCCGGCTCGCTGAAATAATGCACGGTGTTGGCCACGATTCCGGCCGGGATCGAACCTGGATAACGTGTGCCATAGGCCCGGTCGTGTTTGAACATCCAGACGTCGTAGGGCGTCGGGTGGAAGTCATTGGCCAGGTGATTCTGCCGCCGGAGATCCTTGAACGCGGCGTGGATCGACTTCGTCCCGGCGTCCAGCTCGCTCAGGGCGGCCCGGGCCCGGGCGTTTCCGTCGTTCGCGGCTTTCCAGACCGCCCGGGCCTGACGGAACTGATCCTTGCCGCCCAGGCCGACCAGTTTTGCGACCAGCGTATCGGTGCGTTTGGGGCGGCCTTTTCGGCCTTGATCCGCCAGTTCCGGACCGATCTCCGGAGTGTCGGAATTCCGACACTCGGCATCATCGGGTACGAAGAGTTTCGGGGTGGCGGACCGGGTCAGGTTCGCCAGACTTCGTCGGCGGGCTTGGTCGGTGTAAAGCGATTCCAGGGCATCGGCTTCGCGCATGCGCTGGGAGAATGTCTTCGTGCGTGCGTGGTTCGACTCGATGACCCAAAGTTCGCGCTGGGCATCGTCGTCCGGCGTTCGAACGCACGCGTTCAGCGATTTCCAGCCCAGCTTCTGCGCGGCCGAGAGCCGGCGGGTTCCGGAAAGCACGGCATATCCCGGACCGACCGGTTCGACGAGGATCGGCGTAAGCTGCCCGTGCCGTTTCAGGCTCGCGGTCAGAGCGTCGAGCGAATCGGCGGAATCCTGATAGAGTCGTAGCGGAAGTTCATGTGCCGTGAGCGTTTCGATCGGCAGACGAAGGACCGGATCCGCATGTGGAGACGGGGCGTCCATCAAGTTGTTCAGGCGCCGCGCTGGCATGGTCGAGGTCGTCCGTGACCGGTCGGGTTGAGCGTATTTCGTGCGCTGAGGATTTCGCCCGATTCTCGTGACGAAGCCTCAGGCGATATTAATGAAGGGGCGGAATTTGTCCAGAGCGATCGGAATTCGAATGTCGATTCGATGAGTGCCGATCGAACGTCGTCACGCCTTCTTCGCCGCCAGGCGGGTGATGCGGACGTGGCGATCGTGGTGGGCGGTGGCGACGGTCAGGCCGTCGGTGCCCAGGTCCATGTCGCGCAGGATGTTCGGCAGGGCCAGGCGATGGACTTCCTTTTCGGCGTCCATCGAATGGAACAGCAACAGGCCGCCCGAGCTGCCGCCCGAGGCGCCCATCATGGTGCCGTCCGCCAGCCAGCGGAAGCTCCAGTAGACGCCGCCGGGGATGTTGTTGGCCGTCCACTGGCGGATCATCTTTTTGGTGTCGGTTTCGAAGACGAGGCCGAGCGGTTCGTGCACGGCACCCAGGGGATTCGTGCCTTTGTGCAGACCGCCGGCGGCCAGGCGTTTGCCGTCGGCCGTGTAGGCCAGGGCGCGCACGCCGCCGAAATCGACCTGCTGGCCGCCGTTGAATTCGTGCAGCGGCTTGCCTTCATAGCGGGCCGATTCCTTGCCGTCGGCTACGTTCCAGGCGGCGGCGGCGCCGATGAGGTCGCCAGTGGCGATCAGCTTGCCGTCGGGCGAGAACGTGGTGCGATAAATGTTGCGCTTGGAGGCTTCGATCGAGATCAGCGGCTTGGCGTCGGCCAGGTTCCAGAGTTTGACGAGACCGTCGTTGCCGCCCGAAGCGAGCGTTTTGCCGTCGGGGCTGACGGCAAGGGCCCGGATCCAGCCGTTGTGGGCATCGATCCGGTGCAGGATCGCCGGTTTTTCGGAGGTGACGTCCCACCAGACGAGGCGGCCGTCGCCGCCGGCGGTGACGCAGCGGGTGGCGTCGGCCGTCCAGGCTGCGTCGAAGATCCAGCTGTCGTGGCCGCCTTCGAGTTTGGTCCGCTTGCCGTCGGCGATCTTGACCCGTTCGGGTGTGCCCCATTCGCCGCCGACGAGAACCGTTTCGACTTTCGGGTCGATACGGCAGCAGATCAGGGGCTTTTCGCACGGCCACTGCGCCGAAACGTGAGCGGCCTTGAAGTCGAAACCCGCTGGCGGAGCGTAATTTGCGGTGAACATGTCGGGTCTCCTCCCCTCGAATCACTGATATAGGGGGTCTTTGGGATCGCGGCCGGGGCGAGGGAACCGGATCAGACCAGGATGGCCTTGATCGGCTTCGCGGAAGGATCGGCCATGGGCACTTCTCGGCCTTCGATGTCGAACGACTCGGACGAATCGAGACCGACGGCCATCAGATAGGTGTGGAACAGGGCCGCGTGGTCGACCTGACCATCGGTGACCTCCGTGCCGTTGGGGTTGGTCTTGCCGTAGGCGGCACCTTTGGCGACGCCGCAGCCGGCCATGGTGACCGTCCAGGCCCGCGACCAGTGATCGCGGCCATAGTAAAGATTGATGCCCGGCGTCCGGCCGAATTCGGAGAGGACGATCACGAGGGTCGATTCGAGCATGCCGCGGACGGCAAGGTCGTCGACGAAGGCCGCGAAGGCGTGGTCGAACTCGGGCACCTGTTCGAGGTGGAAGTTGAAGTTTTCGTTGTGGGTGTCGTAGTTCGAATGGGTGATCTGGAGGAACGTGGCCCCGTTCTCCAGCAGACGCCGGCCGAGCAGGCACTGGCGACCGAGGTCGGTGTCGCCGTAGCGGTCCTTTTCCTTTTGAGGTTCGCCCGAAATATCGAAGGCGTCGCGCTTCGTCATCAGGCGCAGGGCCTGTTCGTACGAGTGGGTATAGGCGTCTGTGATGGCGGTGCGGCGGCGGTTCAGGAACTTCTGGGCGGCCTGGCGGCGGACATCCTGGCGGAGCGTGTCGGCTTCGGCCGTGATGTCCTTGGGGCGTTCGGTGTTCTGGGGCGGCTTGCCGCCGCCGACGACCAGGCTGGAATAGCGGGGGCCGAGATAGGCGGCTTCATTGCCGCGATTGCCGCCGCCGCCGGGCGTGATCAGGATATGCCCGGGCACGGGGTTGGCTTCGTCGGCCAGCGCTTTGGCCATGACGGAACCGATCTGGGGATATTCGGCGGCGGGCGTCTGCCGACGGCCTGTAAGCATCATGTAGGTGCCCTTGCCGTGATCGTCTTCGGACGTGTTCACGCCGCGGACGAGGCAGAGGTGGTGCATGACTTTGGCCGTCTTCGGCATGAGTTCGCAGATGCGGATGCCGGGCACGCTGGTTTCGATCGACCGGAACGGGCCGCCGGTGTCGGTGCCCGGCTTGGGGTCGAAGCTTTCGAGCTGCGACAGGCCGCCGTGCATGTTGAAGACGACGACTCGCTTCTGTTGCTTCGCCAGCGTTTCGGAGGCCTGCCCGGTGGTGAACGCCCCAAGGCCGCCGACGATGCCGCCGGCCCCCATCACGCCCAGAAACTGGCGACGGGCCATCGTATGTTCGGGGCTGTGGCAGGCGTAGTCGCAGCGGCGTTTCATGGTCGTCGAAGCTCCTGAATGGAAATGTGTCGCGTCAATCGCCGGAGTCGTCGGCGTCAGTGATTGAACCGGAATTCGGGGCTGCTCATCAGGCCCCAGAACAGATCGCGGGCGATCGTCGGCTTGGTTTCGGGTTTCGCGCTGGCGAGGGCTTTCGCCACCATCGCGATTTCGTCGGCATCGGGCTGGCGGCCGAAGGTGCCGAAATAGAGCGCCTGGGCAGCTTTTTCGGGCGTATCGGCCTTCATGAAGCCTTCGGCCGGGTTGCCGGATGCCGGAGTGCACCAGCTGGCCACGGCACCGCCATTGGCCAGATAGAGCGCCTGATCGGCCGTGGCGAAGAAGTCGCCCTGCGGCTGACCGGCACCGGCTCCGAAGAGCGTTGCGAAGTGTTGCGGATAGCCCCTGAGCTGAGTGAAGACTTTGGCTTCGATGTCGTAATCACGCTGGCTCTTCCAGGCCGGGTCAGCCTTCTGGGCGTCGGTGGGCGGGGTGGCCTTGTCCAGCTCGGCCGTGGCGCTGGCCCAGTAGCGGTCATAGACGGTCGTCGTTTTGAGGATCGACCAGGCCAATGCTTCAGGGGAAAGAGGCTTCAGGCTCGAAAGCTCGAACCGCTCGGCGGCGGCCGCTACGATCTGGTCCGTCAGATCGGCGTCGGTCTTGTCGGCTTCCGCGAGTTTCTGCCGGTTTCTGGCCAATTCCTGGGTCAGCGATTCGGCATTGGTCGCGATTTGCTTATGCCCGGCATCGATACCGGGCATCTCGCCGCCGATTTTCGTGAGTTTCGTGGCGGCGTCCGCCAGTTCGGCTTCCATCGAGGCCGTCATCGTTTTCTTCGATTCCGCCAGTCCGGCGGCTTTCGATTTGTGAGTCTGCAGTTGCGAGAGAATCTGGGCAAGTTCGGCGTTCGGCAGGAGTGCGGAGGCCGCCTGAGTCTCGGCCATGGCCCTGTCGAGCGCCGCGGCGGCGCCGGACGCGGCGTCCCGTTCCTTTCTGGTACGCTCAAGCATCCCGGTGAGTTCGGTCGAGCGCGTCTTCAGGGCCGTTTGGGCGGCGACGGCTGCGGCCAGCTTCTTGCGGGATTCTTCGGCAGAAGTCGCTGCCTTCGCGGCTTCGGGCTCCAGGCGGGCGATCGTTTCCACGACCGCCTTTCGCTCGTTACGGTTCGTGGCGAACTTCGTGCGGATTTCGTGCCAGCGGATATCGGCCTTCGTGCGCGCAGCCTGTTCGATGATGCCGTCCATCCGCTTGCGGGCGGTACGGAAGGCTTCTTCCAGCGGCACGAGCGCGGCCAGGAGCGGGGCCATCTCGGCGTCGACGGCCTTCGCCTGAACCCGGAACGCAGCGAGCTGTTCTTCGGCGGCCCGGCGTTCGACGGACTTTGTGCCCTGTTCATTGATCAGGGCCGTTTTTTCGGTGTCGATCGCGGCGATTTTATCCGCGAAGGTCTTGGCGGCGGCGGTCAGGTCCTTGTCACCCGCGATCGCGGCCAGGGCTTTGTCCGCGGCGGTTTTCGCTTCGGTCAGGGCAGGCTTCTGGGTCTCGATCTGGACCGACCGGGCGGCGATGGCTTCCAGGCGAAGCCGGGCAGCGTCGAACTTGCCGCCGAATTCGTCGAGTTTGGCCTGTATCGGTTCGCGCTTCTTCTGCACCGGCACCACGGCGGCCTGGGCCTTGTGCCAGGCGGCTTTGGCTTCGCCGAAGAGTTTTTCGGCGGCTTCCTGCTCGATTTTCAGCCGGTCGGCCTGCGACTGCAACTCGGCGAGTTCGCCAGGGGCCGGGGCCGTGAAGGCGTCGGACGGCATGTCGAACGGCCGGGCATAAGCCTGAGACAACACGACGGCCCTGAGCAATGGCTTCACGCGGTAGCCCGATTCCTTCAGCCCGGCGGAGAGCGTTTCCAGCAGTTCGGGCGAAAGGGCCGGGTTTTCAGGATGGTGCATGTCGAAGGGGTGCACGATGCCGCGACCGAAAGCCAGACCCCAGATGCGGTTGGCCCAGTTGCGGGCGAATTCGGGCGTCGCCGTGACGGTGTCGGCCAGCAGCTTGCGGCGGCTCACTCGTGGCACGCTGGCCGATGTTTCGGTCCCGCGGGTCACGTATTCGTCGCCGGGAACGGTCGCCGGTTCGGTCACGGACGCGTGCCCCGGCAGGTGGGGGCCGTTGATCAGTGAGTCGTCCTTCACGAATACGCTGTCGAAAAGCACGCGGCCGCCGGCCTTTTCGGCAAGGCGGCTGATCGCGTCCGGCTTGCCCGGCGGTTTCACCGGGGCGACGGCTGTCGGCGTGAAAAAGGCCAGCACGCCGGCGTAGTCGCTCTGCAGGTAGCCGTCGACGAGCGGGTGATCATGGCACTGGTTGCACTGCATGTCGCGGCCGAGGAAGATCCGGCTGAAGTCGCGGGTCATCAGGTTCGGCTCGGCATCGCGGTCCATGAGGAACCGGCCGGCGGAGTGCTTCGGGCCTTCGACGCCGTCGGCCGTGAGCAGGTCGTGGGTCAGGTCGGTCAGGGGCCGGTCGTTGCGGACGAAGTCCATGAGATACGACATCCAGGCGTCGTCCGTGCCGACTTTGGCGGGCCGGCGCTCGAGCAGAGTCAGGCTCAGCCATGTGGCCAGGTGGCGCGTGGCCTGGGGCGATCCGATGAGTTCGTCGGCCAGCCTGGCCCTTTTGTCGGGTGATTTGTCGTCGACGAAGGCCTGGAGGCGCGTCGTCGAAAGCGGCATTCCGGTCAGGTCGATCGCGAGCCGGCGGGCGAACTGGGCGTCGTCCACCTGAAAGGTTGCGCCTTTCAGAGCGGCCCTGGTCGCGAAAGCCTCGTCGATACGGCGCTCGAGGGGCGGCGGAGTCGCGGGGGCCGCTTCCTGAGCGACCGAAACGGAGAAAACGGAAACGGGGGAAAAGATCGATCCAGCGGCGAGGCTGAATACGAGGATGCCGACGGGGCCTGAGAGTCGCGATCGAAACGTCCGTGGTGACATGGCGATAGCCTTCCGGCAGGCGTGAGGCGGGCAGTCGTCTTGCGACGTGCGGATCGAGTGGCGATCCGGCGAGGTCATAGCATCCTACCCTTTCGGCAAAATGCGGGCAACCTTATTAGTCTAACATCCGAATTGACGTTCCGGCAAGTCCACGAAAATCGGTCGCAAGGAGTTTGCCACATTCGCACATGCGACATTGTCAGAAAGCATGGAAGATCGTCCTGCGGATCGGTCTTAAGCTCATCGATCTTCATCCGAAACGAAATTGGCGGGTCGGTTCTGTTCCCGGCTCGAGCGAATCGTTAAGATCGAAGATATCTACGATCGGCGCGATGCGAATTTGCCTGGGAATGCGGAATCCGCAATCCCTTCGCTCCGAACCCGCAAGACATCCCACATGTCCGAATTCTGACCCTGGCACATAGAACACGACGTGTTCCGTTCCCTCCGCCAACCTGGAGAATCGATCGCCATGTCCCGATCCCCGAAATCATTGTCCCGCCGTCATGTGCTGAAGGGCTTCGGCGCATCGGTCGCGGGTTTCGCCGTATGGCCCAATGGCCGCCGTGCTTATGCCGGTTATGGCCCGAATGACGCCCTGAACTTTGCCGGAGTCGGCGTGGGCGGCAAGGGCAATTCCGACATCGACCATGCCAGCAACTACGGCCGGATCGCGGCCATCTGCGACATCGACGAGCAGCGTCTGGGCAAAAAAGCCGAGAAATTCACCGACGCAGCCAAATATGTCGATTTCCGCAAGCTTTTCTCCGAGATGGGCGACAAGATCGACGCCGTCGTCGTGAGCTGCCCGGACCACACGCACGCCCCGGCCTCGATCACGGCCATGAACATGGGCAAGCATGTCTATTGCCAGAAGCCGCTGACCCACTCCGTGTGGGAAGCCCGGATGATGCGTCAGGTGGCGGCCCAGAAGGGGGTCTGCACCCAGATGGGCAATCAGGGCACGGCCGACCCGGGCCTGCGGCGCGGGGCCGAAGTGGTTCAGACCGGCGGCATCGGCGACGTTCAGGAGGTTTACGTCTGGACGAACCGGCCGTTCAAATACTGGAAGCAGTCGCCCGATATCGTCGCCCGGCCGACCGAAATGCCGCCGGTGCCGGCTCACGTGCACTGGGACTTGTTCGTCGGCCCCGCTCCGATGCGGCCCTATCACCCTGTCTATCACCCGCACGACTGGCGCGGCTGGTGGGATTTCGGTACCGGCAGCCTGGGCGATATGGCCTGCCACACAACGAATCTGGTGTTCAAGGCCCTCAAGCTCGAACTGCCGACCCGTGTTTCGGCCACGCACGCCGATCTGAATCCGGAAACCTACCCGGCCTGGGCCGTGATCACCTACGAATTCCCGGCCCGGGGCAACCTGCCGCCGGTGAAACTTCACTGGTACGAAGGGGCGAAGGACGGCCAGCGGAATCTGCCGCCGGCGGAACTGTTCCCGGCCGAATTCAAGCCTTCCGACAGCGGTTCGCTCCTGATCGGCTCGAAGGGCAAGATGTACTCGCCCTCGGACTACGGTTCGAAGCAGGTGCTGTGGCCTGAAGAGCAATACAAGGATTATAAGGACCCGGCTCCGTTCATCCCCCGCATTGAAGGCGGTAAGGGCACGGACGACAGCCACAAGAAGGAATGGGTGGACGCGATCCGGGCCGGCAAGCCGGAGATCGCGCAGTCCAACTTCGAATACTCCAGCCGCCTGACCGAGTCGATGCTCCTGGGCAACGTGGCCATTCGCGTGGACAAGGCCATCGATTACGATCCGGCCACCGGCAAGGTGACGAACGTCTCCGAAGCCGCTCAGTTCATTCAGCCTGAAATGCGTGAAGGCTGGCGGATCTGAATTGTCGGATACCCGGGGCGGGTTCGAGCTCGCCCCGGCGTTCGATTTCGCTCATCGACAGAACTTCCGCAATGGGAGAAAACCGTATGTCATTCGAGCGATTCGGCGAACGGGTCGACACTTGCGAAAAACTTGCGGCGATCGTCGGCACGCCTTCGGAGTTGGCGATCCGAAAGGAGTTGACCGCCCTTGACGGGTACATGCGGCAATTCATCGCCAATTCGCCGTTTCTGGTGATCTCGACGCATTCGTCATCAGGCCTTTGCGACGCATCGCCCCGCGGCGACGCTCCGGGCTTCGTTCAGGTCATCGACGATCGAACGATCCTGATCCCGGACCGGCTGGGAAACAAGCGGGTCGACAGCTTTCGGAACGTGATCGAAACCGGCCGCGTTGGTTTGCTTTTCATGGTGCCCGGCATGGGCGAGACGTTGCGGGTCAACGGCAAGGCGATGCTTATCCGCGACGAACGATGGCTGACGCCGATGACGGTTCAGGGAATGCGGCCGCTGCTTGCACTTGCCGTCGAAGTCGAAGAGTGTTACTTGCAGTGTGCCAAAGCACTGATCCGTTCCGGACTTTGGAATTCGAATCGACCTCGCGGCGATCAGGATTTGCCCTGCGCGGCCGAAATGTTTCTCGCACACGCGAAAATGCCGGAAATGGATGTCGCCGAAATGCAGAAACTCCTCGAAGAGGCTTATGAGAAAAGGTTGTACTGAGGCATTCCGTCGCTGTCTGCGAAGCGGTTCGGAGACGGTTCGACTTCGAACCCCGGCGTCAATTCCATCTCGCTCACCATAAGGCCCCAAATCCATGAATCCTCTTCGAGCATTTGCGGTCGTATCTCTCTCGACGGCCTGTCTGACATCCCTGTTCGCATTCGGACCATCATCCGTCCGGGCGGATCAGCCCGTTTCGAAACCGAAGGCCGAATCGCAGGCGAAGCGAAAAGTCGGCGCGGTGCGGGCGGCGGTCAAGCCGTCATTTCAATATAAGTCCGAAGGCATCGAAGTTCCGGCGGCCACGGCCGATGAAGCGAAAGTCGAGAAATTCGGGCCCGATACCATTCGGGCCGCGGTGAAGTATCTCAACGACGGATCACTGACCTGGGTTCGCGAGAAAAGCTGTGTCGCCTGCCACAGCACGGGCGTCTATCTGGCGGAGCGTCCGGTGCTGGCGAGCCTGCTGGGGCCCCCGGCCGCTGAAGTGCGCGATCAGTTCGTCAAAACGATGCCGGCCGACGTCGGCAAGCCCGAGATCCGCAATGGTTCGAAGTATTACGGTGCTTCGATTCAGGCTGTCTGGCGTGCTCTCGGGCTGGCGACCTGGGACAAATACCTGACGGGCAAACTCTCGGAGCCGACCGACAAGGCGCTGCGGCAAGTCGTCGACTGCATGGCCGACGAAGGTTTCATTATGACGATCTCCCAGGTGGAGATCCCCTACATCACGACCGATTTCGAATTGACCGCTCAGGCGGCCCGGGCGATGGCCACGGCACCGGGCTGGCTTGCGTCGGTGAAAGACGAGGCGACGCTCAAGCGCATCGATACGATGAAGAAATACCTGCGGGATCATCGCCCGATCAACGATTACGAACGTGCCGTGAAGTTGCAACTGGCGACTTACATGCCCGACCTGGTTTCGAAAGCCGAGCGGGACGAAGCCATCGCGATGCTGAGAAAGCGGCAGAAGGCTGACGGCGGCTGGTCGACCCGCAACATGAGCGACCTGATGAAATGGCACGTGAAGATGGACCAGAAGGTCATCGATATGATCCGCGGCGAGCCGGACGCCGCTGACCCGACCAGCGATCCGTACATGACGGCCTTCGCGATCGTGCTCTTGCGCGAAGCGGGCGTGCCAGCCGACGATCCGCAAATTCGCAAGGGCATTGACTGGCTCAAGGCGAATCAGCGGGTCACCGGCCGGTGGTGGATGAAGTCGCTGTATCGCGACACCGTCCATTACAGCACATACATCAGCACGGCCGTGGCTCTGCGGGCATTGGCCCTGTGCGGCGAAATTCCGAATCTGGCCAGCGAAGCGAAGGCGGATTGAATTTCGGATTCAATCCGCGGCTTTCGGTGCTGAGTTTCCAGCTCCAGGTTTCGAATCCTTCGCCGCCGCTGGCCAGGCGGCTGTATCCTTGAGGATGTCCCGGATCGCGGCACGGTCCTTTTCGGACAGGTGCTTGTATTTGTCCGAAGAGTCCTTGCCGTCGAGAATTTCGGTCAGTCGGCCCGAAATGTAGTGGCGCGCTTCGTCAGGCAGTTGACGGAACGAGTCGGTGTAAACCAGGTAGCTGCAGGGATACTCGAAGAGGCGCGTCTTGAGGTTCAGTTGCCTCAGGCTCCGGCCCTGGGAGTCGAAGGGGCCTTTGGCCTGGAACGATTTCGCGAAGGCCGACGACGGCTTGATCGGGTCTTTCAGCGGTGTTTCCCCGCTGAAGAGCATGTATTCCAGCAGCGGTTCGCAGGCCGATTTGATGCGGGCCGTGGTGCTGGGCCAGCGGTGGTCGGGCGGCTCGCCCAGGCCTTTGTTGAGCGCGGTTTCGTAGTGCAGGGCCTGACGTGTCTGAAAGTTGGCCCTGGTGATGCGGTTATGCATTTCGGCCTGATGCGTCAGAACCATCAGGGCGACGACGTCGCTGGTCGGTTCCAGGTAATGGCGAGTATCGATGAGCGTTTCGAGTTTGGTGACGTTGTGGCCGTCGGACCAGTCGACGTCGCGGTGCGACTGCTTCTTGCGGAAGATCTTGTTGCCCAGGTGGAACTGTTCGCCGGTCTCGCCCGTGACGTACCAGCCGCCGAATCGTTCTTCGAAGGGCGATGTCTGATCGGTGCGGTAACTGCCTGAGGCGAGCAGGGGCTGGCCGGCGGCGTCGGCGAAGACGGAACGAAAGAGGTGGCCTGGCACCGCCTGGGTTTGGGAGCCGCCGTGGCAGAGCAGGCAGGCATCGGTCTGACGGGTGATCACGGGCGTTTCGGTCCGTTCCTGATCGAGCGTGTAGAATACGGTACCGAGTTTGGGGTCGGCCACGGAGATTTCCAGCACGTCGCCGTTGTCGCAATAACCGATGTAGACGTCGTCGTTGTAATAAAGGGCCCGGGGCCTGTCGGCCGTGATCCGGTCGCGCTGGAGGCTCGTCTTGGAGAAGACGAGCGTCTGCGAATCGCGGGGCACTTCGAGGGCCGAGAGCAAGGCTTCCAAATAGCCCTTGCGTTCGTCATAGGCGAGCTTTTTGGAGCCGGATTTGAGGGCCTTGTCGAGCTTCGCCACGGGGTTATCGGGCGCGGTGTCTCGATAAAGGATCGGCTCGCGGTCGAAGTCATCGGCGAAGCTGCCGGCAAAAGGCAATCCGACGAAAACAGCGAGCATCAACGCACGCATGAGAAATCTGGTAGAATGCATGACAGTTCGCCCTCGCGCCCCGGTCTGCGAAGATCGTATTCGAAACGATGTGTGAAGTCTAACACTCTTAATATCGGATATCAAGACAAAAATATCCAATTCGTTTGTATCGTTTTGTATTCAGGACCAGTTTCTCCGAAATTTCGAGATCCACGGACTCCGTAATGTCGCCGACGGATGATAGGATCGTCATCCATGGATATCGGATTGCTCGCACGGCACCTGCAGGCGGCTCAACAATGAACAGAATCTGGAAACGGGCGGCGATCGGGCTGGTAATTGCGATAGCGATGGCCGCATATGGCGTGTCGGCCTGGACTCAGCCGCCCGAGGGGCGGTTCGGTGGCCGGGGTCCTGGCGGGCAAGGCGGGTTCGGCGGTCCGGGCGGCCGTGGATTTCCGCCGATGCCATTGATGACGGCGCTGGATACGGACTCGGACGGCGCGCTATCGAAGGAAGAGATCGCCAGTGCTTCGAAATCTCTGATGACGCTCGACAAGAACAAGGACGGCGTGATCAGCGCTGAAGAGATGCGGCCCGAGTTCATGCGTGGCGGCCCGGGCGGCCGTGGTGGCCCGGGCGGCGGGCCGGACATGACTGGAGAGCTGGTCGAGCGGATGTTCTCCTTCGACGTGAACAAGGACGGCAAGCTCTCGGCCGAAGAATTGCCCGAACGGATGAAAGCCCTGATCGAGCGAGCCGACACGAACAAGGACGGCTTTCTCGATCGCCAGGAAGTGACGGCGCAGGCTCGGCGACAGGCCGAAGCTTCAGGGCCGCAGCAAGGTCAACGCCGTGGTCCCGAAGGCGATCGGGAGAAGGGCGAGCGCAAGGAAGGACGCGGAAGGAACGAATTCTGATATGGTCCGAAGCGTTTGCGGATGGACCGCGAACCACGCTGAATTCGAGTTGCCAGGCGACGCGCCCGGTGCCGCATTCTCGGCATCGGACAGGATCGAACACTTCGAAAGGGAGAGTCGCAACGCATGGTTCGTTCGCACGGGCTGATGTCGTCGTTCGTTTTGTCGATCGTTTTCTGCGGTCTTGCCGAAATGGCCGTTTCGCGCTGTGAAGCGAACGAAAATTCGAGGCGAGAAATCGATAGCGGCGAATTCGTTTCACGGCACGAAAACGTGTTGGGAACGAGTCTCGTCCTCCGGGTGCATGCCGATTCCCGCCAGTCCGCACAATCGGCCGAGCGTGTGGTCCTGAGTGAGATCGACCGCCTGAGCCGGATTTTCAGCCGATATGACTCCGCCAGTGAGCTGAGCCGCTGGTGCCGGGGCGAGATTGCCGACGGACGGGTATCGACAGACCTTTACGGCATTTTTGCCCGGTCCCGGGATTGGAACGCCAAAACGGCCGGGGCATTCGACATTCGTGCTCAGGTCTACGCGAATCTCTGGCAAGCGGCCGCGAAATCCGGCCGGATGCCGACCGCGCCCGAACTGGGCGAAGCAAGGCGGCTGGCGAAACAGCCTGCGTGGACCGACGTCCCTGAAACGCGTCGGTTGATGCGAACCGGTACGGCGTCGGTCAGCCTGGACGGGATCGCGACCGGCACGATCGTCGATGCGGCTGTCGAGCGTGTCCTGCGGGAGATTCCCGAGGTTCGGGGCATTCTCGTCGATATCGGCGGCGACATTCGCATCGCAGGTGAGATGGAAACCAGCGTCGGCGTGGCACCGCCCCGGGGCGATTCCGAAACGGCCGTTCCGATTTCCCGGCTGCGGCTGAAAAACCGGGCCATTACGACCAGTGGCGATACCTATCGGGGCTTCGAAATCGGTGGCGTGCACCATTCGCACATCATCGATCCGAAGACCGGTGCGCCGGCTCGAGAGGCCGCCAGCGCGACGGTGATCGCACCGACGGCAGAAACCGCCGACGCTCTGGCCACGGCATTTTGCGTGTTGACCCCTGACGAAAGCCTGCGAATCGCTTCGACCGTGCCGGGGGTTGAATGTCTGATCCTGACGCATGACGGGCAGAGGGTCGCGTCGCCGGGATGGCCGGGCGTCGATGTGCGCGAACGGACCCTTGCGGATATCGTCCAGGCTTCGCTGGCGATTCTGTTGAACCCGGCGCCCTTTCAGGATGAAGCGGGCAAGGGTCTGCCTATGCCGCTGAAGGTCGAATTCGAAATCGATCAGCCGGACGCCTCACGCCGTTACCGCAAGCCTTATGTCGCCGTGTGGGTCGAGGACAAGGACGGCCTGACCGTTCGCACTCTGGCCCTGTGGCTGCAGAAGAACGGGTCGCGCTGGCATCCCGACCTGCGGCGCTGGTGGCGCGATGACCAGGCCCGCAAGCTGCTCGAGGACTCGGACCTGATCGAGACCGTTTCGCGGCCGACCCGCCCGCCCGGCAAGTATGACGTCATTTGGGACGGTAAGGACGATTCGGGGGCGGCCGTCAAACCGGGCCAGTACACGATTCTTATCGAAGCCGCGCGGGAGCATGGGACGTATCAGCTCATCCGCCAGGAAGTGACGCTGGGCGACAAGCCGTTCACGAAGAACCTGGCCGGCAACGTCGAAATCAAATCGGGCCGGGTGATTTACGGGAACGCATTAGAGCGATGAGCATCCGCGACGATATTCGGACGGCCGCGGCGGCCGCGATTCCGCCGCAAACCGCGTCACGGCAGGGCGGTTTCCGCGGTTTCGGCAAACGGATTCGCCGGGGAACCGCGAGCTGGCTCAGATGGCTGCACATATACGCATCGATGTTCGGCCTGGCCGTGACATTGTTTTTCTCGGCGACGGGGATCACGCTCAATCACCCGGACTGGTTCGGCGAGGTCGAACGGAATGCCGTCCTTGAGGGCGAAGTCGATCCCGCCTGGGTCGCTGTGCGGCCTGAGCCGGAGAAACTTGAGGGGAACGGCGATGATGAACCTACGGATCCCCTGGCCGGAGTGGCGAAGCTGGAGATCGTCGAGCGCTTGCGAAAGACGTTCGGAGTGCGGGGATCGATGACCGAATTCGGCGGCGACGATCGCGAATGCTTCGTGAACTTCAAGGGCCCCGGCTATTCGGCCGACGCGACGATCGATCGCAAGACCGGTGAATTCCGCCTCTCGACGACACAATTCGGCCTGGTCGCCGTGCTCAACGACCTGCACAAGGGGCGAGACTCCGGGCCAGCCTGGTCAGCCCTTGTCGATGTCTCCGCCGTGCTCCTGTGTTTCATCTCGTTGACGGGCCTGGGGCTGATCTTCTTCCTCAAGCTGCGCAGGTCGCCAGGGCTGGCGATCGCCCTGTTCGGGACGATCGCCGTTTTCGCCTTTTATTTCGGTGCCGTTCCCTGACGATTCCTTCCAGCGATTCAACTGGGACAGTATCAGCCCAGCTTCCATCCTTCGCGAGGCTTGCGGTGGATGAGCGGCTCGGCCTCGGGATCGTTGGGGCATCGCAAGTTCTTCGAGTCCCATTCGATCCGCTTGCCGAGGCGATAGGCCACGTTGCCCAGGTGATTCGACTCGGTCAAAAGGCCTGAGTAGGAGAACGGGCATGTCGTAGGCGAGCCGGTTTTGCAGGCGGCGAGCCATTCTGCCTGGTGGCCGATCGAATCGGGTATGGTGGGCGCTGGCCGCTTGTAATCGGCGAATTTGTCTTCGGGCAGTAGCACGTACTTGCCGTAATCGGAAAGCAGCATACCCTTCGAGCCGACGAACAGAACGCCGCTATCCCATTGCGGAATGGATTTTTCGAGCCATTCGGGCGGTTTGTCCTTGCCCTGATGCCATGTCATGGTCAGCGGCCCACGGCTGCCCCTGGCCGGGAATTCGAAAGTGGCCGACATGCTCGCCGGAGCCAGTTCCGGATGCACCGGCGGACCTGATGCGGAAACGGCAGTGGGGGCGTCGAGACCGAGTGCCCAGAATGGCAGGTCGTTCCAGTGACTGCCCAGGTCACTCATGGTGCCGCCGCCGAAATCCCACCAGCGATACCACTTGGGACCGGGGAAATAGACCTGGTTGAACGGCCGCCAGGGTGCCGGGCCGATCCAGAGATCCCAGTCGAGGAAGGGCGGGGGCGTTTGTTCTTCGGTCGGCCGGTTCTGAACGCTGACAATGTCGCCGTTCTTTTGGGCGTCTTCAGGGCTTTGCAGGCCCCAGGCGCGGCCGACCCAGACTCGAACGGCGGAAACTTCGCCGATGGCGCCGGCCCGGATCAGCTCGACGACCCTGCGGTAATTGTTGCCAGCGTGGATCTGGGTGCCCATTTGCGTGGCCACGCTGGCCTTGGCCGCGGCGTTCATCACCTGGCGGGTTTCCCAGATGTCATAGGCCAGGGGCTTCTCGCAATAGACATGTTTCTTCAGTTGCAGGGCGGGCAGGGTGGCATAGGCGTGGGTGTGTTCGGAACAGCTTACGACGACGGCGTCGATCGCGGCGGCGTTGTCGTAGATACGGCGGAAGTCGACGTATTTCGTCGCTTTCGGGTGCTTTCTGGCGGCGGCTTCGAGGTTATTGCCGTTCACGTCGCAGATCGCCACCACGTCCTCGGTTTTGTCGACTTCGGCCATATTGCCAGCGCCCCGGCCGCCGACACCGACGATGGCCAGGTTCAGCCGATCGTTCGCACCTCGAGCCGAGAGAATTCCGGGAAATGCGAACGGGGCGATTGCGCCGGTTCGAAGAATGGTTCGGCGTGGAAGCGTATGTGATGACATGTACAGGCTCCGGGTCGGGTCGGAGGTTCTTACGGAAGGCATGAACGAAATCGGTCGGCAGGCGGGTCGATCAGGCGAAACCGAAAAGCGGGAGCGGATCTCATGCATCCGCCCCGGCTTACGGGATTTCGGCCGCTTTCGGTCGAAACGCAAAATCAGGCTTCGACTTCGTAGCCCTTGCGCTGCTCGCGTTTTTGCCAGGCGTTGGCTTCGGCGTCGCCGACGATTTCTTCTTTGGCTGCATCCCACGTGAGCGACCGGCCCAGACGCATGGCGATATTGCCCAGGTGGCACGTCGTCATGGCCCGGTGGTGGCTGTTTACGTCGGAGATCGGCTTGCCGCGGTCGCGGACGCACTCCATGAAGTTGCCCATGTGACCGTCGTAACGCTTGCCGTTACGCATCTTCATAAGCAGGTCTTCGCTGACGGGGTTCTTGTAAAGGGCGTCGACCGGCATGCCCTTGAGGATGATTTCGCCGCGGCTGACGAAGATGGAACCCTTATCGCCTTCGAACAGGATGCCGTTTTCGCCTTCGTCCACGATATTCAGCTCGACCCCGCCAGGGGCCGTGCACTTCACGTGGAAGATGATGGCCGTGTTGTATTCGTTGTTCACCGTGGGGTTACCGTTGGAGAACGGAACCGGGTGTATGGCCTTGACGACTTCGACCTTCTCGACGCCGCTGTCGTCCAGACCCAGGGCCCACATGGCTTCGTCCACGTGGTGCGCGCCCCAGTCAGTCATTTTTCCGCCCGAGTATTCGTACCACCAGCGGAATTCGTAATGGCAGCGTTCCTTGATATAAGGCACGGCGGGCGTCTGGCCCTGCCACATGTCCCAGTTCAGTTTGGCCGGGGGCTCTTCGGTCTTGAAGGGGCCGCCCTTGGGCGCGCCGCCGATGCGGCAGGTGACCTTTTTCATCTTGCCCAGGCGTCCATCACGCACCATGGCGGCGGCCAGCAGGAACATGTTGTTGTTTTCGCTGCGCTGCTGGGTGCCGACCTGTACCACGCGGCCGGTTTCCTTGAGCACTTTGCAGATCTTCTTGCCTTCGTCGATGGTCAGCGTCAGCGGCTTCTGGCAATAGACATCCTTGCCGGCCTTCATGGCTTCGATCAGGATCTTCGAGTGCCAGTGATCCGGCGTGCTGATCGTGACGATATCGATGTCAGGGCGTTCCAGGACCTTGCGGTAGTCCGTGTAGACGTCGGCCTTGCCCTTGCCGATCCGTTCGCTGGCCTTGGCAGCTTCAGCGCGGTCCAGATCGACGTCGCACACGGCCACGATATCGCCGTAGCGCGCGGCCTGCGATGCGTCGCCATTGCCCATGCCGCCCAGGCCGATCGAGCCGATTATCGGGCGTGAGTTGGGCGTCTTGGTTTCGTCGG
The DNA here is from genome assembly GCA_964608915.1 of uncultured Isosphaeraceae bacterium. Classification (GTDB taxonomy): domain Bacteria; phylum Planctomycetota; class Planctomycetia; order Isosphaerales; family Isosphaeraceae; genus QWQI01. Next base: position 25,004 of record CAZSQA010000041.1, read on the forward strand.
CCATCGTGCGGCCGGGGCGAAGATAAGGCAGCACCAGGCCCGATGCGGCCGTGATGCGGATCATGTCCCGTCGATTCGTATGCGTCGTCATAGGGGGCTGTCCCGGTATTTCGGTGTCGGGCGGTTCGTGATGCCGAGTCCAGCGCGAAAAGTCGACCGGAATCGGCAATGTCAGGTTTTCGCCATGAGGGCGAATGGAGGAGAGGATGTGCTTGACGGTCCATGGCCCGAATCGCGGGATCGATCTTGTGTGAATCGGAGAGGAGCGACGATCCGGGTTTCTGACCGCAAGCAGGTTCCATTCAGGATGACTAGCGAGATGGTTCGGGTCAAGAGGTGGGCGAAACACGAAAGGTTCCGGGCTTTGCTCGCCAAGCGATTGACTTGCGCTGCCGGCACACGTATACCCGATGGATCAGTCTGCGTAACGTCCGTGCGTGATCGATACATTTTCCGAAGAGGATCGACAACGTGGACAACCCGGCGAATTTCGACCCGACCAAACTGCTTGCGTACGGATGGTTGGGCTTCGGTGTCATTCTGGTGGGTTTCGCCTACTGGATTTTGCGCAAGGAACAGGACAAACCCAGAGTCGAGCAAAGCGCTCGTATTCTTTATTCGCTGTATGCGTTCATGGGATTTTCGATTTTCATCGGATTCATCGGTTACAAATATGAAATGAACAAACCCGGGGACGGAGAGAAAGCCCGGATCATAGAACTCGAGGAGAAAATCGGTAAGATCGAAGCCGAATCGAAAGAGTTACGCGACAAGGTCGCCCGGTATCAGCAGCGTGAGCAGGAGTACAAAAAGAATTTCGAAGCCGGGCGCGGGGCAGTGAAATCGCTTGTCATGGCATTTCCGTTGAAGGACAGGCTGGAAACGAAGCTTCTGGAATTCATCGATCAGCATTTCAAGCCGAGGATCGTCGACGAAGGGGTGCCCAGCGATAAGTGATGAACCATTGAGCGAATGATATCGTTGCGGGACGAGTCATCCTGTGGTGGTTCCCAGGCTGTATTCGTCGATCGAAATCGCAGATGTGTTGCGTTGGGATTCGCGATCATTTGACGAGTCATCGCGAATCCGTCGGGATCGTCAGATTTCTTGGGATTCACCAAAATGCTTCGTATTCACCGGCCGAACCAGCAGATTCGCCACCAGCGCGACGCCCAGCAGGGCCGCCATGGCGTACATCGTCGTGTCGTAGAGTGTCGGAGTCGGGTCGGCGGCATGCGGGACCAATTCCAGGAGCCGCGGGATCCTCACAGCGTTGGCCTGAACGAGTTCGTCGAGCTTTTCGACAGGTTCGCCGAACTTGGCGGCGAATTCGGCAGAATCGATCCCGGCGGCCAGTTCGCGGATCGCGGCGAGTCGAGAACTTTCCCTCAGCCGCGTGATCGCCAGCGGGCCGAGCACGCCGGCCGTGCTCCAGGCCGTGAGCAGACGCCCGTGAATCGCCCCGACGTTCTTCGTGCCGAAAAGGTCGGATAGATAAGCCGGTATCGTGGCGAATCCGCCGCCGTACATCGAGAAAATGAGCATCGTCACGCCGTAGAAAGCTGCCAGCCAGCTGATCGAACGTGTCGCGGTGGCCTGATGTCCGATGTAGGGAATCGCCGCATAGAGCGCCATGCCCAGCACGAAGAAGATCGTATAAACCCGTTTGCGGCCCAGCTTGTCCGACATGCTGGCCCAGAAGAACCGGCCGGCCATGTTGAAGACGCTGATCAGAAGGACGTAAGTGCTGGCGAACCCGGCAGTGACGACGTTCGGATAGGCCGAGCCGAAAATGTCGGTCATCATCGTTTTGGCGACGGCGAGCACGCCGATGCCGGCGGAAACGTTCAGGCAGAGAACCGTCCACAAAAGGTAAAACTGTGGAGTTCGCAGGGCCGTGTCGGCATCGACGTCGTGCCGCGTGATCATGGCCGACGACGTTTCCGCCGGCGGTTCCCAGCCTGGCGGTTTCCAGCCGACCGGCGGGATCCGGAACGCGAACGCGGCGGCCAGCATGATCACGCAGTACCCGATTCCGAGCACGGCGAATGTCGCGACGACACCCGTCGAGCCTGTCCCGACGACGTAAACGCCCGGGCGTACGCCAGAAGTCAGCTTCCTCGCCGTAACGGCGTCAAGGACCACGACTTCCCGGGGCTTGTTTACGTTCGATTCGACAGCATACGTCCTGCCGTCGCGTGTTTCCGTTTTGACGATACCTTCCGCGCCGAGGTACTCGGGCAGCCGTGAGAACCGGGCGAGAAGGGCTTCGTTGAGCGGTGTCGCGACCATCGCTCCGCCGCCGAAGCCCATAATGGCCATGCCAGCAGCCATGCCCCGGCGATCAGGGAACCATTTGATCAGTGTGGACACAGGCGAAACGTAGCCCAGCCCCAGCCCGCAGCCGCCGACGACGCCATAGCCCAGATAAACCAACCAGAGCTGGTGCCAGCGAATGCCGGCCGCCGCGACGAGAAAGCCGCCGCCCCAGCACAGCGCGGCCGTGGTGCCGACCTTGCGCGGGCCGGCTTTTTCCAGCCATTTCCCGGCGAAGGCAGCGGAAAGGCCGAGGAAAACGATGGCGACCGTGAAGATCCAGACCACCTGTTCCAGCGACCAGTCGCCGGCGGCCGGAGCGACGACGCCCAGGGCGCGTGTGAGAGGCGGGTTGAACAGGCTCCAGGCGTAGACCGAGCCGATGCACAGGTGAATGGCCACCGATGCAGGCGGCACGAGCCAGCGGTGGAACCCCGGCGGGGCCACGATTCGGGATTTGTCGAGCAGGTTCATGGAGTGAGAGGCCGGATCGAATCAGGTCGTGAAAGCAAGCGAGAGGTTGCGATTCGCGTATCCTATCCGGTCCGGCCGCAGGTATCGAGACGTTCGCGCCGATCGATCTCAGGCGTCGGCCTTGAACGGTCCGGCCTGGCCTCGTTCCCACATTTTCGTCCAGGCGGCCGAGCCGTCGTCAGGAACGAGTTCGGAGCGCACACCCCGCTTGAAGTAGGGGTAAAGACCCTTTTGGCCCGCGGTCAGCATGAAGTTGATCTTGCCGTCGTTGGCCGTGTACATGACGGTGCCGTCGGCCCAGGTGGACTTGATCAGCCGCCTGGGGTCGGGCCGTTCTTTCGGCCGTTCGATCGTGTAGCGTTTCAAGGCGTCTCGATCGAGTTCATAGCCCAGCCCCGGCTCGTCCTTCACGGCCGTTTTGCCTTCCTTCACCACGAACGGCTGTTTGAGCAGCGAGTGTTCGTAAAGCTGGTGGCAATTGACGGCTGGCCACGTGGCGTTTCGAAGCACGCCGCCCATCTGGGCCGACCACGCGGCCGTGATGCCCGTGCCCACGAGCTGAAGCCACAACGGGCGGCCGGTTTCGGCGGCCTGGCTGGCCTGCGCCTTCACGCGGCTGGCCCCGCCACCCACGACGAATCCGTCGCAGCAGCCGGTTTTGACGACCGTCGCTGGCCTCGGGGTGCCGTAGTGCATGGCGATTTTGACGTCCGTGGCTTCACGAATGCGGGCGTTGCCCTCGGCATCCTGCTGCGGGATCGGGCTTTCGAAGATGTCCATCTGCTTGAATTTCGCAAGCTCACGAACGATGGGGATGCCCCGTTCGGCGTCGAGAAGGGTGTCGTTGAAGTCGAAATTCACCTTGAATGTCTCAGGCATGGCGGCGGCGATGGTTTCCACCTGGGCGTAGACGTCCATCCAGGGCCGGCCTTTCGTCTTAAACGATGTGTAGCCTTGCGAGACCGCCAGCTTGCACTCGGTCAGCCAGTCGTCCGGGTTCATTTCGATCGCCCACCAGGAAACGGGCGTAACCTGATTCACCTTATGCCCCAACAGGGCATGCACGGGCACGCCGGCGAATTTGGCGACGGCGTCGAAGAACGCGACCTGCAGCCCCGGGCCGAAGGAATCGTCCCACATCAGGTGAGCGGCGTTTTTTCCCCTGGCACGGGCGATGTCGTCTTCGTTCGTGAAGCCCCAGGAATAGTACATCGACCCTTCGCCGATACCGACCGTGCCACCCTTGAGCCGCACTTCGTAGATGTCGAAGTATTCCCAGTGAGGCAGTTCCCGGGCCATGCTTTTGGCCGAATTGGGCAAGAACGGCAGGCGGACGGACGTGCGCTCGATACTTTCGACCGTCAGCGGGTGATCCTCGGCGGATGATGCTGTTTCGGCGAGCGTTTCGGGTGCGAGAAAACGGCCGAGAGCCGTGGCGCCGAGAGTCGAGAACATGGCACGGCCGAGGTCGCGGCGTGAGTGACCGTCGTACGAGTTGTGGGGCCGGGATGGCAGGGATTCGTCGATGATGGACATCGGCAGCGAACTCCGGAGGCAGGTGAGGCAGGTGGGTCAGACTGGTTCCGCGGCGTCGATCCTGGTGAGGTATTCAGGAATGTACCCGATCGGAGTTTGCGAGGAAACCGGATAACGGTGCGTTCAGGCCGAAAATCAGCGAAAAAATGACCACGATAGATAGAGATTCATGGCCATTCGCGGATTTGGCGCTTCGATTTCGTCGTTTCTGGCGATAAAATTGAGCTGAAAGTGGTCCTGCCCCGAACTTCCACGCATGGGAGCCCCCCGCCATGCGACCCGATCCGCGAATCCTCCGAAACCTGTTACTGCCGACGATCTGGCTGATCGTTTCGACATGTGCCAACGCACAGGAAGGAGCGGACAAGGCCGCCAAAAACGGCGCGGTCGAGGCGATTTCGAATGCCGAACGCGTGGACAGGGAGATCTTCTTCGAGTCAAAAATCCGCCCGCTGCTGATCGACCGCTGCCTGAAATGCCATGGCGGCGAAAAGACCAGCGCAGGTCTGAAGGTATCGAGCCGGATGGATCTGACCACCGGCGGCGACAGCGGCCCGGTGATCGAGCCGGGAAAAGCAGCTGCCAGCCTTTTGATTCAGGCCGTCGGGCGGAAGTCGGACGAAGTGGCTGCCATGCCGCCCAAAGAACCATTGACGGCCGACCAGGTTCGAGACCTGACGCGCTGGATTTCCGACGGAGCCATCTGGCCCGAAATCGCACCGATGCTGACGGCCGATTCGAAATCGAAATCCGACCCGCCGGTCAAACACTGGGCCTTTCGGCCCGTGGCGGATCCGCCCGTGCCCGACGATGCCACCGGCTGGTCGCGAACGCCGATCGACCGCTTCGTCGCGGCTTCGTGGGGCGAACTCAAGCCCGCGCCGGACGCCGGCGCGGCTACGCTCCTGAGACGGCTTTCGTACGATCTCACCGGCCTGCCGCCTGATCCGGCGATGGTCGATAAATACGGCAAGGTGAATGGCCCGATGGACTTGCCGTCGCTGACGGCGCTCGTCGACGAGCTGCTCGCTTCGCCCCGGTTCGGCGAACGCTGGGCCCGGCACTGGATGGACGTCGTCCGCTACGCCGACACCGCCGGCGATAACGCCGATTACCCGATCCCTGAAGCCGCACGCTACCGCGATTATCTGATCGATGCCTTCAATGCCGACAAACCGTTCGACGACCTTGTGCGAGAACAGATCGCCGGCGATATTCTGGCACGAGAACTGACCGCTTCGAAGCGTGACCTGAATGAGAAAGACCGGCGCGGTTATGCGGACATGATCTCGGCGACGACCTATCTGGGGCTTTCCCGCCGCTATGCCACCGCGCCTTTCGAAATGATGCATTTGACGATCGAGGACGCCATCACCACGACGGGTCTGGCGTTTCTGGGCCTGAACATGCGCTGCGCCCGGTGCCATGACCACAAGTTCGACCCGGTCACGGCGCGCGATTATTATGCGATTTATGGCATCTTCGACAGCACGAAATTCCCGTTCGCGGGCAGTGAGGAATTTCAATCGAAGAAGCTATTTCGCCGCAATTTCGTGCCATTGGTGCCGGAAATCGAAGCCAGGAGCCGGATCGAAGAAACCGCCCGGCGAATGGAAGACGCGAAATCGACGACCACGGCTTTTGTCGGCCCGCTCACGCCCACGATGCTCGAATCCCAGAAAAAGGTTCGGCGCGAGCTCGAACGATTCGCACGTTTCGGCAATCTGCCGGAAGACCTTCCAGTGGCCTATGGCGTGACCGAAGGCGAGCCGCACGACGTGCCGCTGCAGCGCAAGGGTGAGCCGGACCAGCCGGGGCCCGTCATTCCGCGAGGTTTCGTCGCCGTGATCGCGGGGGATAAACCGCCGGCCATTCCGCCCGGCACCAGCGGCCGCAAGCAATTGGCCGAATGGCTGGTGAGCGAAGAGAATCCGCTGACGGCCCGGGTGTATGTCAATCGTGTCTGGCTGCATCTGTTCGGCAAGGGCATTGTCGATACGCCCAACGACTTCGGCACGCGCGGCAGCCCGCCGAGTCATCCCGAACTGCTGGATCACTTGACGAGCCAGTTCGTTCGCGATGGATGGTCGACGAAGAAATTGATACGGCGAATCGTGATATCGCGTCTTTACGGCATGGCCAGCGAAGATTTCGAAGGTCAGAGCCAGTCGGACCCTGACAATCGTCGGCTTTGGCGGCACGATCGTCGCCGGCTCGATGCCGAATCGCTCAGGGACAGTCTGCTCGCGCTTTCGGGCCGGCTTGACCTGAACCGCCCCGGGCCTCACCCGTTTCCGCCGATCGAGCGATGGAAATGGACCCAGCATGACCCCTTCCGCGAGCGTTACGACACGAATCATCGGACGATCTTTCTGATGACGCAGCGGCTTCAGAAGCATCCGTTCCTCGCCCTGTTCGACGGGCCGGACACGAATGCCTCCACTGGCCGGCGTACTTCCGCCGGCGTTCCGCTGCAATCGTTGCATCTGGCGAATCATCCGTTCGTGCGTGACCAGGCCGCGGCCTTCGCCGCAAGGGCATTCGTGCAGGCCGGCCGGCCGAAAGAGGCGGACTCTTATATCGAGCGCCTCTGGAAAATGGCGCTGGGCCGCCCGCCTGACGCTTTCGAAATGCGCATGGCGCGCGAGTTCCTCGATGACTCGGCAGCCGCCGGCAATGCATCCGATGTGGTCCGGTTCGCTCTGGCCCACGCCCTGATCATGTCGAACACGTTTCTCTATGTGGATTGAAAAATTGCCGATCGCGCGATCACGGCCGAACTCTCCTAGCGGCAAGAGATGGAATCATGAACGAAACGCCAGGTTCTTTCGATCGCCGACATTTTCTGGCTCTCACTGGAGCTTCGGCCGCGGGCTTCTGGCGAACCGCGGCCGCTCTCGGCGAAGCGCACGTCGCCGTGCCACAGCCTCGCACGCATCACGCGGCCAGGGCAAAGCGGTTTCTGATGATCTTTCTGACAGGCGGCATGTCGCACATCGACACGCTCGACCCGAAGCCGGAACTGGCGAAACGCCAGGGAGAGAATTACCCGGGTTACGGACTGCGCGGAACTTCGAACTTGCCGCTATTGAAATCGCCGTTCACATTTCGGAATTGCGGCGAATCGGGCACGTTCGTCAGCGAGCTGTTCACCGAATTGCCGAAGGTCATTGATGACATTTGCGTGATCCGGTCGATGAAGACCGACATCGTCGAACACTTTCAGGCGACCCTGGCGATGCACACCGGATCGTCCACGGTACCGATGCCCTCGATCGGCAGTTGGCTGGGCTTTGCCCTGGGAACGGACAATCCGAACCTGCCCGCGTTTGTGTCCTTCTGCGAGCATCTGCCTTATGCCGGAGCCCAGGTTTGGGACAGCGTGTTTCTGCCGCCGGAATTTCAGGGTGTGCGGATCGTGCCCGGGCCGGAGCCGATCGCTGATCTCAAATCGCCGGGCGATGATTCCAAAGCGGCAGACGTCACGCTTCGGGAATTGGAATCGCTTTTTCTCGACCGGCTCAATGCCCATCACGCTGACCTTCGGCCCGACGACGCCCGGCTCACCGGCCGTATGAACAACAATGAAGTGGCCCGAGGGCTGCAGCGTGAAGCTCCGGAAGTTTTCGACACCGGCCGCGAATCGACCCGCACGCTTGACCGCTACGGGATCGGGGAGGGTGACCGCAAGTCGTTCGGGGCCCAGTGCCTGATCGCCCGGCGGCTTCTGGAGCGAGGCGTGCGCTGTGTCGAGATCATCGACAGCGGCGCCAGCGACAATTGGGACAGCCACGGCGACATGCAGGCCCACAGGCCGAAAGCGAAACGGGTCGACAAGGCGATCACGGCATTGCTGCAGGACATCAAGGCCAGAGGTATGTGGGACGACACGCTCGTCGCCATCTGCACCGAGTTCGGACGCACGCCCTGGGGCGACGGCCCGAAATCGCCCGGCCGCAACCACCTGGCCACGGCATTCACCTGCATGCTGGCCGGCGGCGGGGTCAAGGGCGGCATGACTTACGGCGAAACCGACGAATTCGGCGCCACCGTCGTGAAAGACCTTGTGCACGTGCATGATTATCACGCGACGATCTTGCACTTACTGGGGCTCGATCACACGAAGGTGACCTATCGGTATGCCGGCCGTGATTTTCGCCTGACCGACGTCTTCGGCAAGGTCGTGCGGCAGATTCTGGCCTGAGTTCACGGCTTTTACCGTGGTCGCGAACCGATTCGACCGCACGAAATGCGAAGTTCGATCCGATCATTTCGGTTCGATTGTCTTCTCGCGGACGAAATCGCTCAGAGATTTCGAAAGCGCCACGAATTCGGTCGGGAACATGAGTATCGTCGTGCTGTTGTTCTCGGCGCCGACTTCAGCGATCATCTGCATGCGCCTCAATTCGATCGCGGCCGGGTTTCCGGCCATCGTACAGGCCGCCGTCGCGAGTTTTTCCGAGGCCTCCAACTCAGCTTCGGCCTTGATGATCCGGGCACGTTTTTCGCGAATGGCCTGAGCCTGCATGGCCATCACTTCCTGCATGGCTTCGGGCAGTTCGACGTCTTTCATTTCGAATCGTTCGATTTCGATCCCCCAGGGCGTCGTCTGGTCGGCCACGTTAAGCTTGAGTAGTTCGTTGATTTTCTCTCGTTCCTGGAGAACCTCGTCGAGGTCGTGTTTGCCGATGATATTTCGCAGGCCGGTCAGTGCGAGCTGATACACGGCACTCGCGGAATCGGCGACGACGATCACGGACTTCTCAGGGTCGACGATTTTGTACCACAGCACGGCATTGAGCTTGATGGTCACGCTGTCGCGCGTGATCGTCTCCTGCTGTTCGGCCGAGACGGTTTTGGTGCGGCAGTCGACGATCACGACCCGGTCGATGCCCAGCGGAATGATCCAGAACAGCCCCGGGCCGCGCAACCCTTCATAGCGGCCGAGCCGGAACAGAACGCCCTTTTGATATTCCCACGTGATTCGGATGCCCGAAAGCAGAATCACGCCGACGACGGCCATGAAAATGAGCAGAAACTGCATCGAAACACCTGTCGATCTGATTACGGCAAGAGTCGGTTCGATCGGAACTTGCCCGATATCCGGCATTTCGGAAGCGATCGCACGGCCGTGCCAGGACACGCCCTGACCCGGTGCCGATTGCGACCAGACGAACCCGGGACCCCTCACCGCAATTCATCGTATCTCTGGCCGACGGATAAGTCGCATCAAGATTTCGTCAAAAATCGATGCGTGCGAATCAAGGATCCGTAATCGTCACTTCGAAAGCGATCCGGACGAATACAAGGACGAATCCGGCGCAACACGTGTTTCGTTCGGACCATAAATCGCTCTGCCAGCTGGATTGAAAATGGCAGCACCCGATCGAAACCCGGGCTTGAACGCGATCGATCCATTCGATTCAGGCATGCGAAATCTCATTTCGATTTCGGCAATTCGATTTCCGCCAGATAGATCGAAGTCTTCCCCTCGTGGCTCGAATAATAGCTCACCCACAGCTTGCCTTCATGAAATACAAGGCCCGGATAGCTGTTGTCTCCGCTGCTGGGCAGGAGCAGTTCGGGCTCGTAAGTGGTCGTCGTCATGCGGCCAAGCGCCGTGCGGCTGCCTTTTTCGGTGTGTTCGCGTGAGCCTGCGATGATGGATCCATCCGCCAGAACGATGAAATTGGGGCCGCCCAGCCGGTGTTTCGTTTCGGTCCAGGTCCAGTCGGTGTAGGGGGGCTTCGAAGTGCCGATCCAGCCGAATTTGTTGCCGGCCTCGCGGCGGACGAAGGCCACCATCGTATCGTCGGGCAGGAATCGCACCGTCGATTCGTTGGCGAAGCCGGGCACGTCCAGGTATTTGACGACTTCCCAGTCGAATCCGTTCGTACTCTTCACGAGTTTCAATTTCCAGTCCGCTGGCCCCGGTTCGATTTTGTCGTCTTTGTCCGCCGCGGCTTTGGCGGCTGGCTGTGTGCGAGCCTGAGGTATGTAGGAAATGCCCCAGGCGACGTCCTTATGCCATGTGACGCGCCACAGCCAGTCGCCCTCGCCCAGCACCCGCTGCGGAGCGGACCAGTTCGAACCTTCGTAAGAGATCATCACGCGGGGCTGACGGCCCAGAAGCGTCTTTCCGCCCTTGTAGACCGAACCGCCGGCGACGATCATCAGCTTGCCGTCTGGCATGATCGAGAATTTCGGGTCGCGCAGGTCGATCCCGGGCTCGGAAATGTTGGCCGTCGATGTCCATTCCTTGCCGTCCTTGCTGCGCAGCACGCGAATCGTGCCATCGCCACCGACATGGCCCTCGCTTTCCCGGAAAGTGCAATACCACGCTTCGCGAAAACGAATCAGGTCCGTGAATGCGTTATGTTTGCCTTCGTCCCAGATCTTCCGCACGCTCAGCAGTTTCAGTCCGGCTTTCGCGGCTTCGGTCTCTTGAGCGGATACTGCCCCCGAAATGGATATCGACAAGCATGTGGCGAGAGCAATCGACAGGATGCGAACGAAATGGAATTTCATCAATTTGGAGAATCGAATCGTGAAGTTCATGGATTCGGCCCGGATCGGATTCATGGAGAGTTGATAGGCTTCGACCGCGACCAGCTTTTGCGAAGCGTCATGAGACTTTTCAGCGTAATCGTGCCGAATGGGCGAAGCAAGCGTGTGACGATTGTCTACGGAACAGCCGCATTCGGGTTTCGCTCAATTCACGGGTGGACAATCGGTCCGCGATTTTACCAGCTCGATCGGCGATTCCGGTCCGTGTAAAATATCCGGCGGATCGTCCAACCAGGAGCAGAACCTCGTGAAAAGACACGCCACATGCTGTCCGAACGTGTTCGGGCAACTTCTCGTTATCGTTTCGATCGTCCTGGCGGGCTGGCATTCCGTCGGCGCTCAGGAACCGGGGCATTCGAAGCGACCGGTCAGCCCGAACGTTCTGTTCATCGCCGTGGACGATCTCAACGACTGGGTCGAGCCCCTTGGCGGACATCCGCAGGCGAAAACCCCGAATTTCCGCAGGCTGGCCGCGCGGGGCACGTCCTTCACGAACGCCCATTGCCAATCGCCCCTGTGCAATCCTTCACGAACCAGCATTCTCAGCGGGCTTCGCCCGACGACGACCGGTGTGTATGCCCTTCAACCGAGCATTCGTCAGGTGCCGGGTTTCAAGGATGTCGTCAGTCTGCCTCAGGCCTTGGCGGCAGGGGGATATCTGACGCTCACGACCGGCAAAATCTGGCACGACGCATATCCCGAACCAACGGGTCGCAAGCCGGGCACCGAGTTTTCGACCTGGGGCCCGCACGGATCCCATGGCCCTTTCCCGATGGAAAAGTTCGTGAAAACCCCCAGCACGATGGCGGCGGTGGATTGGGGCGTCTTCCCCGACCGGGACGAAGCCCTGGGCGACTTTCAGGTGGCCTCCTGGGCGATCGAGCGATTGAAATCGGGCATGCCTGATCCGTTTTTCCTCGCTGTTGGATTCCGCCGACCGCATGTGCCTTGTTTCGCTCCTCAGAAGTGGTTCGATCTCTATCCGGAAAACGAATTGCAATTGCCGAAGGTGAAGCCCGACGACCGGGCCGATCTCCCGAAATTCGCCGATTACCTGCATTGGGACTTGCCCGAACCTCGCCTGGTCTGGCTTGAACGAGAGCATCAGTGGAAAAATCTGGTCCGCAGTTATCTGGCCTCGATCAGCTTCATGGACGCTCAGCTCGGCCGACTGCTGGATGCCCTCGAAACGTCAGGACATGCCGACGACACCGTCGTCGTGCTCTGGTCCGACCACGGCTGGCATTTGGGAGAAAAAGCGATCACAGGCAAAAATACGCTCTGGGACCGTTCGACACGGGTGCCGATGATCTGGGCCGGGCCGGGCGTTACGCCGGGAGGCCGCTGCGACGAGCCCGTCGAACTGCTGGACATTTACCCGACATTATTGGAATTGACCGGCTTGCCTGCCCGCCCCGCGCTGGAAGGGCAAAGCCTGGTGCCGCAATTGCAGCACGCGGCCACACCGCGAACGAGACCTGCACTGACGTCGCACGGGCCAGGCAATCACGGCATTCGTGCACGCGACTGGCGGTACATCCGATATGCCGACGGCTCCGAGGAACTTTACGATATGCGGGCTGACCCGAACGAATGGAATAACCTGGCCGGCGAAGCGAAATTCTCAGAAGTGAAGGCCGATCTAGCCCGCTGGCTTCCCGCGAAAAATGCCCCGCCTGCGCCGGGCAGCGTTTCGCGGCTGATCGAAATGAAACCCGATGGCATCTACTGGGAGACGAAAAAGATCGATTCGAAAGCCCCGCTGCCTGGAACGGTGATCGAACCTGAGGGGGAAGTGAAGCCGATCGACGCACAACCCGTAAAGGCAAGTCGATGATGCGATTCATGATTCGAATTCGACACTTGCCTGAAACCCGGTTCGGGATTCCGAATCGATGTGCATTTCTGGTCATTCTGGCGATCTGGGCGAATGTCGGTTTCTCAGCGGAGCGGCCCAACATTCTGCTTATCGTGGCGGATGATCTAGGGGCTCGAGACCTGGCCTGTTACGGCTCGGATCTTCATGAAACGCCGATTCTTGACGATCTGGCGACTAATGGCGTCAAGTTCGAACGTGCCTATGCACCTTCGCCGGTATGCTCACCGACTCGGGCATCGCTGATGACGGGCCAGCATCCCGCCCGGCTGGGGATCACGATCTGGTCGGAAGGGGCAATGAAGCCGGATCGATCGCGCCGCCTTTTGCCCGGCGATTCGCTGGATCATCTGCCGCAGAAATATATCACTTTGGCAGAAAAACTCGGTTCCGCCGGGTATCGCACAGCCGTCGTCGGCAAATGGCATTTAGGTGACGGCGACATGGCGCCGGAAACGCAGGGTTTCGAAGTCGCCATCGGCGGTACTCGCTGGGGGGCGCCTCCCACATTCTTCTGGCCCTATAAAAATGACACTCGATTTCGCGGCGAATTTCGATTCGTGCCAGGCCTTCCGTTCGGCCGGCCGGGAGATTATCTCACGGATGCCCTGACATCCGCTGCTCTTCGTGTCATTGACGACGCCGGCGATGAGCCGTTCTTTCTCTATCTGGCGCATTATGCCCCACACACGCCGATCGAAGCGCCTGACGGTCTGGTATGGAAATACCGCTCGAAGATTCAGGATCGACTTCGGCACCGGAACCCGACCTATGCCGCGATGATCGAGAGTCTGGACACGAATGTCGGCCGAGTCATCGATCATCTCAAACGCCAGGGTAAATTCGATAACACGCTGATCGTATTCACGTCAGACAACGGCGGATATCTGGGTGACGCGAAAGGCCGAAACGGTGTCGTCACGACCAATGCGCCGCTCCGAAGCGGAAAAGGCTCGGCTTACGAGGGAGGCATTCGCGTGCCGCTCATCATGAAGCTGCCGTCTATCGAAAAATCCCGGCGCCCCCGATCGATCGACGCCAGGGTTTCGTTGACGGACTTGCATTTCGTAATCCTGAAACTCGCCGGGCTCGATCCGGTTCCGCCAGGAACCGTTGCGGACGGCGTCGACTGGTCGGCTAATCTTATGAATGCGGAAATGCCATGGCCATCCCGGACTTTGTACTTCCACTATCCCCATTATTACGAAACGACGACACCTGTCTCAGCCATGATCGAAGGCGATCGCAAGCTGTTGCATTATGCGGAAGACGGACGATCGGAAGTCTATGACCTGTCTTCCGATCCTGCCGAATCGGCTGACATTTCCGGCATCGATCCGCAAATTACGGCCGGGTTGCTTGCACGGCTCAATCGCTGGAAGGCCGAAGTCGGGGCCAAAGAGCCTTCGAAGAATCCCGATTACGGAAAGGAAACCGGCAAATGATACCAGGGAAGATGATAGTCGCGGTTCTGTCGATGCTTCTGACGAATTTCGGAAACGATGTAGCGTTCGGAGCTGAGCGAACGCAGGTACCGAATGTCGTCTTCGTATTGGTCGACGATCTCGGCAGGAACGATATCGGTTTCGAATCGTCGAATCCCGAAATCGCTCCCCGCACGCCGAACATCGATTCGATCTATCGGTCAGGGGTTTCCTTTCGCCATTTCTACGCCAATTCGCCTGTCTGTTCGCCGACCCGGGCGGCTCTGATGACTGGCCTCTACCCGGACCGGGCCGGCGTACCCGGCGTGATCCGCCAGAATGCCAGCGATAGCTGGGGGCATTTGAGGCGTGACGTGACGACATTGCCGGAATTGCTGAAAAAGCAGGGCTATTCGACAGCGATGGTCGGAAAATGGCATTTGGGTTATGAGAAACCCGATCGGCCTATAGACCGCGGTTTCGATTCCTTTCGCGGATTCCTCGGCGATATGATGGACGATTATTTTGACCATCGCCGTGGCGGCCGCAACTGGATGCGGGAGAACGATGCGGAGATCGATCCGAAAGGTCATGCCACGGATCTGTTTTCCGATTGGGCCGTCGATGCGATTCGCGCAGGTGCGAGTTCGAAAAAACCGTTCTTTCTCTATCTGGCCTATAACGCGCCCCATTCGCCGATTCAGCCGCCACCGAAATCGCTGGAAAAAGTGAAATCCGAACGTCCGCACTTAGGCGATAAGCGAGCGGCTCTCGTGGCCTTGATCGAGCACCTGGACGCTGGCGTAGGACGAGTTCTGGAAGCGATTCGAAATGCCGGAATCGAACGTGATACGCTCGTCGTTTTCACTTCCGATAACGGCGGTCAGCTTGATCTCGGGGCTGATAACGGCCTCTGGCGGGGAACGAAGGGCGAGACGTTCGAAGGCGGGTTGAGAGTCGTTTGCGGCGCTCGATGGCCAGCACGCATTCCCGCGGGATTGAAATCGAACGTCGTGGCGATGACGGCGGACTGGTATGCGACGATCGCCGAGATCGCGGGTGCGGATCTTTCGAAACTCGACGTCGATGCGAAGAGCCTGGTGAAGCCGCTTGCGCATCCGTCCGATTCAGCCGGGCTCGATGGCCGGGAGATCTATTTCGTACGGCGGGAAGGTGGTCCGTCATTCGCAGGTAAAACGATCGAAGGGCTACGGTTCGGCCGATGGAAACTCGTTCTGAATCGACCGACGGAGCCGATCCGGTTGTTCGACCTGGAAGCCGATCCGTTCGAAACACACGATCTCGCCGCGAAAAATCCCGCCAAGTTCCGGGAGATGATCGCCCGGATTCAGATTCACGTACAGCGCGGCGGTCAAATTCCCTGGCAATCCCGAACCGGAGTTCAAGAATGACGTTTCGAAAGAGATTCATATTCGCTGCGATGGCATTCATCTGCGACATTGGGCAGATGCCTGCGGAATCCGGCCAAATCGTACTGCTGGCTGGCGGTGGCGAATCTGAGCCACCTTGCATGGCGTCGGAAGTGAAATTGAAAGAGCCGTTCTATGCCGAGCCTGATCCGCAAGGTCGGCTCGTCATCGCCGAAATGGCAGGCGGACAGAGAATTCTTCGGCTGGACGAAAAGGGCCAGATCACGCGGATCGCTGGCACCGGACGTCAGGGGAAACCCTCGAACGGGCCTCAGCCGGCTTTGGAGGCTTCGTTCGACGGTGTTCATAACCATGCCATCGACCGAAAATCGGGCGATATATATTTTGCGGATACATGGAATGCCGTCGTCCGTAAATTCGATGCGTCCACCGGGAAGGTCGAGACGATCGCGGGCACGGGCGAGAAAGGATTTTCGGGCGATGACGGTCCGGCCAGAGAAGCGAAGTTCGGCGGCGTCTATTGCGTGGCTCTTTCTCCCGACGGTACCCGATTGCATCTGGCGGATTTGCATAATTACGTGATCCGTACGATCGACCTGAAAACAGGCATCGTTCGGCGCACGGCCGGCAATGGGAAAAAAGGGCGGCCGAGTGAAGGAGGAATCGCCGACCGGGAACCACTGGTCGACCCGCGTGCCGTGGCGGAAGACTATGCCGGAAACGTGTATGTGCTTGAACGGGGGGGGAATGCCTTGCGCGTCGTCCATCCGGACGGCACGATCCGAACCGTCGTCAATGATTCAGGCAGGAAAGGGCAGGCGGGCGCAGGCGGGCCGGCGTCACGTTGCGAAATGAACGGACCGAAGCACATCGTGATCGGCCGGAACGGCAGCGTTCTGATTGCTGATGCCGAGAATCACAGAATTTTGAGATATCGACCGGAACCGTCCGAGGTCGTGCTCGTCGCGGGTACCGGTGTCGCGAGTAAGGACGGAATCGGCGGTCCGCCGGAGAAAGCCGGGCTCAACCGGCCTCATGGCATTTTCGAGTTAGAGGACGGAACGATCTTCGTGACGGACAGTTACAACGATCGTGTCCTGAAGATCGTACCCTGAAGTATCCAGGAATTCCCGAACTGTCATGACTCGAAAACGACAAGCATCCGATCCCTGGGCCGAGGCGACCCGGCATTTGAAAGCGGTCGATCACCGGCTTGCGCCATGGATCGATAAGGTCGGGCCATGTCAATTGAGGCCAGCGGAAGATCTGCTGGCGATTCTGGCGAATTCGATCATCGCGCAGCAAATTTCGTCGAAAGCGGCACGGTCCATATTCGACAAGGTGGACGCCGGTATGAGCACACCCTGGAAAACGGAGGACTTGAAGCGGCTGGATGACGAATTTCTGAAATCGTGCGGCGTATCGCCGCAGAAGCGGGGCTATCTGGCGAGTCTATTCGAATACGTCCGAAGCGAAAAATTACATTTGCCTGGTTTGGGCGAGATGGACGACGAAAAGGTGATCGGCGAACTCACCCAGGTCAAGGGAATCGGCCGTTGGACAGCGGAGATGTTTCTGATTTTCGCACTCAATCGGCCCGATGTCCTGCCCATGGCGGATCTGGGGATCAAAACAGGTCTTCGACGGTTGTATGAGCTGGACGATTTGCCCTCGCCAGCGGCTGGCGAGGAACTCACACGACACTGGCAGCCGCATCGCAGCGTCGCCAGCTGGTATCTATGGCGCATGTTCGATTGAAATCGACCATGCGCCAGATGACGGAAAAAATCGATCGAGTAACTGTCAGAACCGCAGGAAGATCTTGTTCTTGTAAAAGAATCGCGCGATGACGAATACGATTCCGAGCGAGACGAGGGCCTGCACGAGCCCGCCCAGCCCTGTGGCA
Organism: uncultured Isosphaeraceae bacterium; assembly: GCA_964608915.1. Lineage (GTDB taxonomy): Bacteria > Planctomycetota > Planctomycetia > Isosphaerales > Isosphaeraceae > QWQI01. The sequence continues at coordinate 42,494 of CAZSQA010000041.1, forward strand.
ACGTGATCGTTGAGCCATACCGAGACATCGCCGCCGACCAGGCGGGCGGCGATCCGGCCGTAGCCCATCAGGTTCGAGAGCAGGTAAAGCGTGATGGCGTTCGTGCCGATCCAGACGAACGGCCAGGCCCAGAATCGCAGTCCGATGACTTCGATGACGAGATAGAAAAGCCCCAGGAGCATCATGCTGAAACCGCCCGCCACGAGCACGAAGGAGCTTGTCCAGAGTTTTTTGACGACCGGGAACGTGGCGTCCCATTGAAATCCGGCGGCAACCAATGCCGCGCCGATCCCGAGCAACGCCAGTGCTTTGAGCACGGGTTTCATTTCGGACTCGCGGAGCAGCGAGCCGGCAAGGATGCCCAGAAGGGCTGTTGCGATCGCCGGGATCATGCTCAGGATACCTTCAGGGTCGTACCAGGTGTCGTACCTGCGGCCGGGGAGGTAGCGATAATCGATGTAGTTGGTCAGATTGTAACCGGGTTCGAAATGGCCGCGAGTGGTGCCCTGAACGAGGGAGAGCACCGTTTTCGGATCTTCGGTACCTGCCTGGGCGATCAGGGGAGCCAGGGATTCCTTGTCCAGGCGGATGTCGGGAAACGGCACGTAAGTCAGCAGGGCCCAATAACCGGCGAGAATTCCGACGGTCGCGGCGAGGATGCGGCCCGGTCGTTTCGGGCCGACGGCCAGGAAAATCAGGGCCGCGCCGCCATAGCCGATGGCGATGCGCTGGAGCACGCCCAGCAGGCGGATATTGGGCCACGGGTTGCTCACACCCCCGGAATAGAAAATGCCGCAGAGGAAAAGCAGCAGAGTTCGCAGCAGGACCCGCTTCATGGCACGGCCACGGCCGCCTTCTTCGCACGCTTTCGAAAGCGAATAGACGGTGGAGACACCGGCCATGAATACGAAGAGCGGGAAGATCAAGTCGTAGAAGTGGAAGCCCTGCCATGGCACGTGGCTGAGCTGGGTGGCGAGCGTTTCCGTCACGGGGGATTTGTCCATGCGCTCGAGCGCGCGGGCCAGGGCGTCGCCGCCGAGGATCCAGAACATGTCGAACCCGCGGAGGGCGTCCAGGGCCATCAGTCGGCCGTGAGATCGCGGCTTCGGCGTGACGTCCGCGAACGCCGCGAGATCGGATGCCGGTTCGACGGCATTCGGCGAAGGTGGCGGAGCTGAATGTTGCGTATCGTCAGAAGTCATGGAGACCGTATCCGAAGTTGCGTTCGTTTGAGCGGAAGATCACGGGATCGACACTTATTGATAATGCGGAATGGGCCTGGAGTCCATGATTTTTCAGGAAATGAGAGAAAGCCGCGACGGCGAAAGGGCGGGTATCCCGAAGGAAAGGTGGCGAGATTTTTGGGAATGAAGCGAAAAAATAAGGAAAAATCGTCGATTGGGGCTTGCCAGACAGCCGGAAATCTGCTCTAAGTGAAATGATCTCCTTGAAAAATAGGGCTTTCCAGTTCCGCAGTCTGTCAGAAGGCTTGCGGCGCAGCGATCCTGAGAGGCACGAGGCTGATGCACCGACGTTCGATTCCCGCGATACTCCTGGCTGCGTGTGGTTTTCTTTCGGTTTCGCTCGCATCGGCGCAGGATCTCTGGGTGCGTTATCCGGGCGGAGAAGGCCCCGGGAAAGGCAAAAAGATCGTTCTGATCGCCGGGGACGACGAATATCGTTCCGAAGAGAGTTTTCCGCAGCTCGGCAGGATCCTGTCGCAGCGTCATGGCTTCGATTGCACGGTGCTGTTCCCGGTGAACCCGAAGGACGGCACGATCGATCCGAACGTCAAGGACAATATCCCTGGCCTGGAATCGCTGGCCGACGCCGACCTCGTGATCATGCTTTTGCGGTTCCGCAACCTGGCGGACGATCAGATGGAGAAGCTGGTCGCCTACATCGAAAGCGGGCGGCCGATCATCGCACTGCGGACAAGTACGCATGCGTTCAACATTCCCGCCGATCGCAAGTACGCGGATTATTCCTATACCAGCAAAACCTGGGCTGGCGGTTTCGGCAGACAGGTTCTGGGCGAGACCTGGGTTTCGCACCATGGTGACCACGGCAAGCAGGGCACACGCGGGATCATCGCCACGGGTAAGGAATCGCATCCGATTCTCAGGGGCATCGCATCGGGCGAGATTTTCGGGCCCACGGATGTCTATGGCGTGACTCTCCCGCTGCCGGGCGACAGCGAACCGCTCGTGCTCGGTGAGGTCGTGGCGGGCTTGGATCCATCCGATCCTCCGGTCACGGGCAAGAAGAACGAGCCCATGATGCCGGTGGCATGGACCAAGACTTACAAAACACGTTCCGGGGCCGTCGCGAAAGTGTTCACGACGACGATGGGCGCCAGCCAGGATCTCTCCAACGAAGCCCTCCGGCGAATGATCGTGAATGCCGCATACTGGGCCACAGGGCTGGAAAACAAGCTGCCGGCGAAGGCCGATGTCGCCATCGTCGGCACCTACGAACCAATAAAGTACTCCTTCGATGGCTTCACGAAAGGGAAAAAACCGTCCGATTTCGCACTGACCCCTTGAAAATCAGGGAAATCGTCGCATAGGATACTGCATTCCCACGATTTTCCGCCTTTTCGAGACTTCGAATCGCACGCAGAATCGTCAGAAAAGCCCCGGCTGATCCCGGGCAAGTCGTACGGAGCGGGCGCCATGGTGAATGCTGTGGCGCCCGCTTCGTTTTCCTTTCATGCGGAATGGCCGCTACGCAATCGATGGCGTTAAGCCGAAATCGGAAATCGCCGTGCTTCTTCGCAAGAATTCACGCGATTTCGAAACCGTTCACGACGTTTCGATCGAATCCGTCGATTAGCCTATGAATCGGCGCTGATCCGTTCGGAACATTTCGAATGCCGGATTCGAATTTGTCGGTGTTTCGCGGACGTATCGGAATTCGTCGAAATGAAAAAACCTCCGGCGATTTGTGCCGGAGGTCGATTTCGGTAAGGGACGAAAGGAGATCGAACCTGTTCGAGATCAGATCAATTCGGTGACGCCGGGGATCGCGACCGGCGGAACGGCGTTCGGTCCGAATTCGGGCGATTTGGGGAAGGTGTTTTCCTTCGAATCCAGGGCCTGTTCCCAGGTGACGGCTTTGCCGGTGTAGGCCGACATGCGGCACATGATGGCCGTCAGGGTGCTTTCGGCGACGGTCTTGAGTTCGTTGAGCGGTTTGCCGGCCCGGATCGAGGCGATCAGGTCGGTATGCTCCTGAACGTAGGGGTTGGTGCCCATTTCGCGGATCCGCGTGCGGGATTCGCCCGTGAAGCGGAAGCCGTTGGAGTTCCAGGTGCCCTTGGTGCCGACGAGGGCTTCGCTCACGTTGTTTTCGCAGCCGGGGATCTGGCGTGCCATGGAGAGCACGTGTACGCCGTTGGCGTATTCGAGATCGGTGGCGAAGTGGTCGAAGATCTGGCCGTAGACGGGGTCGGTGCGCTGTTGGCGGCCGCCAAGAGCCACGGCCCGCGTCGGAGTTTGCTGGAAGGCCCAGTTGATGACGTCGAGGTTGTGCACGTGCTGCTCGACGATGTGGTCACCCGAAAGCCACGTGAAATAGAGCCAGTTGCGGACTTGCCATTCCATTTCGGACCATTCCGAAAGCTTGTCCTTGTGCCACAGGGCGCCCTGATTCCAGTAGCAGCGGCCGCCGACGAGTTCGCCGATTTCGCCTTCGTGGATCCGCTTCATGCTTTCGATATAAGGAGCCTGGTGCCGCCGCTGGGTCCCGGCCACGATCGCCAGGTTTTTCTCTTTCGCCTTTTCGTAAGCGGCCAGCACCTTTCGGATGCCGGTGCCGTCGACACCCACGGGCTTTTCGGTGAACAGGTTCTTGCCCTTCTCCACCGTGTATTCGATCATCTGCGGCCGGAAGCCGGGCGGCGTGGCCAGGATGACAAGATCGACGTCGGAGTCGATGACCTTTTTGTATGCGTCGAAACCACTGAACGCACGTGTGTCGGCGACGTCGTAGCGATCGCCCAGGGCGCTCTTCAGGCGCTTGCGGCTGTTGTCGAGGTGGTCAGGGAACAGGTCGCCCATGGCGTAGATCTTCACGCCGGGGGCACTGTCCGCACAGTTTTCGGCGGCACCGGTTCCACGACCGCCGCAGCCGATCACGCCGACTTTGATCGTGTCGCTGCCCTGGGCATGGACGGAGGGAATCGCGGTCGCCGAAAGAGCACCGGCGACGACTGCGGTGTCGCGCAGGAAATCGCGGCGCGAGGTTTGCGGATCGGTCATTGGAAAGCACTCCTGGTCATGACGAAAGTACTGCGAAACATGCCCTGTACGGGAGGGAAATCGCCACCTGCGTTTCGAGTTTTGGGCAATGCGGCGAATGGGAGAGGCAGGGCACTACGGAAGATCGGTATCGAACACTATATCAAAGGAATCGGCTCCGAAAAAGCGATTTCGGAGCCTCAGGACGATTTTCGGCGGACCAACGGAATCGTCGGATTCCTGTCAGGCATCTTCAGGCGTCAGACCGAGAACGACGTCGAAACGGCCGGCCAGTTCGCCGATCTTCGAGCCTGCTACCGGACGAAAATCGACCATAATGCTCTCAAGCTGCTTCTTGTCCTTGATCCCACGGAGAACGCCGTCTTTCGCATTGCCAGGGTGATCTTTGACGTAGCACTGGGTCGTCAGCAGATGCTTGCCGCTTCGGGTGATCTTGTAATGGATGTGGGGTGTGCGGCCTGGGTAGGGGACGGGTTTGATCGTGCGAAAGCCATACGCTCCGTCCGACCCGGTGAGGAACCGGCCGTAGCCCTGAAAGCGTTTGTCCCGTTTGTCGCCGTTGTCGCTGCCGGAATGGAGATAGGCCCCATGAGCGTCCGCCTGCCAGATTTCGACGAGCGCGTTGCGCACGGGCTGGCCGGTCGGGTCGAGAATCCTGCCGGTGACCCAGGAGACGGTGCCGTCACTCGGCGAGGTCGAGTCATTGATGACGAGCAGGTCGTTGTCCGTATCCAAAGGCAGTTTATCGGGGAAAAACGGACCTTCCGTCTGTGCGGGCGTTTTCACCAGCTCTTCGGCGTAAGCTCCCGGACGTGTCGCGAAGATCGCACCCATCGCCATCATCCTCAACATGTGCCGGCGGGCCTCGTCCGGGCGTTCGAAAGTCTTGCGATTGATCAGATTCATGGCTCGTCGATCCTCCAGGGTCAGCTTGAGATAGCGTTCGCCCGCGAATGGCGAACCTTGATTCGCGAACTTCATTCTAACCGAGTCGGCGTCGATCTCGATCGCTCCGGCCCGTTTCGAATCGTATCCTTCCGGATTTTTCTCAGATGCCGGATCGCCGAGATCAATCCATCGTAACTGTAACCCGGATCGGCGTAATGTTCGATCACATAAAAGGCGAAATAATAGGCCCTGGCGAATGCCCAGATCGCCAGGGCGAGAAAGGCGGCGATGTCCCACCGCGGGGCCGCCAGGAGGATCAGGCCGCAAGCCGCAAAACCGATCACGACGAATCCGACGGCTTTGACCAGCATCCAGCGCGGGTCCGTGAGATCGCGCCGGATGCCTCGATTTTTCGGCCCCGGATCGTGTTCGTCGATCGAACTCATGAAAGTCTCGCGTGATCGGTGAATCCGGTTCACCGCGACTTACGGAACATCACGGATCTCACGCTTCTGCAAGCGCTTTCTCGACATCCGTTTCCAGCGAGGCCGGTGTGGTCGTCGGTGCGTAGCGGTCAAGGACTTCACCGGTTCGGCTCACGAGAAATTTGCTGAAGTTCCACTTGATCGCATCGAAGCCGAGCAGGCCACCCTTTTGAGACTTAAGATATTTGTAGAGAGGATGTTCGGCGGAGCCGTTCACGTCGACCTTCGCGAACATCGGGAATGTCACGCCGTAGTTCAGTGAGCAGAACGACCGGATTTCGGCCTCGTCGCCAGGTTCCTGGCTGCCGAACTGATTGCACGGGAAGCCGAGAACGACCAGACCCTGGTCCTTGTGCTTCGCGTAAAGTTCTTCCAGCCCCTTGTATTGAGGCGTGAAGCCGCACTTGCTCGCGACATTGACGATCAGAAGCACCTTGCCACGATAGGGGGCCAGCGTCGTATCGTCGCCCGTGATCGTTTTGACCGGGATGTCGTAGATCGTGTCACTCATGGGATGTCTCTGTGTCGTTTCGAGGCGGTTCCTGATGCGGTGGTTTCTGCCGAATACATCGTACTCGACGGTCAAGTCGAACGCCCGACCCGGTTTTTCCGGATCGGGCGTCGAAAGGCGTTCATGAATCGATTCTGAATCGCGGGACGAAGGCTTACGATTTGCGGCGTTTTTTGCCAGCCCAGGCCAGAACTCCGGTGGCCATGCAGGCGAGAACGTAAGTCGATGGCTCCGGAACCGGAACCGTCGAGAGATCGACACCGCGATATACGAAGTTCGCACCCGCCTGCGAAAGTGTGACGAAGCTTGTCGGAGCCGAACTGGAGTCGAGCAGCGAAACCAGGCGGTTGTTCGTGGTTTCCGTCGTGGTCGCGTACAGCGATGCCGTTCCGCTGGTGGCATCCCAAGTGCCGGTAAGGCCACGGATTCCGACGATGCCGGTACCCGTCGAAGTCGTCAGCGTGTTGTTGCTCGTATTGAAGAGGAGGGCGTAGCTGTTCACCCACACGCTCGACGAATTCAGATCCCAGCGCTGGATGCCGCCGCCGGCCACCGTTCTGTCGTCAGCGATGTAAGCCCGGTCGGCCGTTCCGTCGCCGTTCGTGTCGAAAATGACGAAACCGTAAGGGCTGGAGCCGGTTCCGGTCGCGATCGTCAGAGACGTCGTCGTGCCGGTGGCCGTCGGTAAGCCGGTGCCCACGCTCGAAACGCCCTGGAAGTTGGTCGCACCTGAGGACACGTAAAGCTGGCCGCCATAGATTTCGATGTTCCGCAGGTTGTTCTGAGTCCCCGAAACCTGAACGAAATCCGTGCCGTTGTAGTACCAGGTGCCGCCGGTCAACGGTGTGCCTGCCGAAGTACCCGTCGCGTAGAACGTATTGGCGCTTGTGGCGATCACGCTGCGGAAGTTACTGCCCGAGAAGGGAGAAGGGGGTGTGCCTGCGGGGCCGCCGGTCGGGAATTCCACGCGATTGGCGACATTGCCGTCGACACCCAGAATGTTGGTCGCTTTATTGTTGAGAGCAGCCGCTCCCGCCGTGCCGGTGGCAAGGTTGAGGCCGGGGACAGCCAGATAGCCACCGTAGCTGTTGAGGTAGCCGTTCGACGTCGCCGAGCCGGAATCGGTCAGCTGATTCGTGCCGGTGAATTGTGTGCTCAGTGTCTGCACGAGCGTCCCGGTCGTCGTGAATTCCAGGACGGAGACGGCTGCCGACGAGCCGCTGAGTGCCGTCGTCCCGTTCCCGATCCGATCGACGACCAGGTTCCCCGGGACAAGATCCGCGGCGGAGGCGATGGCCCCTATCGACATCAATCCGAAACAGCATGCGAGTCGAATGGCCTGGAATCGCCGGTTTCCGTCGATCACGCGTGAGCCGGGGAGAATGAGCGACAAATACACTGGGTGACTCCCGTGCAGGAAGACGAATGGAATATTCCTTTTTCTTATGTCGAACCGCGACTTAGGTAACATTGAACGGAAGTTGTCGATTCACGGAATCTTCATATGATACGCTTTCCAATCAGATATAGCGCGCCTTCCCTTGCGCTCCTCTATCCTGC
>CAZSQA010000042.1:0-49866 GCA_964608915.1 uncultured Isosphaeraceae bacterium
CCGTGTGCGCCGCCCCCTACGTCGAACGCGCTATTTCAGAGTAGAATGCGTATGATTTCGGATCGATAAGGGCTCACAGGAATGCGAAAACCCCCGGAGAGTGCTCTCCGGGGGTCGAACGATTCTCGAGATTCGCGAGCGGCCCGGGATCAACCGCAGCCCATCGAATTGCCGCAGTTGAAGCAGCGATAGCATGTGCCGCAGCGAACCGTCAGGCTGCCGCAGTTGTCACAGGCAGGGGCGTCGCTCTGGAAGCGGGCGAACTGCTCCTGCTGAATCGTCGTGCTGGAAACATCCGTACGGACGGTACGTGTTTCGAGCGTGCTGACCGGAACGATGACAGGTGCCACGCCATAATTCGCGGCGGCAGCGGGTTGAGACGTCACGATCTGCGGCTGGGGAGCCGGTGCCGCGATGGACTCGACGGCAGATTCGATCTGATCACGCTGGGGGGCGTTGGCTTCCCGATAGCCCGGGATGAACTGAATGCCGAGCCAGCGGAAGATGTAGTCCGTGATGCTCTTGGCGATCGGGATGTCCGGATTTCTGGTGAAGCCGGAAGGTTCGTATCGGCCGTGAGCGAACTTCTTCACGAACACTTCCAGGGGCACGCCATACTGCAGCCCCATGGAAACCAGGGTGCCGATGACGTCCATCAGGCCGCCGACGGTTGACCCTTCCTTCGCCATGGTGATGAACAGCTCGCCCGGCTGGCCATTTTCGAAGAAGCCAACCGTGATGTAGCCTTCGTGACCCTGGATGTCGAACTTGTGGGTGGTGCTGTGACGTGTGTCCGGCAGGCGAATCCGCCGGGGTTGAGGCGTATTGACGACCTGCGGAGCCGGTGCCGGAACGACTGGCGAAGCCGCGGCGATCGAAGCCTGCTCGGCTGCTTTTTCGGCCCTGGCGGCTTCTTCCTTCGACGATTCGCTCGAAGTGCTGACCGGCTGGCTGCCCTTGGACCCGTCGCGATAGATCGCCAGAGCCTTGAGACCCAGCTTCCAGCCTTCCAGGTAAGCGTTGCGGATATCGGCGACCGTGGCTTCCTGCGGCATGTTGACCGTCTTGGAAATGGCCCCGGACAGGAACGGCTGCACGGCGGCCATCATCTTGATGTGGCCACGGTAGTGAATCGACCGGCCGCCGCCCGCGGGCGGGAAGGCGCAATCGAACACGGGCAGGTGTTCGGGCTTCAGGCCGGAAGGGCCTTCGATCGTGTCGTTCTTGTCGATGTAGTCGAGGATCTTGCCGATCGTCGGCTCATCGTAGCCGAGTGTCCGCAGAGCCATCGGGACGGTGCGGTTGACGATCTTGAGCATGCCGCCGCCGGCCAGGCTCTTGTACTTGACCAGCGCGATGTCCGGCTCGACTCCGGTCGTGTCGCAGTCCATCATGAACGCGATCGTGCCGGTCGGGGCCAGGACGCTCACCTGGCTGTTGCGGAAGCCGTTCGAACGGCCCAGCTCGATGACTTCGTTCCAGAGCTGGCGGGCGATCGTCAGAAGCTCGGGCGGACAGCTCGGCCCGATGTTCTCGACGGCGTCGCGGTGTAGCTGCATCACGCGGTTCATCGGCTCGCGATTCAGGGCATAGCCTTCGAAAGGCCCGATGAAGCCGGCGATATCCGCCGAGGTACGGTACGCTTCGCCGTGCATGATCGAGGTGATCACACCAGCCAGGTCGCGGCCTTCGTCCGAGTCATAAGGCCTGCCGGAGGCCATGATCAGACTGCCGAGATTGGCGAAGCCCAGACCCAGCGGGCGGAAATTGTGGCTGTTCAGGGCGATCCGGTCGGTCGGATAGCTGGCACGGTCGACCAGGATTTCCTGGGCCGTGATGAACACGCGGCAGGCGGAACGGAACAGATCGCCGTCGAAGGTCCCGTCCTCGCGACGGAACTTCATCAGGTTCAGGCTGGCCAGGTTGCAGGCCGTGTCGTCGAGGAACATGAATTCCGAGCAGGGGTTCGAAGAGTTGATCGGCGCCGTGTTCGAACAGGTGTGCCAGCGCTGGATGGTGTCTTCGTACTGCATGCCGGGGTCGCCACATTGCCAGGTACCTTCGGCGATGGCGTCCATCAGATCGGGGGCGGGCATGGTTTCCATCGGTTTGCCGGTGGTGACGGCCCGTGTCGTCCACGATCCGCCGTTCTCCACGGAGCGCAGGAATTCGTCCGTGGCCCGTACCGAGAGATTGGCGTTCTGGAAATTGACGGAGCCGTAAGCCTCGCCGTTGAAGTTCGCGTCGTAACCCTGGCGGATCAGGGCAAGCGCCTTGTTCTCTTCGTTGGACTTGCAGCGGATGAAGTCCATGATGTCCGGGTGCCAGACTTTGAGAGTCTGCATCTTGGCGGCACGGCGAGTCTTGCCGCCCGACTTGATCACCGACGCGATGGCGTCGTAGACCTTCATGAAGCTGACGGGCCCGGAGGGCTTGCCGCCACCGGAGAGCTTTTCGCGGCTGGACCGGAGCGTGGAAAGATCCGTGCCGGTGCCTGAGCCGTACTTGAACAGCATCGCCTCGCTCATGGCCAGACGCATGATGTCGGGCATGTCGTCCGAGACGCTCTGAATGAAACAGGCGGAGCCTTGCGGATACTTGTAGGCATCCTGGGCCTGGACGACGGTTCTCGTCTCTTCGTCCCAGCGCCAGTTGTTGGCCGGCCCTTCGATGTGATACTGGTCGTGCAGGCCGACGTTGAACCAGACGGGCGAATTGAACGAGCCGTACTGATGGACCAGCAGCGTCGTCAGTTCGTCGTAGAACGTGTCCGCGTCGGCCGAAGTCGCGAAGTAACCGTCTTCGTAGCCCCAGTCGGTCAGTGTCCGGGAAACGCGATGCACGAGCTGACGAACGCTCCGCTCACGCTCCGACGTGCCGTTTTCCCCATAGAAGTACTTGCTGGCGACGACGTTCGTGGCCAGCTGACTCCAGCTTTTGGGGAATTCGCAGTCGGTCTGCTCGAAGATGACCTTGCCTTTTTCGTCCTTGATCGCCGCCGTCCGCTGCTCCCACTCCACCTGAGAGAAAGGATCCACACCCGCCGTGCTGAAAATCCGCTCGAAGTGCAGACCCGGACGGCCCGGACGATTGCCGGTGTTCGATCTCTTGTCGCCAACGCTTGCCATTTCTGGTTCTCCGAACAGTCCTCGTTTCGGGGGAAGCCAACAATTGACCGGGGGGGAGCTATCGCCCTGACTTGTCCGTGCTTTTCGCCGTATGCCGGGACTTCCTCACAAATCCATGAGTTCCCGAGCGACACGACCACGAAGACCCGCCACGACCCCGGTCATCCTCCTCCCACATTCCGCAAGTGAAGCATCGCTGTTCCGTTCGATCGATAACGACGTTCGAACAGGCGACTCCGTTCATGCGTCCCTGAAGACTCTCCGGCAATACGGGAAGTATACCTCATGGAGTCCTCAGGGAGTCTGTCGATCCATCCGGCAAACGACTCTCTTCACGACATCTTAAGACCAAAACTCCTCCTTTCAAGATTTTTCCGTACGATCACTTCAACCCATACCACCGATACGACTTGCGTTCATGGAATTTCAGGACTCCGCAACCCCCGCGAACCCCTGTTGAACAATTCCGAACGTACCCGGTGAACCGCTGTGACACGGTACGGAATTACACTCTGCCCGACGTGGCCCGAATCGTCAAGACGAATGTGTATGAATCTTCACTGATTTCGTACCTGGACGCCGCAAACTTGACCCAAAAAGAAAAGCGAAACGGCCGAGCCCGGAAGGCTCGACCGTTTCGAGAATCTGGCGAAAATGTGCAGGCAGGGTCGTCGAATCAGGCGCTGATGCCCGTGATCTCGATGGCCGTAAGCGGCTGCCGGTGGCCCGTTCGCTTGCGGTGATTCTTCCGGCGGCGGAATTTCTGGATGACGATCTTCTTGTCTTTGAACTGGCGCACGATCTTGGCTTCGACTTTGGCGCCGGCCACAGTCGGGGCACCGAACTTCGTGTCCCCTTCGCCGGCCACCAGCAGTACCTTTTCGAACGTCAAAGCCGAATCCGGTTCGCCGGCTCGGAAGTCCACGACGATCTTGTCACCGACCGCCACGCGATACTGGTGGCTTCCATCTTCGAAAATCGCGTACATCATCAATCCCCGGGTCCATGACCCGTGCTCGGAAAGTTCGATCGAATCCGTGCCTGATTCGCACTCTGCCGCAAACGCTTTTGTGGCCGTAACAGTCGAGAAGGACTCACCATACGGCGGTTCGCGAGGGAACCGTGACACGATCTCGCAATGCGTGATCAGTTCACCTTGTTCCACTATCTTCGGGCACTTGACAGAAAATTTTTACCATATTCACGTACGTTTCGCAAGCGCGATCGGCATGTCGGCCATGCGGTTGGGTTCAATCACGTGGCAGTGCGTCGAAGGCCCGGTTGCTACGATGTTCGGTAGGGCCGCCTCCGGTCGATTCGAGCCATGAGACCGCCAGCGGAGGGGCGTTTCGGATGTGGCCCGTCAAGTCCGGGCCATCCGGGCCCAGCAGGTAAAGTGAAGTGGAGTAAGCGTCTGAGGACGATCCGTCCTGGCTGATTACGGAGACGCTGGCTCTCCGGGAGACGCCCAACCCCGTTCGAGGGTCAACGATATGACTGTAGCGTCGCCCCTCGATTTCGACGAAGCGCTCGGCATCGCCGCTCGTGGAAATCGAGACGTCGCGGAGTCTGAGCCGTGCCAGCGGGGGATCGGTGTTCGGGTTCAGGCCGGCGACTTCGACACGCCAGCCCGATTGACCTGGCGGTGCGTGGCCCACGGCGATATCGCCCGCGACCGCGACGAGCGCGCGATCGACGCCATGTTCCTTGAGCGTTCGAAGCGCCGCCGCCGCGGCATATCCTTTCGCGATAGCGCCAAGGTCGATTCGCGTACCCGGTTGCAGAACGATTTTTCGACCGTGTTCGATCCGCCGGATGCGTTCGAAGCCGACCCGTTCGCGTGCTTTCGCCAGATTTTCGGCGGATGGGAGTTTCTTTTCGCGGAACGCTCTGCGCCACTGGCGGATCACGGGTGCAGCGGTCACGTCGAAGGCCCCGCCGGTCGAACGCGAAATCGATTCGGCCCGAGTCAGAATCTCGAAAAGATCCGGGCTGACTTCGACGGGATCGGCCGGCCCTTCGGCGAACCGATCGACAAGACGCATCAATTCGCTGCCGTTGTCGTAATCGCTGCAGATTTTGTCGAGTTCGGCGACGCGGGCGAAGGCCGCTGCGACAGCGCGCTTGGCGACCTGAGGTTCGGTCGTGTATAACAGAATTCTTACGCGAGCGCCCATGTGCGTCTCGACGAATTCGAGGCGTTCCGGTTCTTTCGGAACCTGACGCGCAGCCGCGAACGCGGTTACGACGATCGTCGCCAAGGCCGCCAGGTATCCGGCGGCGACACTTCGACGCCTCATGAGCCTTCCCACCGCATTCTGGTATCTGACGTTTTCGGGATCACGATCATGACGAGTCTTTCCGAAGTTCGGGCGTTCCTGTCAGGCAGACGCCGCTTCGATCTCCTGAGAACGATGGCCCTGGCGGCGTCGATCTGTGCCGGTGCCGTGGGTACGGCACATGCCCAACTTCCGCCACCGGCCAAGATTCAGGTCGATCCGCTGCCGACCGACATGAAACCCTACACGGAAACCATACCCGGAACGAATTTCACGATCGAGATGATACCGGTGCCGGGTGGCGTTTACTGGATCGGCTCGCCCGAAACCGAAAAGGGCCGGGGCGATGACGAAGGCCCGCAGCGGGCCGTACGTATCGAGCCGTTCTGGATGTCCAAGCATGAAATCACCTGGGACATCTACGACATCTATTCGTTTTCGCTGGACATCAAGCGAAAAGAAAAAACCGGCGTAAACCTCGCGGCACAGAGCGATAAGGACAAAGCCGCCGATGCCGTGACGCGTCCGACGCCGCCCTATGCGGACATGACTTTCGGCATGGGCCACGACAATCAGCCGGCAATCTGCATGACTCACCACTCGGCGATGGAGTGCACCCGCTGGATGTCGACGCTGTTCACGAAACAATATCGTTTGCCCACCGAAGCCGAATGGGAATGGGCGGCCAGGGGCGGCACCACGACGGCTTATTCGTTCGGCGACGATCCCGCGAAGCTCGGCGAGTATGGCTGGTATGTGGAGAACGCCGAAACGCCGCAGAAAGTCGGCAAAAAGAAGCCGAACCCCTTCGGCCTGCATGACATGCACGGCAACGTGGCGGAATGGGTGATGGATCATTACGCGGCCGACGCTTACGAATCGCTGCCCGCCGACAAGGTGAGCGACAATCCGGTACGGATGCCCGACACGAGCGAATATTCCTACGTGGCTCGCGGCGGATCCTGGGACGACGATCCCGAAATGCTCCGAAGTGCCGCAAGAAGGGCTTCGGACAAGGAATGGTCCGTGCAGGACCCGCAGCGACCGCAGTCGATCTGGTGGCATACGGACGCCACCTTCGTCGGCTTCCGCGTGATGCGGGCTTACAAGCCGAAGCCGGGCCTGGACGACTTCAAGTCGCCGATCGTCAAGCAGAAGGGTACGAAGTGATCACATCGGCCGGGTGATCACAAGATGCCGGGTTTTTGAGTCGGTCGCGGCTCACGTAACCCGGCTTTTCGATTGACTTAACCCATTTTGCCGGTCCAAAATGGCGATTCCGAACGAATCGAGCCCGGAATCCACGAACCTGTGCATTCGCCGTGACTTCTCGTACAACTTATCCGACGGCAAGTTTCCCGCGGATGGCCTTGTTCGCCATTTTTGCCCTGATTTCGTCCGTGTCGGTCCATGCGGCGGGCAACCGTCCGAACGTTCTGGTCTGTATCGCCGACGACTGGTCCTGGCCTCATGCCTCGATCGCGAACGAGCCCCAGGTGTCGACGCCCACTTTCGACCGCATCGCCCGGGAAGGGCTGCTCTTCCGGCAGGCGTACGCCTCAGCGCCTTCCTGTACCGCTTCCCGCGGGGCACTATTGACCGGTCAATATCACTGGCGACTGAAGGAAGCGGCTAACCTTCACTCGTTCCTCAGGTCCGAATTCGAAGTCTATCCCGACGTTCTTGCCCGCCACGGCTATCACGTCGGGCACACTCGCAAAGGCTGGGGCCCTGGCCGCCAGAACATGGGCGGTCGAACCACCAACCCCGCCGGACCCCGGTTCGCCGATTTCGATGATTTTCTGAAGCGCCGCAAGGCTGGTCAGCCCTTCTGCTTTTGGTTCGGCAGCGTCGATCCCCATCGCCCATACGACCAGGGCTCCGGCGCTCGGGCCGGCAAAATCGCCTCGGAAGTCCGAGTGCCGTCGAACTTGCCGGACGATCCCGTGGTTCGGGGCGACATCCTCGATTACTTCCTGGAAATCGAACGATTCGACCGCGAAGTCGGCAAGATTCTGGAGAAACTGGGGCAAGTGGGTGAGCTGGAGAACACGATCGTCGTGATGACGGCCGACAATGGCTGGCCATTCCCGCGCGGCAAGGCGACCGTTTACGACGCAGGCACACATGTACCGCTGGCGATCCGCTGGCCGGCCGGGATCCAGAAGCCAGGCCGCACGATCGACAGGCTGACGAGCCTGACGGACCTGGCACCGACATTCCTGGAAGCCGCGGGTGTTCAAGGCCTGGCGGATCGAACGGGGCTTTCGCTGATGCCGGTTTTCGCGGCATCCGACGAACGAGATAAACCTTCGGATCGAAATTATTTGATGACCGGCATGGAACGTCACGTAGCATGCCGGGATCTGGGTCCGGGCGTTCCGGGCGGCGGTTATCCGATGCGGGCGATCCGGACGAATGGTCACGTCCTGATCCGCAATTTCGAGCCGGACCGCTGGCCGATGGGGGACTGGAAGAGCGTGAAGGACGATGGCTCGGAGCTTCCCGGATTCGACCGCCTGGCCGAATCGACCTTCGTGGCATTCGGCGACTGCGACGCTTCGCCCACGAAAGCCCGGATGGTCATGAACCGTAACCGCCCGGAATTCAAGCCTTCGTTCGATTCCGCCTTTCGAAAGCGGCCCGAGTGGGAGCTTTATGACCTGGCGAAAGATCCTCATCAGCAGAAGAATCTGGCACAAGATCCAGCCGCTTCCCGGATTTTCGAAGAATTGAAGTCGGCTCTCGCCCGTGAGATGATCGCGACGCGTGATCCCCGCGCGACCGGCGGCGGTGCGGAGTTCGATCGCTACGAATACCTCGGAAATGTGCAGGCTGAAACAGCCGGGTCATCCGGCAAAGCCGCGGGGAAAAAGGCCACGATCCGGCCTGAATCGAAGGAAAAAGAATGATGATCGCTGTACGCCGCTTCGGAATCGCCGCCATGTCGTTCGTAAGTCTCCTTCTGGCGAACGCTCAGGTCCCTTGCAGGGCGGCTGATCCAGTCTTCCGGCGAGTCTTCGGGCCTGAAGTTCCGACTGGCCCTTACAAGCACCCGGCATGCCTGGAAGAGCTTTCGAACGGCGACCTTTACATGGTCTATTACGGTGGCGAAGGCGAATACTCCAACGACACGGCCGTGTTCGGAAGCCGTCTGGCCAAAGGAACTTCGGAATGGACGGCCCCGGTGGCGATCGCGCGGGATCCGCTCCGTTCGCTCGGCAATGGCGTGATCTGGCAGGCTCGTGATGGCTGGGTCTGGATGTTTTACGTCGTCCGGTTCGGCCCCACATGGTCCGACAGCCGAATTCAGGCCAAAGTGTCCAAAGACCTGGGTAAAACATGGTCCGACCCGACTGTCGTCAGCTTCGAACGAGGGCTGATGGTTCGCAACCGCCCGATCGAGCTGGCTGACGGCAGCTATCTGCTGCCCGCCTATGAAGAAAAAGGCGAAGATAAGGAATCCGTAAGCCCCGAGAGCGTATCGACCTGCTTTCGTTTCGACCCGAAGAAGCCGGCCGAGGGATGGTTGCGGCTGGGGTCGATCTCGTCGGACAAGGGGAACATTCAGCCCGCGATCGTCGAACTCGAGCCGAACCACCTGATCGCCTACTGTCGCCGCGGGGGCGGCTACGGTCCGAAATCGTCGGGCTACATCGTGGCCTCGGAATCCCGTGACGGCGGCAAAACGTGGTCGAAGGGAGTCGATACCCAGTTCCCGAACCCGAATTCGGCCGTGGATATGATGAAGCTCAAAAGCGGCCGTATCATTCTGCTTTACAATCACAGCATGACGGTGCGCACGCCCTTGAGTGTGGCTGTCTCGGAAGATGGCGGCAATACGTGGCCCTACCGCCGCGACCTGGCGACGGAGTATAACGCTTTCGCCTATCCGGTCTTCTTCCAGGCGAAAGACGGCCGAATCCACGCCATATACACTTCGGATCAGCGTAAGGTCATCAATCACGCCATTTTCGACGAAGATTGGGCCCTTCAGGGCAAGGCGAAATAAGCGCAGGGCCGCTTCCATGAAGACGTCATCGAAGCCATCGTCCAGGGTCTCGCCCGATTTGGGTGAGGAAGATCTTCCGCTTCGAAGCCGGACCGCCGAGGCTTGGGCGCGCCAGGCTTTGAGCGAGCCGCTTCAGCTGTTGAACGATCACGCCTGGCTGGAAAAAAAGGCCGCGGCGAACGCGCTCGAGCTGCTCAACCGCTGGCCTGAGCCTGAAGCGCCCAAACAGTGGGTGAACGTCCTGGCCGGCGTGGCACGTGACGAGGCCGTGCATTTGTCGCAAGTCGTTCGCCTTCTGTCGCGTCGTGGTGGTCGGCTCACTCGAGCGCATTCGAACGGATATGCCAATGCCCTGCGAAACCTCGTGCGGCGTGGGCTGGGGAATCTGGAACTACTCGATCGGTTGCTGGTTTCGGCTCTGATCGAGCTGCGAAGCTGCGAACGCTTCGAGGTGCTGGCTCGTGCAGCCGCTGGACACGACGAAGAGCTGGCCCAGCTTTACAAGTCGTTATGGACGAGCGAAATGGGCCACTATCATGTCTTTCTGAAGCTGGCCGGAACGGTCGTCGACGACGAGATCGTTTCAGCCCGCTGGCAGAAGATGCTGGAAGCGGAAGCCCGGATTCTGGACGAGCAGCCCGCCGGCCCGCGGATTCACGCGGGCAACGCTTCGGGCTGAACGACCGTTCCAGCGGCTGGAGCCGTTTCCTTCCGGAACGGCGGAAACTTGCGATACGCCAGCCCGCGCCAGATCCATTCCACGGGACCGAAGTTGTGGTTGGCCAGCCACCTGGGGCTCCACCACAGTTCCAGGCTCCACACTCCCAGGACGATCACGAACAGCCACACGCGCGAAACCTGCCCGAATAGCCCCAGACCGTACGAATAGAACAGGAACGTGCAGATCAGCGACTGGGCAAGATAGTTGGAGAGCGCCATCCGGCCGACGTGGCTGAGCCGCCACGTCAGGCCCGTGAAGTAGCCGCCCTTGAGTGCCAGAACGATGGCCGAGGCATAACCGAGGGAAAGGGTCGGGATCAGGGCCTGACGCAGCGGAACCAGCAGAACCATGTCGAGCGTGCGTGTTCCAGGCCACAGATAATCGGCCAGAATGAAGAACGCCTCGGCGATCCATGCCACCGGCACAATTCGGAAGGCCCAGACCTGGTACCACTCGATCGGCCATTTGCCCGCGAAAAAGCCGTTTTTGGCCAGGCTCATACCCATGATCATGAGCCAGCCCGTCGAGAGAAAACCGAGCGGCGTGAGAATGCCGATGTGCATGAAGAAGAGTTCTTTGGCGCGGTCCTTGACCATACCGAAGTAGCTGCCTTCGCCATACATACGGATTTTTCGCGTGATCTCTTCCGGGCGTTGACCGCCTGAAGATTTCATGCTCAGGTAACCCCGCAGTATGAGCTGATCGGCCCATTGCAGGGAGTTGACGGCCGCCAGCCGGGCATCGCCACGCGCCTTCAGAAATTCTTCCGGGTTTTCGCCGGATTTCGAAGCGATCGAGACTTCCGCTTGCCTTATGACCCGTTTTTCCAGTTCGGATCCGCGAGTCTGGATGTGATGCATCACGGCCGCGGCGGTCCAGATGATGCTGACGAAAAACAGGAAAATGCCGAGCGAAATCCAGCCCAGGGTTTTCGACGAATACCTGCGGAACGGGTACAGGTAGAGACCGATAGCGGCGTACATGAACAGAATGTCGCCGTGCCAGACGAGATAAGCGTGCAGCGCGCCGATCACGAGAAGTATCAGGATCCGCCGGTAATAGAGCCAGAGCGGTCGGCCGCCGTCATCGATTGTGCGTTGAGTCAGGTAGATGACGCCCGCGCCGAAAAGAATGCAGAAAAGCGTGCGCATCTTGTCGGCGAAAAATACGCCCATCGTGGCCCACTCGGCCACATCATAAGCGGACTTCACGGCAGCGACCTTGACCTGGCCGGATGGGTGAGCCCGTGTCATGTCGGGCTTCGGATCGGCCATGCGCTTCCAGGCGTCCTTTTCTTTCGACTTTTCGTCCTCTTTGGGCTTTTCCGGAAGGGGACCGATCGAAGCGGGGTCGTAATACAGAACATGGGGGTTGTTGTACGCCTCGTTGGGCCAACCGAAATCCACAATGTTCAGCAGAAGAATTCCGAGTACCGCGACACCGCGGATGACGTCGAGCCCCAGGACCCGTGTTTTCGAAGTGGCCGTCAACGGAACTGTACTGGCGCTGGACATTTTCGGATCCTGAACCCCAAGGAATTCGTCGAGCCCAGCCTGTCGATTCCGCTCGGAATCTGGCGTTGGACTCGATACGTCGAAGGCGAATGATGTCATGTTAACGTGCCGATGCGGATATCGCTATCGGTACGTATCGCAGGCACTTAAGCGAATGACGCATCGAAGCGATCGCTCAAGTGATGAGTCATTCGTTCAGGATTGCCGGATATCCTGTATGAACTTGCGGATTTTCGTCGTTTCGGGATATGGTCCGGCCGGATCGTTTCCAACAGCTTACGATCGGCGACCGCTTCGTGATCCTCGTTTGTCGGTTTCTGTCTCTCGTGCAGCGCAAAGGCCTGGTCGTTCGCGGTTTCCCACGTCGCCGGATTTCAACTTCTCGACTCGCGTCACCAGCGTAATCCGCCAAGTAACCTGGAGCATCGTAGCGACGTGCGTCTTCGAATCGGACCATTCCCAGGCCGATCCGCTTGAGATCGTTCACGCCCTCGGCAACGGCGGGCACCGTTCCTCGGAGTCCGTGGGCGGAATATGGCAGAACGTTTCACATGCAAATCATGGCGTGATCTTCGGAAAGTTCATTCCCGACGATCGAAATGGATTACGATCATCGAACTCAGGTCAATTTGTGATAAGGAGATCTCAAATTCTCGTTAATGAAAATCAAGGTTCGCATCGGCGCAAATTCTTTCCGTTACGGGGCTTTCTCATTTCCAGGGAATGCATCCCTGCACATTCAGGCGGAATCGGAAGACCTGGTCGACGGCGGTGACGCACAACTGTGATCCGTTCGGACTGCACCAGGCGAGATTGGAAGGGCGTTTGGGCGTTCCGATGATGCCGAGGAAACGGCCGTCCGGTTCGTAAACCCAGATTCCGCCGAGCACTGCGACGAATATTCGACCGGCTGTGTCGACTTTCATGCCGTCCGGCCCTCCAGGGCCTTCAGTGTCGAAGCTCGCGAAGACTTGACTTTTGGGGTTCGCCAACTCACCGCCAGGCGTGATTTCGAAGGTTCTGACATGATATCGGAACGTGTCGCAGACATAGAGCGTTTTTTCGTCGGGCGAAAGGGCGAGCCCGTTCGGACGTTCGAAATCGTCCGCCAGAAGTTTCGGTTCGCGCCATCCCGGGCGGAATGCGTAAACGCCTTGAAAGTGCAGCGAGCGATCTTCCGGCGCGACGCCGTAGGGTGGATCGGTGAACAGGAACAGGCCGTCGCGTCGGCGAATGATGTCGTTGGGGCTGTTGAGCCTGGCGCCGTTCCAGGTTTCGAATTCGGTTCTCAGGTCGGAACCGTCGGCCAGCATGCTGGAGATGCGGCGGCCGTTTTGTTCGCAAAGCCAGACACGGCCGTCCGGTCCCCAGGTTTGCCCGTTGGCCGCGTGCGTCTGTTCCCTGAGTATCGAGGGGCCCTGCGTCTCGGACCACTTCCAGGTGCGATCCGACTTCAGATCCTGAAAGATCAGCGACCCGTCGGGCAGTTCCAGAGGCCCTTCGGTGAAGACGAAGCCCTCGGCAAGCACGTCGTAGCGATCGTCATCGAGCAGGTCGCTCACTCCAGCGTCACGACTGACGACGATCGATTCGGAACGGAGAATCATGAGAGAATTATCCGGTAACGTTTCCGAATCCCGCGGCCGGATCAGTAAGTGATTTCCGAACCCGAACCGCTGGCCCGATGTTTGCAGACGGCGTCGCAAAGTGCGTGAACCATCGGATCCTTGATGCTGTACCAGACGCGGGTGCCTTCCTTGCGCCTGTCCAGCATGCCGCTGCGCGAAAGGATCGACAGATGTTTCGAGACGTTGGCCTGACTTTGACCGGTCGCTTCGACGATATTCGTAACGGTGATGGGCCCTGACATCAATGATCGCAAGATCTTCAGCCGCGACTCATCACCCATCGTCCGAAAGGTTCTGGCCATGTGGGCGATCATGGTGTCATCGGGAAGTGACTTGACCGGCGTTGACATTATAACCTTCCGGTTATATATTTGACGTGAGACAGTCAGTGTATTGCATGCATATGAATCATGATATGAATACGGAATCAGGTCAAGTCCGGGGTGGAGAAGTCAGGTCTCGATCGGGAGGCTCAGCATTGGAAACTCTTGCGATCGTCGCCGCTTTGCTCGGCTGGTTCGTCCTGATGCGCTGGGTGTTGCCGCGCATGGGTGTGCCGACATGAGTGGGCGGCGAATGTGCCGACATGCCGTCGGCATCGTCCCGGTCCGAGACGATCGAATCGAAAGTGTTCGCTGAAGATCACGAAACCTGAGAGTCGCCCGTGATTCCGTGCGTATCCGGATTCCGCGAGGCGAATCTTTCGGGAATCACGAACGGAGCGTCAGTTCATGAGTTCGACTTTGACGGCAAATACGATCACGGCTTCCGAATTGGGTGCGAAGCTGGCTGCCGGTGAGCGATTCGATTTGATCGACGTCCGCACCCCGGCGGAATTCGCCGAAATTCATGCCGAGCCGGCACGCCTGGTTCCGCTCGACCGGCTTTCGGCCGACGAAATCAGGAAGATGCGTTCGACTTCCGATGAGACGCCGGTGTACGTCATCTGCAAATCAGGCGGTCGCGGACGGCAGGCGTGCGAAAAACTGCTGGCTGCAGGCCTGAACGTCGTCAACGTCGAAGGCGGCACCACCGCCTGGGCCGCAACGGGGCTGCCTGTCGTTCAGGGCAGGAAAACGATCAGCCTGGAGCGTCAGGTGCGGATCACCGCAGGTGCGATTGTCTTTGCCGGCACGTTGCTCGGAGCGTTCGTCCATCCGCTCTTGTTGATCATCCCGGGATTCGTCGGAGCAGGTCTGGTTTTCGCCGGCGTGACCGACACTTGCGGCATGGGCATGATGCTAGCGCGGATGCCCTGGAACCAGCGTGGAGCTGCAGCCTGTTCGACGAATTGAACGACACGGCAGCCTGAAACCTCGGACATTTCTCCCATCGTGCGAATCGCGGGCCGGCTTGACCGGATCGTGATTCGCTATTTTTCCGCTGCTTCAGATGCGAGTCTGGATATCCCGCAGACGCCGGGCGACGTCCTTATATCCGAAGTCGTTGGCGGCGACTTCGTTGTAATGTTCTTCGGCTTCCTGCAGCTTGCCCATACGTTCGGCCAGAGTACCCAGGCGATAATGCAATTCGTTGGACATCGCGGTGTCTTCGGCCGGCACGCTTTTCAGGGCGTCCGAATACGAACGCTCGGCGAGCCTGTGGGATCCGTCCTTTTCGAAACATTCGCCGGCGGCCGTAAGCGCGCGTACTTTCCAGGCGGCATCGTTTCGAGCCTTCTGGAACGCGGCGATGGCATGTTCCCAGCGTTCGGCCCTGGCAAGAGCGGAACCGAGCCGGAACTGGCTTTCGGCGTCGGCGGGATTGGAAGCGACTCGGCGTTCGAATTCCGTGATTTCGAAGTCGTCCAGCTTGCGGATCAGCTCGGCACGCTTGGTCCGTGCTTCAGCGTCTTCCGGATTCTTCGTCAAATGCTTGTCCCATTTCGCGAGCATACGCGACATACGATCAAGGTGAGTGTTGGCGTAAATCTGCCGCAGCATGTCGTCTTTCGGAAAATGGTTCAGCAAATCCCGCAGGGTGCGATCCGCTTCCTTCCAGCGGTCGTCGGCCTTGAAAATCTCGGCCAGCTCGAGTGCGGCCTGAACATCCTCGGGCGATTTTTCGAGTTGTTCGATCAGTTGCTGCTCTCTGGTTTTCGGAGCGGTCGCATGCTGACCGGTCTGCGGCTCACGCTTTTCGGTGCTGGTTTCGGCGCGGACTTCCGAACCGGGCGTCGCCGGGGTCGAACGCTCGCCCGGGCCCGCTGATTTCACCGTTCCCGCGAGTCCGGAACGGGACATCATCAATTTCGCTGACAAGTCGTTGAGCTTTCGGATGACTTCCTGATCGCTCGGATTGATTTCCCGGACCTGTTCGGCGCACCGGATGGCGGAATCCCATTTGGAAAGGGCTTCGAAAACGCGAATCCTCAGCCAGAGATAATCGAGATTCTCTTCCGCCCCTTCCGAGACCGAAGCCAGGTTCCATTCCGCGAGTTCGAAAGCGTTCAGCTCGAGCGCGGCTTCGGCGGCGTCCATCGCCGTGCTCACATCCCAGGGGTTAAGCAAAAATGCGTCTTCGCATGTATCCAGCACGCGTTGCCACGCCCCTGTCGATTTGGCCAGCTTGATTTGGGCGCGAATCGTCTGGGCCCGGGCACGAGCCATCATGCCGACCTTCGAGGGGTCGTTGTCGTACTTCATCCGGTGCGTGGCACGCAGGCCTTTGCGATAGGCCAGATGGGTCGGAATGATTTTGCAGGCATCGCCGATCATTTGAAGCGCGTAATCGAAATTTCGGCGATTGGCCGCGTCCATGCCCGTTTCGAAGTAGGCCTGGGCACGCTGGGCTTTTCGGGGATCGACTTCGCTGCTCATCGATTTCGCTTTCTTTACGATCGACGGACGGTACGACCCATACGACGGGTCTCGCCTTCTCTCTCCGAAGTCCATTCTATCAGGTCAGTTCCCCGATCTCGACTGAAACGTGGCAAGCCCCGGGGCGGCAAGCGTCGTCCCGGGGCTCAAGTTTTTTTTCAGGCGAATCGCCCCGGCTATCGACTCCGGGGCCGCTTTTCGTCGAGCGACCGTTAACGCACGACCGCTTCGAACGAGACATAGCCGCTGTCTCCCGGTGCGATCGATCCCGGCAGATCCCACCGCAGTTCGGTGGACCCAGCCGTATTCACGTTCGCCGTGAACACGGTGCCTTTAGGACCACGAGCCGAGCCCTGGACATATTCGAGCCGGGGAAGGAGGCTGTCGACGACGCTGACCGCCCGAATCGGAACGTTGCCCATGTTGCGGAATTGAATCACGAATTCCACTTTTTCGCCAGGCATGGCCTCATCGGCGCTGACTCGCTTGATCACGGCCAGGCCCGGAATGTCGGGCACGGGTTCGGAACCGACCTGCTCGTGCGGAGTCCAGGTCATGACCTTTTCCGATGCCGATTGTTCGATCCCCGTAACCACGACCGACTCGGCGGTCTTGATCGCGACCGGACCGACGGCTTCCTTCGCCAGGAGCGGCTTGACCGGCGTCGCGATGCCCTGCGGCCGGATCGGAAAATCGTGTGCCTTGACAGCGTCCACGATTTCGAATTCGCCCAGAACACGCAGCTCAATCTTGGCATCAGCGGCCTGCCGGTTGATGATGCCCGAAGCGCGCTGCGTCATCCGGTTCGTGACCGGCGGGTCGATCCGGGTCAGTCTCACGCCCAGTTCCCGATTCCGCAGGGCTTCCATCAGCTGTGCGTTACGCTTGATGACCGGCCCCTGAACCAGGACGTTTTCGTTGGCACCGGTGCGGATCTCGGTCGCGGCGAAGCGCGGGGCATAGATGCACACGATGTTCGTGGGCAGCATGCGGCGCGATCCGGGCCCTGATCCGATACCGAACTGAACGACGGCGTCCTGCGGCTCGATCCCCAAAGATGACCCCGTCGTCGCCGTGGCCAGGCGGCCGTCGTCGCCACCGTCGCAGAGATATTCGTCCATCGGCATGCCAGGCTGTTGCGGTGGCTTGCATGACGGTGCGACCGGAGCCGGCGCACAGGTTACGGTCGGGCAGCTCATTCGGCAACCTTCGCCGGTGCGTGAGACATACAGGCAGCGTACGCCCGTGAGCGGCAACCGCGAACCACCCAGCATCGCCACTTCTTCCTGAGTCGGTTCCCGCGTCCCGATCCGGACGACGGCCATGATCCGGCCCAGAGCGCGGGCGATGCGGAAAGGATCCTCGCCGGGGCCCAGTTCCGTGGTCGGAAGGCGGTCCGGCTGCGACAGGTAAGGAATCGCCTGCCGAGGGTCTTCCAGGTAAATCACACGCGTGATCAGCCGGCCTTGATCGAGCACGGCTTCGATGTCGTCGTCGGAGAGCGTGACCCGCAGCGGAAATCGCAGCGGATCGATGTCGGACGGACGATGCAGGTGGCCGTAAAGCTCGATACTGGCGTAAATGTTCTTGCCCGTGCGGCCCTGCGGTTCCGGAAACTGGACGATCGACGTCGAACCGACCCTCAAGCCTGCAAGCAGGTGTCCATCCGGCGAATCGGATGCGGCGAACTTGAACGCCGGATCAGGCCCGACGATCGACTTGCCGACACCGTCCGGCGTCTGGATGGAAACGACCTGAATATCCTGCGGCACGACGATATGCGGCGGCTTGGGCGCGGAAGGCGGCAGGGGCTGCGGGGCCGTGCCGGATTCGGGCACGGCGGGCAACTTCGCCGTATCCGCGGCGTCGTCCGGCTTGGGCAGGGGCGGCACGGGCACAGCGTTCTGTGCCATCGATACGGCCGATGCCGCGATCAGTGCGAAGGCGGCCATCGTGCCGCGCCATCGCAAGCGTTGGTTCGGGAGTCGTAAAGCGGCAAAGCGGAAGAGATTCGGCGACATGGCAATCGGCCCTCGTCTTCAGGGAGTCGCGGATCGGATCGTCCACCTGCCCGTTCGGACTGAAGGAATCGGGTTCTGGACTTGCTGAGTCTTGAGTTTTTCTTCGCGAGCCTTCGAGTTCGCTGGCCGGGGGCCGTTCGTCGGCTGAATCGATTCTCTCGAAAAGATCAGGCCCCGGCAGCGAAGAGATACGAATTCGCCCCGACCTGGCTCGAGGTTCGGGGCGATTCGTGTTCGGCGAGTCTGCTCAGCGAGGAGTCGAGAGCTGGATTTCGCCGGGTTCGACAGGATCGGGCACGGCGACCGGGGCCGGCGGGATCTCGTCGCTGAGTTGAGGAATCCCGTCCAGGCCCGCTGCGGAAGCGGTCTTGGGGGCCTCTTCAGGCTTTTCTTCGGCCGGCGCCGGAGAAGGAGCCGGGGCCGGCGGCGGAACCGCACGGGTCGCCGGGGCGGCTTCGCCCGGTGCGGGGGCCGGGGCTACGGGAGCCCGGTCCACCGGTACCGTTTCGATCGCCGGACGGGGAGCCGGGGCCAGTCCAGGCGGCAGCGATCCAGGCGGCAGGACCGTTCCGGCAGCGGCTCCCGGTACGTTCACCGGAGCGACGTTCGGAATCGAGACGCCGTTGGAGGGCATTTCGAGGTCGATCGCACCGAGGCGGACGATGGCCAGGATGGTACCGCGGCGGTCGGCTTCGGCGACCGGATCGACACCGGGCTCAAGCCGCGTGGAGACGAGCGTTTCCACGCCAGCGATCGCCAGTTCCTGGTACTTCGGATCAGGAAGGTAAATGACCTTCGTCACGAAGTTACCGGCGGAAACCTGATCGAGATCTTCGTCCGTGAACTGGATCGGGATCGGGTTGTGCGTCAGATACGCATCGGTGACCGGAGTGGACGGAGCCACTTCGATGGTCGGGTACAGGCTGAGCGATTCACGACCCGGAATGTTCGACAACTTCAGGCGATAGATATAGCCCTGGTTGAAGTTGTAACGGGCAGGGACCGTCAGCTGGTTGCCGACGTAAGACCTTTCGCCTGAAGGCGATGCGGTTTGCCAGCCGATCGTCATCCCGGCGGGATCGACGAAATAGAGCTGGCTGCGGGTATTGGGGAAACGGCGACCCGCGAACGGATCGGCCATGCCTCCACCCGTCATTCCGGCGGCCGTGACAGGTCCGCCAGGCGGCACCGGGCCGTTCATGACGGCATGGTTACGATGAAACTTCAGACCACCCACATGCGGCTTGCCCAACTCGTCGGCTTGGACGGTGGCGGCCGCCAGGAGCAGCAATCCCAACTTTTTCATGCTTCCCCTCCTGGAAGATAAGGTGCAAGGCTCCGAACGAGCACATGACCCATGATCCAACCCATCCTGGACTGGAATTCTCGCTCCATCGCCGCCTGCCATGCTCACGTGCATGGCTCGTTCCCGCAGCCCCTCTGGTCAGGGTCAGTCGAACTTGCGTCGTTGGACGTTCGAGATTATCATCGTCTGAATCTGCCGTTCCCTTGAGCGTTTTCGTCACAGGCCGACTATGCGATACGACCGACACGTTCCCGAAAGGGAAAGATCGAACCTTGCAAGCCCCGCGGCCTATGCCCTCGCGGCTTTGCTCGCCATCATGTTCGGGCATCGGGAACAGGCGTTCGGCCAGTTCGCGCCGGCTGGTACCCCCAAGACCGCCGCCGCTCCTCCAGGGTCGAGCCCGCCCGGCTTCAAGGTCGAAACCGATCCGGCAAAGGCAGAAGCTCAAGAGCCGCCGACCGAAGCCGAAAAATTTCTCGACGAAGCCGTCAAAAAAGTTCGTGCTCTGGAATCGGTTTCCGCGGACATTACCCAGACCGCCGAAGTTCTCAATCAGAAGTTCGAACTCAAGGGTCAGTATCTCAGGGCCGCGAACAACAAGGTTCGCCTGCAACTGACTCTGGGCGGACTTCAGAACACCACGGGCAGCATGCTCCAGGTCTCGGACGGCGAAACGCTCTGGGACGTGCAGGCGATCATCGACAGCCAGTCTTATCGCAAGCGCCGCATCGGCGAAATTCTGGCCAAAGTCAACGACCCGCGCATGGATGTCACCCTGCGGGAGCAAATCCTGGCCCAGCTTGGCTTCGCAGGGCCTGACGCCTTGCTGATGGGCCTGCGCAAGGCGATCCGCTTCGATTCGATGACCGAAGACAGCTTGAACGGCGTGCCTGTCGTCATCGTTCAGGGCGAATGGAAAGATCGGTCGTCGCTGGTCGCTCCTGGTCAGCCGCCCCTTCCGACCAACGCGCCTCTGCCGGCTTATGTGCCCTCGATCGTCCGGGCCTGGATCGGCAAGGAAAACGGCTGGCCGTATCAGATTCGTCTCGTCGGCCGCGCCCCTTCGGAAATCAATCTGAACCAGGCCCAGCTCGGCCCTGACGGACGCCCCGTGCGGCGGGCCGCCACCGGGCCGCGCGTCACGCCTTCCGCAATGACCCTGGTTTACGAAAACGTCAAACTCAACCCCGCACTGAAACCTGAGCAATTTGCCTATACCGCTCCGCCGGCGATGGCCAGCCAGGTTGCGGATGATACCGAAGAATTTCTGACCGTGCTCGACCGCATTCTGGCCGAAGCCGAGGCTCGCGCCCGTGCTGCGGGAACGGAGTCATCGCTGGGGCAATCGATCCCGATCCCCAAACGAGCGAGCGATACCACGAAAGCACCCGCACCTTTGACCGCACCGGGAGCGCCTTCGACCAAAGTGGCCGAGCCACCGCCTGGAACATCCGCTCCGGCAGCCCCCGCCGGCACGCCAAAGAACGACGTGAAACCCTGATTCGAACTTGCTCATTTTGGGCAACGAGAACCGGCGAAGGCTCATCGACGCAAATCACCTGATCTGAAAAAGCTCGATCTCCGTTCCTGGTCGATTCATCCACCATGGACGAACGATATGAGAACGCTTGCGAAATCCGCAGCGAAGTTTATCTCAACCGATGTCGTCCGAGTCGATCACGCCGATTTCGTCGAAACGGATGTCGAATGGCTGCGTGAAGTTCGGTCGCTCACTCTTTGGAACGTCAGATTCCCGCAAGGTTTTCTCTCGTGGCTTCCCGCGCTGCGGGAACTGGACATTCGGGGCGGAAGTCGCGAATCGCTCGATTTTCTGATCGGTTGCGATCGACTCGAGATGTTGTTGGTCAATCAGGTCCGAGGGCTTTCGGATCTCAAGGCCATCATCGCGCTTGCCGATCTCAAACTCCTTTCTCTTTACGGTTTACCCAGAGTCGAGATGGCACCATCCTTCAAGGGACTGAAACAACCGCGGCGGCTCGAACTTGGTTCGATGAAAGGACTACGCACGATCGAACCATGCCTGGATGCACCCAACCTGACGGAACTTCTGATCATCAGAAAAATGGGGAACGGCAGTGTCGACCCGGGCCTGATTCGCAAGCACGCATCGTTACGCTACTTCGAATGGTTCGGTGAAGACGTACCGGACAAAGTGTGGCACCCCGTCGTCGAGGCGGTGGGATTGCCGAAGCCGGCGAACGTTTCGCATGTCCAATGGATGCAGGAGTATCGAAGCAAATCAGGCGAAGTCGCAGGAAGTTCAGAAAATCGACCCTGGAGCCGCGAATGACGGCGACCCCAGGGCTGCGCTTTCGATCTTTCACAGAGCCGCCAGGGTCGTCGGCACCACATAGGGCTGACGTCCGGCCCGGGAGAGCAGAGCGTCGGCTTCCGGCGCGTTCACGAATCGCTCCGCGGCGACATCGAAGTTCAGCGACGGGCCGAGGATGTAGTTCAAGCCGTCCACGGCGAGGGCGTTGTCGTCCTTGAGGTGGTCGCGCATCCGGGCGAAGGTTTCGTTGCCGTCAGCCACTGTTCCGAATGGGTTGCCGTTCGAAGCGAACGGAACCGGCTTGCCCAGGCGATAGCTGATGTTCGCCAGGTGGCAGCAGGCCGAGCTGAAATGGCCTTCGAGAATGTCGGCGTTCAGGTCTTCCTGCCTGCGGCTGCGGACGGCGGCGATGAAGTTTCCGAAGTGGTCCTCTCCGCCAGGCCCGCGGGTTCCGAAAGCCTTGGGCAGGGGGCCGGGCTTGGTTTCGCCCTTGGCGATGAACTTGTTCCCGCCGATGATGGTGCCGCCTTCGAGGTGGATGATGTTGCCCACCTTTTCGCCCATGTACTCGGGGGTCTTCAGGCCGCGCACTTCGAAGGTCAGCAGCGGGCCGCCGAAGTCCATGACGGTCACCTGGGTGTTGGCCGTCTGCCCCTGATCCTTGTATCCGAACCGGCCGCCGATGCTCATGACCGACCGGGGCAGCGTGGCGCTGGGGATCATCCAGCGGGCGACGTCCATCTGATGCACGCCCTGATTGCCGATGTCGCCGTTGCCGAAGTCCCAGAACCAGTGCCAGTTATAGTGCACAAGGTTGGCATGGTGCGGCTGGGCGGGGGCGGGGCCGGTCCAGATGTCGAAGTCGACTTCCTTCGGGGCCGGGGTGTTCGGCTTGAAACCGATCGATCCGCGCGGCTTGTAGCACAATGCTCGTGAGACCAGCACTTTGCCATATTTGCCGCTTCGGATTATGTCCAGCGAATCGGCCCAGGCCTTGATGCTGCGGCCCTGGGTGCCGTGCTGTACCAGCCGGTTGTACTTCCGGGCGGCTTCGACGGCCATCTTGCCTTCGGCCACGTTGTGGCTCATCGGTTTTTCGACGTAGACGTCCTTGCCTGCCTGACAGCCCCAGATCGTGAGCAGCGAGTGCCAGTGGTTCGGCGTGGCGATCGAGAGGACGTCCACGTTCTTGTCTTCGAGCGCCTTGCGGGCATCGGCGACGCAAATCGTTTCCTTGCCGTACTTCTCCTTGAGTTTCGGCAAATATTTCGCGAAGGTGCGCGAATCGGGGTCGATCAGGTGGGTCACGGCCACGTTCGGTTGAGCCGTATAACCACTGACGTGCGCCGAACCGCGGCCGTTGATGCCGGCGACGGCAACTCGGATGGTATCATTGGCGCCGATCACGCGGCCCGAGCTTTTCGTGCCGCTGATGGCGAAAGCGATGCCGGAATAAGCACCGGCTTTCAGAGCGTTTCTTCGATTCATGGGAGGGTTCCTCGTGCTTGTGCGGAGGCTTCGCGAATTGGCGACCGTTCGGCGGAAATCCGTTCCGCAGGCGTTCGAATGCATGGTCGAAAGTTCGTCGAAGTCGTCAGGAAGGAATTCGATTATCGGCGAGAGGGCGGAGCATCGCCAGAAGTTCGAGGATCGAATACAGGCTTTTTTTCGAAAAAACGGAATCGCATCCGTCCTGGATGGACGTCAGAAATGTGGAACGAAGAGATCCGGGTTTTCGCAAACTTCTTTCGATCCTTCCGGAGTCTGTAGGGCTACGGCAGTTCGCTCGCAGAAATCCTGAACCGCACGAGGATCATCCGACCGAAGACGCTCGAACATTTCCAGCACGAGCTTCGTTCGGCATGCGTCGTCGATCGTGGCCTCATCGATCATCGCCATGAAAAACCGGATGCTCGTTTCGGTACCGCCATGCCCGTAACAATGCGTCGTATGTGATAGAAATCGTCCGACACCGGATGAAGTCGTTTTGCGCCATCGGGGTGGGGCGAAAGCAGTTTCCGTTCGGGTTTTCAGGAAAGTCGAAAAGGCAGTCTCTTCGGTCGGGCCGGATTTTTCCGTCAAACCCGGATATCTCACGAACCATCGAGTTCGTCCCGATTCGAGGTCGATTTCCCGTCCGGTTTCGCGTTGATCGAAGAAGAAAAGTACGAGAAGAATGGTCGCGACCGACGTGACGCGAATCAGTTTCGAAACGATGGGGTGAAGCATGGCAATTTCCCCCGCGATGACTGTTTCGACCGAATTTCAACCTTCTATCGTCATTCGAACGGCGGGACGATGCAACTCCGTTCTTGTCTCTCACGCTTGAGAGACCGGCACAGGGGACTTATCATCGTTACTTATCACCCCCCGTTTCACTCCTCGATCTTCCAATCCAAACGTACGAACGGATCGACTCCGATGATTCTCCCAAAACCTGGTCTGATTCTTGCGACATTTCTGGCGTTCGCTTCTTCCGCTTCTGGCCAGGACATTTCGAAAGTCACCCCGGCCAATTACGACGAAGCGAAGATCAAGCCCTACACGCTGCCTGATCCGCTCGTGTTCGCCGACGGTTCCAAAGTCGATTCGCCCGCAAAATGGCCCGCCCGCCGTGCCGAGTTGCTCGCCACGATCACGCGCGAAATGTTCGGCACTCAGCCGAAAGGCGATGTCGATATCAAAGTGCTTACCAGCTCCGAGAAAAACGACGCCCTTGGCGGGCTGGCCCGGCGGCGCGTTCTCAAGCTCAAGTTCGAGCGGGAGGGTAAGTCGCATCTTGTCGACGTGCTCATCTACACGCCAAAAGCCGCCACCGGCAAGGTGCCGGCCTTCATGGGCTATAACTTCAACGGCAATCACGCCGTCACGAACGAGCCGGACGTGCCGCTGCCGTCGTCCTGGATGCGCAACAACCCGCCCGTCGGCGTGACCGATCACAAAGCCTCCGAAAAAGGCCGCGGCTCGGAATGGAGCCGCTGGCAGGCCGAAAAGATCATCAAGGCCGGGTATGGGCTCGTCACGATTTACTATGGCGACGTCGACCCCGACTTCGACGACGGCTTTTCGAACGGTATTCACGCCCTGTACCGCAAGCCGGGCCAGGCGAGGCAGCCGGACGAAGGCGGCTCGATCGCGGCCTGGGCCTGGGGCCTGAGTCGTGTGCTCGATTTTCTTGGGTCCGACGACCGAATCGACGCCAAACGAATCGCCGTGATCGGGCACTCCCGGCTGGGCAAGACTTCGCTCTGGGCCGCGGCGACCGATCCACGCTTCGCCCTGGCGATCGTGAACAACTCAGGTTGCGGCGGGGCAGCCATCGAGCGCCGCGAGTTCGGCGAAACGGTCGAACGTATCAACGCCGCGTTTCCCCACTGGTTCGCGCTCAATTTCCGCAAGTACGGCAAGAATGAGGACAAGTTGCCTTTTGACGCCCATTCGATCATCGCCCTGGTCGCCCCCCGGCCGATCTACATCGCCAGCGCGGCCGAAGATCTCTGGGCCGACCCGAAGGGCGAATTCCTGGGTGCTCTGGGGGCAGACCCTGTTTATCGGCTGCTGACGGGCGAGGGCCTGCCGGCGAAGGAGATGCCGGCGATCGATTCGCCCGTGATGGGCCGGATCGCCTACCACAACCGCACGGGCAAACATGATGTGCTGGAATATGACTGGGACCAGTTCATCAAGTTCGCCGACGGCTATCTCAAGCCCGGTGCGGCAACAGGAAAGTGACGGGGCCGGTTCTGCCCTCGCGATCGACCTGCCAGACGCGGCCGGAGTGCACGTCGAGGGCCGTGAGCCAGCCGCCGCCGCAGCAGAAGGTATCGATGCAGACGATATGGCCGGCGTCGAAGATTCGGCCATTTTTCTGCGACGTGTGCCCGACGACGGCCCGCTTGCCCGACATGTGCGGCTCGGGCACATAGCCGCGCATGGCCGTCCAGAGCAGGGCTTCGATCGGCTGCTTCTCCAGCGGCAGCTCGGGCTCATAGCACGCATGCATGAAGATGTGGTCGTTCGATTCGACGCAAAGCTGGCAAGCGGACAGGAAGTCGGTATGGTCCGAGGGGATATCGCGGATCGATCCATAGGCCGCGATGCTCGGCTCGCCGCCCATCTCGATCCAGACCTTGGGCGAGATGTGCCCGAACACGGCGGCCATCATGACCTGATCATGATTGCCCAGCATCGGGACGAGCCGGCACTGGCGTTTCAGTTCGATGAGGCGATCGAGCACGCCGGGCGAATCGGGGCCGCGGTCGACGTAGTCGCCGAGCGTGACGATCACGTCGTTTTCCGTCGGTTCGATCGCCTCCAGCAGCGCTTCCAGCGCGGCCGAGCATCCATGGATATCGCCGATGGCGATCATGCGGCCAGCAGGGTTCGTCGGGATCGGCAGCATCGGCTCATTCCGTTCGAATCGGTACGATCCTTGAGGATTCGTCGCGCCCGGGGCTTGACCTCGGCCGCTGTGTCGAGTCTAACCAGAAGAGGACCTACTTCGCGAACACCCGCCCCCGGAAATCCCGTCATGTCCGTTCAACGATGCGTTCCTCGAATCCAGCGATTCGCTTCAAGATACGCTTTCTGGGCGATTCTGGCACTTCTGATCTGCCAGGTCGATACCGCGATCGCCCAACAGCAGGAATACACCGCCGCGCGCGATGCCGAGGCGAAAGGGGAGAAGCCGAAGAGCCTGGACGATCGACTGAGCGTCACGCTCTTCGCCGAGCAGCCTCAGATCGTCACGCCGACGGGCGTCGACGTGGACGACACCGGCCGTGTCTGGGCCATCGAGTCGAACAGCCACTTCCGGCCCGAAAATTACGCCGGTCATGCGTCCGACAGGCTGCTGCTGCTCGAAGATACCGACGGCGACGGCAAAGCCGACAAAATTACGCCATTCGCCGACGGTTTCCGGTTCGCCATGAGCGTCAAAGTGCGCCCGCAAGGCAAGGTTTACGTCGCCACCCGGCGAGAGGTGATCATTCTGGAGGACACCGACGGCGATGCGAAGGCCGACCGGCGCAAGACGATCCTCACGCTCGAAACCAAGGGCGATTATCCACATAACGGCCTGGCTGGGCTGGCTTTCGACGCGATGGACAATCTGATCATCGGCCTGGGCGAAAACCTTGGCGAAAGTTATGTGCTCGTCGGCTCGGATGGCCGGAAACAGACAGGCGGCGGAGAAGGCGGCAACGTCTACCGGGCCCGGCCGGACGGTTCCGGGCTCGCGCGCGTGGCCACGGGCTTCTGGAACCCGTTCGCTTCGAGTTTCGACGCTTTCGGCCGGCTGTTCACCGTGGATAACGACCCCGACAGCCGGCCACCGTGCCGGCTGATCGAAATCGTCGAAGGTGGAGACTATGGCTATCGATTCCGCAACGGCCGGCGCGGCACGCACCCGTTCTCAGCCTGGAACGGCGAATTGCCTGACACTTTGCCCATGGTCGGCGGCACGGGCGAGGCGCCTTCGGGTATCGTGGCATACGAAGCCGATGCCTGGCCGGCTGAATATCGGGGCTCGTTGCTCGTTACGAGCTGGGGCGATTATCGCGTCGATCTGTTCCGCCCCGAGCCTTCCGGCGCGGGGATGATGGCCCGTTATCGACCGTTCGTCATCGGCGGGCCGAACTTTCGGCCAGTGGACGTCGCGGTCGGGCCCGATGGTGCCGTTTACGTCACGGACTGGGTGTTGAGAGATTACACCATTCACGGCAAGGGCAAGATCTGGAAGATTCAGGCGAAAACCGCGGTGTCGGGTAATTCGAGACTGCCGAAGCTCAAGGAAATCGCTGCTGGAGCGAACCTGGCGCGATATTTCGGCGACCCGGACATCGTCGTTCGGCGGGCTGCGGCGCGCAAATCGGCCGAGAGCCCGGAAGGGCGCGGAATTCTGCGTGCCGAATTCGTATCCGAACGTGCCACGATTCGAAGCCAGGCGGAGGCGATCTGGTCACTTTCACGCATTTCGCCGGCCGATGGCGGCCTTAACGCCGACGACATTTCGGCGGCTTTAAGGTTTCGCACGAGTGCGGCGACGGCGGCGGTCGAAGCGGTCAGACTCTCGCCCTGGCTGAAGTCGGCCGAGATCCGCAACATGCCGACCTGGCAGCAGGCTCTGGATGAAGCCTGGCGCGACCCGGCGGACAAAAAGGTCAGAACTGGCCCCCAGGCGGATTATGACGGAGGTTTTCCGCTCGCGGTCATGGAATATTGGACCGATCGGCCCTCGACGCGATTGGGCTGGCCGGAGCCGGTCGATCTGGAGAAAGCCTGGCTCGATCCTTACCTTCGCCGCGGAATGATCCGGCTCATGGCGGCGCATCCGGATCACGAACGTCTGCTGGTCGAATCCTGGCACAAGGCATCAGGCCGGTCGGAGAAGTCGATGATCCTGTCGGCGGCTCGGATGGCCCAGCCCAAAAAGGCGGAATGGGCCGGATTATTGCTGAAGGACGAAGATTCCGCGATTCGGCGCGAGGCACTTCGATGGGTTGCCGAAGATAATCTTACGACGCTTCTGCCGGAGCTGGACGGCGTGCTCGCGAAGCCTGGGCCGGATTTGCCGTTGATCACCGTCCTTTCGGCCGCGCGCTGGCAGCTTCAGGGCAAGAGTTCCGCGGAGTGGGAGAAGCGGGGGCTGGGGCCGGATGCGATGGAGTATCTGGCTCCCCGATGGCCTGAAAGTCTGCGGCTGGCGGTTCTCGAATCGCTGCCGACCGATTTTCCCGAACTGACGGAAGAAGCGATGCACCGCCTTCTGGATCAGGCTTCCGGCCGTATCGAATCGGCACTGGCGTTACGTCTGGCGGGCCTGAAGGAGCCTGGGAAGAAATCGGTCGACGAAGTTTTCGGAGCCTGGAACCGGCGGCCCGAAGCCGCCCTGGCGGACGCACTCGCCGGCTGGGCCGATCGATCCGACGATCTCGGTGCCCGAACGCGGGAAGCGCTCATCACGGCCCTGACGGAAGGCGACTCGGCCTTGTCGTTCGCGGCGGCAAGGAGTCTTCGGGGGCCGATCGCGCGCGGGCTGGCCGAACCGCGCGTGGCACTGATTTCGCGAGCGGAGAAGGCAATCGCTTCGAAATCGGAAGATGCGGACGAGTGGGCGGATCAGGTCAAAGTGGCGCTGGGATCGGCCGGCGCGATGCCCGAGGCCATGCAGGCCCACCTGCCCGCGGCTCCGGCGGATCTGGCCGCCTGGGTTCGCACTTTGTCTCGAACTGGCGATCCTGTAGTCGGCAAGCTGGTTTTCGGCCATCGCAACGGTCCCGGGTGCCTGACATGCCATGTGATTCAGGGGCGTGGCGGGCTGGTCGGTCCTGACCTCACGAGTTATGCCGCGGGCCGCACGGTCGAAGCGATGGTGAGGTCGATCCTGGATCCGGCGGCGGAGGTCGCACCGCAGTTCGCCCCCTGGGTGATCGAGCTGTCCGACGGCAGGACGGTCGAAGGCATGATCGTTCAGGAAAACGTCGGTAAGATCACGATCGGAAGGGCCGACGGCTCGACGGAAACGTTCGATTCGTCCGCGGTAGCCGCCCGATCGCCGACCACGGGGTCGATCATGCTTCAGGGGCTTGTCGACAAGATGACCCGCCGCGAATTCCGCGATCTGGTCAGTTATCTTCGAAGCCTGAAATGAAGTGCCGAATGTTGATTCGATTCGAAACCCGGTGTCCGTGTCGTCGACTTCATGTCGGATGGGCACCGGAATCGATGCAGTAAACGTCAGGATACATTCGGATTCGCTTTTCGGATTTTTCGCGGCGGATCCTGCAAACGCGATATACTGTTGCGTTGAGTGCCGTAAGACGGACCTGGAATTGACGACCACATAACTCGATGGAGCTCGACGGGCCTGTCCCATGCAGTTGTCATTCGAAAATGCGAAATGGCATCCTGGAGCAGGCCGCTTCTTGCGAATCGGTATCGTTTCCCTGATTTATCTTTGCCTGTCGGTAATCACGCGACTTGTATTCACTGATTCCGACAACGGCATTACGCTATGGCCCGCCGCGGCTTTCGCCGTCTGGGCCGTCATGAAGTCCGGTTACGGCGTCTGCCCTGGTTTTTTCGTGGGCGATGCACTCGACACGCTCGTCCATTTCGGTGTGCCGAAAACGCAACATGACATGCTGCTACTCTGGGGAGTCTCGCTGGGTGAGACGATCCAGCCTGTCGTCGCAGGATACCTGATCCGTCGATTCGCTCGAATCGACCGGCTTTTTTCCAACCCGCGGCAGACCGTGCTGTTCGTGTTCCTGACGTTTTTCGCCTGTGCGCTGAATGCCCTGATCTCGATTTTCTGTTTTGGCGTGACCGGGCATGGCAAGCCGTTGCCGATTCGGCCGATCCTTGTCGCGCCGTCGATTGCGGAGCCCTTCCGCTACATTTTCGAATACAGCGAGATTTCGCGATTCGCCATTTCCTGGTGGACGTCGGACGTACTGGCGATCCTGATTTTCGTTCCCTTGACTTACGTACCGTATCGATCTTTCGATCTTTACCGGCTTCGGTGGTATCTGCTCGAGGCGACATTCCTCTTCGCCATTTTCACCGATCTGTGTTTCGTCACGTTTTTCGGCTCCTGGAACGAG
Source organism: uncultured Isosphaeraceae bacterium (assembly GCA_964608915.1). Taxonomy (GTDB): domain Bacteria; phylum Planctomycetota; class Planctomycetia; order Isosphaerales; family Isosphaeraceae; genus QWQI01. The sequence continues at coordinate 30,328 of CAZSQA010000042.1, forward strand.
CTATCCCGCAGCGGAGTGCCATCCGCCGCCCACCTGCTGCTTTTCATCGTCATTCTGGCATTCCGCCAGGGGGTGATGGGGGCCTGCGTCGGTACGTTCGTGTTCTTCACGGTGGGGCTTTACGGAACGCTCAATCATCTGGGCCCGTACGGCCATCTGGAACCTCACTACGCGATCTTCTTCTTTCAGAATCTCAGCCTGGTCATGATCGCGATCGGCCTGCTGATGTCATCCAGCATCGAGATGAATCGTCTCGCTCTGGCGGAACTTGCGGGCAAAAAACGACAAATTCAGGCTCGCAGCGAAAAACTCGAAGCCGTTCTGGCCGCTCAGCCGGATACCTATCTCTGGCTTGACGCCGAGGGGATGGTTCTCAGCGTCGATCACAAGGAATTGACGGAATCGAACGAAACGACGGCAGGAAAGCGGCGTGTCTCCGAAATTCTGCCGCCTGAGGTCGGACAGGAGATCGAGCGGCTTTTCGATCCTGTTCGTGATCGCCACCGGCCCCTCACCTACGAATTCCGCGAGCAAAAACCCGACGGCCTGCATCATTACGAGGCTATCGTCCGCCCGATGGACGACCGCCAGGTCTTGCTGATCATTCGCGACGCAACCCAGAGAAAGCAGTCGCAATACGCGCTTGAGATGAACGTCAAGAGCGTCAACTTCGCCGCCGAGATCGGCGCCGTGATGACTGCCGGCACGTCTTCGAAAGAGACGCTGGACAATTGCGTCGAGCTGATGGTCAGTCTTCTCGGTGTCGAGCTCGCACGCGTGTGGACGCATGCCCCCGATTCCGGGACGCTGGAACTCACTGCTTCGGCCGGCATCTCGGAGATCGGCGATCCCGAATCGGAACGCATACCGATCGGGAAATCCCGAGTCGGAATGGTCGCGGAACGACGAGAACCCCGTTTCGAAAAACGAGCCAATCCGAATTCCGGTACGCCGCAGCGCGGCGAAGCGGCTTCCGATCGCCGGATTTCGTTCGTGGGCTTTCCGCTGTTGAACGAAGGCAGGCTGATCGGCGTGATCGGCCTGTATTCGATGGCGGAACTCGACGATTACATCGTCGAGGCCCTGGCGTCGGTCTCCAGCACCATGGCGATCGGAATCGAACGGCAATGGGCCGTCGAGCAGCTTCGCAAAGCCAGGGAAGAAGCCGAGATCGCCAGAGAGGATGCCGAACGGGCGAATCTCTACAAGAGCGAATTCGTGGCGAACATGAGCCATGAGATCCGCACCCCGATGAACGGTGTCCTCGGCATGACCGAACTGCTTCTTCATACGCCGCTGCGGGACGATCAGCTCGAGTTCATCGACACGATCCGCGCCTCGGGCGAATCGCTGCTGCATATCATCAATGACATCCTCGACTCGTCGAAGATCGATTCCGGGCAGATGTCGCTCGACCCGTTCGACTTCTCGCTCCGCGAGGAAGTGGACCGGATGATCCGGCCGATCGCGATGAAGGGCCAGAGCAAGGGCCTGGAAGTTCTCTACGAGATCGACCAGGACGTTCCCGACGCTATCCACGCTGACTGGAACCGAATCAAGCAGGTCCTCGTGAACCTGATCGGAAATGCGATCAAGTTCACGCTGGAGGGCGAAGTCTTCCTCAAGATCGATCTCGACTCGAGCACCCCGAACGGACCCTGCCTCACGTTCCGGGTCCGGGATTCGGGGATCGGAATCGCGCCGGAACGACGAGACTCGATTTTCGCGCCGTTCGTTCAGGCCGACGGCAGCATGACGCGGCTCTATGGCGGCACCGGGCTCGGTCTGAGCATTTCCTCCCGGCTCGTCGCCCTGATGGGCGGCCAGATCGAGGTGGAATCCGAAATCGGAAAAGGCAGCGAATTTCGTTTCTCGATCGAACTGGGTCTCGCCCGTCAGCCGATCACGCCGGAATCGCACGTTTCCATCGATTCGCTCAAGGGTCTGAGTGTCCTTGTCGTGGACGACAATGCCACGAATCGACGCATTCTCGAGCGGACTCTCAAGGGCTGGGGTATGGTGCCAGTTTTGGTGCACGACGGTTCGTTTGCCCTGGATGAGATCCGGAATTTCGTCGACCAGCACCGCAAATTCGATCTGATTCTCACGGACAACGACATGCCCGTCCTGAGCGGTTTGCCGTTCGTACGGGAATTACGGGAACGCCTCGGGGATTCCGCGGCACCCGCGATCTTGATGCTCTCCAGCGTCGATAGCGTGGAACTTTACAAACAATGCCGGGATCTCGGGATCGTGTCCAACCTAATGAAGCCCGTATCGCAAATGGCCCTGCTCGATGCGATTCGCAAGGCTCTCCATACGAAGGATGATCACGTCGATTCTTCCGGCAAGCTGTCCGATATCGAAAAGCTGACGGAAGAAGTCGCGATTTCGTTTCCGAAACGGAAAATTCTTCTGGTGGAAGACAACATTTTCAATCAGAAGGTCGCGGTTACGCTCATCCGCCGCGAAGGGCATTCCGTGCGTGTCGCCGAAAATGGCCAGGAAGCTCTGGACATCCTGGAAAAAGAGCGATTCGACATGATTCTCATGGACGTTCAGATGCCGGTCATGGACGGGCTCGAGGCCACGGCCGAAATCCGCAAGCGGGAAGCCATCACCGGTGGCCACATTCCGATCGTCGTGCTGACGGCCCACGCCATGCCTGGCGATCGCGAGCGGTTTCTGGCTTCAGGGGCGGACGGTTACGTCACCAAGCCGATCCGCCTCGACGAACTCTGGTCGGCCATTCGCGACCTCACGGGCGACAGCCTCGCCGATTCGGCGAATCCCTGACCGGCCGCTCCGCGAATCGCATCGATCGAAATCGCGCCGGGTCGAGAACTAGGATTCGACGCTCCGCTGCATTAGACTGAGCGTGTCACGTGCGGATTGCCGGCTGCCTTCAGGCATTCGATCGATTGCCAGGCCGCCACGCACATGACGGTCTCGTCCTGCCGCATCGATTCGCGTACGACCCGGATTCCGCCATCTCCCGGCGATCGCTGGCCGTGCGCACCCAGGGAGTTTCCACCTTCATGAATTCTCGTGTCCTCGCTTCCCTCGTACTCGCATTCGCGACGGCGATACTCGGACAAAATTCCGTTCAGGCCGGTTTCGAACTCGCTCCGATCATTTCCGACCACATGGTCATACAGCGATCCAAACCGATCGTGCTCTGGGGCTGGGACGCTCCGGGCCAGCAAGTCAACGTGACTCTGGACGGCAGCAACGCCCGTGCCACGGCCGACGGACAGGGCCGCTGGCAAGTGACGCTTCCAGCCATGCCGGCGGGCGGACCTTACGAAATCGTCATCTCCGGCAGCGTCACCGTGACGGTCAAGGATGTTCTCATCGGCGAAGTCTGGCTGTGTTCCGGCCAGTCGAACATGGAATGGACGGTCGCTCTTTCCGATAACCCTCAGGAAGAGATCGCCGCGGCCAATTATCCGCTGATTCGCCACATCAAGGTGCCGCATATCCCGGCCGACAAGCCGCAGCGAAACGTCGCCGCCGGCGGATGGACGGTCTGCTCGCCAGCCACTGTGGCCAATTACACGGCCGTCGGATACTTCTTCGCCCGTAAATTGCACAAGGATCTCGAAGGCGTGCCCATCGGCCTGATCGGCTCGAACTGGGGCGGCACACGGATCGAGCCCTGGACGCCGCCCGTCGGCTTCCAGTCCGTACCGGCACTCAAGGACATCGCCGACAACCTGGCCAAGTTCCCGACCAGGAACGAAAAGGGCGAGATCAACTTCCAGACGCCTCTGGCCCTTTACAACGGAATGATCGCGCCCTTCGTCCCTTTCGGCATTCGTGGCGCTCTCTGGTATCAGGGTGAGTCGAACAATGGCGAAGGCATGCTCTACTTCGAAAAGAAGAAGGCCCTGATCGAAGGCTGGCGCAAGATCTGGAACGACCCGAACATGCCTTTCCTGTTCGTGCAGCTCGCCCCGTTCGTCTACGGCAATTCCAACCCTGAAAATCTGGCCGGCATCTGGGAAGCCCAGACCAAAACCCTGGAAATCCCCCACACGGGTATGGCCGTGACGGTCGATATCGGCAATGTCAAGGACATCCATCCCAAGAACAAGCAGGATGTCGGCAAGCGGCTCGCTCTCTGGGCACTGGCCAAAACCTACGGCAAACCCGTCGCCGTCTACTCGGGGCCGCTTTATAAGAGCCATGCCGTCGAGAACGGTGCGATTCGTGTGAAGTTCGACCACGTCGGCGCGGGGCTCGTCAGCCGCGACGGCCAGCCGCTCACATGGTGGGAGGTCGCCGGCGAAGACGGTGCGTTCAAGAAGGCCGAAGCCATGATCGACGGCGACTCGGTCGTCGTCAAGTCGACCGAAGTGGCGGCCCCCGTGGCCGTCCGTTACGGCTGGAACCAGTCGGCCGAGCCGAACCTGTCCAACAAGGACGGACTGCCTGCCAGCCCGTTCCGCGCCGGCGGCAAATGAAATCGTCCTGAACGGGAGGGAAGGGGCATCGACCCCTTCCCGTTTCGGATTCGAAATCGATTCGTCGAACATCAAGGTGTCATCATGATTCCGCGCCGCATCCCGAGTGCTCTGGCTTTCACGGTTTTCGCTTTCGTCGCCGGTTCCGTGGTCATTTCGGCTGACGCCGCGATGCCCGAGCTGAATCTCAAGGTGCGCAGGCAGGTCGAAACCAGCCCCGGGAGCGGCCGTTATCATACGATCACCGAGCCGAAAACCTGGGCCGGCGGCGAATCGGCCATCATCGTCTGCGACGTCTGGGACGCTCACCACTGCCTCAACGCCGTGCGCAGGATGGAACAGTTCCTGCCCCGGCTCAATGAAGTTCTCGCTTCCGCCAGATCGAGCGGCATGACCGTCATTCATGCGCCCAGCGAATGCATGGCTGCTTATGAGAATCACCCCGCCCGCAAACGCGCGATCGAAACGCCGAAGGCCGAACAGTTGCCGGCCGACATCGGGAAATGGTGCAGCCGGATACCTTCTGAAGAAGCCGCGGCCTATCCGATCGACCAATCCGACGGCGGTGAGGACGATGACCCCGCGGAACACGCCGAATGGGCCGCCAAACTCGCGGCCATGGGCCGGAATCCCAAAGCCCCGTGGAAGGCCCAGCACCCGGCCGTGAAGATCGATGCCGACGCAGACTTCATCACCGACAAGGGCGATGAAATCTGGAGCATCCTCGAAAGGCGGGGGATCAAAAACGTGATCCTCGTCGGCGTGCATACCAACATGTGCGTACTGGGCAGGCCATTCGGCCTGAGGCAGATGACGAAAAACGGCAAGAATGCCGTTCTGCTGCGCGACCTCACCGATACCATGTACAACCCCGAACGCCGGCCGTACGTCAGCCACTTCACGGGTACGGACAGGATCATCGACCATATCGAACGCCACGTCGCCTCTTCGATTACGTCCGACCAGATCACGGGCGGCAAGCCTTTCCGGTTCAAGGAAGACACTCGCCCCCGCGTGGCCCTGATCATGGCCGAGGACGAATACGAGACCGAGCGCACGCTCACCGAATTCGCACTTTCGAATCTTGGCCATGATTTTTCGATCCGGCCGATCTACGGCAGCGAAACGGACAAATACGACATTCCGGGCCTTGAGGCGCTCGACGAAGCCGATGTGCTTGTCATCAGCGCGCGGCGCAGGCCGATCCGCACAGCACAGCTCGCGAAAATTCAGGCGTTCGTTCGTTCGGGCAAACCGGTCGTCGGCATTCGCACCGCCAGCCATGCCTTTCATTTACGAACAGAGCTGATGACCGTTGGCGTCGCAGGCTGGCCCGAAATCGACGCCGAAGTCTGGGGCGGGAAGTATACGAATCATTATGCCAACGACTTGAAATCGCAAGTGAAACTCATCGATGCCGCGCGGGAGCATCCGATTTTGACCGGTGTCAAATTGCCTTTCGCACAGAGCGGTTCGCTCTACAAGGTCGCTCCGCTCGATCCGAAAGCCGTGCCTTTACTCATCGGGGTCGCCGAAGGCTTCGCCCCTGAACCTGTCGCTTATACGTTCGTCAGGGCTGATGGCGGCCGGTCGTTCTATACGTCACTGGGGCATAAGGGCGACTTCGCCAATCCGGAATTTCAGCGGTTGCTGGTCAATGCCCTGTTCTGGGCGGCGGGCAAGATAGTTCCCGCCGAGTTTCAGATTCCCCGATCTCCGTTGATGAAACCGGGCGACTGGAACACGACCACCTGGACCGCCCCTGACCGGCCCTGGTTCGACGAGGCGAATGAACAGGCGGGTCAAAGGGAAGTGTGGGCCAGGTGTCTCGTCGCGATCCCGGAAAAAGCGGAATCGATCGCATTGAGAACGGAGCCGGGTGTCGCTGTTTTCGTGAACGGAAAAGCCGCTTCGAAAGAAGCGGCTTCCGCGAAAGAGATGTCCTGGTCGATCGAACCGTCGCTGGTCGAACCTGGCGAATTGAATCTTATCGTGTTGCATTGGGCCAGGGGGTCCGATCCGAAAGGCGTCGTCCCGCGGTTGTCTGTGTCAGGCCGCCCAGCCCCTCTCGGACCTGTCTGGGAAGTTCGTCGGACTCAGTCATCCGAAGCGGCACGACTTCCCCTCCCGGCCAAATTCGCAGCGGCGACAACCCTGATTTCACGATAAGCCAGTTTCCGGCCGCGATCAGGTCGGCCTTTTGGATCGTCACGCTGTCCAGAAAATTCACGAGCTTGCCGAAAGCCACTCCCGCCACGATTCCGCAAGCGATGGCCAGGGGAACCACGACGAGCGCTCGACCCCAGAAACTGACCACGCCGAGCTCCGTCAGGGCACGAATGCAAATCGTTTCGGCCGGCAGATGCATCAGAAAGATCGGATACGTCCAGGGTGACAGGCCGGCCCATCGTTTCGCGGCATGGTCTGAGACCCGGTCACGCACCAGTGAAGATCCGAAGGCAAGAACCAGGGCCGTCCATCCGGCGATCTGAACCTCGATATCTCTGGCGAACATTCCCGCACACAAACCGGCGATCAGCACGGCCGACAACGATAGACGGGTCATATCCCAGGTCTTGCGGGACGCGATCTCCCAGGCGATCAGGCCGCATCCGAACACGAACCAGCGGTCGAAGAACAGACCTTCCAGCCGATGGTAGGCATTGATGTCGTAGAGAACCGCCTGAAACGCCATCAGGGCGACCGAAGAACCGATGAGCCAACCTCTCCAGCGTGAGCCGGTTACGATCGCCAGAACGAGTGCGAGGAAAATGAATTGTTCGTGGTAGCAGAGGGTCCATGCCACCCGGGTGAAGATCTCGCGCGTCTCGCCATCCTGCAGCGGCCGCCAGGTTTCGATCAGGGCCAGATTGCCCAGCCATTGGTTTTTGGTGATTTCGTGCGGGGATCTGAATTCCAGCGCACTGCCGCCGGCGAAAAGTAATTTGAGCCCCGAACCTTCCAGCAGTAGAAACAGGCCTGCCGTCAGGCCCATGGCGAGCCAGTAGGGCGGAATAATCCTTCGGATCCGCCGCCAGAGCGAGTCGGCGATTCTCTTGCGGTCGCCAGATGTGCGTTCCAGCGTCCCCATCACGAGAAACCCGGCCAGGACGAAGAAGATCGGCGTCCCGGTACCGTATTTGAAGACCGTCAGGATGCACTGGCGTAACGTCGATTCGACCCGTGATGCCGCGTTGTGGAACTCGCCCCATTGCAGAACGATCGAAGCATGGTGCATCACGACGATCGCGCAGGCGACGACTCGGGCGATGTCCAGCAGCGGTTCTCGTGTCGATTTCTTCATGGATGTCGCAGGGTTCGGCATGATTGTCGTCACTCAGGATCAATCGCAATTTCCCGGGTCGTATCTCATGCCGGTCAAGTGCGACGACACGACCCCCGGACCGCTCCTGACGCAGCGGCCATCTTCAGATTCGGTTCGATGACAGGACAACAGCGAGCGGCCTCTCGTCCGTTCGTCCCATCCTTAGGGCGAACGCGGACGATCCAATCGCCTCATTCGCCAATTGTCGGTTTCGGTTCCGGTCCTCCCGTTCCGACAATCTTCCTATTTCTATGTGCGTCAATCCGTCCATGCATGGTCCCAACAGTCCGGCAAAATTTTCCGGATGAACCGTCCAGGCGATCCGAACGGAAGTTCGAATTGACGGCAAATATCGACAGTCACATCTCTTGCGCTGGGTTTTCCGTGACGTAACTTTTTTCTGTTTCCGAACGTATCCGGCCGGGCGAACCCCGTCTCCTGAACGATCTCAGAGCACGCGCGTCGACGCGCCGGTTCAGGCCAGCACGCCGTGCACCACTTTGCCGGAGATGTCCGTCAAGCGGAAATCACGGCCCTGGAAGCGATAGGTCAGGCGTTCGTGGTCGATCCCCAACAGGTGCAGAATGGTCGCGTGCAGGTCGTGAACATGCACTCCGTCTTTCACGACGTTATAACCGAACTCGCAGGTTTCGCCCCAGACCGAACCTGGCTTCACGCCCCCGCCCGCCATCCAGACCGAGAAACAGCGCGGGTGGTGATCCCGGCCATAATTGCCCGGCGTGATTTTGCCCTGGCTATAGTTCGTGCGGCCGAATTCTCCGCCCCAGACCACCAGAGTGTCTTCCAGGAGCCCCCGTCGTTCCAGGTCGGTCACCAGCGCGGCCGAAGCCTGATCGGTCTCGCGGCACAAATTCGTGATTCCGCCCGGCAGGCCGCCGTGATGATCCCAGTCCTGATGGAAAAGCTGGATGTACCTTACGCCTCGCTCGGCCAATCGCCGAGCCATCAGGCAATTGGCCGCGAAAGTGCCGGGTGTCTTCGCATCTTTCCCGTAAAGTTCGAACACATGCTCCGGTTCGTCGGCCAGATTCGTCACTTCCGGCACGCTTCGCTGCATCCGGAAGGCCATTTCGTATTGAGAGATCCGGGTACGGATCTCAGGGTCCTGCGTTTCCTGCTCCTCCAGTTCGTGCAGGTCGCGCAGGCGGTCCAGCATCGACCGCCGTGAGGCCGAATCCACCCCCGCCGGATTGTTCAGGTAAAGGACCGGCTCCGCCGATGCCCGGAATTGCACGCCCTGATGACGCGACGGCAGAAAACCTGACCCCCAGAGCCGCGAATAAAGCGGCTGACCGCCTTTGCCCTTGGTGATGAGCACCACGAATGTCGGCAGATCCTCATTTTCGCTGCCCAGGCCGTACGACAGCCAAGAGCCGATCGAAGGGCGTCCGGCAATCTGGAAACCGGTCTGCAGAAAAGTGATCGCCGGGTCGTGATTGATCGCTTCGCTGTGCAGCGACCGAATCACGCAGATTTTGTCCGCGATGCGGGCCGTGTGTGGCAGCAAGTCGCTGATCCAGGCTCCGGACGGCCCATACTGCTTGAAACCCGTGAACGAACCGACCAGCGGCAGCCTGGCCTGATAACCCGACATGCCCGTGAGCCGCTGCCCCATCCGAACCGAAGCCGGAAGGTCCTGGCCTTCCATCTTTTTGAGCATGGGCTTGTGATCGAACGTCTCCAGATGGCTCGGTCCGCCGCTCTGGAACAGAGAGATCACACGCTTGATCTTCGGCGGATGGTGCAGGGCACCGAGCACGCCGAGCGTTCCGTTCGAAGCCAGCGCATTCGCACGCACAAGATCCGCCAGTGCCATGCCGCCGATCCCGTGCGCGAACCGGCCGAGCATCTGCCGGCGCGAAAGCCCGGCCGTCGCCTCTGCCCCGCAACAACCCGTTCGATTCGTCTCGCTCATCGTCTCGGCTCCCGTCGGCTCGAACTCTCTCGCCGGCTTATCGTTTCGTCACGAACGGATCGTAGTTGAACAGGGTCTGAATCACGATGGTCAGCGCCGCGTGTTCGGCCGGGTCGAGCTTCTGGTCCCGCGCGGATTCGCCCGTCGCGATCAGCTTGCCGGCCGATTCCCGGTCCGCCGCGAACCGCGCTTTCTGATCGTCCAGAAGCTGCTTCAGCACTCGCAGTTGCGGCTCCGTCGGCCATTGGCTCGAACACAGACGGAACGCGGTGCGGAGCCGTTCGTCATCCGCGGCGGGCATTTCTTTGATCAAGCGCTCAGCAAGTACCCGCGCCGCTTCCACATACTGAACATCGTTGAGAATCGCCAAGGCCTGCAGCGGAGTCGCCGTCCGCTCGCGCTTGACCATGCAGAACTCGCGCGACGGGGCATCGAAGGTCGTCATCGAAGGCGGCGGCGCGGTCCTTCGCCAGAACGTGTACATGCTCCGTCGATACAGCGATTCGCCGTGGTCCTGCACGTAAGTTTTGCCTGTGCCCGATTCTTCCCAGAGCCCGGCAGGCTGATAGGGCTTCACGCTCGGTCCGCCGACCTTACGTACGAGAAGCCCACTCACGGCCAGGGCATTGTCACGGATCATTTCGGCCGAAAGCCGATACCGCGGACCCCGGGCCAGAAGGCGATTGTCCGGATCCTTTTCGTAAGTGGCCGGGTCGCTCGGGGTCGACGATTGCCCGTATGTGGCAGATGTCAGCATCGTCCGTAGCGTATGCCGCAAATCCCAGCCGTCCTCCATCAGATCCCGCGCCAGCCAGTCGAGCAGGGCGGGGTGCGTCGGCTCTTCGCCCTGATAGCCGAAGTCCTCGAGCGTCGCGACCAGGCCTCGCCCGAAACACAACATCCAGAGACGGTTGGCGATCACGCGGGAAACCAGCGGGTTCCGGTCGTCAGTCATCCATTTCGCCAGGCCGACGCGGTCCTTTGGCCATGAGGGGTCGAAGGGCAGGATCGCCGCGGGCGTCGAAGGGCCGACCTCTTCCCCTCGTGCCGTATATTCCCCACGGTGCAGTACATAAGCCGGCTTTCGCGGGCCAGGCCATTCTTTCATCACCATGACCTGCGGAATGCCCGAGATCAGATCGTTCTCTTCCTTCCGCAGACGTGCCAGATCGTCTCGAACCTTCCGGATGTCCGCAGCGGGTTCGTGCAGTAGAACATGCCGGGCAAAGTCGGCACGCGAGGCTTCGATTTTCGCACCCGCGGCATGAGCTACTTCCAGCGGCGATAATTCTCGACGGTAAACTTCCAGATCGTCGACCTGACCGCCCTGAAAGCCGACATCCCGAAACCGCGCGCCGAGCGCCAGACTCACCGAACCGGCATCGGCATCGCCCCAGGCCGCGTTGTGGACAATATCGCGAGTCAGCCGGTCGCGAACGACTTCGACAGGCTCTTCGACACCATTCACATAGAGCCGAAGCCCTTGCGCCCGGCTCGAACCGTCGTAGGTCACGCTCAACTGGGTCCACTCGTCCATCGGCACGGGCCGCCTGGCCCGAATCGAAATGGCGTCGCCTGGCCAGAAGTGAATCAGCGAGACGACCGGCACGCCGTCGTCCAGGATCAGGCTCGACCCTCGATACGCCGAATCCTCCGCTGCCCGGCTCGCGTGCCAGACGACCATCCGCGGCTTGCGCGACGAAGGCTTCAGCCAGAGCGATACGGTGAATGGCTCCGAGCGGCGAAACGGGGCGACATCCTTGCACACGAAGGCATCGTCGCCCTCGAACCGGATCGACTGCCCTGTGCCGCTTCGTCCCTCGGCGGGTGCGTAATCCCCGGCGGGCTTGAGATCATCGAAGTTCTTCGAAAAGTCGGCTTTCGGGGTTCGAAACTCTGCGGGCCTCGGCTTTTCCGATCCGGTCGCATATGAAGCCAGCCACGCGTCGATTTTGCCCTGCAGTTCGGCGATCTCTTTTTTCAGCGTTTCGTGCCGCGATTTCTGATCGCCTGAATAGAGGGGCAGGGCGGGTGTCGGGGCGGTTTCGGTGAAGTGGCTGTAAAGCCCGTGTTCGTCAATGTTTCCGAAAAAAGCGCTCAGACCGTAGAAGTCCTTTTGCGAGATCGGGTCATACTTGTGATCGTGGCACCTGGAGCATTCCATCGAAAGGCCCAGGAACGCCGTACCGGCGGTGCGCACGCGGTCCGAGACGTACTCGACCCGGAATTCCTCTTCGATCGAGCCGCCTTCGTTGGTCTGCCGGTGCAGGCGATTGAAGGCCGTGGCCAGAATCTGTTCCTTCGTGGCGTCGGGCAGCAGGTCGCCCGCGATCTGCCAGGTGACGAACTTGTCATAAGGCAGGTTTTTGCGAAACGCGTCGATCAGCCAGTCCCGCCAGGGCCAGGTGTGCATGTCCCGGTCGGCCTGATATCCGAACGTGTCGGCATATCGAGCCACATCGAGCCAGTCCGTGGCCATGCGTTCGGCGTAGGCGTCGGTGTCGAACAGCCGGTCCAGCACCGCGTTCTTCGCGACATCGTCAGGCCTGGAGTCGGCCAGAATGGCGTCGATCTCCGCCAGCGTCGGCGGCAGGCCGGTGAGGTCGAAGCTCACCCGTCGCAGCCATGTCGCCCGGTCCGCCTGCCGCGCCTGGTTCAGGCCCTCTTTCGCAAGCCTTTTGGCCACGAACCGGTCGATCGGGTTCGCCACGACGAATGCGCCGTCCTTCACGTCCGGCACCGGCACGGTTTTCGGCACCGGCACGAAGGCCCAGTGCGGCTCGTAATCCGCACCCTGGGCGACCCATTCCTTCAATAGCGATTTCTCGCTTTGGGACAACGGCTTCTTGAACGCCGGCGGCGGCATCATTTCGTCCGGATCGTCCGACGCGATTCGGGCCAGAATTTCGCTTTCGGAGTAATTCGTGGCATCGATCACCCCCGCGCGAATCGCTTCTTCCCTGCGGTCCAGCCGCAGGTCGGCCTTGCGAGAGGTCTTGTCAGGCCCGTGGCAGGCGAAACAACGGTCCGAAAGGAGCGGCCGGATGTCTCGATTGAAGCCGGGCTTCGCGAGGTCCGAAGGCGATTCGGCATGTGCCGAATGTGCGGAGATCACCGCGAACGGCACCAGAGCCAGCAACACGTACGTTCGCAAAATTGTCGTCACGGTAGTGATCCGGCGGGAAGCGAGGGGCGGGGGACAGGCTTCGGCTGACCCGGTCGCGCTCAAGATCCTGAGTCGGCGGAAGCATATAGGAATGATTATAGCGAAGATTCGAGTCGATGGGTAACTGGGTATCACCGGCCGGTTCGCACGTTGGCCGAAAGAGCCCGCAAAGCCATGCAAGCCAGCGAAACCGGCTGACCGAACGGAAATCGAACGAATCGGGCGATGCTGCGGTATGCATGATCGATGCGAACGTTATGATGTCATAATCGTCGAATTCGTACCCGTCGCGTCCGAGGTTCCTGAACTCGCTTGTCCACCCCGGTCGAGACAATCATGTATGATGAATCTTCGATCATCCGAATTCTCTAGGGCCGATGTCTGGCCATGACCCAGTACCGCGTGATCGTCGTCGACGACGAGATTCTGCTCCGCCAGGGGCTTTCCGCACGATTGAGCCGCACCGCCGACTTCAAAGTCGCGGGAGTCTGCTCGAGCGGTCCCTCCGTGCTCGAACGGCTCGCCGCCGGCGCGGCTGACGCCGTCGTCCTTGACCTGGAGATGAACTGCTCCGAGCCGCAGACGCTCCTTAAAGAAATCCGCGAAAAGCATCCGGAAATCCTGGTGCTGGCATTGGCCCCTTCCGATGCGTTCCTGCGGCGGATTCCTCAGTCCATGATCACGCCCGGCCGATGCGAGGCGATCGTCCGTCCCCGGCAGAACACGACGGCCGAGGCGTTTCTCGACGACCTCGCCATTACCGTTCGCAAACGCCTTGTAGAGATGTTGCGTACGGCCGAGCGTGCCAGATCGAGTTCCGTGTCGATCGAATCCGCACCTGATTCCAGGTCATCGATCATCGCACCCATTCAGGAGCATCGGTCCGGCATATTTACGATCGCACCGGAAACGCGTTCGAGCGTGCGTTCCTCCGCCAGCCTCGTCAAAGAAAAAGAGCCGTCGCCAGCGGATTCGCTCGTCAACGGATCGCCCGATCTCTCCGCGATGCGTCATTCGGCGTCCGACATCACCACGTCGCGCACCCTCAGGCGGGTCGAGGTTCTCGCGATCGCCTCAAGCACGGGCGGTCCGCAAGCTTTGACCGAATTGCTTGCGGATCTGCCTCGCGATTTGCCCGTCCCGGTCGTTATCGTCCAGCACATGCCGGCCGAATTCACGAAGAATCTCGCGGACCGGCTGGACGCCACATGCGCTCTGACCGTCCGCGAAGCCGCCGCCGGAGAGGTCCTCCAGCCAGGGCAGGTTCTGATCGCGCCCGGCGACCAGCACATGGTATTGAGAAAAGGCGAAGACCGCCGTGTGACCGTCACTCTCAATCAGGGGCCGATGGAAAATTCGTGCAGGCCCGCCGCCGACGTGCTGTTCCGAAGTGTCGCTGACACGTTCGGCGCATCGGCACTGGGGGTCGTTCTCACCGGCATGGGCAAAGACGGACTTGCCGGCACGAAAGTCATGCGCGACGCCGGCGGCCGCGTGATCGTTCAGGACGAAGCCAGCTCGGTCGTTTGGGGCATGCCAGGCGAAATTGCCCGAGCCGGACTCGCCGACGCCGTTTTGCCCCTGCGGGAGCTGCCGGCGGAGATTATGAGACGCATCGCGGTCGGGCGGATTTGACATGAAATCGAACGCCAGCCGGTTTCGGCCCGTCCCCTGAAGGACGGGAGCCGCTGCCCGATTTCTTCCGGAGAGACTCCTCGATTTTCGTTTCGGGTCCTGAAATATTCCGACTCACGTATGTTCCTCGGGGCAGTTGTCATCGTCGTTCGCTCATGCTATGTTCGTTAGACATATCGCAATGGAGTTCCGTTTTTGGCATGTCTCGAGAATAAAGGCGATAACGATGGACGAAATCGGTGAATCGATGAATGAAATCGGCGAATCGACGAACGGTCCGAAACAATCGGGATTGGGTATCGCGTCGTTCGTCCTGAGTATTTTTTGCGGTTTCGCGGTCCTGACGATCTTCCTGGTCGCCGGGTATCTGGAAATGTCCAGACCCGAGGGTATCGACGAAAAATCTCCGGAAGCTTTGTTCGTCGGATTCGCCATGATCCTGGCGTTAGGTCTGACGGCCATCGCGTTCGCCCTCGGTCTCGCAGCGCTTTTTCAGCGAAACCGCCGAATGAGCCTGGCCATTCTGGGCATGTTCTTTTCGACCATGATCATCGCCGGCACGGTCCTGCTCATGATCCTCGGCGCTTCGGTGGAATGACATTCCAGACTACCATGACCTTATGCGAAATGGAGATTCATGAAACTCTCCGGGTCGATCGATATCGTTAGATCTCCCGCCGGTTTCGCTCCAGACGCCGGAGAGCATTATCAGTTCATGGTTCGCATCCGGGATCGAATCTGGCGGGAGGGTCGTTAAGCCATATGGGTCGAGGATTTCTTCTGAAGCCGTTACGACCCATTCTCTTCGATCCGTCCCGACGGTTTCATGAATGAAAATGAACAAGTCGGGATTTCGCTAGTTCGTCAGCGAAATATGAAAAAACCGCCCGCAGCGGGCGGTAGTTCGGCGATTTCGCCTGAGTTTCGTTTCGTAGACGGCAATTCAGGTGCCCAATTCGCGCTAGATCAGAGAGCCGGCCCCAGAGCCGACCGATCGAGAAACGAATGGGCGAATCGGCTTGGAAGTGAACTGTACCGGGTATGGAGTCGGTGGCTCGGTTCGACTTTCATGCGTCGGGCCTGGAAGAGGTCGTGATCGGCGCCGCGGTCTGAGTGCGTTCCCGGCGGACGAATATACCGAGAACCAGAAGACCGGAAGTCATCAGAACGAGGCTTGCCGGTTCGGGAACCGCGACGGGCTCGCCGTAAAGGAAATCGTCCATGACGACCACATCGTCGATCGGATTGCCGAGGACGCCGTTCGACACGATCGTATTGAGGCCGGAAGTGATCCGTACCCGGCTGATGCGCTCGCCGGCATTGGCCATTGCGCCCAGAAAACTCAGGCCCTGATTGCCTGCCACAAGCGCATCACGGGAAAAGATCAGCGACTGGTTCTGATCGAAGAATTCGATCCGGGCGACTCCGGTCGTTTCGACGTCGACGAAAACGATTCCGAACGCGTCGGTCGTGGCCGACTGGTTGGTTCCGGGCACGAAAAAATTCACGTCGAGGATATTGCTGTTGATGGCCGTGAACAGCTTTTGAGCGCTGAAGGTCTGGAAATCGTTAGGAAAACCGAATAGAGGAGGCGTCGCACCGCCCGCGTTCGCGCTCACGAGGAATCCGGTCCCCGGAGTCGTGAAGACCGCGCCGCGCGGAGAAACGGTGTTGAAAAAATCGCCTGCCAACGGGCTCGGGTCGGAAAATCCGGCGGGCACACCGTCCCAATTGATTTCGCGTCGGAGACCACCGAAGGATCCGTTCGGGCCGGCGACCGATCCGCCACCGACTGCCGATCGAAATGCATCTCGTGCGGGTGTGATCGCAGCGGGGTCGGGGCCGGCCGACTCGAAAACGACGAAACCCGCATGCGTGGCTGATGAAGAGCAAACAGCCAGCGAAATGACTGACGCGACGAGCGCGATTCGTTTCCTCGGCCAACCGCTGATGGTATGACGCAGCATGATCGTTACTCCTCCTGGACTGAACTCGTCTGGCGGGTCGCTGATCGCAAACGCTGCATGACGAGAGACGAGAATGGCCAGCCATCGCCAAGGACCGGACCGGGCGAAACGAAACGCCAGACCGAATTCCGAAATGATCGACCGTAGACATTGTTGGCCGACACATTCAGAAGCTTACGAACTGTCAGGATTTGCGGCTGTAGTATCGCTGATTCTCAATTTCACAGAGCCTCGATGTCAGGTCAATTGTCTCGAAGGAGTTTCCGCCAGAATCCCGAGGCTCGATGAGGGGAAAAGCAGAGGGCGGAATCGAATAAATGTCAGGTAAGAAGACTTGATCGACGGCTATAAGTGCTATGAATTACGAGGTATGCGCCGATTCATCCAGCCCGGGCAGGGTATTCGGACACTCTCGAGGTGCGCAACGACGACGTGGTTAAAATGAAACACTTTTGTCTTTCGAGCTTTTCGCGGATAACTCGATGCACGGATGAGTGTCGTGAAATACGATCGATCTTTCAGGGATCTGATCCGAAGTCAGCGAACGTGCGATCACAAGCCGCTGGTATCTTCGGTACCGAACAAAAAAAACCGCCCGGGATGGGCGGTCTGTTTCGAATGACGTTCGATGTTGAGGACCGAGTCCTCGGTGGCACTCAGGTGCCGAATTCGACGCGGCGTTCGGAGAGCTGCCCCTTGAGCCGTTCGATGATCGAGCTGTGCATCTGGCTGACGCGCGATTCCGAAAGGTCGAGCGTGGCCCCGATCTCTTTCATCGTCAGCTCTTCATAATAGTACAGGATGATGATGAGCCGCTCATTGCGGTTCAGGCCTTTGGTCACCATGCGCATGAGGTCTTTGCGCTGGAGCCGGTTGGTCGGGTCTTCGCCCTTTTTGTCCTCGAGGATGTCGATCTCGCGAACGTCTTTGTAACTATCGGTCTCGTACCACTTCTTGTTCAGGCTCACCAGACCGATGGCGTTCGACTCGGCGGCCAGTTTCTCGTATTCGAGGTGGCTCACGCCGAGCTTTTCGGCGATTTCTTCCGGCGTGGCGGGCCTGCCGAGCTGCACTTCCAGGGCCTTTTTGGCCTCTTCCATCTTGGAGTGCTTGCTGCGGACAAGCCGGGGCACCCAGTCCATGGTCCGGAGTTCGTCGAGCATGGCGCCACGGATCCGCGGCACGCAGTACGTTTCGAACTTCACGCCCCGTTCCAGGTCGAACGCGTCGATGGCGTCCATCAGGCCGAAGACGCCGGCCGAGATGAGGTCATCCAGATCGACGCCGTCCGGGAGCCTCTGCCAGATTCGTTCGGCGTTGTACTTCACGAGAGGCAGATAACGCTCGACGAGGCGATTTCGCAGGTCTGTCGTGGGTTCTTCTTTGAACCGGTTCCAGACTTCCGCGATATCCGTTTCCACTTGGGTTGCCATTCAGACCTCCATGTCGCCGAGAGCCACGCACATCCATGTGCTGCCGAGACCGATCCGTCGCCATTCTGACCCGCGATCGGAAAGGAAATTCGGATGAATTTCCGGGGCGGGTTCGAACATCGGCGGAATCGAGTTCGTTCGGGGACTCCCGTGATGAGCAGGAATCGCCAGTATCTTTATCGGAAGGATCAGATACGGGCCTTGACGGTAAACATCGGATTTTCCGCAAAATCGTCAGAATCGGATTCGATTTTCGCGGCATTTTTCGACGGGACCCTGATGTCTGGCAGGACGGCACGAGAATCGAACCGGCCGGCGAGTGCATCGGGTGGGGAGACCGAGGGCTGAGCGGGCCTCGAAAGGCCCGTGATCAGCCGGCTTTCCGTTTGGAACGGACTGAATCCTGAGTTTTGTCAGGGACTGCGGTGCCCAGGACATTGATTGCCGGAGCGTCGACTTCGGTGGCCGCGGTGGCCCATTTTTCGAAATCCTGACGCACGAGCGTGGCGACCCGTTCGATATCTCTGGCAGCGGTCGATAGCCACCAGCCGGGGGCCTGGACGACGGCCATGCGGTTCCGGACGGCGCGGGGTACGTCGAGATCGTCGCGGACGACGCCAAGGTGACCGACCGACAGGCCCTGAAAGAGTCTGGCGGCCTGAATCAACCGGTCAGCGGCTTCGTCGCCGACACGGTGCGAGCTGGCCTTGTTGACGAGCGAGACGAGCTTGAGATGACTGCCCGCGGCGCGCCGCAGGTGCGAGAGCAGGGCGTGACTGGCGGCGATCGAGGCCTGTTCGGGCGTGGTCACCACGATCATGGCGTCGGAAGCGGCGGCCAGAGTCTGGGACCGGGCGGTCAGGCCGCTGCCGACATCCACGAGAATCCATTCGGCCACTTGTTTTTCGCGGAGTTCCGAGATGACCTGGGCGACGAGTTCGTCAGTGGCCGGCCCGACGAGCCAGGCTTCGTTCATGCGGGCGGCATGTGAGCCCGCCAGCAGCCGGATACCTTCCGGGCCTTCGACGAGTGCGTCTTCCGGGGCGATGCGGCCGGCGAGGACGTCTTCGAGATCGACGGTCGGCCGCCGGTCACAAAGGATTTCGAGCTGCCCCAGGCCATAATCGGCATCGACGAGCACGACGGATTCGCCCTTGCGAGCCAGCGAAACGGCCAGGTTGTGGCTCACGACGCTCGTACCGGCACCGCCCTTGCCGCTGATCAGGCTGAGCACGCGTGTCGGCTTCGGCTCTCGGGGAGGAACGGCCACGGCCGCGGGGGCTTCTTCGACCGATTCCGGTTCTTCGAATTTCCGGTCGGACTGCAACGTCCAACCGATCGAACTTTCCCGTTCCGGCTCTTCATGAACCGGCGTCGGCTCATCCTGAGCCTTGGCTGCGAACAGGTGGCGCAGCGCATCCGCTTGGTCCGACATGACATCCCTGCCTTCCGTGCGAGAGTGCCTCGAATCACCGGGATCCGGCATGCGAAGCGATCTCGACAAGTGCACCGAACCATGGACGAGACCCGAACCACTCCGTGTCGGTCTCCCTGGACGGGACGGAACTCTATCAGAATCCGGACGACTGACAAGCCAACTTCGTCATTATT
>CAZSQA010000043.1:0-49795 GCA_964608915.1 uncultured Isosphaeraceae bacterium
CTTGCTTCTTGCGGAGTCGGCCATCAGGAAAGACACATACGAGCGAGCGTTCCCAGGCTGCTTTCAAGAGACCGATCTCAGGGCTGTTCTTCGGAGCGAACTCCTTGCGATATTCGTCGAGAGTATCAAAAAGATAGGCCGTGTGAACCTCGGACATGGCCGTACCTCTTCGGCTCGGGTTATGGCGGGTGTACAAGTCGAGAATAGCCTCCAAACGAGATCTGGACATCGCAGTCTCCTTCGCGATCAGTGAACCTAATATTGAGTGCGTGGTGACCTCAAGAGGTCGCTCTCTGTGAGAAAGAAGTGATTCGAAGGGTTTTTTTTTCGAGAATTGCGAAATTTTGTCCGCGAGTTTCGGTCATCGGTGCTCGTGAGTGTCGAGGCGAACTCATGAGGAGTCGCTTCGGGGTCGGTACCTTCCCCAACGCAATCCGACGGATTCGGCGTAAGGGAAAGACTTTAGCGTACTGTGTCGCTGTCCGAATCGTCCTTGAGTACGGAAAAACGTGATCCGGACACTCTAATGGCGAGCTGAACCCTGCGAAAGAAGGGACTCGAACCCCATTTGGGGCACCTCAGACATCAAGAGGGCAGATCCCCAGGATACTCTTCACCGAATCACGGGCCGCGAGAACGTCGCGAGTATCCCCGATGAAGGTGAGCCTAACGGCCAAATGCTCGACTTCTCGACCGGTGGTTCCGACCGAGGCACGAATGAGTTCTTCGTAGCCGTGATGGAGAGCGAAACTGGTGTGTGTCGTGAGGGCTTCGCGGGTTCGGAAAGACTGCCTCACCTGTTCGAAGAACCGGACTTCATGGCGAAAGAGCATCTCCAGCGGTTCCATCGGAAGGCCCTCCTGAGCGATATTCTGTACACTGGATTTAGGTACATCATAACGGGAGTCCTCGCGGACGGCATCCCGAGTTTCCGATGACTGTCGTAAGATGCTTGCGAGTCGACGTTTCCGGTCAGAACAGCCACTTCTGGTATTTCTTGCGCCGACCTTTCCAGGGATTCTCTTGCGACGGCAATTCCGTCGGCTGCACAGCCGGTTTGGGTTCAGGCATCGGCGGAACGGTCGGTTCTTCGGTTCTCGATTCCTGACTCGGTTCAGGAGGTTCTTCCGAGCGTTCGACTCGTTCTGCCTGGCGAACGGAGACTCGTTCCAGTGCCCGTGCGGTCACGGGCCGTTCCTGTCTGGCCGTCGCGGCAGCTCTTTGCACGACCGGAGCCGCTTCGATGGCCCGCCCCTGCATCAGGGCCTTGATCCGGTCGGCGATTTCGGTGGGGTTCTTCGGCTCCTGTCCCTCCGGACGTTCCTGCGGCCCGGCGGACATGGCGAGTTTGAGTTCTTCGTGCAGTGCCGAGAGTTCCTCGATATAGCCTTCGTGCAGGAACGGATTCTCGATCCGGACTTCGAAGTCCCGGAGCTTGGTTTCCGCGAGCGTAAGGTCGCGGCGCAGTTCTTCGCAGCGGGCATCGAATCCGGCCATCAGCCGTTCCAAGGCATTCGAAACGGCCCGTGGCCCCTGTGATTCGCTGGAGAGGGCGGTCTTGCGGCTCCCCTCCCCTTCCAGATAAACATCCGGTGCGCTGAAGCGGTACTTCACGAGGCCGAACGACAGCCCCCGAATCGTTCCGATCGGGAACCTGCGTGTTTCCGAGACCTCTTTCGGCAGCGAATCGAGGAAGGCCCCGAGTGCCGACACGAACTTGTCGGCCGGTATCCGTGCGCCACGAATCGTCGTCGGCTCGTCCTTGCGGGCTCGGACCGTCTCCCGGTCGGCCACGTTCGCAACCAGACGTTCTTTCAGGCTCGCGATCGTCTGAGGCAGCTCCTTGACGTTACGGCGGGCGAGGAATCGTTCGTCGGCGTGCTGCTTCTTCAAGGTCAGCAGTTTCCGCAGCTCAGCGTCGGCTTCAGCCAATGTCAGCACAGCCGGATTGCCGGAGGCGATCGCCTTGACCTCGGCGAACGACAGCTCCTGGCCGCCGATGTCCTCGGCCTTGCGGACACCGCACTCTCCCGTCATGACCTGGGCGATGAACCGTGCCTTGGTCTCCAGAGCCTGCCACATGTAGGCGTCGAACGACCCTTCGGTGACGTAGCGAAGGATGGAGATCTCCTTGTTCTCGTTCCCCTGCCGGAGGATCCGGCCTTCCCGCTGTTCGACCTCGGCGGGTTTCCAGGGTGCGTCGAGATGGTGCAGTGCGACGAGCCGTTTCTGGACGTTGGCCCCGGTGCCCATCTTCTGGGTCGAACCGACGAGCACCCGCACGGTACCCTGACGGACCCGTTCGAACAGCGACTGCTTCTTGGCATCGCTGGTGGCGTCGCCCATGGCCGCGATCTGCCACTGAGGAATGCCGCTGCGGACAAGTTTCGATATCAGCTCCTCGTACACCGAGAAGCACCACGGGGTCTGACTGACGCCGAGGTCGCAGAAGACGAGCTGCGTGCCTTTGGTCTCCTCGGTCCGTCGCCAGACGTCGACGATGCGTTCGATGAGGGCCTCGATCTTCGATTCCTCGAACGCACCGATTTCGGGCGAGACGAGCCGCCCGTCGAGCGCCAGCTTGCGGCCGTCGGTGGTGATGGCCAGGGCGTTGTCTTCGCGCGGGTCGACCTTCTGCGAGCGAATGCGCTCGTAGCGTTCCACCAGCTTGAACTGAATGGCCCGCTGCTCGTCCGACATGGGGCACGAGACGACTTGGGCCTTGCCCCCCTGCAGAGCGGGCCTGGGCAGGTTCAGCATCGCGGCCGTCTGCACGTCGGCGAACGACCGGAACATCTGCTGAAGCTCGGGCAGGTTCACGAACTTGGCGAACCGGCTGCGGGGCCGCAACGAAGCCCCGTCCGGGGCGATCTCCATCGTGTCGACGACCTCTCCGAAGGTCGCGGCCCAGGCGTCGAAATGCTCGATGCCCCGCTGTGCGAGTCCTTGCGGGTCCAAAAACCGCTGCATCGTGTACATTTCGACCATGGTGTTCGAGATCGGTGTGCCGGTCGCGAAGGTGACGCCGTGTCCGGGATGTTTCTCGCCCAGGTAGCGGGCTTTCATGTAGAGGTCGAAGGCTCGTTCGCTGCCGCCGGTCTGAATGCCGGCCACTCGTTCCATCTTCGTGGGCGTTTCGAGGTTCTTGAAATAATGAGCCTCGTCGACGAAGACGTGGTCGACCCCCAGCTCGTCGAAGACCAGACCGTCGTCCTTCTTGTCTTCGGCCAGAAGCTCCTTGAGCCGTTCTTCCCGTTTGGCCTTCTGCTTTTCGATGGTCTTGACGATGTTGCGCTGGGCACGATTGGAGTGCCTGGCCGTCTCGATGAGGAGTTCGTCGTACTCGGCGATCTGTTCCCGCAGGAACCGGGCCTGATAGTCTTTGGACATGCCGATCCGCTCGAACGACGAATGGGTGATGACGATGCCGTCCCACTCGGAGCTGGCGATCTTCGCCGTGAGGATCTTGCGCCGGTCCCTCGCCAGGTCGTCCTTGGTGGCCGCGAGCAACTTGGCGTTCGGATAGAGCTGCTGAAATTCCCGGGCGAACTGTTCGAGCATATGATTCGGCACGACGTAGAGCGGCTTGCGGGCGAGTCCGGCCTGTCTCCGTTTCATGCCGATGCCGCACATGGTGAAGGTCTTGCCCGCCCCGACGACGTGGGCCAGGAGCGTATTGCCCGCACACATGCCCCGCCAGATGGCGTCCTTCTGATGCGGATGGAGCCGGACGGTGGCGTTCATGCCCGGAAACTCCAGATGCGAACCGTCGAAGCTCCGCAGGCGGAGATTGTTGTAGGTGTCGTTGTAGATGCGGACCAACCGCTCGGTCCGTTCCGGGTCGGCGAAGACCCACGAGCGGAACGCCTCCTTGATCCGCTTCTGCTTTTCGCGGGCGGCGAGCGTTTCGTCCTGATTGATGACCCGTTCCTCCCGGTCGCCGGAGCTGACGACGTCGTAGATGACGGGCGTCTTGAGGTTCAAAGCAAGCTCGAAGAGGCTCACGCCGTTGGCCCTGGCCGTGCCGTAGTCGGTCGTGGCGGGCACGCCGGTCTGTGCGTCGTAGCCGGCTTCGACGCTCCAGAGAGCGTCCTTCTTCAGGTGAGCGATGGCGACGGAGCCCAGCGGCACGCCGAAGAGCCCGGCACCGAACGCTTGGACGTCGGACTCGGGAATCCAGGGCGCTCCGAGATTGGCGTCGATTTCGCCCGGCAGCACGTCTTCGGGCTGAACGGCCTGCAAGGCCTGCACATTGCGTGCGAACTCCTCCCCGGCGGCTTCCGCGACCTTGAGCCTGTCCCGCACGTTGCCCGAAAGGTACTCGTCGGCGGTCTGCCACTCCCGGGTCGCTGGGTCCAGGTAAATCAGGTCGGAGAGTTCCGCGATGACCTGGGCTTCGTCCTTGCCGTAGAGCGAAGCGATCAGGGGCAGGTCGACGACGCCCTTCTTGTCGAGCGAAACGAGGAGCCCCTCTTCGGCGCTGGCCACGGTATCGACTTCCCTGGCCGGACCGACGACGTCCTTGGTCATGATGGCGGCTTTGACCGCCGTGCCCGAGGTCGGGTCGCACTCTTCCAGGGCCATGACGAGCATGGCGTCCGGGTCCTCGACGAACTTCGCGACGTTGGGCATCCTCTGGATGACGGTCCCCTTGGCCGATTCGGAGAAGGTGGTCTTGTTGATGAGGCCGTATCTCTCGACGAAGACGTCGTAGGCCCGGTTGAGTTCTCGGCGGGCGTCTTCCTTGTGCTTTTCCGGCCAGCCTTCGTTCTGGCTCTGCAAAACTCGCCGTGCTTCGTCGCGAATGCGGATGAGCTGTGCCAGGCGTCTGCCCGTCATGGTGCCGTCGCTTTTGAGAATCGCCCCGCCGTAGTTCACCGGTTCGGCCCGTCCTTCGACGATCTGATGGATGACGCGGTCGTCGGCGACGAAGAAGCTGCCCTCGGCGATGTGCCGCTGCAAGGGCGGCGGCACGAACGGGGGAACGGCCGTTTCAGGAGATGCGACAGATTCTCGGATAGCGAGTTCAGGCAGTTTCCGGATCGCCTCTCGAAGGCGGTCTTCGAGGTTGCCGTCGCTGTTGACCGAATAGCCGTCCTCGCCGCCGTAGAGGCGATTTTTGCGGCTCCAGGTGCCCAGAACCATTTCCGGATGGTCGAGAAAGTACCGGTTGACGGCGACTTCGACGCCTTCGATGGTGAGCGGCCCGACTTCGAGCCAAGCCGGGTCGACGTGGCAGGGCGGCTCTTCGCCGCTTCGCCGTCTGAGAAACACGATATCGGTGACGACCTTCGTTCCCTCGTGTTTGAAAGCATCGGAGGGCAGACGAATCGCCCCCAGGAAGTCGGCCCGGGCCGCGAAATACTCGCGAACGTTGCCGTTTCGTTTATCGAGCGTGAAGTGCGAGGTGACGAGGGCCAGGACGCCGCCCGGTCTGAGGGCATCGAGGCTTTTGGCTAAGAAGTAGTCATGGAGCGAGAACCGCTCGCCGTTGTGCTCGAACTTGAGGTCGGCGAAGGGAGGATTGCCGATGACGGCATCGACGGAACCCTCCGGTATCCGTGTGTCGCGGAAGCTTTCGATGCGGATTTCGTGCTGCGGGAACAGTGCCCGGGCGATCCGTCCGGAGAGGGAATCGAGTTCGACGCCGACGAACCGCATCGTTTCGGGGGCAAATCGCAGGAAGTTGCCGCTGCCGCAACCCGGTTCGAGCACCCGGGCGTTTCGGGGCACACCGAGCCGGTCGAACGCTTCGAACATGGCCCGGATCACGGTCGGCGAGGTGTAGAAGGCATTGAAGACGGTCCGTTTGGCGCTGGCGTACTCTTCCGGGGTGAGGAGCGTGACGAGTTTCTGCCCGAGGGTCTGCCATGAAGGGCTTTTGAAAGTGCCAGTCACCGGATCGGGAAAAAGGTTCAGAGCGACGGCGCCGAAGCCTCCGAACCGAGCCAGCGTCGCCCGTTCCTCCGGGTCGGCTCCCCTGCCCTCCTCTTCGATCCGTTTCAGGATCCGGACGGCTTCGAGAATCTCGCGGGCCTTGGCGATTTCGCGGGTCGAAACGTAGGTCTCAGTGATTGGCGGAACATGGTCGGCCGAGGTTTCCGGAGCTTTCGGAAGCTCTGCCGGCAGGGATTTCTGAAAGGGTGTCGGACGATTATCGACCGATTCGACGGCTTTGTCGGTCGTCACCGCATCGAAGAGCGGCAATTCCTCGCTCCGGCGAGCGGGTTTGGGTCGTGAAGGTCTCGATTCGCCTTGCCGGGGTCGGTCCGATGACCACTTGCGAGCGTACTTCTCGGGCGCCCTCAATTCAGGGAACAAATCGGGTTGGCGCTCAGGCCCTTGGGGGTCATTGGAGTACGACTCGGACAACATCGGGGCGAACGATGGCACACCTCCAAGGCCAATCGCAAGCGACAGACATCGCCGACAGGAACGAAAAGGCTTGTTTCTGGCTCTTTTGCGCGTTACCTTGAAATTCGGAAACTTTTCGTTCGATGAAAGTTAACTTATGAGACTCATTGAAGAATTTCTGAACCAAAATTACAGCCGCGAACGTGCCCTTGCTGACGGTGTGCTGATCGACATTACCGACCCGGTCGGCTTGTCTCTCGGCTTTCCATGCCCCGTGGCCGTTTCGGTCGTGCTCTGGAACGCGCCGGAATTGGGAAACGATCGAAGACATCTTCCGTTCGTCATCCGTGCCAGTTGCGATTACTGGAATTGGCGTCACGAGGTCGGCAGGTCAGGCGTCCACTGCTACAGCGTCATCACTGACCTGGGAGACGACCTCGCCGGAATCCTCAAAGTCCGAATGGTGCTCGAAGCGGAGACCACCGGTGCGATGACGGCGACCTACCTGACCGTCCGGGAAGACTATGACTTGAGAACGCCACGAATCGGGTCTTTCTACACGCAGTGAGTAGGGTTCCGACTTTCACAGTTTCGGCTTGGGAATCTTCAACTCATCCAGCTTGGGAAGTTTCAATTCCTCCAGTTCTTTCTGCTGCTTTTCCACTTGCTCGACTGCACGGTCCATCGTTTGCCAAGCGCCGAGATTGAACTTGTGACGGTCTCCCTCTTCCGGTCGGATCCAGAAAGCGGCAGGGAAAACGGCCAAACCGATTTTGTCCTGTCGCTGCGCAAAAGATTCTTTCGCCTCTTCATGACTGGAATGGACCTTTTCGACCTTCAAGATTCCCTCCGATTCTGATGCGCTGAGAACTCTCACTTCGACGTACCATCGTTTGTCGTTTCTGGATGGGTCTTGTTCGCTCATGGTCAGTCGCTCCTCGTTTCGAGAATTCTTTCAGGGCACACGTCCGCATCTTCGTCGATCAGTTCCTCGATGGCTCGAATGGCGTTCGGGTCGGGCGTTCGGGGCAAACCGAGCCGATCCAGATCTTCCTGGCCGAAAGGCTCCAGAATCTGGTGCGAATTCGGACGCCTCAGATAGCCGGGCATCGTCGGTGAGGGTTTCGGCAGGTTCTTTTCGATGAAGTCGCCGGGTATCGTCGATGTCCACAGTCCGATGGCTGGTGAACGATAAACCCCCGTGAGCCCCTTCTCCTTGGTCGGAAGCGGCATCGCCAGAAATTCCGAGGCCGGCAGGATACGCCGGTCGATGGTTCGCACGCTGATGCTGTAGCTTTTGCTGGCGGAGTTCATGAGGTAGTTCCGCAAGACATTTTCGTATGCGGCTTTTCCGAGATACGTCATCCCCAAATTCCATTGCCGAAGGACGAACGACCGGTTGACGCTCTCCTGCTCTTCCTGTTCTCGGACCCTTTCGTCACCGCACTGTTTCGAAACCCATTCCGCGTGCGATTCCTCTCCCGCAGCGTAAAACGCCAGGTTCCGGAAGTAGGACATAAGGGAATCGTCGCATCCGGAATACCTCCTTCGGATTTGCTGAATGTGCTGGAAGGCACACAATACGCTCACCCCTCGGTCTCGCCCTTCGGCAAGCAAATCTTCGAATCCGGGAACAGGCGCATCGCCCGCTAACCTGGGGAACTCATCGAGACAGAAAAAGATCCTTCGCCCCTTTTTCTCAGGCAGAGCGAGTATCAATTCGCTGAGTCGTCGGAACAGGAGCTGATAAGCGGCCCCCAGGGCAACATCGATCCGCTGGTCCTTTCCGAGGATGAGGATCTGTTCGGTTTCGAGGAATTCGTCGAGGGAGATTTCATCCTGAGCCCGGGACCAAAATGCAGCGAGGATGCGGAACTGGCTGAGTTTCTCTTCGATCGTCGCGGAAAGATTCATCCACAATTCGGAATCGGGCTTCTTGAGAAACCTCAATTTGCTGCGAGTCTGGTCACAGCGCCCGATGACGAGCTTCGTATACGCATCGTCCTCGAGGATCAGGATCACGTCTCTCAAGTCCCACTTTTTGACGCCGGTGAGAATCAGACTCTGAATGGTCCCGGCCACGAGCGACCGGCAGGCATTGGTGTAAAACGGACTCTTTTCGTTCGGATTGGGCGGGACCAGGGCGGTGGCGAACTGGTCGGCATCCGCGATCGAAGTGCACATCGACTGGAAATCGAGCCTGCTGCAACGCAGATCCGAAGGCAAAAGCACTTTCATCGGCACCTGATTGCCCATGGCATGGATATGTCGAATGACGGTATTTTTCGGGTCGAATGCGATGAGTCTTTGGTCGGAACCAGGCTTGATGCCAGCGAGAACGGCTTTCAGCCAAAGAAGCAAATGCATCGACTTTCCTGACCCGATGGTTCCCGTAATCAGGTAATTGGATGGGTCGGAGAAGCGGGAAGGCAGCGGAATTCCGCCCCAAAATCGGGGTTGGTCAGAACCGAAAACGGTTGTCCGGAATCGAGCTTCGATGCGAATCAAGAGCTTCCGCGTCCATTCAGGCAGCGATTCGATTACGGCCTGAAGCCAATTCCGGATTTCATTTCCAAAGTTCTTTGACATCGTCGATGACCTCGTTCTGGTTTTTCATGCGGTTGGAAAGAAGATGTTGCGGTGGCTTCGACTTCCAGCCATCCTCCCAGGCCCCCTCGTTCGTCTGGTCTCCATTGAATTTGCTCACCATTTGGAGAATCAGAAGGCCAATAAGGCCGACGAGCGCCAGGCTGATTCGGTCGGTCCACATACTCGCCAGGACCAGAGCGAGACAGAGCAATGCGTAAAGAAGGACGAACCCTTGGAAGGCCGTTACAATAAGGCAGTCAATGGCGTGGTCGCACACCCTGAACGCGGTCTCGATATACGCCGGAAAAAGAAGCTGGAGGATCAGGAACCCGACGAATCCGAGACCGAAGAGACGCGCGGTTTGAGTCACCAATCCCACCGCCATGAAGATTCCGCAAGCCAGAGCAGTCACGAGAAGGGCGACTTGCAAGAGGAAAACGACCGCGATTTGGAGCAGTGCGAGAAAGATCACCGCAAGCTGGAGGGTCATTCGGAGTACGACGCTGGTCATGGCTTTCCAAGGGTTTTCGTCCATCGCAATGCTCTCCTGGAAGTCATCCGAGCGGGCAACTTCGATACGTCCCCTGAATCGTTCACGTTTTCAGAAGATCGCAAGCGACGCCGAAGGATTCGTTTCTGAGACGTTCTTGTCTCTGAGGCGTCGAGCGGCTCTTACGGTCGCCTCGGGGTCGATGGTCCAAGCGAGCGATACGGCTCGTTCGGCGGAGGGCGTGAAAAGCACGTCTTCCCCATGGACGATCGCCCGTCCGTCATCGCTTTTGAGAACCATGTAGTTCGACCCCTTGGAAATGACGGTCGCAGAACCGGCGTCCATCAGAGTCGAGATGCGATAGAGGGTCACGCGACTTCCGCCGGTGAATGGGTTGTTCCAACTCGGGTTGTAGAAGAGCTGGGCGATATGACGTGGCGGCGCCGTACCTTGGCGGTAATTGGGCCAGAGTATGAACGTCTGTCGCTCCAGGAATCGGAAGAGGTCCCATTCGAGGTCGACGCGAAGCTTTTGAGGCGACTTTGGGGCTCCGTAAAGGAGTTGAGTCAGCTCGGAATACGTCGCGGCATGCTTCCGATTGAGTTCGCGTGATACGGCGAGAGACTTTCGCAGGGAGTCTTCGCAGCGAAAGGTGGAAGGCAGTTCCGCCCAGGGCATCAGGGCGAAATCCGCGTCGGAAGGGCTGAAATCCTGAAGAAGTTCCATTTTCGTCGGGTCGCCGACGACTTTGGCGCTCGCCACGAATTCGAGACCGAGGGAGACCGGGCTCGGCCGTACGATCAGAACCGTATCCAGCGGGAAAAGGGAGCCGCCTTGCGGCGGCTCCAGGAGGGCGACCTCCTTCGCCCGCCGGTCGCGGGCGAAGGGAACGGCGAAGGGTGCCATGATCGCACTGGTTTTGGCTTTGGTCTCTTCCTGGCGGACTTCAGGGCTTTCCGCCTGTTCGAGAGCCTTGGCACGCCATTGACCGATGGCATCGGTCAACTTGTTCAACCGTTCCATGTGGTCGGCGAGCTGTCGGGCGAAGCGTGTGTACTCTTCCTCATTCGCCCTGTCGAACGGAAAGTGATATTCGAGCGTGGGAATGAGGCGGTCCAGGAAGCGATTCCATCCCTTCAGATAAGGAATCATGTCCTTATCGTAATGGTCGCCGATCTCGCTCCCACGCTTTTCGAAGAGCTTCGCACGAGCCAGCCAGATATCTCGTAGGTCGAAATACTGCTGCTTGATATCCTCGTACGGTTCTTCGTTGCCGTAGCGTTCGTACATGGTGGCGACTTCACGAAGATAGGTGGGACCTCGTGTCAGGACCCCCTTCAGTTCGATATTCCGCCGCGTCAATTCCGCATAGGCCTTGAGAAGGTCTTCTCCCGAGGCTTTCAGTTTGATGGCGTACGCCTCCATCGCTGCAGCCGTTTCGGCCTCGCTGAAGAGGTTGAACTGCGTCTTTTGGGCATTCACAGCTTTATCGAGGCGGTCGGCAGCCTGTCGCCATTCGATTTCGACTTGAGAAACCGACTTCACCATGTTGTCTGCCAGACGAACCTCTGGGTCGACAGGTCGAGTGGACTTCGGATTGTCCGAAGTCGAAAGGATTTCCTCGACCTCCATGGGAAGGTCAACGCTGGAATTGACTTTCGCCTTCTCTTCGGAAGGCTTTTCCTGAGCCAGGGCACCATGACCCTGGAACGAGCAGAAGATGCAGACGATGGCTGCGAGCGCTTTGCCGGTGCTACGCATAACCGTTATCTCCAATTCAGAGGTGACAGTTGCGGAGAGCGAAAGTGGCGAACGTTCGCCCCTTTCCTCTCCGTGAGAATGAAGTGACTCGCGCCCCCGTTTTTTCGAAGTTTTCGAAATTTTTCCGATTTTCCGAGAATCGGCTCAGCGGCGAGGTGATTTGTCTTTACGAAAGGCGGCTCCGGTGCTGCGTCATTTCTTTTCGACCGCGTTCCAGAAGCTCGTTTCGATGATGTCGGCGATGTCGTTCAGAACGGCTTTCAGTCTCTCTGTGGTGCTGAGTTCGGCAACTTCCTGGACCGATTTTCGGACCGACGCGAGATTCCGAGGCTTCTGCAACTCCCGAACGGTACGAGGGGCAGGCAGCCCCCGAGGTCGTTCCGAGCCGGCATCCTCCTTCGTGTCCGTGGCGGCCATACGATTCCGGATCTCTTGGATCGTGCGGGGCGCGGGTTTGCCTCGTGGCCGTTGCGGTCCGTAACCATCGAAATACGATGCCGAAGCGCTTCGTGGCCGCAGTCCCTCAATGGTCTGAGGTTGTGAAATACCGGGAGACCAGAAATTGGGCTCGGTATTCGTCCGAGACAGGTCGATCCGGTCCGTTTCGCTTTGGCCGCCGAGCGTGACGAGTGCCGCCAAGACCAAAGACAAAGCGATACCGGCAGCGAACGGCCAGTTCGAACGTTCTCCGAGGAGTTCGATGATGTCGAAGGTTCCGTCGGGAATCGGAAGCGGGGGCGGAGGCGGTTCCGCCAGCTCCGGCGCGTCATCCTCTGACCAGGGGGACGTCAGTCGGCCGCAGTCCGCCCGTTGGCTTTCGATGACGAGACGAAACGCTTCTTCCCATTGCCTGGCGGAGGGACGCAGCAGCGGATAGGCATGGCCTTCGACGAACGCTCTCTCGAACAAATCGCGAATCGGCTCGGGCAATGAGCGGTATTCCGGCGCATTTTGGGGCGGGAGGAAATCCTTGCACCTCGTGGAATAGACGAAAATGCCTTCTCGGATCCGGTCCGCAAGATCCGGCTTGTCCTGAGCGATGTCGACGGCACTTCCGGAGAACGGATGAAAGCCTCTCATGAGCAATTTGAAAAACAGAATCGCGGCCGCGAAGGATTCGTCGGATCGGCTGCGGTCGACATCTCGCAGGTTCTTACCTTGAAGTCGCGGGGGCAGGAATTCGAACGTTCCTACCGGTGAGCGCAGCACGTTCCCGGCCGGGAGTTTCAATTGCGCCGAATCCAGGTCGATGAGCCATGCCTTGTTCTGACTGTCGACAAGGACGTTCTCCGGATTGATGTCGGTCAAGATGATTTCGAGCGACGCATTTTCCAATTCGGCCAGCAGCCACGCGATTGCCCATCCGACGGTGAACCTGGTCTGATACGGACGAAATGCAGCAGTACCGGGGCTCCACACGCCTCGGATCGGTTTTCCCTGATAAATCCGAGGCATGACGTATCCGACGAATTCCCCGGTGGTCGGATTCCTGAGAATGTCTTCCGGCCAGGCGATCCCGCCGAATTTCGACGGGGACAAAGAAAACGGATATTTCAGCATCGCTTCGACGCGGCGAGCCCTCTCGGCATCCGATAAGTTCCGAAAGATCTTCGCCAACCGGGTCGGGTCCCCCGGCAACGCAAAAAGATCGGCCTCGCCCCCGGAATACAGGGGCAAGGAGCCGAGGTCGACGATGTCGTGATGTCTTTGGCGAAGGACCTGAACCATGGTGGCTCAACCGAACTCGGTATATCGTTTGGACCATCCAGTGGGATTGGACTCGCTTTTTTCCGGGTCCGGCGCCGAAATCTTGGCGCCGGGTTGGCTCATCGAGAGCGATCTCGTGACCACCTGCAACCATTGGAAAAAGTTGCTGAAGTCATCGATCGCGGCCAGTTTGAGCGGCTCAGGCGCGAGTTTCGCCAACTGCTTCATGTTGGCCTGTTCGACGCCGATGGCGACGAATCGGAAACCGCCTTTCCTTTCGAGTTCGAGAATCCGCCGCGAGGCTTCGGTGAGTTCCGTGTCGGCAAGGTCTTCCCCGTCCGTGAAGAGAAAGGCCATGGCATAGCGAATGTCCTGCCCCTGCTGCCGCAGGCTCGTCCGATGGCGTTCGACGTCTTCGATCGCACGAATGGCCGCGGGACCGATCCGGGTCCCGTCTCCGACATCGTGGAGCTGAGACAGCACATCTTCGGCGAAGCGGTCGACAGGCCCGAATTCGAGGGCCGTTTTGCCGTCACCGGCGAAGACGCCGACACGAA
This sequence comes from uncultured Isosphaeraceae bacterium, assembly GCA_964608915.1. Taxonomy (GTDB): domain Bacteria; phylum Planctomycetota; class Planctomycetia; order Isosphaerales; family Isosphaeraceae; genus QWQI01. The sequence goes on from CAZSQA010000043.1 coordinate 13,459, forward strand.
GTTCGACCGTCAGTTGGAGAAGGTCGTCCTTCAAGATGTCCTGAACGAGCCGTTTCAAGCCGGCCTTGGCGGCACGAATCGCTCCGCTCGCGAGCATGGATCCGCTGACGTCCAGCTCGATCGAAACGAGACTTTTCGGTTCGCCGCTTCGACGAGTTTCCAGTCGTCTGGAAGCCCGAGCTTCTTCGAAGCGTTTCTCCACAGAAGAGACAAGGGCCTCTTCAACGGGTTTTTCCACGGCGGAGGCCGGAACCTCTTCGTTCCGCTTTTCAACGGCGGAGACCGGAGTCTCTTCGCAGCGACGCTCAACTTCGAGAGCGGGTTCCGCCGAGGGGCATTCTTTTTCGGTTTCGTTTTTCTTCGGCTTCGGCATTTCTGGGTCTCCTGTCATGTCGTTGGCGGTTAGGGAAAGGGATGGAACGGAAAGGGTCAGGAATTCGATGAGTCCTCGGTCCGGTTGACCTTGGGAGGACGTCCCCGTTTCTTGGGCATCGTGGAAGAGGCTTCGGGCTTGCCCGTTTGCGCCGGAGCCTGCAATGCCAAAGGGCGGGGTTGCTCTCCGAGAGACTCGGGAGCCGAATAAGATTTTTCGAGGTACTGGAAATCGGTGGTCGGGTTATCCCTGACGTTTGGGTCGCGTCGGGAGGTCGAATCCAGTTCGACCAGGCGAACCAGGAGCTGAAGAATTTCGACCAGACGGCTGAGCATGACGGTCTCCTGATGAGTTTCGGAGTCGGAAAAGCGGCCGAGCGAACACCGCTCTGCAAACATCAAGTGAGACCGAACCGCAATTTTTCAGAAATTCGGATTTTCTTTCGGAATTTCGGATGCACGCTCGAATTTCATGGGCGGCCTATACGGATTTCTTTGCGGGATTCCCGTTCGTCCAAAAGGAGGTGGGGGGCATAAACTCCCGGGCATCGCCCAAAAATGGTTGGAGGGCGTCACCGCTTCTGCTTGAACGGCTTTCGGAATACCAATAGATTGTCGATATCGAGCCGTCGCTTGGGTGTCCGCACGGACGTTCCTGCCCGAAGATTCACTGCCGAGAAGCTGTCGATGAGCGATAATGCGTATGAAGCCTCGAACCGAATCTTTCTGAGTCTCATCAACGGTATGAGGCAATACCAGGAGAGACTTTTCGAATCGGTCTTGCTTGACCTGCAACGGTCGGTTCGCCTCGTATGCCGCATTCTCGGCGCAGCGGACCCCGACAACGTCTGCGGTGACGTCATCACGAAAATGTTCAAAGTCATCTGCATCAACCCAACCAAATTCGAAAGCAAACGGAAGCTCTGCAACTACACCTACACGGTCGCGTACAACCACGTCTGCCAGGAACTCAAACGGGACAGTCATCTGCGATTCGTCGACAACGCCGATTTCGATTTTCTCGATGCTGTCAAAGGTCGGACATCGCTCGTGTCGGACATCGACCAATACCTCGACATGCTGCCGGAACGAAAGCGGAAAATGCTGCGTCTTAAAGCTGAAGGATACAAGCAAAAGGAAATCGCCGAGGAGATCGAGTGTTCGAATGCGACGGTGTCCAGAGAGGTGAAGGAGGCCATCGAATTCGTCAAAGAACAGATCCTCCAAGCTCAAGCCTCGCCGAACATCTGAAACGAGGATCGACAATCATGGCGCACGATACGCTTTCGAGGGACGACATTTCGGTCATCGTCTCCGACCTGGTCAAAGCCGTGAAATCCGACGCGACTCGAACTCCCTCGATTCCGGTCGGGCGCAAGGAGGCTCTCGTCGGTCTGCTGAATCGAGCGATGGTCGAACCGGAGACTTTTGACAGATACCTCGCGACTCTGACGAACGAGTTGGACCGTACGGAAATGCGGGTCCCTCTTTTGCTCCGGGACGGCCTCGACATTCCCGAAGACCTCATCGCCTGGTCCGGCTTTTCCGCACTTTCCGATGAGCAACTCGCGGATTTCGCCGTGTCCCCTTCAGCGGTCTCCGTGATTCACGATTACGTACTCGACCCGGAGACGGACCGTGGCGACTGGTTCTTCGAAGCGCTGAACGAATCCGACCTGTCTCAAGGGGACTCCGACGTCCGGCAGCTCCAAAAGGGTGAGCTGATTCGACATCTCGCGAAGGAAGGCTTCTCGCTCGAGAGCCCCGCAAGCGACGACATCGTTCGCCCGTCGATGGGATTCGGTTCCGGCGGACGTTCGCTTCGGCTGGCGAAACAGTTCAGCGCTCTGGCTGCGACCTTGCTCGTCGGGGTCTTGGTCGGTCAATCGTTCGTCGACGAGAACGGGTCATTCCAGCCTGTGACCTCGGTGGCGACAGCCACGCCTGCCTACGGAGCGACTCGGGGTGGGGAGCGGGTCTCACGAATCGAGATGAAGAGCGACCTGACCGGATTCGCCACCGTCGTCGCACTTGGCCCTGGTCAAGCCCCCGAGGTCTACCCTGCTCCTGGTGCCGACGATATCACGGTCAAGGCCGGAGAGCCGCGGGAATACGGACCCTTGCTCCCATCGACTTCCAGAGTCCTCTTCGTCGTGAGCGAGCAACCGAGTTCGGAGCCGGTCCGGAACTTCCTGCGCGGACGTGCTTACGAACCTCAGACCAGCGACACGCTCAAGACGGAACTCGAAACGTATCTGCGCGGCAAGGGATTTCGCCGATTGGCATTCGGTCAGACGGAGCTGACGAAATCTTCTGATCGGTCGGGTGAGGCTCCATGATTCGGCTTTCGCTGCGGCATCGGTTTGTTTCGGTCGTCACGGTACTCGTTTCGGTGATCGGCCTGATGCCGACTCGGTCGTCCGCGTTCGAGCCGTTTCAGGCCCCAGTCCTTGTTCAATCGGAGCGTCGCCGTAATTTGGACGAAGCTTTCGCTGCGTTTTTCACAGCGAAGAAGTCCGAGGATTTCCGACGAGCCCGCGACTTGTTCGCGAAAGCGGTCGGACCGGACGATTGGCGAACCCGATTGGCGGAAGATTCCGTCCTTTCGCAGGAAATCGACGCCAAACTCAGTCCGGACGAGTTGCTGCTGTCTCGGCAGATGGGACAGCGAATCGCACTGGCGGCTGCGGCACTACGCAGCGCCGATTACCGACAAGCTTTGGAGCACGCAGAAATCGCCAGGGCTATCTGCGACCAGATTCTTGGTGGTCCCAAAGACAATCGTTACTGGTACGTCCTCCATACTCTCGCGACGGTCCATCGGCGAATGGGGAATTATCCTGAAGCCGAAGCGGCGTACCTGGCGGCACGCGAACACGCCGCCCGCGTCAGCGGTCGGGGCTCGTGCAATCTCGCGGTGCTCGGCGGCGAACTCGCGATGCTCTATCTGGAAACCGGCAAGCTTGAGCCTGCCTCCAACGAGTTCGCACTCGCGGACGTACAGTGGAAGCTCTGGTTATCGGACGAGTTCGTTCGAGACGACCTGAAGAATCCGCTTTATGCCACATCTCATCGGGTCTATGGCACTTTCCTCAGTAACCAGGGGCTTCTCGCCTTCAAGATGGGCGATCAGGTCAGTGCGCGAACGTTCTATCGGGATGCGGTCGCCCTTTTCGAAAAACTCGGTCTGGTCAGAGAACGAGCATTCCCTTTGATGAATCTGGGGGAGGTCTACAGGCTCGCCGGGGACAAAGTGCAAGCACGTCAGCATTTCGAATCCGCCGCTGCGATCTTCGGCCAGGCGAAAGAACCCTTCTACCGAACGTATTGTCTGGCCAAACTCGCGACCTCGTACGCGGAAACGAAGGACCTCGAACGGGCTGAACGTCTGGTTCCGGAACTGGAAGCCCTGCTGAGCGATCCGATTCCGGGCACGCACGCGCTCAATCTCGCCGAATGCCATCGCAACCTGGCTCAGTGTCAGCTCATGCTCGGAAATCGAGCCGCCGCCAAAATCCATTTCCGCAAATCGCAGGAATTGTCGTTCGAGCACTCGGGAGCGGAGTCGGACATTTATCGCAATTCGCTCTCCGGATTGGCCGACGTGTTCTTGGCCGAGGGTGACACGAAAGGTGCGACGGAGCTTCTCCAAGAAGTCCTCTCGGGTCTCCGAGAACGGTTCGACTCGGTCGCTCCCCTGCTGAGCGTCCAGCAACGTGTGAACTTCTTGGAAACGCTCCGATTCAGCCTGGATCAGTATTTGACCGCGGCACTGGATCAGGAATCGCCCGAGCGGCTTTATTCTCAAATTCTGAACTGGAAAGGCACATTGGGAACATCCTTCGGAAGAACACGGAAAACCGTGGCGGATCCGGAGCTCGAAAAGCTTTCCGGCGAGCTTACTGCGATCGAGGGCCGGTTGTCGAAGTTCTGGACGTCCTCCTCGAGCGTTCTCGAAATCGACAAGTTCGATGACGTCAAACGTTCATCCATCCGAAAACAGGAAATCGAGGCACTGATCGCGGCCAAGTGGCCGGATATCGCTGCCGAACGGAAGCCGCAAGAGTGGGATGCCGCGAGGGTGTCCCGGGCGTTGCCGGCCGGCTCGGTTCTGGTCGATTACTTCATCTACATTCACATGGCCGACCCCGATCGGGGATTCCGGGTTCTGGCTTTCGTGGTCCGGCCGGAAGGATCGGTATCGATGATTCGGCTTGGGCCCGAGGAACCGGTCCGAGATTCCGTCATCGCATGGCGCTCAGCCTTGCAATCGGTCGCCGGGGAAGAATTCCGCTCCGCTTCGAAGCGACTGGCCACGGCGATTTGGTTACCGCTGGAAAAGGAACTGGCTGGGGCCGAACGGTTGGTGGTGAGTTCAGACGGCTATCTGAGCTGGGTCGCTTTCGGAGCGCTTCCTGGTCGCCGCGAGGGTTCTTACCTGGTCGAGGACTATCCCGTCAGTTACGTGCCGTCGGTTCGATTCCTCAAGGGTCCGAACGCTCCCGCGAACTCGAAACCGAGTCTTCTGGCGGTCGGCGGCATCGATTTCGGAACGGTCCCCGCACCGAACCAACGCGACGCGGAACCGCAAGATGCGTCATCGCCTCGTATCGAAGCGAACGCAAGGCTCCGTTATTCGCCTCTCCCTGGAACGCTCGAAGAAGCGACACAGGCGGTCCGAACCTTCCGCGAGAGTTTTCCGGAATCGGTCGAATCGGTCGAACTTTGGCAGGACAAGACACCAACCGAGGGGCTATTCAAAGCGGAATTCGGACATGGTTCGGACAATCGTCGGACCCATTTGCTCTTGGCCAGCCATGGTGCGTACCGGTTTCCTCCATGGTTAGGGATTCGTCAGTCAGGTTCGAATGCAGCAGCGCAGAAAGACCAGGATTATCAGGCGATTCGACTCGGTCGTTTTTTCTTTTCGGGACTGGCGATGGCCGATGCGAACGAAGCTGACGAAGAGAGCGAGGACCAGATTCTCACGGCGGAGGAGGTTCATCGCTTGGATCTCACCGGTACCGAGCTGGTGGCGCTCTCGGGTTGCGAGACGGGCCTCGGTCTCAATTCGGTCGGCGAAGGGCTTCTCGGTTTGCGCCAAGCGTTTCATGCCGTGGGGGCTCGCCATGTGCTGGCCAGCTTATGGGAGGTCGACGACGACGCCACGCGGGAACTGATGCACGAGTTCTACGCCAACCATTGGGGCAAACGGATGTCTCCGGAGGATGCGTTGAGACACGCCCAGGTGCGACTGTTGCGTAGCGGGGCTGGCGCCAGCAGCCATCCTTATTATTGGGCGGGCTTCGTTCTGACCGGTCCTCCGGCAACCGACTCGATGCCCCTTCCCGAGCGAACCGTCCAAGTCTCGCACTCGAGCCCGAGGACCGAAATTCCACCCTCCCCTTCCGAAACGGCACCACGTTCCGGATCGTCGTTCACGCTCATCGTCGCCAGCGGGCTGGCACTCGCATTGGCCTGTTGGGGTGGTCTCGCTCTGTACGAACGACGGAGGAACTGAAGTCGAATGAGTCGGCGGGCTCTCGATGGTCATGACGTACTGCACGACTCCGAAACGAAGCGAAGGGGCCTCATCTCTTGGATGAAGCCCCTTCGGTCATTCCGGTCGGATTGGTCCTGACCTGCTCTGTCACGCCGCTTCCTGGCGCAACTTCCGAACTTGAGCGAGCGCCTCTTCCAGAGCCCGTTCGAGGTCCTTGTCGGTCACGGCCGACTTAGAGAAAACGACCGAGATTTTGGCATCTTGCACGAGGATAACCTTGGTCGTGGTCGACTTGGGCTCAGCGGATTTCGCCTTCGGGCGTGATGTCTTGCCGACGACGACACCCGTTTCGTCCCGTTTGAGACCATCGGACACGATACGGGTCGCCAGTTCCCGTTGAGCTGTCTCGCCGTCGAGGCGTGAAACCTCGTAAGCGGCCGAAGGGGAAATCAGCCCCTCGTCGACCTGGGCCTTGATCTCGGGCGGCAGCTTGAGCAATGCCATCGCCTTCGACACGGTGCCCTTGGAGATGTTCAGAGCATCGGCGACCTGCTGAACGGTCCAGCCGTTCATATCGATCAGCTGCTTGTACCCTTCAGCCGCCTCGATCGGCTTGAGGTCTTCCCGCAACAGGTTCTCGATCAGGGATTCCTGGCGAATCTCCGACTCGGTCAGGGGGCGGTCGACGAACAGACACGCGATGGTTTTGAGCCCCGCCTGATTGGCGGCCCGCCACCGGCGTTCGCCGGAGATGATGACCCATTTCCCGAGCTGCTCGTTCCAACGAACGCGAATCGGCTGGAGTTGGCCGGCCTTCTTGATGCTGGCCGCCAGTTGGGCGATCGACTCGTCGGAGAAGGTCTTTCGCGGCTGGTCCGGATCGGGGACGATGCGGTCGAGTTCCATGTGACCGGCAAGGCGATCCCGGGTTCGGCCGTCTTCGGGGCTGACTTTGGCGATCGCCTTCGCCGACGAGTCCTGCCGCTCGGTCGTGACGAGCCGAACGCCGAGACTCTCGCTCATGTTCCCGGCCAGACGTTGGTGAAGCTTTTCCGCTCGACTCATATCGCAATCCTCCTGGTTTCGACCGACACCCGATTTTCGAAGTGCAGGAACTCGGGCTCTTTGGACCTCGCTTCGGGAATTCGCCGGAGAATCTCTTCGGCGATCTTGGCGACGTCCTTGGCCGCTCCGCATTTCGGCTTGAGAAAGTGAATCGGCGATCGCTGAGCGATGGCTTCCTTGAAGTCCTTCTTCATCGGAAACGGCGCGTCGAACACGAGTTCGCCATAAAGCTGCCTCAATTGATGCTCGTAGGCGTCGTGTATCGCAAGCCGTTGCCGAAGGGTGATCAGGTAACCCAGCATGCGAAGGTTCGGGTTGTACTTTTCGAGAGCGGCATCGATGGCCCGCTGGATGTGGGTGATGCCCTGGGCTCCGAAGTCCTCGGCCTGCAGAGGCACCATGACGAAATCGGCGGCGAGTAGTGCGTTCCACGAGCACAGGTGCAGGTTCGGCGGACAGTCGATGAGAACGACATCGAACTGGTCTTGGACCTCGTTAAGGAACGAGCGAAGCGCGGTCTGAAGCGAACCCTCTTGAGTCGGCTGGGGGCGGTTGAAGTCATCGAGCCGGTTCGCACCGGCCAAGAGAGTGATGCCTTCGCAGGGTGTGGGAATCAGCACTTTTTCCGGGTCGGGGTCGAGCGAATCGTCGAACAGGGCCAGGACGGTCTTGCCGTCGGGCAACGCCTCGGTCGCCGCGGGTCCGAAGAAACCCTGAGTCAACGACGCCTGGGGATCCATGTCGACGAGCAGCACGCGCATGCCGAGTTGCTTGGCGAACGCTCCGCTGAGTTGATGGGTCGATCCGGTCTTTGCGCACCCGCCTTTGCGGTTCACCATCGCGATCCGAAAATTTTTTTTGTCGTCCATGCGAATTCCTCTTGTGATATTTCCCCGGGAAACTCGGCGGCAGGTCGACCGTTTCCCCGGGAATCGCTTCGTTTCCGATAATTATCAATTTCGACTTTTGGGCCGTTCGTTCTTCGGTCCGTTTCCCCGCGAAACGGCTGACCCGATTCCGGTCGTGACGGTAGGCGAGTTTCCGCCACCACGCAAGGGGTCTTTTTCGGATGAGGGTCCGCGTTCAGAGCCGTTCGGACCGGAATGAATCGACGTGCGAATCGAGAACCCCCTCCCCTGCTCCGGCGGCCCCCAATCCGAGTTTGGTTCGGAGATACGGGTCACGGATGGATTTTCGGAGCAAGGCATCTTTGAGCGCGGGACTTTTCTGATTTTCGTAGAGCGACAGCGTTTCGGGGTCGGCGGCTTGTTTCGCCATTTCGGTCATGATTTCGCGTTCGCCGCGAGTCAGATTGTCCCAATAGGCGGCGATGGTTTCCTGAATCCGTTTTTCCTGAGCGGCCCGCTGCGCTTCCGAAACTTTCTGCCGTCGCTCGACCTGGCTGAGCGCACGTTTGCGAATTTCGAGTTCCTCTTTTTCGAGAGCGGCTTTTTCCCGGTCGGCTTTCGACACGAATTCGTCCGAACGGCCATAGTCATGTACAATCGCCCCGTAGAGCCATCCACCCGGCTTGGCGATGCGACGCTGGCTGCTCTCAAATTCGAGATTTTCGATTTGTCGGCGAATCCGTTCTTCGGGAAAGTTCTTCGCGAGGTACTGAGCGGAATTCTCCGCCATGCCGCAACGAACGAGTTCCTGAACAAGGGCATTCGATTCCTGCGATTCGGCGGGTCGTGATTCCGCCTTCGGTCGCGATTCGAGATTGCGGTTCCCTGTCGTACGATTCTTGCGTAAGCGAATGGTCCATTCGTTGCGTCCCGTTTTGGCGAAGAGTTCGGATGCCGGCATCTTTTGGAGGTAGCCGATTTCGGTCAGCTCATCGATGGCGGGCTGAATCTTTTGCTTGAGACGCCAGGTCTCGTAATTGCGGCTGATGCCGACATGCTCGCATGCCAGGGTTCGCAGGTCGAATTGGCACTCGGACTTCCGGTATAACCGTTTGTCGAGGAATCGGTAGAGTTGTTTGGTGACGGCGCTTTTGAGGGAAAAGTACGTGTCGAGGTCGAGCTTCTTGATGTTGTTCACCTGGAAGCTCTGGAAGAATTCCTTGCTCCAGCGAACCGAGGAAAGCGGCGGCTTGATGTTCTTGTCTCGCAGGGCTCGTCTTTCGTCACGGTCGACGACGGTCGCGGCCTCCAGGATGTGAAAGCTTCGGTTTCCTTTCGTCTTGGTGGCGTTGTCCCACCACGACTTTTTGAAGACCAGCGTTACGCCGACCCAGCGGTTCAACGATTCCGACAACCGCTCGTAGTAATATCCCCGGTCGGGCCATCCCAAGACTTGCAGCAGTTCGTAGCGGGTGAATTCGATTGTCGTGTCCTGGAAATTGTTCTTGGCTTTCGTCAGGTGCATGAGAGCGATGATGACGTCCGAGTCGAGGGCCGTCGGCAGTCCCAGGAGGTCGCTGCCGGTGACGGTCAGAGTTTCGTCCTTGTCCCGATAGACGACGGTTTTGGCGCCATCCACGGCCCGGTCGGTAATCAGGCCGATGGGGAATTCGGCGAGATTCATCTCGTCTCGCCCTTCCTTGAGACTCTCCCCCAGCTGGCCGTGCTCTTCCTTGTGGTTCTCGTTACCTCGCATGCGGCGCATCCTAAAAACGAAAATCGAAAAACGCAACACCGAGAATCGCTCGTTAGTGGTTTATCTATAGTTATACAGGTTATAGGTTTAGAGAGCCAGATCCGCCAATGGAATCGAGGAGTTCGGCCACTTTCGCCGCACCTCGTCTTGCGGTAAAACCACACCTGGTCTTGCGTTATGACCACCCCCCCATTTGCGGTACCGCCGCACCTCAAGTTGCGGTAAATCCACCTCCCTATATGCGTTACGGCACCCTCGAATTTGCGGTACTTTCATAAGGCTGTCGAATTTCTTCGTCCAGAGACCGCCGATTCTCGGCCAGCCCTGCCGACATCTCAGGACGAAGCTCGCGGAAGAGCACACCTCGAATTGCGGTACCTGGTCCTCCCCTCGAAAACAACGCAAGCATGGTCGCATGGAATTTTGTTTCCCCGCGAAACACGGCCAGGCACGACTCGAAACAACGCAAACTACCCAAACTCACAAATCGAGTTTCCCTGGGAAACTCGCCTCAGTGCACCCAAGAAATTGCCTATTTTCGCTAGATTACGAAAATTTCGTTTCCCTGGGAAACTCAGACAGGCAGCACCCGAAACACCGCATTTTACCCAAGCTCACAAAAGTTTGTTTCCCTGGGAAACGTACATTCCTGGAAACGCATATTCGGCACCTCGGGTCCCGCTCGCCGACACCGCCTGAAACGGCTCTGAAATCGCTTCGCTTCGGGCGGTCATCGGCTCCCGCAAGGGAGGTCCCCTGCCCCTTCCGGTTCATCGTTCCCGCATACCCCTCGAAGCGAAAATCGAGGTCACGTTCTCGCACCCGAAGGGGGTGAGCAGCGGCCGATTTCGAGCACCCGGACATCATTTCGTGGAAATGGACGGGTGTGAAGAGTCTGAGAGGGGTAAAGGGAGCATGAAGAGAGAAACGAGGGACGGAACGAACGAGAGGGAGCAGGGCGGCCGGGCAGGGAGCGTGAGGCGGGGGTCGAGCGTTGGGCGGTCTGTCCGAGGGCACGAGAAGGGGTCTGAAGGTGGGAAGGTCCGGGAGCGGTGCCAGTCCGGTTCGGGGGCGAGAGCAGGTGAGGGGAGAGAAGACGAAGGGTTGAGGGAGCTGATGCCAGGAAGGAAGGGGGCTCAGGATGAGGATGAGTCGGTGAGAAGCGGAGGTCGGAAGGAAGGCACAAGGAAGGTGAGGGGAGGGGGTCGTCTGGGAGTCGGTTCGGAGCAGACGACGGAGCTGGCGAAGGAGTCTGAGAAGAGGCGACGAACGTCCTTGTCGACAAACGGCCTGGTTTCGTCTGAGCCGATGGATTATCGGTGGGTGAAGGGGGAAGTCGGGCCCGAACGAATCGCCTCGCTACGGGCTCGTCAAGCGCTCGAATGAGGTGGGCAAAGTCTGGCGTCCGGTTCGGCGGGCGAGAGGTCGCTTGCGCTCTGAGTTCGAGCGGTGGATGACCCGAGTGCATGGCGCATCGTGCGGGATTGCCGTGTTGCGGCTCCGGCTGGCGGACTCACGGTCGCCGGGTCGACTCCGCCCTGCTCCGCTTCCCACCCAAAGCGTTCCGGCGGAATGGAGGGGGGGTGTTTCGCTGAGGGTTGGACACCCTCCCTCCGTTCTGTCGCAACGCGACCGTGCGATGAAAATTCTGAGCGCAGCGAATACCGATTCGAGTCGCGATGAGGAACGGCGGTCGGGCGGCGGAAGTGCAGCTCGGAGCGGGCGGCATGTCAGGGTTTCCCTGGCGGGCCGTTCGCGAGCGGAGCGACCAGAGCCGAGGGTCGTTCCGGGCTTCGACGGTTCCGAACGACTTCGACGCTACACAAGACCGACGCCTGACCGGCTTCGTTTCAGTCAGCGGCTCATCGACATCGATTGCTGGAGACGCTCTTGCTGCCGCCGGGCCTCTTCCGCCTGGCGCTGCAGTTCTTGCTGCTGTCTTTGAAGAATTTCATGCGCCATGGTTTTCTGACGTTCCTGAGCCAGACCGCGGATCAGGTCGGACAGCCCCGGGTCGCCCGCCGAATGCTTGTCGACGAACAGGTGGGTCGATTCCTGACTCCGTGAAGCCTGCACGTACCCCATATGCAGGTCGGAGAGCGGTCCGCCCATCAGCACATGGACATGAGGAATCGAGGCTCCCTGAGCCTTATGGGTCGTCGAAGCGTACCCGAGCCGCAGGTTGTCGCCCGAATATTTCTTCAGGTCGATGGTGATTTCCCGGTCTCCGTCATCGAGTTTCACGGTGATTCTTTGCTTTTTGGGGTCGACCTTCGTGACGACCCCCATGTCGGAGTTTTCGATGCCGTAAGGACGGGACCTTTTCTGGAATTGGATTCGGTCCCCCTCGTGGAAAAACACTCCGTTGGCGTAGAGCTTGTTGTCTTTGCTGACGAGCTTGGCTTCGATGCGAGCGGCCTGGGCTCGCAGGTTCAGGTCCTTGACCTCGGTGTTGAGCGACGCCAGCAGGAACACCCCGTTGGGGTTCTGGATCCCGCCGTCGGCCTTCCATCGGTCGATGAGTTTCGACATCGCCTCCGCCCGCGTGTCGGCGACATGCAGATGGCCTTTCTCGATGTAGGTTTTGATGGCCTTGTCGGCGTTGCCCCGCTCGAAATCCTTCACGGCCTCCCGAGCCCAGACCTCTTTCTGACGCCGGATGTTTTCCAGCCGCACTTCACCGAGAACGGACGCGAGATACTTGTGCGGCCCTCCGGCCGAAATCGGTTGCAGTTGTTTGGCGTCCCCGACCAGAACGACTCGGGCGCCGGGCGACTTTTTGGCATGCTCCATAAGTCGGGCCAGGTCTTTGGTGCCCATCATGCCCGATTCGTCCACGACGACGACCGACTTCGAGGTCAGCGACATCCTTTTGTTGTCGAGCTGCCAGAGCGTCCTCTGAAGCGTGTCGGACCGAATCCCGGTTCCCTGTTCCAACCGCTTCGCGGCCGCCCCGGCGACGGCGCATCCGATGACGTCCCGTCCGGCCTGTCGCCAGACGTCATGACAGGTCGAAAGGGTGTAGGTCTTGCCCGTGCCCGCCAAACCGCTCATGATGCGTACGCCCGGCCCAGTGGTCAGAAACCGGACAGCATTTTCCTGTTCGGGGTCGAGAGGCTTGCCCTCCTTGGTCCGCTGAGCCAGCGTCCTGTCGATCATCATTTTCGAGCAGTCGCTGCGTGGTCCGCGCACGATGCGTTCGACATCGACGAGCATCTGCTTTTCCATCGCCAGAATCTCCGGCGTGGTGAATCGTGTTTCTTGCCGGTCGATGTAGCGATGGAGTTTTTCGTTCCTGGATTCGGTTTGGAGGTCCCCCAAGCGAACCAGTTCGGGTGAGCGCATTTTGTTTTCGACGATTTCCCGGACATCCCGTGCCGGCAGTATCCCCGCCGCCCGTTCGGCGACCGCTTTGGTCAGGTCGACTTCGTTCCAGTGCGAGTGCTGCGATGAGAGCGCTTCGATGGCCGACTCGTAAATCTTCTCCTTCCGTTCCCGCCGCTGTTCGGGGGTGAGGGGCCTGGCAGGGGAGAGCATCTTGCGGATATCCGAAGCTTCGATGCAGTGCTTCCATCCGAAATCCTTCCATTCGGCGAGCAGTTCCTTCCTCGGTTTCTCGCCGTCTTTGGTCCGGCGTGTTTCCTTGGTGACGATTTCGGCATAGCGGGACGAGGCGGCGTCGAGACTGCCGGCCTTCAGCTTGAGCTGCTCTTCGATTTCGGCCCTTCGTTTGGAGAATTCCTCGATGAGGGATTTGGGAATCCCGCCGATTTCGAAGCCGATGCTCGACCCGAGCTGCCGCTGTTCGACGTCGAACCCGATTTTCCGGCACTCGTCCGCCAGGGCGGCTCGGTACATGGCACCGGTTGCCATCTTGAAATGGTAGAGGTAGGTGGAGTCGACCGCCGTGGTCCGTCCGTCGGCATGGGTCGTGACGTTGATGAGCAGTGCATGGGAATGAAGCTGCGGGTCGAGGGCACGAGAGGTTCCGTGTTCGAACACGGCGAAGAGCAGCGGGCATTTGACCAGCTTCTGACCGTCGGTTCCGACGCGGGCATAGCCCGCTTTGTCTTCGAGGTATTCGAGCGCCTTGGTGACGGCCTTGAACTGGGCCTGTTCGATCGCCTTGCGCAGGTCATCGTCCGCCAAAGCCCAAGCAACGCTCAAACTCTTCGGGCACGAAAAAGTCAGGTCGTGACCGGGATTCCGTTCTTCCTTACCGGCATTCCGGACGAGCTTTTCCTTACCCGTTTCGGGGTCGAATCCGGCGCAGAGCCGATAGACGTGTTCCTTGTCGGCGACTCCCGTGAGACCGAATTCTCGGGCCCCCATACCGGCCCACATGGGCGGAGGTTCGCCGCCTTTTTCGTAATACGAAATGTTGGTCAATTCGAGGTAATAGCCTGGACTGCCGGACAACGGTGCGATCGAGAGCACGGTACTTGCCTCCACTGGGGTTACTTCAACTCACTTGAAGTGGAGATAACCCGCTCGGTTCGTTCTCGAAAGAGGGAAAGTTGCGACCTCGGAGAAATGCTAAGTCTCTGGTCAAGCTCGATGAAAAGGGGAAAATTCGAGCCGCCGACAGGCCAATTTCTCGTCCGGAATTACCGCAAATTCGGGGTGGTTTTCCGGGCATTTTCCGTTCGGCGGAATCGAATTTCGAGCGATTTCTGGGGCCTTGGGATGGGGGCACTTACGACGATGCGTGCGAGAGCGAAGCGGGCGTTTCTGCTCCAAGCCGGGCCAAAAAGTTTCCCAGGGAAACGAATTTCCGCCCTATTTCCGAACGGCATTTTGGGATTTACGATGCGATAAGACACTCTGTTCCATGGTGTTAGGAGAAATTCACGACAGGCTTTTTCGACATTTCCCGAATTTCGGGAGGAATTCCGCGACGAAACCGATCCGTCGGTCCCGATTTTCAGGAAATCGCCGTTCGGGCTCCGGGGCGATAGGGATTCTGGTCCGGGTGGACTTCTCGCCATGCCAGAAGGAATCGCTCATCGGTCCAGCTGGCGTCGTGGCGTTTCAGGGCTTCGTGAACCGTTCGTGGGTAGCAGGCGATCCGGCGTTCCCGGAAAGTGGCCATGACCGCCTGCAAGAGCCGGGCGTCGGCGGAGAGAATCGTAGCGGCATTCCCTCGACGTTCCTGCTCGAATCCCATGCTGCGCCGTTCTCGGGCTTTCAGTTTGGAATAGGCTTCTTCTTCGTCGGCCTGGGTAATCATGTGCCAGCGCTTGGAGCGAATCATCCAGGAGAAGAGCTTCACGGGGTCTTTGCCGACGTTCCGGGCGTGAACGACCGCGGCGAAGAATCGCACCCGGTCCGCTTCGCTTTCGGTGACGAAGCCATCGGCGATCGCCTGGTTCCTCAATTCGCACAGTCGTTCGTAGTTCTTGAGGTCTTCGGCCACGACATTCCGGATATCGGGCGGTGGGGAAGTGGTGCCGTCAGTTGGCAGTTTCTTGCCACCTTGGTCGGCTGGGACGAATGTCGAAGGAGACTCTTCCGGATTTCCTGAGCCTTTCTGAGAGCGACAAAAACCAGACAGCATGCCTGCGGTCGTTTCGACCGGAGGACGGTTCTGGTTTTTTTCTCCTTCTCCTGCTTCAGGAGAAGGGAGACTGGTTTCAAGAGGGCCTGCAAATTGGCAGGGAAAATCGGCGGAAGGGTCTGCAAATTGGGTTTCGGTCCTCTCGGCCGGCATCTCAAGATTTTGGACCGGTTCGGCCGAATCGGCGTCGGTGGTCTTTCCCTTCTTCGTTTCGTTCCAGGCCAGGTTCACGGTTACCCAAAGGCCGAATCGGTTCAGCACCTTCTGAGGTGTCGGCAGGGCAGTGAGCCAACCGAGTTCATGGGTCAGATAATCACGGGCGTCGAAAACGCTCCGCTCGGAAATGCCGAATGCTTCGGCGATCCAGGACGCCTTGCAGCATCCCTTCGCGGTGACTCCGGCTCCTTTTTTGTAGAAGAGGCATCGGATGAGATAAGCGATGAGGACGCCTGTGCGGGACCGGCTCATGCCTCCTGCCAGCCGCCTCAGAATTCGCCGGGGCACCGGAACGGGCCGTCTCGGATTGGCGAACTTTTCGAGAGACCGCTCCAGGTCCGCTCGTTCTTCGTCGGTTAGTTTCAGGCTGTTCGCATCGTTCGCGAATCGAAAGACATAATCTCGACCGTAAGAGACGAGTCCGAAGTCCCTCAGTTCTCGAAACGCGGACCGCATCAGTACCTTGGATTTTTCCTTTTTCGGGTCGCCGCCCAGGAGCCTGACGAAATCAGGAATGACCCGGTCATATTCCCGGTCGAACTTCCGCCGAAGTATGGCTCGGCGAGTTTCGAGTTCGTGACATGCGAAATAGGCCCGAAAAGCAGCTCGGGAAATTCGCTTGTTCCGGTATGCCCACCAGACGATGGCGAGACATCGGACCGGAATCATGATGAATCCGCCGTCGATTTTCGAGTATTCCGGTTCCGCGAACGGCAGAACCTTTTGGCGTACGGTTACGCTCTCGCTCACGAAGCACTTCCCTTCCTGATGTCGACGACGTGCGAAACGCCTCCGACAGATGAAGGGGCAACCAGATGATTTTTTCAGGAATTTCGCCCTGAAATAGACAAAAAGACGCTTGACGTAATCCGGAGTCCGAAACTAAATTAGCTGATGTCTAACGCAGCTAATTCAGTTCGATGGACCGCAGATCCGTTGAACGTGCTCGACCCAGTTCGAATCAAGCGACCCTGCCAGGTCGCTTTTTTCGTTGGTGGGAAGTTTCGTCGGTCAGTTCACCCGGTTCCCTCCTGCACGAAAAAATGGTCTTCCTGACGCCAGTCGAAAACGGCTTTCGGTGAATCACGGAAGACGAATGTGGAT
The DNA here is from genome assembly GCA_964608915.1 of uncultured Isosphaeraceae bacterium. Classification (GTDB taxonomy): domain Bacteria; phylum Planctomycetota; class Planctomycetia; order Isosphaerales; family Isosphaeraceae; genus QWQI01. Next base: position 29,880 of record CAZSQA010000043.1, read on the forward strand.
GCAGCGAAGAGTATAAGGAAGCGCTTGGAGCGCTTTCAAGGAACGATCCGGATATGTGGGATTCGTTTTTGGTTCCTTTGCCTTAGTGTCGTAAAGCAATCGAGAAAGGAACTGGTCAGGCTTGTCCTGTCTTCGGCGTCATCGTCGTTCAATCAGAGTGGGGCATGTCTCGAGGGGTAAGAAATTTCTCCGAGTTCTCGGGAATTTCGCGAGCGAGCCTTGAATATCGACTCATTCCTTCGGTCCGCAGATTCGGGAGACACTGTTTCCCGAATCTGCGAGAGGATGTTCGCCTCGGTGTTTCCTCGAATTGGAATAAGAGAGTCTGTCTGCTCTCCTTGTTTCGAATTTCGCCGCATTCTTGGAATAAGCGACTCGGTTCGCGGAATCCGAGGTAAATTATGCTCCCAATGACGGCATGCTCGCCAAGCTCGAAGAGGAAGCGGAAACGATGAAACGAGGCCTCTGGTCTCGGCCCGGAGCGATTGCCCCTTGGGATTGGCGAAACTCCGGAAAGGATATTTCACCTGCCCTGCGCCCGAAGTTCATTGGCAACCAGAAAAGTAAGGTCTATCATCGACCTGGGTGTTCGAACGCCGCGAAGATGTCGGAGGCGAATCGAGTACTGTTCGATACTGCTGACGCTGCAGAAAGGTCAGGATATCGAGCGGGGAAAGATTGCGTTCGATAGGTTCAGGGTACTTTCGCTTTTATGAGGAACGAGTCATGAGCAAGAAGAACGGTCCGAAAGATTCCGATTTCGAGGAACGGATGCATTGGTTTTTTCTCGCGGCCTACATCGCCGACTGCGTGAACCTGCTCGATGAATCGAAAAAGGCAAAACTGGCTGGGCTCGAATCGGAACTTTCTCCTGGTCAATCATGGCAGGAGATGGTTACCGAAGCCCATGGAATCGAACCGAAATTCGTGAGGGGTGTTTACGAACTCTGCATCGAACGCGGCCAGTCTCGTGAGCAGGCTGTCGCATTCATTTTTCGGGGTCTGGGTTGTCCGGATAAGGAGAACCTATTCGAGGAATGTCTCTACATGACTTTGGCGTGATTTTGAGGGAAAACCGCCTCCTGGGAGCGGTCAGAGCGACGTCCGTTCATGCTGGTTTTGGCTTTCTCGGTGTGGAAAGAGCTTTACCCTTCTAACAGGTCGATGCGTTGACCGAGGAGGTCCACCGTCCGTTTGAGGCCTTTTCGTGATAGAGAAGCGAGAAACTCTTCTGCGGACATTGCCGGGTTTCGATATCGCTTGCGGAGCGTTCTCATGGATTCGCAGGCTTGCGGTACCGCGTCTTCGATCAGAGAAGCAAGGAAATCGTCAGGGGATTGGGCGACGATACCAAGAGGTTCGAGCAGGTTCGAAGGGAAATCGGACAAATTCAGAGTCACGATCAAATCCGCTTTTCCGTGAATCGCTGCGGCAAGGACATGTCGGTCATCCGGGTCCGGTAAAGCGACGGTCTCGATGACGTGTTCGAAGTTTTCGATGAGACAGTCTTCGACGCTCAGATTGACCAACTCCCTGGTCCGTAAAACCTGCCGTTCTCGGTCAGGATTTCTCCTGACCAGCTGCCTTACCCACTCATCGTTGATTTGAGCGGTCCATTTCGCCTGATAAAACCCTGCTCGTGCGAGGGTGATCATGACGTCACGAAGCATCTGAGGATAAAGGACACAAGCATCCAGGAGAGCGACCGGACGACTCATGAAATCAGTCTTCCGAATCCAGCCGCTGGCCCAATTCGACGAGTTCGTCCATGACTTCGTCCCGTTCGAGGTCTCCCAAAGCTTTGTATCGAAGGAGGTTCTGAAGCTTGACCCGACGATGCGATCCGACGTGATGGTGAGGAATGAGCCCTCGTTCCAGCAGTCCGATCAGATAGGGTCTGGATACGTTCAGGAGTTGGGCAGCTTGACTGGTCGTAAGCTCGGTCGAGACGGGAATCGCTGTGACGGCGTTCCCGCGAGCGAGTTCCGAGAGAATCGTTCGAAGCAGAGTCACGGCGATCGTGGGCAATTCCAGTTCGGCGGTCGTTCGGTCAGTTCGTTCGAGCGTCAGCCGTAACGGGCCGTGCGATGCGCCCATCGTTCGAATGCAGGTCGCGGCTTTCGCTTTGTCCGATTCCGTGGGTGCCAGGGCGGTATTCGGATCGATGTGCGGTCTCACGGCGAATCTCCTGTTCGATGAATGTCTTATGGCGAATCGTAGCACATAAACGCAATAAGTGCAACAATAAACGCAATAAGCGAAACACGGATACGGTCGTCGTTGATGTTCTTGTCGATATGCGATTTCGCATCGGGGTTTTTGACGGCGGTAGCGGCACCGTGCTTTGCGATAAGACACCCCTGAAGTTCCGTCCCAAAGGCATCGATTGTCCAGAGACTGGTCAACCTTTCGGGGCAAGAGCGAAAGAAGAGGCCTCGGAGCTGGTCTTCAGAAAATCCGTGCGGGTTATTCCCCGGGATAAAGACCAAATTTCCATTCCCCAAACATATCGAGTAAGTGACGCTGTTCGATTGGTTTTCCATACGAATATGTTTTTGGACAATGCGCCGTAACGATAAATCGAGCAATAGTTATCGGGCACAATTCCTCATCGTTTTCGGACTCGATTCTCATTCGGGTACGAATGATTCATGTTCCGAACTGGGTGAGAAGTCCGAGGTCACTGGGATTTCAGCATTCGAGCCCGTTCCGGGTTTCGCAATGCGGTCACGGGGCATGTCTCATAAAGGTCCGCCAACATGGTTCGAGCTTCGGACAGTTCCGGCCGCTCTTGATAGAGCTTCTCGATTGCATCGATCGCTTCGTGGAACAATGCTTCGGCACGGTCTTGGTCACCAGTCTCGAAATGAAGACTGCCTTTCGCGATTCTCAGCTGATGGGGCAGAAAGACGTAAAGGTCGAACTGCGGATGCCGGCTCGAAATCCGGTCCGCTCTTGCGATGGCTGCCTGAAAATGGTCCTCCGCACTTTTGGCGTCGCCCATGCGTCGGCTGATCTCGGCCTGCTTCGACAGCAGCGAGATGTGCGCGGCCTCATGATAATGCTCATCCTCGGGTGTTTTTCGTTTTTGAACTTCGTTGACCTTCATCGCTTCAGAAGTGAGGTTCGCCGCATCCTGCAGACGATTTTCCTTGTTCGCGATATCCGCCAGCATGGTCAGTGCCCGGTATTCGTTCGCCAGAAAGACCGGTTTGTCCGGATGGAGTGCTATCAACTGTCTCGCAATTTTGAGACCTGTCTCGGCTTCAAGCCGACTTTCCTCGTTTTTCGAACGGCCGAAAAGAAAGCCGGCCAGCGTGTTGTGGTGAAAGGCCTGTGCGTCGATCCAGTCCGGGTTGCCCGGAAAATCCCTGTTCAAGGCTTCGGCCGTCTTCAAAGCCTCGCGTGCGTCCGCTTCGGCCTGTTCCGGGTCGGAATTCGCAAAATGGACATAGGCTCGGAAGGCGAGACTTCGTGCGAGGTTATAACGGTACCACTCCTTGTCAGGACTCAATCGTGCGGCGTTTCCGAACGATTCGATGGCGAGGCCATACTGATGAAGCGTCATCGGCCGATTCTCGGCCGAGTTCCTGGAATCGAAAGAGCGGGCCAGATGATGATGAGCGATGCCCGTACGGTAAAGGATTTCCGGATCTTCTCGATTCAAAGGGAGATGGATGATCGCCCGCTCGGTAATGGCAAATATGCGCTGCAGATAGTCGTGCGTGCGACTGGAGCCTAACGGCAAAGACTCCGTCATGCTGACGGACGCGAGCGTCAGGTCACGAAGGACCGCTTTCATGAGGGTCGAAGTCCTCTCGACTTTTTCCCGGTCGAGTCTTGCTTCCTGCAGCGCTCGATTCACGCGGTAATTCGCCGACAGAAGGACGCCCAGGAGCAAAAAGAGCAGAGACGAGAGGATCACGGCCCATGCCGCGACAGCTTTTCGGTGACGGATGGCCCATTTCTCGATCTTTTTCCGTCTGGTCGGAGGTCGAATCGTCAACGGTTCGCCCGCCAGGAAGCGGTCAAGCTGTTCGGCGAAGGCTCCCATCGTGGCGAACCGTTCCGCGGGTTCCTTCGCCAAAGCTTTCAGAACGATCGTCTCGAGGTCTTTCGGTATTTCCGGATGGATTTTCCGTGGTGAGATGGGCTCGTTCGTCGTTGCCGCATTGCAGATTTCGTATGAGGAATTCCCGGTGAACGGGAGTTGGCCTGTGATCAGCCGGTAGAGCGTCGCACCCATGCCGTAGCAATCGACCGCGAAGCCGTTGCGGTTCGCCAGGCCCAGAATCTGCTCCGGGGCGATAAAGCCCGCTGTGCCGATCGTGATCCCCAGAGTCGTATGGATGGTCTTCGATGCAGGTTTCAGGAAATGGACCAGCCCGAAGTCGATGACCTTCACCGTTCCGTCACGAGTGACCATCATGTTGGAAGGGCAGATATCCCGATGCAACACGTCATTCGAATGTGCATAGCCGATCGCCCGGGCCGCTGAAGCGACCAAACGGACCTTTTCAGCGATCGGTAGTTTTCTATTGTCGCAATACGTCGTCAGTTTTTCGCCGTCGAGGTATTCGGTCACGAAGTAGGGCAATCCATTATCCGTCGTTCCGCCATCCAGCAGCCGGACGATATTGGGATGTTCGAGCAGTGCCAGAGACTTCATTTCGAGGTCGAATCGAGCGATTGAATTCCCCCCGAGATGGGCGTGAAGCACCTTGACGGCGACGAACTTGTCGTAATTCCTCACCCTTGATGCCAGGTATACGGTGCCGGTCGATCCTTCGCCCAGAACATGACGGATTTCGTAAATTCCCACACGAGTCCCCGGCGCGAGCTTGCCGAGCGAATCGTAAACCGGGTTCGGTTCCGGCGGCGGGATGAAGCCACCGGCCGCATCGGCTTCGAGCAGTTTCGTCACCTTGTCGGCCAGGTCCGAATCTTGGGCTGCCAATCTGTCGAGTTCGGCTCGACGTTCATCCTCGGGAAGGTCCACCAAGGTTCGGAAGGCTTCGCGGATCTTTTGCCATCGCGGATTCATCGTCGTATCGCTTTCGGCCGGCTCATCATTCAGGCGTCATTAACCAGAATGTGGGGAGATATCGAAGTCCTTGAGTTCGAGGCGAAGCCAGGCACGAGCGAAACGCAGGTCACTTTCCACTGTCGAAACCGAAACATCCAACAGGGCGGCGACCTCAGCGTTGGTCAATCTCAGAAAATACCGCAACGTCACGATGATCGCCTGTCTCTGCTCAAGTCGCTCCAGACGGTCAATGGCTTCGTGGATTTCCACGACATCGAAATCGAAAGCTTCGATGTATTCGATCGCTTCGTCCAGGAAAACCTTGACGTGTCCGCCACCCCGCTTGAGCCGCCCACGAGCTTTTGCCCGGTCGAGGAGGATTTCCCTCATGGCCCGTAAGCCGGAGGCAAAAAGAAATGACGGCTCAGGGTGATTGATGACCTTCGGGTCTTTCTCCAGCTTGATGAAGACTTCATGCACCAAACCGGTCGGTCCGAGCGAAAGTTCGTCATTCGGTCCGCTCATGCGTCGACGGGCCGCATCGCGCAGTGCTTCATAGACTGCGACGAAATTGCTCCAATCCCTTACCGATTTTTCCGAATTCTTCTCGGAATGTTCTTCCGGTGACGGACTCGTTTGAGAAAGTGGGGCGGTCATGAAAAATTTTCCGAAAAAGTGTTGAGGTTTTTCCTCACGGATGTCGCAGTACTTGTGAAGGCACACCAGTCACCTGGGCAGTTCGTTCCGAAATCGGAACTTCCGCCTAAAATTCCCTCGCTCTCCGAGTGGAAGTTCAAGGCTTCGCCACAGAAGAGTCGGTGTGCTGACGACGCCAGAATTATGAATCGTGAATTTGTGAGACGCAAGTTCATGTTCATGAACGAGAACCGGTTCGACGCATCGCATCCTGACTGACCCCGCCTGGAACCTGAATCGAAAGATACTGACCGCCCCGCCGGGTGCATCCCTCGCACAGTACTTCGTCCGCGAGACGAAGTCTGCGGAAGTTCTTGATTTCGGATTCCTTCTTCGACCTGCACCTGCTCTCAATCTCCTGCTTAAGGCTCGACCGATGAAATCTCAGCCACTGACGGCCAACGACGACGCCATCATTCCGTTCCGTGCAGGCAAGAAGTCGAAGTCAAAAGCAGGACAAAGACCGAAAAACCGCAGGTCGCTGCCGAATTCGGAAACGCTCGAACAACGGATCATGATGGCCGGGGACATACTGTCTCAAAGTTATCATGGCCAATTTCTCAGTACGTCGCATTACGACGGCTTGACCCTCGACATCAGGTCCGGTCAGGAAGTTACCGGATCATCGCGGACGGGTGGCCTGGTCGGCATCGTCGTTCAGGATGCGGATGCGGCCAGGGTTGTCGATCCTGCGTCGGTCCGGATCGTGCCCAACGCCCTCAATTCGGCTCGTTCGGTTCTCGAACGGAAAGACCTTCGTCGACGATCCGCTTCGCTCACTATCGCCGAAGTCTCCACCGGGTCGTTTTCGCTCATGGTGACCCCGGAACGGGGGACATCGGGGGCCTATTCCGTCAGAACGTATCTCGTCGGCGATGTCGACGCCAACGGTATTGTCGATTCGTCCGACATCCGCACCATCGAACAGGCCCTGCGGAACCGCCGCATGACCGTCAGCCAGTATCCTGGAGCGGATGCCGATCTCGACGGCCGCATCACCCGGCAGGACTTGCGCCTCGCCCTTCAGAATCTCGGTGCGTCTCTGCAAGCGACACTTTCGAACCCCCAGGCGTTTGAGGTTCCGGCCAGCGAACGCGGTTCGGTCAATGTCGAATTCTCCCTTCTGGGCCGTGAATCGGGCTATCGGAATGAGTTCGGGATTTTTCTCGTCGATGACGCGAATGGCCGCATCGGCACGCTCAAGCCCGGCGATTCCGGCTATCTGCAGGCAGCCCTGGCGGTCAGTCGCAGCCAGCTTCTCTTCAAGGCTGATCAGGCAGGCGGCGCGTCGGCCACCGTCGCCCTGGCCCCCGGGCAGCACTTCGGCACGTTCCTTGTCGCCAACGGCACGCTGCAGGACTGGCACGCGAATCCTGGCGCCATCGGAACGAAGCAGGGCCTGAACGTCTATCTCTCGTTCGCGGCCGCCAATGCCGATCGCTATCCGCACGTGCTTCGCATGTCGCAGGATGGCATCGTGCTTGGCCTCGAAGATCTCTGGCACGGCGGCGATCGTGACCATAACGACATGACCGTCCGGATCGAGTTCATCGATCCGCTTGCCGACCCGACGCTCAAGGGGATCACACTTGCGCTCGATCCGGCCTTCGACTCCGCCCCGGTCGGCGACGGCATCACCAACATCGACCGTGTCGATTTCGTCGGCCGAATCGACCTCGACCCCGCCGATGCCCCGGCTGGCGGTTACGTGGTCACGCTCACCGGCCCGACGGGCACGGTCCTCGGCTCGACGTCGACGTCATCCGACGGTTCCTATCGCTTTCAGAACATCCCTTTGACACTGGGTGTGCAGGACTACTCTGTCCGCGTGGCGGACAAGAACGGTAACGCACGAACTGCGACGCTGCGGCTGGAATACTGCGGCTTCGGCCCCGATCTCACCTCCCAGGGTTGGACGACAACCCAGACGGGCGGAACGCCTGGCGATCAAGGCACCGTTACGGTCGTGGGCGACCATGTCCGGCTTGTCGAGGGCGATTCGTTCCAGGTCGTTTTCGAGAAGTCGTTCGTCATTCCGGCCGATGGGGGCATGGTCGGTTTCGAATACGCCAATCTGGCTTTCGACACTTCGGCCCCCGGCTTCATCAACGACGCCTTCGAAGTCGCCCTGCTGGGCGATAACGGCCAGCCACTCGTGCCCACTTTCACCCCGGGCCGGGACGCCTTTTTCAACGTGACCGAAGGCCTGAACATCGCGACCGGAACGGGCGTGATCCTTGCCGGCAGTCAGGTCATGCTCGACCTGGCCGGGCAGATCCCCGGCACGACGGCCCGGCTGGTCTTCCGGCTCGTCAATAACGACGCCGATACGCTGACGTCGGTCGAAATCGTCTGCGCCAAGGTTCCGGCCACCGCATCCATTAAATCAGGCCGAACCGCTTCATCCGCCTCGGTTCCCGCTGATGTCTTCGCGGCTCGCACGACCGCGTCGACTTCAGCTGGAACGGCCTCGTCGGGTACGGTTTCGATTTCCGCATCACCTCTGGGCGAATTCGGGCCTCAAGCTCTCAGCCCTCTGGGCGACACGCTTCTGGACGATCAGGGCCGGGCGATATTCACGACTTCGGACGATTTTCGAAATGGCTTTCAGTTCAATCTGAATCTCGACGAAGTTCCAGGCGAAATCAGAATAAACGCTGCCGAAGAGGCGACGTTCGAAAAAATCATATGGATCGCGAATTCTGGCGAAGGAACCGTTTCCAAGTTCGACACTTCAACCGGTAAAGAATTGGGAAGATACCGCACCGGCCCATCCGGAATCAGTCTCTACCCGAACCGCACCGGCGTCACGAGTCGCGGTGACGTCTGGGTCAACAACCGTGATCAAGTGCTCGGCACGATGGTCAAGATTCTCAATGCGGATTTCATCGATCGAAACGGTAACGGCATCATCGATACCAGTACCGATCGCAATGGCGATGGCAAGATTTCAGGCGATGAAATAATGCCCTGGGATGCGAATGGAGATGGCTTGCCGGACGACGAGCGCATCGCGATGTCGATTCCTGTTGGCTGGAACAGAAATGCCCCTTCGCATCAGTATGGTTCGGCCATGGGGCGGTCTCTTGCGATCGATGCGAACGACAACGTTTGGATCGGGTTCTGGAATGCTCAACAATATGAACAATATGACGGAGAAACTGGAGAAAGAAAAGCTCTGATCCCCGTCGATGGAACTCCCTACAACTCGGTTGTCGATGCGAACGGAATTCTATGGGGCACCTCGTCGCAACTGTCCAGTACTTTGATTCGTATCGATACGGTCAGTCAGAAGTATGTTGGTAGCATTCCAGATCATAATGGCCGCGGCATTGCAATCGATCAATTCGGTATTATTTGGTTCGGCCAATATGATGGCTTCGTACTTCGTCATGATCCTGTTAACAATACTTGGGATCGTTATTCGACCGGTGCAGCAAGAAATGCTAGCGGTGTAGCTATCGATAAGAAAGGTCGCGTTTGGGCAGGATGCCAGGATGGAATCGTGCGATTAACGTTTGCCGAAGATCGCCGAACACTTGTCGATACGACTTACTTGCCGCTTACTGGACCGACAACAGCTGCAGTGTTCGATGCTGATGGATATTTTTGGACAACCTCGTTGTCATCAAATAAAGCTTACAAAATCGATCCGGAGACCGTGTCGATTCTGAATGGCTTTCCGATCGAAACCGGAAGAGAGCCGTATAACTACACAAACAACACGGCGGCGGTCAGGGCATCGGTGACCGGTCGTGATGGCCGTTGGACCGAAATCCTCGACGGCGGCCGACCCGGCGTGCCCTGGGCCACCGTCTCGCTGCTGCAAGATCTGCCGCCGGAAACCTCATCACGCTTGCGTGTTCGCGCCTCCGACGATCGCAACCTGCTCCCAGCGGCCGCCTGGCAGGAACTTCCTCACGATACCCGCTTCGAAGGCATCGTCGGCCGCTACCTCGAAGTCGAAGTGGCACTTCGCTCCCGCAATCCGCAAGCCACGCCCTCCATTCAAGAAATCTACGTCCAGTCCGTCCCGCTTCCGACGGTCGAAGTCGAACTGCCCGCCGAAATCGCCGCCGGAACTTCGCTGGTCCTCTCAGGCCTCGCCACCGCTGCTCAGCCGGTACTGCCTTCGGGTGCCATTGTCCGTAACGCCATCACGCATGTGACAGTCAACGGCAAGCCCGTCGACCTGCTTGACAGTGCTGGCCGCTTCTTCATGAAGATCGAAGTTCTCCCCGGCGTCAATCGGCTCGAAGTCGCCGCTTACGACATCCACGGCCAGGCGGGCATTTCGGTCGTCGAGATCGAAGGCACGCAAAGGGCCGAGGGCGAAGTCGATTTCTCGAACCTTTCCGACATCACGGCCAGCTTCGCTGTCGAATACGCCCGCACGTCGTTCTTCGAAGACGACCTCACGATCTTCGCCGACGTCGCCGTGCGCAATGTCGGCCAGTATCCCGTCGATGCCCCGCTTTATGTCGCCATCACGAATCTGAGCCGGCCCGACGTCATGCCGCGCGGGGCGAAGGGGTACACGCCCGACGGGCTGCCGTTCTACGACGTCAGCGACCTCGTGCCCGGCGGCCGGCTCGGCTCGCAGTCGGTCACCGATACGCTCGCGTTCGCGTTCTTCAACCCGAACGAATCACGATTCACCTACGACCTGAAATTCTTCGGCCTGCTCAACCGCGCGCCGCAGATCACCACCGTTCCGGTCGTCGAAGCCTTCCCGGGCCGCACCTACAGCTACGACGTCAACGCCGTCGATCCGGACGGCGACCCGGTGCGTTTCGCCCTCGTCACCGCTCCCGCCTCGATGACGATCGACCCGGTCACCGGCGTGATTTCATGGACCCCGTCCGAAACCGAACTGGGCGCTCATCCGCTGGTCGTGCGTGCCGACGACGGCCGCGGCGGCTTCACCGAGCAGCGTTTCACGATCGACGTCACCGTCGCCCCGCCGAACCGCCCGCCGGTGTTCACGAGTCTGCCGGTCGTGTCTTCGTACGTGGGTGTTCGGTATGTCTACGACGCCGACGCGGTCGATCCGGACGGCGACACGCTGCGTTATGCGTTCGCTGGAACCGTGCCGAACGGCATGACGATCGACGAAGCCACGGGGCATATCGCCTGGACACCGGGTTCTGCCCAGCAGGGCGAAGCCCGTGTCACCATCGAGGCCACGGACGGCTTCGGCGGCGTCGCTCGCCAGACGTACGACATGTGCGTTCTGGCTGCCCCGGGCAATAGCGCGCCGGTGATAGTGAGCCAGCCGGTGACGACAGTCAATCTGGTTTCCACAGACAACGCAACCCCGTTCGATTTAGGGACCTGGACAGCAATCGATATACCGAACACCTTTGGAAACGGTTTCAACCAAGACCCTTCTGGCGACTGGATTGTCGACCAGTCCGGCACGCGAGTCGAACAGCGCGTAAACGCGAGTGCCACGATCTTGCTTAGCGACCAAATCCTTGAATCGAGTCGTGTCGAAGGAACATGGCGTGTCAGTGACACTGGCCTCGCCGGATTCATTGACAACGATTTCATGGGGTTCGTCTTTGGCTATCAAGATCCCCAGCACTTTTATCTTTTCGATTGGAGGCAGGAATATGAGGTTTACAATCCGTTTGGCGCAGTCGGCCAGAAGGGAATGTCGATCAAACGAGTCAATGCAGACTCGCCATTAGGCGTTATGGATCTTTGGAACACTACGGTGCCCGGTGACCGGGTCGTCAATTTGTTCCACAACTCCGTTCCCTGGGTCAACCACACCGAGTATCAGTTCGTCCTTGAGACTCGCCCTGGCCAGTTCACAATTACAGTCAGTCAGGGCGCGACGATCCTCGAATCCGTGACAGTCGATGACGACACATATAGCTCTGGCAGGTTCGGCTTCTACAACTACTCGCAAGGCCAGGTCCATTACTCAGGATTCACCCAACAATCGCTTGTAGGAGGCGATTATCGTTACGACGTCGAAGCGATCGACCCCGATCCAGATGATGTGCTGACTTATTCTCTCGTGGCCGGGCCTGAGGGGATGACGATCGACCCTTCGACCGGACTGATCGACTGGAAAGTCCCCAATCAGATCCTGGCGGGTCTTCAAGGCACGCCGCCAACCGTGGGGCTTCCGACGATTGCTGGATTTCGGACAGAAGTCTATGCCGACAATGTGATCACACCAGCGCAGTTGACCTTCGATTCACAAGGAAATCTATTCGCTGGCGGGGAGTTATACAAGATCTCCGGTCATGCTCAATCCCCCACCCGGGTTTTCAAGATCGCATCTGGGGGCGGCTCAGTTGTCGAATATGGAGACACTTTGATCGATGACCCCGATGCGATCGTTTACGACCGCGATGGAATAATCTCAGGAGCTCCAGGGTCAATATTGGTTGGTGGCGCGAATTTTAATAACGTCAGCATTGGCAAAATCAGCGCAATTCATCCTGACCAAAGTGTTCACGTTTTGATTGGGCCATCATCGGCGATCCGCAACCCGGCGAATTTGCAAATTGACAGCCGGGGCCGCCTGTTGTTCTCGCAGGTCGGCCTACAAACGCAAATTGCAGCATTCTCGAACGGACTCATCACGACGGTCATTCGGAATCCGGTGGAAATTTGGGACTTCGAGATTGGTGAAAACAACCAGATTTACGTGAGTTCTACCGACGGTGTGATCAGGGTTTATGACCTAGACGGAAATCTGCTGAACAACACGTTCGCAACTGGTTTCGGTCGGACGACTAAGATGGCCGCTGGTCCAGGTGGAGTCTGGGGCCGAGATCTCTATGTCGCCGACTCGACTAATGGCAAGCTGTATCGCGTAAACGCGAAGGGCGAAAAAACGATCATCGGAGAGAATTTCTCGGAAGATCACAGTTGGGACTTCGTCTTCGGCCCCGATAAGTCGATGTACATTTCCGATTACGAAAATGACAGAATTCTGAAAATCTCGTCCCCATATTCAACAAATGTCAGCGTTCGCGTCGAAGACGGCCGAGGTGGTTTTGATGTACAGAACTTCGAAATTCGTGTCGAAACGGGCAAGAGTTCGATCGAAGGGACTCTGCGCGAAATTGGCCAAACAGTCGTCCTGGCGAGTTCGACTTTCGATACGGATCTTGGAGGTTGGACGAGCACTGCGCCTCAACATATCTCTTGGAGGAACGACTCCGGAAATCCCGACGGCTATTTGTTCTGGGGAGATCGTACATATTACGACCCTTGGGTTGACGCGCCAGACTCATTCCATGGTGATTGGAGTGCATTGGATGGAAACGGCCGGATCGATTACGACCAAAAGCTGACGTTCGATGGCGGGCGAGGCGGACCGTTCGTCTACATGCCTCATCGAGTGCAAATATCCGGTCCGGGCGGTTCAGCACTATGGACAGGCTCAACCCCAACAGGCTTGATTCCCTGGACGACGATTTCGGTGCCGATCGAGGAATCGGCATGGACTGTCTCGCAAGGCACGTGGAGTTCGATTCTGGAGAACGTGACTTCGTTCCGAATCTATGGCGAACTCGTCGGAAACAATGACGGTGGGCACGACGAAACCGGCCTGGACAACGTCAGGCTGATCTCCAACGCGGGTATCGGGTTGCAGGGTTGGCAAGTCTTCGTCGATGCGAACGAAAACGGACGGTATGACACAGGTGAGCCGTCGACTTTGACGGATTCTCAGGGAAATTACCGGTTCTCCGGATTGGCGATGGCGGCTTATTCCGTCTCTGTCGCGACCAAGCCGGGCTGGCGAATGGTCGATCCGGCTGCTGGTGGCTATGTCTTCAATCTCGGTTCGGACGAAGCTGTTTCGCGTATGGATTTCGGCTTCGCAAAGGTTGGGGCGGCACCCAATCGTGACCCCTCGTTCGTTACGACACCAACGAATTTGCCTGAGCAATCTGTCGGGTCGGTTTATCGTTACGATGCCAATGCCACCGACCCCGACGGTGATCCGATCACTTTCTCACTCCCCGCCGCCCCCGCCGGCATGACCGTCCATCCCACACTCGGCGTGGTCGTCTGGGCTCCCACGGCCGATCAGGTCGGCGTGCATCAGGTCGTTCTGCGCGTTCAGGACGACAAGGGCGGCGTCGCCCTCCAGAACTTTGCAATCGAAGTCGCCGCGCTCAACGCAGCGCCCGTCGTGTCGTCCACCCCGCCCGGCCCGGCCACCGTCGGCCTGCCTTACGAATACCGCATTCAAGCCCAGGATGCCGAAGGCGACGCCCTCAGCTTCCGACTGCTCTCGCCCCTCGGCTCGAACCTGTCGCTTTCTCCCGACGGAGTGCTCCGGTTCACGCCGGTCGCCGGTCAGGTGGGCGACGTCGCCGTCAAGGTCGCGGTCGACGCGGCCGCTGGCCCTGGTGTCGAATACCTGTTCACAGTTCCGGTCGTCGCCACGTCCACGAACGCCGCGCCCGTGATCCGCAGCACGCCGGGCGAATACGCGACGCTGGGCATGCCTTTTGCCTACCAAATCCTGGCAGACGACGCCAACGGCGACCCGCTGACCTACGAGCTGGTCGACGGCCCGGCGGACATGACGATCAACAATGGCTATGCGCCCGAAGGTTCCCTGATCGATGCCCCCGGCCTCGTCGTCTGGCAGCCTGACGCCCAATCGGCCGGGACCGTGCATGCGGTCGTCTTGCGCGTTTCCGACGGCCGTGGCGGTGTGGTCACGCAGGAATTCGCCATCGAAGTGCGTTCGCAGGGCTCGAATCTGCCGCCGAAGATCGTTTCCGTTCCCCTCATGGCGGCCACGGTCGACAGGGGATATAAGCTGGATATGAAGGCCGTGGACCCGGACGGCGACGTGCTTTCGTGGATTTTGGCCAAAGGCCCGCGAGGCATGTCGATCGACCCGCGGCTGGGCACCCTGCGTTGGACACCCTCGGCCGATCAGCTCGGCCCGCAGGAAGTAGTCGTCGAGGTCATCGACCCGTTCATGCAGAAGGGCACGCAGCGGTTCACGGTGGTCGTCACGTGCCGCAACCAAGGCCCGCAGATCCTCTCTCGGCCCGTCACTGTAGCCTACAACGGCGAGCCTTACGTCTATGCCGTGCGTGCCGACGATCCGGAAAATGACGTCCTCTCCTTCCGGTTCCTTTCGACCGTGCCGCAGGGCATGACGATCGACCCGAAATCGGGCCTGATCCGCTGGACCCCCAGCGTGGCTGCCGCGACAGCCATTCAGGTGGCCATCGAAGTATCGGACGGCCAGGGCAACGTGGCCACGCAGTCGTACATACTGGAGACCAAGGCCGACCCGCGGAACCGGCCGCCCGTGATCACGTCGCTGCCCCGCACCGGCGCGACGGCCGGCGGAAGCTACGAATACCAGGTGACCACCCGCGATGCCGACGGAGACACGCTGCGCTATGAACTGGTCAGCGGCCCGGCAGGCAACGGCATGGCCATCGACGAAAAGACCGGCCTCCTGACCTGGTCGCCCACCATGGCAGACCTGGGCGAACATGTGGTGACGCTGGCCGCTATCGATTCGAACAACGCCCGCGCTCTGCAAACCTATCTGCTGAAGGTGGCCGTCAATCAGGCGCCTTCGATCACGTCCGCCCCCGTGACCGTTGCCCCCGCTGGTGGCACGTACGGATACGACGTGAGGGCCGTCGATCCGGATGGAGACGCCGTGAGCTATACCCTCGCGAAAGGCCCCGCGGGAATGACGGTCGACAACCTCGGCCGCATCCGCTGGCAGCCTTCGGCAACCTATGCCAACCTCAATCCCGAGCCGGTCGAGATCGTCGTCAGCGACCCGCAGGGCCTGCAAGCGCGGCAGGCGTTCGCCGTCACCGTGGTGGCCGATACCGAAGCGCCGCGCGTGAACGTGACCTTCAGCACGAACCTGTCGCAGCAGGGCGACACGGTCCGCTTCCGCATCATGGCCACCGACAATGTCGGCGTGGTGTCGATGAACCTGACCCTCGGCGGGCAGCCGCTGGTGCTCGATTCCGGCGGCTTCGCCACCAGCGTGATGGCCGCGCCTGGCGTTTATCCGCTCGTGGGCACTGCCACGGACGCCGCCGGGAACGTGGGCACGTGGGGCCCGTTCGATATCCGCGTGTTCGACCCTGGCGATCAGTCTTCTCCGGTCGTGACGATCCTGAGCCCCGACCCGGCCCAGCCCAATACGACCATCACCTACCTGACCGAAATCCGGGGCTCGGTCACCGACGACAACCTGGAATTCTGGTCGCTCGACTTCGCTCGGGCCGACAAGGTGAATCTCGATCAGCTCGTCTCGGCCGAAGGCGACGACTTCGCCGGCTGGACGAACATCGCCTCGGGCCGCACGAATGTCGGCCCGGCGGTGCTGGGCACGTTCGACCCGACCGTTCTGCTCAACGGTCCTTATGTCATCCGCCTGATGGGGCAAGACGTCAACGGCCTGAAGAGGGCCGAGGTGGCTTTGGTCAACGTCGCGGGCGAGGCCAAGATCGGCAACTTCGCCGTCGAGTTCACCGACCTGCAAGTGCCCCTGGCCGGCATTCCGATCACGGTCGTCCGCTCTTACGACACCCTCAAAGCCGGGGACGAAGGCGACTTCGGCTATGGCTGGAGCCTGGGCCTGCGCGACGCACGCATTCTCGAATCGGCCGCCATCGGCGAAGGCGGCGCGTTCACACCCGGCAACGACAAGCTCATTCCCGGCTATTCGAAGGTCTATCTGACCAACCCCGAAGGCCGCCGCGTCGGCTTCACCTATCGTGAGCAGCTCATCTCGGCAAGTTGGTTCGGCGGTATCTGGCGGCCTTATTTCGAAGCCGATCCGGGCGTTTACGACACCCTGACGATCGACGAAAAAGAAGTCGCCCGCGGCGGCATCATCGGCGCACTGGCCCAGGGCATCAATCCGGACATCTACACCCTGACCACGCCCAACGGCACGAAGTATCGCTACGACCAGAACCAGGGCCTCCAGCGCATCGACACGCTCAACGGCCAGATCGTCACCTTCTCGAAGGACGGCATCCTCCATTCCTCGGGCGCCCGCATCGCGTTCGCACGTGACCACCGGGGCCGGATTACCGAAATCGTCCAGTACGACTTCCAGGGCAACCGTGTCGGCGAACCGGTCAAATACTCGTATGACGCCGCCGGAGACTTGCGA
This sequence comes from uncultured Isosphaeraceae bacterium, assembly GCA_964608915.1. GTDB lineage: Bacteria > Planctomycetota > Planctomycetia > Isosphaerales > Isosphaeraceae > QWQI01. The sequence continues at coordinate 46,754 of CAZSQA010000043.1, forward strand.
ACCGTCACTGACCAGGCAGGCCTGACCACCAGCTACGTCTACGAAACCAGCCCCGCCCACTTCCTGAAGGAAGCGTTCGACTCGAACAACGTTCGTGTGCTGAAAGTCGAATACCTCAACAACCGGTTCGTGAAGGTCGTTGACGCCCTGGGCAACACCATCGACCAGCGTGATTACGACCTCGAATCGCGCACGGCCATCATTCGGGACGCCAACGGCAACGAAACCAAGCTGATCTACGACGACCTCGGCAACGTCATCACCGAGACCGACGCCCTGGGCAAGTCGATCGTCCGCGAATACGCCGACCCGAAGAACCCGACGCTCGAAACCAAGATCATCGACAAGCTGGGCAACGTCACCGAAAGCACGTATGACGCCCGCGGCAACATCACCACAATCCGCGAAACCGGCAAGGCCAGCGCGCCTCTGGCCGATCCGGTGCTGACGACCTTCAGCTACGACACGAAGAACAACGTCACATCGATCACCAACGACCTCGGCCGGGCGACCACGTTAGGCTACGATACGAAGGGCAACCTTCTCACCATCACCAACGCCCAGGGGCATTCCTCTCGCTTTACCTACGACAGTCAGGGTCGTACGAAGACCTTCACTGATTTCAACGAGAATACGACCACTTACGAATACAAGTCAGAAGACTGCGGCTGCGGCGCACCGGGCAAGATCATCTTCGCCGACGGCACCTATCAGCTCCTGAAATACAACCAATACGGCCAGGTCACCGAAGACGCCCTTTACGAACCCGACGGTCGGCTCGTCGAAATCACCCAGACCCAATACGACGCCCTGGGTCGCGAGACCGAAATCACCCGTGGCTTGGGTGCCGATGCCATCACCACCCGCATGGTTTACAAGAACGACCGGCTCGACTACGAAATGGTCGTCAACACGGCCTCGCCGAACGAAGCCCGCAACACGCCCGTCGCCCAGCGCAAGAGCCGCATCACGGCCTATGACTACGATGCCGCGGGCCGCACGATCCGCCAGATCAACCCGGACGGCGGCATCGTCGAGTTCCGCTACGACGCCGCCGGCAACCGCGTGTTGTTGATGGACCCGGTCGGCAATGTCACCACCTGGGTCTACGATGCCCTCAACCGCGTGGCCGAAGAACGCGACCCGTTCTACTGGAGCATCTACACCGAGAATGTTCCGGTCGGGCAAATCAATATTGATGCCATCGTCACGGCTAACATGGATCCCAGCGGTGCCAGCGTCGACACGAACACCGACGCCGCCCACGTGCGAGTCTTCGGATACGACGCCGAAGGCAACCGCACGGAGATGATCGACCGCAACGGCCGCCGCCGCGAGTTCGAATATGACCACGCCGGGCGGATGATCGAAGAACGCTGGTACGAAGGCACGTCGACCACCCTGCTGCGCACCATGACCTGGCGCTACGACACCCTGGGCAACCTGACGGAAGCCTTCGACCCGGACAGCCACTACCGATACACCTACGACACGCTCAACCGCGTGACCAGCGTGGACAACAACCCCCTCGACACGCTCGACCTGCCGCGAGTCATCCTCAGCTACAAATACGACAAGCAGAGCAATGTCATTTCCACGTCAGACAATTTCGGCGTGACGGTCGCTTCGGAATACGACAAGCGGAACCGGCTCGCCGTTCGCACCTGGTTCGATGCGACGCCAGGCAAAACGCCTGACGTTGATCCGGTACGAATCGATTTCGCCTACAACGCCGCCGGCCGGCAGACGGTTCTGGACCGCCGCGCCTCGCTCGACAAAACGGCCCAGATTGTGGCCCGCACCACGACGACTTATTACACCAACGGCCTGACGAACGTGCTGCGCCATGCGGATGCCGTGGACGCCGTGCTGGCTTCGTACGAATACGGCTATGACTTCGGCGGCCTGGTCGTCACCGAAGACCGGGTTCATCAGGACCCGCAATATCGCCAGACGATCGAATACGGCTATGACCTCAACGGTCAGCTCATCAAGGCGGACTTCGACACTCAGGCGGATGAGTTTTACGTTTATGACCTGAACGGCAATCGCATTTCGTCAACCGACCACCTGGGCCAACGGACTTACACGATCGGCCTGGCGAACCAGTTACTCTCCGACAGCAAATTCAGCTTTGAATACGATGACGAAGGCAACATGGTCGAGATGGTCGAGATTGGCACGGGTCAAATCAACAATGGGGCAGATATTTACCAATACGATCCTTACAATCGATTGATATCTGTTACTCATAAGGAATCATCCATTGAAGAAATCGATTTAGTCAATAATAAGTCAATCGCATTCTATTTTGATGTTAATGGCTACAGAGTTGGAGCAACCGTCCAAGATGATTCCCAGATTCCTAATACTACAGAGAAGCAAATATTCGTAAACGATAGGGGGAATCTATGGCTCAAGAAATCGGGCCCGGATGCACAACTTGAAAGACTCTTGTTTTCAGATACAATTGATTCGCTGATAGTTTCTGATAATAGCAATTTGCCTCAGTCCTGGAACCTTGAAGACCTTGTTGGTTCAACACGTGACATTATTCGCGCTACGGAATACGTGGTCGAACATGTCGAATACAGCGCTTTCGGAGAGCCGCTCACTTCTGAGGTCACGACGAATCAACTGACTGATGGTCATGGATTTTCCGGGCGAAGCTTTGACAGGGTTTCGGAAACCTATTTCATGCGAGCTCGGCACTACAATCCATCCACTGGAATCTTTATTAGTGGGGATCCATTAGGTCTGTTTTCACGTCAACCAATGTCATCAAATCTTTATGCTTATGTTGGTAACCAGCCTATCAGTGATAAGGATCCTTTTGGGCTTGTCAGCATGATCGAGTACAAAAAACTATCAAAACAAGTTGCTGTGAACGGTACGAGGTGCGTGAAGGGATTTCTAACTGGTGAAATGGTAGGTGCTGTAGCGGAGTTGACAATTTACATGTTCCTCGCATCTAACGGTCAGCCTTACTGACCCTCCCCAAGATTGGTAGACACTGGATCTCCTTACGTCATGATAGAGAGA
>CAZSQA010000044.1:0-49740 GCA_964608915.1 uncultured Isosphaeraceae bacterium
ATTGCCGAGTCATCGTCTGGAGTTTCCTGAAATCAGCTGGCATGCGAAGTCGATTTCCGAACGAGTCCGAACACGAGTCGAAACCGGTTCTTCCTTACATAAGACCGGTGATCGATTTCTGACGTCAGGATGTCCGAAAGGATGGTCGTATTCTAGTGTCGAGACTCGGAAATCCGCAACCCGCCTGTCCATCGGAGATCCCTTCGTGTCGCTTCCGGAGACCGAATATGCGGAAAAAACGAAACGCTCCGCCTTTCCGAATGGTGAACTCCGAACGGCGATACGTGATGTCGGACGGAATCCCCGGCCGGGCGGATCGTCACATGCATGCGGAGAACGTCCTTTTCCGGATCGACGAACCTTGCCGGGCTGGAGAGATCGGGGAAATAGGAAAGAAGGTGTGTGGCGAGGCCGAAAATCGGCCTGGGGAAGCGGCGATTCGGGTTTGACGAAAATCGCGAAATACGTTCGAATTGGGTTCTGGACCGATTGAGGCAAGATCGGTGCCACTCTGACCCAGCCATGGAGAACCCCCGAATCTCATGCTCGCTCATAATGTCTATTTCACGCTCAAGGACCGGTCCCAGGCGAAGATCGATTCGCTCGTCAAAGCCTGCAACGACTATCTGACAGGCCACCCCGGCCTGAAGTTTTTCTTCGCCGGCGTGCTCGAGCCGGAACTTGCCCGGCCGGTGAACGATCGAGGTTTCGACGTCGCCCTGGTGCTGGTGTTCGAAGACCGCGCCGCGCATGACGTCTATCAGACCGCCCCGCGCCATGACCAGTTCATCGCCGAGCAGAAGGACAACTGGGAACAAGTTCGCGTCTTCGACGCTATTTGCTGATTTCCCGGCGGATTCGCGAATCGAATCGATACCGCCCTGAGCCACCGTACTGTCCCGGTATCGGCGCTCAGGGCCATTCATGACCGAGCCGACCGCCCTGCCCCGTGATTTCCGCCCGGCCGAATACGTCGGCGGGCCCGAACAAGATTTCCGCAAGTCGTTTCGCTAGAAATTCTTAGAAAATCACTTCAGATGCTGTCCCTTGTTCGCTCGGGGCCTGATTGGTATCTTGGGGAGGTTTCGCTCCGGGCCGGCCATGGGTTCTTTCGAACAGTACCGGAACAGGTGTGGGCATGCCTGAAGGCGGACGGGATTCCGCCGGATCATGTAGCCTGCCGGGCCTGAATTGTCCGGAGACCGCAGGGCGAAACGCGGCAGCGAGACACATCGCGCTAGTCCGGGACATATCGCAGAGACTTCGAGACCTAAAAACAGTGCCACGCCGAGACGACATTCACAAAATCCTGATCATCGGAGCCGGACCGATCGTCATCGGCCAGGCCTGCGAGTTCGACTATTCCGGCACACAGGCCTGCAAGGCTTTGCGTGAGGAAGGCTACCAGGTGATTCTGGTGAATTCCAATCCGGCGACGATCATGACCGACCCCGACATGGCTGACCGGACCTATATCGAACCGATCACGCCCGAGATAGTCGAACAGATCATCGCGAAAGAGCGACCCGACGCCCTTCTGCCGACGCTCGGCGGGCAGACGGGCCTGAACACGGGTCTGGCACTGGCTGACAGGGGAATTCTTGAGAAGTATGGCTGCAAGCTGATCGGGGCGACGGCCGCGGCGATCCGGATGGCCGAGGACCGCCAGCTGTTCCGGATCGCGATGGACGAGATCGGCCTGGAATCGGCCCGTTCCGGTGTGGCGACGACGGTGGAGGAAGCCCGGGCGATCCGCGATATCGTCGGCCTGCCGGCGGTGTTGCGGCCGAGTTTCACGCTGGGGGGTTCCGGCGGCGGCATCGCTTACAACCGCGACGAATTCGACCGGATGGTCGCTCGCGGGCTGGAGCTTTCGCCCGTGCATTCGATTCTGGTGGAAGAGTCGCTGCTGGGCTGGAAAGAGTACGAAATGGAGGTCATGCGCGATCATGCGGACAACGCCGTGATCGTGTGTTCGATCGAAAATCTCGACCCGATGGGCGTGCACACGGGTGATTCGATCACCGTGGCTCCGGCGCAGACCCTTACGGACAAAGAATATCAGGTCATGCGGGATGCCTCTCTGGCGATCCTCCGGAAGATCGGCGTGGAGACTGGCGGATCGAACGTTCAGTTCGCGATTCACCCGAAGACGGGGCGGATGATCGTCATCGAGATGAACCCGCGGGTGAGCCGGTCGTCAGCGCTCGCTTCGAAGGCGACGGGCTTCCCGATCGCCAAGATCGCAGCCAAGCTGGCTGTGGGATACAGGCTGGACGAGCTGCGAAACGACATCACTCGCGAAACGCCAGCGTGTTTCGAGCCGACGATCGATTACGTCGTCACGAAGATCCCGCGCTGGGCTTTCGAAAAGTTCCCGGAGGCCGATCCGGTTCTGACGACTCAGATGAAGTCCGTGGGCGAGGTGATGGCCATCGGCCGGACGTTCCGCGAAAGCTTGCAGAAGGCCCTGCGGGGATTGGAGCTGGGCCGGTTCGGCCTGGGTATGGATAAGAAAGACCCCTGGAACACGCCGCTTCAGCCTTCGCGCGACGATATTGTGGCCGCACTGGCCACGCCCAACGCCGAGAGGATCTGGTCGGTGCGTCTGGCGATGCTCGACGGTATGAGCGTGGAAGAGATTCACGATCTCACGCGCATCGACTGCTGGTTCCTCGACCACATGGCCGCGATACTTGATACGGAAAAACGACTACGTGCCATCGAGAGTCTGGCCGAATGCCCGGACGATCTCATGCGCGAGGCCAAACGTGACGGGTTTTCGGACAGGCAGCTCGCGTTCGTGTGGGGCGTGGGCGAGATGGAAGTTCGCCGTCACCGCGAATCGCGTGGTATCCGGGCCGTTTACAAGTTGGTCGATACCTGCGCGGCGGAATTCGAGGCTGTCACACCTTACTACTACTCGACGTACGAAGAGGAAGACGAGGCCCGGGTGGGCGAGAAGCCCCGGATCGTGATCCTCGGCGGCGGCCCGAACCGGATCGGTCAGGGGATCGAGTTCGACTATTGCTGCTGCCAGGCGGCATTCGCGCTGAAGAAGGCGGGTTACGAAGTGGTCATGGTCAATTCGAATCCGGAAACGGTCTCGACCGACTATGACACGTCCGACAGCCTGTTCTTCGAGCCGCTGACGGCCGAAGACGTCATCAATATCTGTGAGCGGGTCAAACCTCAGGGCGTGATCGTGCAGTTCGGCGGGCAGACACCCCTGAACCTGGCGCGGGCACTGGAAGCTGCCGGGGTACCGATTCTGGGAACGAGCCCCGACTCCATCGACCTGGCCGAAGACCGCGACCGCTTCCGTGAAGTGATCAATCAGCTCGGATTGAAGCAGACGCCCAACGACTCGGCCACGAACACCGATCAGGCTCGCCGCATCGCCGACTCAATCGGTTACCCGGTGCTGGTGCGGCCCAGCTTCGTTCTGGGCGGGCGGGCGATGGAGATCGTCTACGACGAAGCCAGCCTGATCCGCTATATGACCGAAGCCGTAGACGCATCGCCCGATCACCCGGTGCTGATCGACAAGTTCCTCGAAGACGCCATCGAAGTCGACGTGGACGCCATCTCGGACGGCCAGACGACGATCGTCGGCGGCGTCATGGAGCATATCGAAGAGGCCGGCATTCACTCAGGCGATTCCGCCTGCGCCATCCCCCCCTATTCGCTGAGCCCTGAGTTGATCGACGAGTTGCGCCGGCAGACTCGAGTCCTGGCCGACGCGCTGAAGGTGCGGGGGCTGATGAACATTCAGTTCGCCGTGAAGGATGGAGAGGTTTACGTCCTGGAAGTGAACCCGCGGGCCAGCCGCACTGTGCCGTTCGTCTCGAAAGCGACAGGGCTGAATCTGGCCCAGATCGCCTCGCGCGTCATGGCCGGCGAAACCCTTGAAGCCATCGGAGCGACGTCCGACCCGGTGCCGAAATACACGAGCGTCAAGGAAAGCGTGTTCCCGTTCGCCAAGTTTCCGGGAGTGGATATCGTTCTGGGGCCCGAAATGCGGTCGACGGGTGAAGTGATGGGCATCGACCTCGATTTTCCCTCGGCCTTCGCCAAGGCGCAGCTTGCGGCTTCGACGATTCTGCCGACTTCGGGCACGGTGTTCGTCAGCGTCGCCGCACGCGACCGCGTCGCGATCGTGTCGATCGCCGCAAGAATTGCCGAGCTTGGCTTCCGCATCGTGGCGACCGACGGCACGGCCAGAGCGCTGTCGGATCACGGCATCACTGTGGAAATTGTCCGCAAAGTTCACGAAGGCCGCCCAAACTGCCTGGACTTGCTGGCCAACGGAGAAATTTCGTTGATCATCAATACCCCTTCAGGCAAAGGCGCGAGAACCGACGAGGGACGTATTCGTGCCTCCGCCGTCAGCCATGGTGTGCCATGCATCACGACGATTCCTGCGGCGCGCGCGGCCGTGGCCGCGATCGATCGACTGCGGCGTGGCGGATTGACCGTCCATGCGATTCAGGATGTCCTAAGCTCCTGAGTTGACGAATCCGAAACGTAAGTAGACGGGGATGCATCGAGATGAAGTTGGCGATCGTCGGAACCGGTTACGTCGGTCTGGTCACGGGCACATGTTTCGCCGAGAGCGGCAATCACGTCGTTTGCGTGGACAAACTCGAGTCGAAGATCCGGGATCTCAACGCCGGCAGGATCCCGATCTATGAGCCAGGGCTTGAGGAACTGGTCGAAAACAACGTGCGCGACGGGCGCCTTCACTTCACGACCGACCTCGACTCGGCCGTGAATCACTCCGACATCGTCTTCATCGCCGTCGGAACGCCCCAGTCCGATGACGGCTCGGCCGACCTCTCCGGCGTCTTCGCCGTAGGCGAAGCCATCGCGAAAGTCGCCCAGGGCCCGAAGATCATCGTCGTCAAAAGCACCGTTCCCGTGGGGACGAATGCCGAGCTGGAAAGCCGCGTCCGGGCCATCACCGACGTGCCGCACCGGTTCGCGTCGAACCCCGAATTCCTCAAGGAAGGGGCCGCGATCGACGACTTCACCAAGCCCGACCGGGTCGTCGTCGGTGCCCGCGACAAGGAAACGGGCGAATCCCTTCGCGAACTCTACAGCCCGTTTTTGCGTACGGAACGGCCCTATCTGCTGATGACGCCGGAATCGTCGGAGATGACCAAATACGTGGCCAACTGCCTGCTGGCCACCAAGATCAGCTTCATCAACGAAATGGCTAACCTGTGCGAGGCCTACCGGGCCGATATCAACGACGTGCGCCGCGGCATCGGCCATGATCAGCGCATCGGCTTCTCGTTCCTGTTCCCGGGCGTCGGCTACGGCGGTTCGTGCTTCCCCAAGGACATCCGGGCCATGATCCACATGGCCTCGAGCAAAGGCCTGCGGTCTGAAATGATGGAGGCCGTCGACCACGTCAACGAAAACCAGAAACGGGTGCTGCCCGACAAGATCCTGGCCTATTTCGGCGAAACGATCTCGGGCTCCGTCATCGCCGTCTGGGGCCTGGCCTTCAAGCCCCGTACCGACGACATTCGCGAGGCCCCCTCGCTCGTGCTGATCGACCACCTGCTCAAAGCCGGCGCGACGGTAAAAATCCACGACCCCGAAGCGCTCGAAAACGTGCGAGCCCACTTCGGCGACCGTTCAGGCCTCGAATATTGCGATAGCCCGTATCAGACCGTCACCGATGCCGACGCTCTCGCGATCGTGACCGAATGGAGCGAATACCGCACCCCCGACTTCGTGCACATGAAGCACCTGATGAAGCGCCCCGTCATCTTCGACGGCCGCAACATCTACGACGCCAAACAGATGCGTAACCGGGGCTTCGAATACGACGGCATCGGGATCGATTGACTTTTGACGGGAAGCGTCAGCGTCGTTTCGGTTCGAACTCAAGATCAAGACATGCAGATCTCGTGGACCCAAATCCGCGAGATTTTCGCATTTCCGATTGAGTTATCCTTAACTTCCTCAAGCTGAGATGCCATGATTCAGCCCACGCGAATTCCTCGCACTGGAGGGCTCCCACTCAAATTGCATTTCACCACACCGCCGCCGCCAGCGTGGCAAAGAGGACCGACTCGCCCAAGCGCTGGGCCGCTCCTCGAATTCTCCCAGCATTCGGCACCGTCAGAATCACCACCACGATTCCGACTACGGCTGCCACGGTCGAAAAGACCGGCACGGTTTCGCCCATCCTGGCAAGTGCCAGCGTGCCGCCGACATATTGAATCCCCCCGGCCAAGTTGTGCATTCCCTGCGAAAACGAGCCATGCATCGGCGATCCTGGATCGCACGGAAATGCCACCGCTCCCAGATAGCCGATGGCCATCGCCGCAGCCAGAGCGGCCGATTCGGGCGAACGCTCATCAGATAAAATCGCCACGCTCGCGAGACCCAGCCCGACTGGCAAAAACAGCCCGAACGCCACGATTCGGGCATCGATTGCCCCCCGTTCGCCAAGCTCACTGATCGTGTGCCGCATGTGGCTGTACCCAGGCTTGCGTCGGCCGAACGCGACGATCCCGCAAATCAACCAGATTGTGATGACGAATACGAGCGTGATTGCGAACACGTAGGCACTTCCCGTGACTTCAGCCTGATTCGAAATCGACAAGGCACCGGATCGATCGATATCGTATCATTTCTGACTTGATCGATCGCAATGCCCGTCGCTCGCATTCAAGATTTTCGCCGTTTCAATTTCCCGCCTGCCTCGCTTTCAGTATCGCTTCGGCTACCTTCAGCTCATCGTCAGTGACGACGACGTCCACGACCGTCGTTTCGCCCGGCTTTGCTTCGATCGTCACGGGTTTCAGAACAAAAGACGGCCCTGACGACGTTCTCCACGTCAGGTAAAGTTCAATGGGCATCGGCGGCAGCCGGTCCAGCAGAAACGTACCGTCGTCCGCCGGATACCATGAACCGCTCGGAACGAAACTGAGCTTCCAGCCTTCCCGATGGTCGTTCGTGAAGCGGAAGTCCGGATCGGCCTTCCCATTCCGAAGCACCCTCAGCCGCACCTTGCCCCAGGGTTGCAAACGAACGACGCCACCGGGCAGCTTCGCGAAATCGGACGCCTCCACCTGGGCGAATCCGACCTGATTCGAAAACACCAGCTTGCCAGGTGCATTTCGCACCGTGAAGCGAAACCGGCCCTTATCGATCGAAAAAGGTGGATTTTCCGTGGCGAACTTCCAGGCGAACGTGCTCTCTCCAACCTGAACGGTCTCTCCAGGCACATTGTTCCGATAAAATGCCATATATGGGGTCTTACCGTCAGGGTCAAGCACCTGGCCTTCGATCGTCAACGTCTTCTCAGCCGGCAGCTTTTTCAGCCGAACGTCGTGATGAACCGGCGAATCGCCCTTCTTGATGCGTTCGGCTGAGACATAAGGCTCGTATCCCGGCGCGATCACCACGAGATACGGGTCGACTTCACCCAGAATCTTCGGTCCCTTGCCAGTCATCAGAAAATTGAGCGAGAACACGCTGCCGGGCCTTTCGTCGGCCAAGATATCCAGTGTTTCGTTTTTCTGGCCGTTCACGAGCAAAGCCTCCTTCGGCTCGACGGGCACACCCGTGTCGGCATCGATCACCTGGCCATAAACCCGAAAGCCGGGCCGCATCGCGCCATATGTTTTGCGATCGACGATTTTGCCCGTGTCGTCCTTCATCCGCTCTTCCCAGCCGAACATGGTCAAATTGACATCGAATTTCAATGTGCCTCCGGCGGGGACGTTCATTTCGTGGTCATCGTACTGGATACTCTCGCGCTGGGATGCCGGATTCGGAAACGCGAACCAATAAGGCCCAGGCATGGCGCGTTCGATCACGAACATGCCAGGATGATTGGCGCGAATGCCGGTCGGCATCGGGTTTCCGAACCGGTTCTTGCCGATGTCGAGATTCGGCTGATAGTAGACCGTCGCAGAAGACATCGGCCGTTCGTCCAGCAGCAGCGTGCCTTCGATCCGGCCCCAGGGCTCCAGTTTCAATTCGGTATCGCCTTCGGCCATTTCGACGAGCTTCGTGGACTTCAGCGCACCCGCATCGTGCGTGACGCACCAGCCGAATTTCTCGGCCCACACTGGCAACTGAAAGCGGCCTTCGGCATCCGTGCGGATCGGTTCCCGCTCGGAATTGTTCCACTGCCCGCGCACAATCGACCGGTGCTCGATCGCCTCGATGAGTCCCTGGCGGGAAAGGCGCGGCAGAAACCGTTCATTGCGGTCATCGGTCGTCGTGAAGAAACCCACTTCCGCCCCTGCGGCGGGTGAACCGTCAGGCTTGAGGACTTTGCCGGTGATGAATTTGCCCGAAGGTGCGGGGAATTCGGGTTTGGGCGGGGCGGCAGGATTCTTCGAATCCGATGCCTTTGCCGGCTCGGAGGATTTCAGAGTTTCTCCGGGTTTCGAATTCGCCGTTTTTTCCGGTTCACCCGGTTTCGAATCGGGAACCACTGGCTTGGAAATCGCGCTCGATTGGGACTTTTGTTCCGGATGAGCGGTCGCATCGACATCGACTTCCACGCGAGCTGTTTCGCCAGGCTTGCATTCGATTTGCACGGTTCTCAATCGAGTGACTTTGCTCAAATCCTTCGCGTCGTTGAAGAGAATCGTGACAGGGCCTGGCATGACTTTCGAAATCGTGAACGTGCCGTCGGGGCGAATTTCTCTTTGCGGGTCGATGAGGCTCGTCGAGGACGGAATCAGACCCTGATCGAGCCCGATGCCCAGTTTTTCGAGAGGTTTTCCTCCCCGGGTCAAGCGACCTTCGATGCGGGCGAATTCGCCCAGCTTCGCCACCCGGTTTTCGCCCGAGGCGAATTCGGCGGCCTTCACCACCGCGACAATCTCGCCGTCGGTGAACACGAGTCGATCCAGTGTTCTGGGAAATGCGAATTCGAACGTTCCATCATCGTTCGTTCGAAATATGACGTTCGACCACATCGCCCAACGGAACGATACGTCGCCGATTTTGATACCGGGGTCGCCGACGGTGAAATCGACCCGAACGCCGTTTGCACGGGATCCGTCTGCCCGTTCGACTCGGCCTTTGTAGACATTCCATTTCGATTTATCGATCGGCTTGAGCTTCACGTCACGGCGAACGGCTTTCCCCTCGTTTCGGATCCGTTCGGGCGATACATATGGCTCATAACCGTCAGACACGACGATCAGCCAGGGATTGACCGACTCGGGCTTGACGTCGGGCGGCAAGGGCGTGATCGCCTGAGTTTCGAATCTACCCGACATGCTGTTCGTCGGTGCGACCCAGACATCCTTGACGAGATCGTATCCGGAAAATGCGTAGCTCCATGTCCCGAGCACCGGTTTTCCCGTTTCGGCGTCGGTGATCTTGCCATAGATCCGGAATCCCGGCCGATCCGAACCGAAATCGCTCCGTGCGATCTCTTTCCCGTCAGGTGCAAAAGCGATTTCTTCGAAATGGAACTGGGACTTGCGGGTTACAATGCGAAGGGTTTCGCCCGCTTTGGTTTCGAAGGTTCCCGCGAATCGGTTCGACTGAATCGGCGTTCCCGGATCGCCATAGCTCAGGCGGATTTCCCCAGGCAGCACATTTTCGAAACGGAAGCGTCCTTCCGCGTCCGTCCGGATCGGCTGGTCCTGATTGACGCCCGGGATCGGAAAGAATGGTTCGCGACTCTCGGCGAAAGGGTAGTCGATTCGCACGAGGGTCTCGGCCGCCGGTTCACCATCGACGAACAACTGGCCTTCGACCCGGCTCCTGGGTTCCAGTTTCAATTCCACCGATGAAGCCGGCCGCGGCTCGAGACCACGAGATCTCAAGATGCCGGAATCATGGCTGACGACCCAGCCCATCGAAGCGAAATGGGCCGGGAACCGGAACGTGCCATCGGCTCCGGTTCGGATGAGCGTCCACGGGGTCATCCCGTCTTGACCCATGCGAGCGAATTGCATTCCGACGACTTTGCCGTTTCGCAAGGCTGGCAGATAACGCAATTCGTCAACGCCGGGCGATGAGAAATAGCCGACAGCCGCACCTGCCGCTGGCGTTCCGTCAGGACGCAGAACGCGACCGGACACGTACCATTCCGGACCCAGCGGTTTCAGAGCGATCTTGAGCGGTGCTTGCCGTGAATGCGCCGGGATGGAATCGGTGTCGAATGATTCGTAGCCTTCGGCAATGATTCGAAGACGAAATGATTCATTCTTGCTTTCGTCGGCAAAGTTCATGGTTCGCAAGATCCGAAAGCGATTGCCGGACTTTTCGGAATCCAGACGATAAGTCTGGGGAAAGCTCTTCGAGTCGAGGAGCTGCTCGACCCGATATCGATCGACCGGCTGGCCCGTCACGGCGTCCGTTACCGAGCCCTCGATGGCATACGTCGGTTTCAATACGATATCGACCGATTCGTTCGAAATCGTGTCGACTCGAAGATGGCGACTTTCGAATCCGTCCAGGTGGGCCGAGATCTGAAGTTCCGCAGCGGGCAGATCTTGTGCGAAATATCGACCGTCCGGCCCCGTCAATCGCGCCGGGTCTTTCCACATGTCGTCCGTCAAGAAGCTGTTCAGAACTCGTGCACCGACAAGCGGCTTGCCGTCGGCATCTCGAACCGTCACGACAAGGCGTCGAGGTGGAGCCAGCCGGAAGGTAAGTGGCTTGTCGATCTCAGCTTCGATCACCCGTTCGATCGCCCAGCCGACGCCTGGCTTGTGCACGGCCATTCGAAAACCGCCACGAACAAGTTCGCCGAAATTCCCGGCCTTGAATTTGCCGTCTTCACCCGATCGGGCATCGATCTTTTCGAAATATTGCGTACCGTCATCGTTCCAGATCGTCGCGCCTTCGACCGGCTGGCCATCAGGCCCCAGGACTGTGCCTCTCACCGACTTGCCCGGTTGCATTTTCAAAACGTATCGTCGTGCCAGCAGGTCGGGAAGCAAGTCCGGTTCGCGGACTTGTGGGACTTCCTTTTCGGCTCTCACGAACCGGGGGTGGCTGACGTAAACATGAGCCCCGATCGCGTCGGGGTCGAACCGATCGATCTTGAACGTGCCGGATGCGTCGGTCCGTGCCTCTATAGCCATATTTTTGAGGTTCGAATCGCCGTTTCGATCGATCGATTTGACCGAGTGAATGACAGTAACGTTAACGCCTTCGATCGGCTGGCCTTGCATGTCTACGATTTTGCCACCTATGGCGACGCTTCGTTTGATTTTCCTCTCGATTTCATCTGGCGGCGGGAAGTCGATCGTTCGGCCACGCGACCACGATTCGATCGTATCGACATAACCATCGAGCGAAGTCCTGTAGCGCAACGATCGCATTTTCCCGGCGTCGAACGGAAGCATCGCGATGCCCGACTCATCGGTCCGCACAGTCACTTTGGGAGATTCATCGATGACATAAATCACCTGGGCGTCTTTGACCGGCTTGCCAGTGGCTTGGTCGATGAGTCGCAGGCGCATCGATTTCTCGGCAGATTCAATCTGCTCGATCGGATTTTCCTGATCGATCCGGATAACCGATTCGCCCTCGACTTTCGCGGGAATTCCAGGCCCCATGGCCACGAGTTTCGGTACGACCGGCAGCGATAATGTCATCGCAAGAAGTGCGAGAAGCAATCCGGACATTCGCCCAAGCCGGGCGGGGCGTTTCGAATTCGCTTGATCCGTCATGTTTTCGATCCTCCTGCGAATGGCCGGGTAACGGGGATTCATGCCAAGAACGAGCGGGCTATCAGGTGCATGAGCGGGCTGTCGATCGGCCCAGACGAGGATTTTCAGGAACGTCTCCGCACACATCCGTGGCGGCAGGCCGGTGACATTTCCGGCCATGTCGTCGCACGCCAGTTCACGAAAGTTCGCCGTGGCGCGGCGAGCCAGCCAGAAGGCCGGATGGAAGAACCCGGCGAGGCCAACGGCCCTTTCGAAGGCCACGGCCCAGAGGTCTCGGCGCTTCAGGTGGGCCAGCTCATGAGCGATAGCCCAGCGCATTTCGGCTTCGTCGAACGCGGTTTCGAACCCGGCGGGAATCAGCAAGGTCGGACGAATCAAGCCGAAAACAGCGGGAGAAGCGACGGCCGTCGTCGAAACGACGGATGGCATTCGGCGCAGTCGTATTTCCGAAGCCAGAGACTCGACGAGGCGGATTGTGGCGGCCTGCGACGGGGCTGACGTCGTTCGAACACGTCGGGTGAAGCGAATGGTCACCAGACACCAGCGAAACGTCAGGATGTAAATCCCACTCAGCCAGACGAACAGGATTCCGAGGAGCGGCGTGAATGCCGATTTCGAATCCGATACTGGTGGCACGGCCGTTTCCGATTTTGAATCGCCCGATCGGGATCCTGCGATCGGTAACTCCACCGATGGCGATTCGCCTGCGTGATCGGTCGCAACGATCGGTGGTGATTCCGATACGATTGCCATGGATGGCGGAATTTCGCCCGGGAACATCGTTTCGACCGATTCCCGGGTGATCGCCTGGGTTTCGAATCGCACTGCGTCGCCCGGTTCGAAGCGTGCCTCACCCCAGCTCGCGGGAACGGGTACGGCCAGCGTCAAATTTAAGGACATTCCGGCGAAGATTGCAGCTATGACGGCTTTCGCCGGCACCAGCAGAAAAGCTCCATGGGCGAAAGCATGGCTCAAGGATTTTCGAAATGCAGCCACGAATGCGGCCACGAAGACAAGGGCGAACGTGCCATGGATGACGGCGGCCTTCATGGCCGCGAACCCGATTTCGGCGTAGCGGGCCAGGTCGAAAACTTCAGGCATCTGCGGTGCCTCCTGTCGATTGCAGGTCTAATCGAATTTCGGCGATCGGAATTGGATGACGGTCGGGGACGTTCGACAGGCCTTGGAGAAATGCGAAGTCCTGTTCGAACCCGGTCATGGCATTTCGGACGCATGGGACGCACTGGCCTTTATCCCTGTTCCTTCGCGGGAAACGCTTCGGAACAGGGCGGCCGGGACATTACTTGCGGGCATTCTCGTTCGGGCTGGCGGCGGGATCCGGGGAATCGACATCGATGTCCACGCGGGCCGTCTCGCCCGGCTTGCTTTCGACGGTAACTTTTTTCTCGAGGACGAACCGGCCCCAATCTGACTTCGAATAGAGCGAGAGCGTTGCAGGAATTGCGATCGCCCGGGAAACGGCGAACGTGCCATCGCTGGCGATTTGGACATTGGCCCGCGCCTGGTGCGAAGGCAGTCGGATGCCGTCGTACGAAAGGGTCATCTCCAGCCTGTCCGACGTTTTGCCACCTTTTTTGACCCGGCCTTCGATGCGGCTCCAGGGGGTCAATTTCACCTCGGGGTTCTTGCCCGGTTCTTCGAGGAAGTCGGCGGCCTTGAGGATGGCATATCCGGTTGCGGCGGAGACGAAGAGCGTTTCGAATTCGCGCGGGGCGACGATCCGGAATCTGCCGGTTTCGTCGGTTTCGTAAGTGTCGTTTTCGTTCAGAACCCAGCGGAATTTCGAATCGCCTACATCGATTCCGGGATCGACGACCGTCGCACTGACTTTGGCATCAAACGCGGGCGAGCCGTCGGCCAGTGTGATCGTACCGGTATAGGTCTTCGTCTTCGCGGCGTCGACCTTCTTCAGGCGCACATCGATGCGGACCGAACCCTTTTGCTGCGGAATTCGGTTCGGCGAGACATAGGGCTCGTAACCGTTGGCGACGACGACCAGCCAGGCATCGACCGGCTCCTTCGAAACGTCGACTTTCCTTGACCAGAACGGGCCTGTTTCGAAAGCGCCCTTTCGAATCGTACCGCTGCTTGCATGGACCGAGACGTCATCGCCTTTCAGCCCTGTCGCCAGTCTGGCCAGAACCGGGGCGACCGGCTGACCGGTGTCGGCGTCCGTCGCAATGCCGACGACCCGAAAGACCGGCTCGCGTGATCCGACGGTGTGTTTCGAACTTGCGTTTCCGGCAGCGTCCAGCACGACTTCTTCAAGCCCGAAAGCGTCGACCTCCGCCTGGATTATCGTCGTCGCACCCGCGGCGACGGGCACCGCCCCGCCAAGGAATTGCCCCATACCCCCTTGCCCATTGTCGGAAGGAACTGCGTAGCGGAACCGGACGTTGCCCGGAACGAGCGTTTCGACGGCGAATCGCCCCTGCTCGTCCGTAACGACCGTGAACGGGATCACCACGTACGATTCTTTCGGCCCATCGTCGAATTTGTATTCGTAAGTCAACG
Source organism: uncultured Isosphaeraceae bacterium (assembly GCA_964608915.1). Taxonomy (GTDB): domain Bacteria; phylum Planctomycetota; class Planctomycetia; order Isosphaerales; family Isosphaeraceae; genus QWQI01. The sequence continues at coordinate 14,211 of CAZSQA010000044.1, forward strand.
GTTTCGAAGCGACCGGCTTGCCGTCGACGAACAACTGACCTTCGACACGACCGAAAGGCTGAAGTTTCAATTCGACCGGCCCTTGCGGAACCGGACCAGTTTCGGCGGCGCGAAAGCCGCCCGATTCGTGGGTGACGACCAGGCCAATGCGGTCGGACTCGACCGGAAGCCTGAACGAGCCGTCGGCGCCGGTGCGTGTCAATTCACGTCGAAACGAACTTGAGCGATTGAAGAACGATTCGATTCGGCCGTTTTCGATGCGTGGCACGGATTCGCGGACGCCTTCGACCGCCGGCGTGAAGAAGCCGACTTCAGCCCCGGCGGCTGCCGTGCCGTCGGGTTTCAGCACCTTGCCCGTGACGAAGCGGCCTTGCGTGCCCGGCTTCAGAGCGATTTCGAATTTCGCAGGGGGTTTCGTAACCGGGAACGGTTCCGTTTCGAACGGCTCGAAGCCATCGGCCTCGAAGCGAAGCCGCGATTTTTGATCGCTATCGTTCACGTCTTTCCGGGGTTGGTCCAAGGTCAGGCGGAAGCGGCCTTCGCCCTGGTTTTTGTCGAACCAAAGCCGGGAACGCCCGTTCGCTTCTCCGGTTAGCTGAAAGATCCGCAGCGATTCGACCGGTTTCCCTGTGACTGCGTCCTTCACCGTGGCTTCCGCCACGATTTCTCGGTTCAGGACGAGAGTCTCGTCATTCTTGCGGGCCGCATCGACCACGATGGATTTTCCATGGAAACCCCCTTTTCCCGCTGTCATTCGCCAATTGCCTGGAGGGAATTCGGCGTTTTCGAAAATGCCATTTGCGTCCTTAATCTCGTTGATCCGGAGCGACTGATCCCCCGGCATGAATTCGGACATAATCCGGGCTCCGGCGATCGGCTTGCCTTCGGGATCGACCACTCGCAGGGTGAACTTGCGGGCCGGTTCCAAGCGGATAGTCCTCGGTTTGTCGAATTCGCTTTCGGCCAAATCCACCGAATGCCAGCCAACGCCGGGCTTATGGACGATCACCCGGATGGTCTGGAACGGGGTGCCTTCCAGCGAGCCGATGTTCCCGACAACGAGCAAGCCTTCGGTGCTGGAAGCGACACTGGCATCTTCGAGCAGTCCTGTCAGATGATTGAGATAGGCCCGCGCGCCTTCGACCGGCTTGCCATCGGGGCCGAGAACGGTCGCGATGAATTTGTGGCCAGGTGTCATTCTGGTGACGTGCCTGCGGTCGACAAGCTCCTGAAATGGTTTCCGCAGGACTAGGCGGTTGCCGGTCGCATAAGGCCGCGGGCCCAGCACGAATTTCGGATGACGGACCTGGATCACCACCTTTTCTGTTTTGGGGTCGACGCAGGAAGCCGTCCAGCGGCCGTCCGCATCGGTCTGGATTTTGACATACGGCGATGGCATCCGCACGCCGTCAAGTTCCATTTCGTATTCGACGCGTACTTCGGCATCAGCAATCGGCTTGCCTTCAGAATCCGTCACACGCCCGCCGATCGTCTTGCCGCGAAGGAGCGTCAGTTGCAAGTCATCAGGCGGCGGAAAGTCCTGTGGCATATTCCGGTACCAATATTTTTGTAGTGGAATATAGCCAGAATGGCGAATCAGCAGAGAGAACGAATCGTGCCGCTGGGGGTCGAAATCGACCGAGACCTGGCCGTTGGCTTCCGTGTTCTGGATCGTGCGGGTGAAGTTGGCGAAGGAAAGCACCTCGGCACCGGCGATCGGTTGGCCCGTTTCCGCGTCCTTGAGAGTCACTCGAACGCCTTCGTTTCGAACCTGTTCCGGTTTTTGGGCGTCGTCCGAGTTCTCGGCTGACGGTTCAGCCGTCGCGGGACCCATGGCCACAAGCTTCGGTACGACCGGCAGCGATAATGTCATCGTCAGCAATGCAAGAATCGCAATGTTCATTAGCCCAAGCCGGGCGGGGCGTTTCGAATTCGCTTGATCCGTCATGTTTTCGATCCTCCTGCGAATGGCCGGGAAACGGGGATTCATGCCAAGAACGAGCGGGCTATCAGGTGTGTGAGCGGGCTGACGATCGGCCCAGACGAGGATTTTCAGGAACGTTTCCGCACACCTGCGGGGCGGAAGGCCGGTGACATTTCCGGCAAGGTCGTCGCAAGCCAGTTCACGGAATGTCGCCGTGGCACGGCGGGCCAGCCACAAGGCCGGATGAAAGAACCCGGCCAGGCCGACGACCCGTTCGAAAGCCACGGCCCAGAGGTCGCGGCGCTTCAGGTGGGCCAGCTCGTGAGCGATGGCCCAGCGCATTTCAGCTTCATCGAACGCGGTTTCGAAACCTGCGGGAATCAACAGCTTCGGGCGAATCAGGCCGAAGACGGCGGGCGAGTGGACGGCGGGCGTCGTAACCACATGCGGACAAAGGTGAAGTCCGAGTTCGGAGGCCACATCCGCAACGATCGTCAACAACTCGGTCGATGTTCGCAGGCCAGATCGTTTCAGGCGGAAATGCATGGCCAAGCTGGCAATGAGGAATCGAATCGCAAGAATCGAGCAGATTCCGAACCAGGCCCCAAAGAGAATTGCGGAAGCTCCGGGCCATTCGAAACCGGGACGGGCAATCGATTCGACCTGAAGCGCTTCGGACTTCCCTGCCGGTTGGGAACCAGCGGTTTCGAAATGTTCGGATTCACCAGGCAGCGTTGCGAATACCGCAACGGGTTTGGAATCGATCGGTGGAAAGGACGATTCCGGAAGGGAAAGCGGTTCGGAATTTTTAACTAAGTCAGGTATTGCGTCGGATCCGGTGATTTCCGTTTCCGTTGGCGATATGAACGGCAGCGGAATTTCCATCGGCATTTCAAGTGCGAGCAGGCCACATACGAATGCCGCCGCGAACCGCGCCGGGACAAGCAGAAAAAGCCCGTGGGCGAAGGCGTGGCTGACATGTCGACGCAGCAAAATCCAGAACAAGCCGATGACGGCCAGAACGACGAGGGATTGCACTGTGGCCCTGGCAAGAATTTCGAACCAGAAGCCGGCGGCCGTTTCGAAGGTCGTATTCGAAATCGGTAACGAAGCGGGCGTGGCGAACATGGCGGAGCCCTCCGAATTCAGGCGTTTTTCGGGTCTTTTGCGTCTTCCGGGCGGTCGGCGGTGCGGCGGTCGATGAGGTCGCGCAGACGTGCCAGTTCGTCGCCGGTGAGCCTGGTGCGTTCTAGCATGTGGGAAATCACCAGGCCCGAGGTGCCTTCCAGAAGGTTTTCGATCAGGCTGTCAGCGGCAGCCAGCAGCGACTTCACGGCCGATCCGGCCGGTTCGTAAAGATAGGCATTGCCCACCTGCCGCACGCTCAGGTGGCCTTTATCGACCAGGCGTTTGAGGATGGACTTGGTCGTCGTCGGGGCCCAGCCTTCGGTGCGGGCCGTTTCGGTGTAGACGTCACGCGCGGCACAGCCGCGATACCGGTGCCGCCAGACGACCTTCATCACCTTCCACTCGGCAGGCGTCAGAAGGGTCTCGTCACGGGAATTCCGGGAATCGGTCATCAATCAACCCTCAATACTCAATGACGGTATCCAAATCTATTGACTACAAAAATAGTCGATTGCTCCCATCTTGTCAACGTTCGCGTCGGATTTCGTCGCAAGTCAGCCGATATTCGTCCGATATCTATGGAATCGCATAGAGTTACGTCATACGGAAATTCGTCTTATGCCTGGGCGGGCCTAGCGTGAAGGCAAGCTAAGGGTTCACCGGTCCGGTTCTTGAAGCCAGTCGACGAAAAGATCGGACATACGGCCCTGATCAGCTTTTCGATTCGCTCTCCCGGGCTTTCGCTTTGGCGCTGTCCGGTTCGAGCAGGTTCTGGCCTTCTTCGGGAACTCGTGCACGAAGAGTTTGTTCTTCGATCGAATCGGCATCGCTGGAGAGCGATCCTTCGGACGGGGACACGACCGGTTCAGGGACATTCACCGGCACTGGCGAAGAGCGGGCGGGCGGGGCGGAGAATTCGGCCGGTTCCGCGGGTCTTTCCCGGTCCGTGGCTTCGATTTCTCCCGCGAAACGGATCCCGTGATCACGAAAGGCGCTTCGGGTCAGACGAATCACGGACGATCGGACTTTCGGCCAGCTGTGTTCGATACAGTCGACCCAGAAATACGATCGCAAACGGATGCCGATATCGTCGATGTCGTTGACGAGAACGAGCGGCTCCGGGTCTTCGAGCACGGCGGGGTGATCGCGCAGAACCCGCATGGCGACTTCCTGGGCTTCGGAAATGCGCGTCCCGAAAGCCAGAGCGAGGGTGAAATCCATGCGCTGAAGCGGGTTACTGGTGAAATTCCGGATGACGTTTTTGAAGACGATGGCGTTGGGAATCTGCAGGTGGTTGCCTTCGTTGGTCATCAGGATGGTCGTGCGTGCGGTGAGGCCCTGAACGTAGCCGGAACGATCGGCGACGGAGATGTAATCGCCGATACGGAACGGCTTGTTGATGCTCAAATAAATGCTGGCGAGGAAATTTTCGGTAATTTCACGAAACGCGATACCGACTGCCAGGCCCGCGACACCCGTGCTGCCCAGAACGGTAACGGCAAGCCGCGACAGCCCTGAAACCTTGAGGACAAGGTAAACGCCGATGAAAAAGACGAGGAAGCCGACCGAACGCGAAGCGACGTCGCGGAGCAGTTCACTGCTTATGGATTGCTCGAACAATCGGGAACTGAGCTTGCGAGCGAGCCTTGCGGAAAGCCATGCCGTGGGGATCATGAAGATCGATAACAGCAAATATGGCAAACCCAGGACGACCGAACGGCCCATGTCACGCAACTGTTCGACGATGCCCGACAGGTCGAAAATTGGCGGCTGGTCCACCTGAATGCGGTTGACGACCGCCACGACGTCCTGAGTATTCATGGCCAGGTCTGCGGCCCAGGACTTGTAGGCTTCCGAGCTGGTAAACCCCGTCATGAAGACGACGCCTTCATCCACAGCCACCAGCGGGGCACGGAACCAGGTGGTCGCCTCGAGAATGTCCGTCAGCCGGCGTTCGATCTCGTCGTCTCGCACCGTGGGCTTCACGGCGACTTTCTCGGCTGGTTTCGGTTTGGCGTCTCTGGCGGTTTCGGCAGGCTTCACTGTTTCCGCTGGCGGGGTGGTCGAATCCTGGGCGCCGCAATACGCCGAACCTGCCAAGCTCAGCAGGCTGAAAAGACTTGCGGCCACAGCCAACGGATATTTCATCGGATCAGGCGATCTCTCGTTCGACGCTTCAGATGAGGGATTCGGAACGAACCGCCACGATACGACGTGCAGTGGCGTCGGATTCGCTTGACCGTGCCGTTCAGGTCATCGGTTCAAGGGCGCCGAATGGGCCGAGATCCGAATCGACCACTTTCGACATTCAGGCAATCATGGGAGAGCAGGCGGAGCGCCGGCCTTCGGAAACGAGGCCGGCGATTCCGCGAGATTCGATCAGCGTTTTTCCCGTCGATCGACCGCACCGGCGGCTTTGCCGGCGATGGCGTTCAGGTCGTCGATCACCAGTGTGTGGCCGTGGTCTGCGGTGACGATCATGGCCGATTCGTCCCAGTTCGAGTTTTTCTCGACCCAGTCGATGATGACCTGGATCGCGGCCTCGCCGGAATAGAGGGCGCCGATGGCGTTGTCCAGGTTGTTGTCGTGGAGGGCGAAATCGACGTCGCCGGCCTCGACGAACAGTGCGAAGGGGCGACCCTTTTCGCGGGTCAAAACTTTCAGGGCGGCCCTTGTCATGTCAGACAGGGTGGGGTTTTCGGTCAAGTCGGCCGGGGTATAAGTCTGGGTGCCACGAATGCCGGGCGAAGGTTTGTAGTCGCCGTCAGCCGTGCGATAGGGCAAATTCCCGTACTGGGTGCCGAAGACGCCGAACAGGCGATGGCCGCCCGTGGCAGCTTTTTCGGCGGCTTCGGCGAGAATATCGCTGCCCGACTTGCCGGCGGTGCGTTCGACGACGACATATTTGCCGCCATCGGCGATGTTTACGGCTTTTTTGTCCACGTTCGCCAGATAGGTCGTGCCGTCGGCCGAGTTCACGCCCTGTTCCTTGACGTGTTCGAAGCGGGGAGCTTCCTTGTCCGCTCCTGCGCCCAGAACGACGTCCAGCCCCGTCAGGTGATCGGCGTGGGTGGCATCCTCGACGATCGCCCGAAGGCCCAGCATCTCGCGGGCGATGTCCTGATAGTCGTCGCGATAGACATTGCGGGCATAAGTGCCAGCTGGCGAGGCATGGTCAAACGGCACGCTGGTGGCCGTGCCCAGGGCCCAGCCCTGTTTTTGAAGCTCGTGCCAGAGAGTCGCCACCGGCTTGCCCTCAGGCGACATGTTCAAGCCGTTGTTGAACGACTTGATGCCATTGAATGCCGAAGCCGCCGAGGTGCTGGAATCGGTGTAGGCATGGGGTGCCCGGCCTGTGGCGGCGACGGCGGCCTTGTCAGCCGCATTGCCCGATTGCCCCTTGAGATAGGACATGGCAGCCGAACCGAACTTGCCGAACGACCACGGATTCGGGCCGGCTATGGCGGAGTCGTAACCGCCGCGGAGGACATCGGGGGCGAATTCGATCGTCTGTTTGTCCACGTCGGTCTTCTTCGGCGAATTGTGGCTTGGGCTGGTGACGTAGTAGCCGTACTGGGCCGAGCCGTTGGCCGGATAGTCCTGAAAGATCAGGCCGCTGCCCTTGCCGGCGGTGTAGATGACGCCGGTTTTGGCGGCGGCGGCGGCCTGGGTGGTTTCGTAATCGAGGCCGTCGAACCAGACGACGAACAGGTGCTTCACACCACGGGCCACGGCGTCTTTCTGGATCCTGTAAAGGTCGGTCTGGTCGAAGTATTCGGCGTCAGGGTCGTGGGTGTTGGGGGCGTCGTAGCCGTAAAGGGCCTTGATTTTCGCAGGGTCGCGATAGAGCGAATTGGCCCCAGCATAATCGGCCAGGCGAACTTTCTTGCCGAAGGCATAGACCGGAATCAGCCGGTTCGAGTGCGACGTGTGATTGCTGTAAACCTCTCCCCGGCCTTGCGATCCGAAGTGCCAGGGGCGACGTTTCTTCTCGGTTTTGGCCGCGATCGCTTCCTTTTGAAGGTTTGCGAGGGTGTCCGTGCGATCGGCGGAATTGACCTGACCCAAGCCCGCGAAAACGCCAAAAACGACGCCCAGAGCGACCATGCCACGAGGTTCGCAGGCTTTCATGGCCCGGCGGATGTCGGAATGTTGCGAAAAGGACCGCTGCGATTGAATCACGAAACTCGCTCCAGGCCGTCGAACTGGCGAAACGCCGGCCGGTGTGCACGCTCCGGTCCGGTCAGAGTCATTATTCTGCCCGGACCGAATGACCGGTTTCAACAGGAATCGGGGAAACGCCGTGATTAGGGGCTTCGATCGAGCATGACGTCTGCCCCAGGGGGCCTATTCGATTCGAGCCGGGCGAAGGCGTGGAGGCTTGGACGATGCTCAGCGGGCAGGTGGAGTCAAGCGGATCGGTCAAAGTCCGAAGAATCGGCCCGACCCGCAGGACCCGGACTTCGGCGCCGGTGGGAAAGTTCGATCGCCATCCATTTCCGTTGCGGCGAAAGTGTGCAATTGGTAATCTCATCCGGACCGGCCGCCCTGGCCGGAACCAATCCTGGCGATCGGCCTGCGGCTGACAGCCCGAATACTTCCTCCCGACGAAATCCGGCAAGCTTCCGCGACGGAAGGATAATCCCTGCGATGAACGTACAAGCGCACAGTTACGACGCAGCCTTGAATTCGGCTCGCCGCAAGGCGTATCTGCACCTGATTCCGCTGCTGTTCATGTGTTACGTCGTCGCATATATCGACCGGGTCAACGTCGGTTTCGCCAAGCTCCGCATGCAGCAGGATCCACGCCTCGTCGGATTCGACGAAGGCGTGTTCGGCTTCGGCATGGGCATTTTCTTCTTCGGCTACCTGCTGCTGGAAATCCCCGGTACGCTGATCGTCGAACGCTGGTCGGCCCGCAAGTGGATCTGCCGCATCATGATCACGTGGGGCGTCATCGCCGCGCTCACGGCGTTCGTCACCAAACCGTGGCAATTCTATACGATGCGATTCCTGCTCGGCCTCGGCGAGGCCGGCTTTTATCCCGGCGTGATCGTCTATCTGACGCACTGGTTCCCCAAGACAGACCGCACCCGTGCCCTGGCCTGGTTCTTCATCGGCACGCCGATCGCCCAGATGATCGGCCCGCCGATTTCCGAACGGCTGATGCGGATCGGAATGAACGGCAACCCGGCGATCCTCGGCCTGACGAGCTGGCAGTGGGTCTTCGTGTTCTGGGGCTTGCCGGCCGTGATTCTGGGCATCGTCGTGCTGATCTGGCTGACGGACCGCCCACGCGACGCCAAATGGCTGACTCTGGAAGAACGCGAGGCCCTGGAACTGGCTCTGGAACGTGAACGCCGCGAACAGCTTGACGCCCATGGCCACATGACGGTGGCGCAGGCGCTTTCGAACCCTCGCGTGCTTGTCCTGGCGGCGGCCTATTTCTTCGTCGTCACGGGCAATTACGGTGTCGAGCTCTATATGGCCTCGATTCTGGAAAACTGGTACCACATCGACGTCAAGAAGGTCGCCTGGTTGATCGTCATTCCGCCCATCGGCTCGCTCATCGGCCAGATTTTCGTCGGCTGGAATTCGGACCGCACGGGAGAACGGCGCTATCACGCCGTCATCCCGATCGTGGCGGGCGCGATCGCCTTGTTCCTGACGCCGGCCAGCCAGGGCAACATGGCCCTGACCGTTCTGCTCTTCACGATCGCCATGACGGGCCTGAAGGCCTATCTGCCCGCCTTCTGGGCTCTGCCGAATCAGTTCCTGACCGCCGCCGCGGCCGCCGCATCGATCGGCATGATCAATTCGTTCGGCAATCTTGGCGGGTGGATCGGCCCCTGGGTCATCGGCGCCGTGAAGAAGTCAACGGGCAATTTCAACTACGGCCTCTGGTATCTGGCGACGTCCATGATCGTTTCGGCGATCATCATTTATCGGATCGGCGGCGCAGCACAGCAGAAAACCCGCAAGGGCGAACCCTCCGGCGAAGTGGCCGTCGATGGCTGAATTCGATCGAACGAGGGAAGGAGCAGTCGGGCCGCGCGAGACTGGGCCCGTGGATGCGAAGCTTCGCAACTCGAAATGAGTCCCGCGAGATGCAAGTCAAACTCCCCCAGCGTCTGGCCGCAACCGGAATGATCGGCCTCGTCGCACTTTCGGCCACCCACTCGCTGCGAGAGAACGTTTCTGACCCGGGACCGGTTCTTGCATTTGCGCTCGGGGTCATGCCGAACGTCGCCGCGGCATTCGCGATGCCCCTGATCCTTTCCAGTTTCACTCCTCGAACGTCTCAAGCGCCCATTACGGAGGCATCGCGTCGTTCGTATTTTCTGATTCTCATGTTCACGACATTAGGCCTCTGGGGATGGGAACTCATCCAGACGCAAAGCGATCGATTCGTGTTTGACCTCTATGACATCCTCGCGACAGGATTCGGATCGATCCTCGCTTACGTTGCGTTTGGTTTGCACGCGCGAAGCTTCGAAGTCAAGAACCACGAAACTGTCCTCCGCCCCGATGTCTAACCCCTCGCGCAAGATGCGATGAGGAATTCGCCACGGTCGATCGTGTTGTCCTTAAAGGCAGGGCAACATCCGGAATTCGACTCCGTGTTTGACCATTCCGGATGGTTCCTCGAGACACACGCGGCAAGTGTGCCGAACAGGCGGGGGATGTCTCAATTCTTGACGGGGCGACAAGACACCGTCAGAACTTTTTCTGGCGGGCGTCAGGGGTTGGGAATCCGAGTTCCTTCATCGTTTCGAAGACGGTATGTCCATTCACGGGTAACGGTTACAGCATTAAATGGCTACCTCTCCCTGGCATCGCGAAGCGCCACCCCAGGTCGAATATGCAGCCCATCCCTTGACAGCTTGGCTATCAAGTAACAACATAAGTTACATGAAACGAGATAGCCGACTTTCCGGTGTGCTTCACATCCTGCTCCACATGGCGGAGCGGACAGGGCCTGTCACATCGGAAGACTTATCCAAAATGATGGACACCAATCCGGTGGTGATCCGGCGGATTATGGCGGGTCTTCGACAGCAAGGGTACGTGCGCTCCGAAAAGGGACATGGCGGTGGGTGGACGCTGGCCTGCGACCTGTCGAAAGTGACGTTGCTGGAAATTTATGCAGCGATTGGCAGTCCTTCACTCCTCGCCATCGGCAATCGCACCGAAGCACCAAGCTGCCTCGTCGAACAGACCGTGAACGCAGCACTTCAACAGGCGTTCCGTGACGCGGAGGAACGGCTGCTCGCTCGCTTTGGCGAAGTCACGCTCTCCATGCTCAGCGCCGATGTCCACTCGAGACTCGTGGCTCGCGGCAGTTCCCAAGCGATGGAGGACCATGTTCATGTCTCCTGAGTCACCCAACCCCCAATTCGCGTTCTCGGATGCCAGGCACGTCGCACGATATGCAGAAGGTCCTCCACGCATGGTGCCAGGGTTTTTCGACATGCACCGCATGGCGACACTCCTGCTCGCCGAGCGCGTCCCCTTTAGAGGTTGTGTGCTCGTCGTTGGGGCGGGAGGTGGATTGGAGTTGAAAACGTTTGCACAGGCTCAGCCCAGTTGGACCTTTGAGGGAGTCGATCCTTCATCAGAAATGATCCGGCTGGCCGAGCAGACCTTGGGGCCGCTCATTTCGCGTGTTCGGTTCCACAACGGAATCATTGATGCTGCTCCGGAAGGGCCATTCGACGCAGCGACCTGTCTGCTGACGATGCACTTCATGGATCGTAAGGAACGTCTACGGACGGCGGTCGAGGTTCATCACCGACTGAAGCCCGGCGCTCCATTCGTGTTGGTTCACATGAGCGTTCCGGCAAGTGAGGGAGAGCGGGCGATCTGGCTGTCCCGTTTCGCCGCCTTCGCGAACGCTTCCAGTCTCAGCACCAAAGACTCACAAACCGCCCACGCGGCGGTCGAGTCCCATTTGAATATTCTTACGCCGGAACAGGACAAGGCCATCTTGCGTGAAGCCGGATTCTCGAATGTCAGCTTGTTCTATGCCGGATTCACGTTTCGCGGATGGGTTGGGTATACCTGATCCGGCCATGCGCGAACGACGAGAGTGAATGAACAGGCAGGTCCAATCATCAATAGGGACCTTACCATGAATGTCCGAAGCCGACAGCGTGAAGCGAGTGTCGTTCTTCGCAATCTGCAGGCCCAAATTATCAAGAGGACTACGAGATGAAGAGCCCCGCCATAGTCCTGTCCCTCCTCGCCATTGCGGTCGGCATCGCCGGGTGCGGCCAGCGGCATGAGATCGCCGTGTCGGATGCCAAGAATGACAAGCCTGTCGAGCAGCCACCGGCGAAGGAAGATCTGTCCGGGTCAGAACCCAAGAAGGAGCCCCCGCCCATGCACAAGGATCACAATCATGCCTTCGCCGATCCTGCAGAGCGCGCGACGAAGTGGAACGATCCGGAACGTGACAAATGGCAGCATCCGGAGGAGATCGTTGCAGCCCTGGCGTTGAAGCCGGGGGCGACGGTCGCAGACATCGGTGCGGGGACGGGTTACATGGTGGCCCCGATCAGCAAGGCAGTCGGCAAGGATGGCACGGTCATTGCCATTGACGCTTCGGCGGAGATGGTCGAGTACCTGACGAAACGCAAAGGCGAGTTGGGGCCGGCCAAGATCGTGCCGCAGAAAGTCGGATTCGATGACCCCGAGCTGAATCCCGCCGGCGTGGACGCAGTGCTGACTCTGGACACCTGGCACCACGTCATGGGGCGGGAGGCATACGCCAAGAAGGTGTACGACGGGCTAAAGCGTGGCGGGCGGTTCGTGGTGGTAGAACACGAAGTTCTAGCGGAACACGGCCCGCCGAAGGAGATTCGGATCGCCCCCAAGGAAGTGACGAAACAGCTCGAAGTGGCGGGCTTCCGGGTCGAGGTGGTGGATGAGTCGATGCCCCGGCACTACATGGTCGTCGGGTACAAGGAATAAGCACCGATCGCCAAAGTTCGAATCCCGTCAACAGCCGCTTCCGCAACAGATGACGGGATTTGATGTTACGAATCAGTTGGGCTCGCAGGATCCGAACCATGAGAGTATGCCCTTATTGTGAACAAGCCGATTTATGGGTCATCGTGATCGCTGATATCGATGGACATGCCGTGATGTGCCGTGAATGCGATACCGTCTGGTGGCGAGAGCATGTCGTCGATGGACGTGGAATGACGTTCGGAAATTTCATGGAGGCGAAGGGTCTGCCGAAGGATTGGAACAGGATCGATTGGATTTCGAAGTTCGAAGGTTGAGAGGGATGACCACTCGCCGGAATAATGTCGAACCCATGCATGCGATCATGCACGTTAGACGAAACACCTGCAAGCGATGGTCCAGCCTGTCGGCTTTCGGCGTGCCGTCAATTCGCTCTGCATCTTGCGGCGATGGCCCCGGATCCCGACAATGGCTCTGTGCGGGATTGCCCGCGGCAGTCCCCCGGGCATGTGAACCGACCGAGGCGATTCATGAGCGATAGCGAGCAGGACGAGGATCCGACTCTCGACGAAGGCTTTTTCCCAGACGACGATGCCCTGGCGAGTGACGACGCAGCCGACGACCTGGCCGATCGCGATGCCGAAGCCCTGGCCGATGCGGAAGTGGAGGCCGAGCACCCCAGTCCGCGGCAGACGCTCAGCTATCTGCGTGACCTGTTCGAAAAGCACGGCCTGGCCCCGCGACGCCAGCTCGGCCAGAATTTTCTCATTGACCTGAACCTGCACGACGTCATCGTGAGGGAAGCCTGCCTCACGCCCCGCGACGTCGTACTGGAAGTGGGCACCGGCACCGGAGCGCTCACGGCCCGCATGGCCGCACAGGCCGGGGCCGTGATCGCCGTCGAGCTGGACCCGGCCATGGGCCGCCTCACGGCCGAGGCTGTCTCCGGCCGCGACAATGTGCGCCAGCTTCGTCAGGACGTGCTCAAGAACAAGAACCGCATCGCGCCCGAGGTCGTGCTGGCCATCCGCGAAGAACTCGCCGCCCGGCCCGACGCCCGGCTCAAGCTCATCGCGAACCTGCCCTACGCCATCGCCACGCCGCTGGTTTCGAACCTGCTGCTGGACGAATCGATCTGCCCCATGCTGATGGTGGTCATGGTGCAATGGGAAATGGCCGAGCGGCTCGTGGCCGAGCCGATGAGTTCCGCGTACGGATCGCTTTCGGTCATGGTCACCGCCCTGACTGACGTGGAGATCCTCCGCCGCCTGCCGCCCGCCGTCTTCTGGCCCAGGCCGAAGGTCGATAGCGCGATCGTGCGCATCGTGCCCAGCCCGACCAAGCGCGCGGCCATCGCCGATCTGCCCTGGTTCGCTCACCTCGTCCGCCGCATCTTCCTGCACAGGCGCAAGAACCTGCGCGTCGTCCTTCATGCGCTTTATCACGACCACAGGAGCTGGACGAAGCCCGTGGTGGACGAAATCCTCACGGCTCTGGACCTGCCCACGGACATTCGGGCCGAAGCCCTGAACGTCGAGGAACTCCACGACCTGGCCACGGCGATCTTCGCGAAGTTACGGGAAATGGGCATCGAACCGATGCCGTAACACTAATCCGGGCGATTTCGCACTGGTTCGCTCAATGACGAAAACACGATTCCTTTGCCCCGGCCTATCCGATTGCCGGGGCACGGGCATACAATGAAGAATGAGCGAATAGATTTCGGATCGACGAATCGCCGCTGGGGGCTGCAGCGGAGCCGGCAAGCAGCCCGGAAATTTCGGCCATGTATCGATCCTCCAGGTCTCGAAAAGGATAAGCATGCGAACCGATATCGAACGGACGATCACCGCCCGGCATGTGCTGATGTGTCTCGTGACCATGCTTCCCTGCATCGCCGCCGGGGGCTTGTCGGCAAAAGAAGCCGAAGCCGCGAAAACGCAGGTGGGCATGTCGTTCGAGGTGCCCTATTTTCTCACTCAGACGAATCACTTCGTCGTCCGGGCACTGATCAACGGCCAGGGCCCTTTCCATCTGGTGGTCGACACCGGTGCCCCCGGGCTTTTCCTGTCCAAAGAGGCCGCCAAAAAGGCCGGCGTGCAGTCGTCGGATAAGACCTATTACAGCGTCCTGGACGAAATTCGCCTGGAAGGCGGCCCCCGGCTCGAGAAGCTCAAGATTCGTGTCGAGGATCCGTTTCAGCTCGTGGGCATGAATGCTCTGGGGCTGCCGGGAATGAAGCTGGACGGACTTATGGGCTTCTCCGTACTTGCCCGCTACCGCATCACGCTCGATCCGACCCACCACCGCATGATCTGGACCCGTCTGGATTTCGATCCCGTCGGCGTGGTCGACGACAAGCCCGCCATTCGCCGCGAAGACATCCCGGTACAGCTTCAGGCGATGGAAATGCTCGGCCCGGCGATGAAATTCGCGTCGCTGTTCGTCGGCAAACAGCCTGAAACACGCCGCTTGCCGCAAGGGTTCGCCGGTTTCGGCGTCAAATCCGAAGGTCAGGGGGATGCCCGCAAGCTGCTGGTCGATACCGTCTGGCCCGATTCGCCAGCCGCCACGGCGAAACTCGAACCTGGCGATGTCATCGAGAAGTGCGAGGGCAAGGCCGTGCATGACGCCGCCGAACTGGGCGAGATTCTGGCGAAAAAGGCCCCGGGGCAGAAGATTCGGCTCGACGTGCGCCGCAAAGATGCCGAACGGTCGGTCGAAATCGAGCTTCAGGAGCGATTCTGAAAATGACGCCTGCGAAAACCGCTCATTGGATTCAGTTCCGGCCCCGGCATGGCCTCGTTGCGTTCATCGCGGGGCTTTCCGCCATTTGTGGCTTCGCCACGGCTCAGGAACCTGGTACGAAAGCACCGTCCGCCGATTCGACACGGTCCCGGGGCAAACTCGTGGCCCGGCCGCTCGATGAGCTTGGCCCTGGCTTTCCCTTCGAAATGACGGGATCGGACCACTTTTACGTTGAGGTGAAACTCAACGGAAAAGGCCCCTACCGGCTGATCTTCGACCTGGGTGCGCCGGTCACGCTGCTTTCGGTGAAGTCGGCGCGAGAATCGGAATCCCTCAACCGCGACGGCAAGAAAAGCCGGGGCATGACGGGCGTGGAGGGAATGGTCAAGCAGATGCAGTTCGGCGATTCTGTCGCCCACGACATTCCGGTCATGGTCTTCGACCATCCGGCCATCACCACGATGAGCAAGGTTCTGGGCAAACGTTTCGACGGTATCCTGGGCTACACCTTCTTCGCCCGTTACCGCACCACGATCGACTATCAGAAGAAGCGGCTGTGGTTCGAACCCGTGCGCGAGAAGACCGACGACATCGGCGCAGCCCTTTCGGACCGGATGATGAACCCGATGGCCAAGGGGCCGACGAAGGTCTTGATCGCGCGGACTTCAGCCATCGGCATTCGTGTGGAAACCGCCAAACCCGCGGCCGACAAGCCCGGCCCGCCGATTTGTCGTGTCGTCGAAGTCTCGGCGAATTCGCCAGCTCAAGCTGCTGGCTTGAAACCTGGGGACGTGATCGCAGCCCTGGGTTCGTATTGGCTATTCTCTCCTGCCGACCTGGCTGCGGCACTGTCTTCCGTCGACCCCGGGCAGGAAATCAAGGCCATCGTCGAACGTGACGGACAAACGATCGAATTGGTCGTGCGCCCTAAGCCTCTCTTCTGATACCAAGCGGCGGATTCGATCGAACCGTATCGAGGAGGCCCCTGATCATGGAATTCGCGGAACTCCACTTCGGCGAAAACCCCTGGCCTGCGATTTTCGGCCTGGGGCTCGGTGCCGTCGTCTTTCTCGGCCTGTTCTTCATGAACCAGAACGGCCGGCACTTGATGCGTGCCCTGGGCCTGATCGTCGTCGGGCTGGTGCTGCTCGGCATCGATTTCTCATGGACGACTGACCGGGAGAAGATCGCCGGCACGGTCACGGCGATGGCTCAAGCCGTGAAACGTAATGACGAAGACGAACTGCGTAAACACTTGACGCCCTCAGCCGTTTACGTTCAGAACGGCCTTGGCGCAGGCGTGGGGTTCGAATCGCCCCTGGGCCGAACGTTGCTGAAGCAGGCTCTGGATCAGATGAAGTTCGACTTCCTGAACGTGCGCGACCTTCAGATTTCCGCTGGCAAGAAGACGCGAAAGGGCAAAGCCGATTTCACCGTGATGGCGACGGGAACATGGAAGCCCCCGATGGGCGGCTCCGCCATCAACTTTCCGCCCACGCCGACAAGCTGGTCCTTCGGCCTGAGCAAGCAGGACGACGGCCGCTGGCTTGTCGACCGGATCACGCCCACCCGGCTTCCCGGCGAAATCGACAGCCGGGCGAACATGCCAGGGCTCATTCCCGGCAGATCGTTCTGAAAGCCCGTTGTTCGTGCGATCGTAAGAAATCGACACTTCGACGCGGGTCGTACCGGTTGCGGCCATGGCGGTTCGATCCGGTATTTCGTTATTCTCGGATGTCGCAACCGTGGCGGATTTCGCATACCTGAACGATCCATTTCCAGGTCGAGGCCCTTTCGAATCATGTGCGGCATAGCGGGCATCGTCGGCCCAGGTGCGAACTCCCCGGAAATCCGCCAGGCATTGGCCGCGATGACTCGTGCCATCGCCCCGCGAGGGCCTGACGAAGAATCCTTCTGGTACGATCCTGATGGCACCGCGGCGCTGGGTTTCCGGAGGCTGGCGATTCTCGACGTCGCAGGCGGTCGTCAGCCGATGGGCAATGAGGACGCCTCAGTGCACGTCGTCTTCAACGGAGAAATCTATAATTTCCCCGAGCTGCACCACAGGCTGGAAGCGCTCGGACATCGTCTGGCTGGCAAAGGCGACACGGCCGTGTTGCCCCACTTGTACGAAGACGACGCCGAAGAGATGTTCGCCCGCCTGCGCGGCATGTTCGCCATCGCTGTGTGGGACAGACCCAGGAAACGGCTACTGCTGGGCCGCGACCGCTTCGGCCAGAAGCCGCTTGTCTGGCGCGTGGATGCCGCCGGGCGCATCCATTTCGCCAGCGAACTGAAGGCCCTGAGAGCGGCCGACCCGGCCTGGCGGCCCAGGGTGGACCTGGTCGCGCTCGATCAATACCTCGCCTTCGGCTATGTGCCGGCCCCCCGGACGATTTATCAGAACGTACAAAAAATTCCCCCCGGCTACCGAGCCGTTTTCGAGCGGTCCGATGCGGTCGGCGGATCGTGGAACTCGGTCGTCGAGCCATTCTGGTCGCTCGAATGGTCGCGCCAGGTCGATGCGCGGGAATTGCCCTTCACCGCCGCCGCGAGCCAGTTCCGCGACTTGCTCGACTCGGCCGTGGCTGAGCAGAACGTGGCCGACGTGCCCGTGGGCGTGTTTCTCTCGGGCGGTATCGATTCTTCGATCGTGGCGGCCCTCTCGGCCCGGCTGGCCAAAAAGCCCCTGCGCACTTTCTGTGTGTCCTTCGACGACCGCTCGTTCGACGAATCGCCCCAGGCCGAAGCCTTCGCGAAAGCCCTCGGGGCAGAGCACACGACGATCCCCGTACGGTACGACGCCTGGGAAACGCTCGCCCACGTGGCCCGCTGCTACGACGAACCCCTGGCCGATAACTCCGCCCTGCCCACCTGGCTGCTCTCCCAGGCCACATCGCAACACGTGAAAGTCGCCCTGGCCGGAGACGGCGGCGACGAAATCGCCCTCGGCTACGACCGCTACCGGGCTATCGCTCTGGCCGACCGGGTGCGAAAGAATCTGCCGGCTTCGGCCCTGAAATTCCTCTCAGGCCCGCTGGCGAAATGCATTCCGGCATCTTCGAAAGCGAAAACAAGGGGCCGACGTATTCGGGCCTTGCTCGAATCGTTCGGATCGAACGACCTTCAATTGGCCGCCCGCTGGCTGATCCACTGGGACGAACCCCGCCGGCTGGCGCTTTACAATGAAAAAACGCTGGATGCCCTGGCCAAAGTGTCCGGCGAAACGAGCGATCCATTGGCACTGTTGACCGCCGCGATGGCGACGGCGCAAGGCCGCGAGCTGGTGCGTCGCAGTCAGGCGGCCGATCTTGGCCCGACCGGCTACCTGCCCGGCGATTTGAATTTCAAGGTGGACATCGCCTCGATGGCCCATTCGCTCGAATGCCGGGCACCGTTCCTGGACCACCGCCTCGCCGAATTCACAGCCACTCTCCCGGCCGAATACCTGATCCACCCCGTCACGGGCCGCGGCAAGCGGCTGTTCCGGGCCGCCTGTGCCGACGTGGTGCCGGATGAGGTCTTCACGCGGCGCAAGTCAGGCTTCGCCGCCCCGGTCGACCGCTGGCTGCGCGGGCCCTTGGCCGAACGCACCGCCGAATTGCTGCTTGGCCCAGATGCCCGTATCGCCGAATGGCTCGATCAGGCGGCGATCCGGCGGATCCTGGACGAACACCGTACGGGCGTGGCCGATCATGCCTATCGCATCTGGGCCCTGATCATGCTGGAAATGTGGTTTCGGGAGTATGGAAGTTGATGTGAATTCACGTTGGCTGGTCTGCCCGTGATTCTCATTTCGATTCGCTCTTTTTGCGATTCCGGACGACGGTCCATTCGTCAGGTTCGATCCCGAATTCGTTTCTGCCCCATTCATAAAGATCCCTCAGTCGAGTGCTGTGGGAGCCATTGCTCGTATAATGAAACCAATCGTCAATCATCCGATCGCCGTAACGGAATCGGAAATGATGCAACCGGGTCGGAGCATAATTGATGATCCAAATTTCGTCGGGTCGATCGTCCGGCGAAGTGAATGTGCGGCTACGACGTTCGGGAGTCGGCTGATGATGGGGCTTGAGCGTCACATGTGCCCTAACGGTCGGTTTCAACTCGCGATACTGATCGACAAAATCGAAAAAGGTGTCGATCGCTTCCTGTTCGGAATTCGTATGATGCTCGATCGCATATGCCCAGCCCGCACATGTGGACCATTTCGTCTTATGATTGATCCATGTGCCGAAGTGGGAATGGGTCATCCGCGGTACGTCTTCATGGATGCCGTACATTCCGATTCCCGTATAGTAACCATGGATCATCGCTTCCAGTTCTGAGAGATTACTGAACCACATTCCCGGCCGCCGACGGACTTCATGAAGCCAACCGAAAACATTGCGCTTGAGGTATTCGAACGGCGGCATTTTTGCATTTTCTCCTCTGGAGCGAATTCCCGGAAAATCTGAACCATTCGAAACGGAAGGCGGTCGAATGGGCGACTCCAACCGTTACGGCAGCGTGCGGAACCGTCGATTTCACGCATCTTCGATTATCCCAAAATTCTCCTGTTCAGGCCATTCGAAAGCCTGATTTTCAGCACTTTCGTCTAAATTTCCGACCTTCGCATCTCCCGCCTCGTCATGACATCCGGCATGGCTATGGGATATGATTCGGGGGCGGCCGAATGCATCTTCCGATCGATCGTAAACGAAGTCCTTTTCGTCCCCCATGAGCGAAATCCTGCCCCGATATCTGGTCACACAGCGTTCCGGGCCGATTCAGGTCGTGCCTGAGCCTGTCGCGCGGGGTGGCGAGGGGTCGATTCATGCCGTCGCCGGGCGGCCCGGGGTTCTGGCCAAGCTTTATTTTCAGCCGCCGGATCCAGCCAGGGCGGCCAAGCTCGCGGCCATGGTGCGGCTGGGAAGCGAGGCTCTCTCCAGCGCTGCCGCCTGGCCGACGGACCTGATTCTGGAGACGACCGCCCAGGGGCCGCGCGTGGCCGGATTTCTCATGCCCGAAGTGGCCGGGCACCGGGAGATTCACCAGCTTTTTTCGCCCGTCGAACGTAAGCGGCATTTCCCGCACGCGAACTGGAAAATGCTGGCGCTGACGGCTTCGAACCTGGGCCGGGTGGTGGCAGCCGTGCATGCTTCGGGCAGCGTGATCGGCGATGCGAATCAGAACAATGTGCTGGTCTCGACCCGGGCCACGGTGCACCTGATCGACTGCGACTCGTTTCAATTTCGAGCCGACGATGCCAATTGCTGGACATCCGATGTCGGCAAGGAAGAATATCTGCCGCCGGAATTGCAGTCGGCGAATCTGCGAGGGCTCATTCGCGAGCCCCGGCATGATGACTTCGCCCTGGCCGTGCTGGTATTTCAGCTTCTGTTCATGGGCCGGCATCCGTTCGCGGGCCGGCATAACCGCCAGGGCGATTTCGGCATCGGGGCGGCGATTGCCGAAGGTGCCTATTTCTATGGACGGGACGCGACCAGAAAAGGTCTGGCGCCGCCCCCGGGGGTGATCGGGGCAGGCGATCTATCGGAATCGCTGGAAGCCGCCTTCGAGCGGGCCTTTCTCGGGCGTGATCGCCCGACGGCGGCCGATTGGGCTGAGTCGTTATCGAACTTCGCGGGCGAGCTGGTGCCCTGCCCGGGCGGCGTGCGGCACGTGTTTCATCCCCGGGCCAGCGATTGCCCCTGGTGCAATCTGCGTTCGAAATTCAAAGTCGATTTCTTCCCCGAAGTCATCGCGGCCACCTCGACAGCTGAAGCACCGTCGATTCGGGTCGAATTCCAGGTCGATCCGGCCATTCTGCTGTCACGCATTCATGCTGTTCCGAAGTTCGAAGGCCAATACTCCAGGCCCAGGATTTCGAAAAAGCGACTGAGACCACCGGAACTGGTTTCTGCGGAACTGGTACGGCCGGAGCCTTTCGAACCTGTACCCGAACCACCGGAACCCGACGCGTCCGCCACGGGTTCGCTCGCATTTCTGCTGATGGCGCTGTCCTGGCCGACTTTCGCAACTGGCGGCCTTGCGATTTTCGTGCGGCCACAGCTCGCTATTCCTGCAACGGCAGTCGCATCCGGGATGCTCGGACTTTCGAAATGGGCGGGCCGATCTTTTCGAAATCGGGCCACGGCCGATTGGCTGGCGGAATGCGAGGAAATCCGAACGCAGAACGATGCGGATCAAGCAGAATGGCTCGAAGCGAACCACGACTGGCTGGCCGAGGTCGATCGCCGCACTCATCTGCGTGACGAAGCCCTGGCCGCCCTGGCGGAAAAGGAGACGGCGTGGAAAGCCTGGCTGGAAAAGGCCCGCACGAAAGACGCTCAGCTTCGAGCCGAGGCAGCGACTGTTCACAAACGTCTGACGGATGCTCTGGCGGCTTATCGGCGGGAACTTGTCGAACAGTCCTCGGCCCGGCGGGCGTATGCCGTGGAAGCATGGCTGGAGGGCCACCTGATCCGCGACGCCTCGATCGCCCAGATCGGCCGTACTCGCGTGGCGATGCTGGCCAGCTTCGGCATCGAAACGGCCGCCGACGTCGTCCGGCTCATGCAGAATCCAGGATACGCCATTCCGGGCTTCGGCCAGCGGCTGCTGAATAATCTGTGGTATTGGGCCGCCGATGTGCAAAGCCGGTTCGACCCGGCAAGTATCGACCCGCTACCGATGGCGGCGACCCTTCAGATCAAGGGCCGCTATGAGCCTGAAGTGCTGGCGGGCGAGCACCGGCTGGAACGGATCGCAAGCGAACTCGCCGCGATCGCCCCGGCCGTCGAAGCCCATGCCCCGGCCGTGCTCGCACGTCTGGCGGAGCTGACGAAGGCATGGGCTGAAGCCGAAGGCGACTTGCGGGCGATGCAGATTTGACGAAGGTCGATCTCGCTTGATTTCAACGGTTTACTTCTTCGCCGCCGGCCTTGGTGATGAGTGCCTTGAGGGTTTGCACCGGGACTTTCGAAGTGAGGAAATGAATGGAACCGTCGGCGAATGCGGCGTCGAACCCCCCAGGGTGCTTCGAGCCAAGACCTAGGGAACCTGGGGCGTCGATCGAAAGCCCTTCAGGCCGGGTCCATTCGACAGGCTCGGAACTCTCGGCGAAGAGCATCGTGTTGGAAGTACCGTCGCGGATGGAAGAAAGAGGAGTCGGCTTGTCCATCTCGAGGACGGCACCATTGCCCACGAACGAACGATAGCACGTCATGCCTGGTGGAAGCGATTCCGAGGGACAGGCGAACACCTTGGGCATGCGTTCCATCAAAGGCTTGTTGTGTGGGCTGTCCCAGGGTTCGTCCTTACGGATGGCGTCGTAGAGAGCCTTTTCTTCCAGGTAAGGCAGAAGGGCCACGCGCCAGCTCAGGAGCGGCTCGCCGTTTTTGCCCGTGATCGCGACGGGCGGGAAGCCGGCGTTGGAGTCGGCGTAATTGTGCATGGCCAATGCAATTTGCTTGAGATTGTTGACGCACTGGGCACGCCGGGCAGCCTCGCGGGCCGATTGAACCGCAGGCAGCAGCAGGGCGACGGTAATGCCAGTCATCGCAGGCGAATCGATCGAGGGGACCGATGCCGTCGTGTCGAGCTTGATGCCCTCAGGATGGACGGAAACGCTCAGAACGGACGGAGCCAGATAGGGTGCCATCGCTTCGGCCGTGGGCATCAGGTTCCCGTCGATGCGGATCGGAAAGGGCGAGTTGCCGCCATTCGCCCCAGCCGCCTGGCCGAGGCTTTGCACGAGCATCGAAAGTGACGCGATCATGGGAACGAAAGTCTTACTCGTGTCCTGAACGCTCATAAAGACCATGTTTTTCGGCAGCCGCTGGCCGATGAAAGCGTAATCGCCGCGGAATGCGAAGGGCGTTTTGCGGACAGCGATCTGCTGCATGACGTCGAGCGTGCGGGCTTCGAGGCCGATATAGAGCGCGTCCTGGTCGATTCGAATGCGCGGTGAGAGCTGTTCCAGCCCCGGTGCCAGGCCAGCGGGAAGGCTAAAGACCCATTGCGAAGCGCCTCCCGCAGCGGCTTTGCGGAGTTCGATATTGCCGACATTCGGCCCGGCCTGGGCCTGCAGTGCCTGGCTGGCGATCGCGGCGATCACCGGTGCGAGCTTGTCGAATGTCCGGGCAAAAGCGGCTCCATCCTTGAGCTGAATCGTCGAGAAGATGTCGCCGCCATTGCGTGCGGGGTCAAACTCGGTGCCGATGCTCATCGCGGGGCCGACCGCCTTCAGCACGTCGTCGACGAGACTGATGCCTGTCTGAGCCTTGAACTGATTCTGAAACATGTCGATCTGGCGACCGGTCGCGGGATCCGTCGCCGTGATCGCGTCGGATATCTTCGCAAAAGCGACTCCAGGTTCGAACGATAAGGCAGTAAAACCGTTGGCGGAAGGGTGAATGGGCGGCAGCGTTTCGGCCGAAAAGCCGGGACCGTCGAGGATCGAGAGCAGCCCCTTGCGAGGTGCCGGCGCCACCACTCGAACGATCGTCCGGATCCGGGCGTCTTCGATACCGCCGAGAAGTTCGATACGGCGAACACCGTCCAGACCAAGCCCGCGTGCCTGCGGCGGCAGAGGGATCCTGGCGAAGTCGACGAAACCGCGGGCGACGGGCTCGAACGCGGCCGAACCACCCTTCAAGCCGTTGAGAATCGGATGCGAAGAGGCATTGCCCCCCTTGCCTTCGATGGCAGCGATAGCAAGGTCCAGGATCGCGGCGTCGACGATCAGGAGATCGTCCTTCTCCCACCATGAAACCGGCCCTGAACCGTCACCCCGTAGCCGCATCGACCGCCCGGCGCGGGTTTCTCTACGGTCGCTCTTCGGCAGGTAGGCCTCAAGCCGTGTGCGGTCGATACCCTTGCCGAGATCGCGGCCGACCATCATCGGCACTGGCTCTTGCTTGCCCTCGACCATGTAGAGCCCGATTGCGAAACCGCCACGAAGCAGGTCGTCGGCGATGCGTTCGAAGGTTTGTGCGTCGAACTTGTCGCCGCCACCTTCTCCGTTGGCTGATTTCGCGAGCAGCCCGGCACCCTGGCGGGCGAAGTCGCGGGCCAGTTCGCCCATCGTCGTCTTGTTGAGAAGGCCGTGAAAATGAGAACCCTCCCACGCCTTCGCATGAGCCGTTAAGCCGTCGAATTCCAGGTAGAATGCCAGCCCCTCGGACGGAATCCGTGCGGCCAGTCGATTCGCCTTCTCCTGTGCCCCGGCCGACGCCGACGCGAAAACCGCGGCGATCGCTAAACATGCGAGTTTCCAGAGACGGGATCGAATGTCGAAAGTTATCATCGCAGGCAACTCCTGTAGAAAATGACCGGCCAGTCGTTCGCGAAGACTGAAGAATATGGTGGAACTGGCTGCATTGCAGTCTATCACCGCTTCGAAACCTCTCACAAGTAAAATCATCGGCATTTTGACGGAACCTGGCGACGTCACAAGTCACGCCTCCTTCGCACGGCGATATCGCCGAGAACCGGATGCCCCGATTGCCTTCACCTTCGGGAATGTCATCAACCAATTCGCAAGAACGGATGGGATCAAGGATCGATTCGTGCCGATCCACGAAAGCAGGTATGATGGGTTCGCATGTATCCTTCACGAGGTTCTTCGGAATTCGCCCGACATCGCCTGAAAGGCTGGTCTCGATGTCCGTCATACGTCATTTCGCAGTCATGGCCGTGGTATATACCGCAACCGGCGCGAATTACGTGCAGGTATCGGCGGCGCAGGCTTCGCACGGGGTCGGCGATTCGAATGCTGGTACGGCGCAGCGGGCAACGGCCCCGATCGAATCCCGCATCGATGGCATCCTGAAAGGCCACGGAACCGATGTCAAGGCGGCCGTGTTGCTGGGCGGAGCCGACGGCCCGGCGAAAGTCGCGAGAAACGCTTTCGAAATCATGCCTTCCGCCAGCGCCATCAAAACGTTCTTCCTCGTCGAATTCTACGCGAGCCACAAGGATGCTCTGGATGCCCCCGTCTTCGAAGCGGACAAGCTTCTGGAAGACGATGCCCACCCGTCGATTTCTCATTTCACCGACGAACAGAAACAGGATATCCGAAAGACGCTCAAAGGCCAGTCCGCCCGTCGGATCGGAGAGATCATGATGGGCAGCGCCCCGGCTTCGAATGTCGCCTACAATGCCGCAGCGAATGTCATTACGGCCGTGATGGGCGGCCCGGAAAAGCTGACCGCACGAATTCAGGCACGCGACCCGGCGTTTTCGAAAGTCTTCGTGCGGCGTTACATGCTACGCGACAGGAACGAGCGGGGAGATAACGAAACGACCGCCGCAGCGCTGGCGGTCCTCTACCGGAATCTGGCGAAACGTAGCCTGAAGGGGATCGAACCGATGACCCACGACGCGATTCGAAATGCCGTCATCAGGACAGGCTCGAAGTCCGGCGGTTTCGAATACATGAAATCCGGAGCCCTCAATACGGACCCGATCACACGGGTGGAAGCCGGCTGGAAAGAAACGCCCCGGGGCAAAGAGCCGATCGTGTTCGTCGTCATGCTTCGAATCTCGAAGCCCGGCGCTGGCCAGACACGTGAAGAGGCCGGCAAAGCCCTGGCCGAGGCCTGCACATCGATCCGGCGGATGCTGACGGAACCTGCCGGCCCATGACCGGAACATCCTTGAAATATCATGACCGAAACTCCGAATACGCCTGATGACGATTCTGTCGGGAGGGAACTTCGCAGCATGTACGTACCCGCTTCTTTCCGGATCGATGACCGCGAAGTTCTGCTCGATTTCGTCGATCGATACGCGTTCGCCACGGTCGTGAGCGTCGCGAACGGAGTGCCCTTCGCTTCTCACATACCCCTGGTACTGGACCGGTCCGCGAACGTGCTTCTGGGTCATATCGCGAAGGCAAACCCGCAGTGGAACCATTTCGAATCAGGCGTCGATATTTTGACGATATTCACCGGCCCGCATGCTTACGTTTCGCCTTCCTGGTATCATGAGGGGCCATCGGTGCCGACCTGGAACTACGCGGCAGTGCATGTTTACGGAGCGCCGCGGCTGATTACGCCGGAACGAACGGCCGAGGCCCTGGACAGGCTCGTCAGCAAATACGAGAACCATCGCGAAACGCCCTGGCCGAATGCGCTGCCGGACGAATTCCGTCAACGCATGCATCTGGCGATCACGGGTTTCGAAATACCGATCGACCGGATCGAAGGCAAATTCAAACTCGGCCAGAACCGTTCCGCGGATGATCAGGCCGGAATGCAGCGTGGCTTGCGTCAGGATGGCCCTGGAGCCGTGGCTCTGGCAGAATTCATCGATCGGAACCGGAATGGCGGTTGAAACCCGCATCGCAAGAGTGAGTGCATCCAGTTCATCGTCTCGAATATCAGATTTCGAAAAAGGAGCGAATCCTATGAAACGAACATGGATTCACGCGGCGATCGGATTCGGAATCGTCGCTTCCGGCATTACCCTGGCGCTGTCGAAGGCCGAGCCTCTCCAACAGCCGAAAGCCGAGCTACAGCCCGTATGGGAATATCGAGTCCTATTGCTGACCGACGTCGTCGATGTACGAACCGTACTCAAGGATGGCCCGGGCAAAGTGGCGGAATCGCTCGAATCGAAATTCAATGCCCTCGGTCTCGAGGGATGGAAATATGCCGGAGAGATCAACGGCGGCATGATCTTCGAACGGCGCAAGCCCTGATCTCGCTTCGGCCATGAACACGTGAAGCCTTCGGAACCAGGGAGCTGACCATGAACGACGGCCCGAATCCAAGCGTCGTCTTATTCGTGAACGACGTGATTCGCGTGAGTGCGTTTTACCGGGATCTCGCCGGCATGCGGGTCGAATTCGCGGACGAAGACCACGTCGTCCTTGCACTTGCAGGTTTCGAACTCGTCGTGCATCGGCTTTTCGGCGAGCCTGAGTCCTCGAAAAGTGAAGACGACCGCGTCATCGTCCGGGATGATTCGTATTCGAAGCTTTGTCTGCCCGTGCACGACATCGCCGCCGCACGCGGCACAGCCGAAAGACTGGGCGGAGCGATCAAGCCTCACGGTTTCGAATGGTCGGCTCGCGGCTTCAGAGCCTGCGACGGTCACGATCCTGAGGGCAACGTCATTCAGGTGCGGCAGGCGGATTCCTGAACGTTTCTTTATGGCAACGTCGCGGATCGAGTAGAATCGTTCGTGACAGATCGTGCCGGACCCAGGTCGAAATCGGGCTGGCACTGTTGACCGCGTTTTGTGGATCGCCCCTGATGCCGCTTCGTAACGTCATTGACCTCGACGCAAATGCCACCACGGCCATCGACCCGAGAGTTCTGGAGGCCATGAGGCCGCACCTGCTCATCGGCGGTAATCCGGAAAGCCGCCATAGCCTGGGCCGGGCCGCCCGCAACGCCTGGGATGACGCCCGTGAATCGATCGCGGCGGGCCTCGGGGCGCATGTGGACGAACTCTTGCTGACCTCCGGCGGCACGGAGTCGAATAACATGGCCATTTTCGGCCTGATCGACGAATCGACACGCCTGCGCAGCAGCCCAGAGGAATGGTCGCGGCCCAGTGTCGTGCTGGTCTCAGGAATCGAACATCCGGCTGTCGCCGAACCGCTCATCCTGCTGGCAAAACAGGGCCGAATCCGGCGCGAAATCGGCCCGGTGCAGCCCGACGGAATCATCGACACCGAGTGGTGGCTGGAACGGATCGCGGCCGACGAACCGCTGGACCTCGTGACGCTGATGCTGGCCAATAACGAAACCGGCGCGATCCAAGACGTTTCGACGATCGCTCGAGCCGTCACTGAACGCCACATCGTCATGCATACTGACGCCGTTCAGGCCGTCGGCCGGATGGACGTCGACTTCCATGCCCTCGGAGTCACCACCCTCGCCGCCGGTTCGCACAAGATGCACGGTCCGCCCGGAATCGGAATTCTGCTGATCCGCAAAGGCCAGAAGATCGCGCCGATCTTCCATGGCGGTGGCCAGCAGCTCGGTCTTCGGGCCGGTACGCCGGCAGTGGCTCTGGCCGTCGGACTGGCCGAATCGCTCAGGCTCTGGCAATCCGAAAAGATCACACGGACCGCTCAATGGCGCGTGATGGGCCAGATGCTCATCGAAGGACTGCGGCAAAATCTTGCCGATATTCCGATTCATGTGATCGACAACGCCCCGGCGGAACCGCAAAATCGCTTGCCTCAGACCTGGAATTTGTACTTCGACCATCCTTCGGTCGAAGGCGAACTGCTGCTGATGCGGCTGGATCTGGCAGGCCTGGCGGCAAGCCTCGGATCGGCTTGCGCATCGGGCAGCACGAAGGCATCGCCGGCTCTCTCTGCGATGGGGCTGGACACACGCCAGGCGAAGTCTTCGATACGACTGTCGTTCTCGGCATTGACCACAACCGACCACATCGCCAGGGCAGTCGATATCATCGTATCGATCGTGCGGGATCTGACTTGTGATTCGACGACGGACACCTGGCCCGAATTCGGACACTGACGAACAGCCGGAACGAAGTGGGCACGGCCTGCGTCGGAGGCCCACACTGGCGATTCGCCAAGTTCGCCGAACGACGTACGACAAAATCGATCTTTCCACGTAAACCGATCCTTTACGCAATATCTTTATGACCGCTTCGATCGTACCGGCGGGTTCCACGTGTTGGCGAAGGCCAGGGAAAAGCTGTTGAGCCTTCGTGCATAACTGCGCACACTCAGGTGGTCAAGCGCGCCATTCGGCCGCGTTCGATCCGGTCGAGTGCAACGACCCGGCACAGGCGCAGACCGAAGCGCAACAGACTTGATGACAGATTTTCCCCCACGTCTGCCTTCATTCGTATTTATCTTAATTCCATGTATCAAAGAAAGTTGCGATATTCGTCCAATGCGGAATCTGACTTATCGCGACACCCCGTATTGATGCTACTAAGGGATTGATCAATCCTCTCCTTTATCTTTAAGTGCTTTGCCTATGGTGAGCCAGGGAACCTTGAAAGGCACTTGTCCTGGGGAGGGGGCAGGATAGAGGTTACGGATATGAGTCGTACGCAAGATACGCTCTTTTACGCTTACGTCGCTCGAATCGATTCTATTGCCTAATTAGGCGATTGGCTCTCGCTCACTCGATTTCGGCAGTTTTGGCCGCACCACGCCAGCGGATAGATACCCGTGGGGAGCGAATTGCGTACGAGCTGTCGGTCGAGGTCGGAAAGATGCGATCGATTCTTTGCAGGACGACCTTCTATTCCTTTTTGGACTATCGGTCGATTTCCGTGCCTTTTCGGAGTCCGCCATCGAGAACCGGAGCGATATCGGCCCCCATTTTCGGAACGATCGATGTGACCGATACCGCTCGCCTGGCGGGTTTCTCTTGGCATGTCGCTTCGAGGCGATGTAATATGGTCGTAACCTTCCGGCGAACCGGACATCAGAATCGCATCCGGCGTACCCATCTCCTGCGAAATCGAAATCGACGTTATGCCCTCGGGGCCGTAGTCGATCGATTCCTTCCCTGGCGATCGCTTTCGACCGTGCGACACTGACATCCGTAGCGAATCGAGCTGCCGCAATTTCGGTCAGCTCACTTCGCCGCCCGGCTTCGACACTCTTCCTGAGGCTGCAGCCATGTCTGTCCTGAGACCCCGCGTGACTTCGAAGTCCTTCGGCCTTGCCTTTGCGTTCGGGCTGCTGATCGTGCCTTCGGCCGCCTTCGGCCAGCAGGAAAAGCCCCGCGCCACCGTCAGTTTCCACAAGCAGGTCGAGCCGATCTTCCGGGCCAACTGTCAGGGCTGCCACCAGCCGTCGAAAGCCCAGGGCGGCTATGTGATGACCGATTACGCCAGGCTGATGAAGCCTGGTGACGCCAAGGAAGCACCGGTCGTACCCGGCAAGCCGGACGACAGCTATCTCGTCGACCAGATCACGGTTCATGACGGCAAGGCCGAGATGCCCAAGGGCAAGCCGCCCCTGGCGGAGTCGGATATTGACCTGATCCGTCAGTGGATCGCCCAGGGTGCCACCGATGACACGCCGCCCCACCTGGCGAAAACGTACGACGCCCAAAATCCCCCGGCCTATGCCCGGCCCGTGACGGTCACCAGCGTCGATTTCGCCCCCGACGGCAAAACCCTGGCCGTCGCCGGTTTCCACGAAACGCTCCTGATCGACGCCGCCACCGGCATGATCGGCAAACGGCTCATCGGCCTGGCCGAACGGATCGAGTCGGTCCGATTCTCACCCGACGGCTCGAAACTGGCCGTGGCCGCGGGCACGCCGGCGCGATCCGGCGAGCTGCAGATCTGGGACGTCGCCACGGGCAAACTGACGCTGTCAGTACCCGTCGGTTACGACACGATCTACGGGGCAAGCTGGTCGCCCGATGGCTCGAAAATCGCCGTGGGCTGCCCGGACAACTCGCTGCGAGCCTTCGACGCCAAAACGGGTGAGCAGATTCTGTTCCAGGGGGCCCATAACGACTGGGTCCGCGACACCGTGTTCTCCGTCGACGGTTCACACCTGGTGAGCGTGGCCCGCGACATGACGGCCAAGCTTACGGAGGTAGCCACCCAGCGGTTCGTCGACAATATCACTTCGATCACGCCAGGGGCGCTCAAGGGCGGCATTCTGGCCGTGGCCCGGCACCCGAAGCGGGACGAAATCGTGATGGCCGGATCGGACA
This sequence comes from uncultured Isosphaeraceae bacterium, assembly GCA_964608915.1. Taxonomy (GTDB): domain Bacteria; phylum Planctomycetota; class Planctomycetia; order Isosphaerales; family Isosphaeraceae; genus QWQI01. The sequence goes on from CAZSQA010000044.1 coordinate 44,646, forward strand.
GCGTGGTGAAGGTCTATCGCATGCAGCGGCTGACGGCCCGCGTGATCGGTGACGACGCCAACCAGATTCGCCATATGCCGGCTCTGACAGGCCGCGTCTGGGGCATTGACGTCAGCCCAGACGGCACTCGCATCGCGGCCGTTTCGAGTCTCGACGGCAAAGGCCAGCTCGCGATCTACGGCTATGAGTTCGACACCGGCCTGCCGGACGATATCAAGGCCATCGTAGCCAAAACCGGCCGGTCACCCGAAGAAGCCGCGAAGCTCGAAGCCTATCTGACGAAAGACGTGAAGGTTATCTCTACCTTCACCTCACCCTCTACGGGTCTCTATTCCGTGAGTTTCGCCCCGGACGGCAAATCGGTGGCCGCAGCAGGTGCCGATGGCCTCATCCGAATTATCGAAACGGCAACTGGCAAAGAACTTCGGGCGATTCCCGCCAATCCGGCACTGGTTCCGGCCGATGTCGCCGCGGCAGCCAAGGCCGAAGCCGCGGTGGCCTATGGCCGCGTAAAGCCGGGCGTGTCGGCGGAAAAAAGCCCGGCCGAAGCGGATATCGTGTCGCTGGAAGTCGATCCGAAGAACCTTACGCTGTCCGGGCCCCTCGATTACGCTCAGATGATCGTGATCGGGCGCACTCGTGGCGGTGAAACTTTCGACGCCACGCGCCTGGCGAAAGTCTCACAGCCGCAAGGCAAGGATCTGGTCGATTTCGCACCGACGGGTCTGGTGACTCCGAAGGGCGACGGCTCAGGCGAGCTGACGATCGCCCTGGGCACCGCGTCGGTCAAGGTGCCGGTGAAGGTGGCGGATTGCAAGTCGACCCCGAAGGTGGATTACTTGCGTGACGTAACGCCCGTGATGTCGCGTCTGGGGTGCAATCAGGGCACTTGCCATGGCTCGCTGGCGGGCAAGAACGGCTTCAAGCTGAGCCTTCGCGGGTATGACGCCATTTACGACATCCGGGCCCTGACCGACGACCTGGCTGGCCGCCGGATCAATCCGGTCTCGCCCGACAATTCGCTGATGCTGCATAAGGCCTCGGGCCGGGTGCCTCACGTGGGCGGCACGCTCACCGAACCAGGCATGGCCGATTACGAAATCCTGAGAAGCTGGATCAGCGCCGGTGCGCCCTTGAACCCGGGCACGCCGAGAGTCACGGCGATCGACATTTTCCCCAAGGACCCGATCGTCCAGCGCGAGGGTGACCGTCAGCAATTCCGCATCCTGGCCAAATACGCTGACGGCCGGGTGCGTGACGTGACGCTTGAGGCCTTCGTCGAGTCGGCCAATACCGAAGTGGCGACGGCACAGCCTCGAGGCGGCATGCTGACGGCCATACGCCGGGGCGAGGCTCCTGTTCTTGCACGCTATGAAGGTTCGTACGTGGCCACGACGATGACCGTCATGGGCGACCGCACCGGATTCGCCTGGAAAGAGCCTGAGACCTGGTCGGAAATCGACCGGCTGGTGGCTGCCAAATGGCAGCGGATGAAGATCGAGCCCTCGGGCCTCTCTGACAGTGCCACGTTCCTGCGGCGTGCCCGGATCGATCTGACCGGCGTGCCCCCGACGGCTCAGGAAGTCACGGCGTTTCTGGCCGACAACCGCCCGACCCGCGAAAAGCGTGAGGCCTATGTCGAAAGCCTCATCGGCAGTAAGGACTTCGTCGAATACTGGACGAACAAGTGGGCCGACCTGCTCCAGGTGAACCGCAAATTCCTCGCCCCTGAAGGCGCCGCGTCCTTCCGCAAGTGGATCCGCGACCAGGTCGACAAGAACGTGCCCTATGACCAGTTCGTGAAGTCAGTCATCACGGCCTCAGGCAGCACGAAGGACAACCCGGCCGCCAACTATTTCAAAATTCTCCGCACGCCCGAAGCGACGATGGAGAACACCACGCACCTGTTCCTGAGCATCAGGTTCAACTGCAACAAATGCCACGACCACCCCTTCGAACGATGGACACAGGATCAGTACTATCAGACGGCTGCCTGGTTCGCCCGCACGGGGCTTGAGGGTGACCCGGCCAGCGGCGGCAAGACGATCGGCGGCTCGGCCGTTGAAGGTGCCACGCCACTGTACGAAATCGTGAAGGACAAGGCCGATGGCGAAGTCAAGCACGAACGCACGGGCCAGCTGACGGCACCGCAGTTCCCGTATCAGGTTCGCAAGAAAGCCGCGGCCCCGGGTTCGGGTTCGAAATCGAATGCGAAACCGGATGCGAAGACGGACACGGCCGTCGTTCAGGCCTCGGCGAAGGCGGAAGCCGCCCCGCCGGCTCCGGCTCAGGCACAACCGGCGGCTGCCGCGGCCGAGGCTTCGCGGCGGGCCTCGCTCGCGGCCTGGATCACGGACCCGGACAACGAGTATTTCGCCCGTTCGTACGTCAACCGCCTTTGGGGCTACATGTTCGGCGTGGGGCTGATCGAGCCGATCGACGATATCAGGGCCGGCAATCCGGCGACCAATCCCGAGCTGCTCGATTATCTGACGCAGGAATTCGTGAGTTCGAATTTCGACGTCCGCCACATGATCCGCATGATCGCCAATTCGCGGACGTATCAGCTCGACTATCAGACCAACAAATGGAACGCCGACGACCGGACCAATTACAGCCACGCCATCCCGCGCCGGCTGCCGGCCGAAGTGCTGTATGACGCGATCATGACCGTCACCGGCTCGCAATCGAAGATCCCGGGCGTGCCACCTGGCACACGCGCCGCCGAGCTGCCTGATAACGGCGTCGAGCTGCCTTCAGGCTTCCTTAACACCTTCGGCCGCCCTGTCCGCGAAAGTGCCTGCGAGTGCGAACGCACAAGCGGCATGCAGCTCGGGCCGGTGATGGCCCTGGTTTCGGGGCCGACCCTGGCTGAAGCCATCGGCGACCCTGCCAATGCCCTGGCGAAGCTGACGGCCGAGACGAAGGACGACCGCCAGCTTGTCGACTCCATCTTCATGCGGGTGCTCAACCGCCCGGCGAAGGCGACCGAAATCGATTCGGTGCTGAAGTTGATGGGTCAGATCGATGTCGAGCACACGTTGATAAAAACGGAACTGGCACGCGCCGAATCTCACTGGAAGCCGTTGAGGGCAATGCTCGAAAAAGGACGCGCCATACGCATCGCGGAAGCAGAAAAAGCCGTGGCCGCCCGTCAGGCGATCGCCGAGCCGATCCGCCTGAAGGCCGAGGAAGAGCGCACGAAGAAGATCGCGGCAACTGAAGCCGCTGTCAAAGCCTACGACGAAAAGATCCCGGCCAAGCTGGCCGCCTGGGAGAAGCAGCAGGGCACGGTGGAGTGGATTCCGCTTCGGCCACAGGCCTTCGAACGCGCCCCTGGGGCCCAGTTCCTGCCGCAGGAGGACCGCTCCGTGTTCGTCCAGGGCCGGCCTGATTCGGGCGATTACAAATTCACGATCCGCACGAATCTTCAGAACGTGACGGCTCTGCGGCTGGAAGCGCTGTCCGACGACCGGCTGCCTTCCAAAGGCCCTGGCCTGGCCGACAACGGCAACTTCGTGCTGCAGGAAGTGCAGGTCACGGCCGTCAGCTTGAAGGATCGTAACGTCAAGAAGGAACTGACCTTCGTGAAGGGCATCGCCGACTTCGCCCAGAATTCGTTCTCGGCCGGAGCCCTGTTCGACAAGAACCTCGACACCGGCAATGGCTGGGCCGTGCATCCTTCGACGGGCGTGACTCACTGGGTGACGTTCGAAGCCGCTGAGCCCTTCGGCTTCGAAGGGGGCACGGAGCTGCAGGTGACACTGGCCCAGCGCTACGGGCAGAAGCATCTTCTGGGCCGGTTCCGCCTGAGCGCGGCCGTGGGCCAGAAGGACGTCGGCCTGACTCTGCCAGAGGACCTGGCCACGATCGTGGGCACGCCCGACTTTTTGCGGAAACCGCCGCAGAAGGAAGCGATCGCCCGGTATTTCCGTCAGGTCGATGCCGAAGGCCAGAAGCTGCAGGCCGACCTGGCCGAAGCCCGTAAACCGGTGGGCCCGGATGCCGAGCTGGAGTCACTCAAGGCGAAGCTGGAAGCGGCAAAGGCCCCCGTGGCCGACGATCCGAAGCTCGTTCAACTGCGTGAGGACGTGAAACAGTCCGAAATCCAGTTCGCCAACAAGCGCCTGACCCTCGCCCAGGACCTCGCCTGGGCCCTGATCAACAGCCCGGCGTTTTTGTTCAATCACTGATGATGACAACTTCCTGCAAATAGTTATTGGCAGGGTTTAGCCCTGCCAATAACTTCATAAGGTGAAAGTTGAGGGCCGATCCAGAATGATCAAAGCCTGAGTAAGAGAAAACATAGGGGTTGATGACGATGAATTATGATAGATGGAAGCCAACTCGTGAAACGAGTATCGCGTACTATATTTTTTCAGTTCACCATACCGAATTGAATCACATGTATTGGAGTCATAATGCAGCGAAGCAAGGCGCATACTCGCTAACAAGAACACAATCGAAGACTACATTGGCGGACACAATATTTCCAAATAAAGACAACTTGAGACACAGAAAAATTTCATTAGTAGATTGGTCGAGAGATTATAAAGCATTTGATAACTGGACACGACTCGCTGCGATAATTGCCATTTCTGGGTACTTCGAGATGTATATTAATAGCATTGTTGATATGGCCTGCCAATCATGTCCAGCGATATTAGTGGGTGGAACCAAAGAAATCGATGGTATAAAATTGCTTAAATCGAGGGATAATTATAGTTTCTTAGACCACGCGAAGAAATGCAGCAAAGGTGCTTGGCAAACGCGAATCTCTGAATATAAGCGAATTTTTGGCAGTTGTCCAGATTTACTAGTCGACTCAATATCCGATCTCGACAAAATTAGAAAACTAAGGAATGATATTGGTCATGCATTTGGTCGAAATACTCGTGAAGATCAATTTGCTGTACAACAATCAATAAATACACCACATCAACTCAAACAAAATACGTTTCTTAATCACCTCGCATTGCTAGATAAAGTAGCAAAAGAGATCGACTCGCATCTCGCCTGTAATTTTATTGGATCCTATGAAACTCGACTTTCGCACTTTTGATTCGAAACCTGATTCGAATCCGCCATCCAATGA
>CAZSQA010000045.1:0-46496 GCA_964608915.1 uncultured Isosphaeraceae bacterium
GACTTCGTCTTCGACCGGATGCGCTTCGATTCGACTCGCTTCACCTGCGATGACCGTGTCGGTTTCGTCGCCTTGCGATGCTTGGGGACGACCAGGGCGGCGCGGATCATTTCCACAAGGCGGTCGACAGCCTCTTGCTTGTTCCCTTCCTGCGTGCGTTTGGCCCGGGCCAGGATGAGTATCTTGCCGTCCGCGTCGAGCCGGGAGCCGGCCGCGAACTTCAGGCGGAGACGGGCGTCCAATGACAGGGCTTCGCACCGCATCGGGTCGAACCGCAGCCGCACGGCCGTTTCGACCTTGTTGACGTTCTGGCCGCCAGGGCCCGACGACCTCAAGGTTTCGAATTCCAGCTCACTCTCTTCGATCGCGATTCGGTCATTGATTTCGATCATGCTTATGCCTTCATCGCAGAAAGTGTGCGAACCATTCGAGGCTCCGGCTCATGGCTTCCGGCGGAAACGCGTGGCCGAGCTTGTGATTCCAGAGCCCCACGCCCGCGGGGTTGCCCGTTAGCTTCCAGACGGGCAGAACGGCTTCGATATAGGGCCAGGAGAGGTCGCCGTCGGCCGAATCGCCGCCGACCAGCAGAAAGGCCCGGGGCGCGACGCAGGCCAGCAGTTCGGCGTGATTCAGGTCATTTCGCCGCTTGATTTCGGCGTCGAGATACCACGGGGCGTCCCAGTTCGAATAACCAATGCCGATGCCGCCCTCGCAAGAGACAGTCGCCCGAATTCGCTCGTCCAGAGCCGCCAGATACAGCACCTCTTTGGCACCCAGGGAGTGGCCGATGGCCACGACCCGGTTCGGGTCGGCCTCGGGCAGCGAAAGCAGCAGGTCGACGGCCCTGCGGGCGTCGAACGTCATCTTGGCCATGCCTTTGACGTTCGGGTGCCGCCTGTGCAGCCAGGTGACGGCCTTGCGCAGGTCCTTCGGCTCTCCGTATTGCCACAGGTAGCAGCGGGGGCAAAAGGCCAGATAACCGGCCTGGGCAAGTTTCAGGCCGATCCATTTGGTCTCAGGCCCTTCCTGGCCCGCAGGCTGACGAATGGTGTAATCGACCGTCGAATGCAGAACCACCGCGACGGGCCGTTTTTTCCCCTTCGCATCGCCGCCATCCGGCAAGGGACGCAGCAAATAGCCCTCAATCGGCAATCCCGGCTCGGCTTCGTAACGTACCAGTTCGCGCAGAACGCCGGCTTTCGTGTCCGATTCGAGCACTTCGAATTTCGGCGGAGCGGCGGGAATGTCGATCGTCCCCAGATAATCCGTCCATTTCCGCAGGATCCCGGCACGCCTGACTGCCCATTCCGTCGCCGTGGAGATCGGTCGACCCTGGGCATCCGCCAACACGGGGCGGCAGCGGTCGGCGGTGTCGGGCAGCTTCGCGGGCGGCTTGCGGAGCGCATTCCACCAGGCGTCGTCCGGAGCGGTCGAATTCGGCGGGGTCATGGGCTTCGCTCGTAGAGAAGTTCGAAAATGCTGGTGGCAATCACAGCGCGGGCGATTTGGGATAGAACAGGGCGATGGAGGCCGTGAACCCGTGCAGGAAGTTGTCGCGGGCGACGGGGCCGATTTCGCCCATGGCGAAGAATCCGGCAGTGGGCAAGGCCCCGAACACCTCATGCATGGCCGAAATGTCATGATGGGGCACATCGAACAACCGATTGCCACGGCCATTGCACGTGAACAGCAGAGCGGCCGCGGGCGAGGCGGCTTCGGGCGTGATGGCGACCTGCGAGAGCATCACGCGCAGATCTTCGTCGGCCGTGCTGGCGTCCCGTACGTGAAATTGAACCGTCTGCCCGACACGTACTGCGTCGTTCACGGCGATCGCTCCGCCGCCGTCACTGCCGAGCACGTTGCGTACGAGAAAATCGCCGGGGCCGAATTTCTCCTGATATTCGTTGATCACCCGGCCCAAATGCAATCCGCGTCGGGCCCGGTCCCGGTCAGGGCCGTCCAGTTCGGCAAAAATTTCGTGCAGCACTTCCATCGCCGGCCGCCGCCCCAGTTCGCGAATCAGATTCGAATCGGTCTTCGTGATCAGCAGAGTCCGGCCAATCGGGCGGCAGCCCTGGCTGAGCACGGTGCGAATCGTGACGTCGCCGGAAATGACCACACCGACGGCGCCGGTGCGATACTCTTCATCGTCGATGACGAGACGGTTATTGCCCCGCGACGAAGCCCCTGACGCCATGCCGCCCAAAACCCGGAAGCCCTTGTGCCGCTGATTGAGCCGCACGAGGAATTCGTCCGCCGGAAAGCTGAACGGGTCGGCCAGCAGGATCAGGGCACGGGACGATTCGTCGACATCGCCGACGGGGTCCGTCCAGCCTAGAAACAGACCGTCCTCGTAACCGCAACGGACGGGATCGACACGAATTCCCGGCATATCGAGGATCCAGAGCGCCAGGCCCGGCTCGCGTTCGATCTCGACCTGACCGCCCAGGACCGATTCGGCCGTCGTGCCGACGACGTGATCCGCCAGCCCCTCGGATCGAATCACGCGAGCCATTTCGCCGAGTGTGGAGGCATGGTGCGGTGTCGCGAACAGGCATGCCAGCGGCGCGCGGCGGCCTTCGAGCGCCGGGCGTGCCGCAGAGATCACTTCGGCGATGGCCTCGTTCGAGGAATTCCGCTGAGATACGACACTGACGCTGGGCATGATCTTCGACCCGATCGATGACGATGACTTAGTCCGCCGGGAGACGCCTCGGAGAAGAAGCAAATCCACGTAGGCGCATGTCATATCATAATCGACACGACCGGACGACGGCCACCGCATGGCCGTATCGCGGCGATCGCGAGCGCCGTTTCCGTCCCTTGCATCGTGCGAATGGCGAAAGGTCAGGCTTCAGTTCGCTTTCACGCCCTGCGGCAGGTCAGGCGCCGGGCGGCCGACTTCGAAGAGCTTGGCGGATCGTTCGTCGGCGGCGGGCACCGCCTTGGGATCGATCTCGCCGGGTCGCAGTTTCGTGAGGTGATCACGAAGAATGCGCCGCACTTCCTGGATCGCTTCCGGGTTCTTCTGCACCGAGTGGTCGGAGCGCACGACGCGCTCGCTGGCGACATTCGCGATGTGGCTGCTGCGATAAGGCACGATGCCGTCGGTCGATTCCGCCTGAGGGCCAGGGCGGTTGGAGCCGATGATCGAATGGAACGTCACGGCGGGGTTAGGCTTCATCTCCAGAAGCGCCGTCAGAACGGGATTGTCCGGGTTCAGCGTTTCGATCGAGTTGGGCAGCCGCCGGAACCGCTTGCGGTCGAACGCGTCGGGGTTTTCGGCGATCAGCGTGCTCAACAGCTTCTGGATGTGGTCGGGATCTTCGATCAGTGTGGAACTGACTCGCCCGATCACGCTTCGGCTCATTTCCGAGCCCCGGTGCGGTGTGGCAAGGTAGACCACACGCGAAACGCTGGGCATGGGCTCGAAGAACAGGAACTGGCGGAGTTCCGAGAGAATCTCAGGCGGGCCGAGGATCTCCTGGAACGGACGGTCGCTGTGCAGCTGCCAGAAGCGGTCGCCGCTGGAAACCGCGACACTGTGACACAGCAGCCCGCCCATGCTGTGACCCAGCAGGACCATCTGGTCGAAACCGGTCGATGAGCCGTCGGCGTTGAACTGGGTGCGCGCCTGCCAGAGCGCTTCGCGCAGGCTGGACATGGCGATGGGCACATGCGCGCCTGTCGGATAGGCGAAGAGCAGGAACTGGTAGTTTTCCCGAATGTCCGGGTCGTTGAGCAGCTCGTTGATCATGGGGATCCAGGTCAGCGGCGAGCTGACGAGACCATGCACCATGACGATCGGGATCTTCGAGGGTTCATAGGGCCGCAAAAGCGTGAGACCCGACTTTTTCGAAAGGTCGCCGGGTTTGATCAGGTTCGCGATGCGGTCCTTGTCGTTCGTTTTGAACACGTCCGACTTCGACCACATGTAGGCCAGCGGCGTGGTGAGGTCGAACTCCAGCGGCAGAAGCGCTGCGGGATCGGTGCCGACCTGCCGGAAATGGATCGGGTCGATCAGCTCGATGACGAACTCTTCTTCCGCGTTTTTCAGGGCGGCGGCGTCCAGGCGCGACTTCGGATGCATGAACGCCGTAAGCGGGAACGCGGCTTCCGAAGGCAGAAACCGCTCCAGAGCGTCGGCGGCCGGGTTGTCTTCGGTTTTCGGCTTCTTCCGCAGGGCGATCATCGGAACGCCGACACCGTATTGCCGCGTCTGCGTATCGACGCCGGTGAGTTCGAAGTCCGAGGCGAAAATGACCTCGGCGATCTCGGCCCGGGGCCAGGGCGAAGCGTCGTCGACCGCGAGTTTCACCTTGGCCTTCTGGCCTCGCAAGGTCACTTCGATCGACTCGCCCACGGGCAGCTTGCCCTTGACGAGTGCGGATCGAATCAGCCGCTCCAGGGCCGCGTTGTAAATGTCGCACGCCAGGCGGAAGCGCGGGTCCGAAGGCTGCCTGCCAGCGGCCAGTTCAGGCGAGAACAGATAATCGTAAGCATACGTGAGGGCATCGAGATAGCGGTCTAACACCTGGTCGCGGCCTTTGTCGAACAGGCTGATCGTCATCCTCGACTGATCGCTCCGGCGGCCTTCGAGCCAGTTCAGTTCGGCCAGCGCGTAAACGATGTCGGCATCGCCCTTCAGGCCCTGGGCCGTACGCTCCAGGCTCGACAGAGTGCGGGCGGAATCGGTCTTGTAGCGTTTGGAAAGCCCATGCCTGGCGAGCGTCTCCATCGTACGCTCGCTCGGGCGGTCGAATTTGGACAAACTTCGCGACAGAGCCGAATGGGCGCGATCCGACTTCGAAGCCTGAAAATTCAGGTCCACGAAGCCTACGCTTGCCGCCATGATCATCAACGCAGCGAAATTCATGGCTGTGCCCCTCCTGGGCATCGATCCGGCGATTTCCGCGCCCGATTCAGGCACGGCCGCACTTCCGTTCCCCAACCTGTTTTCCGGCAATTCCGAACGACCTTCATGCCGCTCGCGCGGATCTCGAATAGATCCGGCAACATCATAAATGGACCGGCCATTCGGTCAAGCCGATTCGATCCATTTTCGAAACCCGGGAATCGTGCTTCAGGATCCTGATAAAATAAGATTCGTTACGTCACATGAGATTCATGGACACTTGTCCCTTGACTCGTAAGAAGCTTAAGATCGTCAGGTATTAGGACGAAAGCGAGTCACGCGAAGACGGCCCGAACGAAACCAGTGAACGCCATGCCCCCTGCCGACCCGGTTCTCTATCACATGACCGATTGCAGCCTGGGGCTTTTGCTCGTCGCGGCGACCCGGGCTGGCGTGTGTTTCGTCATGGTCGAAGACGACCCCGAAGTCGCGATCGCCGCTCTGAAAAGACATTTCCCGGATGCCATGGCGTCCGACGACGACCAGCTTATGCGGTGGGTCGATGCCATCGCCCAGCATGTCGACGATTCGACCGGCGAGCTTGCCGTGCCGCTGGACATCAGGGGCAGCGAATTTCGTAAACGCGTCTGGGCCGAACTTCAGCGCATTCCGGCAGGGACGACGATCACTTACGCCGAACTGGCCGAGCGCTGCGGCTGCCCGGGATCGTTCCGGGCCGTGGCTGGCGCGTGTGCCGCGAACCTGATCGCCGTCGCGATCCCGTGCCACCGAGTCATCCGTACGGACGGCTCACTGTGCGGTTATCGTTGGAGCATCGAACGCAAACGCATACTGATCGAGCGGGAAGCCCGTTCACGGCAGGTTCAGGGTACGTTCTTTTCCTGATCGATCGAAATCGCTCGGGAAACTCAGGAATCCGCCGGCACGAGCTTCTGATCGTACTTCGCCTGAAGCTCGGGGATCGATGACGCGTAACCCGTGGCCAGAGCCGATTCGAGAGCCTTGAAATAAGCATCCTGATCGCCGCCCGGCGAAAAGACGATGACGACACGCGCACACCCCGGGCCGGGGTTCGAAAAGCCGTGGTGAATGCCGCGCGGGACGAACGCGACCGAGCCCGCCGGGCGCGAGAACTTTTCGCCGGCCACGACGAAATCGATGGTCCCCTCGAGCACGTGAATCGTTTCGTCCATGCGTTCATGCACATGGTAATCGACGGTCGCGACACCCAGCGTGACTTCGTACATCTCGAAGGCGCCGCCGGCCTGCGAGCCGGCGACCAGCGTGCGGATCGCCAGCGGGCCCACCGAAAATCGCTCGCCCTCGTCAGGCCCGATCAAACTCGCCGCGTGATTCGCCATTTCGAAAGCCTCTCCCGGATCTCGTCCGAACGCCTGAATCAGCCGAACCGTTTCGAAGTTTCTGACCAGGTGCGCGCGAAGCGTCGCGGCACGAACCGATCGATCCAGCATAAGCGAACCGATAGACGCACGATAGAAGGCGAGCGAACGGCCCGATCGGAAAAGCGGATTCTAATGACCGCCCGCAACGGCATGGACATAACGGTCGAGGATTTCGGGCGTCGGTCCGTCGGCCACGATCCTGCCGTGATCGAGCCAGACCGTGCGGTCGCAGAGTTCGGACACGATGCTCAGGTCGTGCGAAACGACGATCACGGCCTTGGCCTTGTCGAAAACGTCGAGGATCCGGCGCTTGGCCTTGTCCACGAACGAAGCGTCGCCGGCGTTGAGCGATTCGTCCACGAGCAGAATCTCCGGCTCGACTTCCGTCGCGATCGCGAAGGCCAGCCGCTGAAACATGCCGCTTGAATAATACTTAAGCGGCAGATCGGCGAATTCGGCCAGACCGGTCCAATCCCAGATGGCAGGTTCGCGGGCCGTCATTTCGGCACGCGACATCCCCATCAGGGCACCGTTGAGCTGGATATTCCTGCGGCCCGTCAGTTCGGGATGAAAACCCGCACCCATTTCGATCATCGGGGCGATTCGGCCACGCGTCGTCAGCCGACCGACCGTGGGCTCGTAAATGCGGGCGATCACCTTCAGCAGAGTGCTTTTGCCAGCGCCGTTGGTACCGACGAGAGCGACACGCTCTCCCTGACGGATCGTCAGGTCGATACCGCGCAGGGCCCAGAAGGTTTTGTTCGTCGCCGGGGCCGAGCGTCTCAGAACCAGATTCAGCAGAGCACGCTTCAGCGATGGGTGGCTGTCATGATAGCTGGTGAATTTCAGCCCGATGTTATGAAGCCGCACGACGGCATCGTCACGCGATCTGCCTGCGACCGGTTTGTCGGCGACATGCCGAACCACAGGGCCATGCAGGTTCGATTCGCGCGAATCGATGCGCAGGCCGCCCCTCGATTCGGAACCGGAGGCATCGTCTGGGGCTTGTTCGTTCGCTGTGGGCATGGGTGTGGTCACAACCGAAAGACGATCTTGCGTTCCTGGGACTTGAACACCAGATACCCGGCGATGAACGTCGAGCAGCCGATGAAGCCGCAAAGCAGAAACAGCCAGATCGGTGGCCAGGAGGACTCGTGGATCAGAATCTGGAAGAGCCGCACGAAGGGATATGCCGGATTGAGCCAGAACTTCCAGCGCTCATCCGGCGGCAGGAAGTCGGACCGGTAGATGATCGGAGTCAGGAAGTACCACGCCTGCAGGCCGACGCCCAGGAAGTGGCCGAAATCCCGGAAAAAGGTGTGCACCGTCGCGGCGATCAGCCCCAGGCCCATCGTGAAGATGCCCAGCAGGGCCATCGCGATCGGCAGGCCGAGCAGGCTCGATGAAACCTTCGCCCCCAGTGGCCACAGCATCACGAACAAGGCGACGAGCGAAAGGCTGAACGTGATGCCCTGAATCAGCACCCGGGCCAGCGGAAAGATCCACTTGGGCACATAGATCTTTCGGATCAGGCCTTCCTGATGGATCAGCGAGGTCGTGCATTCGGTCAGGCTGCTGGCGAGAAACGTCCAGGGCATCGCGCCTGAGAACAGGAATACCGCGTATTCCCAGGGCCCCATGCCCCCGATGCCGCGAAAAAGCCGCGAGAACACCACGGCCTGCGTGCTCATCATCAGGGCCGGGTTTACGAGCGTCCAGAGAAACCCGAGCATCGACCTTTGATAGCGAACGTGAAGTTCCTGCGAAACGAGATTGCCGATGACGCCCCGAAACCGGCGGAATTCCTCGACATCGCGAACGACGTACATCCGGATCGTGTGCACGGCGGCCCGCAGCGCGGGGCGTGGGTCTTCCAGAGGCGCCGGGAAGTCGGCGGTCTCGTCCCCGGTCATACTTGGTTCCGCGGCCACGCTCATGCGAGTGATCTTCCTTGACGTCATCCGGCGGCGGGCAGGATTCGACCACCCGGGTTCGCCGAAATCAGGTCCTCAGTTCCCTGGACCGAACTGTCTCTAACATAGTCCGCAGACTTCGAAAAGGTCAAAACCCGACATGTGGACAGGTGCATCCTGGCCGCGTTCATGCCGGTCCTGATCCCGTTCCGTACTCCCGCACCAGTTCCGCGATGACCGATTCGTTCGCTGGCGGAAACGTCAGCAGCGGCAATTCGTCCGCCGCCACCCAGCGAAAGCCCGATGCAGACTCGGGCTCGGCATCGATCGGCTCCGGCTCGGCATCGAAATAATGCAGGTCGATCAGCCCGTGGGCATAGCGGTGGGTAAACCGCTGCCGCAACCGAACGATCCGCAGCCGGATTCCGATCTCCTCGAAACCTTCGCGAATCGCCGTATCTTCTGACGATTCGTTAGGTTCCGACTTTCCACCCGCGAATTCGTAGACACCGGGCATCGGTCCGCCGGGGGGCCGGATCCGGACGAGAAATCGACCGCCACGCCTGACGATAGCGATCGCGACTCGCGTCGGTTCCGGCGATGCGTACGGCTCGACCACTTCGAAACCTCACTTGCCGGTTCGTCCGACCGGCCACAGGAATCACGAGCGATTCTCAGGCGAGATCGATGCCCCTGACATACCTTTTTCGGCCGATTCGAAGGATCACTCGAACGAACCACAAAAAAAGCCATGCCGGCAAAGCCGGCTGGATCATCACCCCGGGATGCCCGACCTTCAGATCGGGGATGTCTTCCTCCGACGTTCGTATGAATCCCCGAGCTGAAGCTCGGGGGGCCCAGGGGAGTCGGGGACACCAACGGGGTTCAGGCACCCGCAAAGCCGGGAGCCAGACCCCATTGTCTCAAGGATCGCTCGAAGTTTCCGTCGAGCCCGGTACGCCCGTATCGGACCTGGCCCAAACGATATTGCCTGGCGACTCACCGAATCACCGCGTGCGGCGGCACATCGCGAAACCCTGAGAAAATGGGTGTCCCCGTTTTCGCCCCGGAACGCGCACAAACACTTGGATCGAAGGGATTTCGCATCCTCGGAATCCAGCCATCATTGCCGTCGTCAAAAAATCGAACTGCCGCTCGATTTCGTCGAGCGGCAGTTCGTGAATGCGAAGCTCGAACTGAATCGTTCGATCAGCGGGCGTTCCGGGCTTTGCGTCGCCGCCAGCCCGTGATGGCCAGGATCGACACACCCGTGAAGCCCAGGGCGATCGTGGATGGTTCAGGCACGACGGCGAAGATGTGGACGTTCCGGTTCGTGAAATCGGCGATGGCGAGCGTTTTGCTCACCGGATCGTAGTCGAACGAATAGTAGCCGCTGCCGTTGGCCGGCGTCGAACCGTTCAGAAAGACGAAGTTCGAAGTCAGGGCATTCCCAGACGTACCCATGGCCTTGATGATCGACAGGAACGCCTGGCCCGCGGCAGCGGAGGTGCGATCGTTGTAAACGATGGCCTCCGTGCTGAGACTGACGTTCATGTAAGCCAGGTTCTGACCGTTGATCGCATCCGTGGCAGCGTCGGTGGGCTTCAGCACGTTCACCGTGCTCAGCGAGTTCGCGCCGTTACGAACGCCCTGGAAAATCCCGTTCGAACGGCGTGCATAAATATTGCCCGTCGTCGGATCGAAGTCGATGTCACGCCAGTTCGTGCCCGCTCCGGAATTGATGATCATGCCGTTGGCCGAGGAATAGATCGTGGCACCCGTCAGGTTGTTCTGGAGGATTCGGCGGCCGCTGCCGATCGTGGTCCAGGCGGTGCCGGCTCCGTCCTGATCCGAACCGAAGCCGGGATCGAAGGCCACGCCGCTGCTGCCACGGGCCGAGATTCCCCAAAGCTGGTTCGAAGTGTCGATATTGAAAGACTGAATGCCGTTGGCGACCGCGGCCCCGCTGTCATAAGAAGCCGCGAGGGTGGAGCCGAGAAGGTCAAGCCCCGTGTAACCGCGCTGGCCGGGCGTGCTCGCGAATTGCCCGAAGACCGTGCCGAACGTGCCGTTGACGATTCCGGTCGACGTGGCGTTGGTCACTTCCACGATACCGACGCTGCCCGTGCCGTTGCCGGTGTTGTATCCGGCGATGAACAGCCGTGAACCGCTCCAGGCGACTGCCGACGGCACGGTGCCGATTCCGGCGCCAGTGACGTTGAAGCGGGAAATCTCGGTGAACGTCAGATCCGCGGCGGTCACGTCGACGCTCGAAACCGACAACGTAGCCACCAGCGTGACGATCGAACCGAAAATGCGTATGCACCTCATGCCGAGGCTCCGAATTCTCTGAAGATCCTGCGGACATGGATTTTCCGCGATGCAGACCGAAGTCATTCCGATGTACCTTCGGCAACTCATCCGCCTCCGCTTGAGATTTTTCCGAAAAGCCGTGGATTTCCGGCGTTCGACTCCGTACCGGCGCTGTTCCGCGATCCCCTAACGGGCGATCCGGCACGTCCGGCCGATCGTAAGGAATCGATGCATTTCCTGATCGGTTCCGCGGCATCGTGGCGGAGCTGGTCCGAACATTTCAGCACCCGCCAGCGCCGACGACGGCGAAACCCCTTGACCGGAGCACCCCTTCGCGTGAGAATCAGGGCACTTCCGGACGTCCTACCCTCCGAACTTCCGCAACCAGGAAATGTCCTTCGCACTGCGATGAGCACGAAAAAACCTCTCAACATCGGTCTGGTCGGCTATGGATTCATGGGCCGAACTCACTCGAACGGATACAAGCGCGTCAATGACTTCTTCCCCGACCTGGCTTACAGGCCCGTTCTGAAAGCCGTTTGCGGGCGTAACGAAGCGGCGGCCCAGGCGTTCGCGGATCAATGGGGCTACGAATCGGTCGAGACCGACTGGCGCAAGCTCATTGCCCGCAAGGATATCGACGCGATCGACATCTGCACGCCGAACAACACGCACGCGGAGATCGCCATCGCAGCGGCCGAGGCCGGCAAGGCGATCCTGTGCGAAAAGCCGCTCTCCATGAACACGGCGGAAGGCCACAAGATGGTCGAAGCCGTGGAAAAGGCCGGCGTGGCCAATACGGTGTGGTACAACTATCGCCGCGTCCCGGCCGTGACCCTGGCCAAAAAGCTCATCGAGGAAGGCCGCCTGGGCCGTATTTTCCACTACCGGGCCAACTTTCTGCAGGACTGGACGATTTCGGCCGACCTGCCCCAGGGTGGCACGGCGCTGTGGCGCCTGGATGTCGCTGCGGCGGGCTCGGGCGTTACGGGCGACCTGCTGGCCCACTGCATCGATACGGCGATCTGGCTGAACGGTTCGATCTCGGATGTCTCCGCCATGACCGAGACATTCGTCAAGGAACGCAAGCACAACCTGACCGGCAAAGTCGAAAAGGTCGGAATCGACGACGCCTGCGCCTTCCTGTGCCATTTCGAAAACGGCTCGTTGGGCCTGTTCGAATCGACCCGCTACGCCCGTGGCCACAAGGCGCTGTATACGCTCGAGATCAACGGCGAGAAGGCTTCCATTCGCTGGGATCTCCACGACCTGCACCGGCTCGAATACTTCGATTATCGTGACGAAGGCCAGCTTCGCGGCTGGAAGAGCATTCACGTGACCGACGGCGATCACCCGTACATGGACAAATGGTGGGTGCCCGGTCTTCAGATCGGCTACGAACACACGTTCGTGCATCAGGTGGCCGACTTCCTCGCCAATCTGGCCGAGGGCAAGTCGACCTCGCCGACTTTCCGCGAAGCTCTGGAAACTCAGGCCGTCTGCGACGCCGTCCTGGATTCGGCCAAAGCCCGCTCCTGGGAAGTCGTTCGCGTCTGACAACGAGCCGGATCGATCTGACGTTCGGACGCGGCCGGCCAGGCCAGAAGCGAAAGCACCTGCCTGCCGCGAATTCGTATCGAACTCCTGACACGCACAACCAGATTACGGAAAGAACCGCATCCGATGCTCAAGACCGGTATGAACCTGCTCTTGTGGGCCGATATCGTGACCGAGGCCCACATTCCGCTGATCCGGGATCTCAAGAAGATCGGCTTCGACTCGGTCGAAATCCCCCTCTTCGACGTCGAAGATCCGAAGAAATACGCGTGGCTCGGCAAGCTGCTCAAGGACGAAGGCCTGGGTGCCACGGCCGTGACAGTCGTCGGCTCCGA
Organism: uncultured Isosphaeraceae bacterium; assembly: GCA_964608915.1. Taxonomy (GTDB): domain Bacteria; phylum Planctomycetota; class Planctomycetia; order Isosphaerales; family Isosphaeraceae; genus QWQI01. The sequence continues at coordinate 12,398 of CAZSQA010000045.1, forward strand.
CACGAACCCGATCTCGCCCGACGCCAAAATCCGTCAGGCGGCCGTAGATCATCTGAAAAAGGTGCTCGACTGCGGCGCTGAGTTCGGCTGCGAAACGCTCGTCGGCCCCTATCACTCGGCCATCGGCGTGTTCTCCGGCTCGTTTCCGACCGACGCCGAATTCGCCCACGGCGTCGAGACGATGAAGAAAGTCGCCGAAGAAGCCGCGGCACGCAATATCCAGCTTTGCATCGAATACCTCAACCGGTTCGAAATCTACTTCCTCACGACGGCGGCCCAGACGGCCCGGTTCGTGAACGCCGTCGACCACCCGTCGCTCGCCATGATGTACGACACCTTCCACGCCAATATCGAGGAAAAGTGTCAGGCGAAAGCCTTCGAATCTTGCAAGCACGTCGTGAAGCACATTCACATATCCGAGAACGACCGCGGCATCCCGGGCACCGGCCAGGTCCACTGGGATCCGTTCTGGAAAGCCGTCAAAGCCTCGGACTATAGCGGATACCTCACCATCGAGGCCTTCGGCTCGGCCTTGCCCAACATCGCCGCCGCCACCAAGATCTGGCGCGACATCTTCCCCGACTCTATGGCCCTCGCCCGCGAAGGTCTGGCGTTCATCAAGAAAAACGCCGGCATCTGACCGGACCGGATGGAACCGAGCACTGGACTGTTCCGACCACGTGCGGAACTCCGACGAAAAGCGGGCAGCCCGAAAGGGTTCCCGCTTTTGGTTTTTTGGTAATTCATGGATCTCCGCGTATTCGTTAGGCAAAGTCGCATCTGTCGATCCAGGTGTGAAGAAATCTCGATCCGAACCTCTTTTATGGATCTGCCGAATCTGGTAAGGCGTGCAAAGTCGAGCCGTGGACGTCAGTCCACGGATGCGGAACGAAGCGAACCACCTGGCGCATGGGCAGCCCCGGCCAGGGGAAAAGTGCCCGTCGCGGAAACCGCGAACGCAGCTCGCCTGGCCGTCGCATCCGCGGACTCACGTCCACGACTCGACTTTGTCGTTCGTCGCTATGGCTGGTGTCGGGTTTCGCTGTTTTTCGCATCCGTGGACTTACGTCCACGGCTCGACTTTGCAAGAAATCCTGGGCCCGATCGGCACTGGGTTCGGGCCGATTCCGAATCGACAAATTTTACGCTGTCGTTAGAATCGAAATGAATCGATCCTGGAACCTGGCCACCGGGCCTCCCATGTTCGCCGTTCCTCTCTCGCGAGTTCGTCGATGTCATCCGATCGCCGCAATCTTCCCCCAAACTCCCGAATCGTCGTCGTCGGAGTGGGTGCCGTCACCTGTCTGGGCCACGATTGGCCGACGACCTGGGCGGGCCTCGAGAGTGGCCGGGGCGGTCTTCGTCGCGATACTAAGCGGCTGCCTTCGGACAAGTTTCTGGTCGACATCGGCGGCTTCGTCGAAGGCGTCGGCCCGGGCACGCCCGGTGAAGACCCCCGGCTGGCGAAACTCGAAGCCCGCTTCCTGCACCTGGGCCTGAAGGCCGCCGACGAAGCATGGAAGCCCCTCGCCGGCAAATCGATCGATGCCGACCGCGTCGGTGTCGTCGCCGCCAGCGCCTTCGGCGGTGTCGACCTGCTCGAACAGGAACGGGCCAAGGCAGAGTCGCGGGGCCGCCTGAACCTTGGTCCTTACACGATTCCGGCATTGCTGATCAACCAGCTCGGCGGGCAGATCAGCCAGCATCTGGGGCTTTACGGGCCCGGCTTCGGGCCATCCAACGCGTGTGCCTCCGGTGGCCACGCGATCATTCTTGCCGCGATGCTCCTGCGTGCGGGGATGGCCGATTTCGTGCTCTGTGGAGCCTCGGAAAGCACGTTCGTGCCTTCGATCGTAAACGCGTTCGCCACGATGAAGGCCCTGGCGACGATCAAACCGACGGATCGAGCCTTCGAAGCCCCCGAGCAGGCCAGCCGCCCGTTTTCGGCCGACCGGTGCGGCTTCGTCATGAGCGAAGCCGCCGCGATGCTGGCGATCACGACCCTCGAACAGGCGCGTGAGCACGGGCTCGAAATTCTGGCGGAACTCGCCGGCATGGCCGTCAATTCGGACGGCCACCACATGGCCGCCCCTTATGCCCCGCGCATCGAAAAATGTCTGAACCTGGCCATCAAGGATTCCGGCCTGACGCCCGGCCGGATCGGCCACTACAACGCGCACGGGACCAGCACGAGCGTCAACGACGCGACCGAAACCCAAGCCCTCACAACGGTTTTCGGCGAGCATGCCCGCAGGCTGCCGATCAGTTCGATCAAAGGCGCTCTGGGCCATTCGCTGGGCGCGGCTTCGGCGATCGAGGCGATTACGACCGTGGAATCCTTAAGGCGAGGGCGAATCGTGCCGACGATTAATTATGTAGCCGACCCGGAACTGACTCTGGACTATGTCCCCGACAATTCCAGACCATGCGACATCGAATATGCGATGTCCGCCTCGTTCGGTTTCGGCGGCACGAACAACGCCCTCGTGTTCAGGAGATGGAACGATGAATGAAATACGACGCGAGGAACTTTATGCCGTCATCCGCCAGGCCGCGAAGATTCCGGGCAACGTGCTGATCAACGATTCCAGCCGTTTCGTCCAGGACCTCGGTGTGGACAGCCTCGATCTGGTCGGAGTCCTCCTCGCCATTCAGGACAACTACGACTTCGAACTGACCGATGACGAAATCGGCGCGATCGCCAGTGTCGGCGACGTACTCAACCTGATGACCCAGCGCGGCTTGAAGTTGACCGCGGCCTGAACAGCCAGCCTGAGAGATGGCTGTCGCACGTGACGAAATGGGTCGATCGACATGGACGTCGGAGTGAGCTGATGCGTCGAAGCGGCATGAACTTGCGAAAATGGCTCATGAACACGTTCGCCGTTCCGGTGCTGCGCCGCATGCCGATCGACCGTGCCACGAACTTCGTCGAAGGCATCGGCCGCTGGGAATATGACCGCGTTCCCGAACTTCGGCGTCAGCTCGATCTGGCAGTGGCAGAAGCGGCCGCTCGGATGGGCGCCGGCTGGGATCTTTCGACGACGGCTCGTAACCTCTCGGGCAGGCTGACGCGCTGGCGTCTGCGCGACGTCCTTCTGGACGGTCCCGACGCCTCGCGGGCCCTCAGCGCGTTTCAGGTCGTCGGGGGCGAAAATCTCGACCGGGCTCTCGCCGAACAGCGTGGCGTTATCCTGCTTTCGAATCATTTCGGCGGCCATATTCTGCCCGCGCACTGGATGCTCCGGAATAATCTGGACTTCCGGTTCCTCACCGAACGGCCCCGCCACCTGAGCAAGTCACTTGAGACGTATTTCTCCTCGACCGGCCCGATGGGTCAGCAGGAGATGTTCGTCTCCCGCAAGAAAAAGGGCAACGACGGCGTCGCTTCGATCATCCGAAGCCTGAGAGTGCTGAAGTCCCGCTACATTATCCTGGTCGCCTCGGACGTCCGCTGGCTCGACAACCAGTCCGTCACGGGCCGGTTCCTCGGCGAGCACTGGAAGTTCACGCCGATCTGGGCGATTCTGGCACAACGATCCGGTGCCCCTGTCGTTTCGGTCTATTGCTCCATGCTGCCAGGCGGGCAGCATCGCCTGGAATTCGCCGAACCTCGCCATATCGCGCAGGGCGAAGACATATCCGCCTGTGTTCAGCATGAGCTGCGCAAGATCGAATCGAAAGTGCTCAAAGACCCTGAAAACGCCAACGATTATTTTTTCTGGGCCCTCGACCAAAGCCCCGCTGCCGCGGAACTGCGCGTGAACGTGCAACCGGGTATCGTATCGAAGTCGATTCCCGAACCGCACTTCGGGATCGAGAGCCATACGGTGAAAAAGTGATCGCGCTGGATGGCATCACGCCGGTCATCCGCTCGCTCACACGAGACACCTGAACCTTTCGCCCGGCCGAAATCAGCCGCCAACAGGCATTGACCGACACCTCGATTCGAATCAAGATCATCGGTAAGTCTGGACACGACGTCCTTAAGCAGTTCCATCGCCGGGAAGGAATCCCAGTACCATGAGCCGCTTCGTCCATCGAATCGGTCGATTCGCGCGTGCCGCCGACGGTGCCTGCGCGGCGATCTTGCTCACCGTATTGATCGCACTCGTCGCCGTCTGGCATGTCGTCGATTTTTCGCATGACTTCGACCCGGAATATCCCGGACTCCAACGCGATCACTTCAGCCCTTACGCCCCCTTCGCCTATCGACTCGCCGAGCCGGGCGACACGCTCGATCTGCTCGCTCTTTATCTGAGCGCACTCGGTTTCGGCCTGCTTCTGGCCGAGCGGATTTCCGGGAAACCCCGTCCCGGCGACTCGCAACGCTCCGCGATCGATCGAATCATTGCCGGGCTGCTGCTGACAGGTCTCTGGGTCGGCTCCGCCCCCGACCCGCCCACGGACGGCTGGCATGGCCTGGCGTTTCAGGCGATCGCCCGCGCCGGCACGCCTGCATTCGTGCGTCTCGTTCTGCTGGCGTTCGCCGCCATCATCCTCGCCCTGATCATCGTTCCGCTCGTCCGACAAGGCCGGGAGATCTATCGCGGTCTGACACCGAGCTGGCGCGGGCTCGCTGCGATCACCGCTCTGTGCACGCTCTGTCGAGTCACCGGCTTCCCTGACCCGGAGCCCTGGGGCTACTGGCCGCGCTGGGCGATGGTCATCGCTCTAGTCATCCTCGATACTTCACTGATGAACCGGATCGTCACGCTCGGGCTGTCGGCCCCGGCCACCTTCGGGCGAAGGTCTTTCCGCAAGGCCGCCATCGGGTTCGCCGTACTGGCGATCATCCAGGCAGGCTATTACGTGCACTGGCTGCATTGGCCGATTCCTCGGCTGAAGGTGATCGTTCCTGGCCAGCTCTATTCCAGCGCCATGCCGCCGCCTGACGGGCTGGCCCTGGCTCATTCGCGACACCAGTTCAAAACGATCATCAATCTCTTCAATGAGGACACGCCGCAGCGGCACCGGGATTATCCGGCCGAACGTGCCTTCGCCGAAAAACACGGGATTCGCTACATCCGGGCCGACGCTTCGAGCCAGGGCGAGGCTTTCGTCCGCAAAACGCTCGAAGCGGCCAGAGACCCGAATAACTGGCCCGTGCTCGTCCACTGCCATGGAAATATGGACCGAACGCCCGCATGGGTCGGGATTTACAGATTCATCGAACAGGGCTGGTCGATGCGTGACATCCTGGCCGCGATCGAGCGTCACCGCGGCTATCGGCCTAAGGGCGGCGTGACGGTGCTCTATTCCGACGTCTTGCCGGCACTGGCGCCCGAGCGCTGGAATGCCGACCCCGTGGCATGCAGGCTCGGCGAATATGCCAGGGAATATGCCCGCGAGACGGGATCGACGATGGCGTCGCGAAAAAGCGAAACCAACCGCGAGTGATTCCGGCAGGACCCGAGGTGACTTGACGGAATCGAATCAGTCCGCAGGGCGTTCCTCGCTCAGGCGTTTACGCGCCTTGCGGAGCACATCGGCGATTTCCTGTTCTTCGATATCGAGCTTGCGGGCGATATCGCGATAACCGAGAAATTCGACGTGATAGAGACGGACGATGCGGGCATCTTCGGGTTCGAGGATGCCGAGCAGCCTGTCCACCTCCGCGAGAGCGAGCACCGGCTCGATTTCGGCCGAACTCCCTTCGAACGACTGTCGATGGGCGTGAACATGCCCCAGAGCCGATTCCTGCCGCATCGTCACCAGACGTCGGACGCAGATGCGCCGACAGGCGACGGTCAAATAGGCCGCCAGCGAACTCTCGCCCCGAAATTGGCGCAGTAGGGCGTAATCGTTACGCACCAGTTCTTCGAGGATTTCGCCCACGAGGGCTTCGGCGTCGGAATCGGAAAGGACCACGCTGCGATTCTGCGAGGTCAGGTTGACCACGTGGTAGATCAGCCCCAGGTAACCGTCCACGAAGTCGGGCCAGGCACCTTCCTGATGCTCGAAACACTTCTTCAGCAAGGTCAGTTCGATTTCGTTGACCGGCATGGCTCTGCGTCCCTGAAGCGGATTCGGTGCGGCAGGATCGTGGCACGTCCGATCGAAATCTATCGATCGCAGGCTCCCGTTCGAAAAGCCTTTCATTCCATTATGGATCCGTTTCTTCGCCCCGACAACGGATCGCACCGATGGATTTCCGCCGCAATCGTTGACCAGGACCGGTAAATTCGGTTATTCCAGACACACGAATTCGGCGCTCCATTGTCCATCGCACGGTGCCGAACCCGTTGGCGACTCCACACACTCCGAGACCAAAACCGAGGCTTCGTCGATGTCTTCAGCCGTCTACCCACCCTTCGTCAAATTCCGACCGCTCGATCGATCGGAGTCGCGGTGGGGCTTCCTGATCGATGACGGCCGAAAAATCGGCGCCTGCGATCCCTTCCTCACGCTCGATCACGTCCTCACGGCCGAAAATCCATCGCAATATCTCGCCGAACTGGCGGCATCGACCGTCGCCGAACTGCCTGTCGATTCGGTCCACATTCTGGCCCCGATCGACAGCCAGGAAGTCTGGGGCTCCGGCGTCACCTATCACCGCTCGAAAATCGCCCGCCAGGAAGAATCGAAATCGGGCGGATCGTTCTATGACCTCGTCTACACGGCCGAACGTCCGGAACTGTTCTTCAAGGCGACCCGATTCCGCACCGTCGGCCCGAACGGGTCGATCCGCGTCCGCAAGGATTCGAACTGGTGCGTGCCGGAACCTGAACTCACTCTTGTACTTTCGAACAGGCTCGAAATCATCGGCGTGACGATCGGCGACGACGTCTCGGCCCGCGATATCGAAGGCGAAAACCCGCTCTATCTCCCTCAAGCGAAAGTCCACGACGGCTGCTGCGCCCTCGGGCCTGCGATCGTGCCCCTGGCCGCCATGCCCGAAAAACACGCCACGAAGATCTCGGTCGAAATCGTGCGCGACGGCGCAACGCTCGTCCACGAATCGACTTCGCTCGATCAAATGAAGCGGGAATTCACCGAACTCGCCCACTGGCTCGGTCGCGATGCCACATTCCCCACCGGCGTTCTGCTCATGACCGGCACGGGCATCGTCCCCCCCGACGACTTCAGCCTCGTCGCCGGCGATCTCGTGCATATCAGCATCTCGGGCATCGGCAAACTGACGAACTCCGTCGTCAAGGGCTGATCGATTCGGATCGATCGGCCTTGCCTGCCTACAAAATTCACGTGACAGAACCGATTTCGAACCCGCCCTTCGACGGACACGTGCGATCATGCCCAATACCGCAATATTGCTGATGGCTCATGGAAGCCGCCGCGCCGAGGCCAACCAGGAACTTTTCGACCTGGCCGGCCGGCTGGTGCGCGATGGCCGGAGCGGGATCGTCGAGGCCTCGTTTCTCGAACTCGCCGACCCGGGCATCGTCGCGGGCGGCAGAACCTGCGTGGCCAGAGGAGCGACCGTCGTCCTGATGATCCCCTATTTCCTCTCGGCCGGTGTTCACCTGAATCGCGACCTGGTCGAAGCCCGGGATACCCTGGCAGGCGAATTCCCTGGCGTCGATTTTCGTCTCGGTCCGCCCCTCGGGCCGCACGCTCTCCTGGACGATCTGGTGCGGGAACGCATCCGCGAACTTGAAACACAGCAATGAATTGCGGCAAAACCCGCGTGACCGGAATCGACCGCCAGGCAAGAAATTTCAGGAAACTTCGCAGCCGATGAAATTTCTGAAATCACCGAAAAGACGAACTCGCCTTGACGAATTTTCCGATGACGACTAATAACACGGACATGACAGGGCATGGATTGCCCTTGTCCGACGGCGAATCGTGGTGACGCACCGCGTGGAGCGAGTCCGCCCCGATTCGACGGCCTGCACAAAGGAGTGTGCCGACGATGTCTGAACCCACCGTGAGTCTGGAACGTTCCGAAGCCTGGGGCGATCGCCCGGTTCCGGCACTCGATCTGAAGGCCCAGTACGAAACGATCCGCGACGAGGTCGAACCGCTGGTCCTGCGCATCATGCGCGATCAGGCTTTCGTCCTCGGCCCCGAAGTCTCCGGGCTCGAAGCCGAAATGGCGGATTATTGCCAGGCGCCTTATGGAATCGGCTGCGCGTCGGGTTCGGACGCCCTCCTGATTCCGCTGCTGGCCTGGGAAATCGGCCCAGGCGACGAAGTCGTCACCACCCCCTACTCTTTCTTCGCGACGGCCGGAGCCATCTGGCGCACCGGCGCGAAGCCGGTCTTCGTCGACATCGACCCGGTCACTTACAACATCGATCCGGGTCTGATCGAAGCCGCCATCACCGACAAAACCCGTGTGATCCTGCCCGTGCACCTCTACGGCCAGACCGCGGAAATGGAGCCGATCCGGCGAACGGCTCAAGCGCATGGCCTGCCGATTCTCGAGGACTCGGCCCAGGCGATCGGCGCCGAATACCATGGCCTGCGAACGGGCAATCTTGGCGAAGTCGCCGCCTTCAGCTTCTATCCTTCGAAGAACCTGGGCGGGTTCGGCGACGGCGGCATGATCACCACGCACGACGAAGCCCTGGGCAAACGCATGGCCCGCATTCGCGTGCACGGCATGGAGCCCCGCTATTACCACCACGAGGTGGGTTTCAATTCCCGCCTGGACTCGCTTCAGGCCGCGGTGCTGCGAGTCAAGCTCCGTCACCTCGACAACTGGGCTCAGGCCCGTCGTGAAGTGGCCCGCCGCTATCATGAACTCTTCGCGAAGCACCTGAAGGACGACGTCCTCCTCCTGCCGACCGAAGCCGAAGGCCGATTCCACGTCTTCAACCAGTTCGTGATCCGTGTCCGCGACAACCAGCGCGACGCTCTCAAGGAATCGCTCGCGGCTCGCAAGATCGGGTCCGAAATCTATTACCCCGTGCCGCTGCACCTGCAGAAATGCTTCGCCAGCCTGGGTTACGGCCCCGGCGACTTCCCCATCGCGGAAGCCGCCGCCAAAGAGACCCTCGCCCTGCCGATGTATCCGGAGCTTTCCGCGGAAGCTCAGGAACATGTCGTCCGTTCGATCGCCCGCCACTTCGGCGAACGCCGGACCACCCGGGCCGCCTGATCCGGAACATACGATTCCTCCCCGCGAACGTGTCGCAGGGAGGAATCGATTTCATTTCGCGCCGAATCGGGTGTCGACTTATGTCGTTTCCCGATTCGGTTCCGTTTTGGTCGAAAACCCTGTCGCGGGCTGTCGGCGGTGGCGCGTTCTCCGAACGTCGATCGGGGGCTTACGCCGGTTTTCGATCAGCAGATCGATCGATTCCCGATGCACCGCGATCAGCCGCGATTTCGAACATTTCAGCGATATGGCGAGTTCTTCGTAGGTCTGACGCCGCAGATAAATGCCGTCCATCACTTCACGATGCCGGCTCGGCAGAGATCGAAACTCCGTGCGTAAAAAATCGTGAACTTCGTAGAGCGGCCCGTCCTCACGCAAGCTGGCGGGGTCGACCAGCCGCCCTTCGTAATCGATGACTTCGTCCGGGTTCAGATTCGAAAGCGGCTTGGTTTTCAGCCAGCCATGTTCGTCGTCATCGCGGTCGGCTTCTTCGACCCTCGCGAACGACTGACACATTTGCCGGCGCGTGTCCAGCATCGCCCCGAAAAGCCGTTTCCGCAGAAAAGTCGAAAATTTGACGTTGCGGCCCGGGTCGAACGTTCGCGCCGCCTCGACCAGCGCGACCAGCGCCGCCGATTCCAGCTCGTCCTTCATCCAGGACCAGTTGACCGAAAACTTCCGCGCGATCGACAAAGCCAGCGGTACGTATTTCGCGGCCAGGTCCCGACGCTTGTCGTCCAGCGGTTCGACGGCCGAACGGGATTTCCCGCTCTCGTTGCCTTGCGGTTCCGATGGTTGCATTCTCATGGTGTTCGTTCCTGCGGTTCGATTCGAAATCTTCAGTGCAGAGTTCTTCAGTGGCGATTTCAATTTCGTGCGTCTGACACCCAGAATCTACATCCCGCAAACGGGATTTCAAACTGCTTTTTCAGGATTTCAATTTGATTCGATCATTGAATTTCTGACGCCTGGAGAAGTCGTTCGGATTAGCGAAAAACTCTGGCCTCAGGGTGGCCATCGAACCGAAAGTGAGCGGGACTCGCATCGTGAACGATTTCGAGGCGGAGACTCGACCTGACCGGCAAGTTTTCCCACAATGCCATCGATGTGACGTGGCGCAGACCCTGGTCGCTCAGGAAGTGAGAAATCGAAGCTGTGGACTGGAATTCGAATCTCGTCGATCTGAACGCCTTCCGCAGCGCCGTGCTCGGCTGGCACGCCCGTTCAGGCCGGAATTTGCCCTGGCGGGACGATCGCCACGATCCTTACCGCGTCCTGGTTTCGGAAATGATGCTGGTGCAGACGACCGTCGCGGCCGTCATTCCGTACTATCACAGGTTCCTGGCCCGCTTTCCGACCGTCGAATCGCTGGCGAGCGCGCCGGAAGCCGAGGTGCTCAAATATTGGGAAGGGCTCGGGTATTACCGCAGGGCCCGGCAGTTGCACCGGATGGCATGCGAAGTCACGGACCGATTCGGCGGAAAAGTACCCTCCGGCGAGACCGAACTGCTGAGCTTGCCGGGAGTCGGGAAATACATCGCCGGCGCGGTCCGTTCGTTCGCGTACGATCGCCCGGCACCGATACTCGAAGCGAATACGATCCGGCTGCTGGCCCGCCTGATCGGCATGAAACAGGACGTCACCGCCGGATCGGCCCAGAAGCGGCTTTGGGCCGCGGCGGAATCGCTCGTAAGTCCCAGTGAGCCCGGAACGTTCAACCAGTCACTGATGGACCTGGGAGCCGAAGTCTGCACGCCGAAGAATCCCGATTGCACGCACTGTCCGGTCGCGGATCACTGCGTGGCGAATCGCGAGGGCCTGACCGGTTCGATCCCGGTGCGTCAGCCACGCAAGCCACCGACGCCAGGCGAGGAAGCGGCAGTGGTATTGAGTCGGCCACACGACGGATCGATACTCCTTCTGGAAAGACCCGATCACGGTCTCTGGTCGTCGTTCTGGGAGCTGCCGACGTTCTGGATTTCAGGAGCCGACCCTGCGAAGCGGGCATCCCTCGGAGCGTCGATCGCACATCCCGAAGAACTCCCGCAAGCGATCGGACATCTTTTCGGCCTCGAACCGGTGCTCGTCGAGGGTGCCCCGCGGGTGACGGTCAACTACGTCGTGACTCGCTATAAGATGTATCTGCAGGTCATCTTCGGAAGCGTTCAGGAGAAACGTCAAAGGCATGACACACCGAATTGCCCGGACGGCTGGAAATCGGCCCTCTTCGTGAGTTCCGAAGACATGAAAAAACTGACGATGCCTTCGGCACATCGCAAGGTGTTGCGAAAAGTGGACCTATGAGCGATTTTCACGGATTTTTCCCGAATTCGCTTCGGGGCCGCACCGTTTGGGAGATAGTATCCGGTCGTCTTCATCGAAGAAGCCGACCTTGCCCAAAACTCCATATTCGCTTACGATTGAACGATGCCGTCCGAACGATCGAAACGAACCGCCGGAACTGTCAGAACGAACCTTGCGGAAGCGGTCGGTCGCCGAGAACGATCAATCTCAGTGCCAAACCTCAAGCACATCGTTCCGTCGCAGCGGATAGTTTTCCGGAACCTGGGCGTTTCGGGAAAGCTGGGCGATTTTGTCGGATGCGGAACGGAGTCGAATCGGGGAGCGGAAAGGACCAGTCATGCTGACAGGTAAGGACGTCGCCGGTGGTTCAGGGTCGGGATCCGGCCGCCGTGGCGGAACGGGCGGAACCGGCAATGGTTCCGGGAATGGCGGCGGTACGGGCGGCGGCACGAGCAAAAAGAACGCGAACTGTTCGTTCTGCCGCAAGAGCTTTCGCGACGTCGGCCCGCTCGTGGAAGGCCCGAGCGACGTTTACATCTGCGGCGAATGCATCGAGCTGTGCCAGTCGATCCTCGACCAGGAAAAGAAGCGGCGGGGCGTTCCCAAGACGCTCTTCACCGACATTCCGACCCCGCGTGAGATCAAGGAACATCTGGACGCATACGTGATCGGTCAGGACCGCGCCAAGAAGGTGCTTTCGGTCGCCGTTCACAATCATTACAAGCGGCTGATTCACGAAGAAGAGCACGACGAGAGCGAAGTCGAGCTGGACAAGTCGAACATCCTGCTCATCGGCCCGACCGGTTCCGGCAAAACGCTGCTGGCCAAGACTTTGGCCCGCATCCTGAACGTCCCCTTCGCCATCGGCGACGCGACGACGCTGACCGAAGCCGGCTACGTGGGCGAAGACGTCGAGAATATTCTTCTCAAGCTCCTGCACGCCGCGGATTTCGATATCGAAGCCGCCCAGCGGGGCATCGTCTACATCGACGAAATCGACAAGATCGGCAAGACCAACCACAACGTGTCGATCACGCGGGACGTCTCCGGCGAAGGCGTGCAGCAGGCCCTGCTCAAGATGCTCGAAGGCACCACGGCCAACGTGCCGCCACAGGGCGGCCGCAAGCATCCTGAACAGCAGTACATCCAGATGGATACGTCGAACATTCTGTTCATCTGCGGCGGCACGTTCGTCGGCCTGGATCAGATCATCAGCAAGCGGATCGGCCGCAAGTCGATCGGTTTCGGCGCCGGCCCGGCCCAGAAGGACGAAGCCCGCGAGGTGGCAGATCTTCTCGACCGCGTCACTTCGGACGACCTCCTGGAGTTCGGCCTGATTCCCGAATTCATCGGCCGTCTGCCCGTGATCTGCCCGCTCATGCCGCTGACGGAAGAGGCGCTCGTCAAGATCCTCAAGGATCCGAAGAACGCGATCGTCAAGCAGTACAAGAAGCTGTTCGACATGGAAGGCGCGACGCTCGAATTTACGGAAGACGCTCTCGTCGAAATCGCCCGCAAGGCGAAGACCAAGGACACCGGCGCCCGGGGCCTGCGTTCGATCGTCGAAGAGATCATGCTGGAGCCCATGTACGAACTGCCCGAACGGGTCGAGAAGTTCAAGGGCCCCTATGTCGTGACGGCCGAAGTGGTTCGGAAGGAAGCCGGACTGCTCGATCAGGCGGAACCCCCGCCGGCCAAGCCGACCAAGGAATCCCGCAAAAAGGAATCGGCCTGACCGACTTGACCTGAAAGCCGGGGTTGCAGAACGTGGCGGACCGACGACTGGCGACAATTGTTGGTCTGGCCACCCTCGGCCTGATGGTCTTGACCGAGCCGAATCTGGCCATCGTCTGGGACGAAGGCTATACGCTCGGCCGTGTCGAGCGGGTTCGTCTCTGGTTTTCGGCCATGGCAGACCCTGCCGGGTTCGCCCGAACCTGGACTCCGCCACAGATCGAACTGGTTCAGCAGCAGGGCCTTAGACCACCTGCGCCGAACCAGCTTGCCAGCCGATGGAACCTGTTGTTCGACTCGCGTGTGATCGGCTGGTTCTGGCCATTCGCCCGCGAAGAACCCCATGGCCATCCGCCATTTTACGCCTGGATCGCGCTGGCCGGCGACGTCGTCACGCCCTGGCGTGAACCGCTCGCCAGGGCCCGCTTCGGCACGATGGCCATGCACGCGCTGGCAGCGGCGTTCGTGTATCTTGCGATCGCGCGGCGATTCGGAACCGTGGCCGGACTCGTTTCCGCCACGTGCTGGGCAACCTCGCCGCAAGTCTTCGGCCTGGGCCATTATGCGACTTACGACGGCCTGCTCAATTCGCTCTGGATTCTCGGCACCCTCGCCGCGATCGAAGCCACTGCGCGCAGCGCCGAAGGCAGGAAATCGACGAGCCTTTGGATCGTCACCGGCCTGATCCTCGGCGCCGCGATGTCGACCAAGTTGAGCGGTTACTTCCTGGCCGTGCCGATCGCGGCGACTGTCGCGATTTCGGGTTTTCGCCGGGCCGACTTCTGCGGGCTGATTCTGAGCGGAATCGTTGCCGTCGTTGCCGTTTACGCAATCAACCCATCCTGGTGGTGCGAGCCGGTCGAAGGGCCCATTCGATTCTTCAGATCGAACCTGACGCGAAGCCAGACGATCAAAATCGAAACACTCTATCTTGGCAAGGTTTACGTTACGCCCTCCGATTCTCTTCCATGGTCGAATACACTGGTGCTGACGGCGATGACGATGCCGGTTCTGACGCTGGCCGCCGGGGCTCTGGGCCTCGTTTCCGGCGTCCGCTCGACTTCGAACCGAAGGTTTATCGCGATTCTTGCGGTCGCGTGGGCCGTTCCGACCGGCCTGCGGGCCATGCCGCACACCCCCGGCCATGACGGCGTTCGCCAGTTCGTCGCCGGGCTGGGGCTGCTGACTGTGCTGGCCGGTGTCGGCGTCGGGTCGTTCGTGCCCCGCTGGCCGAAGCCCGCCAGGCTCGCCGCTGCCGTGATCGCCGGTGAATCGGTCATCGCGATTGCCCTGGCGATGCCTGTCCCGCTCTCCTATTTCTCGCCAGCCGTGGGCGGTTTGCCCGGAGCCGCGAAGCTGGGCATGGAGCCGACCTACTATTGGGACGGACTGACGCATGAGACGCTCGACTGGCTGAACCGGAACACGCCGCCGGACCGCAAGATCGCGTTCGTGGGCTTCCCGACGTCGTTTCTGTACCTGAACCGGACGGGGCAGCTCAGGCCCGACGTCAACCCGCTGACGCCCGGCGTTTTTCGCTGGCTCGTGATGCAGAATCGCCCCGGGAACTGGACGGAAAGAGATCGTGCCGTTGTTCATGACCTGAAACCCGCTTACGTTTACGAAAAATCCGGAGTCTGGCTGACGGCTGTTTATGACATGGACGAAGTCCTCAAGGCCTGGAAAAAGGCGGAAGCTACCGCCGCCCCGGTACAACCATGAACGCCACGACCGAAGACCTGGCTCCCGCACGCGAACACACCGCAAGTCCAATACCCAAAAGTGTTTGGAAAGGCAGCCTGCTGATCGCGATCGTCAGCCTGGCAGCCCTTGTGCCGACCGCCGGCGACCTTGGCCTGACATGGGACGAACCGGCCTATCGCTACAGCCAGCTCCTTTCCGCCCAGTGGTGGGAACGGCTTTTCGCCGTGCGGTCGTGGGACGACTTCAAGCCCCTGATCGACCCCGACACGCTCCATTACTACTGGCCCTACGGCCACTTCGGCGTGAACTTCCACCCGACGCTCTCGGGCCAGCTCAGCCTGTTGACCAACGGCCTTTTCGGGGGCTGGACGAACGATATCGTCGGCCGGCGACTGGCTTCGATCTTCGAATTCGCCGGCTGCGTCACCCTGCTCTACGCCTTTCTGGCCAGGCGATATTCGGCGCTCGCCGGCGCGGTCGCGGCATATGCTCTTTTGTTCATGCCCCGCCCCTTCGGCGACGCCCACGTGGCCGGCACCGACATGCCCGGCATGCTTTTGTGGTCGATGACCGCAATCGCCTTCTGGAAAGGGATTTACGAGCCAGGTGGCGGTAAATGGCGGATCGCCGTGGGCGTGCTGCTGGGGCTGGCGTTCGTCCAGAAGATGGCGGCCGTGTTCGTCGTCGGCCCACTCGTGCTCTGGACGGTCATGGCCCGCTGGCGCGGCATTGACCGCAATTCCGTGCTGGACGCCCTTGTGACGCTCATGCCGCAGCTTGCCGTCATGGGGCTGACGCTCGTCGAAATCCGTCGCCTGGCAGGGCAATTTCCGCCCCCCGGCCGAGTGGAATTGTTCGTCCACAACCCGGCCCAGAACCTGCCCGACTGGATTCTGGCCGTGCCTCTCGCCATCTGGCTTCTGCGCAGGGGCCTCGGCCGGGCATTGCGGCACCGTTCGCGATTCTTCGCCGAAGCCCGCCCCACGCTGGAGACGATCACGGTCTCGGCCGCCCTGGCACCCGTCATCGCCTGGGCCGGCAACCCGGCCTGGTGGGTGCGCACCCTGCCCCGACTGGCCCATTACTATCAGATCAACACCGACCGCCAGGGCGCCCTTCCGAATATCCAAATCCTCTATCTGGGCAAGATTTACGAATACGCCCTGCCCTGGCATAACGGGTTTCTGCTGATCGCGGTGACGGTGCCGGTTTTGACGCTGGGGGCGGCAGCCATCGGACTCTTGTGGGGTTTCGGGCGGATTCGCACGGATCGCCTGCCCGCCTATTTCGCCCTGCACATGTTCGTGCCGGTTCTGGCCCGGATGTTCCGCGTACCGGCCCACGACGGCGTCCGGCTCATGCTGCCGGTGTTCTTCTTCCTGGCCGCGTTCGCGGGCTGGGGGGCGGTGGCGCTGGGCCGCTGGATCGGGCGGTCGAATGCCAGGCTGACGGCGATTCCCGGAGCGGTCGTGGTGCTGGCCAGCCTGTGGCAGCTCGTGTCGATCCACCCCTATGAGCTTTCGTATTACAACGAAGCGATCGGCGGGGCAGCCAATGCCTGGCGGAAAGGTTATGAGCTGACTTACTGGTACGATGCCCTGACGCCCGAAGTGCTGGCCGAGATCAACGCGAAGCTGCCCGAAGGGGCCGAGATTCAATTCGCTAACGATCTTTCGAATCCGACGATGGTCATCCAGCAGCATCAGGACGAAGGCCGGCTGCGTCCCGACATTGCCCTGGGTGCGAAAAGCATGGACCGGTTCACTTATATGTGGCTGCTGACGCATGACAGCAAAGCCCTGGCCTTCACGCGAGCCCTGTTCGTCATGAAACCCTGGTACGAAAGCCGCCCGAAGCAACTTTCCGGTGCCAGAGTGCTGGCCGTGATGGACCCGGACGCCGTAAGCCGGGCCTGGGCATTGCAATTGATGTGCGACGCCCCCGATCGGTCGCCGAAACCGAAGCCGAACGCTCCGGAATGGGCTCGCAAGCTTTCGCCAGCGCTGGCCCGGTTCTGGGGCGACGGGCTGGACGCGGCCCCGAACCTGGCCGTGAACGATCCGATGTTCGAATGGGCCGGCAACGATCCGGAATCGTTGCGTGCCGCGGCCAAAGAACTTCTGGCGATTTCGAAATCGGGCACCGTGCCGAAATTGACCGACACGAACCTGAGCGAGCCCGCGAAGCGGCTTCTGGCCGTGTTGACGCGGTACGACAAGCCCGAAGCCGGCCGCGACTTTTCGGGAATTCTGTTCCGGGCCAGGCCAGAAGGGCTGGCCGAAGGCGTGGAAATCCTGATCAGCCACGGCAAAACGCTGCGAAACGTGATGCTGCGATCCGGCTACACCGACCCGAACTGGATCGGCGGTCCGGTGGATGGGGATTTGGCGAATCCGCTCTGAATCGTCGAGAGAAATTAGCATGTTCATTTTCCGATGTGGGAAATCTTCTTGCGATCGTCTAAGTTATCTGAGAAAATTTACTTGAATTGCAGCACAGGGATCAGGATTTATTGTCGATCGATTGCCTGAAGGCCATTCAGAGTGGCGAACATTCGGGAGCCTATTCGGAAATGAAAAGACGAGCTATATTCAAGTCATTCGCGATCTTCGGCTTCGGCTGCACCGAAGACGGCAACTCAAGCAAGAGTACGACACTGATCAAGCCGATCGGGATCGAAACAGCTGACGGTGAATTTACGATTCTCATACCAGCTTCCCAACGACTTCCGCACGTTTTCTCCGAAACTTTCACCAACAAAAACGATGGAGGGCCGGAAATCCAGGTCCATCTCTCCCAGAAAGACGAATTCGGTTCGGAGACTGTCGCATTCATCATCGTACAGGTCCCGCCTTCTCCTGACAATTCACAGGAAATCGTCGTCACTTTGAAAATCTCTGCCGATAAAAAAATGCAAGTCAAAACGACCGTCGTCAGAACCGCTTCTGTCCAGGAATTCGGTCCTTTTCCGGTCGACTGACACGAAGTCAGAATCGTTGCGAATTTCCATGCTTTCCACATCTCACCCCACCAGATTATTCCCCACCTGCCCGCTTTCCGCTTCGCACTTGATCGGCCCGCCACGGGCGACATTCCCCAAGATGGCCAGATTTCGGCAATCGGGCGTCGCTTCGATCGCGGCCGCCAGCGGCTGGACCGGCTTGCCGCTGATCACACAACCCGTGATTGCAATATCCTCACTACGTTCCAGATAAATGCCACGCACTTTGGCATCTCGAATCACAAGATTCCCCAGCGTTGCGCCCCGGCATTCATAGAGCGAAATCACAGCCGTTTCGCCCCCGATGGTCTGAAACACCTCGCCAGTGACGCTCAGGCCCACGCATCGGCGGAATTCATAGTGGTCCGGCCTCGGCTTGTCGGCCGCGTGCGACCAGCCGTGCACGTTGGCCGCAATGGCCAGGCCGTCGCAATCCGTCGCGATCAGGCCGATTTTGTGGCCGTCATAAATCGTATTGCCCGTGATGGTGACGCGCTGGGCTTTGTCCATCACGATCGACGACTCTTGTGAGCCGATCACATTGGCCGTGATCGTGATCAGTCGTACCGACGGAAACGCGTCGGCCCCGATGGTGCCACGGATGCGGATATTGGCTCCGTCGACCGACTTCCGGGCTTGAATCGTGTTCGAAGCGATCGTGATCTCGCTGGCCACGCCTTCGCGGGCGTCGATATCGATCTCGGCCGAGCCTGGCCGCAGAAAATCGGGGCTGTGGCTGTATTCGATATCGTTGCCCGTGATCTGGATATTGTGCAGGTCGCCCCCCACCATCGCGATCGCCGCGCCTTTGTTGTAGCTGATGTGGCAGCCGCAGACGTTCATCTGATGCAGGTTGACATGATCGAGAAAGATCCCGTAATCGGCATTGTCGTAAATGTGCGAATCGGCGATGAGCACATCGCGGTTCCGTTCGCGCAAGTGAATGCCCGTGCGGCAGAAGCGGATGAGCACGTTGCGGACGGTCGGCTTGGCGGCCTTCACGAATTCGATGCCGACGGCGTCGGGGTGGCCGCCTCGAATTTCGATGTCCGAGATCGTCGGGAAGCGTTCCCTGAAGCGGGTCTGGTCCGTCCAGCTCTCGGGAGCCGCGGTGCCTTCGTGGGTGCCCCTGATGCGAAAAGCCGGGCCCGGGCCCTTCATGACGATGGCCGTCGTGCCAGCGGCCCCGCGAATGCCGAACGGGCCGACTTTGGCCAGATCGACCTGGATCGGCTTGGTGATGAGGAATGTGCCGGGCGGGAATTCGAGCGTGCCGCCGCCCATGTCCACGGCATGCTGGAGCGACTCGGTGTCGTCGGTCTTGCCGTCGCCAGCGGCGCCGAAATTGGTCACGTCGATCATCATCGCAAGCCCCCTGGTCGCTCGTTTTTCCGCATGCACCTGACCCACGGGCCGCTTGAGAACTGCCCCGCCATATGTTAAACGTGACCGGCCGTCGACGCACGTGAGAACTGCCCGACGAACTACGAAACCCGCCGAAGCCCGAGGATCGAACCGATGACTTTCGCGATTGACCGCAACCGCTGGGCCGAAACGGTGCGGCTGATCGACCGGCTCGTGGCCGACGAGGCGTTTCCGGCCGTGTCCGTCGCCGCGGGCACGCTCGAAGCCGGTGAGCTGCGATATGCCCGCGGGCCTTTCGACCCATACGCGCCCGGCAGCCGAGCCGTGGCCGAGACCGATCCGTTTCTCGTCGCTTCGATCACCAAGCCGGTGACGGTCGCCGCGGCCATGCTGCTGGTCGAACGTGGAAATATCGGCATGGACGACCCCGTTGCCGCCCATGTGCCCGAATTTCAGGGCCCGGGCAAGGATCGCATCTGCATCCGGCACCTGATGAGCCACACCTCGGGCCTGCCCGACATGCTGCCGGCCAACGACGCCCTGCGGGCGGCACACGCCCCCTTCGCCGATTTCATCCGCGATATCTGCCTCAGTGACTTGCTCTTCGAGCCAGGCACGCGCGTGAGCTACCAGAGCATGGGCACCGCCATGCTGGCCGAGATCGTCCAGCGGCATGCCGGTCAGCCTTTCGGGCAGTTTCTTCGATCGGAATTCTTCGAACCGCTGGGGATGATGACGACGCATCTGGGCGTTACTGGCGAGCAGGCTGACGCCGTCGTGCGGATTCGCCTGAACCCTGGCCAGCTCACCACGAACTGGAACTGGAATTCCCCCTATTGGCTGGGCTTCGGCGCCCCGTGGGGCGGCATGACAAGTTCGGCCGCTGACCTGGGCCGCTGGGCCAGGGCCTTCCTGGGCGGGGGTGTGCTCGATGGCGTTCGCATCCTGAGCGAGACGAGCGTCCGGCTGATGTCGACGAGCCGGATGGAGGCGTTTCCGAAGCTGACGGACGACGATCGGCGGACACGCACCTGGGGCCTGGGGTGGCGGGTGGTCGGCGCCGGCGTAGCGACGCACCTGGGCGAACTGCTTACGCCGGAAACCTATGGCCATTACGGCGCGACCGGCACGATCCTCTGGATCGACCCGACGCGAAACGCTTATGCCGTGATTCTGACCAGCCGGGCCTTCGAAGAGACCGAGCCGCACATGATGCGCCTTTCGAACGCGATCTCGGCCGCGATCGTCCGGGGCTGAACCCGGCGATAATGCGATCATGATCTCGCCCCCTGCCTGCATTCGCAGGCTGCGAATTCGGCCGGTTCGATGCGGTTCCGGCGCATGATCTTTCGAAATCGTGCGGGGCCGATTACTTCTGGCTTGCCCGAAATGCGGATTCCGCCCCCTCGACCAGCTCCGGATCGGCCCAGTGTGCGTACCCGGACCAGCAGCGGCGAAACGTATCGGCCGAGCCGAACAGGGCCTGAATCGTGAAAGCGCGTTCGAACGAATCGGGAAGCTTCATAAGCTGCCTGAGCATGTCCGCTTCGTCGGGCATGACTTCGTCCGGATCGGCCCAGTTGCGGTATCGCAGCCGCTTGAATCGATCCTTGAAGGTGCTGGTGTCACGCGGCAATCGCAGCAGAACTTGCCGTTCGGCCGCGTGTTTCGGGTCGGACGGGGCTTCGGCTTCGAAATCGTCCGTATCGATATCGCCCGGCATCTCGATCGAAGAATCGACGGTCGTCCCGGCCACGAACGCGTTTCGTAAATCGATCGCATCTTCCGAATATTCATTGACTTGAGTCGATCGATCGAAGTCGTCCGAAGCGGTAGGGTTCAGGTCGTGAAATTCGGCCGGGCGCGATGCGATGGAAGCGATCGATGGGTCGGCGGGCTGGTCGTACGGCCCGCTCCAGGAATATTCCCTTTCACGGGACGATCTGGACGCATCTTCACTTGCGGGATATTCGCGACCGGCGGACCAGGTGGCGGGCTGGCCTGCGGCCCTGGCCAGTTCGGCATCGCACCGCTTGCGGGCTGCTTCGCTTTCCTTTTTGAGCCTGCGGGCTTGCCGTTCGGCGGCTTGTTGCGAGCGCCAGGCGAATGTCTTGCGGTCTTTCTTCATGGCATCGAGTCGGCGGCGCAGCCGGTCGACGCGGTTGCGGGCGCTGGTGAGGTAGCGGGAATGGAGCCGGAACCGCTTTTCGAGCCCCGGGTCGCCGACGCCCGTGCCGACTGCCAGGTCGGCCGCACTCGCGGCTTCCGTTTCGTAATCCGAACGTAACATGTTGGCCTGCAGTGCCCAGCGACTTCTTTCGCCAGTCGCTTTCGTGACGAGTTCGGCCAGGGCCTGGGCCGGGTCGACCGGGGCCAGAGCCACCAGCCGCTTCGCCAGGGCCAGGGTCGTTTTCGGGCCGTCGAGGGCGTTCGAGGCTTCGATCCAAACCTGAAGCGATTCTTCGGGTTCGGGCGAGATGCGGACATATCGGGCCATGAGCCAGGCCGCGTCGCCATCGGCCTGATCGACCTGCCAGAGCCCGCCCAGGGCATTCGCGGCCTCGCAAGCAAGACGGAACGAAAGGGAAGCCCGGGACGGTTCATTTTCCGGGGTGTTAAGGCTGGGTTTGAGTGCCGTTTCGACCCGGCCCCAGAGCTTTTCGAGCCAGTCCGCGCCGAGCCAGCTCTGGCCGAGGATGTGGAGATGGGTGGAAGGTTCGGACCGAAACCGGGCGAGGTCGAACGCGAAGGCATCGAGTGCCCGACGATCGTAAAGCTCTCTGGCATGGGATTTCTCGCCGACGATCAGGGCATCCATAGCGATTTCGAGCCGTTCGAGACGGGCGAGATTTTGGGCGAGATCCTCGACGGCTTCGGACTCTTCGTGCGACCAGGGGTCGTGAATGCAGCACAGCTGTTCGAGGATTTCATCGACACGCTGGCGAAGATCCGGGTCGACGATTCGGGTGGCGCAGTAGCCGTGCTTCAGGGCGTTGGCCTCGGGGCCGTGGGTGGACTTCGCGGCTTCGACGAATGCGCTGGTGCCGGGCGATTCGGAGTGAACGTTCATGGGGGTCGGATTGCTTTCGGGGTTTTGCGATAACGGGGCAAGGAAATTCCCATATCCGTGATTTCTTTCATGGAACGAACCGCGATGCGGATCGGAAGAGATACACGATTTTCGAAATTCGATTTCAGGAATCGTCAATTCCTTCATGACCGGAACCTCATCGATTCTTCATCCGAAAATGCGTTCAGGGCCCGGTTTCGTTCTGATATATTGACAGCCATTCGTCACACCAGAGAACTCGCAGATCCGTGTCAGGCAGGCATCGCACCATGATCTTCCGTAAGCTCTCGCTCCCGGCTTTGCTCTCACTGTCTATCGTCACGCATGCGATCGCGCAGGAACCGGCCCCGGATGCCGCGAAGCAGGCTCCGACGTGGCCTGGCCTGAAGCGCGACGGTCGCGTGCTGCTGCCTAACGGGTGGTCGCTGCAGCCGGCGGGGCGGCAGCTCAGGATCGGCGATTTGCCGGTGCAGATCGTTCAGCACCCGACGGAGCCGGTCATCGCCATTCTGCACGCTGGCTACGGAGAGCATGAAGTCATCACGGTGCAGCAGAAGACGGGGCGGATGATCGGCCGGGCTTCGGTGCCGCACGCCTTTTCGGGCATCGTGTTTTCTCCGGACGGGAAAACGCTTTACGTCGGTGGCGGCTTCGACGACACCGTGCAGATTTTCGATTATGCCGATGGCCTGCTTTTCAATCGTCGCCAGATGATCTATCCGGACCGGGCCGAGTTTCTGGCGGCTCCGGCGGCCGGGTTCGGCGGCGTGCGCAAATTCCAGCGGGCCGTGGGTGGGCTGGCGATTTCGGGCGACGGCAAAACGCTGTGGACGAGCCACGTCTTCGCTCACACGGTTGGCCGGTTCGACCTGACGACGGGCGAATATGCCGGCGAACTCAAACTTCCGCCCGAGTCGTATCCGTATCAATTGACGTTCGACCAGGCGCGGAACCGGCTTTACGTGTCGCTGTGGGGCGCGGCGAAGGTGGCGGTCGTCGATACGGCGAAATTCGAAATGACGGGCACTTTCGAAACGCAGGAACACCCGAACGAAATGGTGCTGAACAAGAGCGGCCAGATTTTGTTCGTGGCGAATGCGAACCGGAACACCGTGAGCGTGATCGAAACGGAGACGGGCAAGCATCTGGAGACGATCGGCACGGCGATCGCGCCGAACCTGCCGCCGGGGTCGACGCCCAATTCGCTGGCCCTGACGCCCGACGAATCGCTGCTGTTCGTGACCAACGCGAACACGAACGACGTGGCCGTGATCAACGTCAGCAAGCCGGGCAAGAGCCAGTCGCTGGGTTTCATTCCGGTCGGCTGGTATCCGACTTCGGTGCGCGTCGCCCCGGACGGCAAAACGCTGTTCGTGACCAACGCCAAGGGCAACACGAGCCGGCCGAACCGGGAAGGGCCGAACCCGCTGGTGGCGGCGGACAGTTACGAAGGCAAGCTGCGTGATTATATCGGCGGCCTGTTTCAGGGCACGCTTTCGACGATCCCGGTGCCGACGCCGGGGCAACTGGCCACGATGACGAAAACCGTGCTGAGCTGCAGCCCCGTGAACCCGAAAGAGCCGGCGACGCCACGCGGGGCACCGGCCGCCCGTGCGGAAAACAACCCGATTCCGGCGAAGCAGGGCGAAGCTTCGCCGATCACGCACTGCGTTTATATCATCAAGGAGAACCGGACATATGATCAGGTGTTCGGTGATATCGCAAAAGGCAACGGCGATCCGGAGCTTTGTCTCTTCCCGGAAAAGGTGACGCCGAACCAGCATGCGATCGTCGAGGAATTCGTGCTGCTGGACAATTTTTACGTCGAAAGCGAAGTCTCGGCCGATGGTCATGAATGGACGATGGGCGCATATGCGACGGACTTCGTCGAGCGGCTCTGGCCGATCGGCTACCGGGGCGACCGGCGGGCCCCCTATCCGGCCGAGGGCAAATTCGAGCTGGCGACTCCTGCGGGCGGATATCTGTGGGACAGAGCCGCGGCCAAGAACGTGACCTATCGCAGCTATGGCGAATTCACGGACAACGGGCCGACGCCTGCGGACCCATCGACGACGAAAGTCAAAGCCCTGGAGGGCCATTTCGATCCGAAGTACCGCAGTTATGACTTGACCTACCCGGACACGAAACGGGCGGCCCGGTTTCTGGAAGAGCTGGCCGAATTCGAAGCGAAGGGCGAGATGCCGCGGCTGATCGTGATGCGGCTGCCCAACGATCACACGTCGGGAACGCGGCCGGGTTCGCTCACGCCGACCGCGATGGTGGCCGAGAATGACCAGGCCGTCGGCATGGTGGTGGAAGGGCTTTCGAAATCGAAATTCTGGAAGAATCTGGCGATCTTCGTGATCGAAGACGACGCCCAGAACGGCTCGGACCATGTGGACGCCCACCGGACCACGGCCATGGTGGTGAGCCCCTACACGAAACGCAAGCACGTCGATTCGACGATGTACACGACCAGTTCGATGTTGCGGACGATGGAATTGATTCTGGGGCTGGACCCGATGAGCCAGTTCGACGCATCGGCGCGGCCGATGTACAACGCCTTCACGGCCCAGCCGAATTTCGAACCGTTCACGAAGATCGAGCCGAAGGTCGACATCAGGGCACGCAACACGGCGACCGCCTGGGGCGCGGAAAAGTCGATGAAGCTCGACCTGGACAAGGAAGACCAGGCGGACGACCTGGTTTTCAACGAAATCATCTGGAAGTCGGTCAAAGGTGCGGATTCGCCGATGCCGGCCCCCGTGCGTGCCGCTTTCATCTTCCCGATCGAAGACGAGGATGAGGATGAAGATGAAGACGACGATGATGACGATGATCGGGACGTGAAAGTCGTGAAATGATCGACATGCGTCGATCATGATCATACCGGTCGTATCGGGTTTAGGGGCGATGACGTTCGATCGTATCGTTCCTGCCCGAGACGCCGACACCTCTTTCACGCATTTCCTGTTATTCTATTGCCTAAGTCGAAGGGATTTGTGAGATTGGCCACATCGGATCGATGTCGCAGGGAAGTTAACGGTTTTGCATGCTTTGACTTCTGAAGAGGACTCCGCACCATGGATCTCCGGACATCGGCTTTGCTGGTCACCAGTACGCTCGCCTTGTTTACGATCGCGTATTTCGTCTACAAGCTTGTCGTCACGCCTGCCGCGGACTCAGGGAATCTTGTGCGGATCACGCAGTCGTGTTACCGGACGAAGGTCACGGGGTCGACGAACGTCTACGTTTACAAAGTGGGGTTTCTGTTTCTG
Organism: uncultured Isosphaeraceae bacterium; assembly: GCA_964608915.1. GTDB lineage: Bacteria > Planctomycetota > Planctomycetia > Isosphaerales > Isosphaeraceae > QWQI01. Next base: position 37,921 of record CAZSQA010000045.1, read on the forward strand.
TCGAAAAAACCGATCAAGAATGCGGAAATCAAGAAGGTCTCCGCGATTCTGGGCACTTCGACGGCCGACGGCAAATTCGACGTAACGATCATGTCCACGACGCCGCCGACGGTCGACACGTATTATGTCAATGCGGTCTGCACGATCAAGAAAACGCTGAGTATTCCTGAATTACCGGGCTATTCTTCGCCTGGCAGCGAATTGACTTTCTCGTTTCGCATCGAATACGTGGGAAGCCCCAGTGAACAAGTCGACAACATCAAAATCATTCCGATCGATATCGAGCCATGTTGAGCCCGGGATCGTCGGGCAATTGCAGTTCTTGATTCGTTCGATCGAATCGACTTCCGAGAGTCCCCCAAAACCGATCAGGCTCGTATTGTTCTAGCCTTGATCCGAACCCGGCAGCTTCACCGCGACGCACATGTTCACGGGTCGGCTGCCACCGCTACCAGGAGATGACATCCATGAATCGTCGTATCGCAGGTTCGATCGCTCTTTCTCTGATTCTTTTGGCCACGTTCGGAGATAGTCCTCTTTCGCTCAACCGACTCGTGCTCGGTGCGGTTCAGAACCCGACCACGGCCACGGCCGTTTATTTCAAATCCTCCACGGATTCGAAATTCCGCAAAATCGCGGTCCGATTCAACATCTCCGGCACGGGCCACACGATTACTCTGGGCAACGCGTCTTCGAACAACGAAAACTTTTCTGCCGGCGCGACCAATACGGTGCAGGACACCCTGAACAATATGACGTACGTCAGTGCGGTCTACGTTTCGAAAGTGATTCCCGCCGGCGATTCGCCCGCCAAATCGGGTGCGCTTTCCGACATCACGTTCACGATCACGATCGACAACAACCAGACGGGCATCCCTGTGAAAGCCCCCGTGATCGATATCGATCCGTGTGCCACGAAGTGATTCGAAACATCCAGGGCGATCGCGCCTGAATCACTGTCCGAATGCCGTTCGAATCGTCTCCCGCTCTTTGCGATAATCATTTCGCAGCGGGAGCTTTTCGATGACGTAATCCAGATCCGAGGCCGCTTGCGCGGCCAGTTCCTTGCGTTTCGCTTGATCGTTTTCGCGATATGCCATTTCCGATCGAAACTGGGCTCGGGTGGAACGCAGCTCCGGGCCGTCCATTTCCGTGACCAGTCGTTCGATCAATTTCTCGACCTCGACCGGATCGAGCGCGTCTTCGAATTTATGCTTGCTGAGTCTTTCGAACCGCAGCATTTCGGCGGAAACCGTCGCGACCCTTTCGGCATAGACCTGAACCGTGGGAGAGTCCTTCTGCAACGCGCGCATCGTTCGGAAGACTTCCTGAAGTTCGGCATTCGCCTGTTTGACGGGAACCGGATCGTTCATGCCCTGTAAGGCTCGAGCCTTGCCGAAATGGGCCTCACCCATCAGCAGGCGGAAATCCTGGTCCTTGTCCTTATTGGCACTGGCTTCGTCGAACGCGGCCTGATATTTGTCTTTGGCGCTTTCGAATCGGTCGCCCCGGAGTTCGAGATGGGCTCGGGTCAGTTTCGCCCCGATGGAGATCTTGAGATCCTGATTCGTCGGCTCCCGGTGTTTGCCGAACCAGCGTTCGAGGAGCGTTTCGAGCTGGCCCAGGACCTCCGCGAGTTCGGTTTCCCGGCCGAGCGTCATGAGCAGGTCCCCTTTTCGGGCGAGCAGGACGATCTCCAGTTCGTCGAATTCCGGCCTTTCGCCGATCTGGCGCAAGGTCTTCATGATCACGAGCGATTCCTCGGACCTTTTCTCGGCCGACGGCAGATCGCCGATTCTTTCGTACCAGAGCGAGAAATCCCGGAGCGCCAGAGCTTTCTGCAAATGATAATTCACATTCTCCGGCTCGCCTTTCAGAAGGGCATTCCAGATCGCCAGGGCTTTGAGATAGTGCTTAAGCGGAATTTCCTTATCGCCGACGAACCGGCCGATGTTGCCGGCTTCACGTTCGACCTGGGCCGCGACGGCGAAGATTTCGGGCCGGTTGCGATTTTGAGCCATCAGGGCATTGAAAGCCTTGGAAAGCCGGATCACGGCATCGTATCGGATTTTCTCGGTACCGGGCACGAGCGGCATTTTTTTGGCGATCGTGTCGAGCAGATCCATCGCCATGTTCGTGGCGGAGCGGAAATTCGCGTATTCCTTCTTTAGGGCAGCGGTTTCATTTTGTCTGGCCTCGTTCGCGGCTTTCGTGGCCTCATTCGCGACTTTCGTGGCCTCGTTCGCGGCTTTCGTGGCCTCGGTTTCTTTCGCCAGGGCTTGCTTCGTCTCTTCGAGCGCGGCGGCGACCTGCTTGCGCGATTCGATCGCATCGTTCTTGGCGATGGTTTCGTTATCGCGAGCTGTGGCGATGCGGTCGTTCATGATCAGCAGGCCGACCGTGCCCGCCAGAAGCATCATTGCGGCGACTGCGATCGAGCGGCTGAACCGGCGCGAGACCCTCGCGACTTTTTTCGACCGCCGTTCCTCGACGAACACGAGCGGCTGATCGGCCAGCCACAGTTCCAGGTCCGAGGCGAGATCGAGAGCCGTGGGATAGCGGTCCGGCTGCGATTCGGCCATCGCCTTTTTGCAGATGCCGATGAGGCTCCAGTCGATGCCGCGAACTTCCGACTTCGGGAATTCGACGTCGTAACTGGCCGCCGAGGTGCGATCCTTGAAAGGCGGCCGGCCGTAAATCACCGAATAGAGCGTCGAACCCAGAAGGAAGATGTCCGTTTTCTCGTTCTGGAGATCGACCTGGCCCAGGGCCTGTTCCTTGCTCATGTAATTCGCGGTACCGCCGCCATGATCCGTGGTGTCACTCTCGGTGAAGCTGGAGCCGGGCGTGGTCGAAGGCTCGTCATTCCCATTTTCCTGCGGCTTCTGGGGCCTGCGGAGATTCTTCGCCAACCCCCAATCCGCCATGAACACTTCGCCATGATCCCCGATAAGGATATTCCCCGGCTTGATGTCGCGGTGCACGACCCCGAGTTCGTGAGCGAAGGCGACGGCCCTGCTGAGCATAACCATCGATTGAACGATGCTCCGCAGTTTCAGATCGACGACTGCCGGGTCGATCCAGGGGGATTCGGCACCGGGATGGAGCTGGCGGATTTCGCGAGTGAATTCGCCCTGGGGATAGTAGGGCAGAACCAGGAAAGGGCGGCTGTCGGCGCGTTTGTCGAGCGCGAAGATCGGAATGACGGCGGGGTGATTGAGTTGCCCCGTGATACGCGCTTCGACGACGATCTTGCGGCATGCGACTTCGAGCGAACGCCCTTTGGCATGCGGAATCTTGATCGCGACGGTTCGATTCAGTTCGACATCCCTGGCCCGGCAAACGACGGCCTGGCCGCCGACCTTGATGACGTCGATGAACTGATACCGGTCGGAGATCGTGAACGTGTCGTTGACTTCCGTTTTCCCTTCGACCTGAATTCCCGCTTCCGTGGAAGCGATGTCGTCGGGGTCGAGAGGATCCTTGAAGGTCCGGACATCGAGCGTGTTTTCGATCTGGATCAGCGATTCCGTCAAATCCGCCAGCGTTCGATCCGTCGAACCGTTTTCGGGGTTCGCTTCGGTGACGAGGTCGTCGATGACTTCCGTCATGTCGCGGAATTCGTTGCGGATCGTGCTCCCCGATTTATCGAGGGCGGCGATCATGTCGAATTCCGGATCGGCCGACAGCGCCGCCCGAAGTGTTTCGAACGTCGATCGATCGATCCTGCGGGTCAGGTAGGCGATCGAAAGGGCCAGACGCTTTTTCGCGATCTTTGCGTCAAAATAATTGTCCGCCGGCCGATTCGGTTCATTCGAGGATTCGTCGATCATCGCTTACGATTCCAGTCTGGCGAATTGTGCCATTTTCGATAGCCGCCGGATTTCACACTCACGTTAATGGATGCGATGATCGCCTGAAAGTCCCTTGCGGCTTTACCGTATCGATCTTTGCGTCGAATGTCACGCATGGCGGCGAATCATGTCGCCAGGTCGATCGGTGAAGAGACGATTTCGGATATACCGGTTTTATCGGCCGCGAAGCGCATGATTTTCTTCAGGGAATTTGACCATGTCCGAAACGCCGTTCAGAATTGCCATCGAGGGCATGCTCCTCCCGGATGGTCGTGACGGAACACGAGTGGCGTGGATTATCGCGAAGTCCGATAAGAAACCCGGTCAAGGATCCTATACGATGAAACGCTCTAGTTCTTTCCGTGCCTGGGCACTGTTGACCGGGGTCGGTCTGGGTGGCATGGCGCAATTCGGGGCCGACATCGAAGCTCAGGTGATCGTGCCGCGCTCGGAGTCTTATCCTTCGACAGGCGCGTCCTTCGGCGGCACAGGCACCGGCAACGAAGCCTCGTTCGGCACGGGCACGACCGGCACGGGTGTGGAAACGGGTGCCGGGCTCGGCTCGACGGGCACTGGCCAGGAATCCGACTCGGCCGGTCTATCCGAAGGCACGCCAGCCTTCATGCGGCCGATGCCGGGGATGGTCATCGGCGAAGGGATGCCGGAAGATCTTCGATCGCCTGACAACCCGGCCCTGATCCCCTTCGATTTCATCAGCCCGCGCCGCGGATCCGGACCGCCCCGCCCGGGCGAACCGGCCGCTCCCGCGCTGACCGCCGAAGATCTCACGAAGGTCTACAAGCAGCTTTTCGACAACGCCATGCGGCTGACCGACCCGGAAGTGCGGATTCGTGCCCTGGATCGCCTGGCGCGTTCCGAAATCTTCGGCAACAAGCTGAACGAAGCCGTCGAGGCGATCAAGGCCGCAGGCGAAACGGCCGCGACTCTTCCCGACGGGACGATCAAGAACATCCGCCTGGTTTCGCTCGTCACGACTTCGACGAACCTTTCGGACGGCCTGGTTCGCGAAAGTGTCGAAGAGGGCACGGAAGACCGTTATGCCTGGGTCGATAAGGCCAAGGGTGTCTGGCAGAGAGCCGCGGACCTCTCCGGCATGATCACCAATGCCGACCTGCGTTCCGAGATGATGTCGCGTGTGGCGCTGGACATTTCCGAAGATGCCCAAACGATCGCGGCGAAAGTCTCGGAATATGAGCAGGTGAAAGATATCGACAAAGAGCGGAAAGACCGCTACGTGCAGGCTCTGGACGAACTCTTCGACCTGGCCATCGACATCAACAATCGCGTTCCGATGAAGGTCTGGCGCAACGAAGTGGCCGAAAAGATCGCCACCAAGGGTGCCCTGGCTCTGCGTTTCGACCGTGCCCTGAAGGCGGCCCGGACGATCCGCCAGAACGCCCCCCGGGCCCTGGCCCTGGCCCGTGTCGGCGAAGCGCTGGCACGTTATGACCGCAGCGCCGAAGCGACGGAAGTTTTCGTCGAGGCCTCCCAGTCGGCAGCCGCCGTCAAGGAGGATTCCGTGCGCCACGTCGTGGCCGGTGACCTTGTCGATCGTCTCATCGCCCTCGGGCGGTTCCGCGACGCACGCATGGCCAGCTATCTTTACGGCGACGACGAATCCCGCATGAAGGCCCTGGGCGCGATCGCCGAAAATCAGGCTCGCCGGGGCGACCCGAACCGGGCCGTGGCCTGGATCAATGCCGAAATCGCCCCGGAACATCGTTCCGTACTGATCAAGCGGGTTCAGGACGGGGCCGTGCAGGCGATCCAGAGCAATCTGGCGACCGGCGGCGACCTGATTCGCTGATGTCGCGAGAAGCGTAACGCTTCGGAAACTGCGGAACATCGACGAAACCGGGGGGGGAGGACGCAATGTCCCTCCCCCCCTTTCGCTTTCGTCACGTGTTCGAATTTTGCCGCCGGTCCGATTCAGGAGCCAGCGGAACAGGCCGAATTCACTTCGACTCGAACAGGTCAGCGTAAGTCTGCTTCACGCCTCGAACGCCACCGACGACGGACGAGATATCCGACCCGAGGACGAAAAGGCGGCAGCCGAGATCGTACATTTTCGCGGCATGGCTGGCGCTTCGGGCGACGATGCCCCAGGGCTTGTTGAGTTCTCGGCAATAGCGCGCCAGTTCGCCGATCGTCTCCAGGCATTTCGGATGTTCGAATTCGCCCGGCACGCCCAGGATCATGCTCAGGTCCGCCGGTCCGACGAAGACGCAGTCGACGTCGGGCAGAGCCGCGATGTCACGCACTTCGGCGATGGCTTCGGGGGTTTCGATCTGAATACCGATGAAAGTGTCGCGATTGGCACGTTCGATATAACCGGGAAGCGGCTCGAGGCCGAAGCGGCCGTCGCGATTGCCGCCGTTCAGGCCCCGCTCGCCGCGTGGCGGGAATTTGGCCCAGCGCACGGCTTTGTCCGCGTCCTTGACGCCCCGGACCATGCTGAACATGCACCCGTTGGCGCCGGCTTCGAGGACGCGCATGACCGAGGCATAATCGGTCGCGGGTAGTCTCACGAAATGATCCAGGCCGTGCGCGTTGGCCGCGAGCGTACACAGTTCGACGTCGCGCATGCCCAGGCCGGCGTGCTCCTGATCGATCCAGAAACCGTCGTAACCACCGAGGAAACCGATCATTTCGACGAGTTTCGGTGAGGCCAGCTGACCGATGCCGAACAGGCGAACGACTTCACCCGCGGCGAGCTTATCCTTGATTCGCGGCATGCGCGCCGTTTCCCTTTCCGCAATTCCGAACCGGCCGAAATCCCCGGGCCGCCAGGTTTGCACGAACTTCGATTCGCACATAGAATGAAAGGATAAGATGTATCCTGCGCACAATCCACCATCATTCTCCGAACGCCCGAAGGTTCCTTTGAGGGTAAGGTTTTACCCTCTGTGGTGGTGGTATTTCGTGGCCTGCGTGCTCGTGGCGCAGTCGTTTCTCGTCACACGGCTGTGGGGCGGGTGGAATGCGATCGCGCTTTTGCAGCTCGTGGCGTTTCAGGTGATTTTTCTGCCCAGGATCGCCCTGATCGCCGTGGGGGTGTCGCTGGGGCTGACGCTTCTGACATCGCGACTGGTGAACTGGATCGCCCGGCCGATGGCGACGCGCTGGCTGGCCCCCGTTTCGATTCTGCCGCCGGCCAGCGAAATTCCGCTTTATCTGCGCACGGGCGAACGGCCGCTCCTTCAGGTTCCAGGTCGTCGAAAGGCCCAGAACATGTGGGAACCGGGCTGGCTGGTCCTGACGGATGACCGGCTCCTCTGGTTCTCGGGCATCTGGCGGACGGTATGCTGGGAAATCGACGCCCATGACCCTGCCTTGCCCGTCGAATCGCGCGTCTTCATCGGCCAGGCCGCCCGCTGGTTCGGCGGTTACGTCGTCGGCATGCCACCGCGGCTGAACCTCGAACGCGACGAACACACGAAAGACACCGCGATCACGGAAGTTCTGGCGATCGCGGACCCCGCCGGTTTCATTCATGCATTGGCCCTGGCGCGCAACCCGGTCATCGATCGACCGCAAGCCGTCTCTGAAGAGCCGGAGCCGGAATCGCGATCCCAGGTCGACCTTCCGCCCGTGCGGCGAACCGGCCGCTCGGCCCGCGTGAACCCGAAGCCGGCGCAATCAGGCCACCCGAAATTGCCGCCGTTACGCGATTATTCCCGCGCCCGCTTTCGCGACGCTAAGCCAGGCGATCTGAAAGAAACAGGCCCGGCGCTGACCGTCGAGACGATCGCCGGTACCGTCGTTCTGCCGCCACGGCGTGAATGGCCCTGATCGATCAGGAATCCGGGTCACTGAAAATGAGGTCTTACCACGCATGCTCTGCACCGGGGTGCGATTCGATCACGCGACAGAACTGGCAGAACGAGCCGAAAGCATCAGCGACAGAAAGGTTTATGCTAGATCGACACATTGCATGCGCTGTATTCCTGACACTCTACGAACCGAACGCTGGAGTTGAATCGAATCAAAGATGGTTTGCGCTGAACTCGTTCCGTCACAGAATCTTCCGGCTCGTATCGGACACCGCGCACGCAATGGGCGTGCCGAACATGCGTGGAATGTCCCCTTTATCTTCCAGACAACTCACCTGCAGTGGAGGAACTGATGAATAACAGAATGCCTGAATATGACCTGTCGTTTATGAAGAAGCATTGCATTTGGTCTGTCTCATTCACATTGCACTCGGTCACACTTCAATCTCAAGGAAAAAACCCTACGCCAAATGTGTCGACTAGAAACGAGGCAATGGTGACACTTGAATGCGATGTGATAATTGATGGAGAGAAAAAAGACCGTTCCGAACTTTTGCAGCTACTTGATAAAAAGTATGAAGACTGCTGGGTTGACTTAGACTTAAACTTGCATCTAAAGTTATCAAATGGTTTACATGTTGTCGCAATCCGTAATACGAACGGGTTTGAATCCTTCAACATTCAATGGATGCTTGCCCCTACCAAACACGTGGTCATCATCTAGTGTCCTGAGTCAAAAATCCTATTAATAACCTTGCGCTATTCTTGTCCACGGGAAGGGCAAAGGGGACATTCTTGAATGCCACGAAGTTAAGCCGCAAGTTGTTTTTCAGATTGGTCTTGCAGGGAAAGGGGAGGGAAAGGGGACATTCTGGCTCTGTAGAAAACCGCAATCTCACCTTGACCGATTCGGGATTTCTGGCAGAAA
>CAZSQA010000046.1:0-44895 GCA_964608915.1 uncultured Isosphaeraceae bacterium
GTCGGTGCCCATGACTGGAAGGGCACCACCGCGGCCCTCAAGGAAATCCTCGCCACGCCGGCAGGCAAGTTCACGGTCGACGTCGCCTCAGCCCCCGCGAAAGACCTCACCGCCGAAAACCTGGCGAAATACGACGTCCTGATCCTCAACTACTTCGAAACCGCCCAGGGCGGGCCCGAAACGAAATGGTCCGAAGCCAACAAAAAGGCCCTGCTCGATGCCGTGAACGACGGCAAGGGGCTCGTCTCCTATCACTTCGCATCCGCCGCGTTCGCCCGGCCGAACTGGGCCGAATACGAAAAAATGATCGCCGGCGGCTGGCGGACCCAGGGCTTCCACGGCCCCAAACACGAATTCGAAGTGAAGAAGGCCGCCGATCACCCGATTTCCAAAGGTCTGCCTGATAAATTCGCACACACGATCGACGAACTCTACTCCAACAACCTCGTGACGCCCGGCAGCACCGTCATCGCCACCGCTTTCTGCGACCCCGCCAAGCCGAAGGGCACGGGCAAGGACGAGCCGGTCATCTGGGTCAACCAGTATGGCAAGGGCCGCGTGTACAACAATGTCCTCGGCCACGACCCCGTCGCCATGGCGAACCCGAACTACCGCGAATGGCTCCGCCACGGTGTCGAGTGGTCCGCCACGGGCAAGGTCACCGAGTCGAAGTGACAGGCTGCGTTTGATTGCCCCAACTCGGCGAACTCGCTGGCTCCCCACGTCGCGGAGCCGGCCGGTTCGCCGCAATGGCCAAGAATGGTCCGATCGATTTCGAATTCCATGGCTGACTCATGCGGTAGCCTTCCGACCCGCGAACGTTCCTGATCGCCATAATTTTTCTTCGATCCGCTGATTCGATTGCGCTTATCCGACAGAAAATAAGGATGATGAGAACGTCAGGAACCTGGTGAGAAGAGAACACGGGAATTCGTCGCATGATCATCCGAACGGAATTTCCTCATAACCGTCGGCCAGGACTCACTCTGATCGAATGCCTCTGGGCCATCGGGCTGGTCTCGATCGTCATGCTTATTCTGTCCGTTCTGGCCGGGCGTCCGTATCGAGAATACGCCCCCGGGGCACAATGCACCAATAACCTGAAGGATCTCTTACTCGCGACGGCTAATTACGAGTCAGTTTACGGCATGTATCCACCCGCCGGGGCTCTCTTCGGCGAACCTCCCCAGGCAGGTTATTCCGGATTCGTTTTTCTGCTGCCATTTTTTGATCAGAATTATCTACACTCCGGATTCAATTTCGATCTCCATGCCGACCCCGCAAGCCATAACGTCAAAGGATTGGTCAATATTCTGATCTGCCCTGCCTCCTCTCGAGTGAGTGTGCGTCATATTCCAGGCACTCGGAACATGCCGACGAATTACGCGTTCAATATCGGCGAATGGAAGATTCACGATCCGAACTCGAATGCCCTGCCAGCCGGTCCTTTCGGCTTCGGAAAAACGATCGGGATAAGGCAAGTTCGCGACGGAACGAGCGACACATTTGCGTTCACCGAAGTGATTGCAGGTCAATCGAACCTCACGGACTCGATACTGCCCGAAGGGTCCGAACCCAAAGCCCCGTCCGACGAAAAAGCCGTGTCACGACTCGGTGGACGATTTCGCCAGAACTGGGGACATTCGGACTGGACCGATGGCAATCCCCTCCAGATCGGCGTGACTTCGACTTTCGCTCCGAACACATTCGTCACTTATCCCCAACACCGCTGGGATTGGGATATTGACTATCTCTCGCTCGAGCCAGGCGTTTCGAAAACCAGGCCATCCTTCGCCGCGATCACGGCTCGCGGCAACCATCGCGGCGGCACGAGAGTCGGATACCTGGACGGTTCCGTGCGATTCGTGAAGGACGGTTGCAACCTCCAGGTTTGGCGATCCCTCGGTACCTATGCCGGTGGCGAAACGATCAACGAGCCTGAAATTTCGCGATAAGCTGTGGCCCGCCGGTTCGGGTTCATATCCTGCAAAGTCAACGATCCGTCTGTTCTGATACGAAGGCCTGGTGTTTCGTCTGTCGGGGCTTTCGAAATGCGAGCGATCGATAAGAAATTCGAAATCCTCTCACGCCGTCGCGGCCTCACGATCGTCGAGGTCATCTTCATCCTCGCACTCATCACTCTCTCGACCTTCGCGATCCTCATGCCCGCAGTGATGTCGGCTCGGGAAGCCGCGAGACGCGCGCAGTGCGTAGGGAATCTCAAAGGCATCATGCTCGCCGTCAGAAATTACGAGTCGACGTGCGGATTCGTTCCCCCGGCCGGGACGCTCCGTCCCGTCAATTCTTCCGGCTCGTTTTCCGCATTCGCCCGGATCACGCCGTATCTCGGTCTAAGTCATACAGGCCTCGTCAATTCTCTCAATTTCGAAATCGCACCCGAAATTCAGACGACGGTCACCCATGCGATCGTCGAAATTCTTGCTTGCCCGAGTGACCCGAAGTCCTATCCACTGACCCTGAGGGCCCATTACGGTCAGCCGGTTCCCGAAAATGAAGTCCGAACGACTTTGGAACGACCGTATCCGATCAACTATGGAGTGAACCTCGGAACCTGGCGGATCCACGACCCTCAAGAACGTTGGGCCACCGGCGATGGCGCTTTCGCGTTCGACGCCTCCATTCGGCTCGATGACTTCACCGACGGATCATCGAATACCATTGGCGTCGCCGAATGCTATTCGTGGCAGCCCGTGCTCGAAGGAAACGGGAATCCCGCCGCGAACGACACGCCTCCGCCCATTTTCCCAGGCCAGATCGCGGCCTTCGGCGGCAATTACGAAGCCAACCGGGGGCACTCGTCCTGGGCGATCGGCGATCCGCTTCAGACCGGAATGACGACCACGTTCACTCCGAATGCATTCGTCCCGGCGAATCATCGAGGCAGGATCTCGTCAGTCGACTTTATCAGCGTTCTCCACGGCCATTCACAGGCCGCACCCGTATACGCCGCGATCACGTCCCGGAGCTATCATCAGGACGGAATCGATGCAGGCATGATGGACGGCTCAGTACGCCGCTTCAGCGACTCGATCGAATCCCGTATCTGGCGGGCACTCGGCACTCGAGCCGGTCATGAAGTCATCTCGGCGGAGGGCTACTGAAGGCTGTCCTTCGAAACCGCAGCCTCTCGAAATCGAGGGCCCTTTTCGGTCCGCATTTCGCGGGTTCGTTCCGATCGAATCGAAGCCATTCCGAGTTTCGTTACGGCCGGCTTTTCAGAATGCGAAAACGCCGACGGTGCCCGTGGAGGCGTTCGTGTCGAGCCCGAAGGCCTGAACCACGGCCTGGGCCGCAAGTTCCAGGCGTGTACGGTCCGCCGTGGTCGGATCTTCGCCGCTGGTCGATTTCTGGCGCGTGTCGAGCCGTTGCTGATTCGTAAGTTCGCCTGACGGACGATCGTCACGCCGGGCCTGATCCGGACTGTCGTAACGATAGCCAAGTCGGCGGCAATCGAGCCGGATCGCCGAAAAGATGTCCGACACAGGATCGTCGGCGGCGAAGATCGTCGCTCCGCCTGGTCGCAGCTGCCGCACGAACCGGGCCAGATAGCGCCGGGCCGTCATTCCGTCCGTGTCCGCCCCGGATTCGGCCAGCGGGCTGATCACCACGGCATCGAACTCTTCCGAATCGGGAAAGCCGAACACCTGCGACAATCCGTCACCCAGCGGCACGATTTCGACCATCCCTGACATCGGAACCGCCGATTGCGAGGCCGAAGCGGTAATCGCACCAGCGTCATCCACGCCGGTGTTCGTGGCGGAACGCGTCAAAACCTGCCAGCCCGTGCTCTCCAGAATGAAATGCAAAGATCGCTGAAGTTCCTCTGCGGACCATCTGCCGCCGACACCGATTCGAACGCGCGGCGCCAGCTCTCCCTGAGTTTGGTTTCGAGTCACGGTAACCATGGGCGGAATCCCTCATCCTGAAGGGAACGGATCGAACTTGGCTGTAGCGGGGTATTCAGGGCGTGGGTCATGCCCTTCGTAAACCGAATTGTCGTGCGATCGAAAAAGAATGCAACCACAAGCCGACGAAAATGTCCGAAAAAACACGTCGAAGAAACACAAAAAGAGCCCAGCCTTCCGGCCTGACTCTTTTTGCGTAATCTGCGCTTTCAGTCCAGCTTGCCATAACCTCGAAAAAGCGTGGACTTTCAGGGCTTGCCTGCGATCAATGCCGGAACAGGAATTCCTTCGAGTTGATCAGCACCCAGCCGATGTCCTCGACGGCCATGCGGCGGTCTTTGGCACCCTTGATGTGCTTGGCGGCGGCTTCGACTTCCTGGGCGGAAGGATCGCGGCTGAGGGCCGCCAGGTAGAGTTCCTTCACGATCGCCTCAGGCGTTTTGTCGCTCTTGGCCAGTTCGGCCATCCGGCCCTTGTCGTCGCGGAGCTTGCCGTTGACGGTCGCCCCGCCGATCAGCTGCAGCGCCTGGCTCAGGTTCGAATCGCTTTCCCGCTCGCATTCGCAGGCCAGTTCACGCGCTGGGCGACCGAAAGTCTTCAGGAAGGCGTTCTCCATCTTGCCGTCGGGGATCTGAGTGGCTCGCACTCCGTCCGGCAGGCCGGGGAATTGCGTCGGGCTGGCCGTGAAGGTCGAAATCGCGTCCAGCAGAACTTCGGCCGGCAGCAGCTTGGTGGCCGCATGGGAGAAATAGATCGAATCGTTCGAATTGAACTGGTTCGACCGGGCCGAAAGCTGATACGTCCGGCTGTTGGCGATCGTCCGGATCAACTCCTTCAGCGAATAGCCCGACTTTACGAAGTGGGCGGCCAGGCCGTCGATGAGTTCGTCATTGCAGGCGGGGTTCGAGTCGCGGAAGTCGTCCACCGGCTCCACGATCCCCCGGCCCATCAGGTGGAACCACACCCGGTTGACCATGCTCTTGGCGAAGAACGGATTCTCAGGCCCCGTGAGCCATTTGGCCATCCGCACGCGGCGTTCTTCCGGCGTCGACGCATCGTCGTAAACCGGGCCGCCCAGGGCCTTCGGCTTCATCACCACGCCCGTGCGAGGCTGGCGCACATCGCCATCGGCAGCGGCGAAGATGATCTCTTCGTCCGGCAACAGCCCCTTCTTCTGGCGAACTCGCGAGAAAAAGGCCGCGAAGCCGTAGTAATCGTCCTGGGTCCAGCGTTCGAAGGGGTGGTTGTGGCACTTGGCACACTGAATGCGCACGCCCATGAAGAGCTGGGCCGTGGTCTCCACGGAGCTGTCCGGGTCGCGGCTGATGCGGTAATAGTTCGCGGCCGGGTTCTTGAAGGTCGAGCCATCGGCCGTGAGCAGTTCGCGGACGAACTGGTCCAGAGGCTTGTCGGCCTGAAGGCTTTCGCGAATCCAGCGCTGGAAGACATTCGTACCCTTCACCTGGATCAGCCGGGCGTTCGAACGCAGCACATCGGCCAGCTTGAGCGTCCAATAGTCATAGAATTCGTCGCGGGTGAGAAGCGATTCGATCAGCTTCGCGCGCCGGTCGGGCCGCTTGTCGGCCAGAAACGTGGCCCGTTCCTCGACCGTCGGCAGAACGCCGACGACATCCAGGAACGCCCGCCGCACGAATTCCTCGTCGGTACACAGATCGCTCGGGGCAATCCGCATCCGGTTCAGCTTGGCGTATACGGCATTGTCCACCAGGCTGTCGGTCGGCACATCCGCCGGCTTGAAGCCCGGGACTTCGACCAGGTGCGTCAGCCGCACGATCGCGACCAGATCCTGATAGTGGGCGATGATGGCCGCTTCGCCAGGCGATTTGAACGTCACGAAGCCGTTCACGTCCACATCGGCGATTTCCGGCGCGGAGCTGCTGTAATAGGCCAGCGGCGTCACGTCGCGGGTCGAGTTATCCGCATACTTCACCCGCACGGCCACCTGCTGAGTGGTGAACGGTTCATGCAGAACGCGATGCTCGGGCAGGATCTCCAGCACCATCGCCTTCGAGGCTTGCGGGTCGTCCTTGCCGCCTTCGGCGATCCAGTCGCGGATGAACTCGTGTGACTTCGTCCCGCGGGAAAGCCGCAGGCCACCTTCGTGCGCCACCTCGCCCAGCGGCTTGGTCAGCACCAGGCTGGCGTCGGGGGCGAAAATGTCGATCCGCCGGCCCCCGGCTTCACGTGTCAGTGTCTTGATGTCATCGTCGGGCAGATAACCACGCAGGCTGAGCTTGAAGCCCCCCTTGCCCGTCGGCGTGCCGTGGCAGGCACCCATGTTGCAGTTGGCCTGGCTGAAGGCCGGAATCACGTCGTTGCGGAACGATACCGGATCGGGCTCGTTCAGCCCCGTCACGGTCACTTCGGCCTTCGCCGTCAGCCCGTTGCCCAGGTCGGCCGTAATCGTCACCTTGCCATCGCTCACCGGAACGATCTGGCCGGTTTTGGCGACTTTCACGATTTTTTCGTCGGAAGTCGTCCATTTCGCGGCCCGTGTGAAATCGGCCCGCTGGGCGTTGGCCATCGTGCCGGATGCGATCAGCTGGGCCGTGTCGCGACGCCCCTTGAGCGAAACCGCTCCGGGCGCGATCTCCAGCTTCGCCGGCTTCGGCGTCTCGACCGTCTTGTCGGGGGGAGTCGTCACCACGACTTTCGTCTTGCCGGTGGCCTGGTCCGCGGCCCGAAGTTCGCCGGGGCCAGCGTGGGCCGCGATCATGAGCATCAACAATCCGGTGCCGAATGCGTTACGGAAAATCATGGCGAGTCACCTCGTCGCGGGAGTGCGGGCAGGACGGAAGGCGTCGGACCGGATCTGGTTCAGGCGGGAATCGATGCGGCCGGATCAGGATCGGGAAGATCGAGGGTCCGGAGACACGCACCGCAGTTCGCGGCGGACGCCGGCAGGCCGAACGGACAGAGTGATCGAAAGAATCGCGGACGATCTCCGCAATCACTCAATATGAAGATTATGACACAATCGCCACGAACCGGTAAAGGGATTTCTTCCGCTCGACGTGAAGTCGACGGTATCGAACCACATCACAAGAACCCCAAAGCATTCAATCGGCCGGATCAGACCCGGGACGGAGCTTCGAATTCACTTTCCTTCGAACTTGTTCACGTCGATGTGCCGGTATGCACCGCCCGTGGCGGCCGCAAGACGCTTCAGGGGCGATTGGCCGGGCAGGGCCGAGCCGGGGCTGAAGTGGATCGTCTGGATCCGCACGCCGAGGTCGTCCTGCACCAGCTTGTTTACGTCCGAATAGGTCATCAGGTCGGCATCGGTCAGGAAGAAGATCACCTCAGGCTTCATCGCCAGGGCGATCCGCAGGGCTTCCATGTGGTCCGTGCCACCTTCGGGCAACAGCCGATCGAGCTGTTTTTCGATCTGGGCCTTGTTGCTCTCCGTGGCCGGCACCAGATTTTCCGACCCGCTGACGACAATCCGCTTGGGCACCTGATTGTAGAAGATCACGGATACTCGCGCCTCGGGCGGCAGATTACGAAGGCTTCGCATCAGCTCGTTCTTGGCCACCGTCAGGGCGTCCTGAAACGCCATCGACCCGGACCGGTCGATCACGAAGGCGAACGACCGGGCCCGCGCCTCCGTCCCGAAAAACGTCGTGCCATAGCCCAGCCCCGGCCCCTGGGCGGGCCCTGTGCCCACCCCCGTGCCGCCACCGCCTCCGGAGCCGAGCCCTGGAATCAGGCCAAGGCCCGAGGCCGCTTCGGCCCCCGAGAAATTCGACACCGGCGCTGCAGTGCTCGAAGCCGGCAAGGCATCGGCCAGAATCATCTCGCCAGGGTCGGCCGAGGGGGCAAGAAATTGCGTATCCTTCGACACTCGCGGCAATTGCACATTGCCTGCGCCACCGTCTTCGCCGGGCGATCCGCCTGAGATCCGGCCGATCGGGCCGGCCCGGGTATCCAGATCCGAGACATCGCCGCGCAGGCCGACCACCGGGCGGACTTCTTCCCGCTCCGCCGGCGGAGCGACGCTCATCACCACCAGCCCGGAAAGCACCACCAGCATGGCATGCACCAGAGTGGAAACGGCCAGGCTGCGCCAGTCCGTCAGGGGGCCCGAGTTGAATATCGATCGCCCTGGTGAGGTCGGTATGCCGCTCATCGCATCGGCCCTCCGAATCGGTCCGATCCGTTCGAACGCGTTTCCGAGTTCTGGCGAATCGCGGCGCGCCATGCTTCCGTACGGCGGCGCGACCGGTCGGACCACAGCAACATCAGCCGCAGCAGAGTGATCGCGACGATCACGGCCAGAATGACGAAAAAGACGAGCTTGTCATTGGCCGGTGACGCGATGACCGGCGTCGTACCATCTGCCGATTCCGCAGACTTTTCGAACCCGGTCGAGGCCAGCCAGGGCGCGATGCGCGGCTCGTCTTCGGCTTCATAGCGGATCTTCCGCAGAAACCAGGCGACGAGGCGGACGGCCGATCCAGGCGCGGTTCGGTCCAGGTCAGGCTTTTCGGCATGGGGAGGTACGACATTCGTGACGACCGCCAGGCCGTCGTCGTCGGTGCGGATCCAGAGTTCCTCGAGTGAAGGAAACTGCCCCCGGGGCTCGGTCCGGAACCGGCGATAGACGACGCCTGAAATGATCAGCGGCTCATCCGCCAGTTTGGCATCGGCCTGCCAGAGTTCACGAAAGCTGACGATCCGGCCCGTCCCCTGCGACCGCCGCTTCAGGGCCTTGTCCAGCTTGGGCCAGTCCGCCAGCCCCACAGCTTCGACGACAGGATCCGACCGGGCCAGAATTCCGTCAGGATGGTCCGGCAACTGCTGCCCTGCCGCAAATCCCGGCAAAACCGCGAACGCCAGAACCGCCGCAACGATCGCCGCAAGTTTCGCATCGATCGGTTTCGACACCGAATTCCTGCCGTTCATCGTTCCGGTCTCCCGGCTTCGGGCGGTTCGGCCAGGTGGATCGTCTGCGCGCCAGCGGCCTGTGCGGCGGCCACGATTTTCGCGGCTTCTTCGTAAAGCAGTCGCGGATCCGCCAGCAGAGTCACGCCCAGGGGCTTGTTATCCAGCACCCGGGCATAGCGCTTCAGGCGGTCTTCGAGGGTCGCCAGATCGGGCACCTGAGTCAGCCCCAGCTTGATCGAGACAAGGTTCCCCTCATCGTCCGAGGTCACCGTGACTCGTAAGTCGCTCTCGATCCCTAGGTCAGGCAGGCCCATGCGTGACGTGTCCAGCTTCGCCAGGCCCCCCTCCGCCCTGGCCTGCACGGGTGCCGCGACCGGCAGTTCCAGGTCGATCCGAAGCTCGTTCGATGCCGGCTGGAACGTAAGAATGAAAAAGGCGAGAAGCTGGAAGGCCATATCGAGCATCGGCGCCACGGGAAACGCCACTTCATCCGGCAAGCCCGGCCTGCGAACGCGCCGGCGATGCACTTCGGGCGCTGGTTCGACGACCGTTCCGCCTTCCAGTGCCCGGCTGGCCGCCGCGGCCCAGTCAGCCCCGAACCCGACCACGTCGGACGACACCACACGGGGCTCGCCTTCGAACCGGTTCATGGCGTCTTTTCCTCCACCCGGCTCACGATCAGGCTGAAGCGTTCGAAGCCGGCCTGCTGGCTTTCGGCCAAGGTGCGCCTCAATCGCCCGTAAGCCAGCCGCCTGTCGCCACGCACCAGAACCCGCGTCGAAAGGGCCGTTTCTGGCAGGTCGATCAGTTCGGCACCTTCCCGGCGAATGGCTGCCTGTTTGCTCCACCAGGCAGGCTGAAGGGCTTCAGGGACCTCCTCGGATGCGCTCACCAGCCGGCCCGTAGGGTCGATCGAAACCGTCAGCCGGTCCAGCCCGGGGTCGGCTCCCGGCAAAGCTGCCGGCGCCACGGGCAGTTTGACTTTCAGTGCGGATTCGTCCACCTTCGAGCCGAAATGCACGAGCATCATGAAGAACGTGATGAGCTGCAGGACGATGTCGAGCAGCGGCGTCAGGTTCGGGCTGACGTTCTCAGGGCCGCTGTGGCGACGTCGTGCCCGGATGCCCATGGCTCAGGCCCCTTCGATGAGCGCGTTGCCCGGATGCAGAATCGGATGGCTCGGCCTCAGCCCGGATGCGACCGATTCGAGTATCTCCGTCGATGCCATTTCCACATCCACGGAAAGACGGCTGATCCGATTCCGGAAATAGGCATAGAAGAAAATCGCCGGGATCGATACGGCGATGCCTTCCAGAGTCGCGAACAAAGCCGTCGAGATCCCGGCCGCCAACTGGCTGGCCTGCGGGTTCGCCCCTGCGGTGGCCATCACGCGGAACGACAGAATCATGCCGTAGACGGTTCCCAGCAGCCCGATCATCGGCCCCAGCGTGCCGATCGTCGCCAGGTAGGTCGTACGGTGCTCCATCCGCATCGTTTCGGCTTCGTTGGCCGCTGACATGGCGGAAAGGGCCCCGTTCAGCCCGCCCGTCGGCAACTTGCGGAAGCCCCCCTGCAAGACGATGCCCAGGAACGATTCCTCGCCTGAAAGGCGGGCCGGAATTTCCGAAAATCGCCGCATGCGGGTGAGTTCCGCCAGGTCGGCCGTCAGTTTTTCGGGAATCGCCTTCGAATGGCGGTATTCGAGGAACATCCAGACGACCAGGGCGATCAGATAAAACGACATGAAGAGCATCAACAGGCCCAGCGGCCCGGAGGCCCGGATCATCCAGGCGATGAACGACTCCGGCTCGGCAGCGGCGGCAGTGGCTGGGGCGGCCCCGTCGGTCTGCCCGAACGCGGCCCCGGATGTGGCGATCGCGAGGCAACCCAGCATCGCCAGGACTTTCCCGCTCGACAAGGCACGCGTCAGGCGGTCGGATTTCGAACGCGGGGCGAATTCGTCCTGCATGGCGTATCGGGCTCGACAATCGGCTGGTGCGATAGAACTGACAGAGATTTCAGATTAACCGATCGTGAGGATCGCGACAATCGAGGAAATCGTCGCGATCCCTTGAATTCGAAGGATGTTCGTCCCCCCGAACAGGTTCGATTCAACGAACGTACCGGTACCCGGGCGGCAGCGGCTGATAACCCGGCGGCACGAGCTGATATCCAGGCGGCACAGTCTGAGCCGGCTGTACGACCGTCCCCGGCGGATAAAAATCGACGGCCTTGCGAACCGGGATGCCGTCGAGCTGCTTGGCCACAGTCACGATCGTCTGGGGCTGAGTCAGCCGTTCCAGGTCGCCCGCGGACCGGATCGGCCGGTCGTTGATGGCCGTCACGGCATCGCCCATCAAGAGTTCCAGCCTGTCGGCCGCACTGCCGGGCTGTGGCTTGTTCTGCAAGATCGCGAAAAAGTTGCCGTCGCCCGCGGAAATCAGTCGATACGGAAAGCCCATGGCCTCAGAAAACCCCGCCTGGCCGTTGTCGGTTTCCAGCGGCTTGTTCACCGAATCGGCCGGCACGTTCAGGCTCCGCTCCGATACGATCATCGTCTGCACCGGCTTGGCAGCCGCCATCGCCAGATTCAGCCGCTGGCTCTGATAGACTTTTTCGACCTCGTCGAACGCCGCCTGACGGGCCTTGTCCCGCTCGGCCAAAAGTGAAGACGCACGTGCCGGTTCGACGAAATCCGCCAGGGCCTTTTCGACACTCTCGCCTTTCTCTCCCCGGCGCAGCCGGCCGATCAGCGCTTCGAACCGCTCGGCGGCCTGGGCGTCGGCGGGACGAACGGTCTGCCGAAGTGTCTGTTCCAGCCGTGTTTCGGTCGCCGTGTTCGCCGTCCGCATAGTCGCGATGGCCTGAGCCAGCTGATTCAACCCCGGATTTTTCGCCTGATCGTAAAACTCGCCCGAGCCGATCTTTTCGAACACCTTGCCGGCGTCGGTCAGCGACCATCGCCAGGAGCCATCCGTGTAATACCGCAGGTCGGCCCTGTCCCAGATGACGGGCGTGTCGCTGTCCTTCTCGGTGCGTGACCAATAATAGCCGTCGGCGTCGAGGAACGGCTCAGCGGCGAAGTTCGCAGCGGCGGGACAAAACGCGACGAAAGCCGCAGCGATCGTTCGGATTCTGCGTGATTTCGGCGAAGCGAAATGCCTGAGACGCGAAAACAGGCTGCGTGGGGCTTTCATGGTCGTTGCGGGCTCTCGGTTCGGGTCACGGTGTTCAGCTCTGGCGGTCTGATCGATTCCGATGCGAAGCACTGCATGACAAAATCGACGTTCGAAGCAATTTCCGATCAACATGAACATAACGCCGAAACGGCCCCGGCCAAGACGGGATCGACTCGGATCTCATGATTCCCGCCGGTCCGACCGATACGAAGCGTCGAGCCGCCATAGCCGGAAAAATTTGCCTTCCCACGGCTTTCCGCCACGAACGACATCGCCACTCGATTCAGGCCAATCCTGAAATTCGACAAAGAAGGTGCTTTTTTGCACTGAGCCATTGACCCGCGACTGAAAAGGTGGATATAGAAATGGCCTGTTCTGCCGAATTCCTCACGTGATACGGATCCTGAAGGCAATTCTGGTCCGTAACTTACGAAAGCCCGGAACATGTCGAAAATCCCGAAGAATTTCGCGGCCGGAATGATGACGCTGGCGTTGCTGATCCTGGGTCAAGCGAGCGATTCCTTCGGCGAGCCGTTTGCCGACATCGCGATGGTCACCGTCGGCGACGCCGGCAACGCGGCAGATTCGACCGGCTACGGTTCGGTCGCATATCGTTACTCTATCGGTACGTACGACGTGACCGTCAGTCAGTACGCCGAGTTCCTCAACGCCGTCGCCGATGCGGACCCCTTTGGCGTTTACGCGACGAGCATGGAGTCCAACCAGAACATCGCCGGCATTTCACGCAGCGGTGGTTCCGGTTCCTATAACTATACCGTGATCGGCGGCAGCGGCAACAAGCCGATCACGTTCGTGACCTGGTTCGACGCCGCCCGGTTCGCCAACTGGATGGCCAACGGTCAGCCGAACGGCCCGCAATCTTCATCGACGACCGAGAATGGCGCTTATGCCCTCAGCGGAGCCACGTTCGGCGACGCGCCGGTCAAAAACGCGACGAACCCGAACACCGGCGCGGCTCCCACGTTCTACCTGCCGACCGAAAACGAATGGTACAAGGCCGCCTATTACGATCCGACCCTCAATTCCGGCACGGGCGGCTACTGGGATTTCGCATATCAGAGCGACTCGGCCCCCGGCAATTCCATCGGGGCCAGCGCGAATCAGGCGAATTACATCTTCAACGGCAACTATTCGGTGACCCAGTCCAGCACCTATTCCGCCAGCCAGAACTATTTGACGGACGTCGGGGCTTTCTCAGGCAGCGTCAGTCATTACGGCACTTACGATCAGTCCGGCAACGTGGATCAGTGGAATGACCTGGACGGCACGCTCAGTTCGGATCGCGGCATTCGCGGAGGTTACTGGTGGACGTTCAGCTCTTACGAACTTTCGAACGCCGATCGCGGAGTCGTCGCCACGAACAGCTTCGACGACAAAATCGGCTTCCGCCTGGCCGCTCCCGTGCCAGTTCCCGAACCGTCGACGTTCGCTCTGGCAGTTGCCTCGGCAGCCATTCTGGCCCTCCGGTCTCGCTCGCTGCGCCGAAGGCTTCCAGAAACGAGAACCTCTCTCTGAACGCAGCGGGCACGGAAGCCGCCGGCATCGCACGGGGCCCTCTCAGCCGGCATCCCGAACCTTCGGTGCTTCACACAATTTTTCGATGCCGGCGGGTTTCGACGGCCCTTCGCGAGACTGGCCCGTTGTGAGCCGAATCCCCCTCAGATATATTACGGATGCCCTCCCGGATCGGCGATGAGATCGATCCCGCCGGAATCATCCGTCCGAAAAAAGTCGAACGCCGGCAGCCGATCGAACGGTCATTCCCGTTCGACAGGCCCATGGAAACGCCTGAACACGCCACGAGGTCCTAAGATCGATGCGAACATATCTGAAAACATGCCTGACGGCCATCTGGTCGGCCAGTTTCGCCATGAGTGCGACGGCCGCCGATGACTCCGCCCTGGCCAAACGCTGGACATTCCCGGCCGACGCCAAAGCATGGACCGCCCTGCACGACGCCAAAACCGAAGCCGGCGAAGGTGCACTGGTCGTCACCGCCACGGGCAATGACCCGCAGCTGACGGCCAAAGTCGAAGCCCCCGCCGGCTGGAAGACGCTCGTCATCAAGGCCAAATTCCGCGGACAGGTGAGCGGCCAGATCTTCTGGACCACCGCCAGCTCTCCGAACACCAGCGAAGAACACTCGCGCCGGTTCAATGGCCGGGGCCGGGGCGACAATGCGGTCGAAGTGCTCGTTTATTTTAACCCCGATTCGCCCCTGACCGGTCTTCGTCTCGATCCCGACGTCCGCCCCGCCGGGCCGATTCGCATCGAGTCGATCACGCTCCTGAACGCAGGCCCGCCTGAGCCGAAGGCAACTGAAGCCGCCAGCCTCAAGCTGCCGCCCGGGTTCAAGGCCGAGCTGCTCTACAGCGTCGCCGGGCCGGAGTACGGCTCATGGGTCAGCCTGTGCGTCGATCCCAAAGGCCGGCTGATCACGTCCGACCAGGACGGCAAGCTCTATCGCATAACCGTGCCCGCCATCGGCGGCGATGCCAAGGCCACGAAAGTCGAAACCATCCCCATCGATCTGGGCATGGCCCAGGGCCTTTGCTGGGCCTTCGACTCGCTCTACGTCGTCGTCAACGGCCGCGGCTCGGGACTTTATAAGGTCACCGACACCAACAGCGATGACGTTCTGGACAAGGTCGAACTGCTGCGCCCGATTCAGGGCGCAGGCGAACACGGGCCCCACGCGGTCGTTCTTTCGCCAGACGGTCAAAGCCTTTACGTGCTCGGCGGCAATCACACGCCCATCCCCAACCCTGAAAAGTCGCTGGTCCCGCGCAACTGGGCCGAAGATCAACTCCTGCCGCGCATGTGGGATGCCGGCGGCCACGCCGTGGGCATCATGGCCCCGGGCGGCTGGATCTGCCGCACCGACAAGGACGGCAAGAGCTGGGAACTGTTCTGCTCCGGCTTCCGTAACGAATACGACGTCGCCTTCAACGCCGACGGCGAAGCCTTCACCTACGACAGCGACATGGAATGGGATATCGGCACCCCCTGGTACCGCCCCACCCGCGTGAATCACGCCGTCGCCGGCGCTGAGTTCGGCTGGCGCAGTGGTTCGGGCAAATGGCCCGCCTATTATCCCGACAGCCTGCCGGCCGTCGCCGACGTCGGCCCCGGCTCGCCCACGGGCGTCGTCTTCGGCACCGGCGCCAAATTCCCCGCCAAATACCAGAAGGCCCTTTTCGTCAACGACTGGTCCTACGGCAATCTTTACGCCGTGCATCTCACCCCCGACGGCGCCAGCTACACGGGCGAAATCGAACGCTTCTGCTTCGGTACGCCGCTGCCGCTGACGGACATCGTCATTCACCCCGACGGAGCCATGTATTTCGCCATCGGCGGCCGCAAGACGCAGTCGGGCCTGTACCGGATCACTTACACTGGCCCCGAGTCGACCGCCCCGGTCGATGGCCGCGACCCTCGTAACAAGGACCTTCGTGACCTGCGCCGCTCGATCGAAGCCAAATTCACCAGCGACGATCCCAAAGTCGTCGATGAAGTCTGGCCTCTTCTTTCGCACGCCGACAGGCACATCCGCTTCGCCGCCCGAATCGCGCTGGAGCATCAGCCGGTCGACCGCTGGCGCGCCAAAGCCAAGTCCGAATCGAACACCGACGCCGCCTTGACGGCCGCGCTCGCCCTGGCCCGTTGCGGCACGCGTGACGACCAGCCCGGAATCGTTTCGAACCTGGCGAAACTCGGCTGGGACAAGCTCGATGCCCGTCAGCGTCTTGACTGGATCCGGGCCCTGGGCCTGGCCTTCTCCCGCTTCGGCCCGCCCGACGAAGAAACCCGGCAGACGGCCCTGACGCTGGTCGACCCGATCTTCCCGACGAAAATCGTCAGCGAAAACCGTGAACTGGCCCAACTGGCAATCTACCTGAACGCCCCCGACGCCGTCGAACGCATTCTGGCCCTGGTCAACAAGGCCGGCACGCAACAGGAAGCCTTCCATTATATCTTCGCCCTGCGAACTCTGAAGAACGGCTGGACCCCCACGACCCGTGCGGCCTACTTCCAGTGGTTCAACGACGATGCCGTCGCCTATCGCGGCGGCCACTCGTTCAGCCGGTTCATCGCCAACGCCAGGACGGAAGCCCTGGCGAACCTGACCGAAGCCGAGAAGACGGCCCTGAAACCGATTCTGGAAGCCACGCCGAAGAGCACGGATCCGGCCGAAGTGCCCCGGGCCTTCGTGAAGAAGTGGACGGTCGACGAACTCGTCCCGCTGGTGGACAGCATGCCCGCCGGGCGCGACTTCACCAGAGGCAAGAGCCTTTTCGCCGCGGCCCAGTGCTTCAAGTGCCACATCTTCGATAACCAGGGCGGCATCGTCGGCCCGAACCTCACCGGCGTCGGCCGGCGATTCTCCAATAAGGACCTGGTCGAAAACATCATCGACCCCTCACGCGTCATCTCCGACCAGTACGCGGCCACGGTCTTCAGCCTGAAGGACGGCCAGATCGTCACCGGCCGGATCGCCAACATGGGCGGAGACAACATCCAGGTCATGACCAACATGCTCGACCCGGGCAACCTGCTGGGGATCAACCGGAATACGATCGAAGAGATGATCGACAGCAAGGCCTCGATGATGCCGACGGGTCTTCTGGACACGCTGACGGAAGAGGAAGCCCTCGACC
Source organism: uncultured Isosphaeraceae bacterium (assembly GCA_964608915.1). GTDB lineage: Bacteria > Planctomycetota > Planctomycetia > Isosphaerales > Isosphaeraceae > QWQI01. The sequence continues at coordinate 16,693 of CAZSQA010000046.1, forward strand.
TGCTGGCCTATCTCAAATCCGGCGGCAACCCCAACGACCCGATCTTCAAGAAAGATCCGGCGGACGAGTGATACGTCGAATCGTCGTGAAAACCAGCCTTCCGGACAATTGTCCGGAAGGCTATTTCATTTATTTCCGCCCTGATTTTCGACAAGTCAGATTCATTGTCGCGTTCCGTCATCTATAAGAGCCGTTCCTCGCTTCGGTTACGATTGATGACATAGCCATTTTTTTCGATCTTCGACAGGAACCTGTCATTTTCGAGTTTGTTGAACCTGTTACGAACGGAACGATAGAATCGATCGAATTGTTCGATATCCTGATCATGGGGTTCATGTGATTCATGCCAAAGCGCAAATGCAACCTGCTTGGCGCTTGCCGTTCTTTTTTTCGAATACTCGTTAACTCGATAAACGATTTTCAGGATGTCTCGATACTCGCCGGAAAGCTCCTTGATGACGTCGCCGAAGATATCGGACAGTTCTTCAGGTTCGTCTCGACTTACGAGTTCTTTTGCGGCAAGATACACCGGATAAATGGAATCCGAATCAGGATGCTGGCCAACCAGGCCTGAGTCGATGAGCTGCTTCATTTCGCCGGTATGATTGTTGTCTCGAGTCAAAAGAACGGAGTAGTGGCCTATAGCATTCTCCCATTCTGATTTGATGAGGTAGGCCAGAATTCGCTTTTGAACTTCGCTGATCTCTCGACCTCGCAACCGGTCCGCGATGAAGCGATCGAATCTCTCCAGGTAACGATTCATACGATCGCCAACCAGTTTTCCGGGTTGAATGACAAGTTCGACTTCGTCGGATTTGAACTTGTAATAAGGAAGGTCGATTTCGTTGTCGAGGCAAAGCGAGACGAGCTTGGACATTCCTATGCCCCGTCCTTCCCATTTGTCGAAGTAACTCAGAACGTTCGCCAGCTTCGGATTCGTCGGCTTGTTTTCGGGTACGATGCGGAGAATCCGACTCGTCTCCTTTCCAAGCGTTTTGACCAGGTGCGATCGAAACCTTCCTGGGTTAGTGATGCTTAAGCTACGATTCGGCCGAATCGTCACCCGGACCGGCTTATTGATCGAATAGTCTCTGTGAGTGAATGCATTGTTGATCATTTCACTGAGAATCTCGATCGGATATTCGGGTGCCGGACTCCCGGACTTCACAGTCTTGTCAACGCCGAACATCGTGGATCGACGAACGTATTCGAAAATATTTTCGATGAGTTCGAAGACATTTCCCTCGAACTGCTTCTTGTCCGCACGAATCATGCCGGGCAAATCGACGTATCCATCCGCCCGGGCTCTATACTCAAGAACATCTCCTGGATTATTCCCGCAGATCAGCATGCCGAGCAAGGTCACTTCGCCGTTGCGCATATAAAACTTGCGCTCGAGATATGAGCGAGCCGCTTCGAGAGTTGGCTTTATCGATTCGTTTGCTCCACCTTGTTTCAAGCGAGTGATGACCTGATTGAGGATGTCCAGATTGATCGATTCAAGATTCGTTCCTTTAATAAGATCCAATTCTCGAGCCGATTGGGCTTCGTCTCGATAGTGCATCTGATCGTTCCATTCGTCGCTCCCGGCTTTGATCTCATGATCTCCCGTCCCCAATCGCTTCCATGCCTTCAAATTTCGTCTGATTCTCGCGAACTTCGAATCTGCCCGCAACTCGGAAACAGTCACGATCGCGAGTTGTCCATCAAGAAAAGGCACGATGCTCAAATTCAGGTTCTCGGGCATCTCGTATGCACGGCCATCCGGGTCCACAAAAACTTCAGCCAATTGCTTGACTCTCGCTTCTGCGTGCGACATCCACCCTGTGAATTCATATCGGGGAGGATCGGACTTTTCATTTTCCCGTATTCCCAGGATGAGAATCCCTCCCCGCCCGTTCAAGAACGAACAAACCGTTTTTTCCACTTCGTTCCACGATGAATTGTCGCCAGGTGTCGGTTTAAGTTCCAGCCAGTCGGTCTCGACGTTCTCGAATCGATTCTCTTGAATCAGAATCTTCAAACGCTCAAGCACCGTCGTCAATTCGGAATCCCCGAACTTACCAGTCAAGGCGTTAGTCATGAGCACTTTTCCAGACCGACACGAATTCCGTTTTTCCGATACGGAAGACCCTGCATCGACCGTTCAGCATGATATTACGAAAAATCAAGGTCGATAGCGACATTCGTTACGAAGTCATACTTCCAAAAACCGAATCAGGAAGCATAAACAGGGCGTCAAAAGAAATCGACGCCCCTCCGCTTCAAGAAGTCAACGGAATTTTCCCCGCAAGCTCTTCACTGCCGCATTCACTTTCGCCTTCGGAGCCGGGGCGTTGATCCCCGGGATCACGACGCCCGGATACAGCACGTCCGCCAGCTTCAGCTTCGGGTTGGCCAGCTTCGCCTCTTTCGTCAGGTCACTGGCCTGTTTCGAAAGGTAATTCTTCGCCTTCGTTTTCGCATCGAGCGCCGGCTTGTTCAGGACGATCGCCTGCGACTGGATCACCCCGCCCGACGTCGTCTTCCCGGCGAAAACTACCGTCGTATACCCAGCCGGCAGCTTGTCGAACGCCGGATCAGCTCCGTCGAAAATGAAAGTCCGGTCCAGATATCCATCGCCGTTCACCTGCCGGATGATCTCGCCCACCGGCTTCGCCCCTGAGAGCGTCACCGTCGACTTGGCGATCGACATCACGTCGAACGTCGCCGAACCGAACACGTAAACCCGGATCAGCGAACTCTGCGCCGTATCGATCACGCCATTTTCGTGCGGGTTCACCAGAATCGGCGGGCAAATCGGCGGGGCCACGACCGTCGTCGGCTCCGTGGCCGTGTCGTTCGAAGGGTTCGGATCTCGCGTGAACGGGTCGCCGGAACTCACCGTCGCCGTGTTCACGATCGTGCCAGCCGCCTGCGGCTTCACGACGACCGTCAGCGATGCCGATCCACCCGCCGCGATCGCCCCCAGGCTGGCCGTAAAGCCATTCGAAGTCGTCGTGACAGTCCCCTGACTCGGTACGATCGAAACCAGCGAAACGCTTGCGGGCAGCGTGTCGCTCACCAGAACGTTCGCATTGTCGAACGGCCCCAGATTGTTCACGATCACCGTATAAACCAGCGTTCCGCCCACTTCGACGGGATCCGGAGCGTCGATCTTGCGAATCGCCAGATCCGCCGCCGGGCTCACTTCCTGGAAATTGAATTCCTGCGGCTTGTAATGGGCCTCGGAAATGCGCGTCGATGCACTCGGGCTGCCGAAAGCGCCGGCCGTCATCGTCTGCGTCGGAGTCAGTGCCGACCCGATCGTCTGTTGGTACAGAGCCCGAAAATTCCGGATCGAAAATTCCATCGCTGGATGATCGGCCGAATTCATGAGATAAATATTGTCGGCGAAACCGGGCAATGCCGCGCCGAATTGAGGCCGCTGGGCCGGGTTGACGACGACGGCCTTCGCCACCTGATAGGCCTTGTTGCCGAACGGGTCGTCGTTGATGCCCGCGATGATATCCGGCGTGCCGTCAGCGTTGAGGTCGAAATAAACCCCCATGCCTTCCGTACTCAGCAAATCGGCGAAATCGGTGAACAGGGGATCGATCGCCAGCACGGCCGGCGATTCCGTGGCCGAATTGAGATTATTGTCAGCGTCGCCCGCGATCACCCTGCGGCCGTCAATGCCGTTGACCGGCTGCAGGATGCCGACATATAGCACATCGCCGATCGGGTCATACGAGAGGGCGATGCCTTCCAGATTGAAGCCGGTCGTCTGAATCACGCCCTGGAGGTCGGCCGGCACGATCGGCTGATCGACCTGACCGCCCGTCAGCAGTTTCGCGCCTGAACCGGCGGATAACGGAAAATCGCCGAGCACGTTCCCGCTGAAAACGATCGCCGGCACGTCACGGCGTTCGAGCGATTCGGCATGTGCCAGAAAGCGGTAACGCTCGTTCCGGCGAACTTGAGGCGCACGAGATCTTGCGAATCGGCCTTCGAACATGATGCGATCACTCCCTTGTTGCGAAATGGAGGAAACGGAACCCGCTCAGGAAGCCAATATCCAACGCCCGATTCCATCGGCACGCGGCCGGCCCAATTCCTCGAACGACTGAGGCCCGCGCTTCCCTGACACCTGATTACGCCAAACCGTCGCGAAAAAAACAAGTCCCCAGATGATTGCTTGCATGGATTGATGCGGAACCGAAACGTGTGGTTCGTGCCGCGTTCGATTCGACAGCCGAGTCGAAATCGAATCGTAATTACGGCAAAAAACGATCCGGATTTCCCTTTTTCCGTTATGCCGCCGATTCCGGTTCTCATACGATGAACTGAACTGGTTGCGACCCCGGCGCTCGACGGACCGGTGCGGGCGCTTCACGATTCGCAACTCGCTTCACCCCTGATACCGCAAAACTCGATCGACGACGTATCACCCCGACTCTCAGGGAGATCTGAACGATGCGCAACCCGAATTCCCGCCGCGGCTTTCTCGCGGATGTCGGTCGTGGCACACTCGTGGCCACCCTCGGCACAAGCCTGGCCGCCGATCTCGAAATCGCCCGGGCCGATGCCGCAGACTCCGGCGGCCGCCTCCAATTCGGCTCGATCGAGCCGATCGTCGCTTTCATGCAGGAAACGCCCGCCGCGAACGTGATCCCGCTCGCCATCGAAAAACTCCGGTCAGGCACTGATCTGAAAACGCTCCTGACCGCCTCCGCCCTGGCCAACGCCCGCACGTTCGGCGGCGAAGATTACATCGGCTTCCACACCATGATGGCCCTCGCGCCGGCGTGGCACATGTCCCGCGAAATCACCGGTGAGCGTGCCGCCCTGCCCGTGCTCAAGGTGATCTACCGCAACACCCAGCGCATCCACGACTTCGGCGGATCTTCGAAAGAAGTCCTGAAAGCCGTCGACCCGCAAAACCGGAATCACGGCTCCGCCGAGCAGCTCCGTGACCTGGTTCGGGCCAAAAACATGGCCGAAGCCGACACCGCGTTCGCCTCCATCGTGCCGAACGCCGAACACGCCCGCGACGGCTTCGAAGCCGCCCTTTTCGTCACCGGCGACAACACCGAAGTGCACCGCACCGTGCTGCCTTACCGGTCGTGGGATTTGCTCGACGTCATCGGTCGCGAATGGGCGCAGACACTCCTGCGCCAATCCGTGCATTATTGTGTGAAGAGCGAGCGGGACTGGCCCCATTCGGCCGAAACGGACGAACCGCGGCGTGTTTTGCCGAAATTGATCGACCAGTACAAGCTGGCGACTACGAAATTCGAATCACGCCCGATGGACGACGCCTGGGTTTCGTCGCTTTGCGACACGTTCTTCCGATCCACGCCCGAACAGGCCGCTGAAGCCGCTGCGGCCGCCCTGGCGGAAGGGGCCGATCCGAACGCCATCGGCGAGGCCATTTCGCTGGCCGCCAATCAATTGATCCTCCGCGACAAAGGCCGCTCGCCGCGCGAAGTGCAGCCAGGCAAGCCCGAAGGCAGCGTGCACGGCGATTCGATCGGCGTGCACGCCGGCGATTCGGCCAACGCCTGGCGCAATATGGCCAAAGTTTCGAACGCTCGAAATCAGGTCGCCTGCCTGATCCTCGGCGCCTATCAGGTGGCTTATGACCGTACGAGCCGGGGCGGCGATTTCCAGAACTGGAAGCCCCGGCCCGAACCGAAGGAGATGGAACGGATTACGGCGAAGGCCCAGCCCGAATTAATCGCCGAACTGGAAAAAGCCGTTCAGGCCAACGATCAACAGCGGGCCTGCGCCGTTGCGGGCCGATGGTCGCAACTGGGCCACACCCCCCGACCGATTTTCGAAACGTTCCTGAAATACGCCGTTTCCGAAGACGGGGCCCTTCATGCGGAGAAATTCTATCGCACCGTCTCGGAGGACTTCGCCGCCAGCCGCCCGGCATTCCAGTGGCGATATCTGTACGGCCTGGCCCGGGTGACGGCCAGCGAATTCGGCCGCAAAGCCGCCGGCTACGACGAAGCCTGCGAAAGGCTGGGCGTGACGGTCTGAATCAACGGACGGAGGGCGGGCTTCAGCCCGCCATTTTGCTTCTCGTCATATTGCGACGATACCTGACATCAAATGCTTCCCCGGAAAGGCGGGCTGAAGCCCGCCCTACTTTGGATCAGCCCATCACCGGTTTCATTTTCGGAATTCCCGATATATCCTGTTCGCCCAGTCGACGAACTCCTGGCACATCGCATCGAATTTCGTGGTTTCGAACTCGCCGTCCAGAATGAAATGATCCGTTCCGAATCGAATTCCTTCACGACGATCCGGCTCCTGTCCCCCGAGACATCGGCGACGACGATTGCGTAATGGTCGATGATCGTATCGGACGCGATCTCGCTCAAATGAAAGCGATCACGATAGTTCGGTCCGATCTCCCCCACAACGTATTCACCCTCGTAGTAGGCCGTCCAGGTCCGGTCGAAAAACGTTCGCGAATCGACGTTCCGAAGTGAGTCATTGCGGCGATACTCGCGGCATTCCAGAAAATCTTCCATATTTCGCAAGACCGTGATGAGCTGAAGCCGATCGTCCCAGACACCGATCGGTGTACCGTAGATGATGAACTGAATAGAAACGTAAATCTTGCCAGGTTCGAAATCGGTTCTGAGTTCGCCGATTTCGAGCGCGACTTGATTCGGATTTCCGAAGAACATCGAAAGGTCATCCTGCGCTCTCAAACGAATGCCGATCGAATCTGCACAACAACGACATTTCCAGCATATCGACTCACGAAAACGAATTCCATTCGAGTCGGCGATGTCGTCGCAGATTATGTCAGGGAGCCGATAACGAATCATGCAAATTGAGTTTTGCAAGCAAGTTACGGACAACTCACGCCAGTTCCTCCGCAACATTCCCTTCCCGCTTGCCCCCGGCCGAAAAATATCCGATAATTGTTTTGAAAACGTATGTTCCGAGCGAACCTGCGTTGCCCGCCTGAGCCTGACCTGCCCCAGGTCCCCCCTGAGCCGTGCCCTGCCATGGCGACTGACCGGAGCCCGAGCCTGATGCCCCGCCAAGACTCCCATCCCAGGCCGACGCCATGTCGCAGCATGCATGCATCGATTGCCCTGCTCTTCGTGTCGATCTCTCTGGCCGGCCAATTTTCTGACGCCCGTGCCGATGAATCTCGTGTCAGCTTCGTCAACGACGTCGTTCCGATCCTGACGAAAGCCGGCTGCAATGCGGGCCCGTGCCATGCCAAGGCCGGTGGTGGGCAGAAGGGCTTTCAGCTTTCGCTGCTCGGCTTCGAGCCGGGTGAGGATTACGAATACCTCATGATCGACGGCCGGGGCCGCAGGCTCTCGCTCACCAGGCCCGAAGCCAGCCTGCTGCTGGCCAAGGCCGCGGGCAAAGTGCCGCACGGGGGCGGCGTGCGGCTGGCCGAATCGAGCGAAAGCTATCGCACGCTCCAGGCCTGGATCGCCCAGGGGGCCGATTTCGACGGCACGACGGCCCCTGCCCTCGCGAAGCTCGAACTCTCGCCCTCAAAAGCCACACTCAAGCCGGGCGAGTCGGTCACCATCAAGGCGATCGCCCATTATGCGGATGGTTCGAAGCGCGACGTCACCGGCCGGGCCCTGTTCGAGTCGAACGACGCGGCCATGGCCGAAGTCACCGGCGAAGGCGGCGTGAAGGTGGCTGATATCCCGGGCCGCGTGTCGGTCATGGTGCGGTATCAGGGCAAAGTGGCCGTGTTCGCCGCGGCCGTTCCGATGGGGGCGAAGGTGGAGAACCTGCCGCCGGAGAAGAACTTCGTCGACAAGGCCGTGTTCGGCAATCTCAAGGAACTGGGCATTCCGCCCTCGCCCGTGAGCGACGACGCCACATTCCTGCGCCGAAGTGCCCTGGACATTGCCGGCCGTCTGCCGACCGAAGAAGAATCACGGGCCTTCCTGGCCGACAAGTCGCCCGACAAGCGCGACCGCTGGATCGACACCCTCCTGGCCAGCACTGATTATGCCGACTTTTTCGCCGCCAAATGGACGGCCGTCCTGAAAAACCGCCGCGACGACGCCAGCGACCTGCTTTCGAACTTCGCCTTCCATGCCTGGGTGCGCGACAGCCTGCTGGCCAACAAGCCCTACGACCAGTTCGTCCGCGAGCTTCTGGCGGCCACGGGCACGGTCGTCGGCAATCCGCCTGTGGCCTGGTACAAGCGGGTCAAAGAGCCGAAAAACCAGATCGAGGACGTCGCCCAGCTCTTTCTGGGCGTACGCATGCAGTGTGCCCAGTGCCACCACCACCCCTTCGAACGGTGGAGCCAGGACGATTACTACTCTCTCTCCGCCTTTTTCTCGCAGGTCGGCCGCAAGCCATCGGCCACCCGGGGTGAAGACCTGATCTTCCACAAGCGGGGCCAGGCGACGGCCACCAACATCAAGACCGGAGCGGCCCTGAAGCCCGCGGCCCTGGGCGACAAGGTGCCTGAGATCTCGCCCGACGAAGACCCCCGGCTCAAGCTGGCCGACTGGATGAAGTCGCCCGAGAACCCGTTCTTCGCCCGGGCTCTGGTGAACCGCTACTGGAAGCACTTCTTCGGCCGGGGCCTGATCGAGCCTGAGGACGACATCCGCGACTCGAACCCCCCTTCGAATCCCGAACTGCTGTCTGCGCTCGAAAAGCACTTCGTCGCCAGCGGTTTCGACCTGAAAGACCTGGTGCGGACGATCGCCCGCTCGAGTGCCTATCAGCTCAGCGCCACTCCCAACACCCACAACCTGGGCGACCGCCAGAATTATTCACGCTATTACCCGCGCCGGCTGGGCGCGGAAGTGATGCTGGACGCCATCGACGTGCTGGCCGGCACGCGGACCGAGTTCGCCAACCTGCCCCCCGGCACGCGGGCCGTGGCCCTGCCCGACAACAGCTACAACGTGTCGTCGCCGTTCCTGCGAGTGTTCGGAAGACCTGAAGGCGAAAGCGTTTGCGAGTGCGAGCGAGTGCAATCTTCGAGCCTGGCCCAGAGCCTGCACCTGATCAACGCCGGCGACATTCGCGGCAAACTGGCCGCGCCGACGGGCCGGGCCGAAACGCTGGCGAAGTCGGACAAACCGGCTGAAGACAAGATACGCGAGCTTTACATCGTTGCGTTCTCACGCGAGCCGAAGCCTGAAGAAATGGCCGCCGCGAAAGAATATCTCAGCGAGAAACGCACCACGGCGGCCGGTCAGCCGATCGACCCTCAACGGGCCGCCCGCGAGAACTTTCAGGACATCGTCTGGTCGCTGATCAATTCCAAGGAATTCCTGTTCAATCACTAGGAGACGCCATGCGAGCCGGATCGCGCCCGAGACCGCCGAAATTCGTCCGAAGATGCTCCCGAACCGCATGTTACATGCTGGCCGCACTGGCCTTCGCTGCGGCTTCGGCGTCAGCTCAGTCGGTGGGCCTGCCTGCCCCGCGGCTTTTGACGACCATGCCGATGGGCGGTAAGGCCGGCACGGAGGTCGAAGTCCGGATCACGGGCGAACATCTGGAAGAACCTGGCGAACTGAGCTTCTCCGACCCGCGTCTTTCGGCGACGGCCCGGCTCGGCATGGACGGCAAGCCCGTGCCGAACACGTACGTCGTGAAAATCGCATCCGACTGTCCTTCCGGGATTTACGAAGCGCGGCTCATGACGCGGCTGGGCATTTCGTCGACCCGGATTTTCTCGGTCGGCACGCTGGACGAGGTCGTCGAAAAGAAGCCGAACGCCACAGTGGCCGATGCGCTCGAAATGAAGATCGGCAGCGTGGCCAACGGCATGATCGCGGACCGGTCGGTCGATCACCTCAAATTCCAGGCGAAAAAAGGGCAGAAGCTGTCGATCGATTGCGCCTCGAAGGGCATCGATTCGAAGCTCACGCCGACTCTGATCGTGGCTGACGAAAAAGGCCGCGACCTGGTCGTCGACCGCCGCGCCGGGTTTTTGACGTTCGACGTCCCGGCCGACGGAACCTATCTGATCAAAATCCACGACCTGACCTTCAAGGGCGGCGACGCCATCTTCTACCGCCTGGCCCTGCGGGAAACGAAGTCCGGCGAAGCGGTGCCGCGCCAGCCTGGCACAGCCGCCGTGAACGCCTTCTCCTGGCCGCCGCAAGGCCTTGCCGTCAAAGCGGTTCTGGCGGAAGCCGATTCCGACGACCCTGGCGGCAAGCCCCAGAAGGTGGCACTGCCTCTGGATGTCTCAGGCAGCTTCTTTCCGGCTGCCGATGTGGACGAGTTCGAATTCGAGGCGAAAAAGGGCGAAGTCTGGTGGGTCGAAGTCGCTTCCGACCGTCTCGGCCGTCCGACCGACGCTACCGTTCTCGTGCAGAAAGTGACCAGAGCCAAAGGCGGCGACGGCAAGGAGATCGAAACGCGTACCGATCTCGTCGAACTGGCCGACGTGCCCAGCCCAGTGAAAGTCTCGAGCAACGGATACGCTTACGACGGGCCGGTTTACGATGCCGGCACGGCCGACCCGATGGGTAAAGTCGAAATCAAGGAAGACGGCACTTATCGCCTGCGGATCTCTGACCTTTTCGGCGGCACGAGGCGCGACCCGGACAATGTCTATCGCCTGATCGTCCGCAAGGCCGCGCCCGATTTCGCCCTGGTCGGCTGGGCGATTCATATGGAGCTTCGCAACGGCGATCGCAACGCCCTTTCGAAGCCGCTGGCCCTGAGGGGCGGCTCGACGATGGCCCTCGAGGTGGTCGCTTTCCGCCGCGACGGGTTCGACGGGCCGATCGACCTGGCTCTGGAGGGGCTGCCCTCCGGGGTGACGGCCACGGGCCTGAAGATCGCGGCTGGTCAGTCGCGCGGGCTGGTGCTGGTCACGGCCAAAGAAGATGCCCCGCGCGGTTTCGCCCGGGCGAAATTCGTGGGCCGTGCCGAAATCGCGGGCGAAAAAGTCGAACGCACCGGCCGGCTGGCTTCGGTCAGTTGGCCGATTCCTGACAGTTGGGGCGAGATCCCCAACCCCCGGCTCGTCGCCGACGTACCGGTCTCCGTAAGCGGGTTCGACAAATCGACGATCACCGTCGCGCCGGCTGCCGCTAAGATCGAAGCGAAGGCAGGCGAGAAGCTGACGATTCCGCTGAAGATCTCGCGCCGCAGCGAATTCTCCGGAGCCTCGTTCCCGGTCAAGGCGATCGGCGCTGGCTTCGAACGGGTGCCGGGCTTCGAAATCCCCCTGAACGCCGACAAGGCCGAAGCCGTGGTCGACCTGAAAGCCCTGAACTTGCCGGCTGGCGACCACCTGCTCTCGTTCATCGGCGGGGCTGTGGCCAAATACCGGCACCGGCCCGACCTGATCGCGGCCGCCGAAGCCGAAGTCAAAAAGGCGAAAGACGAACTCGCTGCCGCCTCGGCCGATGTCAAAAAAACCGGCGAAGCGGCTAAAGTCGCGAGTCTCGAGACCATGAGCCAGGCGAACATGGCCGCCGCGGCAGCCGTTCAGCGCGAAAACAGGGCCAAAGAAGCCCTGACCAAAGCTGAAACGGCATTGAAACAGGCGACTGACGCCGCTCAGCCTCGCGATATCGCCGATATCGTCGTCGTCGAACCGATCGCTATTCACATCCAGCCCGCGGAGAAGAAATGAGCCATTTCGACGAAACCATCGGTGGCCGGGCGTGTCGCGGCCCGGTTCCTTTCGGCGTCAGCGGTCGGCGAGCCTTCCTTCAGGCTGGTCTGGCCGGGTTCGCCACGCTCAGCCTGCCGAATATCCTCAAACTCCAGGCCCGGGCGGCCGAAGCCGGCAAAGCGAAGTCGGACCAGAAAGCCGTCATCATGGTCTGGCAGCCGGGCGGGCTTTCGCACCTCGATTCCTATGACCCCAAGCCCGATTCCGGCAGCGAATACCGGGGCCCGTTCAAGCTGATCGACACGAAAGTTCCGGGCCTTCAGTTCACGGAACTTTTGCCCCGCCAGGCCGCGATCGCCGACAAGATGGTCGTCATGCGCGGGATGCGGCAGACCGCCGGTGGCCACCCTGCCGGTTCGATGCAGCTTCTCTCCGGCGATCCGGACACTCGCGACAAGCCGAAGCCAAAATACCCTGACTGGATGACAGTCGCCCATTACATGCTCACGCGTAACGGCAAACGGGATAACCCTTTGCCGGCATACGTCGGCGTCAATCCCTCACTCGAATACTGCGGCCCGGCCTATCTGGGCGATGCCTATTCCCCTTTCGTCGTCTCGGGCGATCCGAATTCACCGGGCTTCTCCGTGCCCAACATCGGGCTGACGGATGCCGATGAGGTACGCCGGCTGGGCCGGAGGTCGACGCTGCGACAAAAGCTCGATACGCTCGAACGTTCGTTCGACCAGGCTCGTGAATTGTCGGCGCTCGACGAATTCGAGTCGCAGGCCTTGACTTTGTTGACTAATCCGCAGACGAAGGTCGCCTTTGACCTGAGCCGGGAAGACCCCAAAGTTCGCGACCGCTACGGGCGTAATGCCTGGGGCCAGCAGTTATTGCTCGCACGTCGGCTTGTCGAAGCGGGCGTGAATGTGCTTTCGACGGCCCTTAGCGGCCCCCTGTGTGGCCGCGTGGGCAATTGGGACGACCACGCCGTCAATCATAACGTGTTCGAAGCCATGAAGTTCCGTGCTGACATCTACGACCGGGCCGTTTCGGCCCTGATCGAGGACATTTATGCCCGGGGGCTCGACAAGCGGGTGCTGGTGGTCGTTACGGGCGAATTCGGTCGCACGCCGAAGATCAGTTACGCCGCCAGCACGGGTGCCGGCGACGCCAGCGCGGCGGCCGGAACGAGTCAGCCTGGCCGGGATCACTGGCCACGTGGTTTTTCGAACATTTGGGCGGGGGGTGGCATCGAAACCGGTCGGTTCGTCGGTGCCACAGATAAGCGTGGTGAAGACGCCATCGAGCGGATCAGCGGCCCTGGCGATTTCCTGGCGACGATCTATCACCACCTGGGAATCGACTACGCGACCACTTTCATCCGCGACTTCAACGGCCGCCCGACCCCCATCGTCGACCACGGCCATGCGATTCAGGAACTCATTTCCACATAGAGACTTGCGACATCACAACCAGTTGTCGACCGCCCCGAAATCCGACGATTCCGAAGCCATTTCGAACGATGCATCCCCCTCATGAACGAACCCGTTCATGAGGGGGATGCTTGATTTGATGCGTGCATGATGTTACAGAGATGAGCTTTCTTAGTTAAGCGATGCAAATCGCAGTCTCCGGACATCGATCCTCGAAAGAAAATTTTTTCGCGATGACAAAGTTTAAGTAAGAAAACTTTTTTTTAAGGAACTCTTGAGGGCATTTTCGAACGAAATGCGCCTAAATCCTTACCATTTCTAAATCGTTCCTTTTTGTCGTATTACAAACAGTTCCTTGTTTGGCGACTCTTCGTGATTTTTTTCGACGTTAAACAAATTTCAGAGTAAGAACGGGATTGCGCCGTGGTCCCATGCACAGCGATCTCTAGAATGGGAGTGCGAGAAACGAATCGCTGACGAACTTCAGCGAAGCAAAGCTGAGAAAACGAGGCATACACAGATGTTACACACCAGGATCGATGTCAATCGGAGTGATGTTCGGATGATTCTTCGCAAGATGTTCGTGGCTGGACTGACGATATCGAGTGTCACGATTCCCGCCTTCGCGGATGACGACGATGACCATAATCGACGCAGCCATGTCATTCCCGGTCGATACATCATCATCCTTAAGGAAGATGCGGCCCGAGAAATGCCCGCTCCGGCCATCGAAGCATTCACCAGGCGTCCCGGTATCAATGCGCACCATGTCTATGCCAGTGCGACGAAAGGCTTTGCGGCGGACCTGAGCGACGAGGCCCTTGCCACGCTGAAGAAGGATCCCCGCATCGCTTACATTGAGGAAGACCAGATCGTCTGGATCGATCAACAGCGCGGCCGCAGCGGCAACGGGGGCGGGGTCAGCACCAGCGCATCCTCCCAGATCATTCCCTGGGGCATCACCCGAGTCGGCCTGGGTTCGCCGCTTGCCGGCCCGATCAACGTCGATATCGCCATCATCGACACAGGCATCGCCACGCACCCGGATCTGACGGTCGCCGGGGGAGCCAATTTCGCCGGAGGTGCGACGAATCTCTATGCGGACAACAACGGACACGGCACACACGTGGCCGGAACCGTCGGGGCGAAGAACAACAATATCGGTGTCGTCGGTGTGGCCCCTGGTGCCCGCCTCTGGTCCATCAAGGTCCTTGGTTCGACGGGAACTGGTACTGTGTCGGCTGTCATAGCGGGTGTGGACTGGGTGACGGCCAATGCGAGCACGATCGAAGTGGCCAACATGAGCCTGAGCACCAGCAACAGCACGACGCTCAAGGCCGCGATCGACAGAGCCGTCGCCGCGGGTGTGACCTTCACGGTTTCCGCCGGCAACAGCTCGACCGATGCCCGCAGCTACAGCCCCGCCAACAGCGTCAATCCGGGTGTGATCACCGTTTCTTCGATGGCCAGCAGCGGCGTCATGGCGGCGACCAGCAATAGCGGCCTGAATTACGCCGACGATAGTGGCGTGGAAAACGGCGTCGATGTCATCGCACCTGGCGAAGGCGTCATATCCACCTATCTCAACAACGGTTACGCCTCGATGTCCGGCACCTCGATGGCCGCCCCTCACGTCGCCGGCGCGGCGGCACTCTGCAAGATCGCGAATCCGGAATACGCCCCTGCCGACATCAAACAGGCGATCATGACTTCACCGCCCACAGGCTTCTGGAACGTCGGTGCCGCCGGAATCTTCGGGCTTACCCCCTGGCGGGCCACGTCCGGCGATCGTGACGGTTTCTACGAACCCCTCATCAACGCCGCCGCATTCGTGGACTGAATTCGTAATCCATCGACGCTCTGAGTCGATCGAGGCCACCGGCGAACGCCGGTGGCCTTTCGTTCGTCATGCTTGCGACCGAACGGGTATCGCCGGCCGCGTCGGATCGCTACATGCCTGCCGTCATAAAATCTGACGGCCATCCCTCGATGGGTTATTTTCCACAGCCGGCAGACGACTTTTTCCGGGATCGCAGCAGCCCGATCGCCGCTACCGTGACACCACAGAGCACCCACGTCGAAGGCTCAGGCACGGCCGTCGTGATCCGCAACGTATCGATGCCGATGTAGTTGCCGAAAATGCCTAAGCCTCCGGCATTCGTCACGAAATACCTGAACGCGATGCGGCCTGTCGTCGGCACCGCCAGGCCGCTTAACGTAATATCATACTGAGTCCAGACTTCCGGATATCCGTGGGACGTCAGCGCAGGATTGATCGTCAGGAGCAGGCTGGTGAAATCGCCGACGCTCGTCGCAGTCGTTCCGACGTCGGAACTATTGCCCTGAGTGCTCAAGCGAACTTCGAGCCGGTCGGGCCACAGCGAGTTCGTTTCGGTACGGGTGTAGAACGAAAACCTGTCGCCGTTGCTGTAGGTCAGCATCGGCGTGATCGCCCAATTGCTGATCGTGCCCAGGCCATCGACGCTGTCGAGGTTCGCGGCGAGATACGAATCGATGGGCCCAGCCTGAGCGCTGAAGATATCGGTATTGCCCTGAAACCACGACAGGTCGCCGAGCGGGCTCGATAAATTTCGAAAATTCCAGCCCTTGCCTGTGAGCGTCGCGACGTCGTCGAAGCCTTCGATCGTTTCGATCGCGGCGGCAGGCCGCACCGCCAGGCATATGATCGCCAGACAACCGGCCATAAGGCGATACGTCAGGCTCGTTTTCCGTGACATGATTCGGAGACCTCCAGCGAACCGGCTTAGGTGCGTCATCCCTGGCCAGGCTCGTACCGAGTTCCGAGATTGCGGAACAATCGTCTTATCGACGATTTACGACATCACCTCGACTCTTTTTCGAGGCATCGTCAAATTCGTGTCTTTCCATCTAAAGATTTGTTCGTGCCAAAAAACCAGGGGCCTGTTTCCCACCTCAGCCAAAAGTCATAAACGATATGAACGAAACATGAAACGAAATCGCCGCCAGATGGCTGAAAGGCCCTTTGACGGCTCAGGCGTTTTGACGATTCCGAAAAGTGTTCAGCGAACCGGTACCCGCCGGGAAATGCCCGGCCGAACTCATGATCGCTCGCGCTTGCCGCGACGCCGTGCGAAAACGAGCATTCCCGTGCCGATCGTCGCCAGTGCCCAGGTCGAAGGCTCAGGCACACTCGTGATCTGGAGCGTATCGATTCCGATCAGGTTGCTGTTGGAGCCGTCCGGACCTCCATCGGTCACGTAATAGCGAAATGCGATCCGGCCGATTGTCGGACCGCCCAGCCCGCTCACCGTGATGACATATTGTGTCCACGTCTGAGGGTATCCATCGCCTACCAATGTGCTGTTGATATCGAGCAGGAGATCCGTGAAGTCGCCGACGCTCTCGGCGGTCACCCCCACATTCGTACTCGAACCGTTCGTGCTCATGCGTATCTGAAGTCGATCCGCGAATGTCGAATCGGTCCCGGTTCTCGTGTAAAACGAAAAAGTGTCGCCGTTTTCGTAGGTTCTCGTCGGCGTGATCGCCCAATCGCTGATCGTGCCGGAGCCATCCACGATATTGAAATTCGCGGAGAGACAGGAATCGTTCGGCCCTGCCTGAGCATCGAAATTGCCCGGCACATCCTGGAACCAATTCGTGGTCCCCAGCGGGTCGGAAAGATTCTGAAAATTCCAGTCTTTGGAGGGCAGGTCGGAAATATCGTCGAAACCTTCCACAAGATCCACGGCCCGGCCGACGAAACGAAGATGCTGAAAAACGAGAAAAGCAGCCCAAAGTGACGGATTCACGCGATTTCCGTAAGTTTCGGCATCAGGGGTATCCTCTAATAGATGTAGCGGCGGATGATCGGTCATCAGCATTCCGGCGGTCGATTCAAGGACTCGGTTCGAATCCTGTTGCTTACGTCGCAGGGAATTCCTGTGTGATAGTTATGAACAGGGCTCATAGTCGGAACAGCTTATCGAGAGCAAGGGAAAAACTCGTGAAGCGACCGAATGAGGAAATCATGAGGAAGCATCCCGAGTCGCCATACCCGCTCCCTGATCGCACGAAGTCCGTTCGCCTGGTAAATCCCGGAAGCCTTCATGGATGCAGGCGGCCCCTCGAATCATCGCTCTCGATCCGCTACGATAAATGAAGATTCGTGCCGATCGAATCGACGGCGAATCGCCACGACGCACCTCTTCACGCCTGAAATACTGACGACCATGTCCAAATCCCTGCGATCCCGAATCGTTCTGTGCGCGGCGCTATGGATGTCGCTTTCTCGCAACGTCGTGGCTGACCCGCCCGTTTATGACATCGTCATCTACGGAGGCACCAGCGCCGCCGTGATCACGGCCGTTCAGTCCAAAGCGATGGGCAAATCGGTCGTGATCGTATGCCCTGAGAAACACCTGGGCGGCATGACTTCCGGCGGCCTCGGCTGGACCGATTCCGGCGACAAGGACGCCATCGGCGGCCTGGCCCGGAATTTTTATCACCGCATCTGGAAATACTATCAGGCCGACCCCGCCTGGAAATTCCAGAATAAGGCACAATTCGGCGGCAAGAACCAGAGCCCGCCCGGCAAATCCGGCGACGGATCGACCATGTGGGTCTTCGAACCCCACGTGGCGGAATCGGTGTTCGAAGATCTGATCCGCGAAAATGCAATCCCCGTCCATCGTGAAAAATGGATCGACCGTACTCCCGGCAAGGGCGTTTTACTTGAAAACGGCCGGATCCGGGCCATACTCATGACCGACGACACGATCTGGCGCGGCCGCATGTTCGTGGACGCCACCTACGAAGGCGACCTGATGGCCGCCGCCGGAGTGAAATACCACGTCGGCCGCGAGTCGAACGCCACTTACGGCGAAACCTGGAACGGCAATCAGGTCGGCATATTGCATCATAAGCACCATTTCGCCGCCCCCGTCGATCCGTATCGCACGCCCGGCGACCCGGCCAGCGGGCTCTTGCCTCTCATCGACGACAGCAAGCCCGGCACACGGGGCGAAGCCGACCCCCGGCTGCAAGCCTATTGCTTCCGCCTGTGCATGACCGATCATGAACCGAACCGCGTTGCATTTCCCAAACCCGAAGGCTATAACCCGGCCCGCTATGAACTGCTCCTGCGCGTCTTCGCCACGGGCTGGCGTGAGTTGTTCGAAAAATATGACCCGATCCCCAACTTCAAAACCGATACGAACAATAACGGGCCGCTTTCGGCCGACTTCATCGGCGCCAATTACGATTATCCCGAAGCATCATACGAACGCCGGGCCGAAATCGTCCGCGAGCACGAAAAATACCAGCAGGGCCTGCTGTATTTCATGGCCAACGACCCGCGCGTGCCGGCCGACGTGCGTGCATCGGTTTCGAAATGGGGTCTGGCGAAGGACGAATTCGCGGACAACAGCCATTGGCCGCATCAAATTTATGTGCGCGAAGCACGCCGCATGATTGGCCGCTACGTGATGACCGAGCACGACTGCCTGGACACGAAGGCCACGCCCGAATCGATCGGCATGGGCAGCTACACCGTCGATTCGCACAATGTGCGCCGTTACGTCACGCCGGAAGGCACCGTCCAGAACGAGGGCGACATCGGCGTGCCTACGCCCCGGCCTTATGAAATCGCCCTCGGATCGATCCTGCCGCGGCAGGACGAGTGCGAAAACCTGCTGGTACCCGTCTGCGTTTCGGCCAGCCACATCGCTTACGGTTCGATCCGCATGGAGCCGGTTTTCATGATCCTGGGCCAGTCGGCCGCTACGGCCGCTTCGCTCGCCATCGACCGCAATTCGGCGGTTCAGGAAGTGCCCTATGACTTGATCCGCAAGCGGCTTCTGGCTGACGGCCAGGTGCTGGAACTTGAAGACACGAAGACCGTTCGTGCCAGGAATCTGCCGGGCGTCGTCGTCGACGACGACGCCGCGAAGCTGACGGGCGACTGGAAGCACTCGTCGGCGAACCGGCCGTTCGTCGAAAACGGCTATCGCCACAACGGCAATTCGAAAACCCCGATGTCCGCCGTCTTCGAAACGAAACTGTCTGCCGGGCTTTGGGAAGTGCGCTTCTATTATCCGCCGAATTCCAACAGGGCCACGAACGTGAAGGTCCAGCTCCGCCACGCCGGCGGCATTTCGAATTTCCGGTTCGATCAGCAGGAACGGCCGACGGACGGCCTCTACAGGAGCCTGGGCAATTACCGTTTCGATGGCGATGCCGTCTTGAAGGTCGAAACGCACAAGGCTGACGGTTTCGTCGTCATCGACGCCGTGCAGTTCGTGCCGGTCGTCGAACCCTGAATTGCATGTGGCTGCCCGGTTTCGAATCGGCCGGAACGCATTTCTCATCGACGCGGGGTCTGTCCTTGCGATATCATGGCGGCACGACGAAATCGCCCACGAAACAACGATCGGTACAGCCATTCATGGAAGATTCAGCCACTCCAGGCCAGCGACGCTTCGACCCGAAGGACATCGACGAAGCCGTCGACCGCTTTCTTCGCCCCCGCCCCTCGCCCCTCACGCCACGCGACATCGCACTGATCGATTCCGGCCGACCTGTCGCCCTCGATTCCGGTCTGGCCGCCACGGCCTGGGGTGAAGGGCCCGTCGTTCTGCTGGCCCATGGCTGGGACAGCCGCCGCTCGCACTGGTCGGCGTTCGTCCCGGCATTGACCGAAGCCGGATTTACGGCTCTCGCGATCGACGCCCCCGCCCATGGCGATTCACCCGGCGAAATCTCCCATATGCCGCTTTATGCCCGCAAACTTCTGGAAACCGGCCGCCAACTCGGCTCGTTTCGTGGCATCGTGGGCCATTCGTTCGGCGCGGGTGCGTCCTCGATCGCCCTGGCTCGTGGCCTCCCGGCCGAACGCGGCGTGTTCATCGCCGGGCCGACTTCGATCGACGGCCTCATGGCCCGCTGGTGCCGGGCCAATGGCATTCCCGAAGCCGGTATCCCGATGTTCATCGATCGGGTCGCCAAAGCCGTCGGCGAAACCACCGATTTTTTCGACCTGACACGGGAAGCGGCAAATATCGATAAACCAGGTTTCATCGTTCATGACCGCTCGGACGACGACATCCCGCTCGTCGACGCCGAAAATCTGGCCGCCGTATGGAAAAACTCACGGCTTCACATCACCGAGAAATTCGGGCATAAACGCATTCTGATCGCACGGCCAGTCGTGAAGGAAGTGATCCGGTTTCTGGCGGACGATCCTCGCTGAATTTCGAATTCGATGAAAATACGAGGCTGCGGAATGCAAGTCCGGCAGCCTCGGACGGTCAGATTTCGAATTCAGGGGATCCGGCGATCTTCTTCGTGCTCTTGAATTCTTCGTAGTTCATCGAAGGCTCGAGTGATGCTCGCCCCGGCGGCCTGATCGACGAACCGTTTCCGGATCGTGCTTTCGGCCCGACGCTGTGACCAGCGATAGAAACCCCATGTGGCGAGCATGCCGGCGATTCCGCAGGCGATGCCCCAATGAAATGTCGCAGGCGTATTCGCATAGAAATCGGCCCCCAGAAGCCCGAAAACGACTTGCATGAATGGCAGCCACAGCACCCACCACGTGAGACCGACCAGCAGGCCACCAAAAACGTACAACGACCGAAGGCGATCGAGCTTTCGTTGAATTTCCGAAACGGGGTCGGACCATTCGATCGCCGAAATGGCGGCCAGCGTCATACCGGCCAGCATGATCGCCGCCACGCCGTAAAGGTGCATCACCAGCCCTGCGATCAGCCTGTGCGGCACGTTCCGGTTAGCGCTCCAATAAGCCACGGCGAGCACGACGATGACCGTGCCGAAGAGAATCTGGGCGATCTGGCCCCAGAAAAGGGGCCGCAGTCGGCCGCTGGCTCGCTGGTTCATCGCTTCACGGATCGCTCGTCGGCTGAGACTCATTTGCTCGTCCAGCTTCCGGTCGATCTGGGCCCAGACACTTTGCATTTCTTCCAGCTCCATCGGTCGATCCCCTTTCGAATCATGAGTTCCCGTGCGTGAATCTCTGGCTGATACGTTTTCTGAGACGACTCAGGCTCGTCCCGACGTTCGTTTCCGTGATCCCGAGGACTTCCGCGATTTCGTGGTTCCGATAGCCGTCCAGATACAGCAGCATCAGGGCCCTATCCCAGGGATCGAGCCGCTCGATGACTTCGAAGATCTCCCGCGCGATCGCCCCCAGAGCCGGGTCGAGCGACCTGTGCACCGATTCCGGCATCGATTCGACTTCGAGCGACACTTCGCGACGGCGTCGCCGGTTTCGATACTGCGATATCGCCACGTTCAAAGCGATCCGGTAAGCCCACGTGGCGAACGGACGGCGGCCGTCGTAATTCGGAAACGAGCGCCACATCTGGCCGATGATCTCCTGCACGACGTCCTCGACATCGTGCGGCGACCGGCAGTAGGTGCGGGCCACCTTGAACACGATTCCGCGATGAATTTCCAGCAGGTCGCAGAAGTCGTCCTGTATTTTCCCGTACGACAAGTCGCCTGCCCCCCCTCTGACACTTTCCACGGGTTCCGTATGTTTCCGGGCCGTGATGACCGCTCTCCGATGCCCCGACTCCTCATGATTCGCATCGTCATGCGATTCCGTCACAAAATTCTTGAGAAACCTGAGACTGGAACCAGAAACACCCGAGATCCTCAGCGCCAGGTTTCAGGTTCGCCCCAAGGCCCGAATCGGTGGCGAGATTCTTGCGGTTCGCTCACTCCCTGATTCGCTCGAACTGGACATTCATGCGGGTTGAGTCGACAATAGAAGGAGACGGAGGTCGAGGCCGGCACAGGATTCGGACTTCGATCCCGCTTCTCCTGCGCCTGAAAATCGGGACGACGCCAATGAACTACGTGGAACTGGTCACGAAGCTGCGTGAAGCTTTTCCGGCACCGACTCTCGACCAGCGGCAGGACGCCTGGCTCGTGCAGACGATCAATCAGGCGATCAACGACACGACCAAGCTCAAGAACCAGTCGCCGATCCTGACCGTCCGAACGCCCCGTAATTATGCCGAGGCTCGCCAGGCGCGCATGGCCGTCGACGCCAATATCGACGTGCCGCGGATCACAGCCCGGCTCACCGAATATCTCGAAGGGCTGACGATCTGGGGCCACCCGCTCACGCAGGAAAACGTCGTCCCCCCGCCCACCATTCCGGGCATCGTCGCCAGCCTGCTTTGCACGGTCTATAACCCGAATCTCGTCTGGGACCAGTATTCGAAGAAAGTCGCCCAGGCTGAGATCGAAATGACGGCCATGATGGCCGACCTCATGGGCTTCGACCCGGACATCGCCACCGGCGTGTTCACCTTCGGCGGCACCGGAACCGTGTTCTACGGCATCAAGGCAGGCCTCGAAAAAGCAATGCCCGGCTCGAACCGCGCGGGCGTTCGTGCTGGAGAGGTCGTGATTCTCGCCGGTGAACGGTCCCACTTCTGCTCGTCGAACGCGGCCGAATGGCTCGGCATCGGCACCGACAATCTGTGGAAAATTCCTTCGAACGACCGGCATGAGACGGACATCGCCACTTACGAAAAAATTCTTCGAGCGGCACTCGATCAGGGCAAGAAAGTGGCCGCCATCGTGGCCACGATGGGCACGACGGACCACTTCGCCATCGACGACCTGGCGAAGATCGTCGCCATTCGCGATTCGCTCGCCGCCGAATACGGGTTGCATTACAAGCCCCACATTCACGCCGACGCCGTCATCGGCTGGGCCTGGAGCGTTTTCAACGACTACTTCGGCCCCGAGCAGGACGCCGACCCGCTCGGATTTCAGGACGACGATGAAGAAACCTATCGCACTCTCGTAATGGCATCCCGGCGCATTTCGAAATTGAAGCTGGCCGACTCGGTCGGCATCGATTTCCACAAGACCGGCTTCACGCCCTATCTTTCCAGCATGGTCATTTTCCGCAACGTGCGCGAGGCCGATGGCCGCATTCGCGACGATCTGGGCCGCCTGCACCACGACCCTTCCGTCATGCCCTACCTGTTTCAATTCGGCGAATACAAGCCGGGCGAATACACGATGGAAACCACGCGCCCCGGCACCGGCATCATGATGGCCATGGCCAATATGATGCTCTTCGGCAAGCGCGGCATGCAGGCCCTGCTGGGCTACCTCGTCAGCCAGCGGCTGAGGCTGAAAACACGGCTGGACAACGATGCCCACGTAACCGTGCTGAACCCCCACAACCCCGGCACCGTCAACCTGTTCCGCACTTATCCCAACGGCGTGGAGACGCCGATCATCGACCACGAACGCCACGACCCCGCCTGGCGTGACCGGCTGCTTTATTTCAACGGATACAACCTGGCCGTCGAAAAATACATTCACGAACGCGCCATGGCCGGCGAAGGGGTCGTGCTTTCGAAAACCAACGAATATTCAGGCACGACTTACGAAGACCCGGTCTTCAAAATTCACTTGCCGATCGTGGCCCTGAAAAGCTACATGATGAGCCCGTTCATCGACAAAACGCACGTCGATCTCGTCTATCGCACCGTGAAGGACGCCCGCAAGGTCGTCACCACCGATATGATCCGGCAAGTGCTCGAAGACCGTATGAACGACCTGAAAGCCCAGGCTGAAGCCAGGCGGGGTACGCCCGTGGACTTCGACACCGCCGCCGAAGCGAAGCGGATCTGCGAAGCCCAGGGCGACTCGATGGCGAAATGAAATGCTGGAGACAAGAATGACGAGCCGGTTTCTTCATGGAAGGTTCGACTCACGACGACGCGATCGCCCCGCGAAATCGAGTCCGTAGTCTTCGATGAAACCTGCGTGCGTGATTCTTATTCCTCACCCGCCGTTACCGGCAGCTTCAATACCATGTCAGTTTCCAGCGGCGTGCGGACGTCGTCGAGCACGTCGGGGTTCAGCTCGACGATCTCGCCAGCCCTGCGGGCGTTGCCCAGCCGTGTGGCCGCGATCGTCCGCAGCGTCTCGCCAGGCTGCACCCGGTGCCGGATAAATCCGGCGTTCGACGACGTTTCACCGATCGGCTGCGAAACGATCTCCTTCGATCCACCACCGATCGGCTCCATCACGGGCTTACGGGCCGGTTTCTGGCCAGGTTCGCCGCCCACGGGCACCGATTCGATTTCATTTTGAGTCCGTACGGCGCGGGCATCACGCGACCGTGCGACCGCGGGCGGGTTCTCGTCGCCATCGCTTCCGGCTCCGGTCGCCTTCTTCGATTTGGCCACATTCGGCGTATCGATAAGCGATTTGTCAAGATTCTCCATCGAAGGAATCGCCACGACATCGCCCACGTGCAATTCGTCGATCTTGCCGATCCGGGCGGCATTGGCGGCCCAGAGAGCCTTGTAATACCGGCCCGAGCCGTAGTAATCGCGTGATATCGTCCAGAAGTTCTCGCCCGATTGAACCGTGTGCCGGATCGGGGCGATATCGGTCGGGGCATTTTCGAGCACGGGCGTGGAAATGGTTTCGACCGGCTCCGAGCCGCGCACGCCATTCGAAATCGCCGTGCCCATCGCCAGCCCTGCACCTGCGCCGAGCGCGGCAGCAGTTGCGGAGCGGCCGACATTTCGGCCGACCGGATTCGTCGCCAGGGCACGCAACACTTTGCCCCGGCTGTTCGGGATCGAAGGCCAATTGGCATCGGCCTCGCTCGGTTTGGCGGCTTTCGCCGCGTTCGCAGACTTCTCGGCGGCAGGCGTCTGCGGAATGTCCTTGGGCAATCCGGCCAGCGAACCCGGCGGCGGTTCCGATGCGTTCGGAATGCCCGGAGGCGGCTCGGACGTACGATCCGTCATCTTCGGCGGTTCGGTCGCCAGGGGGGCCTCAGAGCCGGCCGTGCTGGGCAAACCCGGAGGATCCGCGGGATTCGACTGCGGTTTCATTTCGCTGGCGGCGAGCCCCGCCCCCAGGCCCAGAGCGGCGCCGGCACCTGCAGCCGCTGCCTTGCCGGCGTCGGATACGGCTGGCTCCACCGATTTCGAAGCGTTCGGTATCGAAATGGAAGGCACGGTATCTTCGGGATTCGCGATCGGTTTCGAATCCGCCGCTTTCGATGCCTCGCCAGGTTGTGTCGGCAAGCCCGAACCCGGCGAGTCGACCGGCAAAGGCAGGGACGATCCACCTTCCGGCGGTGCTGGCGGGTCGATCTTCACCGGAGCCTCGCCACCTGGCGGAACGTCGCCAGGGGCGGAAATCCCGGCGATTGGCGGTAATTCGGCAGCGGCAGCCGCGCCTGCGATCGGCGGGGCGATCTCCTTCGGTGCATCGGGCAATCCCGGCGGGGCGTCAGGCAGCCCGGGTGGGGCTTCCTTCGGCGCGGGCTCGGTCGATTTCGGCAATTCGGGCATCCCGTCGCCCGATTTCCCGACCGCTTCGCCGATCGGTGGTGCATGCGATAAGGCATCTTTACCAGCGGCTCCCAGAGCCGCAGCCGCACCGATGCCGCCGATGGCCGGAATCGCCAGTTTTTTGGCGACCGATCCAGCGCCGCCTGAATCACTGTTCGAAGCCTCGGCTTCGGGCTTCTTCTCAGGCGAATCCGTCGTATTTCCGTCTGGATTCGCGGCCGGGTCGGCCGCTTTTTCTTCGGCGGGCGGTGTGGTGGCCGCAGTCTCGGGCAAGCCGGGCGGCGCCTCCGCGGCCGGCAATCCTGGCGGGGCTTCGGCCGTGCCCTGCCCCGGCGGTTCATTGAGCGGCGTGGCTGCAGTGGGCTCGTCACCGCCAGGCGGGGTGTTCGGCAGTGCCGGCAGATCGTTCATTGCCAGGGAAACGGGCGAGGCTGCCGGGTCGGCAGGCGCATCGTTCGCCTTGTTTTCCTCGGGCGGTTTCTGGCCAGCATCAGCCGTCTTCGGGTTTTCGCCGGCCGTTTCCGGGGTTGCGATGCCAGGCTCTTCCTGCTTCGCGACCGCATCACCCAGCGATTTTTCCGCATTTTCGCCAGCCAGTTGCCCGTTCTGGACCTTCTCTACAGGCTTCTCAGGCCCGCCGCCCGACATGAACCAGATCGACCCCGTCGTCGTCAGCCCCGCAGCGGCAGCCGCGACGGGTGCCCACTTCTGAACCTTGCGGTAACGGGCGATCCAGGCCGCCGGCGACATGTCGAACTTACGCCCTGCAGCGACTTCGGCGACAGCTTCCGCCATATCTTCGGCGACCTCGCCGGTTTCCGGTTCCGAATAGGCGGCCGGGGCTGGCGTGTTCGCAGCCATTTCCGCATGCTTCTGCCGACGCAGGATTTCCACTACGATCTGCGGATTGATGCCCAGCTCGACGAGAAATTCCGGCTCGAACTGGGGCAAAGTGGCCGGGTCCATACCCATGGCCGCCAGGGTGTTCGGATCGAGCCCGAATTCCGTGAGTGCGGCCGGGTCGATCCGGTCGGCGGATGGCAAAACGATTTCGATCGGAGGGACCGACGAACGATTCTGGGCCATTGCACCCTCCCCGAATTTGGAACTCTTGCCGAACCAGCGTCCGAATTTGCCCGGTTTGCCCGGCGTTTCCGCTTCGACCGACTTCGGCTCATCACGCGATTCCATGGCTTCGCCGTGCGCCTCATGTGCTGGCTCCTGCGGTGCCTGCATCGTCATCGCGGCGGCTTCGGCTTCGGCCCGGGCCTGCCGCTCGGCCGCCTCACGGCGCCGGCGTTCCTTACGGCTCTCACGCGGCGATTGGCCCGCATGGCCGCCATCGTCATAGCCATGCCGGTCATCGTCATCGTCGCGGGCAGAATTCTGGCCATAGCCATATTCCGGCTCTGTGGCCGCGGCGTGATAGGCCTCCGCCTGGCGGCGGGCCTCGGCCTCGACCGCATCTTCCCCGTCGCCCTCTTCGCCCTGGGTCTGATCGTGCGCATAGCCGTATTCGTCGGCGTATTCGTCGTCGTGTTCGTTCGGGTAGCCGTTCATGGATTCCGTTCCCTGATTTCTTCGGCTTCGGAGCGTCGCCGGGCCGCTCGCAGCTTGGCGCTGCGCGACCGGGGATTGCCCTCCTGCTCGGCATCGGTCGCCGTAACGACCTTCCGCGTCAGCACTTCCCAGGCGGCGGAGTCTCTCAGAAAATGCTTGACCATGCGATCTTCGAGCGAATGAAACGAGATCACGACGAATCGCCCGTCAGGCCGCACCCATTCGTGAACGTGTTCCAGGAGCCGTTCCAGCTCGCCAAGTTCGTCGTTGACCGCGATCCTCAACCCCTGGAAAACCCGCGTGCAGGGGTCGATCCGGCCGCGTGGTCCCGGCATCGCCCTGCGAATGACCTGCGCGAAATCGCCCGTCGTTTCGAACAGGGCTGTACGCCGCCGCTCGACGATCGCCCTGGCAAGCCTGCGGCTGTGCCGCTCCTCGCCATATTTCCAGAAGATGTCGGCCAGCTCGACTTCTGTCCATTCGTTCACAATTTCGGCCGCCGTGGGCCGGTCGCCGCTCGTGTCGAACCGCATGTCCAGCGGCCCGTCGGACTGAAAGCTGAAGCCCCGGTCGGCCCAGGCGAGCTGATCGCTGGAAAGGCCGAGGTCGACCAGGAGACCGTCGACGGCATCGACGCCCAGCCGCTCGAGAACCGTCCCGGCATCGGCGTAGCTCGACCGGTGCAGGTCCAGCGTCACACCCTGATCGGCTGCCGTCTTGCGAGCCAGTTCGAGCATCGCGGAGTCGCGGTCCAGCCCGATCACGCGGCCCTTCGGCCCGACTTTTTGGGCGATCAGGCACGAATGGCCCCCGGCTCCCGCCGTGCCGTCCACATACGTTCCGTCCACCTTAACGTCAAGCCAGTGGAGGACTTCCTCCGGCATGACCGCACGGTGCACCGGCTCGATCGCGTGGTCGTTCGGGTCGATTCCGTCCAGGGCCGCCTCCTTGCGTCCTTCGGTACGTCAGGCGGAATTACGTGTTGCGTGAGCCTGCTGGCCGGCGCATCCTTACGCCCGGGCCACTTTTCCTCGCGCGGAATCCCGCCGAATACGGGTCAGCTTACGACTTTCGGCGAATCGGTCAAGGCGGATCGCTCGGTAAGTCCGATACCGGTCGATACCACCAAACGGACGGCTGTGCGATGTCGAACTGGCCTGACTTCACGGATCTTCGACAGGAAGGCACGCAGACCAAATATGCGATCGATTCCGGTCTCGACTTTCGCACATTATCACGCCGCTCTGAGCAATCGGCCAAGCGAAGCGGC
>CAZSQA010000047.1:0-42093 GCA_964608915.1 uncultured Isosphaeraceae bacterium
GCAGGATAGAGGAGCGCAAGGGAAGGCGCGCTATATCTGATTGGAAAGCGTATGATTCCAGTCGTAAGCATCCGCCACCTGCTGCTGCTCCAGAAACGGCAGCAGCTTCGTGAACGCGCTGCCGCCCGGACCTCGCTTGTTGTAAGGTTCGCCATAAGCCGCCGCCGGCAACTCGCCGAAAGCCGTTTCGAAAGCCATCGTGGCCAGCCCGATCTGCTTCAGGTTGTTGCGGCACTGAGCCGTTCGTGCCGCTTCGCGCGCTGACTGAACCGCCGGCATCAACAATGCGGCCGTCACGGCGATGATGCTGATGACCACCAGCAATTCGATCAGCGTGAATCCGCGTCGCATGCGCTTGCCTGAGATGAGGAAATCTCGCATCGATCAGATCCCCGTGGCTTTCCGCCGCCCACGCACCCGGATCGACCGGCACGCCAGGATCCCGGCGCCGATCACGCTCAAGACCACTGGACCCGGCTCGGGCACGGGCGTGATCGTGGCGTTCAGGGCGAACGTGCCCACGTTCGCGAGAATCGCGCCCCCCGTCAGCCCGGCGAGCGCTTCGGACATCAGCAAATCCCCCGTGATCGTCAACATCGTGTCGCTCGTTCGAATCTGCACGTCGTACAGATAAAACGACACGGCGTTGCGATAGTCGAAATTGTTCAGCAGGACCAGCCCTGGCCCGCGCTCGGGACTGGCAAGCGAAGGGGCGTATTTCAGGGCGAAATCACCGAGGAGCAGAAGCCCACCGCCCGCTTCGTCGGCCACCGTCATACGCAGGACGCCATCCAGGCCGATCTGCTCGCCGCCCGGCAGAAACGGATAATTGCCCGTCGGGGGTGCCCAGCTGCCGAGAACGTCCGATCGATCGAATTGCAGATTCGTCGCCTGACGCGCTCGCCCCTGCGGGCTCGTCACGGGATTGCCGTTCACGGCGAAATTCAAGTCCGATCCTGAAGTCGGAGATCCAGGCGGCGCGACCGGCGGCGGATTCGTCGCCACCATCTGGGTCCGCGTCATCGTGGCGGCCTGATTCTCGAGCGATCCGAAATAGCGATCGAACGTCAGAACGCCAAGCGGATAGAACTCATTCGCCGACAGCTTCTCGATATCGATGGTGACATCCGCGCTGCCGCCTGTGACGGCGAAGATTTCGCCCGCCGCCGCGGATGACACATGCGCGAGAGCGACGAACGACAGCAGAACGAGCTTCGGAAATACGTCAGCCAGACGCGACTTCGACCATTGCATGAAAGACGATCCCCGGCGACCGGCGCGCGAAACGCCAGTCGGTTCGAAATGTCAGCTTCTCGAAATGCCATTCGACAGTGAAATCGGTCCGAACGACATCGGCGTCACGGATTCGAAACAATCGAATCAGGACTTTTGATTTCATTTCGAGCGGACGTCTCCGCGCCAGACGAATGGAATGCTGGCGTCGGTGTCTACTCGAGTTCAGGTTCCCTCGGATTCATCCATACGCATGCGGGACGTCCGCTTCAGCGACGATCAGCCGCGGCATCCACCAGGTTCGATTGACCCTGGCCCGGATTGCTTCGGTATCGCACTACGATTCCGACGACGATCTCCGACGAGGCTGAGCCTGAGCCGCAGCATCGCGATCGTCATTCGAAACAGCGAATCGTCATACGGCGACGTCGTATTTCATGCAGGGAACGAATTGTGATCGGTTCAGGCCGATTCTGGTGGGTCGTCAAGCCGATCCGGGTGCGGCCCGAAAGCAGGCGAATCGTCCGAAGGGTTTATGATACCGGCGATTCGGGAAATGACTGGCTGAAACTGGGCATCGATCGCTGCAATATCGATCCGCACCAGAGCGGCCGGCGGAGTCGAACCGGGAGCCACAGGACCGTGAACCGGCCTCGCCCCCAGGCAAACATCGCCGCGTACCGGTTTCGAATCCCTGCCACGATTGAGCGATTCGTCTGATCCGGCTTCGCCCGAACCCGTTTCGTCAGAGGGTTTTCCAGGCTCCGGAACGTCCGGTGCGCAACAACAGGCGTTCTTGTCGCAATTTGCACAGTTGCAATACTTTGCGTGCTCTTCTTCCGTCGCGAATCCCATCTTGCCGGCACGTGCGGTGGTCCCCCAGAAACAAACGACGAGACTCCACAGAACGAGCCACCTGGCTCGAACCGCGATGTCGGTCATCCGTGTCGGGGCTTGCATGCCTGCCGCTTTCGCAATTCCGGTCAAGGTCGATTCAGTTTCCGTACGGTCTCATACATTTAAAAATATCTTGTTCATATCATCGTCGAATGTCAAGTTCGAATAAGTCGATATGCATGTCGTGTCGACTTGTCCTCAGACTGTATCGATCATCGCAATCAGCTCTCGACAGCCTTTCTCCCGGCCCGGTTCCCACGACCGGAAGCTGGGTCCTGATTTCGAGGACGGCTGTCGGCAATTATCACGTATTCCATGTGTTATGTGAAATGAATCCCTCCATTCGGAGATCGGGCGAACGCCTGAAACAATACCGTGACTTGGTCTCGTGTCATTTCAGGACGCGATTGCCGGAATTCGTTTCGTCGTTCGATTGGCATTCGAATTCTTCGATTTCGATTTCGTCTGCTCTTGCATTCGTTTCGATCGAACGACCTGACGAGTCTTCGATGCTGAGAATCGAGGATGCCGAGATCGGTTCACACGCCGTCTCGCTCATGATAAAGCGAACGAAATCGACCAGGCCCAGCACGCCCCTGCGACGCTCAGATCATTGGAAATGCCGTATAAGTGAACGCGTGCCGAGGGTTCGAAGCCCTTCCCTCTCCGCGATTTTTTTCATGAATCTTTGCGGGGCTGTCGTGCCCGCGATCGTTTGATCCGTTCGCGCGGGCCGGGCTTCGCACATTCTCGGAGCGGTCGCAGGATTCCTTCCGATAGAACCCTCGATTCGTCATGATCTGCAGATTCGGGCGCGAAATCGAAGTGGCGGCGAAAAGTTGTCTCAAGAAGTTCATGGGCCACTGGCTTCGTCACCGATCGAAGTACGTATCGACGCATGTTGATTCGTGTCGCCGTTCTTTCGCCCGGCTCTCCTTGGGCGTGGGCGCGGGCTGTCTTCGATCCGTAGTGGCATTCCGTTCCGGCGAGCCGGGAAGGTGGTATCGATGTCTCGGAAACGCTTCGCCTTGATCAGGTTCGCCGTTCCTGTCGTACTTGTGCTGAGTTCGCTGGGCAGGGGCTGGTCCACGGATCTGATCGGCGACTACCGGCTGCAGGAAGCGACTCTGGATAATTTCTACGCCGGCCCGGGAGCGCTCGGGAGCCTCACGGTGACCGAAAGCGGAGGCACCTCGGGCTTCGGGCCCACCGGCTGGGCCTGGTCCGATGCCGTCTCGCCTGGCAGCGGTCTGAACCTTGCGGGGATCCCTCTGGACGTGACGGCCGAATACTCCATCGGCATCACGGCGATGTTCGGCGAAACGAGCGGATTCCGGAAACTGATCGATTATAAGGATCAGACGACGGACAGGGGTTTCTACGTACACGACCAGCAGTTTCAGTTCTACAACACGACGCAGGGTGCCGGTTCGGTGGCGGATTTTCAGACCTTCACGATCATTCTGACCCGCGACGCGGCCAAGTCGGTGAACGTATACCTGAACGGCGACGCGACGCCGATTCTGACCTTCGTCGACACGGAAGATGACGCCGTGGCATCGCAGAACGTCCTGAAATTCTTTCAGGATGACACGGCGATCAGCGGCGAATTCTCGTCGATGGGCGTGGCCAATCTGATTCGTGTCTGGAACGGGGCCCTGGCTTCGTCGGAGATCGCCGGAGCGATGACCGTGCCGGAGCCCTCCACATGGCTGACAGGCATGGCTGGCATGACGGCACTCGCGGCGATCGCCCGCCGGCGAAAGCGCAGTGACGGCTCAGCTTGACGCCGTGAGATTTCAGCGGCGCGAGCCCGACGGCAGTTCCTCAGACGCCTTGCGGAACGGCCCAATGGCCTTCCCGATAGGTTCGGCGCAGCATGCCGTCGGCTTCGTCGTCGCCCGTGATCTTCTCGCTGGTCGGGTCGAATCGAACGACCCGGCCGAGCCTGCAGGCGATATTGGCCAGGTGGCACAGCGATGTCGAAAGGTGATTGATTTCGATATCGGCATTCGGCCGGTTGCCAGTGCGAATGCAATCGAGGAAATTCTGGTGGTGGGAAGCGAGATCGAACCCGCCTGACATTTCTTCGATGAGCTTGTTACGCGGGCCGTAGAGTTTCCATCCGCCATTTTTGCCCAGAATGAGCATGCCCTTCGTGCCGTAGAAGGCGTTGCCGTTTTCGAATCCTTCCTGCACATAGGGCGACCAGTCCCTTTGTTCGTACACGAGCATCCGTTTGTGTGCGACCGACCCATCGGCGGGCCATTCGAAAACGCAATACTGCGTATCGGGGAATTGCTGGTCGTCGTCGAAGAAGTACTTGCTGCCGGCGGCCGTGATCGTCGAAGGGTGAGTTGTGACACCCAGCCCCCAGCGGGCGATGTCGATATCGTGCACGCCGTCGTTGCCGATGTCGCCGGCGCCGAAGTCGTACCAGAACCGCCAGATGGAATGGAGCAGGTTCTTCTGGTAAGGGCGTTGGGGGACAGGGCCGAGCCAGGCTTCGAAGTCCAGGTTCGGTGGCGGTTCGCTCGGGCTGGCATGCCCGATATTGCCGCGGAGCTGGCTGTTCCAGGCCTTGGCGACGAGGATATCGCCGATCGCACCTGCCTTCAGCCGTTCGATCGCTGCGATGATGTGCGCGGTGCTGCGGCTTTGCGTGCCGACCTGCATCACCTTGCCCGACTCTCGCGCGGCTTCGATCATCAACCGGCCTTCGCGAAGATTATGTGAGCAGGGCTTTTCGACATAGACATGCTTGCCCGCCCGAGCCGCCAGGATCGCCGCGGGCGCGTGCCAGTGGTCGGGCGTGGCGATCCAGACGGCTTCGACGGCCTTGTTGTCCAGAACCTTGCGCAAATCCTGATGAATATTGGGCGCAGGGTGACCCGCATCGGTCATGACCCGGACAGCGGCGGCCAGGCGATCGGAATCGACGTCCGAGAGCGCGACGACCATTAGCTTCGGGTTCTTCGCCAGCAGTTTCAGGTGGCTTGTGCCCATGCCGCCGCAGCCGATCAGGGCCACGCCGAGGGGGGCATCGTCCGCTTGAGAAGCATGCGCGAGACTGCTGGCGGCCGCCAGGGTGCCCGCGGTTTCGAGAAACTTGCGTCGGTTCGGTTCGGTCATCGATCGTCCTCCAGGTTCGGTTCCCAATTTAGGTGGGCCGGAGGCCGGGAACAACGAATTTTCGAAAAAAAACGATGACGGAAATATCGGCTGGAGTCTCGAATCCCTGCGAAGTCTCGATGCCCTGGGCCCCCGAGCTCCAGCTCGGGGGATTTTCTTCGAGAGTCGAAATACCGCGGTTCTATCCCATTCACTCCGACCGATCGTTTCGAAGATTCGCCACCAAATTCGACGTATCGCCCCGAACGCACACATCGGCTGGAAGCCGATGCCACGTAATCCACCGAAGTGGCACCGGCTCCCAGCCGGTGTTCGCACAACCCGAAAGCCATCGTTCGATCCGCTTCGTTCCGAACGAACTTTGAGTAAGACAACCCCGATCTGAGCTCGGGGGCCCGTGTTTATTTATGCAGCCAACTTTGCCGGCCTGGAAAAAATGTGTGGCATCGGCTGCCAGCCGATGTCCGCACAAATGGAATGCTAATGAAATAACCGATCGATTCCGGCCGATGGTTTCGAAGACTCGGCCCCAAATTCGATGGTTCGCACGAACGGAATGCAATCAGGCAAACTTGTTCGAACCGATCGATCGATTCGAAGTTTCGCTTCGGATCGATCCGGGATCGTCACTTCCGGCGGCTCTGGCGAACGAAATTGCCGGACATCGCGGGCGATCAGTAGAGATAGTCGACGTCGAATTCGTCGATGAGCACAGGCACGCGTTGAATTTGCCGGATCGCTTCCTCGTAGGGGCGTGCCTCTTCGGGTCTGTGCAGGCATTCGAGGCAATGGGCGATTCGAAATGCCGTCTGCATCGACATCGTTTTGTCGGCACGTGTCAGCTGATAATCGTCGCCGTGGGATGCGAAGAGATCCCAGGCCTCGAGCAGCAGGTTCAAGGCTGTCGAGTAATCGCCGCGAGCGATGTCGTATTCCGCCAGGTAATTGAAAGAACGCATCGCGAAATACGGAAGGTCTTCGTCGACGACATCGGATTTGGCGCACGATCTGGCATTATCGATCGATTCTTGAAATTGGGCTGCCGCGGCCATGTGGTCGCCATGGCGTTTCTTGTTGACGCCTGAAAGGTAGTGGGCCTGCACGAGAAAAGCGTCGAAGGCATGATCATTCGCGAGATCCGGGATGATCCGCTCGGCGAGTTCGCCTCTTTGGCGCCGGAGCTTAGATTGGAACTTTCGCAAATCCGATTCAGAGCAGCCCTTGCCGATGATGACGCCCAGTTCGTCCGCGTTCGCGTGGGTCAAACTGATCGCATAAATGTACTGAGACTGAAGAGTCGAATGCTTTTTCCGCAGATCGTCGGCGACTTGTTCGGCAGCCTCACGAGCGCCGGCTTGGATCTGGGCTTGACGCATGTTCCAGAGGCCGAACGCGAGCGTTTCGCCGATCAGCAGAAGGACCGCAGCCGCCACCACCGGTTTGCGGCGGGCCCAGCGGTAAAGTTGGCTGATCGGGCCGATCGGCCTGGCCGCGATCGAATTGCCTTTCAGGAACCGGGTCAAATCTTCCGCCAGATCCGCGGCGGACTGGTAACGGGCTCGCTGGTCTTTTTCGAGGCATTTCAGGCAGATCGTTTCGAGGTCGTGCGGGACCCCGGCCTCGATTTCGGAAGGAGGCACCGGAACGTTGTGGCGGATTCTGCCGAAGAGTTCGGTCAATTCGTCGCCGACGAACGGCAAACGGCCTGTCAGGCCCTCGTAGAGGATCACACCGAGGGAATAAATGTCGGCCCGGGGCCCGATCCGCGACGAATTGCCGATGGTCTGCTCCGGTGACATATACGCCGGCGTGCCGAGGTACATGGCCGATTTGGAGAGATCCGTTTTCGAATCGGTCAATTTCGCCAGGCCGAAATCGGAGACTTTGGGAATGAGGTTCTTGCCCGAGAATGTGTCGGAAGATTCCGACGAGCCGGATCTTTTGCGTCGTTCCAGCAGAATGTTGGCCGGTTTGAGATCACGGTGCAGAATGCCGAGTTCGTGTGCGGCCTGCACGGCCAGGGCGACGTCGCGAAGAATGGCGGCCAGTGTCCGGGGGTTGATCGTTTTTGTCTTGAGAAGTTCCTTCAGAGTGCCGCCTTCGACAAGCTCCATGATAAGATAGGGCAGGCCGTTGACGATCTTGAAATCGAGCAGGGAAACGACGTTAGGGTGTTTCAGCCGGGCGTGGATGCGGGCTTCCTGCTCGAGACGTTCGAGATTCCGGCTGGACATTACGCTGGAATCGATCACTTTGACGGCGACGTTCCGGCCCAGTCTTTCGTCGTAGCATCTGTAGACTTCGGCCATGCCCCCTTCGCCGATTTTCGCTTCGAAAATGACGTGGTCGAGATGCGCCAGCTTGTCGTGCGGTACGATGTCGAACGATCGGGAAGGCGTTTCGAAATTGTCCGGAGCCTTCTTCTTGCGCTTCGCAGTGAAGATGTCGCCGATGTCGTGATCCATCGGCAATTCCGAGAGATCCGCCAATGCCGACTGGCAGCGTCTGCACGAATCCAGGTGTGAGACGAAATCATGGAACCTCTGCGAGGATTCTTCCTCGAGCAGAATTCCTGTGATTTCCTCAAGGCTAGGGCAGCGCATGGGAGTGATTTCGGATGACCCGTGAAATTCGAGGTGGGATTGCTTACGGTGGGGCAGCTTTCACAAGGGGCTTGCGTGGTCACTAGAACGGATCGACGATCGCGAGTTCCTCGCGAATCATTTTCCGCACGCGGTGTGCGGAAACGTGCACGGCGCCGACCGTCATTCCCAGCTTTTCGGCGATCTCTTCGCCGGAGAGCTTATCGTGATCGTTCATCAAATAGGCGTTCCAGGTGTTTTCGGCGACGCGGCATTTCACGCGATTGAAGACGAGGTCGCGGATCTCGTCGCGTGCCAGGTCGTCGAACCGGTGCAGAAGGTCGTCCCTGGCCTTGGTCGAGATCAGTTTCTGGATCGATTCGTTCTCGACCGATTGTCCGGCGCCCAGGGCCTTGTTGCGAATCGACCGTTCGAGGATCTTGATCCAGACCCGCTTCGCGATTTTGCGAAGCCAGGCCCGGAAGGAATAGCGGCCGCCATGCTCGTACCGGACGATCCGGAGATAGACGGCCAGGAGAGTTTCCTGCGTGATGTCTTCGGCGTCGGCGGGTTCCGCACCCCAGTGTCGACACCATTTGTAAATCTGCCCGCCGTATTTTTCGGCGAATACCGACCAGGCCTCGTCACGACGCGAATCGTCGCAGAGACGAACGAGCAGGCTCAAATGCGTGCGTGAATCCAGCGATGTCGACGATACCGATGACATATTCCATCTCCCTCGTGAACAACATACGAGGCGATGTTTCCGAATGTTCGATTCCGGAATCGGCTCACTATACGTCGACTCTCGGAGTCTCGACAAGCCGTTCCAGTGATCGATTCCGATTCCATAACCGTCCGCAAGGCTGACATTCCCGGGGATCGGTTGTTTCGACCGAATCTTACGCTCACGAAACGAAAAGGCGGTCGAATCGACGTTCGATCCTCCGTGGATCGAACCATAGTGTCCAGGCCCTGATCAAGTCATGTCGATTCCCGACAACGTCGCGTGGACGAAATCGGACACCAGTGTCGTGCACGCGATCGGCTGTTCACAGCCACGGATTTTGTGTCGTACGTTGACCTCGAAACCTGAGGCGACCACGGGGTGACGCGTGTGCCCATTTCGACCGGGCCAGGCGTCGCACGAGGAAACCCGTGACGCACGTGACTTGGTTCCTTTTCCCATTGACACGGTTCGACAGCGACTTGAGGAGGCTGGGACGATGCTCGTATTGACGAGGAAAGTGTCCGAACGGTTCATGATCGGCGACGACATCGTCGTGACGGTCGTCAAGATCGACGGACGGCAGGTCCGCATCGGTATCGAGGCACCGCGCGACGTGCTCATCCGGCGCACCGAACTGAAGCAGTTCGATCACGAAGACCATATGCCCGCGATCGACCGGGCGGCTCCGGCCCTCGGGTCGCACATCCGTCAGCCGCGTCTCGATCCTGCGCGCGACATCAACTGACCTCGTTCCCGCAGCATGCTTTTCCCTTCGAGGAGCGATCGGCACCGCGACCGGAACCGCTCGTCCGCCTTCCCGTGAATTTCTTGGCGATCCCCACGCCTTTCGACTATCCTGAGCCTGTCGATTCCGGTTCCGAATAGATTCGACGGGAGATCTCAAGCGATGCGTGCGGTGATTCTGCAGGGGCTGGGCGGTACGGATCAACTGGTTTATGACGAAGCCGTCGCGGAACCGCAACCTGGCCCGGGACAAGTGCGCGTGAGGCTTCAGGCGGCCGCGCTCAATCACCGCGACGTCTGGATTCGCCGTGGCCTTTACTCCGGCATCATCCTTCCCGCCATCCTCGGCTCCGACGGCGTCGGGTTCGTCGATTCGGTCGGCGAAAGGGTCGACGCTTCCCTAGCCGGCAAGAGGGTCTGGATCAATCCCAGCCTCTCCTGGGGTTCGGATCCTCGGATTCCCGATTACTCCGTCTGGCGAATCCTTGGCATGCCCGACCATGGCACCTATGCCGAAGCGATCGTCGTGGATGCGGGGCAGGTCGTCGAATGCCCGGCCGACTGGGCCTCCGAAGCAGCGGCCGCTTTGCCCCTGGCAGGTCTCACAGCCTGGCGAGCCCTGGTCTCGCGCGGCGGGCTCAAGGAAGGCGGCCACCAGAGCGTCTTCGTCACGGGAATCGGCGGCGGCGTTTCCCAATTGGCCCTTCAGATCGCCCGGGCCATGGGTGCGAAAGTGTACGTGAGTTCATCATCGGATTCCAAGCTCGCGGAAGCGATGGCTGCAGGCGCGACGGGCGGCGTGAATTACCGGCAGGAGGACTGGGTCGACAGGGCCCGGGCCCTGATCGGGGGCGACGGGCCGGACATCGTCATCGACAGTGCCGCGGGCAAGACGCTCGACGATCTCGTCGATCTCGTACGGCCAGGCGGGCGGGTGGTGAACTTCGGGCAGACGACCGGCCCGTGCCCGCGCCTGGAAGTGCGCAGGCTTTTCTGGAAGCAGGTGGACATCCTCGGAACCACGATGGGGAACGCCGACGAATTCCGGGCGATGACCGAATTTTTCGTGAGCCGGGGGCTTCGTCCTGGCGTACGGCATGTGTTGCCGCTCAAGGATGCCGCCGCAGCGCAACAACTTATGGAAAGCGGCGAACAGTTCGGCAAGATCGTTCTCTCGATCGCTTCCTGACTCCGCCGGACGAATCCGCTATAATTCGGATGATGATCGAAGCGACGAACGCCGCGGCCGAGGGGAGCCTTTCGCCGATGACCGCCACCCTGACCGTCAGACGCCCGGAATTGCCGCCCTCTTTGGCGGCTTTCAAACGCATGGGTACCGAAGAGCTCGTGAGGTCGATCGAGTCGGCCAAAGCCGAGCTGGGCAAAAGCCTGGTGATTCTCGGGCACCATTATCAGGTGGACGACGTCATCCGGTTCGCCGACTTCACCGGCGACAGCTTCAAGCTGGCCCGTGAGGCCGCCGATGTCGAAGGCTGCCGCTGGATCGTCTTCTGCGGCGTTCACTTTATGGCCGAAACGGCGGACATCCTCACCCGACCCGAAGTGGAAGTGATCCTGCCCGACCTTTCCGCGGGCTGCTCGATGGCCGACATGGCCGACCGTGACAGCGTCCGGGACGCCTGGCAGGATCTCGACGCGATCGTCGGCGCCGACGACATCCTGCCCGTCACCTACATGAATTCCACAGCCGACCTGAAAGCGTTCTGCGGCCGGCACGGGGGGATCGTCTGCACCAGTTCGAACGCCCGGGCCGTGCTGGAATGGGCCTGGGCCCGCAAGCGCAGGGTTCTGTTCTTTCCGGATCAGCACCTGGGGCGAAACACGGCGAAAGCCCTGGGCGTGCCGCTGGACGAGATGATCGTCTGGGACCCTCACGAGGAACTGGGCGGCAATGACGAAGCGGCGATCCGCAAGGCCCGGATCGTGTTGTGGAAGGGGCACTGCTCGGTGCACCAGATGTTTCTGCCGGAACACATCGACGCGTTCCGCGCCCGGGACCCGGAAGTGCGGATTCTGGTGCACCCGGAATGCCGGATGGAGGTCGTCGACAAGGCCGACGTCGTCGGTTCGACGGAAGGCATTCTCAAAGTGCTGCGTGAAGCTCCCGCTGGCAGCCGCTGGGCCGTGGGAACTGAGCTGCACATGGTGAACCGGGCCGCTCAGGCCTTCCCGGACAAAAAGATCGAATTTCTTTCGCCGATGGTTTGTCTGTGTGCCACGATGTATCGTATCGATTTGCCGCACCTGGCCTGGGCTCTGGACGAATTGCGGCAGGGCAGGGTGGTCAACCGGATTCAGGTCGACGAAGACACCGCCCACTGGGCCCGCGTGGCCCTGGAGCGTATGCTGGCCGTGAAGTGAGACGCCCCCTTGAGCGGTTCTGACGAGATTCTCAAGAACATGATCCGCGTTCCCGGGGCCGCTCCTGCTCGAGCGCGTCGCGGGGCCCCCTCGCGCTACCGCGTGCTGGCGATCGTGCTGACGCAATGCACCCTGGCCGTGATTCTGGCGGCTCTCTTTCTGGCACGCAGGCCAAGCGAGCTCGAACCGTTCCGGTTCTTCGTCTATTACACTCCCCGCATCGTGTATGCGGCGCCGTTTCTGGCGCTGATTCCCCTGACGCTCTGGACTCGCCAGCGATGGCTTCTGGTGGAGTGCCTGCTCGGCATCGTCCTGGTTTTCGGGCCGCTGATGGGGCTCGTCCCCAACCCGCCCTGGCAGAAGGTGGAACGCTCGAAGTATACGGATGATCAGATATTTCGGTTTCTCACTTTCAATATCGGCACGTCGGACAAGTTTCAGGTCAACGAGCTTGCCGAATATCTCAATGCCCGCAACGTCGACGTGCTTCTGGTGCAGGAAGATGCCCAGATCGTGCCTTTCGTGAATAAGATGCGGTCGATCGGCTGGTACGTGAACAGGCACAACACGATTTTCAGCCGATGGCCGATTCTGGCCGATTCGCCGGATCTGCCGCACGAGGTCGGCGGCGACTATCTTTATCAGGCCGAGGTGCAGTATGTGCGTTTGCGGCGTGGGGAACATGAGTTTCTGATCGGCTCGGCGCACGCGCCGTCGGTCCGGGCCAATTTCTACAGTTACCTGCATCAGTTCGACGAGGAACAGCTCCGCAAGGTGATGGACTGGCAGACCCGCCAGATCGAACGGATCGCCCTGAGCATGGACCGGAGCGGCGCGCTGCCGGTCGTCCTGGGCGGAGACTTCAACACGCCGCCCCGTTCGCCGCACGTGCGGCCGCTGGAAAAGCGGTTCCTCGACGTATTCGCCGCCATCGGCTTCGGTTACGGTTACACGTACCCGGCCGATACGCCCTGGCTTCGGCTGGACCGTTTCTACGTTTCGCGCGGCTGGGTGCCCCTCAAGTGCGAAGTGGCGCCCCGTTTCGAGTCGGATCACAGGCCGTTGTACGTCGAACTGGCGCTGGAATCGACCCGCCCCGGCGAACGCACGGCGAACGCACAACCCGTCATCGCGCCGTCCGCGACCTCTTCTCCGCCACGCTGACCACCGCCAGCATCGATATAGAGCCCTCGATCGTGAAAAAACCGAAAAACGCAGTGTCATCGAACGACTCCGCTCCCGCGAAATCTCCTGAAGTAACGTCCCTCAAGCCGTTTCTGACGGACGTGGATGCCGTTCATGCCGTGCATCAGGCGCGCCATTGGGATCCTCACACGATTCTGGGCATTCACGAACTCGGCGAAAATCCGCTGAAGTGCTCTTATGTGGTGCGGGCGTTCCTGCCTCAGGCCTCGCGGGTGTGGCTTCTGGCCGAACATCAGCCGAAAGTCGAATTGGGCCGAGTGTTCGAGGACGGCTTCTTCGAAATCGGCCTGAAAAGCCATCCCGGCTTTCCTTATCGATTCCTGATCGAAAACCCGTTCGGCGATACGTGGGAGACGATCGATCCCTACCAGTTCGGGCCAGTGCTGGGCGATGTCGACCTGCACCTGATCCGCGAAGGCACCCATGAACGGCTGTTCGACAAGCTGGGGGCCCACGTGATCTGCCATCAGGGTACCGAAGGCGTTCACTTCGCCGTGTGGGCCCCGAATGCCGAGCGGGTCAGCGTGGTGGGCGACTTCAACCACTGGGACGGCCGCCGTAACCCTATGCGAACCCGCAATGACAGCGGCGTCTGGGAACTTTTCGTGCCCGGCCTCGCCGCGGGCGACAACTACAAGTTCGAAATCCGCACGCGTGACGGCCGCATTCTGGCCAAGGCCGACCCGATGGCCCGGCAAGCGGAAGTCAGGCCCAAGACGGCCTCGATCGTCGCCGATCCCGAGCCGTTCCAATGGAACGATACGGAATGGATGAACGCGCGCGAACGGATCCAGGCCCTGGATCAGCCGCTGTCGGTCTACGAAGTTCACCTGGGAAGCTGGCGCCGCAAGGCCGAGGAAGAGGGCCGCTTCCTGACCTATGCCGAACTGGCCGACGAGCTGGTCGAGTACGTGAAGGATCGCGGCTTCACGCACATCGAACTGCTGCCCATTCATGAACACCCGCTGGACGCCAGCTGGGGCTATCAGCCGACCGGATACTTCGCCCCGACGAGCCGGTTCGGATCGCCCCGCGAGTTCGCGGCCTTCGTCGACAAATGCCACCAGGCCGGCATCGGCGTGCTTCTGGACTGGGTCCCCGCTCACTTCCCTCGCGACGAATGGGCCCTGGCCGAATTTGACGGCACGGCCCTTTACGAACATGCCGACCCCCGCATGGGCGAGCATAAGGACTGGGGCACCAAGATTTTCAACTTCGGCCGCCCCGAAGTGCGGAACTTCCTGATCTCCAACGCCCTTTACTGGTTCGAGGTCTTTCACCTCGACGGTGTCCGGGTCGACGCCGTCGCCAGCATGCTTTATCTGGACTATTCCCGCAAAGCCGGCGAATGGGTACCGAATCACTTCGGCGGCAACGAGAATCTCGAAGCCATCGACTTTCTCAAGAAGCTCAACGAAACCTGCCATCGCCTGCATCCGGGCATTCTGACGATCGCCGAGGAATCGACGAGCTACTCGGGCGTGAGCCGGCCGACCTATCTGGGCGGTCTGGGCTTTTCGCTGAAGTGGAACATGGGCTGGATGAACGACACGCTGAGATACGTCTCGCTCGACCCGGTTCATCGCAAATATCACCACAACATGCTGACCTTCAGCATCTATTACGCCTTCTCCGAAAATTTCATGCTGCCTCTTTCGCACGACGAAGTCGTGCACGGCAAGGCGTCGCTTCTGTCCAAAATGCCGGGCGACATGTGGCGTCAGTTCGCGGGGCTGCGGTCGCTGCTGGCGTTCCAGTTCGCCCATCCCGGCAAGAAGCTGCTGTTCATGGGCGGCGAAATCGGCCAGTGGAACGAGTGGAACGCCGAATGTTCGCTGGACTGGCACCTGCTCCAGTGGAGCGATCACAAGGGCCTGCAGAAGCTGGTCGACGACCTGAACCGGGTCTATCGCGACGAGCCGTCCCTGCACAGGGTCGATTTCCACTGGTCGGGATTCGAATGGCTGGCGCTGAACGATTCGGACAATTCCGTCGTCGCCTTCGCGCGCCGTCAGGAGTCGGGGCAGGGGGATGTCATCTGCGCCTGCAACTTCACGCCGATCCCGCGGCACAATTACCGCGTAGGCGTTTCCAAGCCCGGAACTTACCGGGAGATTCTCAACACCGACAGCGCGCATTACGGCGGGTCGAACCTGGGCAATCAGGGCGAGGTCAACACCGTCAACGCCACCTGGGGCGGCAAGCCTTACCATGTGGAACTGACCATCCCGCCGATGGGCGTCGTGTACCTGCGGCATGAGCACGAATGACGCAAGAATGGCAGTTTTCCGGGAATTGAAGTAGGACGGGCTTCGAGCCCGTCGCGACATACCCTTGCGATTTTCGCGCTGTCGCAAACCCATTCCCAAAAACGCCTTGCATCCCATTCGCGAACTTTTTCGCCAAAAACTTGCAATGCCGGGAACGTTCGTACATGATAGTACCAAGGGAGTGAACGATCGATTGACTTCGTTCGGCCTCACGCCGCATGTTTTTCGCGTATTTCGGAGGAATTTCCCCAGTGACGCCCGAAAAGTTCATCGATACATGGAAATCCGCTACCCTCAAGGAACGCTCGGCCTATCAATCTCACTTTATCGATCTTTGCCGCCTGTTCGGTCATCCCACGCCGATCGAAAAAGATCCCGCCGGCGATTTCTTCTGCTTCGAAGCCGGGGCCAAAAAGCGTAAAGGCGGCAACGGATGGGCCGATGTCTGGTTCAAGGGCCATTTCGCGATCGAATACAAAGGCCCGGGGGCCGATCTCGACAAAGCCCTCCAACAGCTCGAACAATATCGCGGCAGCTTGGAAAATCCCCCGCTCCTGATCGCCTGCAACCTCCATAAGTTCGTCATCAAGACGAACTTCACGAACACGGTCGAAGAAACGATCGAAATCCCGATCGAAGCTCTGCGGGATCAAGCGACCCGCCAAAAGCTCGGCTACATTTTCACCGATCCTGAAAAGTTCAAGCCGCGCAAAACCCGCGACGAAGCCACGATCGAAGCCGCCAACCTGATCGGTTCCATCGCCGACAGCATTCGCAATCGTGGCATCAGCGGCGATCTCGTCGCCCGGTTTTTGGACCGGGTCGTCTTCTGCCTCTTTGCGGAAGACACCGGCCTGCTACCCGAAAATCTCTTCAGCGGTCTGCTCGGGCTGCACCGGGAAAGTGCCGCCGGATTCACGCCCAAGCTCAGTGCCCTGTTCTCCGCCATGGCCGATGGCGGCACGTTCGGCATGTACACGATTCCGCACTTCAACGGGCATCTGTTTCAGGATTCGCCCGTCGTCGAACTCGAAAGCGCCGAAATCCGCAAGATTCACGATGCCGCGATTCTCAAGTGGAACGGCGTCAATCC
Source organism: uncultured Isosphaeraceae bacterium (assembly GCA_964608915.1). Classification (GTDB taxonomy): domain Bacteria; phylum Planctomycetota; class Planctomycetia; order Isosphaerales; family Isosphaeraceae; genus QWQI01. Next base: position 16,270 of record CAZSQA010000047.1, read on the forward strand.
CGCCATTTTCGGTACCCTGTTCGAACGTGTCCTCTCCACCGACACGAAAAAACGTGCCCAGCTCGGCGCCCATTACACCAGCCAGACCGATATCGACGTCCTCATCGAACCCGTCGTCATGCAGCCCCTGCGGGACGAATGGTTCACGGCCAAGGATCGCTTCTTCTTCGACCGCAAGAGCTCGCACCTCGATACGTTCCATGAACGGCTCAAACGGGTGACGGTGCTCGACCCGGCCTGCGGCTCCGGCAATTTTCTCTACGTCACCCTGCAAAAGCTGCTCGACCTCGAACTTGACGTGCTCAATACCTATGAGGATGGCGGCCTTGCCCGGCCCGAGCATGGCATCGGTCCGTGGAACCTGCGGGCGATCGAAAAGGAGCCGATCGCGTTTCAGCTTGCCCAGATGGCCGTCTGGATCGGCTACCTCCAATGGCGGGGCAATCATGGCGTGCACAAGCCGCCTGAGCCGATTCTTCAGGCCCTGACCGGCTTCCATAATATGGACGCGATCATCGCATGCGGCCCGAAAGGCAAGCCCCTCGACCCGCCCCGCGAACCCGAATGGCCCGAAGCCGAATTCATCGTCGGCAACCCGCCGTTTTTGGGAGGGAAGAAGCTTCGTGCCGAACTCGGTGACAATTACGTCACCAAGCTTTTTCAGCTTTATGATGATCGAGTCGCGGCGGAATCGGATCTTTGCTGCTACTGGTTCGAAAAAGCCCGTGAACATACGGTTGCTGGCAAAGTGAAGAGCGTCGGACTTTTGGCGACTCAAGGAATTCGTGGTGGGGCAAACCGCGAAGTTTTGAAGAGGATCAAGAACTCATGCGACATTTTCTTCGCCATGAGTGATCGGGATTGGATTCTGGATGGTGCGAATGTCCATGTTTCCATGGTTGGCTTTGGCCTCAAAAAACGAACGACCAAGTCGCTGGATGGCTCGATCGTGCATGAAATCCACGCGAATCTTGGAAAACATGCCGATATAACGGAGGCAAAAAGACTGATTGCTAATCAATCTATAGGATATATGGGTGACACAAAGGGAGGCGCATTCGATATTGATTTTGAGAAAGTTCCGGCTTTGCTTTTTTCACCTAATCCAAATCATCGCCCTAATTCAGACGTCCTTTTCCCATGGTTGAATGCGATGGACATGACCGATAGACCGAAAGGAAAGTGGATCATTGATTATGGAACAGAATCAGAATACGGGAAGATCAGCCTGTATGCAGGCACAACTGAACACCTTGAGTCTATTTCATTCAAATCAGCGTTAGCCAATAAAAGGGAGATTTACACAAAGAAATGGTGGTTGCATGCTCGACCGAGAGAAGAACTCAAACTCAAAATTCGCCGTATGGAAAGATGTCTAGTAACTCCTTGTGTCTCGAAATTCCGCCTTTTTAAATGGCTCGGCACAGAATTTGTGCCTGATCATCAACTCATAGTTTTTGCACGATCTGATGAATTCTTCTTTGGTGTTCTTCAATCACGCTTGCATGAAATCTGGGCATTAAAATTGGGAACCCGGCTCGAAACGAGGCCGCGCTACACTCCGACTACTTGTTTCGAGACGTTTCCGTTCCCTGTGCCCAGCGAGGCCCAGACGAAGGCCATCGCCAGCGCTGCAGCCGATCTGAACGAACAGCGCGAGAACTGGCTCAACCCGCCCGACTGGACGAGAACCGATCACCTCGAATTCCCCGCCACGTTCGGAGGCCCGTGGAACCGGTACATCGACCCGGCCACGATCGAGACCCGCACGTTCCGGGCCGAATCGTTTCAGGTCGGCACCGCGCGCTGGCCCCGCATCGTCCCGCGCAACGCCGACTACGCCAAGATGCTCAAAAGCCAGCGCACGCTCACGAAGCTTTACAACCAGCGGCCCACCTGGCTCGATCAGGCCCATAAACGCCTCGACGAAGCCGTCTTCGCCGCCTACGGCTGGAACCCGTCCATGACCGACGAAGAACTACTGACCGCCTTGCTCGAACTGAACCTGTCCCGGCCCGCTGTCGAGAAAAAACAAGGAAAGTCCGCACCCGAGGAGACCGAAGCCGATGATTGACGACAAAATCGTTCTGGAATTTCTGGAATTCATAGCGGCGAAGACAGACAAGCGAAAGGACTATGCGGAATTGTTTGAGCGAGTACCGGATTTCAATCTTTACCTTCGATATCTGAAGGAGGAAGGACTGATCGCGCACGACGGAAGCTTTTCCAGCGGCAGCCCTCGCCAGCATGTGACGACGATCAAAGGCGAATTCCATCATTTCAAACAATACGCAAACATGCAGTTGACGTCTAAAGGCATCAACTATCTCAAAGAAAAGAAGATGTCAACGATCGAGAAGGTGAAGGAAGAGTATCGCAAGCAGGGAGTATCGTGGTTCGTTACTGCGTCTTTTTCGATCATTTCCTTCTTTGCAGGCTATTTGTGGTCTTGGTTTTTCTAAGTTCGAAGGTGCCTGCTAAAAAGACTTGCAGGTCGTCTTATGTGTTGGGAATACTATTGATGAAGAGTTTCAGATTTGCGGAGGAATTTTGGAATTGACCACTTCGGAAAGCCGTGTACCGGTGATAGTCATTGAAGGAAGAATCGTGCGAGATATGGTTTTTCGTATCCAGACCCCCACGATGCCCCCGCACATCGCGCAGAATCGGAACAATCGTTACGGTCGATTCGGGTCGAACGGAAATCGGGTTGCATCCTGACGCGGGTCGGTCCGATCTATGAATCAGAACGATCGGCGAGCCGTTCCGTCAAAGAGGCACGCCGGGCAATGGTCAAGAGAATCATGGATGAGGATCGGCACCTTAACGGATGAGGTGTCACCCGTGTCGGACTACGGCGACAATCCCGCGCGACGTAGATACGACGGACGGAAGAATCCGCGGGTGAGGTGAGGATCAATGAACAGTCGCATGAAAAGGATTTCCGCTGCACTGGCATTTGCCGCCGCGGGTTTGAGCGCTTCGGCTTCGGCTCAAAACGTCGCCCGGCAAAACCAGACGGTTGCCGACTCGGTCGTGGACATGCTTCGCCGCACCGGCGAATTCCGCGGCTCGAAGCTCGACATCGAAACCTCCAAGGGTGTCGTCACCCTGAAGGGCAGCGTCTCGAGCGCTGAGAAGAAGCAGGCTCTGACGAGCCGCGTGCTGTCCATCCCCGGCGTGACCGGCGTGGTCGACGAGACCAAGATCGTTGCCGCGAGCGAAGTTCAGCAAGTTCAGTACGATGTCGCCATGGGTGGCCATGGTGGTCACGGTGGCGCTGCGATCGGCGGCGGCTTCGCCGGTGCTCCGGTCGGTGCGCCGATCGGTGCCGACCCGGCCGCGATGGACCCGAACGCTCCGGCCCCGGAAAACGGTGCCGCTGGCGGATACGGCCCGGCCGCTGGTGCTCATGCCATGCCGAACTATGCCTGGCCGAGCTATGCCCCCTATCCGAACTTCTCGGCTGTAGGCTACCCGACGGTCTATCCGTGGCAAGCCTGGCCGAACATCGGCCCTGTGCACCCCTATCCGGAAGTGCCCCTTGACTGGCGCGCCGTGACGCTTCGCTGGGACGACGGCCTGTGGTGGCTGGATTTCAAGAAGCACTACACCCGCCCGTTCTTCACGCCTTATCCGTTCGGTCTGTTCGCTTATTGATCGAACGACTGCCACAGGTAATATCCGAAGAAGCCACGCGGCGTGCCGCGTGGCTTCTTGGCGTTTCCGGCCACCGTATTGCGGGCCGCAGGGCCTTTGCAGGGCGTACGGATGATCTGGGTCGCGTGAACCTCTCCAGCCCGGCTGAAAATGCGGCCAGGGGGCTTTTTCGTGGTGATGACGGCCAGGGCGGCGGCGAAGAATTTTGCGACTCGTAACGGTTTCTCGGAAATTTTTTCACTTCGGGGGCCTTATTGTTCGATCAATGATCATAACGGTTCGAGTGGTTGGAGTGACCACGAACGAATCATGAGGATTTCCGGTTGGGCGTCGGTTTCGAGGGGGCACCTCGACAATCGGTCGCGACCGTTCCAAGGAGGGAACCATCCGATGCTTCGTCCATTCTGGACACGCGGCCTTAGCCGACTGAGCGACAACCGGGGCCTCGTCAGCGGGGCCATGTTCTTCATTCTGGCCATGGGGTCTGGCGGCTGCAGCGGGGCGTTGTCGTACGTCTACCGCAATGTGTCGCCGGTGCACCCGACCGGCTGGAGCTTCGCCTGGCCGATTCTGCCGAGCCAGCAGCAACGTATCGAGCGTGACTTCGCTCGTGAGGAATCCGACCGCGTCGCGATTCTGGATCCGATCCCGCCCGACTCGACCGAGTCGCCGTGTCTCGATCCCCCGAGCGAAGCGGAAGTCTGGGAAAAGGTTCCCCGGTTCCGCCACTCTCAGAACGTCATTTACGAAACCCAGCAGAACAACGTCCAGATCCTGATCGAAAAGATCGGCGAGACGGTCGACCCCTGCAAGGTTTATCCCCTGGCCGGACCCTGCCAGCTCGTACACTGCCACTACAAGTGCACCGTGTACTACGACGAAAGCTACTGGTCGGATTATCCGATCCCGTTCAACCTGAACGATCACAAGGTGGAAGTGGTCTACATCGACAAGGACCACCTGCGACGCTGTGCCGGCCCGGTCGCGACCTCGCCGAACGGCCCCTGATCGAAAACCGAACGACGCGAATCGCGGAAGCCCGGCCGATGAGCCGGGCTTTCTGCGTTCGACGAGGTTCAGGAATCTGAGCCAGGCTTCCAGCTGAGGTCGAGGAACTCGTCGCCGCATTCTTCGATCATGGTCATGTTCAGGCCCCAGAACATGTTGGCCTGGAACAGAAAGTGGTCGACTTCGAAATCGGCTTCGGATTCCATGTCGTAGGCGTAGTCGAATGTGGAAAGGATGATTCCCGGACCGGCCCAGTAGATGCGCAGCATCGGGAATTCCTGCATCCTGTCGTTGATCCATTGCAAGATCCTGGCCTTCGTGAGGCCTTTTTTGGGTTTCAAAGGAAATTTGAAAGAAACGAAAGGCAAATCGCCGCTGACTTCGACCATCAGTTTAATACCGTCATTCATGCCCGCGACGAAAGTGCAATCGTCCAGCACGAAGATTTCGAAGCCTTCGTCCTCGAACAATTCGATGAAATAAGAGGCGTCGTAAGGCTCGAAAAAGTCGTCGATCGGAACGGCTGGATCGACGGCGCTTCCGAAGATCGAGAGCGACGGCTTTTCGATGACCTTGGACTTCTTTTCGGGCGATATGGTTTTCTTTTTGGCCGGTGTCGTCGTGTCGGATTTTTTGCGAGCCATGTGCGATCTCCAGGAAAGTCAGGCTTCGAATGCCTTGACGATGTCTTCACGAAGCCGATCCACGAATTTCGCACGCTGGATTTCTTCGAGATTGACGAGGCGAGCTTCGTCTCCCTGCTGGGCTGCCACGCGAACCCGTGTCACGAAAGCCCGCAGCATGGCGGCGTCCTCCGCCAGCGATTTGTCGAACGGGTCAGGCGGCATGAGCTTTCTGTCGCAATTCACGCGGCCCTGGATCATGTCGACGATGCCCCCGCGATACTGCACGTAAACGCTCAGGCCCGGTGAGGCGAACTGGCCGCCCGGCAGGAAGCTGTGGCGCACGTCGGCCGTGACGCCGTCGGACCACTTCAGGGCGGCTTTGAAATACGTCGAATCGCCGCCCGGGCCAGTGATCCGTGCGGCATGCAGCACGCGCGGGGGGGGCATGTCGGGGCGCAGCTCGGCGAGCATGTGCCAGATGTGGTCGCCGTGTTCGGCGACCCAGTCGCCCGAACGGGCGGGGTCGGTCATCCAGCCGTCGCGGCCGCGGGGTGCTCCCAGCGGCTGGGCCCAGTCGGCCCGGATGTCGACCATCGGGCCCAGGTGCCCTTCCGCCAGCCAGTTCGTCAGCACGGCCCGCTGGGGGTTGTGCCTGCGCGCCAGACCGACGGCGAAAACGCGTTCGAAATCGCCTGAGAGAGCTTTTTCGAGCTGATCGAGTGCATTCGCGCCGAATCCGGCGGGTTTTTCGGTCAGGATGTGTTTGCGGGCTTCGATGGCCTTGAGAATTTGCCCGTGATGGCTGTCGGAGGGGCCGGCGACGATCACGGCATCGACGATCGGCGAGCCGATCGCGGCGGTTTCGTCTTCGAAGACGACCGGCTCGGTCGTGCCGGGGCTCGCCGCGAACCTCGCCAGCGCCTTGCGGGCGGCATTTTCGCAGGGGTCGAACCAGCCGGCCAGAACCATGCCAGGCGTTTTGCGGAGCGTTTCCGCCAGTGCCGTGCCCCGATGCCCCATGCCGAGAATCGCGATGCGAATCGGGCGTTCCTGCCCCTGATCGGCCGCCAGTTCGGCCGCCAGTGCCACGCCCCCCGTGACGGCGTAACCTGCCGCGGCGGAGCATCGGCCGAAGAAATTGCGGCGCGAAACCCGGCCTTCGAATGGTGCGGCGTGCTTCGAATCGGTCGCCATCGGGGCCTTTCTGCCGTCGGGCCATCTGCCTGAGTGAGCGGCCGAGTGAGGAAAATCGCGGGCTTCCGCCCGGGTCGAGACTGCCGTAATCCCCTGTCTATATGTTATGCTGGGTGCCGATTCGTGTGCAAGTGCGGGGCTGCGAACGACCCGGGTACCGAAAACCGCATCGAGTGAAGAGAGCCGATGGCAAAGCATATTTTCGTCACGGGCGGGGTCGTAAGTTCTCTCGGCAAAGGGCTTACGTCCGCCTCGATCGGTATGGTGCTGGAACGCCGGGGCCTGCGGGTCCGGCTGCAGAAGTTCGACCCTTACATCAATGTCGACCCCGGCACGATGAGCCCCTACCAGCACGGCGAGGTTTACGTGCTGGACGACGGCACCGAGACCGACCTGGACCTGGGCCATTACGAACGCTTCACGAATTCGCTCCTGAACAAGGATTCGAATACGACGACGGGCAAGATTTACCTCTCCGTCATTCAGAAAGAGCGTGAAGGCAGCTACTACGACGGCAACACCGTGCAGGTGATCCCGCACGTGACCGACGAGATCAAGGAAAAGATCTATCGGCTGGCGACCGAGGACGTCGATCTGGTCATCACCGAAGTCGGCGGCACCATCGGCGACATCGAAAGCCTGCCGTTTCTCGAAGCGATCCGCCAGTTCGCCCAGGAAATCGGCCGCGAGAACTGCCTGTTCATTCACCTCACGCTGGTCCCTTACCTGAAGGCCGCCGGCGAACTGAAGACCAAGCCCACGCAGCACAGCGTCGGCCAGCTCCGGCAGATCGGGATCCAGCCGGACATTCTCATCTGCCGCACCGAGCACCCGATCCCGCAAAGCGATAAAGACAAGATCGCCCTGTTCTGCAATGTCGACAAAAAGGCCGTCATCGAAGAACGCGACAAAGAGTTCACCATCTACGAAGTGCCGCTCTCGCTCGTCAATAACGGCCTGGACGAGCTGATCGTCAAACGGCTGGGCCTGAAGGCCGGTGCGCTGGATATCGGCGACTGGCGGACGCTCGTCGAGCGGGTCAAGAAGCCTCAGAACGAAGTGACGATCGCCGTCGTCGGCAAGTACATCAAGCACCGCGACGCTTACAAGTCGGTCTACGAATCGCTCGACCACGCCGGCATCGCCCATCGTTCCCGCGTGGTGATTCGCCGGATCGAGGCCGAAGAGATCTCCAGCACGGGTGCCGAATCGGTCCTGGGCGGGGTGGACGGCATCCTCATTCCCGGCGGCTTCGGCATGCGGGGCATCGAGGGCAAGATCGAGGCCATCCGATACGCCCGTTCGAACGACATTCCGTTTTTCGGAATCTGCCTGGGCATGCAGTGTGCCGTGATCGAATTCGCCCGCGACATGCTGGGCCTGGACGACGCCAACAGCACCGAATTCGACCAGGACACGCATCACCCGGTGATCTCGCTGATGGCCGATCAGAAGGACGTTCAGGAGCGTGGCGGCACGATGCGCCTGGGCCTGTGGCCGTGCGTGCTGCAGGAGGGCTCGCTGGCGCACAAGGCCTACGGCAAGGCCGAGATCGGCGAGCGGCACCGGCACCGTTACGAATTCAACAACGACTATCGCACACGCCTGGCCGAAGCCGGCCTTGTGGCCACCGGCGTTTCGCCTGACGGCCGGCTGGTCGAGATCGTCGAATGTCCTGCCAATTCGTGGTTCCTGGCCGTGCAGTTCCACCCGGAATTTCTGTCCAAGCCGATCAAGGCCCATCCGCTGTTCCGCGACTTCGTCGGTGCCTCGCTGGCACGGCGCACCAGCCGCCGGACCGAGTCGGCCGCCAACTGACGCCCTTCGGCGATCCAGAGATTCAGGTTGCAGGAAACGATCATGAGCGAACGAGCGGACCAGTTCAGGGGCTTCCTCGCCGGCGTCGGCGAGGCGATCGCCGTGACCATCGACGTGCTCGACGGCCGCATTCGCTCGATGCGCTACGAGCCTCAGGCCAAGGCGGCCGAGGGCGAATCGAAGATCTGGATCCTGCCCGCCGTCTGGGATATCCAGACCAACGGCCGCTGGGAAATCTCTTTCAGTGACCCGACCCTGACCGTGCAGCAGGTGATCCAGATCGTCCGCGCCCAGCCTTCGCTGGGCACCACGCGACTCCTTCCGACTTTGATCACAGGCTCGCCCGAGGCTTTCCTGCACGGTGTGCGCACGATCGCCGCGGCCTGCGAGTCGGATACTCTCGTCGATCGCATGATCGCCGGCATACACCTGGAAGGCCCGGCCATCTCCGAACTCGACGGTTATCGAGGCGCTCACCCGGCCGAACATGTGCGCGACTGGACCTTCCGCGAATACCACGCCCTGCAGGATGCCTCCGGCAACCGGATCCGCCTGATCACGCTCGCGCCGGAGCGGACCGGCAGTGCGGAGTTCATCCGCACGGCGACGGCCGAAGGCGTCGTCGTCAGCCTGGGCCATACGGCCGCTACGGATGCCGAAATCGCTGCCGCCGTCGCGGCCGGGGCGACCCTTTCCACCCACCTGGGCAACGGCATCGCGGCTCAGTTGCCCCGCCACCCGAACCCGATCTGGACTCAGGCCGCCGAAGACCGGCTGAACGCCTCTTTGATTTGCGACGGTCATCACATTTCTCCCGCGATCATGCGCGTGCTCGCCCGGGCGAAGGGGCAGGACAGGCTGATCCTCATCAGCGATCACAGCCCCCTGGCCGGAATGCCCGAAGGCCCTTATGGCCCCTGGGCCGTCGACGGTTCGGGCAAGATCGTCGTGGCCGGCACGCCTTACCTGGCCGGATCGAACCAGGATCTGCCCGTCGGTATCGCCAATCTGATGAAGGCCACAGGCTGGGATTTCGCGACGGTGGCAACCACGATCACGCGCAACCCGGCCAGGCTGCTCGGCCAGTCTCTGCCTGATCTGGCCATCGGCGATCTTTGGGAAGGGTCCATCTGGTCCGTCGACGAAGCGGTGCCCGGCCAGCCGGAAATCCGCGTGCTCGAAACCTGGATCGCCGGCGAGCAATTCACGGCCTGAACCGATCGCGACAATCACCCTTCGAAACTCGCCGGTGCCACGCCCATCGGTTCGAAATCGTCGCGCCAGCGCAAATACTGCCGCCACGCTTTGCCAAGGATTTTCTCGGTCCCGAACGTGAGACGCACGAGCGTGTCGCGCTGCAGCGATTCCGGCAAATTCCGCAAGTTCGTGATCACTTCGACATCCGCCGGCGCGACTTTGCGAGGATCGCTCCAGTCCATCCTCCGAAACCGGCTCATGCCATGGAGCAGGCGTTGGCGCTTCTCCTCATCGATTTCACCCGGCATTTCGATGCCCGAGGGTTCAGTGGCGATGCTGTCGGACTGATGTTGTCCGGGAGGGGTTGCATTCATGGCAGTTTCGGAAATGCGATCGTCCGGTAGATTCGGCATGATCGCCGCATCGGATTCCATCCGAATTGGGGATCGCTCCAGATTGCGATTCGATTTCGAATCGACAATCTGATCCTCTGCTGAAATTTCCCTTCGATCTCGCGATTCCTGCGCCGATCGCATGTCCTTCGCCGGTCGGCGTTTCCGCAGTGTGTCCAGCCGCCGCTGGAGCTTGTCTGTCCGGCTTCGTGCCTGGGTGAGCAGGCGATTGAGCAGGCGGAATCGTTTTTCCAGCGCAGGGTCTGCGGAACCGGTGCCGACGGACGTTTCGGTCAAGGCCGCGCGGCTCGCATCGGCCCGGGCCTGAAGTCGAGCGGCTTCAGCCGACCAACGGTCCCGTTCGGCGGCCGCGCGACGGGTGAGTTCCGCCCGGGCTTCGAGCGCCTCAGGGGCGTGCCGCATGTGCCACGCAGCACGCTCGCGAGTGTCGTCCGGCGTGCCGGATTCCTTGATCCAGCGGGCGATCGCGCTTTCCGGATCGGCCGACGATCGAACGAATCGGGCCATGATCCAAGCACCTTCGCCGCGGACGTGGGCGATCTGCCAGCGCGATCCCAATGCCGCGGCGGCTTGCCGAGCCTGTTCGAACGTCGGACCGGGGGCATCGGGGGCCAGCATTGCGGCGAAGTCGTCCCATAAGCTTTCGAAGTATTTCGCCCCTTCGAACGTCGATCCGAAAATCGGCAGATTCACGGCCGGATCCGCGAGCCAGGCGGCCCGGTCCGCCGCGAACCGGTCGCGGGCCATGCGGTCGAATCGCTCGGAAGCCGTGGTCTTTTCTTCTTCGATCAGCCGCGCATGGGCCGATTCGAGCGTCACTTGATGCGCACGGGCCTGTGCCAGTTCGGACGCCGCCGCGGATTCTTCCAGTCCCGAATCAGGTTTCGAAACTGCCATGTCATCGATTTCGTAATACGTCTGATCAGAAGTTTCTGCCTCGACCGGTTTCGATTCGTGGCGTTTGGGCAATCCGGCCCGGCGGGGATCGGCAAATTTCGGCATGGGCGGAATTCGTTTCTTTCGGGCGCGGGGAAGCTCATGAAAATTCGCGAATCGGGAAATCGCGTGTCAAAAGGACTATCCTGAAAATCGCGGAATCCGAAGCGGTCAATTTTCGAAAAGATGAAATCGGTCCAAAGCCCCCCTGGGCCCTCCGAGCTCCAGCTCGGAGAACTTCGGAGCGACGAAAGCGCATCCCCCCGGGCCCTCCGAGCTCCAACTCGGAGGACTTCGGAGTTCGATCAGCACGTCGTGTCTCAAAGGGCAATCGATCACCGAGCTGGAGCTCGGTGGGCCCGGAATACGAATCCAGCCTGATTCAGCCCAGGACCGTCCGTGAAGCCTCTCGGGCCCGGATCATCAGGGGGCTGTCTTCCGTCGTCGAGGCGGGCAGGTTGCCCATCATGGCGGCGGTCAAAAGCGTTCGCGTCTGCGGCGTGCTGGCCAGCAGGGATTCTTCCCAGGCGGCCGCGCCGAATTTGAAGTCGTGGCTGTCGCGGCCTTTCAGGAAGATCATCCGGCGCGCGCCGGCGAAGACGGCTTCGTCCGTGCCGCCAGCCGCGAGAAACGCGACCGTCTTGCGGGCTGCGTCCTCACGGTTTTTGCCGATCGTGGCGAAAATGTCGGCGATGGCTTCGTCAGGCGCTTTCGGCACTTCGATCGGCTCCAGGGCGTCGATCCTGTGCTTCGGGGCATCGCCGATCGCTTCGCGGAACAGGGCCGACCAGCTTGCAGCCTGCAGCAGGGCCGTTTTGCGTGTGGTTTCGTCAGCCGCGGCACGGAAGATGTAATGCAATGCATTGACGGACGTCACGGCGTGCAGGGCGACGATCCCGGGCTTGCGCAGAAGAAGCTCGTTCGAAGCCTTGAGGATGCCGTCCCAGAGCGGTTCGGGGCCGCTGGCCGATTTCAGCGATTTGACGACCTCCGAGCCGATCGCATTCGGGGCGGCCGAACGGAGAGCCAGCAGAATCTCGCCGCTGACGTCCTTGCCGTCGCCCGCGATCCATTCCTGGGGAATCTCTTTGGCGAATGCTGTGTTTTCGACATAAGGGCCGATGACGTCCGTCCCTTTGGCCCCCTGGCGGTCGAGCAGGGCGAAGGCCAGCGAACGCAGGACCGGCTCGGAGTTCTGCCAGCCGATGGCCTGAAGGGTTCGCCAGCACTGGGCGGCGAAGATCGCCTTATGGCCGATATTGCGCTGGTCGCGAATGGCGTATTTCCAGAAGGTTTCCATGACTTCGGCGGCGCCGTGGGTGCGGGCATAGGCGACGATGGCCGTGTCGGCGGCTTCGGAATCCCAGCCGTCCATGGCCTTTTCGAATGCGGCTTTGGCCTGCCAGGCTTTGGGCAGGCGGGCTTCGTCGACGGGGCCGAGCGTCCAGTCGCCTTCTTTGATGTCAGCGGCCTGAGAGGCTTTGAAGGTGTCCAGGGCCCAGAGCATGGGCACGAGGCGTTCGTCGACGGCGGCCGCCTGGCCGAGCAGGTGGGCCGAGTGGATGACCATGACGGCATGGAACTTGAAGCCGACGGGCCGGGGCTTGATGTTACGGATGCCGGCCAGAAACAGCCCGGCCATAAGTTCGTTGTACGAAAGGCCGCCCTTGAGCTTCGTGATGGCGACTTCGAGGATTCGGTCGCGGGGCGTCTCTTCGATCCAGCGGACGACCGGCTCGATCTCGGGCCGAAGGCGGACGGCGTTGGGATTGACGGCCATTTCGGGCGTCTGCGGCGTAATGGCCCGAGCTTCAGGCCCGAGACCCACGCCGAGGCTGAGTATCGCCGAAGCCTGCAGAAAATGACGGCGTTCGAAAGGGTCGTTCATCGGTCGTTCTCCTGGAATCCGGTCCGTGGCGTCGCGTGGTTCGGGTACCGTTGATTATCGGCGTGCGGGAGGGCAGGTGCAATGGGGCGTTACTGAGACTGAACGCTGCAGAAATTCAATAAACGACGAATTTGCCGACAGGCCATGATTCGATGTCGCCAGTCCAGCCGCAAGGCAGCCGTCCCGCAGCGTAGATCGACATCAATCTATCGAAAAAGGAAGGAACTTTCGGACAACGTTTTCGATACGACGCATGAAGCGCAATGCGGTTCAGGTCGAGCAGGACGATGTCCGCGATCGGTTCCGTCGTCAAGTTCGCGAGTGCATTCGAAACGGCGGGCATGATTTCGGTAAGTATGCGCTGACGTGATTCCCTTGCAAGCCGGTTCCAGTGCCCGCCGTACAAGTCCATCCGGTGCTTTGACACATAGCCTGTCAAATCGCCCTGGGCTTCGGTTCGTGCATCCTGCCATCGATCCGAGCGCATGCCGGTCATCGCTTCCGAGAGGCTTCGGGCAGGTTCGACCGCGAACCCGAAATCGTGGGTCAGTTCGCGGCCACATTGAGCGAACCACTCGATCGATTTCAGCCGTTCGTAGATTTCCGGATCCAATTCCATCGTCGTCGATCCCTTTTCAGAGACTGGATCGTAACAGTTTTTGACTTGAGGCGAAGAAATCGGACCTTGATCTGATCGGGCCCGTCGCTCTATGCCATTCAGCGGCCATTTTACTGAAATTGCGTCCTTCGCTCACGCTTCCGGCTCATTTATCGCGACTTGTGGATTGTGCTTCTGATCGATCTCACGAAGACTGAGCGGCCTTGGCGGGGCAGACTTTTCAGCGTAAGATCATTTGTGTGGTTCCTTATCAAGCTTGCTCCCTGACACCGATTTTCGGCAGGTGAATCATGGATCTGAAGACCATTCTCATCGAAGTCGATTCCTGGCCCGTCGAGGATCGAATCCGGCTGGTGAAGGAAGTCATGGACCGTCTTGCGGACGAAGGGCACCAAATCGAATTATCCGAAGCTGTGAAAACCGAGATTGACCGGAGACTTGCGGCCCACGCGGCCGACCCGAATGCAGCGATCCCGTGGGAGCAGGTCGAGGCCGAAGCGCTTGCCCGTTTGCGTCGATGAATAAGCCGTTGCGGCTCCTGCCTGAAGCGCGAGTCGAGTTCGATGAAGCCGTGGACGTGAGTCCACGGGTGCGATTCGTGAGCGAAACAACGCACCCCCAAGTCGAGCCGTGGTCGGGAGTCCACGGGTGCGATTCGAGAGAGAAACGTCGACCGCTTGGATTACGACGTTCATTCATGCCACGCGAACGGCTTTTGCGGAAATCATGTGCCGAACGGATTTTTCGTATCGAAGCTCGATCGGTCATTCGCACCCGCGGACTGACGTCCACGGCTCGACGGGGCACTTCAATTGAGCGAGTCAGCAGGTCATTCGCACCCGTGGACTGACGTCCACGGCTCGACGGGGACACTGCAATAAAGCGAGTCAGCGGGTCATTCGCACCCGTGGACTGACGTCCACGGCTCGACGGGGCATCTGTTTTGCCCGGGTTCATGACTTCGTTCCGCACCCGTGGACTCACGTCCACGGCTCGACGGGGAATCTATTTTGGCTTCAGGGAGACATAATCCTGACGAACGGCCTTCGATTTGCTAGAATCTGGGGCAAGTCGTGAGATCACGCGGATTCGGCCGAACGCATCGCAGGCGGACAGGCGAGGGATCGTCGTGTATCTTGAGCAGGGAATGACACGAAACACTGCGAAAGCGAACGAAAATGCTCGACCTGAAGTACGTTCTGGCGAATGTCGAACTGGTCAAACAGAACTGCCGCGACCGGCACGTTTCTCCCGAGATTCTCGAGGAAGTCGAACATGTCGTACGGCTGGACGGCGAGTATCGGCTGATCCTCAAGGAAGTCGAGGAGCTGCGCCGCCGGCAGAACGAAGTCGCCCAGGCGACCGGCAAGGAAAAGGACGCCGGCAAGCGGGCCGAACTGGTGGCCGAAGGCAAGGCGCTCAAGACCGCCTCAGGCGATAAGGAAGCCACGCTGCGGGCCCTGGAAATCGAGCTGAAGGACCGCCTCGGCCGCATCCCGAACATGACTCACCCGGACGCGCCGGTGGGCTCGGGCGACGACGCCAACCGCGAGCTGCGCATTGTCGGCACGCCCCGCAAGTTCGACTGGACGCCGCGCGACCACCTGGAAATCGGCCGCGACCTCGACATGATCGACTTCGAGGCCGGCGGCAAGGTCACCGGCAGCGGCTTCTATTATCTGAAGAACGACGCCGTGCTCCTGGACCTGGCACTGCAGCAATATGCCATGAAAAAGCTGGCGGGGGCGGGCTTTACGCCCGTGATCACGCCCGACCTGGCGAGGATCCAGATCCTCGAAGGCATCGGCTTCAATCCGCGGGGCAGCGAGACGCAGGTTTACTCAGTCGATCAGACGGACTTGTGCCTGGTCGGCACGGCCGAGATCACGCTGGGCGGCATGCTGGCCGACACCGTGCTGGACGAGTCGGAAATGCCGAAGAAGTACGTGGGCCTTTCCCACTGCTTCCGCACCGAAGCCGGGGCAGCCGGGCGTGCCAGCCGGGGGCTCTATCGGGTGCACCAGTTCACGAAGGTGGAGATGTTTGCCTTCTGCAAGCCTGAGGATTCAGGGGCGATTCACCTCGATTTTCTGCGGCTGGAAGAGGAGATCTTCCAGGAGCTGGGGATTCCGTACCGGGTGATCGACACGTGCACGGGCGACCTGGGCGGTCCGGCGTACCGGAAGTTCGACCTGGAGGCCTGGATGCCGGCGTTCTTCGCGGGCGGCGGTTTCGGGGAAGTGACGAGCACGTCGGACTGTGGCGACTATCAGGCCCGGCGGCTGAACATTCGTTTCAAGGCCGAGGGGCAGAAGGGCACGAAGTTCGTGCATACGCTCAACGGCACGGCCGTGGCGATATCGCGGGCGATCATCGCGATCCTCGAGAATTATCAGCGTGAGGACGGCTTCGTCGACGTGCCGCCCGTTCTGGTGCCGTTCCTGGGCAAGACGATCCTGGGCAAGAAGGCCTGAATCGGGCGGGATCGCCCGATATCGGAACGCCCGATCGGGCAATAGGTACAGGCAAATCGACGGGAAGAGGCGGCCAGTGCGAAATCCACTCCTGATTCCGGATCTGCGAGAGATCATCCGGGACGGCCAGGCCGAAGCCCTGGCGGAGTTCTTCGCCGACTATAGCGCGCCCCGCATCGCCGAGATGATGGAAGACTTCGAACCTGCCGAGCAGCGGGCGATTCTCGAACAGATCGAGCCGCAGCTTCGGGGCGAAGTCTTCAGTTATCTCGACCTCGACAACCAGGTGCACCTGGCCGAAACGCTGCCGACGGTGATGATGGCCAGCGTGCTGCAGTGGATGCCGCACGACGACCGCGCGCGGCTGGCGTATCAGCTCGAAGAGGAGCAGGTCGATCAGATCCTCCGTGGCCTGGCGCAGGCCGAGCGTGAGGACATCCGCAGGCTACTCTCTTACGAACCTGGCACGGCCGGCGCGGTGATGACGACCGACTATGCCGCTCTGCCGCCGCACATCACGGTGCGCGAGGCGATCGCTCGGCTTCGGCAGGAAGCTCCGGACAAGGAGACGATCGACTACGCCTACGTCATCGACCCGCACCGCAAGGTGATGGGCGTGGTGTCGCTGAAGCAGATGATCCTGGCCCGGCCGGCGGCCCGCATCGAAGAAATCATGAACCGGGACATCATCCTGGGCCGGGTGGACGAAGATCAGGAAGACGTCGCCCGAAAGATCGAACGCTACGACCTTTACGCGCTGCCGATCGTGGACGATGGCGACCACATGGTGGGTATCGTGACCCATGACGACGCCATGGACATCCTGCGGCAGGAGGCCGGCGAAACGCTGCTGGCCTTCGGCGGCGTGGGCGCGCAGGGGGCGGATCAGGTCGATTCCGACTATTGGCGCACGGGCATCGGCTCGTCGGTGCGGCGGCGTCTGACGTGGCTGTTGCCCCTGTTCCTGTCGGGCACGCTGACGGGCTGGGTGCTGGAAAGTTTCGAATGGGTCGACAAGCTCATTCCGAGCCTGGCCATTTTCGTGCCACTTTTGATCGGCACTGGTGGCAATGCCGGCTCGCAGGCGGTCGGCACGATCATCCGGGCGCTGGCCCTGGGCGAGGTGCAGTTTTCCGACGCCCTGCGGGTGCTGGCACGCGAATGGCTCACCGGGCTCTTGCTGGGCGTGCTGCTGGGTTTTCTGGGCTTCCTGTTCGCCTGGCTGGGGCTGGGCATGCCGCCCCGGTTCGCTCTGGTGATCGGCCTGACGATTCTGGGCATATGCGTCTGGGCGAACGTGGTCGGCAGCATGGTGCCGCTGGTGGCGACGAAGCTGGGCATTGACCCGGCCGTGGTCTCGGCCCCGCTGATTTCGACGCTCGTGGACGTCACCGGCCTGTTCATCTACTACTCGATCGCCATACTGATTCTGGTGTCGGTTTTCCGGGAATGACCGGGGAGTCGACCAAGCACTGAAGAAGCACAAGGAGTTCGCCCCGTGAAGTTCGCTGAAATGACCGCGCCGGAGATCAGGCAGGTCGACAAGTCAGGCGTGCTGGTCATCGCACCGATCGCGGCTGTGGAGCAGCACTCGCGGCACCTGCCCGTGATCACCGACACCGTGCTCGTTACGGCCGTCGCCGAAGGGGTGGAAAAGAATCTGCCGGACAAGATTCTGCTGCTGCCGACACAGTGGCTGGGGGCCAGTGATCACCACCTGCCGTTCGGCGGCACGCTTACGGCCACTCTGCCGACCTATGAAGTGATGCTGATGGAAATCCTGCGGCCGCTGCTGCACGACGGCTTCGGCCGGGTGATGCTCCTGAACGGCCACGGCGGTAATATCGACCCGCTCCAGGTAGCCCTGCGACGGCTGGACAAGGAATTCCCGGGCTCGATTCTGACCGGTGCCGCTTATTGGGACCTGGCCGCCGAAGGGCTGGCCGCCTGCTGCACCGGCCCGCGCAAGGTGATGGGCCACGCGTGCGAGCTGGAAACCTCGATGATGCTGGCCCTGCGGCCCGAGCTGGTGCGCACGGAACAGATCGAGGACGACCCGGATCTCACTCCGGCCGCCGTGAAGTCAATCTTCTGGGCCCGGGATTTCGGCCGCCGGACCGATCACGGCGCGGTCGGATATCCCGCACAGGCCACGGCAGAAAAGGGCCGGCGAATGCTCGAAGCGGCTATCGCGGCCGTCACGAAAGTGTGCGGCGGCGTTCTGGAGTTGCCTGTCGGATGAACCCTGAGCCCGCGGGCAGCGCATCTTCGAACGGATTATCGCCCCCGGTTCCTTCGTTCTGGGCTGGGCAGGTCGCCCGCTGGGGTGCCGCGGCCGGTATTTTGGCCGTCGTCGTGGCCGTGCTGGTCTATTTTGCCCTTTCGACACGTGAAAGCCGCATGGCCGTAAGAACTTACGCCCAGCTCACGGCCGCCGTGAACGCGCAGGACCTGAACGTCGTTCGATCGCTGTGCACGGCCCGTTACCTGAGCGTGCATCCGCTGCGAGCGGCTGAGGAGGGGGGCGTCGTCGGGTTTCCGCGATCGATTCACAAGAACTTTCAGGCCTGGCGGGAAGGGGATGCCGTCTGGCTTTGCCCGACGAACCGGGTGGGGCCGGTGTATCAATTTCTCGAGGAATCCGGCGAATGGAAGTATGACGGCGTCGTGGGCCTGCTGCGCAGCGGGGGGCATATCCTGATGCTCTCGGACGAAGCCCGGGCCTCCGAGGAGTCCAACGACCTCGTCGTGCCGTGATGTCGCAGCCGTCCGTTCGGGGCTCGTGACATAGCGGCCCGCATATCCCGCGGACCGGAGCGGATTCGTGGCTCATTTCCGTAAACGGGATGGCGTGAAGCCGCCGATGGATTAGAATGGTCGAGCGAAATCGACACCGACCTGGAGTGGCACAAGACATGGACCGTTTTCGAATCCATCGGTCAATACTGCGCGAAACCGCCACCGGCAGACTTGGCGGCTGTCTTCTGGCTGTCGCATTGGCGTTTTCGGCCGCCCGGGATTTGCCGGCCCAGAATCCGGGCGAAGACCTGAAGTTCGCCAATGGCCTGTTCCAGCAGCGGCGATACGACCTGGCGGCCGAGGAATACCGCAAGTTTCTCGATGCCAACGCCAAGAGCACGGCCCCGGAAGTCGCCAGCGCGACCTATGCCCTGGCCACCTGCAAGCTGTTTCTGGGCCAGTATGCCGAAGCCCGCAAGGCGTTCGAAGACTTCCTGCTGCTCGATCCGGACAACCCGAACGTCGCTTCGGCCCGGTTCCGCGTGGGCGAAACGTCGTATCTGCTGGGCGACGTCGAAAAGGGGGCCAAGGCCCTCAAGCAGTATCTGGACGATGCCCCGGCCGATCACCCGCAGCGCGACAGTGCCCTGGTCTATGCCGGCGACCTTTCCCTTCGGCAGGAAAAGCCGCGCGATGCCGAAGCCAGCTACGCGAAGGCCCTGGCCGAATTCCCCAAGGGGCGGCTCGTGACGCGCGCGATTTTCGGCCTTGGCCGGGCCTATTCGCTGCAGAATCAGCACGAAAAGGCCCTGGAGCAATTCCGCCGGCTGAAGGCGGAAGGGGGCAAGGATTGGTCCGAACGGGCCGATCATCAGATCGCGCTTGAGGCGATCGCGGCGAATCGCGTGGAAGAGGCCACGGCTGCCGTCGCATCGCTCGAAAAACAGTCTCCTGCCGGAGCGATGACGGCCGATGCCCGCTACCGGCTGGTCGATCTGCTCGTCGCTAATGGCCGCACGGACGATGCCGCTGCAGTGCTGGCGAAATTCCTGGAAGTCGACCCGCCCACCTCGGTTTCGATTCAGGCCATCGCACGGCTGGCGGCCATGAAAATCGAGAAAAAGCAGGCCCGCGAGGCCCTGGATGTGCTGGAGCCGACGCTCCGCAAGATCGCCGGTCAGCCTGCTTCGGCAGGGCTTTTGCATCAGGCGGCCGAGGCTCAGGCGATGCTGGGCCAGAAGGCCGACGCCCGCAAGCTTTACGAGCGGCTGGTCACGGAATTCCCCGCGGACGCCTGGGCCGACGATGCCCGGCTCCGGGCCGCCGAAATCGCCGCCGAAGCCCGTGAATTCGCCGCTGCGGCCAGGCTGATCGCACCGATGGCGGCCGACGGCAGCAAGTCGCAACTGGCTGAAGATGCCCGACTGCTCTCGGCCCGGATCGACCTGAACGAAAACCGCACGGCCCCAGCCGCCGAAACGCTGGCTCGGCTGGTCGAGACGACGAAACGTGCCGACGTGAAGGCCGCCGCGTCCTATCAGCTTGCCCTCGCCTATAAGGCTCTGGGAGAAAACGACAAGGCCCGCAAGCTGCTGGGGGCGATGACGGCCACGCCAAGCCCGGCGGGCTCGTCCGAGCCGCTTTTGCTCCTGGCACAGTCCGACTTCGAAGGCGGGCGATTCGCCGAGGCGATCATATCGCTGAACGCATACCTGAAGCAGGACGCGCCACGCCTGGCCGATCACGCCCTGGCCTGGCTGGCAATTTCGTCCTGGGAATCAGGCAAGCCGGCCGAAGCCGCCGAAGCTCTCGCCCGGCTCGAAAAGCAGTTCCCCGCAAGCGACACCCGCGTGCCGACACTCATCCGCCTGGGCGAAGCCGCCAACAAGCCGGAAACGGCCACCCAGGCCGCCCAATGGCTGAGACAGGCCGCCGAACTGGCGACGGACAAAGCCCTGAAGGCCCGGGCCTTCGCCGAGCTCGGGCATGCCCTGGCCCTCACGGGTAAGACGGAAGAATCGGCCGCTTCGTTCGCGAAATCGGCCGAACTGACGGGCGGGGCGACCGACGCGGGCCGCCAGGCATCGCTTTCGGCGGCCCGGGTGCTGGCGGTCTCCGGGCGCGACGATGAAGCCATCAAGCGGCTCGATACGCTACTGACCGGAGAAGCTTCGGAAGCTGATCTCACCTTGCGCAAGGCCCGGCTGATGAGGGCGCGGCTACTGGCGAAGACCGGTAAATACGAAGCCGCGGCAGCCGATTATGCCATTTATGCAGGCACGGATTCCGGCACGCCGACGGAGGGCGATGTCCCAGCCGAAAATCGCCCTGAGCGCATTCTGGCCGATTGGGCCTATGCCCTGGCTGATGCCGGCAAGGCGAACGAGGCGGACACAGTCTTCCGCCGCGTTCTGGAAAACTACCCGAAATCGGCCACGGCCTCCGAGGCCCGCGTGAATCTGGCCGAATCGGCCTGGGCCGCGAAAAAATATGAAGATGTCGGCAGCCTGCTGGGCGACCTGGCAGGCGAAACCCGGCCTGACGGGTTGGCGGACCCTCTGCGTGAAGCGGCGCTCTATCGCGCCGGCCGCACAGGTGTGGAACAGCGGAAATGGGCCGAGGCGGAAGCCTACTGGAAGCGGCTGATCGCCGAATTTCCCGCTTCGGCGCTGGCTGGTGAAGCCGCGTTCTGGCGGGCCGAAATCGCCCTTCGCACCGATCGCCCCGACGATGCCATCGCCATTCTGGAAGAGCTTTTCCGCAAGCCGCCACAAGGCGATACGAAGCCGCCGGCCTGGCTCGTCACAGCGCGGACACGCCAGCTTCAGGCCATGATTTCGACCAAAAAGTGGGAAGACATCCTGAAACTGACCGAACGGCTCAAGCAGGAGAAATTCGGTGCCGATTCGGCCGAGTTTAAGGGTGAGGCAAGCTATGCCAGCGGCCGGGCATATCAGGCCGAGGCCCGGTTCGACGAAGCGCGGGCGGCGTATCAGGCGGCGATCGACGCGGGCGGGCCGGCGGAACTGGCCGCCCGGGCCCAGTTCATGCGTGGCGAAACCTATTTCCACCAGAAGAATTATCGTGAATCCCTGCGGGAATTTCTGAAGGTGGACATTCTGCACGATGCGCCGAGTTGGCAGGCGGCGGCACTGCTTGAGGCCGCCAAAGTTTACGAGAGGCTCAACCAGCAGCGGGATGCGGCCGATCTTTATGAAAGACTCGTCGATCGATTTCCGAAAGAGGCGGTGGCGGTCGAGGCGCAGGCTCGCCTGCGTTCGCTCAAGCCGACGGCCTCGCGTAACGACGCTCCGGCGGGGAAATAGCCGGGCGTGCGAACGGTTCGACAAGACGACAACACGAGTCAGGCGATCGGTTTCGGGCCGAGTGGGGCCGCGTCAGCCGGTTGCGGTACGGACAGGGAAGGGCGGGCCGCCCCGATCATGGCGGTACGAAGGAAGTCGATCATGGCTGGCAAGATGGATCGCACAACTCAATGGGCACGTGCGGCCGCCGCCGTGCTGGTACTGGGAATATCGTCCAGCGCGAGGCTCTTCGCCGATGAGCCGCCCGCGCCCCCGCCGCTGACTCAACTTGTCAGCCGCGACATGCAGGTGATCTCGGGCAAGCTCGCCGCCCTTTACGACGCCACTCCCTGGACCGACCGAGTCGCCTGGGGCGCCATCGGGGCATGTGCCGTTCTGGCCGTGCTGACACTGCTGGAACGCACCTGGGCCATGCGTAATCGCCGCATCCTGCCCCGCAGGTTCGTCTCCCGGCTGCTGGAACGGATGGAAGACGGGCCTGTCGACCGGGCCAAGCTCATCGACCTGTGCGAACTGAACGATTCGGCCATCGCCCGCGTCGCCGGGGCGATCGTCAGCCGCTGGGGCCGCCCGACAGCCGACCTGGAACGTGCTCTCAATAACGGCGTGCGTATCGAGGCCGAAGAGCTTCAGCGCAACGTGCCCACTCTGCGCCGCATCGCCGTGCTTTCGCCCCTGATCGGCCTGCTCGGTTCGCTGATCATGATCGGCCGGCTCCTTTCGAGCCAGGATGCCCAGGAATTTCAGCGGCAGTGGACGCACCAACTGGCCCAGGGGCTGTTCCCGCTCACGGCCGGCGTGATTCTTGCAGTGCTCTCGCTGATTGCCTACGACGGTCTCTGCGTGCGGGTTTCGAAATACGTCAGCCGACTCGAAAAGATCGGCAACAAACTGGTCGATCAGGTCGCTCTGGCCACGCCGCCCGCTGAGCCCCGGATGATGATCGAGCCGCCTCTGCTGCACCGGCCCCACCTGGGCACAGGCGCCCGGCGCGAGGATTATGACCGCGAGCCTCGGCAGGAATCGCGGTCCCGCAGTGGTTCACGACGTCGGAAGTCGGTCGAGCCGATCGATCTGGACGACCTCGACGATTGAGCCCGCCGGCAAGCGGGACTGGCTAAAAGCACCATGCGTATCGACCCTGGCAGTCATATCGGTTTTCAGGCCCTCGTGCTGTTCGCCTCGGGGGCTTTTCTCTTATTCGTGGCTATCGTAAATGCAGGTTTCTTTTTCGATCATCCCAAAGCCCGCGGGCTGGTCGCGTTCTGCGGAAAAGACGGCGCTCGTGCCGTTTGCGGCGTGTTCGGGCTGTTCCTACTTGGCCTCTCCTATTGGCTGCGGCTTGCCTTCCTTTGACGAAACGGGAACAATCAGGATCGAATCGTCTCTGAAGTCGCATGATTCCCGTCCCCGCGAGCCACTCGAACCATGCCCCGCTACTGGCTTTTCAAGTCCGAGCCTGAGTGCTTTTCGTACGAAGCCCTGGAACGGGCACCCCAGCGCCGCACCGGCTGGGACGGCATCCGCAATTACCAGGCCCGCAACTTTCTGCGTGACGACGTCAAATACGGCGACGGCGTGATCTATTACCACTCGAACGCCGAGCCGCCCGGCATCGCCGGCATCGCGGTTGTCGTCGAGGAATCGCACCCCGATCCGACCCAGTTCGACCCGAAACAAGACCATTACGACCCGAAAAGCGACCCGAACGCACCGACCTGGGTGCAGGTCTCGGTGGAAGCCGTGGCCCCCGTGACGCCTGAAGTCGGCCTGCCCGCGATGCGGAAAAACCCGAAGCTGGAAGGGCTGGAACTCCTGCGAACCGGCTCGCGGCTCTCGGTGCACCCGGTCTCGCCTGAACACTGGCGGGAAATGCTGAAAATGGCCGGCTTCACCGAAGACCCGCATGCGAAATGGCTGGAAAAGCATGGCCTGGATACGGCCGCGAAACCGGCCGTTTCGAAACCGCCCGTTTCGAAATCACCAGCTTCGAAATCGACAGCGAAGGCCGCGATTTCCTCTGCGAAGCCAGCCTCCGCGAAGAAGCCCGTGAAAAGCTCGACGAAGGCATTGGCGAAGGCGGGCGTTTCGAAAGCGAATGTCAAAACGTCCGGCAGGTCGAAGCCGGCAAATAAAAAAGGGGACGGGGGTCATTAATGCCCCCGGAAATGACCCCCGTCCCCTTTTCTCGTCCAACAATCACACAACCATAAAGGAACAACGCACTATGGCCAGTTTCATCGAGCACGTCGCCCTGTTCGCAGACGACCTGGAAGCCTCGCGTGACTTCTTCGTCCGCACTTTCGGCATGAAGGTGGTTCTGGACAATTCGAAAGCCCCCGTGCGCGGCTATTTCCTGGCCGGTGACGGCGGTTCGGTGCTGGAAGTGATCGAACGGCCCAAGGGGCAATCGAACGCCAATCAGCGCTACGTGTGCCACGTCGCCTTCGCCGTGGACGACCTGGACGCCACCCGCAAGCAGATCGAAGCCGAAGGCCTGGTTTTCGAAACCGATACCATCGTGGAAACGCCCGAATTCCGCACGGCTTTCTTCCGCGACCCGGAAGGGAACCGGATTCAGATTCTCAAGAGGGCGGTTTCGCTGGTTTAAGGGCGAAGACGAAGCGGTCCGGAATTCAGGGGAAAAGCCGTTTCATCGGCCGTTTCTTGCGGTACGATGCGTATCAGCGTAGGAAACGAACATGGCTTCGAAGGTCCGCAATTTCTTCTGGACGAAAAGGGCCGGGCGATGGGGCTTTTCGACAGGTTTTTCGGCAAACGGAAATCGGCTTCAGAAAAGGGCCGCGAATCGACGCTCAACCTCGCATTCGTGCTGCTTTCCGAGCCGCGACAGCCGGATACGAACGAGATCGTAACAGCATTTCGCGAATTCGCGGAACCTGGCTTCGAACTGGCATTCGAGCCGGAAGATCCTCGGGATCCCGCCAGTATTCAGGTCGTTTCGCTGAAGCTCAGTTCCGGAGAGAATTCGTTCGTCGCCCTGATGCCCGCCCCGGTGCCCAATGGCGAAGCCGAGCAGGGGGTACAATACAGCGTCTCGCGATTTCGGGACGACTGGGAACTCCCCAAACACTTGGCGCATCTCATCGTCACATTCCACGGCACGCCGGATTCCTCGCCGATTGAGCGTTTGTCGCGTTTCACCGCGCTTCTTGCCGCTGTGATCAAGTCCTCGCCCGCGGTCGGGGTCTACTGGGGCAATTCAGGGGCCACCCATGACTCCGACTATTTCCTTGCGATCGCGGCGGATCCGGATCTCGCTCCGAAAATGACATTGTGGTCGGGCGTGAGTATCGCGCGTGAGGATGATGGCCGTTTCAGCCTGCTCAGTCTGGGCATGGAGCAATTTGACCTGCCCAATCTCCTGATCGTCGCGGACGAGAATTCGCTGGGCTCCGCCATGGAGTGGATGTACGACCTGCTGTTTTACGTCGCCCAGCGCGGGGAACCGCTGCCGGAAGGCGACACCGAGGGAAGGTTCGGAGATGAACGTCTGCCGGTTCGATATGTCCGGTCGCCGGTCGATCGAAAGAAGAAAGTCTGCCGATTGGAATTGCAATGAATCGAAAATGGAGACGGCGATCGTTTCTTGATCGTCAAATTGGCCCCCGGACCAAGTTCTCGATGATTCGAAACCGACCTCGACAAGATCATTGCAATCTTTGCCCGCGTATTGCGCTCCCGGCCCCTATCCCTCCCACCAGGGCCAGCAACAGGGCAATGCCTTGGGGGTAAATTCGATCGTCGCCGCGGTCGCCGGGTACTTGCACTACCGCCCCGCCGGCCATCAATCCGATCGCACAGCCAACGAGCAGCCCGCACACGAACATGCGAAGATTCATAGATGCCTCTGATACGCATTCTACTCTGAAATAGCGCGTTCGACGTAGGGGGCGGCGCACACG
>CAZSQA010000048.1:0-39621 GCA_964608915.1 uncultured Isosphaeraceae bacterium
GTGGTCACGACTGTAGCAGATCGACCGAATTCAGCAAAACGCAACTGTAGTATTAGTTGGCTCGGGGACCGTTCCGTCGAAGCTTTCTTTACCTCCACGACCTCCCAGTCGCGTAATACCTCCTCGCCCAGAGCCGGGCCGTTATAAGGCGGCATCGAGCGGTGCCAGGCGTCGACCGTGGCCGGCAGCCGTTGCACGATGCCGTGATGTAGGCCAGAAAGCTACGACAAGCCGGGATACGACCCACGAACCGTACCTGCAATGCCGGCTCCGGACTTTGTGGGAAATGATCGCATAAGAGGGACCCACCCAAGCCACTTCGGGTAAGCCGAGCGTGTACGTCAGGGCCGTCCTTACGCCATCGTTTGGGCATCGGCGATAAACCAAGATCGACAGGCGATGTGCTTGTACTAGCCCGCAAGCGAAAGCCGGATCACAGAGAGTAGGGTCAGTTTCGCCGCAGATGATAGTTGATTTCGTCGACCGAGAATTCGTCGGCGTCGAACCCGTCCGGGTACCACTCCATGGGCGCGAGATTCTCGCCGCTTGTCGGGTCGGACATTGCGTCAAGAAATTCGGCATTGCCCCAGAGGCCGCCGCAGTCTTCTGGCGGGCAAGCGCGGGCACCGCTCAGACATCGGGGGTAATTCACCTCCTTTTCCGGGGTAAGCTCCTTTTCCAGAACGACTTCGTGTTCCCAGCCATCGCCGAAGTCATATTCGTAGAGGAACTTCAATTTGCCTCGGAAAATCGGGCGCTGACAGATCAGCGTCGCATCTTCGTCATGAATTTCGTCGCCGTAGCCCATGCCGAAACCGGTATCGAGCTGGGCAGGATTGCCGTAAATCTGACGCTTTACGACGAACTGATGGAGGTGCGAATCGGTCCAGCCCATGACGTCCTGCAGCAGCTCGTGAAGTTCGCCCAGGGTGCAGTCTTGAGTCTGGAATTCCCGCCAGATCGGCGGATGCGAACCCTTGATCGTGACCTTGAACTGATAAACTTTCGTGGTTCGGGGCAGGTTGCAACGTTTTGCCTTGAGGGCCTTGATGTCGATTTCGATCAGAAGCTCGTCGACCTTGTCGACGATCGCGGCAAGGCTGCGTGCCAAGGTGCCCGAAGAGAGGCCAAGCTGGTCGTCCGCAGCGTCGCCGATGGCCTCAAGCTCTTGCTCGGTGACCATGAGGGGCTTAGTCCCGGGCGACATTTCGTGGATTCGGTCCTTCATGGAACGATCCAGATCCGTATGGTCAACAAGGGCATTGCGTTGACTCTGGGTCAGCTTCAGCGGATATCGTTCTTCCTGCGGCTTCAGATTGCGTGACGGGTTGTCGAAGGGCACCGTCCTTGATTCGTCCGAAGCGGGCTTGGCCGTCCGATCGGCAGGCTGAACACCTGCGAGCAGCTCGATCAGGTCCGACAAAATGTCGGGTGATTTGTGACGTGGTTTCCCCATCGATCCGCTCCTTTATGCCGTTTATAGCCATTCGGCCCCACGATGCGCGATAAGACGATCCCAGGGGTAATCGGGCAGCAGATTCTTCAGCGAAGCTTGTGCCAGGGCGAGAGGGGCTTTTTCGTCGTTCGGAACGACGGTATTCGCCCGGACCGACACGATTTCGACATCGTGACGTCGATCACCCTCTCCGCCCGGTCAAGGCTCTTTCTGGGCCGTTTGTCCGCGTTCTGCGAAGTCTATCCTGACGAGCGGGCCTTGCTCAAGAAGGTGGGCTCACGAGATCGCCTTCTTGTTGCCATTTAGCCAAGATCACGAAAAACGTCGCGAGTACCAGTGGTCAAAGTTCGCGTTGCGAGCTTCTGTTCGATCGCAGCGAAACAGGCGATCGATCGTGGTCATGTAAGCGACCGCAGATGCCGCTCGGCATTACTCGTTTCCTCGTGGATGCTGGGATGGAAACACATCGGCCCTGTCTTCAGAGAGTTCCGAGCGGCTTGACGAACGAGAGCTGCCAGAACGTAGAGGCGTGCGGAAAAGGGGGTCATTAGTAATGACCCCCTTCGTGTGTAGAAATCCGCAAGGGGCGGCGATTACCCAGATGGAGCCGACAAGCTGCAATCATCTCGCCTTTCGATGTTCGCTACGATCGACAATACTGAGGAGCCCGGATCCGACAAATGCCAGAGAGTCGCGGTTCTCTGACCTGGTACGTTGCGCCGCCACAAGGGTATTAGCCAGGTTCATACCCTTCCGCGAATCAAGGGTTTCGCCTTAAGCTGGATAAGAGATGCCTCGCTAACCAACCCGCGACAACACGTTGCTCTCGCACGCATTCGGCAGAGCTCAGGTCAGGACGCGTCGCGAACCGGACGTGCCCAATTCGGATCGCTCGATTTGCCCCAGGGCGGGTCAATGGTCGATGCTCATTTCCGCATGCCGCCGTACAGAACTGCGATAGCGGCGGAAGAATCGAAATTCCGAAAGGGTATATGTCAGACATATACCCTTTCTTCCTTCGATCGACGGTCAATATCGTAACGGTGCATGAATCATGCAGACTGCCTTTCCGGCCATCGCTCTTCGGATCGACCTGAATGAAGCCGTGCCCTTCCATATTCGACTGACCGGCGAGGATGAAGACCTTGATCAGACCGGTCATCTCGATCCTGGAGACCTTGGCAGGCGGTGGTTCGTCCGTTGCAGAAGCCAAAGGCCAGTCCGAAATGCCCGCACCCCCGACAAGAACGAGGACTTCCCAAATTCGACGGCGATCGAGGTGCGCCATCGGTGCCTTTCCGGATGCCGGCTTATCGAGTACCGGATTCGCGGCAGACTGCAATCGATGTGACAGGCTATCATAACTGCCGCCAGCCAGTGGTTATGATAGCAGTTGCGACCACTCAATCGACACGGTTGCCCTGAGGCTCGTATTGCGGCTGCGTTTTCGTGACAAATTAAGGCGTATGCGGAATATCCCAGTGAACTCTGGCTCGAGCTCATTCCAGTGCGACAATGGCGGACAAATAATCTGATCGGCTTGTCCTGTTCGTGGAGTCGATGTGATGCATCGGTTTACAGGTCTCATTGCATGCGTCGTGACGATGGCGACGTTGGCATCCATCGCCCCGGCCCTTTATGCCCAGATGCCTCAGGGCAAGCCGAAGCCGCAGGGTTTCGTTGAGGCGATGCTTTCCGATGCGACACTGAGCCAGCGATATCGGCCGATCCCTGATCCGGACAGGTATCTGGCCGATATGGGAAATCTGCCGGATCGTTCTGACGACGAACTCCGCACGGCTGGGGACGATCTGGGCAAGATGAGGCGGATCGACGGCCGGAACTGGCAGGAGATTCAGCGGGCCCGCCAGAACTCGAAATTCCGCCTGCCGCTGGATCAGCCGATTTACGTCGCCCGGCTCTATGAGGAAGCGAACCGCAAACAACGCGAGATCGGCAAGATCGACGACGAAGAAAATCAAGCGTTCAAGGCACGTTATGGCCGGGGTTTCTCTATGCGAACCGGCATTCTGGTGCCGACGCCGCGTGAGCAGGAGATGATTCGGGAATGGAATTCCTCGGGGCGTGGCGATCCCTACGTCAAACGCCGGACCGAAGTGAACGATCGCTTCAACCAGCGTGTGCAAGAGATCTCGACCGAATACCGAAACCAGACCGACCCGGGCGAAAAGTACCTGGACCAGCTTCAGCGTGAGGTTCTGAGCCGATACGAGCGCACCCTCGTCGTTCAGCGGACGATCCAGGCCGAGATCGACCGCCGCAATCGTGTGGAGCCGCCTCCACCGGAAAAACCGAACGAGGCGCGGGACGGCACGCTTGTAGTCAGTTCCTCGCAGTCGTTATACGATCTGAAAGTCGGCGAGGTGGCGGATATCGAAATGACGATTTCCGGTGGGAAACCGCCTTACAAGATCTGGGTGAAAACGAAGGAACAGGTGACGCTGGCCGAATTGACGCTCAGCGAGCCTGGCAAGATGAGCTTCCCGGTCTCGTTTCCGAAAGATGGCAACTATATCGTCGCCATCTCGGTGGAAGACGATACGCCGACGACGAGGAACGTCGCGATTCTGAATCTTGAGTTCCGGGTGACGGACGACAAACCGGCCGAACCGGAATCGCCACAACCGGCCAAGCCGCCGGACACGACGAAACCGCAAACACCGTCTAAGCCTCAGGATCCGCCGAAACCGCCGGACACTCAGCCGCCCTACAAGCCCTGGGTGCTGGCGGCGGGTCAATATCAGGCCCATTTGTGGCCGGGGCTGGCGTGGAACGTGCATAACCGTAAGCTCGCGAATCCTGGTACAGTTCCGCCGCTACTGGTGACCATGAGTTTTCAGGCCGATGGCAGCTTCACGGGCTCGCTCGACTGGACATTGCCCGATGCCGAGAAGGATCTGTCACTCAGGCGTCCGGGGGCCACGGTTTCGAACAGGCTCACTGGCACTCTCAGCGGCAAGGCCGACTGGACGACGGGCAAGATCGACTGGAAGCTCGAACAGGGCAAGCACATCCTTGAGGTTCATGAGCCGACGACCGACGGCAAGGGAGTCCAGAAATCTACATGGACGGTCGATTTCTCCTACGAATTTTCCGGCTGGCAGTTTCAGCATCCGGGCTTCAGTTCCGAGCTGGCTCGAAGTCTGGCCCATTACGCAAAGAAGTTCGGCCCGACACCACCAGAGGTTCTCGAATCCTCTGGCTTTCCGAAGCACACGGTCGACGCGTCCG
This sequence comes from uncultured Isosphaeraceae bacterium, assembly GCA_964608915.1. Taxonomy (GTDB): domain Bacteria; phylum Planctomycetota; class Planctomycetia; order Isosphaerales; family Isosphaeraceae; genus QWQI01. The sequence goes on from CAZSQA010000048.1 coordinate 4,709, forward strand.
GCAAATGGATCTTCGCTGATCGCGGTTTCGGCGGCGTACCTGCCAATGGGCCGACCAAGGGACCGTACGACACTATGCCCGGGCCGGGTGGCTACGCTAAGCTGACACTGACCCGGTCCGATCATGTGTACGTCTACCCCGATCGCGCAGACACGAATAACGACCTTACGAATCTTCGACAAGCCTGGGGCGAATACTCGATCTGGTTCTTGAAAATCCTGGACCAGAAGCCGATGGAGCAAGAAACCCAGCCACCTTCGCCGGCTGCTACCATCAAGGGCGAACTCGCCGCGTTCGGACTCTGGCCCTGGGGCGAATTGAACGTGAAGCCAGGCGAAGCGTTCGATCTGGATGCCATGGGCGTATTACTCAACGACCCCTACGACGCCGTCAAACTCAACGACAAAGCGATCTGGACACTACCTGACGGTCTCGTGCGCGGGCCGGACGGCAAGGTCAAGGCCATCAGGCCAGGTACCTATACGGCCAGCGTTTCAATCAAACGGCCCGACGGCCGGACGATGAGCGACACGATCCGGATCACGGAGAAATAGCGATTCGCCAGATGAATCTCGCGAAAGCGAACAAAGCACGCATGAATTTCAACATTCCGAATGGGTCCGATAATGTGCTGAATCTGTCCGCGTATCATTGTCGCAGCTGCTGTGGTCAGGCCTGATTGTCCCGCTCCCCGCCAAACGAACCCGAAGGTATCGCAATTCATGAAAATCACGATCGCCCAACTCATCGTCGGCCGTGACATTTCGGCCAATCAAGAACGTATGGAGGCCGTGCTCGAATCCTCTGGGCCTGGTGATTGGGTCGTGTTTCCCGAGGGCATACTCTCAGGTTATTTCCCGGACGACGACACCTTCATCGGCAGTCTCGACCCGGTACGCATCGAGGCTGGCATAAGCAAGATCGAAAGCCTCGTCCGGAAACGCAAATGCAACTGCATCTTCGGCACGGCGACGTTCACGGACAATGCCTGGCGAAATTCGGTGGTGGCAATGACCGCTGACGGTCAGCGGCACATGTATCACAAGATCGAACTTTCCGGCCTCGATCGACTCCGCTTCGTACCCGGAACCACGTCGGAAGTCATCCGGACCGGCGATGTCACCTTCGGTATGCTCGCTTGTCGAGAGTCGCTGTTTCCCGGCATGTGGTCAAAGCTCAAGCAAGCCGGCGCGCAGATCGTCTTTCACATCAATAACGCCATCCAGCCTCACGACCGGATCTGGGACCACATCTTTATCGCACGCGCCATCGAGCAGGGCATTTTTGTCTGCAGCGTCAACAACGGCTCTTCACCGCAGGAGCTCGCGTCCTGTCTCATCGCTCCCACAGGGCATGTCTTGCTCAAAACGAAAACGGGCTGCGACGACATCGTTTCGGCGGAAATCGATCCCTGCGGCGCGATTCCGGACCTTGCATCGCGTACGGACTTCTGAATGCTGATGCGAACAGACTTCCGTGTGCCGCAAGTCACGAATACCGGTCGAAGGATGCGACTTCTTCGGATACCGGAAACTTCGAGCACCATGGAATGAACAAGAAACGCTCTCCGGGCGGATACAGCGAATCCGGTGCGTGACTCGCGATCCGAATCCGTCCTGACGTTTACTTTCGTCGAAACCCCGATACCGCGAAAGAATTGCCCGATGAAGGAATCGATCGAAGCCGTCACGCGGCGGATCGAAGAGGCGATTAAGGCCGAAATGCGGACTCATACTAAAGAAGAATTCTGGGTGACGCATTACGGCGCCAACGACATCCACCCGAAACACCTGGTGTACTGGATCGTCGTCCGTACGGACGAAGAGAAGCAGCGGCTCGATCGCGACAAGGTCCTGATTGGCAAACTCCGGAAACTGCTCGACAAACACGACTATCCGGTCGAAGGCCGAGCCGGCGTACACATCGGGTTCGAGTCAAAACAAACGGTCGTTCGTGAGGCCGACGGCAACTTCTACAACTATTGGAAGTGGACCGCAGAGTTGAAGCAAGGTTCAGCGTTGGCGATCATTCGGCACGACAAGTAATCGACCGAGCGGCCCCGGCAAAAACGATTGGTCAATAACGGCAGCGTAGGAGAAATGATCGCGTAACCGGGGGCCACCCAACCCAGCTCCAGCATGAAGTTTTTCTTCGGGCGATATCGACGGACATGCGTTTCCGTCTTGCACGCACCTGAATGGCTTCGTACGATCGCGTTGATGCCCCGTCTCCCTCAACGCCAGGACCGTCGCTCATCTGTTCGGCAAAACCACGACTCGCACCATTCGAAAGCGATCGTCTCGATCGATGAGTTTTCTCGCGAATTTCTTTCGAAACCCTTTCGAAAGGTTTTGAATGGTGTCGAATGTGCGCGAATGAACGCAATCCTATGAGTCAAGGGGCTTGTGGGCTGTAGTGCAATCGCCAAAAGGCTGTTTTTAAATACTGGAATTTAGACCGCAGATTTCGAATGGATCGCATTTTGGGTGCCGGTCGATTTTGCCTGGTCTGGGCGATCGATTCGATACCTTGCCGCATCGTAGGGATGCTCGATCCAGAAGGGCCAATCATCAATTCTAGTGCGGGGTGACAGGAATCGCCCGATGCTGATCGAGGCGTGTCCGAGAACAAGCGTAATGGCCATGACGTAAGTGCCTCGAACATCATCGGTCAACAGTGCCACGTTCATCTGGAGGCCGTCCGATCAAAGCCAAGAGACAACCGATCGACCGACTCACCCCGCCAACTCCAGGCCTGTCAGCGTGCCGGTCGAGTTCGAGAACCGGTCCGTTTCGTTGCCCAGGCGCTGGAGCATGCTCACGTAAAGGTTGCACAAGGGTGGCGGCTTCTGCGGATCGAAGGTCAGGTGCTGGCCGTGGCGGAAGACGCCGCCTGCGAGAAGCACCGTTAGGTTACGAACGGAGTGGCTGCTGGCGTCGCCAGGATTGCTGCCCAGAAAGACTGTAATGACTGTGCTGCTGACCAGTAGGTCCGTGCTCTCTTCGCGGCTCTGATTGAGCTTCGCCAGAAATTCGACGACGACTACGACGGTTTCTGCTTCGATGATCTTCGGTTCCTCGAGTTCACTTGGGTCCTTGCCGAGGTGCGAAAGGGCGTGGTGCACCAGCGACACACCTTGGATCGGCGACACGTTCGTCGATCCGGTGAGCATGATGGTTACCAGCCGTGTCTAGTCGGATTGAAAGACACCGGATGAGCCGATGTCGGTCGCCATAGAGCAATTCCAAACGACGACCAACTCCGCATAGTTCAGCATGATGTCAGGATGCTGGCCAGCCACGGATGTCGTTTCTGCACGGTCGTTCGCCAGGTCATAAAGTTCCGGGTTCGAGCCGTCATAATCGCAAAGGAGTTTCCAGTTGCCTTCGCGTACCGCCAGATCGGGCTGCGGTTCGGGCAGGTCAGGCAGCGAGTTTTTCCTCTCAGGCGAACGTCGCCAGAAGATCGGTGCAGATCGCGAAGCTGTGTTCTTGCCGATCAGCGCTGCGGACACGTCCTCGCCGTCTAAACGACCGATAGCGGGTGTATCGACCTGCGTGATTTTCAGCAGTGACGGCACGAGGTCGAACGCGGCGAGGAACGACGTGTCGTTCTTCGTACCCCGTTTGTCGGCCGGGATCAGGCCTGGGCCCCAGACGACCAGGGGCGATCGGATGCCGCCTTCGTAAAGCCTGGTTATCGAGCAGCGAAACAGCCCAGCGCTGCCAGCCCCGAACTCCGGTCCGTTGTCCGAACAGACGAGGACGAGCGTGTTGTCGCGCAGGGTCGGATTGTTGCGGATGTGGTCGAACAACTTGCCGAGCTTCCGGTCCATTTCCTGAAGGAGCGACAGATACTTGCCCCGTTTCGTGTCAGCCCACTTGTCGATCGGCGGCCAGAAGCGTGAATTGACATCGTCGGGCCAGAGATTGACGTAAAACGGCTTGCCGTCTCGGTCTGCACGGTCGATGAACGCGATCGCGGCGTCGACGAACCCGGAGGTGATCCGCGAGCGCTGCATCCAGGTGAACGGCTTGCCCAGCAGTTCGGCATCGGCCCAGATGCGGCCAGGCTCGGAGTCGCCGGGCCTCATCGTCAGCGGCAGCAGCTTGGGTTTGTGCCATCGAAGTTCGTGAGGGATGCGTCGAAGCCATAGGCCGTGATTTGCGGGGCGTCGTCCACGTGACGCTGGCCGCCCAGTTGCCATTTGTCGAAGTGGCCGGTCGCGTAACCGTTGCCGGTCACGATGCGCGCCAGGGGCGGGGCTTTGGGGTCGAGCCAGTCCGCGACTCCGCGTCGGGTGTTGGCGGCGCGTTTGTCGAGATACGAGGTGATCCGCCAACGATGCGGATACTGACCCGTGATCAGAGCGCATCGAGACGGCGATCAGATCGGCGCGTTGACGTAGTACTGCGTGAAACGCAGACTTTCGGCCGCGAGCCGGTCGATGTTTGGCCTCCGGCATCCCGGTTGCCGAAGCAGGAAAAATCACCCCAGCACATGTCGTCGATGAAGACCATCAAGACGTTCGGACGCGGGGCTTCGCCTGCGTACAGCACGTCTGAGACGAGCATGATGACTGCAATCGTGGCCAAGGTCGCGGTTCGTATGTGCCAGCCTGCTTGATCACGGTATTGGTCGTGAGAGCGGCTTGGTCAGCTGCAGGAATCGTTCGGTCAAAGCAGTAGCGAAGTAGTCGAGTTAATATCTGCGGTACGAGTCCCGGACCTATGCTAAGCCGTTGCCGAACGGGTCAGGACAATCCCGCAGAGTGCGATCCCACTCTCAATTCGTATTTGCCGATAGGTCATGTAGATGATCGCCTTTTCCATAACGCTTGGCGATATGATAGATTGTAGCGTCCTTCGCGACGCAATCCGCTGTCGGCGATCGATCGAGCTTTTTCCCTTCCGAATGCCTTGGTGTCGCAATATGAGATTTTTCGCCGGAGTACTCCGGCGATCAACATCGTTGCAACATTTCCGTGCCTGAGGTTTCCGATCATGGCGAATGATTCGATGCGTGCAATAATTCGTCCACGGAAGAGTGATCGACGACCCTCCCGATCGCAAAGAGGCTTCCGGCTCGTCGCCGAATCATTGGAGTCGCGGCATCTGCTGGCTACGATCTCCTGGATCGGCGGGGCATTCGGATCTTGGAGCGATTCGGCCAACTGGGACACTGGCCGGCTGCCCAACAGCAACGACGACGTGATCATTCCGGACGCTTCCGAAGTGTCGATCGCGGCAAGCGGACAGACAGCCCGCAAAGTCACCGGCGGGCAGATCAGCGTGAAGCCAGGCGGGGCCCTGCAACTTTTCGCGGGCGGCAGCCTGCAGCGGCTCGATGTCGATGGCGGCTCGATTCACTTCGGCTATTTCGACACGATGACGATCGCGAATCGCCTGGAGTGGTCCGGCGGCACGATCGGCAGCACGATTCCGGTCATACTGTCCGGGACGGGCATGATTGACGGCGCGGACGACAAATTTCTTAGCGCCAGGATCCAAGTCTCCAATACGATCGTCGTAAGCGGGTCAGGCCCACTGTTCGTCAATGGCGGTGCGACCGGTTTCGACATCCCGGCAAACGGCGTACTGACGCTGACTGACTCCGCTCAGCTTCGGGTCAGCGACAACGCCTATGGATCCCGGATCCAGGTGGCCGGCACGCTGCGCAAGTCAGGCGCGGGCGAATCGATCATCGACACGCGCTCGATGATGCAGTTCACGATCGTCGGCGGCACGATCGACGTGCAGGCAGGGACGCTGCAGGTCCTTCGTCCTTCGGCGAACTTCGAAGGCGGAATGTTTCACGTCGATCAGGGCGCGACGTTGCGAATGTCCGAACTCGCCAACAACTGGTCTGGCCGGTTCGAAGGTAGCGGCGGCGGCCGATTCGAATTCGCATCCGGCAATCTGTATACGATCGGCAGCGGGGCCGAATTCGCATTCCCGCAAGGATTCTTTCACTGGACGGGTGGTGCCTTCAACGCAACCGCCAGCTCCCCGTTGCGCAACACCGGGTGGATCCGGATATCGGGCGACGGGGCCTCGGTCCTGGGCCCGTATGCGATGATCAACGATGGCGTCATCCGGCTCGGCGAGAATACGTTCTGGTCCGCGCGTGAGCTCAACAATACGACATCCGGTGTGCTGGAGCTGGAAGACGGTGCCGTGATCAACGACGGCACCATCACGAATTCCGGCAAGATCATGAAAGTCGGCGGCAGCGGCACAGCCACCTTCAGGCTATACAACCAGATCACGAACCTTGGCGGTACGATCGGGGCGACTGCCGGGAAGCTGGTGCTGGACAATAGTCTGCGGATCACCGACGCGATTTTCGCCGTGGCCCCGGGGGCGTCCGTCGAAAGCACGCGAGATTTCGGCTTCAGCGGCTCATTGACCGGCTCTGGCGGCGGTCAATTGGACATCCGGGGCGGCTCATTCTCGGCTCAGGCCGCGAATTCGGTGAATTTTCCGGAAGGGATGCTGAGGATTTTCGGCGGCTACCTGGCTGGCGACACCGCGCCGATCCGCAATGTCGGATTTCTGGAACTGGCGGGCGCAAATGTCGGATTCACCTTCCGGGCCTTTATCGAGAATTCCGGAACCGTGATCCAGAACTTCACGGGAAATTCGACCATTAACGGTTTCGCGGTCATCCGGAATCTCGCCGGGGCCCTCTGGGAGATTCGTGATACGGGTTTCATTCAGTACGTCGACTTCTTCAACGCCGGGACGATCCGGGGAAATTCGCAGGATCGGACAGCCACGTTCGGCAGCCGGCTTACGAATCAGCCTGGCGGAACGATCGAAGTCGTCAGCGGAACGCTTGCTCTCAATGCCGGCGGGGAGTACGCGCCGATGACGATGCACGTCGTCGCCGGGGCGGAACTTCGATTCAGCGGTCCACAAATCCATTATTTCGCGACCGGCACTTTCTCCAGCACCGGCACCGGCACCATTCGTTCGATCGGGACCCCATTGTTCAGTGCGACCGATGCCTTGCCCGTCTTCGATTTCGCCGATGGCCTTTTACTTCTGGACGACGGCACGCAGCTCTGGGACGGTATCACGTTCGCCGGCTACACCCAGGTCGTCGCCGACACCCAAATTTTCATGCGGTCTTCGGATGTGCGGCCGATCCGCAACACGGGCGTGTTCCGGCACACCGGCAGCGGGAATTTTCTGATCAACGTCATCGGCAGTTTCCATAACCAGGGACTGTACGAACTCACAAGCGACGCCGATTTTCGAATCTCGGGCGTGCAGACAGGTTCCAACCCTGTCGGAATCATCAACACTGGCGTGTTCCGCAAATCGGGCGGATCCGGCACGAGTGCGCTTATCGATCCCGATTCGGTGGCCATCGCCCGATTCGACAATCAAGGTACCGTCGAAGTGGCGAGCGGCACTCTCAGCCTGGGCGAGCGGATCAACCAGTTGACACGTGAAGGATCCGGAACGAACGCTCGCAACGTCTTGACCGGAGGCATCTGGAAAATCGGCGGTTCAGGCGTTCTCGAATTGCCCGGTGGCAACAACTTCGCCCCGACCGCCACATTGCCGCCGATCGCGGTGAATCGCGCCGACGTGACGATCAGCGATCCGCTGGCCAGCTTCCCGCAGTTTCGGATCGACACCAACTCCGGAACGTTCGCTCTTGCAGGCGGGCGCGATCTGCTGACGGCCGGCGGGCTGAACAATACCGGTACTCTCCGTGTCGGCCCGGGCAGCACCCTGACGGTGAACGGCCCGCTCAATTCCAGTGGCACGATGGCATTCGGCATCGCCGGGTCGCCGGCGAGCGGGCAATTCGGGGCGATCACAGCGACCGGTACCGCGACTTTCGCCGGTGTCGCCGCCGTCGAGTTGGCACAGGGATTCGCGCCGACGGTCGGTTCGATCTACACCCTGGCGACGTTTGCTTCACGAACGGGCGATTTCGGCAGCGTCACGGGAATCGATCCGTACTTCGCCAAAGGGATATCCGATACGACGTTCGGCTTGAACACCGTGAACGGCGGAAATGCGATCGACCTCAAAGCCGGCAGTCTCACGCTGCCGGGATCGGTCAACATCGGGCAAGTCCTCAACGTCGGGTACACGGTCGCCAATCTCACTGACGGTACCTGGGCGGGGACATGGAAAGATTCGATCTATCTTTCGCTGGACACGACACTTGATGCGTCGGACGTGCTCCTGGTGCGAATCGATCGGACAGGCGTCGACGCACTCACGAGCTACTCCCAAACGGCCAGCGGTGCCGTTCCCGTGATTCCCGCTGGTCAGTATTTCGCGCTGCTGGTGGCCGATTCCCGGCTCGTGCTCGGCGATACGGACCGCGTTAATAACATCAGCGTGTCGAGCACACGAGTGAACGTCGGCACGCCGGTTCTGAATTTCGGTACGCCGGAGAGCTTCGGGCTGGACGGTGGGAAGTCCGCAGTCTACCGACTCGACGTCCCCCCGGGCGGAGGCGACGTGATCCTGGATGCGTCCTTCGCTGGCTCGCTTCAGGGCGAGGTCTTCGTTCGGTACGGTACTCCGCCCACAAGCAGCGACTTTGATTTCGCATCGGCGAACGTTCTGGAACCCGATCGGAAAATCACCCTTCTCTCCCCGCAGGCCGGTGCATGGTATGTGCTGGTTTACGGCCGCGATGTCGCCGGGACGAACTCTGATGTCACACTGAAAGCGACCCGGCAGCCGCTGGGCATCAACGCTGTGGTTCCGTCCGGCGGAAGCAATCTCGGGACAGTCAGCGGCGTACTTCGTGGTTCCGGGTTGACGTCCGACACGGTCGTGACGCTTCGGAACGCCTCGGGCTCGGTCGTCGCGACTTCGCGATCCACCTTCATCGACCGCAACACGCTGAACGTGCAGTTCGATCTCACGGGCGTTCCCGTGGGCGTCTATGACATTCAGGCCCAGACGCCGGCCGGAATCGCCTCGCTCGACGATGGCTTCAGCGTCACGCAGGCTGCAGTGGGCAGGCTTGTCGCAACCGTGACCACGCCTGGTGTCATCAGAGCGGGGCGCACCTATACCGCAAGGATCGAGTACCAGAACGTCGGCAACACTGATCTGGTCGCGCCGCTGCTCATGCTCACCGCGACGAACGCGAAAGTCCGGCTGCCGAGTTCGCTTTACAACGACGGCGAAGAACTGATGCTTCTGGCCACGAACCCCAACGGGCCGGCGAACGTTCTGTCGCCTGGTGCCCGGGGCTTCATCGAAGTGGAATTCGTTCCGAGCAGCGATGCGAGACTTCGCCTGCTTACCCTGGACGATCCCACGGCACCTGTCGATTGGAACGTGCTCAAAGCTGCGTTCAAGCCCCCGGGCGTCAGCGATGACGGCTGGGACGCGACATTCGCGAACTTCGTCTCCGAAGTGGGCACGACATGGGGGCAGTTCCAGCAGCGTGTCGCCGGTGTGGCCGCCGGCCGGGGAGGTGCCGGCTCGATAAGCGACGTCGCGACGCTGGTCAACGAGATCCTAAACGCCGCTGACGGCTTTGGCTCGGTTTCTTCGCGGAATGCGGACAGCGCGGTCGGGCTCGGGCTGCCCGATCTGATGGACGTATCCATCTCGGTCGATAATTCGGGAGACGCCACGATCAAGGTCGGCGACCGCATGAGGTCGTTCATCCGACTCGCCAGCGGCGAATATATCGGCCGGCCGGGCGAAACCGCGCAACTCACTCGAGTCGGCGGGCTGTTCAGTCTGCGGCAGGACGGCGGGCTGACCTGGAATTTCAATGCCGACGGCAAGCTCGCCAGCGTGCGCGACCCCAACGGCAATGTAGATACCTATGAGTACACGAGCGGCAGGGTGAGCCGAATCGTCACCTCGAACGGTGACGCCTACACTTACGAATATGGTCCGCAGGGCAGGCTGTCGCGGGTGACCGATCCGCTCGGCCGCAATCGCACTTATTCGCATGATGCCCTTGGCCGCCTCGTCACGATGACCGACAGTAGCTCGACGATCCGTATCAGTTACGTCAGCGATTCCGGTCCAAGCGCGAACGCGATCGCTTCGATCATCGACGACTCTGGCCTGATCGGCAGTTTCCAGTACGACAGCCGCGGACGAATCGTCAATATCGACAACGGCGGAACGGGAGGCACTGCGCTCAATTACGCTTCCGGCCGGGTGACGATGTCCAGCGCCGGGCGAAGCGTGAACGTTTCGGTCGACGATCAGGGACGCATTCGCAATTTCGCCGATGCGTCGGGCGCCACGCTCAGCGCCACCGCCGATGACAGTGACGGATCCGTCTCGACGGTCGATTCGATGGGATACCGCTGGGAATACGTCTACGACGACTTCGGAAACCCCGTTTCGATGCGCGACCCGCTCGGCAACACCATGTCGGCGGTCTATGACCCGGGCACGACCACGAACAGAATTCGCCGCTTCACCGACCAGCGCGGCAACAGTGTCAGCTACGATTATGACGCCGCTGGGAACCTTTCCAGGATAACCTACCCCGATGGCACGACCCGCACGCTCGAATACGACGACGTCGGCCGCGTGACCAGCGTGACCAATCGCCGCGGAGAGACGACCAGCTATACCTATGACAGCAAGGGCGAACTGATTTCGTTCACTCGCCCCGGCGGTGTGACCGAGTCGCTCGTGCGTGATTCGGCCCGCAGAATCGCATCGATCTCCACTTCCGTCGGCAAGGCGAGTTTCGCCTATGACGCGGCGGGAAGGCTCACCAGCTACACCGACGCCCTGGGGCGAAGCGTTCAGTATTCGTTCGATGCGCAGGGACGCTTCACGGGTATGACGGCACCCGACGGGCTGAACGTCGCCTATAGCTACGACGCTGAGAATCGGTTGATTTCGATCGCCGACGGCAACGGCAAACTCATCACCGGCTACGGTTATGACATCAGCGGCAGGCTTGTATCCGAGACGCGAGGCAACGGCACGACGACCTCGTTCAGTTACGACGTCGCGGGCATGGTCGCGTCGATCGTCAACCGTGAGCCAGACAATACCGTCATCTCACGGTCCGACTACACCTACGACGCGAATGGGGTGGTGACTTCCCTCACCACTCTTGATGGCGTGACGACTTTCACGACCGATCCGCTCGGACAGATCGTCAGAGCCGATCTTCCCGGCGGGCGGACCATCGAGTACACCTATGATGCGGCAGGCAACCGCGTTGTCGTGAGCGATTCCGGAACCGACACCGTCTATGCCGTCAACTCGCTCAACCAATACACGTCCGCCGGCGCGGCGACTTTCACTTACGACGCGGACGGCAACCTTGCCAGCCGCACCGACGCCACGGGCACCACTACTTACGCATATGACGAGACGAACCGGCTGATCTCCATCGTCAAGCCTTCATTGACGATAACGCTGACCTACGATGCGAACGGGCGCGTGCTTCGCTCGACCCGCAACGGCGTGGCGACCGAGTACCTCTACACCCCGGACGGACAACTCCTCGCCGAATATGGTCCCGGCGGTTTGATCGCGCAGTACATCCAGGGCGAAGGGCCTGTCGCGCGAATCGCGGCTGGATCGACCGCTTACTACCACTACAATCGCACCGGGGACGTGACCGAGCTTACGGGAACGGGCGGTGCAGTGCTCAACCGCTACAGGTACCTGCCTTTCGGAGAAGTCCTGTCTTCAACGGAAGCGGTCGCCAATCCGTTCACGTTCGTCGGCGGCGCGGGTGTCGTAAGCGACATCGATGGGCTGTATCTGATGGGTAACCGGCACTACGACCCCGAAACGGGCCGGTTCACCTCCCCGGACCCTGTCGGCATCGAAGCCGGCGAAGCCAACTTTTACCGATACGCCGGAAACAACCCAGCAGTACTGATCGATCCGGACGGGCTTTCCGGGTTCGGCATGCCGAACATCTTTCCCGGAGTCAAAGGATTTGACGTCGTGGAGTTTGCGAGACGCGGAGCCGGTGAGGTCGTCAACGGCATCGAGCAAACGATCGCCGCGACTCGGCCTTATCTCGAGCAGGTCGCCCGTGCTGGACTACGCAACGGCAGCGCCGCCGTCGAACCACTCACCGAGCGTCTGGCACTCTACGGCATGGAGAGCCTCGAGCGCCAAATTGCTAGTCTCGAATCCAACATCAAGAACTTCGAAAAACTCGCTCCGGAGATGGCTGACAAGATTCGCATTGCCGGCGATCGTGCGAGAAGGGTGCTCGAAGACGCGCGGCCGGTGCTCGAGCGTATCCGGCAAGGCAACGCCGCCGCCGCAAAGCTGGCGGAGCGAGGTGTTGAGCAAAAGGTCATTGAGGCCGCTGCGAAAAAGACCGTGGAAACGACGGTCAAGAACGAGATCGCCGAACAGGCCACCGTGAAGGTCGGCGGACAGATCGTCAAGCAAGGCGGCAGGCGGCTTGCCGCACGGGCGATCCCTGTCATCGGCAACCTGTTCATGGCCTGGGAACTCGGCAGTTTCGTCGGCTGGCTGGCAAGGCAGACGCCCGGCGTCGACGAATACTGGACCGAGTGGCTCACTCCTCTGGCCGACGCCACATACTGGACGGACAGCCGCGATGAGGTGCTCGGCGACCGTGCCTGGGAGTTGTTCCGGAACGGATGGCAGCCGAAGAGCGAAGCGCTGGCACGATTGCTCGCCTCCTCAGATCCCAACGACATCACCGGCCCCGGTGGGTTCGGGCCGGAACGACACATCACTGAGTCGCAGAGTCTGCCGTATCGCATCCGGTTCGAAAATCTTCCGACCGCGACCGCAGCGGCGCAGGAAGTGTTCATCGACCTCCCGCTCGACCCCGATCTCGACTGGGCGAGTTTCGAACTCGGCGACTTCGGCTTCAGCGGAAACACCTACGAAGTTCCCGCCGGGCTGCGGTCCTATTCGACACGCATCGATTTGACGTCGTCACTCGGGTTCTACGTCGACGTCGACGCCGAAGTGAATCTTGGCACGGGGCTCGCGCGCTGGACATTCCGGTCCATCGATCCTCTGACCAACGATCTGATCGCCGACGCCACGAAGGGCTTCCTTCCCGCCAACCTGATCTCGCCAAAGGGGGAAGGCTTCGTCGATTTCCTGATCCGCCAGGATGCCGGGCTTTCCAGCGGAACGACCATTAACGCTCAGGCCCGGATCGTGTTCGATCTGAACGCTCCGATCGACACCAACGTCTGGGGCAATACGATTGACGTGACACCGCCCGTCAGTACCGTCTCGGCGCTTCCCTCCTCGAGCGAATCCCAGTTTCTAGTTTCCTGGTCAGGAAGCGACAATTCCGGCATCGTTTCCTATGACGTGTTCGTTTCGACCGATGGCGGAGCGTTCGTGGCTCTGGTCACTGGCACGACAACCACTTCGATCCTGTTCGATGGCATCCCGGGCAAAACCTATGCCTTCTACAGCATCGCGACCGACGGCTTATTTCTGCGTGAGCAGCATCGGGGCACGGCGGATACCACCACGACCGTACGACCATCGTCTCAGAGCTGGACCGTCCTTCATGATGGAGTCCTAGTCGACGAAGGTGAGTCGACCTCTCTCGGCATCGTTCCCGCGGGAAAGCCTGGACCGATCCGATCGTTCGAAATTCGGAATGACGGTTCGGATCTGCTGGTCACGCGAGATCCGATCTTGCCGAACGGCGTGATCATGATCGAAAAACCTGGTTCGATCGCTCCCGGCGAATCCGGATGGCTGAAAGTCGCGATCCTGAGTCCTGCGAACGAAATCTCGGGCCGTATCGAAATCCAAACGGAAGATCCCGCCGTCACAATCCGAATCGACGTCACGGGCCGCGCTGTCGAAGGCCCGTTCGTGGTTGCCCGCGATGTCGTCATTCTCAGGCCGAGATCGAGATATGTCGGGGGTTCGAAAGTCAGTTCTCCGTTCGGTGCATCTCCATCGCAAATCGCCGTTCGCTTCGCACTCGAAAATCTTGGCGATGCGAAATGGCGGGGGATCATCGGTTTTCGGGCAATTTTCGAAAATCTCGACGGTACGGGCTCCCCGATCGTCATCGATTCGCAATCTTTCGCACGCAGAATCTCCCTTCGACCCGGTTCGATGACCAATCTCAGACTCAAGTTCCGTATTCCGGAACCAACTGCGGACGGCCTTTATCGCCTCATTATCGTTCCAGCTGGAGACAGCGTTCCTGACGCCGGGACATCCACCGCAACCTCTCAACAACCTGTTCGTATCGAACGGCCTCGAATGCATGCGGAAGTGGTCGTACCGAATAATGTTCCGCTCGTGCCAGGGAAATCGGTCCGGCTCGTCTCCGAAATCCGGAATCAGGGCAACTTGTTCTGGCACGGACCGATTCGATTCGACCTAGTCGCCGTTCGGTCGAGCGATTCTCGGGACATGTTTACGCTGGCTGAAGGGATCGCATTGAGAACTTCGATCGCCGTCGGAAAATCACGTCTTGCGAAATTTCGAATCAAAGTGCCAGATCGACTGCCGGACTGGATCGTTGAAGGAGAATACCAGTTCGAGACACTTCCGCACGGATGACTCGAAGACAAGATCGAAAACCGTCAACGAGAACAGTCGAAAAGACCTCTCCAATTATCGGACAGGCATTTTGCGATGCCTGCGATTCGAACTTGTTCGCACGATTGATCGCAGTACTTTCGATCGCTCGGCAGTATGGGTTCATTGAACTTCTGAGGGAAGCACATCGATGCTGCGGCCAAATTCCGGGAACTCGGCTGGGATGTTCTTCAGGATGGCTCGGGTGGGTTCGACAATTTCCTTGTCGAACCCACCCGTCTCGCCGCCAGATCTCGGCGGGCGGAAGTCTCTGGCCAGGCTTTTTCCGCCCCAGGCGAGCTTGATGAGCAGTACAGGTTCGCTGTAAGCGTCACCGACGACCGTGCCGAACCCCAGTTCCGGGCCGATCCGGTTCTCTTTCACGCCGTGGCCCGCAGTGAGCTTGCCCTTGCGGTCAAGATAGTGGACCCAGACGTCGTTCCTAATGACCCATTTGCCGTCCTTGCCGACAAGGTGACCGAACTTGCCGGCCGTTGCCGGATCCTTGACGATGTTCTCCAGGCTGCCCTTGCCTCCGTTACGAATCGGGTCGGCCGGAATGAAGCCGTGGCCTTCCATGTTCGATTGCACGGCGAGGATGAAGACCTCGACAGGGATGTTTCGACCGGTATGGTGAAGGCCAACCGGCTTCGGCACGTCTGCGGCAATCGAGCCGAATGAGTGAACCATAATCGCGATGAGGATCAAGCCGACCTGAAAACGACCGCGTTCGAGGTCCTTCCTCGGATGATGCCCTCGATGCGAAAGGCCGCTTGTCTTGCGGGATTCGATCAGGACCCGAAATGCTGCGAAAGCAATTCGGAAGATGCCTCACGACGGTTGGGCATGATCGCAGACGCCGATGCTGTGCGGCACAGTCTCATGCAGGGTACTTCCCGGAATTCCCGGGATTCCGTCTTCCGATCCCATCCGCATTTTGCCGATGATGGATCGGACCGGCGTGGATCGATTGCTACCGAGGTGCGAACACAATGCCGAATACGATTTCCGATTCCTGGAGTTCTCCGGTTCGTACCTGGGTCGGCGTACTCCTGATGGTCTTTCTGACCGAAATCACCATCATGATTTCGCTCCCGTTTCTGATGCCTTCGAATCATTCCCGAATATTGGAATCCACGGTCGATTCGATCGTCCTGACGGCCGTGATCGGTCCGGTGCTCTGGTTATCGATCGTACGACCGTTGCGGGAAATATTGCGGATCCGCACCCGATTTCTGTCCGGTCTATTTTCGGAAATCGAGGTCGATCGTAAACGAACGGCATATGAGCTTCATGACGGTATCGGTCAACCGCTATCGCTCCTCGTCTCGGGCTTGAAGAGCACGCTCGACGATATCGATCGACCTGGTCTGGATGTTCGATTAGGGAATCTTCGAACTCTGGCGGAATCCGCACTTCAGGACGTGAAGAGGCTTGCGACGGGTTTGCGGCCCAGCCTTTTGGATGACCTCGGTCTGGCACCCGCGCTTGAGCGGCTCGTTCTCGACATTCGAAGCAATCATGCGATCGATCTCGCGCTCGATATCGATGATCTAGCCGGCGCTCGGTTCTCGGTCGACGTCGAGACCGCTGTGTTCCGAATCATGCAGGAGGCACTTTCGAACATTGTTCAGCATTCGGGGGCGGATCGGGCGGAAGTTCATGTCTGGCGGAAGGGTGACTTCCTGCGTGCGACCATAAGGGATTTCGGGGACGGGTTCGATTATCGGAATCAAGCCATTCGCCGGACGGATCATCTCGGATTGACCGGGATGAAAGAAAGAGCGACGATTCTGGAAGGCGATTGTTCGATCCAGTCCAGGCCAGACGAAGGGACTTTGATCCAGGTTTCGATTCCTGCCCGGGTTCACGACCGATGAGCAAAACCCGAATCATGCTGGTCGACGATCATGGCGTCCTGCGAGCCGGATTGAAAGCCCTGTTCAACACCCAATGCGATTTCGAAGTCGTCGGCGAAGCCGAAAATACTACGCAAGCCTGGTCAATCGCTCTGGATTCGAAACCGGAAGTCATCGTTCTGGATTTGACATTGCCCGGGGGCGGCAGTCTGCCCCTGGCCGAAAAACTCACTACAGCCGATATCGGCGTACGCATTCTTTTCCTGTCCATGCATGATGATCCTGCCTATGTGCGTGCCGCACTCGCAGCCGGAGCGACCGGTTACGTGGTCAAGACCGTACGGGAACAGGAACTGCTCGATGCCGTACGAGCCGTCGTAAGTGGTCAGCTCGTCGTAAATCTCGACGATCAGGCGAAATCGACCGCCGTGTTCGGGGCGATTCGGCCTTCTTCGATCTCGGGACGTTCGAAGCAGCCAGTCAGACTGAGCGATCGAGAGTCGGTCGTGCTTCGAATGCTCGGCCAGGGATACAGCAATCAAGAAGTCGCCAACTCGCTCGAACTGAGTCCCAAGACCGTCGCGACTTATCGGGCGAGAATCGCCGAAAAACTCGGATTGAAATCGACTTCGGATTTCGTCCGATATGCCAGGGACAATGGCTTATCGCTTTCGGACGACGAACCCCTCGGCAATTCGCAGGGATAATTTGGCAACTCCCAAGTGACTCGGAGAGACGTCACATCGGGTAACGTTCTCGTGAAGATTCGCACGGCAACCGAAGCGACTCGAGCTTTCGCCTGAGTTCTGACCCTTCGGCGCTCAGCGGCAAACGGATCGAGCCGTAACGACCTTCGACGGCAGCGAACGGATGATGCCTCTGCGCCCGGTGTGTCAGCGCATGCCCTACAAAGTCAGTCCGGATTGTCATAAAGCCCGATTTCGAGCAGTTCACCAGATCCGTTACTTTTGAATCATCTTCCGGAAGTCTGTCGCTTCCGAGCTCGATTCGACCGATCCGAGCTTCCAGACGTTCGGTCGATGCCTTCAACCATGAGGACCGGACCATGGCCAGGGAATTTCGTCATCTTTTCTCTCGAAGTACTACTGATGCTGTCAGCCGTATGACCCGATTCGGAACTACGCGGAAACGCCGCCGTAACCGCAAGGGATCTCTTCCTGGGATCGAATCGCTCGAAGGCCGGGTTGTCCTGGCATCCCCGCTGGTTTCCTACGTTCTCGGCGGTACGGTCGATACGACCGTCATGGGCACGGTTTACGACGATGTCGACAAAAGCGGCACGCGTACCAACGGCGAAAACGGCGTCAGCGGCTGGACGGTTTATCTTGATCTCGACAACAGCGGCACTCTGAATCGCGACGCCGTCGGAGATCTCGAACCTTCCGCCGTCACGAACAATGACGGCGATTTCTCCATTTCGCACCTCATGCCTGGCACCTATCGCCTTGCCGAAGTCATGCAGAGCGGCTGGGAGGCCACCGCTCCGACGTTTCAGGACGTGACGATCGTCAATCGCAGGGACACCCGGGCCGACTTTTTCAATTTCAGCGGCGGCGATATCGTCGGCACGGTCTGGAACGATCTCGACCAGGACGGCACGCGGGCGACCGACCCCTCGACCGGCGCGTTCACGGAACCAGGGCTCGCCAACTGGACGGTTTATCTCGACCTCAACGACAACCGCGCCCTCGATGCCGATGAACCCTTCGTACTGACAGACGCAGCCGGGAGTTACGGGTTTTACAACTTGCCCGAAGGCGATTACGAGGTGACCGAAGTCAAGCCGGACACCTGGGACGTTTCTCCCGGCTTCGATATCCGCCAGACTGCCGGAGTCGTGCCGCGAAGCCAGGTTTCGCAGGATTTCGCCAACTTCAGCATGACCGACGGGTCGATCGACGGCACGATCTGGAATGACCTCAATTTCGACGGGATCCGTCAGGTCGATCCGGGAACGGGCGAATTCGCCGAACCCGGGCTCGAAGGCTGGACTGTCTTCATCGACACGAACGACAACGGCGTGAAGGACGACGGAGAAACGTCGACAGTCACTGACGCCGCCGGCCGCTACTCTTTCATCAGCCTCACGGAAGGGGATTACGAAGTTACCGAAATTCTGCCGGATGGGTGGGACGTTGCCTCCGGCTACGACATCCGTCAGACCGTCAGCGTGTTCGCGGGCGAGCGATCGACGGCCGGCGATTTCGCGAATTTCACGGTCCTCAACGGGGCGATAACGGGAACGGTCTGGAATGACCTGAACCGGGACGGCGTCCGGAACACGAATCTCAGCGGCGCATTCACCGATCCCGGAATCGCGAGCTGGCGGGTCTATCTCGATCTGAACCGAAACGGCGTCGAGGATTCGGGCGAGCCTTCGGTTCTCACGGACGCGAACGGCATCTACGAATTCCTCGATCTCCAGGTCGGCGATTACGAAGTTCGTGAGATTCTCACACCCGGTTGGGGACCCACTCTGGCACACGACGACAGTTACGGCGTGACGGTCTTTTCGGGAGTTCAGACGACCCCACCAGATTTCGCCGTGTTCAATTTGTCCACTGTGACCGCGGGAATCATCAACGGCACCGTCTGGAATGACCTCGACGGCGACGGAATCCGCGATATCGACCCGGGAACCGGTGCATTCACCGATCCAGGCATCGCGAACCGAACCGTCTTCATCGACCTGAACGCCAACGGCATTTACGATGCGACCGAACCCAACGCGGTGACGGGGCCTGACGGCACATATTCGATCGCTGGGGTTCAGCCCGGTTCGGTTCGGGCGATTCTCGTCGGCAGCCCCGGCTGGCGCTCGACCGCTCCGCTGACAGGCAGTCGATCGTTCACTCTCAGAAACGCAGAAGTTCGCGACGGAATCGATTTCGGAGCCGAGGCGATCAAGGATTCGTCGATCCGGGGCGTCGTTTTCGCGGATTCGAACGCCAACGAAACGCGCGATGCTGGCGAGAAAGGCATCGGCGGAATCGTCGTTTACCTCGACCTGAACGACAACGGCTCGCACGATCCTGCCGAACCCAGCCAGGTCACTTCAGCCGATCAGTTTTTCACACCCGACCTCGACGAATCCGGCACATACGCGTTCACGCACCTCGCATCCGGGAATTACGCCGTCCGGACGATCCTGCCTGATGTTCTTGGCGCCACGCCGGCCTCTCAGAGGGTTCATCACGTCACGGTCGCAGGTGGTCAGGGGCAAAACGGTGTCGACACGGCCGCACGTTATCGTGCCAGCGAAATTCATGGCGTGAAATTCGATGACCTCGACGGCGACGGGCAGCGCGATTCGGGTGAGCCCGGCATCGCCGGTGCCCGCATTTACGTCGATACGAACCGCAACGGCACTCTGGATGCCGGAGAACCCGAGACGACCACCGGGTCCGACGGTTCTTACGCCTTCGCCGGCCTCACGCCAGGCGCGTACGTCGTCAGGCAAATTCTCGAGCCTGGTCATTCCGGAACCTTCCCCAACACGACGGGCGGGATCCTGTGGCCCCAGGGCGTGAGCAATCCCGCCGTCGGCGACGTCTCGCCGCAAAGCATTACAGTGGCTCTCGCGACCGGTGAATCGCACAGGCAAACGGTCAGCGTCACGATGCCGAATACCGGCGCCCTCACGAATCTGGTCGACGTGTTCCTGCTCTTCGACGATACCGGCAGTTTCGTCAACAACAGCCCGATCGTTCGATCCGCGTTTCCGACAATCATCTCGCAACTACAGGCTTCGCTGCCTGGCATCGACCTCGGCTTCGGAGTCGGACGTTTCGAAGAATACGCCAATTTCGCCTCGGAATACTCGACGGGCCGTCCGTTCGTTCTGAATCAGCCGATCGTGGCGGCCAGCACAGTCGGCTACATGGACGCCGTTCAAGCCGCCCTCAACCGCACGACGCCCGGCTACGGCGGCGATCAGCCAGAAACCGATATCGAAGCGCTTTATCAGCTGGTGACCGGCCTGGGTTTCGACGGCAACGACAACGGCTCCGTGCTCGACAGCGGCGCCGCGGGCCTGGTTTCGACGCAACTGAACCCCGGCAACAGCGGCGACGTGCCCTCGTTCGCCTCGTTCCGGCCCGATCCCGCCGGTAACGTCCTTGCCGCAGCCGGATCGGTCGGCGGTGGCGGTTTTCGCTCCGGCGCGCTGCCGATCATCCTCGTCGCCACGGATACGGGCTTCGCGTTCCAGCCCAAGGGCGAATCGGTCATTATGGGAGTCGGCGGAACGTCCCGGCAAATCGCATCATTCAGCCAGACTTCCCGACCGACGACCCCATACGGCTCAGGAGCGGGCATCCAGCAGACGATCACGGCTTTGAATTCCCTGGGCGGTCTCGTGATCGGCCTTGGAACCAACCCGCAACCGAATGTCGATCCCCGGCAGGGGCTCGAAGCGATTTCGTACCTCACCGGCGCCGTCAATCGCACGACGACGACGATCGCCAACGGCACCGCCGACCCGATCGCACCCGGTGATCCGTTCTACTTCCAGATCTCTTCAGGCTTCGGCGGAAGCGTCGCGAACGGAATCGTCAGTGCCATTCAGAACGCGGTCACGAACGTGGCTGTGGATATCACGATCCAGGCCTCCGATCCTCGGGTCCGAATCGTCGATCATACCGGTGTCAGAACCGGCATCGGATCAGCCCAGACGGCCACCTTCGACGTCGAATTCGTCGGCGATGGCGTGCCCCGGCGATTCGACCTTCAGTTCGTCAGGGCCGGAACGAACGTCGTTCTCGGATCGATTCCTGTTGTCATCGGAACGCCGATACCGGGCGACGGCTACGAATTCGAAGATCTGGAAGAAGGCGAAATCGAGTACGAATCGGACTTCGGATTGCATGAATCCTCCTCTGTGTCCGCACCTGTGATCACAGTCACCGGCGGCACGTTCGCTTACGACGGCACAGCCCGCTCGGCCACAGCCACGGCGACCGGCATCGGCGGGGTGGCCGTCCCCGGCATCTTCACCTTCACGTATGACGGTTCTGCCACACTGCCGGTCAACGCGGGCACGTATGCCGTTGAGGCCTTCTTCACGAGTTCGGACCCGAACTATGCGAATGCCAGCGGCACGGCGAGCCTGACGATCTCAGCGGCTTCGTCCGTGATTACGGTCACCGGCGGCACCTTCGCTTACGACGGCACAGCCCGCTCGGCCACAGCCACGGCGACCGGCATCGGCGGGGTGGCCGTCCCCGGCAGCTTCACGTTCACCTACGACGGCGCGGCCACGCTTCCCGTCAATGCGGGCTCGTATGCCGTTGAGGCGTTCTTCACGAGTTCGGATCCGAACTACGGGAATGCTTCAGGCACGGCGAATTTGATGATCGAACGAGCCGTCCCCTATTTCGTTCAACTTGAAGTTTCGCGGGTTATCGCTGGTACGGCGACGACATCCGTCCGCGGACGTCTCGTCGCTGATGCCGTCAGCCCGACGAGCGGCAGTGTGACAGTGGATTTCGAGGGCACTTCCTTCAGCGGAATCGTTGACAGCGCAGGCGGTTTCCTGGTGCCTCTACCGACCTCGGGTCTGGCGGCCGGAAGTTATCTCGTCACGGTCCATTACCCTGGCGATGGTGCGAATTTTGCGGCATCTGTCGATGCTTCGGCCACTTTGACGATCGACCCTATCCCGCAGCAGGGAATCGAGGTTTCAGGCATCGACGTTCACGCGATCGCCGGGGCACCGAAACGTAACGCCGTCGCCAGGATCATCGACCCATCCGGACCCGCGGCAGCTTACCTCGCATCGATCGATTGGGGCGACGGCTCGATAACGCAAGGCCAGATCTTCACGATCGATGGGGCATTGACCGTGATAGGCGATCATTCCTACGCCGAGTCGGGTGTTTTCATGATCGTCGTTTCGATCATCGACTCAATTGGATCGGGACATTCCGGAAATGCGAAGAGCCAAGCGACAGTCACAAGCCTTAACCGCAGAGCCTTCAAAACGCGTGAAGCGGAATTCTGGACCGAATCCGCCGGTCAATCTCTGATACTCAGATTCGACGGCAATTCGAACTCTCCCCGGCTGGCGAACTGGCTTGCAAGTAGCTTCCCAAATCTGTACGGGCAGAACGCAGCCCAGAACGATCTTACCGGAAAGACCAATCAACAAGTCGCCATGTATGTCAAGCGGCTCTGGCGTCTGTACCCCGAGGGTGCGGAAGTCCAGATTCTGACGACCGCTCTCAACGTCTATGCGACGACGGATTCTCTCGGAGGCTCGCAAGGCCTGAGAGCAGGATTCTCAGTTACTTCCTCCGGACTTGGAGCGACCTGGTTCGACGTCGAACAATACGGTGCAGCCGTCTCCGTGCCGAACTATTCGAAGCCCAACGTCTTTCGAATGTTGGTGGGTGTCGATCGTCAGGCAAGAAACGGGCGGCTTTACGACGGTAACCGAACACTATGGTTGTCGGCTCGATCGCTGTTCAAGAAATTGAACTCGATCTGATATTCCCTTTCGTATTCGAAAAAAGGAAGCCTGGAGAAGTTGAAAAGACCTCTCCAGGCTTTTTTCGCCAATCGCGAACGACCCGAGGTTTCGGATTCCAAATGAAACTCACCCCGCCAAGCCCAGCCCCGTGAGCGTTCCGGTCGAGTTTGAGAACCGGTCCGTTTCGATGCCCAAGCGCTTGAGCATGCTCACGTAAAGGTTGCACAAGGGCGGTGGCTTCTGCAGATCGAAGGCCAGGTGCTGGGGCCTTCATCGTCAATGAAGTCTTCCGGTTGAAGAATACGAACGGTGGAATAACGACAAGCCAGGCCGATTACCGTTTTCGGGGCATTCCGTTTGTCATCCTGAACTAGCTCGTCGTCCGCGGGATTGCCAAAGTTATGATCTATTCCAGCGTCGAAATCGGACTGGTCGCCCCCACAAAAAGTAGACACTGAATCTTACGAATTGCCCGGTTGACACTCTACCCTGCCGTTCATCGCTTTTCCACTCTTCGACTCCTCCCCGTTTTTCAGAACCTGGTCCGTTACGGCGCCATGGCCGGTCGCCATGCGCTCCGCAAAGCTTCGCCGGGGTGAGCGACCGGCCACGGCACCTCCACTCCCCTGGTTCAGCCCGTTCGACATTCCACCTCCCACAGTCGCAGCCGCTCGAACTCCGACGGGCTTCAATAGCCCAGCGACGAATGCAATCGCGTGCGGTTGTAAAACCGCTCGATGTAATCCGTGACGCCCCGTGTCGCTTCCTCATGGCTGGCGTAGTCCCACCGATACGCTTCTTCCAGCTTGAAACTGCGAAAAAGCTCTCCATCGCGACTCCCTGCGCTGTGATTTGCTTGCTGTCTAGAAACGCCGGCCTTCTTCGATCAGGTCAAGGATTCTCAGGTCAGGGCCGAGGGTCGGACTCTGCTCCTGCTGGAACCGCTTCATGTCCTCGATCACCCGGTTGACGTTGCCTTCGCCGCGTCTCCGGCCGCAGGCACCAAACGTGCGACGGGCTTGCCCTGCCGTGTGATCGTGATCGTCTCTCCGCCCTCGACCCGGTCCAAGAGTAGGGGGAGATGGGTCTTGGCCTCGTACGCCCCTAACGAGGAATCCTTGTCGGCCTCCTCACGATTCTCAATGTCTTCGGCTGCTGTGCCCATAGGATCTCCGCGATTCAGACCAGTCCCGACCTGTCTATCACGGTTTTCGGGTCGACGCCATTGGGAGACATTAAACTTCTTGCCGATTCTAGGACTCAAAGGGCCCGGCTTTGTGCAAACTTCCTGCCGATTCCGTGCTTGGTCCCGACCTCAGGAAATACCGTAAGATAAGCGGCCTGACGCAGGCTCAAATCGGTGAAGAAGTGAACAAACTAATCGATTGCCTCGATCGTCCCAGTGCGGCAAAGTCGACGAGTGACTAGCCAGCAGATCCCGGCCCAAGCCATCCCGGCCATCCAGCCTGCGAGGATGTCGCTCGGGTAATGTGCACCAAGATAGACCCGGCTTATGCCTACGAGGACGGTCAAGAGTGTGGCCACGGTGATGAAATACACTTTCAACCTTCGCCGAGTCGAAAGCTGGGCCAGTAGTAGCCCCAACGTGAGGTAGACGACCGCCGAGTTCATGGTATGACCACTTGGGAAGCTCGAATTTGCGACGTGCGTGAGGTAGGGAGTCAGGTCGGGACGGGGTCTTCGGAAAATGCCTTTGAGTAAGGTGCTCAGCAGCAGACCGCCGAGCGAAGCCGAGAGTACGAGCCAGATCGAGCGATAGGCTCGGCAGATCCAGAGATGGCCCGCCACGACACCAATGATGAGCACGAGAACAGTGATACCCCCGAGGGCGGAGAGGTCGCGGAAGGCCTCCTGCAGCCAGGGCGGCCCGATTGGGTTTGACGGATCGCTCGCATGCCGCAAGGAATGGACCACCCATGCGTCGACAGACTGGGTCTCCCCCTCGGTAACTTCATCGGCGACTTCGAGGAAACACCAGGCTGCGATGATTGTCACCACAATCGCCGCGAGCGTGAATGCGTCTGTGCGGATCAGGCGTATCCAAAAACTTCTGATCTTTTTGAGAACTTCGTCGAACACCGCCACCTCCCCGAAACGACTTTTTGCCCCACTATCGATCATCGAGACAGTTGCTCAGGCTTCGGTGATCTTGATGCGACTGCCGAGGAAATCGCGAAGCAGCAGGAGGGAACTGACGAACACTCCCGCGAGTCCTACGAGTCCCCAATCGTCCCAGTGGAGTGGCTGCAGGTGAAGGTGTCGATTCATCGCCGGAGTCTGAATCAGGAAGAACGAGGAGATGATCGTGCCGATCGATATCTCCCGGGCGGCCCGAGTGCGGAGACGACTTAACGAGGCCACCACGCATGCCGCGGTTACCGTGAAGGTCGCCAAGGCCATCGCTCGGCCGTGCTCGACATTTTGCACGCCTTCGAGACTTCGCAAGTAGCCCGCCGTCACCATCGCGGAGATCACGATCCCGATGAGCACGATGACCAACCACTCGACGGAGTCGAAGAATTGGGCCCGGCCTGCGGTGTGGGTTCTCCTTGCGAGCAAGCGGTCTGCGGGCTCCTGGAACGCCAGCATGGCTGTCGGGTGAATCATGATCTCCAGCAGGACGATATGGACAGGGAGGTAGAGTAGTGGATATCCGGCCAAGGGGATCAGCGCCGCCGTCACGACGAGGGGGATGTGGATCATGAGCAGATACTGGAAACTCAATTGCAAATTCACGAAGAGCTGACGGCCCTCACGGATCGCTCCAACGATGGTGCGGAAGTTATCATCCAGCAGGACAATCGACGCGACCTCGCGTGCGCTTCTCGTGCCCCGTTCTCCCATTGCGACGCCAACGTCGGCTGCCTGGAGCGCGGGTACGTCATTGACCCCATCCCCCGTGACCGCGACAATCTCGCCACTTTCCAGCAAGCTCTTCACCAGCATAAGCTTCTGGGCCGGTTTCGCGCGGGCGATGACGTCCACACCGAGGAGTTCGTTCGCCTGCTTCCGGATGACGAAGCCTTCTAGCTCCTCTCCCGTGACCACACGGGGAGCCGCGCCGCCAATCCCGACGCTTTTCGCGACCGCAAGAGCTGTCAACGGATGATCACCTGTAACTATAATAGTATGGATCCCCGCAGTATTGCAGTCCCGGACCGCCTCCTGGACTCCTTCCCGGACCGGATCCTCAAAGGCCAGCATTCCCGCAAACTCGAATCCCCCGTCCGGTTCATGGTCGGGACCCGGAGAGACATCCAGCGCTCGCGACGCGACCGTAATCACCTTATGGGCCCCTTCGGCGAGCCCAGCGATCTTGTCAAGCCAGGAGGCCCGTTCCGTGTCGTCCAGGGTGGACGTGGTGAGGACGACCTCCGCAGCCCCTTTGGTGACGACGAGAAGTCGTCCGTCGTCCTTCCGCACGATGGCCGTTTCCCGCTTGCGGTCCTCGGTAAACGGGTACGTCTCGATCGCTTCAGGGCGTATTTTTGTAATTCCCTTCGTATCGGCCGCTTTGAAGATCGCCTCGTCCATCGGATCGCCGCTCTCGGCTCGGGAGGCCAGGGACGCGAGGAGCAGCAAACGGTCATCGTCGTGTGATCGTGCGGGCAGCAAGTGCTCGAGCCGCAGGCGCCCCTCGGTGATCGTCCCGGTCTTATCCGAGCAGATGTAGGTGACGCGGCCGATGTTCTCAACTGTGACCGCACGTCGGACGAGAGCCTGACGCTGTGCCATGCGATACACACCAACCCCGAGGAAGAAGGTGAAGACGACTGAAAACTCCTCGGGGATAGCGGCCGTGGCGAGCGTGACCGCGCTGATCAGGGCGTCGAGCCAGCCGTATCCCTGATAGAGACGCGTTGCCGCAAGGGCCAGGCAGAGGACGAGGGCCGCCACAATGAGGATTTTGACCAATCTGCCGATGGCCGCCTGCAGCGGTGTGACCTCGTGCGTGCCCTGGATCGCGGATCGGACGATCTCTCCGTAGATCGTCTCCCCTCCCGTGTACACGACGCGGATACGGGCCTCGCCTGTCAGGAGCCGCGTCCCGGCGAAAACCCAGTGTTCCTCGTCCACCAGCGCGTCGCCCAGGCCTTGAGGCCACTTGTTGAGCGGTTTTTTTGGAACGGGATAGGCCTCGCCTGTGAGCGCGGATTCGTCTGCCTGGAGGCCCACCCCGTCGACGACCAAACCATCGGCCGAAAAGGCTCTCCCGGAGGGACCACCGCCAGGTCTCCAGGAACGAGGTCGACGACGTGAACCGTTACGACGGAATCGCCCCGGACGACGTTCGCGGTGGTAGCGAGCCGAGACTTGAGTCCCGCGGTCGACGCCTGAGTTCGACGATGAAGGTAGATGTCCATCCCGAGGAGCGGAAGGATTGCCACGAGTAACGTCAGCGACTCCGTGAGCTGGCCAATCGAGGCATACAGAATTCCAACCCCGGCAAAGAGCCAGAGCATCGGATCTTTCGCGGTGTCTCGAAGCAGATCCCACCAAGGACGCGGCGGCGTCTCAACGATGTCGTTGGGTCCGAATTTCGCACGACGTTCGTCTGCCTCCTGAGTGGTCAGCGAACGCTCGGAATCCCCAAATCGCTCCAGACGTTCCAGAGGTACTTTTCGTTGAGACATTCGGGTTCCTACATTCTGTGAGCGACGCTGAGGAGAATAGAGCGACGGAAAAACTTAAATATTTCACGAGATGTGTTCACTACAAACGCCTAGGCGAATGATATTAGAGGCTTGATCATTCCATCTTCTTTGAACTGCATCATCTTGAATACCTTCTCGATATCCTGGAACGGGAACCGGTGTGTAGTCAGCGAGAGAGGATCATCTCGGTTGGATTCGATCAGACGAAACAGACGGCTCATCCGCTCCGAGCCGCCCGGACACAGTGCCGTGCGGATGGTTTTATCGCCCATGCCGACGCCCCACGCTTCATGCCCGAGCGTCAGGCCGTGCCGATCACCAATCGCCCCCCGACGGTGTGTGTGTGTCAGAAGTGCAGATCAGCGCGGCGGTCGTGCGGATGATAGCGTCAATCGGCCCTGGACGCGGGACAGGCTTCTCCATCACGCCGACCTTCCCGATACTGTGCATCACAAAACACTTCATCATCTCAGGCATGGGATGTTCCTTGATTTCTGACCACGACTCGTCGAATCACTTTCACCAATTCGACCACAACGACCGGCAGCAGCGAACAGCCTGCGATCACTCCCCATTCCAAGGTCGTCGGCGGGACGGTGTGAAGTACCTTCTGCAAGAGCGGAAGGTAGACTGCTGCTGCCTGGAGGATCAGACTAATCGCCATCGCACCCCAAAGCCACACATTTGTAAATAGTCGGCTGGTGAATAGCGACCTGTTCTGGGAACGTGCGTCGAAGGCATGGAAGACCTGGGCCAGCGCCAGAGTCATGAAAGCCATCGTGGTGGCACGCCGCAAGCCCTCTCCCTCAGACCCATGCCAATGCATTCCGATACCGAACGCAAGGAGAGTGACCCCCGCGAGCAACACCCCTTGCCAGGCGATCAGGCCGACAAAACTACGGGTGAGCAAAGGCTCTTGCGGGTCGCGTGGTGAACGCTTCATGACGTCGGGGCTGGACGGCTCCAATGCCAGAGCAAAGGCTGGGAAGATGTCGGTGATCAAGTTGAGCCATAAGATCTGTAGGGCTACGAGTGGCAGCGGCCAGCCGACCATGAGGGCAATGAACACGGTGAGAATTTCTGAAAAGTTGCAGGAGAGCAGGTAATGGAGGAACCGGAGAATGTTTCCGTAAATCATCCGCCCCTGCTCGACGGCACCGACGATGCTGGCGAAGTTGTCGTCGGTGATCACCATGTCGGCGTTTTCCTTGGCGACGTCGGTGCCTTTGATACCCATGGCGATGCCGATGTCCGCTTTTTTCAAGGCCGGGGCGTCGTTTACCCCGTCGCCCGTCATGGCCACAACGTGTCCTTGTTGTTGGAGTGCCTCCACGATCTGCAACTTGTGCTCGGGCGAGACGCGGGCAAACACGGCCGCGTCGTCCACCGCTCGTTTCCAGTCCTCAGTGTCAAGGTTTGCCAGTTCGCGGCCGTGGACGGTGCGTAAAGGCCTCCCCTTGAGATCGACATCGATACCCAATTGACGGGCAATCTCGGCGGCCGTTGGCTGCTGGTCGCCAGTTATCATCACGGTCCGAATCCCGGCCTCGCGGCAGGTCGCGATGGCGGCTTTGGCCTCTTCGCGGAGCGGGTCGCTCATGCCGACCAAGCCTACGAAGATCAATTCTTTGGCGAAGTCGGCCTCTTTGTAGCCATCCGGCAATTCACGATATCCCAGACCGAGAACGCGGAGAGCTGCACCGGCCAACCCCTGGTTCGTTTCTTCCCAGTGTCGTCGTTCATCCGGTGTGAGGGGTGTCACTCCAGCAGCCCGGACCTGAGCGTTGCTCGCCGCGAGCAACGTCCCCGGCGAACCTTTGATATACGCGACCGTCAGACCTTGCGGCGCGCGATGGACTGTCACCATCCGCTTGCTGGTGCTGTCGAACGGCACTTCGCTGAGACGTGGAAATTCGGCGACGAGTGCGGCGTAGTGCATCCCTGCCTTTTCCGCCGCAACAATCAAGGCCGCTTCTGTGGGGTCGCCTAGCACGGTGTCGTGACCGTCAGTACGTTCTACTTTGGCATCGTTGCACAACATGCCAATTCGCAAGGCCAGTGCGAGGTGCTCGTCAGATCGTGGTTCAATGAACGTGTCGCCATCCTGGAACTTGCCCATCGGCTCGTACCCCGCACCGGTCACCTTGACGCGGCGCTGGTCCAGTGCGTAGACGCAGACCGTCATCTCATTCTTGGTCAGCGTCCCCGTCTTATCGGTGCAGATGACGGTGACGGAGCCCAGGGTCTCGACAGCGGGGAGTCTGCGAACAAGCGCTCGCATCCGTGCCATGCGTTGCATCCCCAGCGCCAGCGTCATGGTGGTCACTGCGGGTAGACCTTCGGGGACTGCGGCAATCGCCAGGGAGAGGCCGATCTCCAGCATGTGCCAAAAGTCAGTGGCACCGCGAAGCCAGCCCGCCAGCACGATGACAGTGCTCAGCACCAGCACGACCACGATAAGCAGACGACCAAGCCGGGCTAACTTTTGTTCTAGTGGTGTGGCCCGAGTGATCGCCTCATCGATCAGGATGCCGATCTTGCCCACCTCCGATTGCGCGCCGGTGGCCGTAACCAGCAACCGGCCGCGCCCGTCCGTGATTGTCGTCCCCAGGAAGGCTATGTTGAGACGGTCTCCAAGTGCCGCATCCTTGTCCTGGAGCAGTTCGGAAGTCTTGGTCACCGCGAGTGACTCACCCGTCAGTGCCGCCTCCTCGATTTGCAGGCGAGCGCTCTCGACGATCCGGCCATCGGCGGGCACCCGCGCTCCGGCTGCAAGTACGATGAGATCGCCTGGCACCAACTCGGCCGCAGGAATCTCACTTTCTTCACCGTCCCGGATGACATGGGCGACCCGCACTGACTGTTTTTCAGAGCGGACAACGCTTGTTCCGCCTTACATTCGGTGAAAAATCCGATGGCGGCGTTGAGGGCGATGACAACGAGGATTGCGAACCCCTCAATGTTCTCTCCCATGGCAAAAGCGATCACCGTGGCCGCGACCAGCAAGGCCACGATGAGACTGCTGAACTGGCCAAAGAGGATCGAGAACGCCGAGCGTTCTCGCGCCTGTGACAACCTGTTAGGGCCATATTGCGCGAGTCTTCGTGCCGCTTCGGACTGAGTCAGACCGCGCGCCACATCTGTTTGCAGGCTGTCTTTGACCGCCTCGAACGAGAGCGCATGCCACGACTGCTGGGTAACCGACCGAGTGGCCGTCTTTGCGAATGTGTTATCTACGTATCGGACGTTGTGGCTATTTTTCATGATGTAGACTCTGACTCGCTCAAGGCGGTCTCACCTCGCCAACGCCAGTCAGTGATTTCAGGCATATCCTCGCCGTGGACTGCGATGAACCGCTTGTGTTCGGCCCGCTTTTCTATCATCACCCGCCTGACGTCACCCGCCGGGACTGCCAGTCCTGGAACGCGGTCAATTACATCCATCACTAGGTGGAACCGGTCCATGTCGTTCATCACCACCATGTCGAACGGAGTAGTTGTCGTCCCTTCTTCCTTGTAGCCGCGTACGTGCATATTGCCGTGGTTTGTCCGACGGTAGGTCAACTGGTGGATCAACGAGGGGTATCCGTGGAACGCGAAGATAATCTGTCGGTCTGTGGTGAAGATCGCATCGAACTCGTCGTCCGTCAGGCCGTGAGGGTGTTCGTTCGGCGGTTGCAGCTTCATGAGGTTGACGATGTTGACGACCCGCACCTTCACATCCGGCAGGTGCTGTCGCAGCAGATCCGCGGCAGCCAGCGTCTCCAGCGTTGGCACGTCTCCGCAACACGCCATCACTACGTCCGGCTCGCTCCCCATGTCGTTCGACGCCCATTGCCAGACGCCCAGCCCGGCAGCACAATGCGTCTCCGCTTCGGCCATCGTCAGCCACTGGGGTGACGGCTGCTTGCCGGCAACAACGACGTTCACGTAGTTTCGACTCCGTAAACAATGGTCGGTGACGCTGAGTAAGGTGTTTGCGTCCGGAGGCAGATAGATGCGGATGACCTCGGCCTTCTTGTTCGCGACGTGGTCGAGGAAGCCTGGATCTTGATGCGAGAAGCCGTTGTGGTCCTGCCGCCAGACGTGGGAAGACAACAAATAATTGAGCGATGCGATCGGCCGTCGCCACGGAATCTGGCCGCACACCTTTAGCCATTTGGCGTGTTGGTTGAACATCGAGTCGATGATGTGAATGAACGCCTCGTAGCACGAAAAGAACCCATGTCTTCCTGTCAGCAGGTAGCCTTCGAGCCAGCCCTGGCACTGGTGCTCGGAGAGCATCTCCATCACCCGCCCGTCGGGAGCGAGCTTATCGTCGGTGGCGTAGAGTTCGGCCATCCACGCTCTGTTCGTTACGTCCAAGACGTCTTGCCAACGATTCGAGTTATTTTCATCCGGGCTAAAGAGGCGGAAGTTCTTGAAATCAAGGTTCAACTTCATCACATCGCGAAGAAATCGCCCCATTTCGCGAGTCGATTCGGCGTTCGCTGCTCCAGGACTCGTCACCTCGACGGCGTAATTCCGATAATCCGGCATCCGCAAATCTTCGAGAAGAAGTCCGCCGTTGGCGTGTGGGTTGGCGCTCATCCGATGTTCGCCTTTGGGAGCCAACTCCGCGATCTCTGGTTTCAACACGCCGCTCTCATCGAAGAGTTCTTCAGGTCGATAGCTCTTCATCCAAGTTTCGAGGACTTCGACGTGCCCGGGTTTATCCATGTCACCCATCGGTACCTGGTGGGACCGCCAGTAATCCTCACACTTTTTCCCGTCGATCTCGGCGGGGCATGTCCAGCCTTTCGGGGTACGGAGAATGATCATCGGCCACACGGGCCTGATTTGGATTCCTTTGGTTCGCGCGTCGGACCAAATCTGCCTAATCTCGGCGGTCACAATATCCATCACGGCGGCTAGTTTCCGATGGACCTTCTCAGGCTCATGTCCCTCGACGAAGTATGGCTTGTAGCCGTAGCCCTCAAACAGCTTCTGTAATTCATCCTTCGGTATGCGTGCCAGAATGGTGGGGCTCGCGATCTTGTATCCGTTCAGGTGTAGGATCGGCAGTACTGCCCCGTCGGTGGCAGGGTTGAGGAACTTGTTGGAATGCCAACTCGTGGCGAGTGGCCCCGTCTCTGCCTCGCCGTCACCAACAACGGCGGCGATGATGAGATTGGGGTTATCAAACGCAGCCCCGAACGCGTGGGATAGGGCATAACCGAGTTCGCCACCCTCGTGGATACTGCCAGGCGTTTCGGGAGCAACGTGGCTCGGTATTCCACCGGGAAAGCTGAACTGGCGGAACAACCGGTTCAGCCCTGCATCGTCCCGAGTAACATTTGGATACACCTCCGTATATGTGCCTTCCAGATAGCAATGAGCGACAAGCGACGGTCCACCATGACCAGGGCCCGTGATGAAGAGGACGTTCAAATTTTGAGCCACGATGACACGATTGAGGTGGACGTAAATGAGGTTTAGCCCGGGCGACGTACCCCAGTGGCCCAGCAATCGTGGTTTGATATGTTCTCTACGGAGCGGCACTTTCAAGAGAGCATTGTCGAGTAGGTAGATC
Organism: uncultured Isosphaeraceae bacterium; assembly: GCA_964608915.1. Classification (GTDB taxonomy): domain Bacteria; phylum Planctomycetota; class Planctomycetia; order Isosphaerales; family Isosphaeraceae; genus QWQI01. The sequence continues at coordinate 37,845 of CAZSQA010000048.1, forward strand.
TGGCCTACGGAGAGATAATTGGCGGCTCGCCAGTAGGCGTCCATCAACGCGAGTTGCTTATCTGAAGGCGCGACTGTGCCCCAGTGATCGATAGATGGAGTCTGCTCGCTTGGATCCGAGTCGACGCCGAAAAAGCTGAATACGGTCCGCGCGATAACCAATTCTTCATCAGTGGGAATAACGTAAACATCTACAGAACGAGAAGCCATCGAGATGACTAACGCGTTGGCGGCATTGGCGGCCGGGTCGAGCCGAACACCAAGAAATTCAAGGCCATCGCATATCCTCGCACGGACCTCCGGAGCGTGCGCCCCGATTCCGCCTGAGAATACTAGCGCGTCGAGACCTTCGAGTGCCGCGGCCATCGATCCAACCCACTTCCGGGCCTGATAGCAAAACAACTCGACGGCGGAAGCTGCTCGCGGATCGCTCGCTTGAGCTGCGAGTAGATCCCGCATGTCTGAACTCGTTTCGGATAGCCCCAATAGGCCGGACTGTCGAGTCACCAAGTCCTCAAGCTGGTCGGTCGATAGTCCGTCGGACCTGGCAAGTTGAACAAGAACACCTGGGTCGATGTCGCCCGTCCGGGTGCCCATCACGAGCCCTCCAGAAGGTGTTAGCCCCATCGTGGTGTCGATGCTCCGGCCGCCCTGTACCGCCGCCAGACTGGCTCCGGAACCAAGGTGTGCAAAGATGATTCGTCCCTGGGCTGCACTTGTTCCTGCCAGTCTCTTATACTCATCGAGAAGATAAGCATAAGAAAGGCCGTGGAATCCGTATCGACGAACTCCGAGCGCCTGATAGTGTCGCGGGATGGGGAGGAGATAGGCAGCTTCTGGCAGATCGCGATGGAAGGCAGTGTCGAAACAGACGACCTGAGTTACACCCGCAAGACGTCGATCGAGCGCCTGGATGATCCGGATCTCCGAAGGTAAATGGGCAGGAGCGAAAGTGCTCGCTTTCAGGAGGTCTTCAATTAGCTCAGCAGTAACTATTTGGGGCTCGGTATGGGACGGGCCGCCATGAACGAGCCTGTGCCCGATAGCGGATACTCGACGGAGTTCGCCTATACTATCTAACCAATCTAGCACCCCCGCGATCGCCTGGTCGAAGCTTGTTGCTACGAGTGTCTGCCTGACATCGAGATAGTCGGTACCACTTGCCTTTAGAATTGTGTCAGCGATCCCGACGCGTTCGATCGCCCCTGCGAGAACACGCCTTGGCGGCGACCCTGGTTCGAAGAGAGCGAACTTAATGCTCGATGAACCGCCGTTGATGGTGAGGACTCGGAGATCGGGCCCGTCCAACTTAAAGGCATGGTTGCTGGGAGTTTTCATGGTCATTGGAGCATCAGGGGCATTGGATTGGTCTTTCCCACAAAAAGTAGACACTGAATCTTACGAATTGCCCGGTTGACACTCTACTCGCTTGATCATCGCTTTTCCACTCTTCGACTACTCCCCGTTTTTCAGAACCTGGTCCGTTGCGGCACTATGGCCGGTCGTGCCCGGAGTCGGTCGTGACGACCTTGAATTTGCGAGGCGTCCTGGCACGGATCCGTTCGCGTTTCATCAGCCTGGCAACAGTGTTTTCGCAGCACGCATAGCCGTTTTTCAGCAGCAGCCGATGCATTCGCGGGCTGCCGTAATCGTCATGTCGCGGCAGTTCGTGAATCCGCTTGATCTCCTGCACGATTTCGGCCTGTTTGCGAGCCGTTTCGCAGGGTTCGCGGTTCCGCCATTTGTAATAGCCGGCCCGCGAGACTTCCAGCACGCGG
>CAZSQA010000049.1:0-38967 GCA_964608915.1 uncultured Isosphaeraceae bacterium
GTGTCGGGTGTGGTGTCATCGTCCAACAGCCTGGTCGGTTCGACGGCGGGCGATTTTGTCGGCGACAAAGTGGCGGCGCTTTCGAACGGGAATTATGTGGTCAGCACCTCCGGCTGGAACGGCAATCGCGGTGCGGTGACGTGGGGCAGTGGAACTTCGGGCGTTTCGGGCGCGGTGTCTTCGTCCAACAGCCTGGTCGGTTCGACGGCGAACGAATTTGTCAGCATCGGCGGCGTGACGGCACTTTCGAACGGGAATTACGTGGTCTCAAGCCCCTACTGGAATGGCGTTCGTGGTGCGGCGACGTGGGGCAACGGCACTTCGGGCGTGACGGGCGTGGTGTCGTCGTCCAACAGTCTGGTCGGTTCGACGGCGGGCGATTATGTCGGCTACGGCGTGACGGCGCTTTCGAACGGGAATTACGTAGTCGGTTCCTACCTCTGGAACGGCAATCGCGGTGCGGTGACGTGGGGCAGTGGCACTTCGGGCGTTTCGGGCGCGGTGTCTTCGTCCAACAGCCTGGTCGGGTCGACGGTGAACGATCAAGTCGGCATCGGCGGCGTGACTGCGCTGACGAACGGGAATTACGTGGTCGGCAGCTACAACTGGAACAACACTCGCGGTGCGTCGACGTGGGGCAACGGCTCCTCCTCGGGCGTCACAGGCTTCGTGACGTCGTCCAACAGCCTCGTCGGTACGTCGTCGGGCGATCTGGTCGGCATCAATGGGACGGCCCTTACGAACGGGAATTACGTAGTCGGTTCCTTCCTCTGGAACGGCAATCGCGGTGCGGTGACGTGGGGCAGCGGCACCTCGGGCGTGACGGGCGAGGTCTCTTCGTCCAACAGCCTGGTCGGTTCGACGGCGAACGATCAAGTCGGCGGCGGCGTGACGGCGCTTTCGAACGGAAATTACCTGGTCAGGAGCCCGAACTGGGACAACGGCGCCATAGTGGACGCGGGTGCCGTTACCTGGATGAGCAGCACCAACGGCACATTGCTCACGAGTCAGGCTGGCGGTGCGGTCTCGGACACCAATTCGATTCCGGGTATTACCACGAACCTGCCTGTAGCTGACACCGTCAACGGCACTTACATCATCCGCCGTTCGACCAACGGCGGGGCGGTCTATGTCGGCCTGCAGATGCCTCTTCCCAGCGGCGTCACCTTCACGGCCAATCCGGCCAGCCCCGCCAATATGAGCCCGGCGTTCGTCGCCACGCCCCTGAGCGCCGGCACGGCCACGACGCTTCAGGCCAATAACGACATCACCGTTTCGAACGCCATCGCCGTCAATAACCCCTCGGGCAACGGCGGCGCGCTGACCGTTCAGGCCGGGCGGTCGGTGATCTTCAATGCCGACGTCACGACCGACAGCGGCAACTTGACCGTGCTGGCGAATGCCTCGGCCAGCGATGGTGTCGTCGACGCCCAGCGCGATGCCGGTGTGGGCGGAATCACGCTCGCCACGGGCAGGACCATCGACGCCGGCACGGGCTCCGTGACGCTCACGTCCGGCACGGCACAGGGGCTGACCAACAACTCGACCGCCGGCGTGACTCTCAACGGCACGATCACGGCCGGGGCACTGACGCTGAATTCCTATTACACGCCGAGCGGCATCCCGAAAGTGGATCTGAACGGCTCGGTGACGACCACGGGGGCAGGCGGCATTTCGGTCCTTTCTTCGGACAAGATCGTTTTCGGTTCGGGCGGTTCGCTGACGAGCCAGGGTGCGGGAGCCCCGGTAACGCTCTACGCCAGCCGTATCGAACTGCGAAACGGCATATCGACAGCAGGCGGAAATTTGACGTTCGACGTACCGGGCGGGGTGACCGACCAGATCGGAAACTTCACGGCGAACACCGGCAGTGGGGCGATCAGCTTTTCAGGCTCCTGGTTCGTGCGTTCCTATTCGGCCACCCTGACGACCACGGCGACGACGAGCGTGACCAACGGCGGCCTGGTGATGGACGGCGGCTCCGTGACCGCGACGGCCGGGCTTTCCCTCGGCTCCGGCGGCCCGGCGCTCGCGGGCCAAGGCTCAATCACGGGTTCTGTCGCCGTCAACGGCACGATCATTCCACGCTCATACATTGGCGGAACTCCGAGCGGGGTCGTTTCGATCACGTCCGGCGGGCTGTCGATGACGAGCAATTCGACCATGTACCTGGACGGCACCAGCACCGCCGCCTTCGACAAGGTGATCGCCGATGGGGTGAATCTGGGCGGGTCGACGCTGAACCTGGCGTTCCAGTCGTTCACGCTGAACGAAGGGCAGTCGCTCACGCTGGTGGAGAACACGTCGGCCAACCCGACGGCCGGCACGTTCGCCGGTCTCCCTGAGGGGGCGTTCCTGTCGGTCAACGGCCAGATGCTGAAGATCAGCTACACCGGCGGCGACGGCAACGACGTGGCGGTGACGCCCGTGAGCAGCACCCTGGGGGCGTTCAACGTCAGCTATGGCGGCCTGTTGTACCTTCGCGGAACGTCGAATTTCCGGGCCGTGGTGACGTTCACGAACGCCTCGCCGGTGACGCTGACGCCCACGGCCATCAAGATCTCGGGGCTGCCGTCACGCGTGCAGGTGGTGGGCGGCACCCAGAACGGGGCCGACTGGTACCTGCCCTGGACGGCCGGCAGCGTAGCCGCGGGCGGCTCCCAGGGAGTGACGCTGAACTTCCGCGTGCTATCCGGCGGGGCGTTCACCTATTCGGCCTCGGCCGTGATCGGCTAAGCCAACGCCGGTTCGGCACTTGCATCGCAATCGCAATGAATCGAACGAGCCGGAAGCCTGAGCGACGGAGACGATTGCAGGCCGAAGCGTTCAGCGCTGGCGTGGCGACCAGGAACGCTCCTGCCAAGGGGGAGTCCCGCGCAGCGGGGAGGGGGGTTCTTCGCGAGTGAGTGAATCTTTCATGCGAAGCGACCACCCCGGCCTGCGGCCACCCCTTCTTCGCAAGGAGGGGAACATCGCGCTGCAGCCAGCTTCGTGCCCCTGTTCACCCATCCCTGACATCCGAATTGCATTTCGACAAATCCTGACTGGCATCTCTGGAATTCATCACAAGGAATCGACCCCGTGCGAAACGTGCGTATTGCGGCAGTGGCATTTCTGGCGGCATTCGTGGCTTCGGTGGCTTGCGCCCGAACTTCTCAGGCGGCGGACATTCTGGTGACGGTCGACGCATCGTCGATCGCCGACGGCACTGCGGGCTTTCTCGATATTCAATTCAATGCCGGCGGGGCGACTGCGCAACTGGCCACGGCCATGATCATGAATTTCACGTCGACGAACCTGACGCTGGGGGCGATCACGCACGACGGGGCCTCGTCGGGCGGGCCGCTGCCGGCGAACGTGACGATCGACAACGACCCGGGCAATCTCGTCAACGGCCCGCTGCAGGCGGTGACGTTCGGGGCGAACGCCAGCTTCAGCTTCATCGTGCGGCTGACGGGCCCGGCGATGGATACGCTGAGCGATTTCTCGACGACCTTCTTCCTGAACCTGGTGGGCCCTGAGCCGGATTACGATTCGCTGCTGCCGGGCGCGGTGCCGCATTTGTCGATCACGATTCCGCAGGACGGTTCGGGGGATCTCGTGATCGATTCCGTGCCGCAGATCACGGCCGTGGTGGTGCCTGAGCCGGGATCGATCGTGCTGGCGCTGGCTGGAACCGGTATTCTGGCCCTTGCCTGGCGGAAGCGGGAGACTAGCCGGATCGTCGGCTGACCGGGCTGGTCGGCGGGGGGATGCCCGTGCGTCACGGCGAATTGCGGAGTCAGGCGGACTCCGCATGCCCTTGCCGCCCGGGGCATGGATCGGGGAAAATGCGAGTCCAGCGGATTCGGATCGATCCCCCTCTGCCCCAATCGACCCATGACCGTCGCCGTGACCGATGCCGAACTTGCGCGAAGTGCCGCCCGGGGCGACCGGCTTGCCCTGGAGCGGCTGCTGGTGCGTCATCGCCCGGCGCTGGTGCGGCTGATCCAGGCCGAAATGGGCCATTCCCTGCGCGCCCGCACCACGGCCGAGGATCTGTTCATGGATTGCTGCGTGGATGCCGTGCGCGGCATCGCCACGTTCGAGCCCCGCTCCGAAGCTTCGGTCTATGCCTGGCTGGCGGCCATCGCGCGCAACCGCGTGGTCGACAAAACCCGCGCCGCCGCCATGCGTGAGGCGACCCTCGGCGGCGGGCAGTTCCTGTCCGGCGGCTTCCAGCTCATGGGCGACCTGTTCGGGCAGCTCTCCGCCGGCATTTCCACCGCCAGCCACAAGCTGCGGCGACAGGAATTCGAAGACGCCGTGCGCCAGGCCGTGGCGGCCCTGGACCACCCTCAGCAGCGGCAGGCGGTGACTCTGCGCTATTTCGAGGGCCTTTCGCTGGACGAGACCGCCCGGGCGATGGGTGTTTCCGTCGACGCCGTGCGCGGCCACCTGCACCGGGCCCGCGAGCCCCTGGCCCGCGGGCTGGCCCCCGTGTGCGAATGGCTTTCCGACAACTGAAACGGCAGGCAAATGGACGAGGCGACCGGGCGGGCCACACGCTGCGAAGAGCTTGTCGCGGGGCTTTTGCGCGCGGCCGAACCGCCTGGCGCGGCCGCCGTGGCCGATTTTCTGGCGGCGCACGCGGATCTGGAGCCCGAAATCTCCGAGACGCTGCGGGCCTGGCAGGGCGTGCGCCAGGCGATGTCCGGCGATCCGCGGCCTGCGCCGGCGCCATCAGGCAGTGATCCGGACGCTCAGACCTATGTCGGCACCGAGTGGCGTACCGGCCCGGGATCGTTCGCGAAGGCCCCGGCGGCCCGCTCCGCCGATTCAGGCGATGCTTCGGTACTGATTCTGGCCGACCGATACCGGCTGATCGAGCGGCTCGGCAGGGGGCATTTCGGCACGGTGTGGAAGGCCCACGACACGCTCGTCGACCGCCCCGTGGCCGTGAAGATCCTGCACGACGACCTGGCGCAAGAGGAATTCCGCCAGATTCAGAAGGATCTCGTCGTCGGCCGGCTGCGGCACGACAACATTGTGCGCGTCTTCGACGTCGGCGAATCGGACGGCACGGCCTATTTCGTCAGCGAATTCGTGGAGGGGCCCCCTCTGCGTCAGTGGATGCAGGCCCATGCCGAAGCGCTTTCGCCCCGGCGGGTGTGCCAGATCGTGCGCCAGCTTGCCGACGCCCTCGAACATGCCCACAAGCAGGGCGTGGTGCACCGGGACATCAAGCCCGAGAATATCCTGATGCACGCCGGCACCGACCGCCCCTGCCTGGTCGATTTCGGCCTGGCGATGCTGTCCGACGATCCCGTGCACGACGACCGCACGGCCGTCGTCGGCACCATTGCCTATATGGCGCCCGAGCAGGCCCGGGGCGAGTCGCACGCGGCCGATGCCCGAACGGATGTTTATGCTTTAGGCGTGGTGCTTTACGAGCTGCTGGCCGGCGAGCGGCCATTTCGCGGCCGGCCGGAGGCGATCCTGCGGCAGATTCGCGACAACCCCCCGCCCGACCCGCGCCGGTTCATGCCGAACATCCCGGAGCATCTCGTGCAGGTCTGCATGAAGTGCCTGGACAAGAACCCGGACAACCGCTTCGCCACGGCCGCCCACCTGCGCAACGAAATCACGCGGTATCTGGAACATCAGCCGCCGGGGCCGGGCATTCGCGTCACCCGGCGCGAGCTTTTCGAACGCATGATCCGCCGCAACCCGATCGCGGCTTCGCTGGTCGGCTCGTTCCTGGTGGCACTGGTGCTGACGGTCGGCCTGGGGCTGATGGGCCTGGCCCGGGCGCTGGAATCGCTGGACCGCGGCCTGACCAGCCGCGCCATGGCCACGAACGAGGCCGCCGCGCGCCTGGCGGCGTCGCAGGTCAGCGACGTTCTGGTGAAGGAAGTCGACAAGATCCGGGCCATCGCGCAATCGCCGGAGCTGATCGCCGATTTCGAATCGATCGCCCGGAATCCGGAATTGCGAAAGACGCTCGAAACCCTTTATGACGAAGACGCCCTGATCCGCTCGGCCGAAGCCGCCAGAGCCGCCGGAACGAAGCGGGAAGTCGACCCGGAACTGGCGCGGAATTTCGAAACCCGCCGGGGCGAGATGATCGACGCCGCGCCGGTTCGGGCCCTGCAGGCCCGGCTGGGCAAATTGTATCAGGAGGACGAAAACGCCCACACGTTCGTCTTCAGCTGGGTGGCCTATGCGGCCAACGGCACGCAGGTCGCCCGCGCGCCGGCATTGCAATCGATCGGCAAGAATTATGCCTGGCGATCGTATTTCCACGGCGGTCCGACGGACTGGGAAAGTTCGGTGGCGGGGCGGGCGATCGAGCCGCCGATCCTGGCCGCCCCTTACATTTCGGCGGTGTTCATGAGCGTGGAGACGAAGAATTACGTGATCGCCATCGCCGCGCCGGTGATCGGCCCGGCCGGCAAGCCGCTGGGCGTGATCGCCAAGATGCTCGAATTCGGCAAGATCGTCGACCTGGAATCGAAGGACGCCAACCAGTTCGAATTCGTGATCGTCGACATGCGGCCCGGCTCGCGCGGGGTCATTCTGCAGCACCCCTATTTCCAGAAGATCGTGGAAAAAGAGCACGGCCGGTTGCCGCACGACCCCTTCGACCCTCTCTATCGCGTGCCGCTGGAATCGATCCTGAAGCCGAATCCCGCGTATGCCGACCCGATCGCGCGGCTCGACCCGGCCTACAAGGGCCGCTGGATCACTGCGGCCGTGCCGTTGAAAATTCAGGGCAAGGATTCAGGCATTTACATGATGACCCAGGTGCATCACGATTCGCTCATCGGCAATTACCTGAGAAATCTGCGCTGGAGCCTGATCCTGCTGTTCCTGGCCCTCTTCGGCCTGGTACTGACGACCATCGTGCCGTTCTGGATCTGGGTCCTCCGCTCAGGCGTCAAATCGAATTATTGAAACACGAATGGCGCGGACCGCACCCGCTGGCCGGATCTCGCGAATGCAAGCGCTCGGGAGTGCTGGCGGGGCGGCCTTGAACGGGGACGCAAAATGCGATCGAATTTGCAGGATTCGTGGAACCGGGGCGACGAACCGCGAAATGAAACCGGCGTTCCTGGCCGGACTGTGCCGACCGGGAACGCCGGGAGTTTACGTCGGGTGGCTCGCGCCGACGGATGGAGCGAAGGCGCCAGCCGCAAGGCCATGTCAGACGACCGAAGTGCCCCTGGAGGAACGCCGGTTTCGTAAGGACCGGACGATTCCGAACAGCAGGCCCGTGCCGCACAGCACGACCGAAGCCGGCTCGGGAACGGCGGTCAGGCTGACGTTGTCGACGCCCATCTGGAAGGGCGCGACGTTGTCGACTTCGGCGAACCGCAGGCGCAGCGTCTGTCCGCCACGGGCCGCGAACAGGGACGAAAGGTCCACGACGATCGTCGTGTAGCCGGAGACCAGGGGGTCACCGGGCTTCGTCTGGAAGACGTTCTGCAGAACGTCGGCGGGCAACACGCTGAAAGCGTTGGAGCTGCCCACGAGGATGTCCACGCGAGCCTGCTGATTGAAGGCCGGGGCACCGAAATCCAGCGATGCCGGATTCGGGGAATAGAAATCGTCGCCCCGATTGCCCAGAAACAGGTCGAACCGGAGCTCGGCACTGACGGTGCCTGCGGGGACGATGAAATCCTGGTAAAGCGCATGCGAACCAGGGCCGAGGGCGTCGGTCATGGCCGCGAATGAGCCGCCCGGCGGGGCAGGAACCGGGTCCCCGTTGACGGGACTGGTGGTTCCGCTTTGCAGGATGAACGTACCGTCGCCGCCAGCGAGGTCCGATCTGGTCCAGCTTGTGAAGCCGGACTCGAACCCGCCGTTGAGGATCAGTCCTGCGTTGGCCTGAGAGAATGAGGTCATCGTCAGGGCGAATCCGAGGATTCGGCCTGCGATGCGGAATCGGAATGGGAAGTTCACGAGGCTATCTCCTGATCAGATACGTGATTGAAGCGATCGAATGAAACCAGCACCGGACCTTAAGGGTCAAGGTGGGCTCACGCGAGCACGCCCGATCACGTAAACGATGCCGTCCGTATTCGAGACGACGTAGAGAAGCCCGTCGGGTCCCGTCTGAATATCGGTCGCGACACCGAAATTCTGCCCGATCAGAAGGGATTCGCTTTCCACACCGTTGAATTTGAAACCGGCTGCGGCCGGATTCGTTCCGATGGGCGGCGGATAAGTTCCGTTGTCGGCGACGCGGTCCGCGAGACGAACGTCCGCGGAAAGATCCAGATGGGCCCGGTCCTGCGTAAGCCGGAAGACCATCAGTGCGCCACCCGCGTAAGTGCCGGTGCTTCCGCCGGTGATGCTGGTGGTTCGTGCTTCGCCGATCCACATCGATCCGGCATAGTTCGCACCGAGTGCCGTGCTGTTGACGAAACCGATCGCCGATGGCGGAACGGCGTAGCGCCAGCTCATTTCAGGGTCTTGATAAGTGGATCCCGGCAGAGCGAACAGGTTCGACATCGCCAGAACCGGTGAGTAGGCGATCCGGGTCGTCGGATAGCGAATTTGTTGCAGTGTCCCGAGCGTCGCCGTCGCGGGATTGTAGAAGTTCATTTCGATCTTCTTGAATTGAGCGATGCGGGCGATCGGCCCCATCGTCTGAATCCAGCCGTAGTTGCCGCCGGGGATGATCTTGTTGATCTCGTCGAACGAGTCGTCACCGTTTTCGGCGTTCCAGAGGTTCCCCGACATCGGGTCGAAGGCCAGGCCGAAGTGGTTCCGGTGGCCGTACGAAAAGAGCTTCTGGATGTTCGCGCCGACTTCTCCGCCGATGGAAGCGCCCGCGGCGAAGAACGGATTGTCGGTCGGCGTGGTGCCGTCGGGGTTGAGCCGGAAGATCGATCCGGTCAGGTGATTGTTGTCGGGTGCCGGCCCGCCGAACGCGTCGTCGGGAGCCGGCGGCAGAAGTGGCCCGTTCGGCAGATTCTGAAGCCAGCCGCGGCGACCGTTGTCGCCGATCTGGATGTAAAGCTTGCCATCGGGACCGAAGCGGATCTGGCCGCCGTTGTGGTTGCCGGCCTGGGGGGCCGCAACGCTGTTGTTGTCCTGCTGAAAGGCACGAAGCCGGATCAGGTTGCCGTCATACGTGAGCGTTTGCGCTCCCGCGTTCCAGACGAACCTGTCGACCCGGTTGCCCAGCGGCTGTGGTGTGCCGGGCGGAAATGCCGAAGCAGGGTTACCCACTTCCGACACGACGGTGGAATCGGACCCGGTACTGCTTTCCGTCCAATAGAGGTAGACGAACGGAAATTCAGGAAATCCAGGATGCAAGGCCATGCCGAGCAGCCCGCGTTCCGAGTTCGAATTGACCGGCAGGTCGAGCACTGTGGCTACGACCACGCCATTGGTGACTCTCTTGACCCGTCCCGAAGCTTTCTCGTTGATGAGAAAGTCGTTGGGGCCAATGAAAGCCATGCAGGTCGGCTGAGTCAAACCGCCGACCACAGTGCTGACCGTCAGAGTCGGGTCAGAAAGCGTCGGGTTGACAGCGAATGACTTTGTGGGCACCCCGAACGAGGCGACCAGAAATGCTGACAATCCGATCAGGAAGCCGGCGAACTGCCTGCTTCCTGCCGCGACATGCGTATGCACCGCGCATACGCCTGCCGACAGGCGATAGAGCACGCCCATTAGAGAGGTCCTCAGATAGAGGTCACTTGCGGATAGAATTTCCCCAAACTTCCTGAGCGGATGAAATCCGGGCGATGCCGGATGAAATCTCACGAAAAGCTTGAGGAGCATGGAAACGAACGCTTCCACGTGTCCGAACTTACGCGGATGCTTACGTCGGCACAAGAAAAAAATTTAGGTTTGACGAAATAATTCTAACCAAATGTGAACATAACCTGGATGGAATGAAATGCAAGCGAACACTGGACGATCGTGTTCATCAATATACGTTCGAACAAAATCCGAAAGCGACCGGACTGCATCATCCGGACATTCGATTTCCTTCGATCACGCTGGTTTCAGCGATCCTCACCGCTTCCCGACGCATGATCCGGCACGAGATTCGAATCCTCCGGAACGGGACGGACCGATCGGAATTTCACCAGGACGGACTGCCAGGGTGTCGTCGAATCGCAACGAATCCCGCCTCGAAAGATTCGGAAAGACCGCATCGGATGAAATCGTGGATCCGGAAAGATCGGGAATTCAGGGTATTTACGTCGCCCGCGGCCGCAGAAACTGCCGATAGACGATGCCCGTCATCAGCGCCACGGCGGCAAAATGCCAGGCGAAATCGAGCAGATCGGCCGGATCGACGCCGGAGGCCAGGATCATGCCCGTCGTGAGAAAATACAAGCCTGCCGCCAGGGCGAATATCAGAAATGCGAGTTGCGGGTTTCGCATCGGTTCACCTGGATTTCTTCGATTGTGGAGATGTCATGAAGACGGCACTGCTGGATCCTTCCAGATTGCGTCATCGACACCCGCCGGTCAAGCCGACGTCACCGGTCTTCGAAAATTTTTTGAGCGCATCGGCCCGTCCGTTCGCTGAGTAGATCAGAAGCGCCGGATGTCGCCGGCACGATCGAACCTGGTTCGGTCGAGGACGAGTCAGGAAACGAAAGGAACGAACGATGCCGATGACGCATGAACAGCGGACGCTCTGGTCGAAAATCGCCGCTTTCGAAATCGATGACCCGGGCAGCGACTTCCGGTTCTCTCAGCGCCTGGCCCGCGAAAACGGCTGGTCGCTGGAATATGCCGCCCGGGTGATCGACGAATACCGCCGGTTCGTGTTTCTGGCCTTTGCCGCAGGGCACGCGGTGACGCCCTCGGTGGATGTCGACGAAGCCTGGCATTTGCATTTGCTTTATACACGCAGTTATTGGGAAGACCTGTGCCGCGACACGCTGGGCGGTCCCCTGCACCACGGGCCGACCAGGGGCGGCCGGGCCGAGGCCGACAAGTTCGACGACTGGTATCGCCGCACGCTCGATTCGTATGAGCGCCTGTTCGACCGCCCTGCTCCGCCGGAGATCTGGCCAGCGCCGGAAATGCGATTCGCGCCGGCCTCGCGCCCTGTGCACGTACGCCGCGCGACGCACTGGATCGTACGGAAGCCCCGCATATCGATTTCGAAATCGCTGGCCGCGGCGAAATGGAACCGGCGAGCGAAGACGGCGGCCGTGTGCGTGATCGCCGCGTTCGGGACGCTGGCCGTCAGCGGTTGCGTGGCGGCCGGCGGCGGCAATGCGAACATGGCCGGCTTTCCGAACCCGGTGACGAGCTTCGACGCCAAGCGGTTTTTGATCTTCTATCCGTTGGCGTGGGCCGTCGTGTTCCTGCTGACGACGTGGCTGCAGCGGGCCCTGCTGAACGAGCCGGTGCCCGAGGAAACCGTTCGCAAGTTCGAGCACGAATCGCCCGAGACGATCGCCCTGATGCAGGGGCGCGTGGCCAACCGGCACCGGCTGGCGGAACTGCTCATGGGGCGGCTGATCGCGGCGGGCCGGATCCGGTTCGATACGGCGACAAAACGCTTCGTGCGGGCCGATCGTGATCCGAAGCCCGCGAACGTGTTCGATGCCGAGATGCTGGCCGTGATCGAATCCTTCGAAAGCGCGGCGAGACCGCCCCAAATGACGAAGTACGTGGCCGCACTGAGTGAGCGCCTGCCGGTGCGATCGGCGATCGAGCGGCTTTCGCAGCGCGATCTGTATCTGGAAAGCGCGCCGCTGCGAATTGCCCAGGGCCTGGGGCTGATGGCGATCGTGCTGTGGCTGGCGATCGGCGTGGCCCGGGCCCAGGTGGGCCTGGCGCGGCATCGGCCGATCGGGTTTCTGATCATGGAGATGATCGCGGGCAGCCTGATCGGGCTGTTGTGGGTGACGGGCCCGACGCTGCGGTCGTGGTATTCGCCGGCGACGAAGATCCTGCGAAAGATGAAGCGCGATACGGCCAGTCAGGTGAAGACGCTGCGGCAGCGGTATGCGGACGGACCTGTGGCCGCCGAAGACGACGGCTACTGGCGGTCGATGGCGATCGCGGGCCTGTGCGTTCTGCCGCAGACGGGCGCGTACCGGGACTTCATGACGTACGCCCGCCCGGCGGCTGTGGATGGCAGTGGCGGCATCGACGCCGGTGCCGGCGGATGTGGCGGCGGGGGTGGTGGCGGAGGTTGCGGGGGCGGCGGCGGATGTGGCGGTTGCGGGGGTTAAAGCGGTGCCGCCGCGGGTCACATCCGGCGGAACCGGTCGTTGCGGTTGGGCCACTGAGTGGGCTGGTAGCCTGGGTCGCGGTCGAACCGGTCGCGGGCGATCCAGGGTTGTCGCTGGCCTGTGGGCTGATTGCCGGGGGGATATTCGTCCGCCTCGTCCTGTTCTGGCAGAGCATACGAATGGTATCCGTGCAGGGTACGGACACGTTTGTAGCCGAGGCTGATGAACAGGATCAGCTCGGGATAAATCTGGGCCCGATAGCGATAGGCGAGGCCGATGTTGCTGAACATCAGCGAGTAGTAATAGAGCAGCGGCAGGCAAAAGAGGATGGGCACGAGCGAATCGGCGAGGTTTTGACGGAGGCCGTGGCGCAATCCTCGATAGAAGCGGATCGTTCCTGAGTAATACCACCAGAGGACTTCGGGCGTGGTCAGCAGCATGAGCCGGCTTCCGCGCGCGAGATTCCAGGGGAAGGGCGCGTACATCAGGTGAACCAGGCCGAAGAGGAGCCCCGGGACGAACTGTGAGGGTTTCGTGATGTCGAACGGGTTTTCGACGAAGGAGTTACCGCCCATTTTCGAGCCGTATTGTCTGAGGCTCTGCAGCGTGGTTCGTTGTTGGATTTCGGTTCTGGCGGCCTCATCTTTGCGCTCGGCGATAGCGGAGACGTATCCGTAATACATGACCAGGGGCGACGCGAACAGGCCCGTGACGATCGCGACCTTGCGGAAGCTGTCCCGGATGAAGACGGGGACGACGACCGCGACGACGATACTGCCCAGGAGGACGTAGTAGATATAGAATCTGAGGTAGAGCATGCAGAAGAGCGAAAACAGGAACGCGAGAACGTAACGCAGGCGGAAGCGGCGCTGGGCGATCTGGACGCAGCAGTAGAGGCCGAGGACTTCGAAGAAGACGACGAACGGTTCCTTGGCCGTGAGTGCCGAAAACACGAGCAGCGAGGGCATCAGGGCGAGGGTCCAGCCGAGGTACCGGGCGGCCTTGGGGTCGTTGTAGATCTGAAGCGACATCCGGAAGCTGAGCACCGGGATCAGCGCCCCCAGCAGTGCGTTCAGGGAAGCGGCTGCGATCCGCCCGGGCAGCCCCGTGACGAGAAACACGGCGGCATACGCCAGTTTGTGAAGGGTGTGCATTTCACCCTTGTTCACTTCGGGCAATCCCTCGTAGACGGCCAGCGGCACGGTGAGCAGGCCGAAGCCCTCGGCGCGCCATTGCTGGTGAATCGACAGGGCGAGCCGCCAGCCCTGGGAGTCCGCATCGGTCACGATCGAGATCAGGCCGCCGTTATAGATCAGCAGGATCATGGCGATCCGGGCGGCGTATCCGACCATGAACAGCCTGTACTGTTCGTCCATGGTCTCGTTGTGGTGCGAGAGCCGGACGATGATCATGCCGACGACGAACAGGAGGAAGGCGACGATCAGACCGGTGGCGGTGTTCAGATTGTCCAGGGGCGATGTGAATACGGTCCCGGGCATTTGCGGTCCTGTCTCTCGGCGCGGCGTCTGGTCATGGTCGGTTCAGGAGATCGCGGAAACGCTGAATTCCCGATGCCACATTTCCAGCATGATCAGGTTCCAGATGCGGTAAGTGTGATTGGCCTCGCGATTCAGGTGCGAACGCACGATGCGTTCGATGGCCGCGCCGTCAAGATAACCGCGGATGCAGGAAGAATCCGAGAGAAGGAGATCTTCCACCATCGGTCGCATGGCTTCCCGGAACCAGGTCCCGATCGGCGCGCCGAAGCCGGCCTTGGGCCGATTCACGTTTTCCGGCGGCAGCATGTCGGCGAAGGCCTGGCGGAGGATCCATTTGCCCTTCCGCCCGCGAATCTTGTAGCGCTGGGGCAGTCTCGCGGCGAATTCCAGGATCTTGTGATCCAGCAGCGGCGAGCGGGCTTCCAGGCTGTTGGCCATCGAGGCGATATCCACCTTCACCAGAAGGTCGTAGGGCAGATAGCCGTGAAAGTCCGCCAGGTTGGCGCGTTCCACGGCAGAGAGCCCCGGTTGCGCGCTGACGATGCGATCATACCAGTCCAGGGCTTCCCGGCGGCGCAGACGTTGCGAAAAATCCGCCTTGTAAAGCCGGTCCTTTTCCGCCTCCCCGAAATAGCCGACCCAGTGCGCGTAGCGGTCCGCTTCCGGCAGAAGGGCGACTTCGAGAAACCGGCGCACCCGGTCGATGCGGGATTTGGACTCGATGCTCGGAGGAAGCAGCCGCCCCAGCATCCGGATCCCCGGCCCGGTGCCCGGAACCCGCTGGAGATATTCCGAAATCTGATTCGCCAGGTATCGCTCGTACCCCAGGAACGCCTCGTCGCCGCCATCGCCGTTGAGGGCCACGGTCACCTTGTCGCGCGTGATCTGCGAAACGTAATACGTCGGCACGGCGCTGGCGTCGGCGTACGGCTCGCCGTAATGCCGCACGAGCAGCGGCAGAATGCTGACCGCGTCGGGCTCCACGATGAATTCGTGGTGGTCCGTGCTCCACTTGTCGGCGATCCGCCGCGCGTGGCCCAGCTCGTTATAGGCAGCGTCCGCGAAGCCGATCGAAAACGTCTTGACCGGCTGGTCCGAGAGGGTCGCCATCAGCCCCACGACGATCGACGAATCGATCCCGCCCGAGAGGAACGCCCCCAGGGGCACGTCGCTCATCAGCCGGATACGGACGGCGCGGGTCAGCTCTTCCCGCAGGGCTTCCTTGGCGTCCTCGAACGAAATCTCGCTCTTCGGCAGGTAGCGAAGCTCCCAGTATTTGCGAATGACCGGCTCCGGGTTCGCGGCTCTGGCGTCGAGCGTCAGCGTGTGGGCCGGCGGTAGCTTCTTGACGGCCGCGAAACCTGTCGAGGGGGCGGGAACGTAGCCCCAGGTCAGGTAGTAGTCGATCGCCTGGGCGTCCATGACGCGCGGCACGGCGGGGTCATCCAGAATCGCCGCCAGTTCGCTGGCGAAGCGGAACACCTGGCCGTCCCAGTGATAGAAAAACGGCTTCTTGCCCCGCCGGTCACGCACCGCGAACAGCCGCTGGGCCTTCGTGTCCCAGATCGCGAACGCGAACATGCCGCGAAACCGGTTCACGCAGTCCTCGCCCCACTGCTCGTAGGCATGGAGGATGACCTCGGTGTCGCAGTTGCTCCGGAACGTGTGGCCGTGGCCGATGAGCTGCTCACGCAACTCATGAAAGTTGTAGATCTCGCCGTTGAACGTAATCCAGAGCGTGCCGTCTTCGTTGGTCATCGGCTGACGGCCGGAGTCCGACAGATCGATGATCGCCAGCCGCCTCTGCCCCAGAGCGGCTCGTCCGTCCGACCAGAATCCATCGGCGTCGGGGCCCCGGTGGGCCATCTCATCGCACATCCGGTGGAGAATGTCCTGATAATCACCGATCGGGCGATTCGGAGAGGTCGTAACGATTCCGGCGATTCCGCACATACAGGACTTTCCTTAAGTTCCTCAGCCCGCGATCCCGAGCCGCATCTTCGGGGCGATCCGTCCTCAATCCGGCACGCGCGGGGAATGCGCACAGGCGAACCCGGTCTACCCAACCCCGGCGGGCAGCCGGGCACAGTTTAACCTAGAGAAGGTGGTCATATAAATCGATGAGTTCTTCCAGTTTCCGGTCGGGATGGAAATACTTGTGGATATCTATTTTGGCCTGAGTGCCCAATCGTTCCGCAAGATGCTTGTCCTCCAAAATCCGAAGAATCGCCGCGGAAAGAGCTTCGATATCGCCGACGGGAACCATCAGACCATTTTCCCCGTCGCGGACAATTTCCCGAAACGGCTCGATGTCGCTGCACACGCACGGCAGCCCCCAGCACATCGCTTCCAGAAGAACGTTGCCCAGGCCCTCGTATTTCGACGGAAAAGCGAAAACGTCCGAGGCGGCCAGAAAATCCCCGACGTCAAGCCGCGGCGGGACCAGATGCACTCGCGATTCCAGGCCGAGCTCGCTGATCCGGTTCCTGAGTTCCCGCACGAAGACGGCGTCGGCCTGGTTGCCCAGAATCACCAGATGCGTGTCCGGGTGCGCCGTCGCGACCGACCGGAACGCCTGGATCAGATCCATGTAGCCTTTCGAGACCAGCACCCGGGCGATCTCGATCACGATCCGGGCCGACTCCGGCAAACCCAGAAGACCGCGCACGTATCCTCGCGGATCGGCCTGATGCGACTCGATATGCTTCAGATCCACGGGATTGTGAATCACGCGGATCCGGCCGTGGTCGACGTACAGATACTCCGCCACGTGCCGCGCCACGCACCGGCTCACCGCGATCCCCTGATCCATGCACTGACGCGTGACGAATCCGTCGATCCGCCGAAGCATCGAGTGTTTCGGCCGCGGAACGCGAAACGCCTCTCTCGCCTCGTTCGAATACGCGGTGCTGTGGAACGTCGTGACCACGGGCTTGCCCATCGACCGGCCTGCGATCTGACCGGCCGTATTCGCCCAGCCCAGATGCGTATGCACAAGATCGACGCCCTTCTCGCGAATCACGCGTCGCAGGGCCCGAATGCAGCCGACGAGCTTTTTCGAGCCAGGCCGGTTCAGGCTGATCAGCTCGATGTCCAGATCCCGGAAAGCGCCCGCCAGAAACGTTCCGTCGATCTTTCTGTTCAGATCCCGGATGTCCGTCAAGGCGATCGTGTGCCGAAACCGCTCCCGGATCGTGGCGTTCGACAAATTCGTCAAAAGCAGCCGCTCGGCTCCCCCTGAGGCCAGTGTCGGAATCACGTGCAGGATGTGGGGCTTACGCTCGCCGGGCCTCGATTCCATTCAGTCGTTCCCCACGGCGCCAGGTTGTCGATTTTGTCGGCACATGCGCAAGTTCCCGGCTGCCAATTCGCTACGAGGTCACCCACTTGTCGGATGTGCCCGAATGATCAGGCCAAAACCCGACGAACCATTGCCTATCGAAGGAGATGCGGCCGCGGCTCCTCAGGGCAAACCGATGCGGGGACCGGTCGCGTTTCGTGGCGGTGTGTTCCGTGCACGACAAGTCCGAGTCTGAATGGACGTCCGATAAATTCAGCATAGCATATTCGAAGCGGAATCGTGAAACCGGATCGCGCCCCGTTTGCCGGATCACGGCGAAATTGCCGATAAATTCCGCTCATCTCAACCTGAATCTCCGAACACGCACCAGCGGACCCCGTTTCGGTTCGCCGGCCGATGCCGTCTCGCGGCCCGGCTCCGGAACTCAGTTCGCCCGTGTCGATATCGCCAGGGCGATCACGCACAGGGTCACCGGAGCCGCGTAAAACCGCCAGCCGCGACGCGGAAAATCGTCGCCCCGCAGCCACGTCATCAGTTCCGCGACCACACAGCTCATCAGGAGCGAAACGACGGTCGCCCAGCCCGATCCGACCGCTCCGTATCGGGGAATCAGATACAGGTTCATCCCGACGTTCGTCACGCCGGAGGCCAGCGTCGTGAACATGAACATCGGCAGACGGTCGAACGCCACGATCAGCGGTGCCCAGACCAGAGACCACAGGGGCATCACGGCCGTGGACACCGCCAGCGGCCACACCAGCCGCGACAGCAGTTGGTAATTCGCCGGTATGTACACCGGCCCGATCACCGCCACCAGCGAGGCGCAGATAAGCCCGAGAACGCACCACAGACACAGCAGCGGAACGAACTGCCGGTGGACGTACCGGAAAAGCCGCTCGTCGTCCCGGTTCAACCGCCACCGGATGATCCGGGGCGTGAGCAACTGCGATCCGACGATCACCAGCTGCTGGGTCATTCCGGCCACCTGCACGCCGAGAGCGTAGACCCCCAGCTCCGCCGAGCCCATGAACTTCTTCACGAACAGCGAATCCATCGCGTTGGTCGCCAGCAGATGCGTCCAGATGGAAGGCAGCATGGGGGCACCATGGCGGACGATCTCCTGAAGCTCGCCGCGGGCAGGCACGTAAGGCCGGCCGATCATCTGCCGCATGATCCGGAACGCCACGAGGTCGATGACCAGCGAGCCGAGCAGGTAACCGGTCAGTGTCGTGGAAACCGTCAGACTTCCGCACAGCGACAGCGCCACGGACGTGCTCAGGATCACCACCCGCTCGAGACACAGAAGCGGATACATGAGCCGCTGATGACCCGACACCGGAAACGCCGAGCGGATCTGATACCAGATCATCTGCAGCGGCACGTACGCCAGAACGAACGGAACCCCCGCCCGCGGCGCGGACAGGTAATCGATCGTCGGCCGAAGCCACAAGGGGCTCGCGGCGAACGTCAGCACGAACATGCCGCACACGATCGTGACCACGCCCCAGAATGTCGACCGGATCCGGCCCGTCGACTGAACTTCCTGCACGCCGAACCGGCTGATCGTCTGAACTGACCACCCGCCCAGGATGATCGTGATCACCTGGGCGACCATCGTCAGCGCGTAAACTTCCCCATAGCCGGCACTGCCCAGCAACCTCAAAAGCACCGCAGTGTTCAGAAACGACAACCCGACGGACAGGCCGTTGAAACCGACCATCGACACGTAGTCGCTCAAAAGCCTGCGTTCCGGCACGCCTTCGGATGGTGCCTGGCTTTCGGAACCTGTCGACCCGTCCGCCTCGGAGCGTTCCTCACCCGGTGCCGCCGCCTGATCTCGCTCAGGCTCCGGCATGTGACGGATCCCCCAACGGGTTGCCTTCCGGCGCCGGAATCTCCGGTGCCTGGATCGGCGGAATCTGCGGAAGATCGTCGAACGTGTCGCGCCGGATCGGCTCCTCGGAATCGTCGTGCGACAGAATCGGCACGATCGTCAGCGACAACTGGTACATCTCCAGATCCGCGTTTTCGCAAACGCGCCGGATCTCGTCCAGCCGATCCGCCGCAATCTGACGCGGCGAAAGTATCACGCCCCCGAATGCCCGGTCCGGTCCAGCCAGATACGGCAGTTTGTCCAGGCCGCCCAGAACCCGCAAGCCGTGCAGCGTACGGCCGATCTTCTGTGCGTCGTCGTCGAGGAACCCGATCGGCCGAAGCCGCCAGCTGGGGTTGCCGAGGAGTTCCCGGGCGAGAATTTCGCCCGCGTCACCCGCGCCGTAAATCAGCACCGGCTTGAATTCGTTGCGGTCGACGGCATGCGGGAACAATCTTCGAATCACCCGGAACCCGTACCGGCTGGTGATCAGGAGGAACAGCAGGAGGAAGCCGTCGAGGGCGAACACGGCCCGGCTGAAGCCCTCGAACCGGAACACGAGCGTGAGAGCCACGACGGCCGACATCGAGCCCAGCAGGCTCCCGCGGAAATAGACCCAGAGTGCATCCGGCGTGATGTAGCGCCACATGCCCCGGTAGATTCCGGCGGCCGTGAACGCCGCGAGCTTGAGCCCCACCACCAGGGGCAGCGTTCGGAAGAACGTGGCCGACTGCTCCGAATCGTCCAGCGGCCCGAGCACCATCGTGAATGCCAGGTAGTACGAAAAAACGATCAGGCTGGAGTCGAGCAGAACTTCGAAAATCCGCCGCTTGTGGGAAATGTCCACCAGGAAGCTCATCACCGGCGTCGGCTGGCTGACGTCGTAGACCTTCACCTTGCCCAGATGGATTCCCAGGTAGATCAGCGTCAGGCAGAACACGAAAAGGGCCGTGAAGCTCGCCTCAGCCGGCAATTTCATGATCGCCAGGCCCATCACGCCGGAGAGCGCCGCCAGGGCCCACAGCATCCACACCGCCTTGCGTTCCGAAAGGCCCAGGGCCACCAGCCTGTGCGACGTGTGGTCGCGACCCCCCTGGGAGACCGACCGGCCCGCCATCTTGCGCAGGATGAACACCAGCGTCGTATCGAAGATCGGGATGAACAGAACCAGAACCGGCACCGCGAGCACGGGCAGGAAGCTCCGCGAGCGGCCCGCCTGGTTCGTCAGCAGGGCCGACGACGCCAGGAAAAACCCGATGAACAGCGACCCGCAGTCACCCATGAAGATCGACGCCGGATTGTGGTTGAACACCAGAAAACCCAGCAGCGAAGCCGTGAAGATCGCCAGCATCAGGGCGTAATCGGTGCCTGCTTCGGCGTGCATGCCGAACTGCAGCCCCAGAAACACGGCCGCCACGGCCGCCACGCCGGCCGCCAGGCCGTCCATGTTGTCCAGCAGGTTCACGGCGTTGGTGATGCCCACCAGCCAGAACATGGTGATCAGGACATTCACGGGGTACATCGTTGTCCAGGGCAGGATCATGTCCGCCCCGACCACGATCGAAGCCGCGATCAGTTGCCCGATCACTTTCTGGTACGGTTTCAGGGTCAACAGGTCGTCGACCAGGCCCATCACGAACATCAGGCCCGACCCGGCCAGGACCGTCAGCGACGTGTTCGTCTGCGGCACGAACACGAGCATCGAGAAGATCGCCGAAACGCCGATCGCCACCCCGCCCAGCAGGGCCGTGGGTTTGGTATGCCAGCGGTCCTCTTTCGGGCGGGCGACGATGCCGAACCGCCTGGCCGCCCAGCGGACGATGGCCGTACAGCCGACGCTCAGCACGAACGTCGTCACGATCGCCGCCAGCTCGGGTAACAATGTCATCAGGCTACTTCCTCGAGGCCCGGCGAACGGGCCCGCATGGGCCCGGCCGGAGACGTACCGGTCAATCGATCAGGCGGTGACGATACGGTCGGCGAAGCGGTCCCGACACTTCCGCGTCGCACCCCGCGTATCCACCAGCAGCGAGACGTTCGGCAACAGATTCGGCCAGTCATATGCGGCGTGGTCGGTCGCCAGCAGCACGCAGTCCTGCGATTTCAGCATCTCGGGCGTCAGGGCCTGGCTCTCCAGACTGATGTCGTGCGCCCGCATCTTCGGCAGCCGCGGCACGTGCGGGTCGTTGTAGGTCACCAGACCGCCACGCTCCTGCAGCATCTCGATCAGCTCCATCGAAGGGCTCTCGCGGCAGTCGTCCACGTTCGGCTTGTAGGCCGCGCCCATCACCAGAATCCGGCTGCCGTGGATCGCCTTGCCCCGCGAATTGAGCGCCTCGGTCAGACGCTCGATCACGTAATGGGGCATCGACGTATTGATCTCGCCGGCCAGCTCGATGAACCGGGTGTGAACCCCGTAGGCCCGCGCCACCCACGTCAGATAGAACGGGTCGATCGGAATGCAGTGCCCGCCCAGACCCGGGCCAGGATAGAACGCCTGGAACCCGAACGGCTTCGTTTTGGCGGCGTCGATCACCTCCCAGACGTCGATGCCCATCCGGTCGAACACGATCTTCAGCTCGTTGACCAGCGCGATGTTCACCGCCCGATAGGTGTTCTCGAGAATCTTGCATGCCTCGGCCACTTCGCAGCTCGTCGCCGGCACCACCTGGGGCGTGACCGCGCCGTAAAGCGCCTGGGCCACCCGCGCCGAGTCGGCCGTGAAGCCGCCCACCACCTTGGGAATGTTGGCCGCCGAGAAATTCGGATTGCCCGGATCTTCCCGCTCCGGACTGTAGGCCAGGAGGAAATCCTCGCCCGCCTTCAGCCCGCTGGCTTCCAGCTCCGGTCGAAGCACGTCCCGCGTCGTGCCGGGATACGTCGTGCTTTCGAGAATCACCAGCTGACCCTTCCGCAGGTGCTTGCCGATCGCCTTGCCGGTGTGGATCACGGGCCCCAGGTCGGGCTCGCGGTGCGTGCCCAGCGGCGTCGGTACGCAGATGATGATCGCGTCGACCTCCGTCATCCGCGAAAAGTCGGTCGTCGCCTCGAACCGGCCCGAGTCGACCAGCGAAGCGATCCGGTCCGACGTGATGTGACCGATGTAGCTGCGACCCGCCGAAAGATCCTCGATCTTCCGGGAATCGATATCGAAGCCTTTGACTTGAAAGCCTTTACGCGCGAAAAGCTCGACCAGCGGCAGCCCCACGTAACCGAGGCCGACGACCCCTACCTTCGCGGTTTTGGAATCGATGGCCGAGAGCAGTGAGGTCGCATAGCTGGTAGCGCTGGCGGAAGACATTCGAAGAATCCTGCGTGAGTTGGTGAGAGCGTCCGGGTTCGGCGTCATCGAAATGAGAAACCAAAGAGACTATCTTCGTCAAGAGTCTTCGATCGCCTTCCCGGGCATACCTCTCCGAACTTCGGAAGACTCGTTCGCTTCTCCTCTTTTTCGCCGGTGACTTTCGTTCGGTTTCGGGCACTTTCGATCGCCCTGGGGCAGTTCCGGCGAACGGCCCCGGGGCTTTCGTCAGCGGATCATTTGTCGGGATCCTGGCTCGCGTCGTTCTTCGACTGGCCGATCCCGAGCAGATCGTCGCCCTCGTTCTTGTCCGCACCGCCGGAATCGAGCGCGGCGTCGCCCTTGCCGTCCGCCCGTTCGCCCTTCTTCTTGCGGGTGTAGTCGTAGCCGTAGCCGTAGCCGTAACCATAGCCGTAACCGTAGCCATAGCCGTAACCATAGCCGTAGCCGTAGCCGTAGGAGAACTGCTCGCGGCTCACGCCGTTGAGGATCGTGCCCAGAACCGGCGTGCCGATGCTCTGCAGCAACTCGCGGACGCGGGTCAGATCATGACGCTTGATCACCGTCGCCCGGATGATCAGCACGATGCCGTCCACCTGCGTGCTGACCACGCACGGGTCGGTCACGGCCAGCAGCGGCGAGGTGTCGATCAGGACGACGTCGTACACCATGCGGGCCTCCTGAATCAGTTCGGAGAAGGACCGCGACGAAAGCAGCTCGGCCGGATTCGTGATGTTCGAACCGCCCGTCAGGAGATCCAGGTTCGACACGCTGGTCGGCTGAACGGCCCGGTGCAGCGGCGACCGCCCTTCGATGGCGTCCGCCAGACCCATCTCGTTGGGCACGTCGAAAATCTTGTGCTGGCCGGGACGCCGAAGGTCGGCATCGATCAGGAGCACCTTGCGGCCCGCCATCGCCAGCGTACAGGCAATGTTCGAACAGGTCGTCGACTTGCCGTCCCCGGAGTGCGGGCTCGAAACCATCAGCACCTGAATGTTCTGGTTCCGGCGGAAAAATTCCAGACTCGTCCGGATCGCCTTGAAACTCTCCGCCGCCGAACTGCGCGGCCGCGCGTGACAGATCAGGCCCAGCTCCTTCATCGATAGCCGGATGTCCCCGCCCGAAGCCTGGCCCCCACGAATCAGGTGAGGAATCAAACCCAGGACGTTCAGATCGAGCAGCTTGCGGATTTCGCCCAGGTTGCGCACCTTGACGTCCAGCATGTCGACCAGATAGGCCGCGATCGACCCCAGACAGAGCCCGCCGAGCAGGCTCGCGACCATGATGAGGGCCTTGCTCGTCTGCTTCTGCCCCGGGATCGGGGGGAACAGCACCTGGGCCGAAACCGTCACGTGGGCCGGGTCGGTCACGAGCTTGGCCTGCTTGAGCTGTGCCAGGATCGAATTGAGCAGTTCCTTGGTGCGGGTCTTGTTTTCCCGCAGGTTTTCTTCGGCGATCCGGTCCAGCTCGAACTTCTGCGAAGCCGCCAGTTCCTTGTCGTATTCTCTCTGCAGGCGGTCCTGAATCATCTGCAGCGTATCGACCTTCTTCTGCAGGCCCTGGAGGATCGCCTCGGCTCTGGCCTGATCGGCGCTCGCGTTCGGGTTCTGCAGGGAAGCGATCAGCCGGTCGTACCGTTCCTTGATGGTCTTGTACTCTTTCGAGTCGACGCCCGCGGTCTTTTCCAGCTCGGCCATGCGGGCCCGCATCGTGAGCTGGTATTCCCGGCTCAGCGTGTCGATCTGCTCACTCAGCGTGGCTTCCTGCGCCCGCAGCGAAATCAGTTGCGTGCGCACTTCTTCGACCAGCTCGTCCGCGCCGGTCTTCGCCCGGCCGAAGATGCCCGCGCCGTCCTGCTTGAAGTCCGCCCAGAGTTCTTCCCGCAGCTTCTCGTCCCGTTCGATCATTTCCTGATAGCGCCGCACGGTCGGGTCGTTGGTGCTGCGGGAGAGCTTGAGGTTGGTGCGGTACTGGTCTTTGAGATTCGCGATCCGGTCATCCAGCTTCTGAATGTCGGGCGTCTCCTCGAAGGCGTCCCGCAGGCGCCGCTCCGTCATGTCCGCGGGCTGTCCGCCTGCCTGCTGGCCCGAGCCCATGTCGATCTGCTTCTGCAGGTTCGCCAGCATCCGTTCGGAATTCCGCCGGGCGGCCTGCACCTTGGCGTACTTGAGCGTCAGCTCCTCGAACGATTCGTCGTCGGCCAGCTCCTGATTCATCGAGCCCATCGTGGCGTCGATCTCGGCATGCATCGCCGCCGCCGAAGGATCGGCCGCGATCGTCGTGCCCACCGTCCGGATCGCCTTGGCGACCGTGGCATCGCTGGCGCCGGCCGCGATCAATTCCCGGGCATGGTCGATCTGCGTGTTGTACTGGAAAATCTGCGCCTTCGCCGAACGGATCCCCCGGTCCCACTCCGCCAGACGCGTCTGCAGCGTGTTGGTGCCGTCGCTGTTGAAGATCAGGTGCTTGTTCCGCTGAAGGAATTCGATGTATTCCTTCTCCAGCTTGTCCTGCTCGATGATCAGCTCGTCCCGGGCCTTCGAAATCAGCGTCACCACGTCCGTCGACTTCTTCTCGAACGTCCGGTCCAGAAACCGCTTGTAGGCATCGATGACGGCTTCCACCACCTTCACCGGCTTCGAAGGATCGCTCGACGTGAACTTGATCGTCAGCACCCGGTCCATCCGGTCCACGATCAGATTCTCGTAGATGTCGTTGAAGTCCACGTTCGTCAGCTTGCCGGCCTTGATCGCGTCGTCCAGAACCGCCTGGCTCTTGATGATCGCGATGTGGCTCGCCAGGAAATCGCCCACCATGCCCGTGACCGGGTCGACCCCCCCGAGCGGCGAATTCGCCATGATCCCGCCCGTCTGGTTCACCAGAACCTGGGCCGTCGCCGAATACACCGGCTGAATCCGGAAAACCTGAAACAGACCCACCGTCAGCGCCAGAAGAGTGAACAGAAGCACCAGACGCCAGCCGCGACGGATCGCGTTGAGCACCTGAAGCACGTCTTCCATCTGCAGCTTCGATTCCGCTGCCTGAGGCCCGCGCGCCTGCTGCATCGGAAACTGATTTTGCGTCAACTGTTTCATGGCAAATCCCGTTCGCTGACTCGTCGGCCGGAACCGTCCACGAACCGGCAGGTCGCCCATGACCGCGGTTCGATCGTTCCGCCCCGTACACCAGATTTCCGAACGCACCGGACGCCAGACACACGACGGACCACCGGTCTCGAAACCGCCCCCGTCCTGTGTGTCGCCCCGTCGACGCCCATCGCTCTCACTCCCCGACTGAGATCCATCCGCTCCGCGCGTACTCCGCATCCCTCCCCAAATTTACCTAATTCGCATGAACGATCCATGATAGGTCCCCGCGCCAAGGCCGTCAATTCAAGTTTCCGAAGTGCAACGCGTTCCCGAAGTCTTCGGGCCCGTTCCTGACGACTGCGCGATTTCCGAATCCATGACGATCCCCGGCACTGCGAGGTCCGGCGAACCTGGGAAATCCGTGACGATCATGACGACTGTGCCGCTTCGCGAATCCGCCCTCTCCACCTTCGGCCACTTCATCGCCCCGGTTGCGATTCCTCCCCGGCCCCCTTGCCCGTGCCGGCCGCCGCGTCCGCCTCCGCCGCCTTCGCCACCAGCTTCTCGGCCTCCGCATCCCCGGGCCAGAAATACGGCAGCACCTTCGCCTCCTCCAGCGCCTGACCCGTCCGGCCCGCCGCGATCAGCCACTCCACCAGCAACACCCGCGGCCCCTTCTCTCGCGGCGCGTATGCCGTCGCGACTCGCACCATGTCGATCGCCTTGTCCGCGTCCCCCGTCAACCACAACGCTCGCGCCCGCAAAAGCGCCACTCCAGCAGATTCGACACCCTGTGGCTCACCCAGCTTCTCCAGAGCCCGCAAACCGGCCGCCTTGCGTCGTGTGACGTCCGTCTTGTCCATGAGCGTCTCGCCCGCCAGAACCGCCGCTCCTGCCGAGGTTTCCGTCAGCCGGTCCACGGCTTCGGGCGTAAGCCAGGGGCGGATCCGGTCGGCTTCCGCCGCGCCTGCGGCCTCGCTCGTCAATGCCTTGCCGAACGCCGCCAGGGCGGAAGGCTCTGAGCCCAGGGCCGAGGCGATCTGGCCTGCTCGAATCAGCAGGCCCGCCTGATCGCCCGCCAGGTCGATCCCCCGCCGCAGCGATTCGTCCACCTTCGGGCCCGATTCGTACAGCCAGTTGAGAATCGCCATCTCCAGATGCACCATGGCCGTCGAGGGCTGCGTCCGCCAGGCCTCCGCCAGGCTGCGGGCCGCCGGAAGGAGATGTGCCTCCACCAGCGGGTCGCCCATGAGCCCGCGAATCGCCGCCGCCGATTCTTCCGGCGGCAGTTCCCGAAGAACTACGGCGACCCCCATGATTCGTGACAGCCGGATCGCCTCATTTTCCGAAACGCCTTCGCGCTTCAGTTCGGCCAGCGTGCGCCGCTGGAAGGTCTCCACCTCCGCCACGGCCCGCCGGACGTGATAGTCACCCCACCCGGGCAGCAGCTTTTCGACGGCCTCCGTACCGGATCGCTCCCGTTCCAGGCGGTCGTCCTTCATGTCCGACACGCTCCAGTCCGGAAACTGGGTCCCCGCGTGCTGGATACCGCTGCTGTCCATCGAGGCCCAGGCCCGGCTCATCCTCTGAGTGCCCGCGACGTTCGGCCATGCCGCCGCCGTCATCGCCGCGCCCAGAACGACGCCCCCCACGCGGGCGATCGCCACGTTCCGTTCGACAGCCTGGGCCGGTTCCGCTCCGCCGGCATCTTCGCCCTTCTCCCGCTTCGTCGAAATCGCCAGGCGGGCCACATGGGCCGCCGTCACCAGCGCCGGAATGACCACGCCCGGCGTCCGCAGGATGTTCTCCGTCAGAGCGCCCCAGGCCACGGCCGTCAGCCCGCTCAGGGCACCGCCGGCCAGCAGGAATTGCGTCGCCCGGTCCGCGCGCCGGGCCAGCGCGAAGCCCGCCCGGCACAGGCCGAAGATCCCCAGCAGGGCGATGCCCGCACCGATCAGGCCCCCTTCCGGCAGGATCTGAACGTAATCGCTCTCCGCGTGCGTCACGAAGCCCAGGCCCCGCGCTTCGATCACCGGCTGGGTGGCCCAATAAAAGCTGCCCCAGCCCGTGCCCCACACCGGCGCCTGTTTCCAGGCCTCCGCCGCCAGCTTCCAGACCGCCAGGCGGAAGCTGGCCGCGTGCGATCCGTTCGCCGAAACGATGCTCTCCATCCGTCCGAAGATCGCGAACACGTCCGCCATCATCGTCAGACCGACGACGATCACCCCCAGCAGACCGAGAACCGCGAACCAGCCGGCCATGCGGCTGTCGTTCCCGCCGGCCGCGAAATCGTCGCGCGGGCCGCCGAGCCTGAGCTTCGCCCGCAAGGCGATCGCGCCCAGAACCATCATGCCCAGCAGCATCGACAGAAATCCGCCCCGCGAACCGCTCGCCAGCACCGCCAGAATGCCGATACCGGCCGGATAAATCGCCAGCGCCCCCTGCCCCGGGGCCGGCCGGCCGCCCGTCGTCAGAAAGTTGTCGCCGGCGGCCTGCGGATCGCGCACCAGACGCGTGAACGCCAGCCGAGCCAGCAGAAAGCCCAGGCACAAATTCAGATAGGCCGCCAGCTCCGAGTGCACGAAGAACGGCCCGGAACTCGTCGTGACGATCCCCTTGGGCCGCAGCCACAGCACGCGGCCGTCCCACGTCAGAGCCTGCAGCATCGACTGCAGCGCCATCGCCGTGCCCGAAACGCTCAAGACCAGCGAGTGCCGCTTCAGCGGGCCCCACCGGCCCGGCAGCCGCAGCACGCACACGCCCACCACCCACAGGGCCGCCACCCACACCACGCTTTCGAAGGCCTCGGCGTCCAGCCACGCCAGCCGTGCCCCGGCCGAAGGCACCGTCCCGCCGGCGTCGCCACTGAGCACCAGCGTCTCGCCGCCGCCCCAGCTTTTCCAAAGCGCCAGCCGTGCAGGGCTCAGCGTTCCCAGCAAGTCCGGCCCCAGCTCCACCCACTGCACCAGGCCATACACGGCCGCCAGCCCCAGCGCCAGAACCGGCAGTGACGTCAGGCTCTCGACGAGCGTCAGCCCCCGCCGCCCCGATCCGAGGCCGTCCGCCAGCGTCACTGCCGCCAGCGCCAGGATCAGGCACGACATCACGAAGATCGCCGGCGGGTCGGCCGTGCCGAACCACCAGGGCATCACGCCGCACATCACGGCCAGAATCGCCTCGCGCATGCCACCGAGCACGCCGATGCGCTCGCCCCGCCATTCCGGCAAAGCCGCCGCGCCGCCCGTGGATCTTCTTGACCTTCGCCCCATGCCACGCGCCTTTCGATTTCGTCGGCGAACTCCGTCGAAGCATGCGCCGGATCATGCACGGGCTCGCTTACGACATTTTCCGAAACGAACCAACCCACCCAATATGGCGATTCCGCTTGCCCCGCCGCAACCCGGATTCAGGCCTTCGATCGAATTCCGCAACATTTCCCGGCCCGGCGTCTCGGCGATTATACGAGGATCGAGCATGCGACGCATGGAGTCGGATTCGCCGCACAAGCGAGATCCCCGGGCACGCCGGTTGCGAACAGGCGTGGAATGTCCGCGTTCGCTTCCCGTGATCCACTTTTCCAGCGGTCACGGCAATAATGCAACAAGCGTCGCAACCGAAGTTGCGACGCTTGAGATGGCTGAGAGGCTTAGCCCAACGGAAGCGGGCCAATCTTCGGATCGATCCCTTACTTTTTCTCGATGTCCCACACCTGATGCGGAGCACCCTGATTGCGCTGCAACTCCAGGCCATCCTTGTTCTGGTTGAGACTCACCGCCAATGCCTCGTCCGTCGCAAGCATGACCGACCAGCCAGACGAGTTCTTGTGGAAGACCCAGTTCGTTTTTTCAGGACCCCAAAAGACTTTCGTACCGTCGGTGGTCAGGAACTCCGGGCTGTTCTTGGATTTTTGAATCCAGAATACGGAATCGCCCAGAGTACCCGTGAGAGGTCGCCTTGTGACGTGGTGAACCTCCGGATCCGGAGAAGACTTTTGTTGAATCGTAACTCCCTGGACTCCGGAAACTTTGGGATCGAAGTCCGCGGCCGTTGCAGTCCCTGCAAACATTGCGAACATTGCGGCGAATGCGAACATCCCCGTGGCGAATCTCGTGATCATTGGGTTCTCCTGTGTTTCAGGTTGATGGAACCGATGCCGAAGGCGGCATGTTTCAGGCCGAACGAAAGGATCCGGCCACATGATCGATATGTCCGAATGCGGCTGAAGCCCGACAGGCCAATGTCGTCATTCATGGAATTTTCACACGGATTCGCTGCCGGTGTGTCACACCGCCATCAAATGCATCAAGCGTCGCCAACGCAGTTGTGACGCTTGATGCATTCGAAAGTGCCAGACCTGTCGGCAGGAACTCTGGCCTTGACGTCCTCACAACTGTCAACGCCAGTCGTTGCCGGAAAAGACCATTATTTCTTCTTGAGTTCGAAAAGCTGATCTTTGTTACCTTTGGCTCGTCTCAGAGAATAACCGCACTGAGTCGACAGGCAGTTTGCCCCATTGCTTTTGTGGTGAAGGCTCCAGCCATTCGAATTCTGAATCAGAATCCAGTGCGTCTTATTGGGACCGACGAAATCGACTTTGGACCCGTCATCGGAACTCTCGGCGGACAGGAAGCCGGCATTATCGCCGATGCCAGTATGGATCACGAAAATACCTGCACCTTGCTCAGTCATGCCGACCTTTTGCAACCTGGCTTCAAGAACCATAACACCAACCTCGGTTCGGTTGACGATATCGTAGAGCCCGTCTTCAGGGGGTTCAGCCTGTGCACTCCCGGCGAACACCGCAAGCATGGCTGCGAATGCGAACATCCCCGTGGCGAATCTCTTGATCATTGCGTTCTCCCGTGGTTCAAGTGGATGGAACCGATGCCGAAGGCGGCGTGTTTCAGGCCGAACGAAAGGATCCGGCCATATGATCGATATGTCCGAATGCGGCTGAAGTCCGACAGCCATCCCGCAGTTTTTTTGCGACATCCATTCTTGAGCTTGCTATTCACTGCGGTCGCGGCAGGTTAGAATGCGCCTGCAGTCGACTTTCCCGATTTGCGCGCGACACCCATCAGGCTTTCAGGCATGGCAAGCGATACGGTCACGGGCTGGATCGACCAGCTTGCGAATGGAGATGATCAGGCGGCTGACCAACTCTGGCAGCACGTTCGTCTGAAGCTTCAGGAGTTCGCGCGGCAGAAACTCGACGTGCGGACTCGTCGCCGCTATGACGAGAACGACGCCGCGAACAGCGCGTTTCACAGTCTCTGTCGTGGTCTCGCCGATGGCCGCCTCGCCGCGGAAAACCGCGACGCGTTATGGGGCCTGCTGGCCGTCATCACCTCTCGAAAAGTTTCGGAACGACGGCGGTATCTGAACCGTCAGAAACGAGGTGGCGGAGCCGTGCGCGGCGAATCCGGGTTCGCCGAATTCGGTCCCGCCGGGATCGACGCGATCCGCGGCAGCCAGCCGACGCCCGATGTTCTGGCAGAAGTCGAGGAAAGTTGTGCCCGGCTGCTCGATGCGCTTCCTGACGACACCATGCGGCGAATCGTGCTGCTCAAGTTCGAAGGCGCTACGAACTCGGAAACCGCCGCCGAATTGAAGTGCACCGAGCGAACCATCGAACGCAAGCTGGAAAGAATTCGTCGTGTCTGGGTCGAAGCCGGCCTGCATGATGCCGACGAGCGATGACGCCATCCGTCGAAGGATTTCCGCGATTTCTGGCAGGGTCGTTGTCGGGCTTGACCACCGATTCGGACATCCCGTTTCGTGAGAGGTCTGTTCGAATCGAACCCCATGAATGACTCGACGATGAGGAACCCTGCCTACCTGCGACTGACGGACCAGCAGCTTTCCGAGATCGACGGGCTTTGTGACCGGTTCGATCAGGAGTTGGTGAAGGGTCAAGGTCCGCTTGTCGAATCCTTTCTGGCAGAGGCTCCGGCGGCCGCTCACGACGCACTGCTCGCAGAACTTCTGGCCATGGAATGCGAATACCGCACCCGGCAAGGCGAAACGCCTCGGCAGGAAGAGTATGTCCAGCGGTTTCCGCAGCGGGAAAGCGTCATCGAGGACGTCTTTCGCGCCGCGGCGAATAAACCGGTTCCGGACGCCCATACGATCGCGATCCCGGTCAGCGTGCCGCCGATCCTGGCCAATTTCCGGCTGATCGAAGAACTCGGCCGCGGCGGAATGGGCGTCGTCTGGCTGGCGGAACAGGACAAGCCCGTCAAGCGCCGGGTCGCGCTCAAACTGATCAAGGCGGAATTGAATTCGAAAGAAGTGATCGCACGGTTCGAGGCCGAAAAACAGGCACTGTCGATGATGGATCATCCCAACATCGCGCGGGTTCTGGATGCCGGCACCACGGATGACGGGCGCCCGTACTTTCTGATGGAACTGGTCGACGGCACCCCCATCAGCCAGTATTGCGACGACAACAAGCTGACGATCGACGAGCGTCTGAAGTTGTTCGTCAGCGTCTGCAAAGCCGTGCAGCACGCGCACCAGAAGGGAATCGTGCATCGTGACCTGAAGCCCTCCAACGTGCTCGTCACGGTCGTCGACGGCGAGGCCGTTCCCAAAGTCATCGACTTCGGCCTGGCCAAAGCCGTGGAACAGAATCGGCTGCTGACCGACATGACCTTGCGCACGGAGTTCGGCAAGGTCGTCGGTACCGTTCAGTACATGTCGCCGGAACAGGCGGAACTCAAAGGGCCAGGTGCCGAGGATATCGACACGCGGACAGATGTCTATTCCCTCGGTGTGATGCTCTACGAGCTGCTGACGGGAACGACCCCGCTGGATGAAGAGACCCTGGGCCGAAATGCCCTGTTGAGAATTCTCCAGATCATCCGGGAAGAAGACCCGCCCCGCCCCAGCAACCGGCTCAGTTCGTCGTCACACGAAGTGAATACCGCCGTCAGCGACATGCGAAGACTTCATCCGGCCCGGCTTCGGCAGCTTCTCAGGGGGGAACTCGACTGGGTCGTGATGAAGGCCCTCGAAAAGGATCGTGCCCGCAGGTATCAGACAGCCAATGACCTGGCGCGGGATCTGTCCAATTACCTGCCCGCGATGCCGTGACCGCACGGCAGCCCTCGACGTGGTATCAGCTTCGGAAGATTGCCGGCCGCAATCGCGGACTGGTCGCCGCCCTGCTCGCGATTGGTATGGTGTTGGTGGCTGGTATTGCCGGAACGACCTACGGGTTACTTCGTGCGAATCAAAAGGCGAGAGAGGCGGACAACCAGCGGATCGTCGCTGAAAATAAGACCGATGAAGCGAAACAAGAACGCGCCAACGCCGTCGACGCGGAAGGAAGAGCGACTGTAGATTCTCAACGTGCACGCGATTCCGAAGCGGGGGCAAAGTTTCAGCTTGCGGTTGCCAGGTACGATGCTGATCGAGCGGTGGAGGCTCGAACGCTGCTGCATCAGATCCCACAGGAATACCGTGACAACTTCGAGTGGCACTATTGCAACCGGCGTTTTCAGGGCAGCGACATCACATGTTACGGGCACACGAGCGAAGTGGTCGAGGTGGCTTTCGCTCTCGACGGAAAACGGGTCGTTTCGGCAGGCAAAGGCGGGACGCTCCTATTATGGGATGCAACTACCGGAGAGCGACTTAGCACACTGAAGGGGCATGAAGGACGCATCGACGGTCTCGCCGTCAGCCCGGACGGTTCCTCCATTGCGTCGGCTGGGAGTGATGCGAAGGTCAGACTGTGGGATGCAAAGTCAGGTGACATCATCCATACGATAAGTGGACATTTGGGTGCTATCAACGGGCTTGCCTTCAGTCCCACTGGAGATCGAATCGCGTCGGCATCGGTTGATAAAACCGTCAAAGTTTGGGACCCGAAGTCGGGCGAGGAGATATTTACGGTTACCGGGCACACGGCGTCCGTGTCGGGTGTCACCTTCAGTCCGGACGGCAAGCAACTTGCTTCGACGAGTAGTGGTGACACAACGATTCGAATCTGGGACACACGAAACGGGGAGCAAATCAAAGTCGTCCACCATCCCTATCCGGAAGTGCGACGCCTGGCGTTCAGTCCCGATGGAACTCGGCTGGCGGCCGTCACGTATAGCGTTTGCATGCTGTGGGATACGCAGACCTGGGAACATGTCGGCGAAGTGAGTCGACATAATCGACTCGTTCGTTGCGTCGCCTTCAGTCCGAACGGAACTCTGTTGGCGACCGCGGGTGATTCTACGGAAATCAAGCTCTGGGACACTCGAACGGGCAACTTGATCAAGACGCTCAATGGACACGCCAAAACGGTATGGGGTGTCGCATTCAGTCCCGACGGGACGCGACTCGTCTCCGGCAGCAGGGACGGAACCGTCCGGATCTGGAGTACTCGCGGCGATAACGACCTCACATTGGGTGGGCACTCGGGATTTGTGCATTGCGTCGCCTTTAGTTCGGATGGCAGGCAACTCGCATCGGGATCAGAATCGGTCATCCTTCGGGACGCGCAGACGGGCGATGCGAAGTTCAGGCTGACGGGGCATACGGCTAAAGTCAACGAACTGTCCTTTAGCCCGAACGGGACGCGGCTCGTTTCGGCTGCGGATGACAATTCGGTTCGCCTATGGAACACCGAAACGGGTGAAGAAGTCGCCGTCTTGAAAGGGCATACCGATTGTGTTACCGGAGTCGCGTTTAGTCCGGACGGGTACAGACTCGTGTCGTCAAGTCGTGACGGAACGATCAAACTCTGGGACGCGCAAGCACATGAGGAAACCGCGACGCTCACGGGCCATCAGGGTACGGTCTACGATGTCGCATTCAGCCCGGATGGTTCGTGCTTTGCGTCCGCAGGCTATGACAACACGGTCAAGCTGTGGGACGTAGAGACCGGCAGTGAAATAAGAACGTTCACTGGACACACCGGGCTCGTGAGGACGGTGGCGTTTGACCAAGCGGGTAAGCGACTTGTGTCAGGCGGCTATGACACGAAGATCCGGGTATGGGATGTTGCCTCAGGCAAGCAAATTGCGACCGCTCATGCCAGCAGTGGCGCAGTATTTGGGGTCGCCTTCAGTCCTGATGGCAAACGGTTCGCAGCGTGTGGAACAGACCATTCCGTTCATTTATTCGAAACCTTGAGCGGTCAGGAGATCATGACTTTTTTCCCTGGCAAAGATGGTGTTGAATCCGTCGCCTTCAGCCCTGATGGCACACGGCTCGCCGCCGCCGTCGCCGGAATAGGCAACATACGAATCTGGGACGCACCAAAAAAGCACGAAATCGCAATCCTCAGCGGACATTCCGATACCGTGACCAGCGTGACCTTCAGCCTTGATGGTTCCCGAATCTATTCGGAGTCCGAAAATGAAAAACTGGTCTGGAATGTCGCGACGCGCGAGACGCTTCCAGATGCAATTTGGGAGCCGCCAGCGGTGATCACCCCCACTTGTTCCAATCATCGATGGTTTGTGACGACCGAATCGAACAACGTCGTGCTGGTCGATCTGGAATACAAGAATGCCCCCGACGAAAAAGCAAGGCGAAAAACGAAAGCGAGCTTCGATCCGTTCTGGCATCAAGAGCAGGCGACAGACGCCACCACAGCGAAGAACTGGTACGCCGCAGTTTTCCATTTTGCATTGCTGATGAAGCACGACCCTGGTCGAGCGTCACATTTCGAAGGACTTCATTCGTCTTATAAAGAACTAAAATCGCAGTTCGAAGAAGTAGAACGCGACCTCGAGCCCTGCCTCACACCGGTCATCAGGGAATCACTCAAGATTCCACGCGGCGACGACCGGGACGGCGCCGGCTTTTAGGAACCGGTCCTCGGGCTTTCTGCTTTTCCGAAGGCAAAAAGGGGACGGGGGTCATTTCTCAAATTGACCCCCGTCCCCTTTGATTTACCCGCCCCGTCACACGGGCAGTCCTATCGATTTCGCTCCTTGAGCGTCACAGTCCCCACGTCCAGCACCTCGCCCGGTTTCAATATCTGTGTGCTCACGGTCGCAGACAGGGCACCGTCGTTACAAATCAATTCGTACCACGCGCCGGGAATGATCGCCTGATATTCGAATTCGCCCTGCTTGCCCGTATTCCAGTCGTGCATGAACGCGTTCCGCTGGCCCACGATATTCGAATAGAAATCGGTCAGATCGTCGTCGTACCTTTCCCGATCGCTGAATTTCCTCGGTTCTGGAGTGAAACAGAGCTTCAGCCCCGCCTGCCCCGCCTTCGGCACCGAACCGTCCGCGTTCGCCAGTTTGCCCCGGATCGTCGCCGTGGGCTCGAGCCGAACTTCCAAAGGCCCCTTCCGCGCCGGGTCGTATTTCAATTCCGCCACTGTCCCCAGCCTCTTTTCCGGAGCGATGAAAAAGATCCTGTAACTTCGCCCGGGATCCGCCCCCTCCATGCGGAACACGCCATCGCGAAATTCCTGCCCCTGGTTCCAGGTGTCGACCAGAGCGGCGTTCATGCCGACGCCGAACGCCACCAGCCCCTTCACGGCCTGCCCGTCCGGCCCCACGGCCTTCGCCACCAGCGTCACCCCCTGCTTGAGTGCAATTTCCACCGGCGGCAGCGCCCCCTCCTTCGGCACGTCGATCTTCACATGCCCGTGCGGAAAAGCGGTTCGGCCGTAGCGCAGCTTCCCGGCGCGGATGCGCATCGTCCGCCCGTCCGGCGATTCCACCGAAAGCGACCCCGGCCCCGGCAGCGCCGTGATCGAAAACCGCCCCTCTCCGTCCGTCACCGTCGGATTTCGAAAATCGTGCTTACCGACGTTATTGGTGTTCTTCGGCTCCGGCTGATAGACCACGGCCGCCC
The DNA here is from genome assembly GCA_964608915.1 of uncultured Isosphaeraceae bacterium. Taxonomy (GTDB): domain Bacteria; phylum Planctomycetota; class Planctomycetia; order Isosphaerales; family Isosphaeraceae; genus QWQI01. The sequence goes on from CAZSQA010000049.1 coordinate 36,082, forward strand.
CGGCAACCGGCTGTTTCGTCGCCTGATCGATCACCCGCCCCGTCACGACCTGGCTCTTCGCCAGCGCGAAATCCTTCACCATCTCCTTCGCCCCCGCAGGCCAGCCTTGCTGCACGTCTGTTGCATCGAGATAGCCGGAATTCGCTGGCGGATATACCGTCGTATGATAGGTCCGGTCGGTCCAGTGGCCTGAAATCCGGTAGCGCCCGTCGGCATCCGTCCGGCCCCGGAAACTAAGCCCGCCGTGCGACCGCATCGGTATCATTTCAACCGCGATACCCGTCAGTGGCTTGCCCGTCGCCTTGTCCGTCACGCGCCCCACGACCGGCCGTGCCGGCTTCAGGGCATACGAGAAGTCCGGCTTGACGGGCACGATTTCGAAAGCCTTCATGAGATTCGAAATCTTGCCATCGGTTCGGGTGCTCACCGTCACCTCATCCAAGGCATAATCCTGGTTTCGGAACGACAAAGTCGCATACACGCCCCGAGGCACGCCCCGCAGCGTGAACCGCCCGTCGGCATCGGTCAAAATCGCCTTCGGCCAGAATTCAGGAATGGAATCGTCGCGATCCGTCGGACCGACGAAAAGCCCCTGCCGCTGGCCTTCAACGTCGTCGTTGATCGCATCGAGAGTGACCCGCACGCCCGCCGCCGGCTTTCCGTCCGGCGCGAGAAGCCGGCCCGTGATCACTTGCTCGGCCGGGATTCGAATCGTAAATTCCTGCGAATCATGATCCGCCGCAAATCCGGCATGCGTGATGCCCAGCCCCGGCGCCATGAACGCCAGACTCGCGAAAACGCCGTCCATTTCGTAAATGTCTTCGTGATCGTACCTGACCTTCGATTCGAAACGGCCGTTGGCATCCGCCACGGCCTGCCCCAGAATGACTGGCTGCGAAATGAAGCTTCGGTCATCATCACGCGGCAGCGCCACGATCGGCATGTGATGCTTGCGGTGGGCGATCCAATAAATCTTCGCCCCAGGCACGGGCTTGCCGTCCGGGCCCAGCACCTGGCCCGTCGCCGTCCGTTCTTTCGAACTCTCTGCGGGTTTGTCGGTTGAATCTTTCATTTCGGTTCGCGCTCCTTGTGCGGGTTTCGCAGCTCCTTCCTGCGCCAGGGCGATCGCGGTCACGGCCGTCGCCGCCACCGTGCCGCACGCCAGCGTCCACGCTGTGCCGGTGCGCGGGCTGCTGCGGCGGTCGTCGAGGATATGCCGCACCCGTGCGACAAGCCCGCCCCGGCTCGATACGGCTGCCAGAGCCATCGCATTTCCCCGCCCCGGAATCAATTTCAAGAGCGAATCGGCATAATCGGCCCCGTCGATGCCCGAAGCCAGCACCCAGTCGTCGCACGCCAGTTCCGCGAATTGCCCCAGCCGCGCCTTCGCCCACCAGGCCAGTGGGTTGAAGGGCACAATGCACACCAGAAATTCGCCCAACAGTGATGTCACTTGATCCGCCCGCCGCCAGTGTGCCATTTCGTGTGCGAATATGGCTGTCCAGTCGATCTTCGATTCACTCGATTCGAAACCTGCCGGAATCAACAGCACTGGCCTCCGCGACCAGCACCAGATCGAGGGGCACCGCACATCGCCCGACGCCCGAATCTCCGGAACCGACGCAATTCCCAGCCGTCTCGCGGCCTCCGCGGCCGCCGCGTGCAAATGCGGATCATCGATGGCCGTCGCATTTCGCATCATCCGCCGGCCCCTGATCATCGCCGTCGTAATGGAATGGACCATCAGCCCACTGGCGACTGCCCAGACGAGGAACAGGACATTTCGAAGCGAGTCCCCTGCGAAGATCGAATCGAACTTCGAACCCGTTCTGGCCATGCCCGCTGCCGCCGGTCGGCGCATCTTTTCGAATGCTGAAATGTCGTTCTTCTCCGCCCTTTTCGAAACGCGATCACCCGTTCCTGTGTTTTCGCGGCTTTGTGTGGGATCAGGTGTGATCCGGCCCGGTTCACCATGCGAAGCCGCTTTGTCTGTCGCGACCCGAAACCGCAATTCACCTGGAGTTTTTAAGACGCCCCACTCGGCCATGCGCACGGATTTCGAAACGATCGGCGTGCCGATCGCGGCCACGATCGCCAGCACCAGTACCTGATGCGCCCTTGCCGGCCATCGGCGCAAGATCGCACTCACGCCGATTCCGGCCGCCAGAAACGCCGTCGCCTGCCAGACGACGTCCCACCACAGAGATACACCCGGCTCGAACGCTCGAAACATGGTAAGCCCTCCGCCCATCGGTCCATTGCAATCCCTGAACGGTTTCGAATCACGCACGCCCCGGCTTGCGTTTCCGGTCGATCATCTTCCGCAGTTCCGCAAGCTCTTCGGGGCTGAGGTCCTCATCGTCCAGCAAATGCTGAAACATCAGGAGCGGATCGCCCCGGAACACCCTGTCGATGAACGTGCGCAGAGTGTTCGCCCCGGCCTCGTCGCGGCTGCGAGTGGGCAAATAGACATACGCCCGCCCCTCGCTCCGGTGCTTCAGCCAGCCGGCCTTTTCCAGCTTCTGCATCACCGAAAGGACCGTCGTATACGCCGGCGGCGGGTCCCGGTCGAGCTTGTCGCGCACCTGCCCGACGGTCGCCTCGCCCAGGCTCCACACCGACTCCATCACCTGCTTCTGCAGCTCGCCCAGAGCATCGATCGACCCTCGTCCCATGAAACACGCTCCTGCGCTTGCCCCGCACGAATGCATCCCCGACCAATTACTACGACATGTAGTACTACGTCTCATAGTACGAGTTCCGTGCAACCTGTCAAGCCATCGGCAGCGGACTTTTCGGAGATTCAGATAAGGGGACGGGGGTCATTTTCTGGAAATGACCCCCGTCCCCTTTGTCATTGTCTCAACCCTGCCGGTCGTAGCGGAT
>CAZSQA010000050.1:0-38582 GCA_964608915.1 uncultured Isosphaeraceae bacterium
GCCGCTTCGCTTGGCCGATTGCTCAGAGCGGCGTGATAATGTGCGAAAGTCGAGAAAAGAATGAGAGGATTACGATTCGGAGATCATGGTTTCTGGATCGAGGGCAAGCGACGGAATATTACGACAACAATTCGACGGGTCTGGAGACTTACGTTTATCCGCGTGATTTAGAACTTCTCCCGGACATGGTTTTTATGTACTCCACCGGTGTCGATCTTTTTCTCGTTCCTTATTTGATTTCGACGGCGTCGCGCGATGATGGACGTTTCTTTCACCAAGGCTCCGAAAAAATCGGCGACGTGGAATGTGACCTGATCACTTGCGTCGTCAAAAGTGATTCGGGTAATGAAATACTCAACACACACAAGATCTGGCTCGATATGAGACGTGGTGGTATGCCCTTCCGATACGAATTGACTGATTCGAAAGACGATGTGCAACGTCGGATCGACGAGATCGTCCTCAAGGAATTCCCCATCGGCGATTCGAAACACATTTGGCTTCCCATTTCTGCGACGGTTCGCACTTTCGTCAGTTCCGATCATTTCCTCTTAGGGATGGCGCATCCCGACAGCAAGCGAGGTGATGAGTACATACGCCGGACGAACCGAATTCTGAACGGCACGGTCATGATCAACGAAGGCATCGCGGATTCCGAATTCGTCCCGAGACGGACCAACGGCGAAAGAATCGTCGAGGGGAAAACGAAAATGTCCACGAAAGCCGCCATGGCTTCGACGAAATCCCGCCCGAAGACACTCAAAGAAGCCCAGGAATTGCTGGACGCCAAATTGAAGGAAGGCGAAACCCAGCGTCGAGAGACGATCGCGAACTCGGTCGCCCGTAACGGTTTCTCAGGACCAGGCAACTGGCTCCCGCTGGGGTTTGCGATCACGGGAATTCTGGGGCTCGTCGGTTTTCTCTATCTGAAAACGAGAGGGTTCTGATTCCCATGTTCGAACTGAAAGGGCTGTTGGTCGTCTCAGTCATAGCCACGATCTTGTTTTCGAGGTTCGCAATCGCACGGCCGGGTTCGGAGATGCAGGACCGGATTCCGATTTGCGGAGAATCCGCAGTTTACATGATGCTGCAATTGCACGGGATCCGCACGGATCTGAATTCCGTGATGAACGTGATCCGCCGTCGATCGGATGCTAGCCTTTCGTTTCTCGATCTTTGCGAGATCGGAAGTTCGAACGGAATCGAATTCGAAGGAATTCGGGTTCGGAATCTCGAAGAGTTGCCACGTGAACCCATGATCGCCGCACTTCAGCATGAACCGACAGGACACTTCATCGTCCTTCACCCGATCGAAGGATCACCGACCCTTGTTCAGGTTTACGACCAGAATTCGGAACCCAAAGCGATCAACATCGACAAGCTGATGGCCAATCGACAATGGACAGGTCACGTTCTGGTGAAGAAACGCCCCATAATCAGCTGGAGCCGGTTATCGTTACTCAGCACCGGGGCTTCGATCATATCCGTCATCGCTTTGATAGCGTACCGACTGCGATTCGCGAAAGGCGGAACGAAAGCAGGGAATGAAGTCGTCGTAAGCTGAACGGTCAGTGAGTCGACCGAAATCGAATCGATTCTGCCAAAACCCGCCCTTGACTTCTTCCGGATTTCGCTTTACCGACTCCGTAACGCGGGTTAAACTCTTACATTGCCTTCCGTACCTATCCTGTTCCGCCTGCAGAAACTTCCGATCTCTCTCCGCTGGAACGCTGGTCCTGGCTCAGGAGCCCTCACGATGCTTTTCGTACCCGGTCGAATCGGCAAGGATCTTTGCGACAGCCAGTTGGGCGTGACGCGCCGCGATATCGTGCGTGTCGGTGCCTCGGGGCTGTTCGGGCTCAATCTCGGCCAGATGCTTCAGCTTCAGGCCCGCGCGGCCGACAATTCCGCCAAGGGCAAGCCGGCCGACGGAGCCCATGGCGGCGGCCCCGGCTGGGGCAAGGCGAAGTCGATCGTGCTGGTCTATCTGCAGGGCGGCCCGTCGCACATGGACCTGTGGGACCCGAAGGAAGGCGTGCCGGATAATGTGCGGTCGGTGTTCAAGTCGATCGATACGAAAATTCCGGGCGTGAAGTTCACGGAGATTCTGCCCCGGCTGGCCCAGATCAACGACAAGTTCACGATGATCCGGTCCATGTCGTACACGCCCAACGGCCTGTTCAACCACACGGCCGCGATCTATCAGATGATGACGGGCTGGACGACCGACAAGGTCAGCCCCTCAGGCCAGCTCGAACCGCCGACGCCGAAGGATTTCCCCAATTTCGGCAGCCAGATCGTGCGGCTTCGGCCGCCGACGGAGCCGATGCTGCCGTTCGTCATGCTGCCGCGGCCGCTGCAGGAGTCGAACGTGGTCGGCAAGGGTGGCACGGCGGGCTTCCTGGGCCGGGCGTATGATCCCTATACGCTCTTCCCTGAAGGCGACGACATGGACATGAACAAGATGTCGCGCGTCAAAGTCGACGACCTGAAGCTTCCGGGCGACGTCTTCGCTGCCCGCCTGGAGCGCCGGGCACGGCTGCGGACGGCCATCGATGCCGGCATGCCCGAGATCGAAAAGGCCGTAGAGGAATACAACCTCGACACCTATTACGACAAGGCCCTGAATCTGGTGATTTCGGGCAAGGCGCGGGAAGCGTTCGACCTTTCCGTCGAGCCGGACTCTGTGCGTGACCGCTACGGCCGCAACACGTTCGGCCAGTCTGCCCTGCTGGCCCGCAGGCTGATCGAGGCGGGCACCCGTGTGGTCGAGGTGATCTGGCCCAAAGTGGCCAATTCGGACAACCACTCGTGGGACCACCACGTCGGCCTTTCCGAACGGATGAAGAACCAGTCGGGCCCGATGCTGGATCAGGGTCTGTCGGCCCTGATCGAGGACATGGACAAGCGCGGCATGCTGGAAGACACCCTGGTGATCGCCGTGGGTGAATTCGGCCGCAGCCCGCAGAAGGGCGTTTCCACGTCGGGCAACGGCAATTCGGCCGACGGCCGCGACCACTGGCCATACTGCTATACGGCCGTGATGGCCGGCGCGGGCACGAAGCGCGGCTACGTGCACGGCAAGAGCGACAAGACGGCCTCTGCCCCCCTCGAAGACCCGGTGCACCCGGGCCAGCTCCTGGCCACGATCTACCACGCCTTCGGCATCGAACCGAACACGATCGTCTACAACCACCTGAATCAGCCGCGCGAGCTGGTGCAGGCCGAGGCGATCACGAAGTTCTTCGCGTGATGTTCTGACGAACCGATTTTGTGCATGGCGAACCGGTTCGACATTTTCCAGCTTCGAACATCAACGGGGATCGGACGACCGCTATCGGTCGATTCCGATCCCTGATTTTTTCGATTTCGCACAATTCGGTCGATTGCACCGCTTCGTCAGTTTTGGTCTGATGAATCATGAGGCGATTCGTAGAAGCGTCATCGTTCAACAATATCGCGTTATCGCAACGGAGATTATGGTATGAAGTCTCGACTTTCCGTCCTGTCGACGTTCTTGTCTGGCTCGTTGATCCTTGCGATCGGAACATCGATCACGAGCTTCGCGAGCGAGAACCCGCCTCAGGTTTCGAAGTCGATCGACGAGGCCGAACAACTTAAAGCGATCGAAGCAAAACTGAACTCGTATTTCGAATTTCAGAAATCGATTTACACCAGACTCGAGAAGATCGAAAAAGAGCAGGACCAGAACAAGTTGTTCCTTGAGCTTTTCGCCATGGAGGAGCAGGTCTGTCGCGAACTGGTTGACATCGCCCTGCGAAATCCGAAGACCGAAGCCGCCAAACAGGCTCTCATCTGGGTCGTCAACAAGCCGGGCCGGGGTCCGGAAGGCAATTACGGCGGCGAATTCGATCGAGCCGCCGGACTGCTGGTTCGAAATCACGGCGATGACGCAGAAGTTGCTGGCGTTTGCATGTGGATGAACAACCTACTCGGCTTTTCGCGAGATTCGTTCCTTTACGGCATGGCCGCCGCGGCGAAATCCCGCGAAACCAAAGGCCTGACGCAATACGCCCTGGCACAATACCTTTCGAAAAAAGCCCAATTCGCCGCCGGTGCTCAAAAAACCCCCGGCCGCCTCAAAGTCGGACGTAAGTTCAAAGGAGAGAACGGAAAAATCGAAACCCAAACCGTCGATGCCGGCGATGAAAGGAACGCCTATACCGAATCGTTGCGAGCCATTGACAGCGAAGCGCTCAAACGGAAAGCCGAATCGATCTATGAGGATATCATCAGAGATTTTTCGGACATCCCCGGCAAAAGCATCCGGCTTTGGGAGATGACACGCTGGTTGGAGTCCGACCCGCCGATGCGTGAAGGTACTCCGCTCAAGCCGGACGAAATCGAACAGATCCGCAAAATCCTGGCTAGACCGGTGCCGACACTGGGTGAACTGGCAAAACAGCGACTCGATGAAATGAACAACCTTGTCGAGGGCAAGCCTGCCCCTGAGATCGACGCCGAAGGCGTGGACGGCAAGCGGTTCAAGCTCAGCGATTATCGGGGCAAGGTGGTCGTACTGATCTTCTGGGGCACCTGGTGCGGGCCCTGCATGGCCGAAGTTCCGCACGAGCGGGAAATGGCCGCAAAGTACAAGGACAAGCCCGTCGCCCTGCTGGGTGTGGATTGTGATGAGGACCGAGCCAAAGCCCTGGAAGTGATGAAAAAGGAAGGCATAAGCTGGCCGAACTGGTACGATGGTGTGCCGGGCGAAGGGCCGATCGCGAAGGCGTATCACATTCGGGGCTATCCGACGGTCATGGTGATCGACGCCGAAGGCAAGATCCGGCTCAGAAACGGCCGCGGAAAAAATCTGGACGACTTCGTCGACAAGCTGCTCGAAGAAATGAAAATTTCGAAATCGGCCGATTGAATCGCAACAGGCCTGGATTTCGAAACCGCGAATTGGAATTCCTGAACGATGATCAAGCGCGAACTCGGCAGAAGTGGTCTCGAAGTTTCGGCCCTGGGTCTGGGCTGCATGGGCATGAGTTTCGGCTATGGCCCGCCTGTTGAGCGCCGACAAGGCATCGACCTGATCCGCAAGGCGTTCGAACTGGGCGTGACGTTCTTCGACACGGCCGAGGTTTACGGCCCGTTCACGAACGAGGATCTTGTCGGCGAAGCGCTTGCGCCGATCCGCGACGAAGTCGTCATCGCTACGAAGTTCGGCTTCGCGATCGAAAACGGCAAGCAGGTCGGCGTCGATAGCCGGCCGTTGCATATTCGCGAAGTGGTCGAAGCGTCACTTACTCGTCTGAAAACGGACCGGATCGACTTGCTGTATCAGCACCGGGTCGACCCGAACGTGCCGATCGAGGATGTCGCCGGCACAGTGAAAGAGCTGATCGAAGCGGGCAAGGTCAAGTACTTCGGCCTGAGCGAGGCGGGTGTGGGGACGATCCGGCGAGCCCATGCCGTGTGCCCGGTGGCGGCTTTGCAAAGCGAATATTCGCTCTGGTGGCGCGAGCCTGAAGAGGCGATTCTGCCCGAGCTCGAAGAACTCGGCATCGGTTTCGTGCCGTTCAGCCCGCTGGGCAAGGGTTTTCTGACCGGCAGGATGGACCAGTCGACGACGTTCGACGCGACCGACTTCCGCAATATCGTGCCCCGGTTTTTGCCTGAGAATCGCGGAGCGAACCTGGCGATCGTGGAAGTCGTGCGGGGGATCGCAGCCAGAAAGAACGTGACGCCGGCGCAAATCGCACTGGCATGGATACTGGCGCAAAAGCCATGGATGGTGCCGATACCGGGCACGACGAAGGTGGAGCGGCTGGCGGAGAATCTGGGGTCGGTCGAAGTGGAGCTGAATGAAACGGACTTGCGGGAAATCGACGAGGCGACGGCCACGATCGAAATTCAGGGCGAACGGTATCCGGCGGCTTCGATGCGCTGGATCGACCGGTGATTTCGATCGTTCCACTTCTTTCCGATGAGCGAAAAATGGTACCGAACACCCGCGATCCTTTGAGGCGAATCGGAGCGTTCTGCGTCGCCACAGTCCTATTCTGGTTAATCGCGGTTCCTGCGCTCGCAAGCGGCCGTTTCGACCTGGCGGTCTTTTTCGTCATTGTAGTCTGCTTTGTCGTCTTCGTGATTTTGATTCGCTGGCTGGTTGCCCATGATCGAGTTGCGACTCACCAGAATTCCGAGGCTGTTCGAAATGGATGGGCGATTTCGAAATGGATTTTGCTGTCGGTCGTGGCGAGTCAGGCCATCGCGATCTCGTTCTGGGCGATGGATGTCTATCTATTCGATTCGAAATCGTACGTCACCCAATATGAGCGGAATGACGAACTGCCGAAGTTCCTGGTGATCGGCGCGATCGCCGGATCGGCAGTCGCCATCGCCGGCGCGGCGTTCGTCAGGAAGTGAATTTCTTGCGATTGTGGTTCGCCCTGTCGATGTACTGCGAAACAACGTGCTGACCAATAAAAACGGCGGAGGTTGCCCTCCGCCAGGCCACGAATGGCCAGTGCCCGGTCAGTGATTGAATCGCATCGATCGATCAGGCCAGCAGGCTTGTGACGACCTTACCGCCATCGACGATCTTGAGCGGCCGGCCCTGGGGGCTGACGTTTTCCTTATCGGCGTCGATTTTAAGGGTCTGGCAGAATGTGCGCAGCAGGTCCTGAATCGAGACCGGCGAGTCGGTCACTTCTGTGCCGTCGGCCGAGGTGGATCCGATGACCTGGCCTCCCTTGATGCCGCCGCCCGCCGCCGCGACGCTGAAGGCGCGGGGGTAATGGTCGCGGCCGCCGTTCGGGTTGACTTTCGGTGTGCGACCGAATTCGCCCATCCAGACGACGAGGGTGTTTTCGAGCAGGCCTCGGGTTTTGAGGTCTTCGACGAGTGTGGCGAAGCCGACATCCACCTGGGCCGCGTTGCGGGCCATGGTGGTTTTCAGGTCGCGGTGCATGTCCCAGCCGCCGGAGCGGACTTCGACGAACGTGACCCCCTGCTCCACCAGCCGGCGGGCCAGCAGGCAGCCCTGGCCGAAGGGGTTACGGCCATAGGCGTCACGCAGTTCGGAGGGTTCTTCTTCGAGGTCGAAGGCACGCACGCGGGGCGAGAGGACCATCCCGGCCGTCTGCTTGTAGAGTGCCTTGTGTTCCTTCACCCGGTTGGTGCCGACCGATTTACCGAACCCGGCGGTTTCGAGCTTGCCGAGGATGTCGAGCCGGCGCTGGAACCGACCTGTGCCGACAGGCGTTTCGACGTTCGAAGGCATCTGAAGGGGGTCTTCGACCAGGAACGGTTCGTACTGCACGCCCAGGAAGCCGGCCCCGGCACCAGCGATCTGCTGACCGCCGACGGCCACGATCTGAGGCAGGTCAAACGATTCTTCGCCCAGCTCGGCGGCACACAGCGAGCCGAAGCTCGGGTGCTTGACGGTGCCCGTGGGCACATAGCCTGTGTGCAGGGCATAAGTCGCGCGCTGGTGGTTGCCTTCCTTGCTGTTCATGCCGCGGATGAGCGCGATTTCGTCCATCACGGCGGCGGTCTTTTCCCAGCCTTCGGCGATGCGAATGCCCGGCACGGCCGTTTCGATCGACTTCGTGCCCATGCCGTTGGCGTGGTCTGGCTTGGGGTCGAAGGTTTCGAGCTGACTGGGGCCGCCCTGCATCCAGAGGACGATGACGGACATCTTGCGCTTGCGGAGTTCGTCGGCGGAGGCGGCGAGGAGATCCGTCCAGCCCATGCCGGCGAGGCCGAAGCCGGCGGCCAGCGAACCCACGAAACCGCGGCGGCTGACGACGCCGGAGCCGCTTGTTCGAACGTTCACGATTGTTTTGGTCGGAAGCATGGTCTTCAATTCCTTCGTTCGGGTCGTGTTCGGTGCGGTCGAATGCGTCGGCGGTCCAGGGCGATCTCAACGGCGGCTGAGGAATTCGGCGCTGTTGAGCAGGCTCCAGAAGAGATCCTCGAAGGCTTCGTTGCGGTCGTTGACTTCCCTGACGTAGCCCAAGGCGATTTTCTTCTCGTCCTCGTTCGGCACACGGGCCAGGACACGTCGATAGAGGGCTTCGAGCGCCGCGGAGTCATCCTTCGGATGCTCGTCGAGGATCTTGCGGAGCGCGGAACCGTCGCGTGCTTCGACGGCCTGGTTCAGGTCCGGGGCGTTCATGAGGAACAGGGCCTGGGGAATGGTGCCCGAGATTTCGTCGTCCGGCGTGGAGGGGTCGAACGAGAAGGTCTGATTGGCCTTTACGACAGCACGGCCGAGCGGGCCGGCGAGTTGCGGCGGCACTCCGGCAGCCTTGGCCTTTTCCTGTGCTTTGGCCTTTGCGGCGGCTGCCATTCGCCTGTTAGGGAACTCCGGGGCCTTCATGCCGATGATCGGCACGCCGGTGACCTGTCGGAGGTTCTGGAGAATCTGATCGGCCCTCAGGCGAGTCGGGCAGTTGGCGCCGGTGGGGTCATCGGCCGAGGCGGAGGCGTCCATTTCGCGGCTCTGGCGCTGGTAGGTCTTCGTATTGGCGACGGTTTCGTAGAGCCACTTGATGTCGTAGCCGCCTTTGGCCCAGGCGCTGGCCAGGGCGTCGAGCACTTCGAGGTTCTTGCCTTCGCGGTCCGGGCCGATGTCGTCGATGGGCATATAGAAAGCGTCGCCGTTGAGGGCGTACCAGACACGGTTCACGAAGGCTTTGGCGAACCAGGGGTTATCCTGGCTGGCGATGTAGCTGGCAGCGAGCTTGCGGCGGGCTTCCACCGAGATGTTCACGGGCAGTTCGGTCTTCGATTCGCCCAGGAAAAAAGCGGGCGAGAAGCGCTGCATGTCGGCGGGGTCTTTGGGATTGGCGACCTGGTGAATGGGCTGGCCGACAGCACGGGGGCCGAAGACGCGCTGGCCGGCGCCGACCTGATTGCCAGAAAAGTTCACCGTGCGCAGGCCGGAGAAGAAGGCCGCGAACTGCTGGAATTCGTCGCGTTTCCAGCGGTCGGTGGGGTGGTCGTGGCACTGGGCGCACTGGATCTGCACGCCCATGAACACCCGGGAGACTTCGCCGGCGGTTTCTTCGGCCTTCGATTCCTGGGCAGTCGTCAGCAGGACGGCCGGGTTTTCGTCGATCGGGCCGGTCGCTGTGATCAGTTCGCGGGCGATATCGTCCCACGGGGCGTTCGCGGCGAACTTATCGCGGAAGTAGTTCTCTAGAGCGATCGGCTGAAAACGTCGGGCCTGCGTTTCCGTGGCCCGATAGCGGATGACGTCGCGCCAGTATTTGGCCAGGTTGGCCGCGAACTGGGGCGATTCGGTCATTTTACGGACTGCGGCGGCGCGTTTGTCCGGGTCGGTCGATTTTTCGAATGCGGCGACCTGTTCCGGTGTGGGCACGGTGCCGGTGAGGTCGAGGGCGGCCCGGCGCAGGAATGTGGCGTCGTCGGCGATTTCCGCGGGTTTGACCCCCGCGGCCGCAAGCGCTTTCGCCATCAGCGCGTCGAGATCCGCCGGCTTGAGCGTGGGTCGTTCGATCTTCTTCGTGGGCCGTGCGGCCAGGATTTTCTCGACCGATTCGTCCGAGCCGCCGGCCTTTTCCGCGGCTTCCACGGCCCGCACGAACGACTGAATGGCCGCGATCGTGCGGAGTGCCTGGCGGCGGTCCTCGGGCTTGATCGCGTTCAGAGCCCGCTTGACTTCATCTTCGCTGCCACCCTGCTTTTCGATCGCCTTGGCCAGGGCTTTCTTCTCTTTGGCGGTGGCTTTGTCGACGGTTTCGTTACCCGGTTTCTTCTTTTTGGCTTTCGCTTGATCGCTCGACTTCGCGGCAGGATCGTCGGCCGATCGCGCCGGGGGAACGATCGCGATACTTGCAGCGAATGCGATCGACAGGATCGCCGCGAATCGGATCATGATGGGTTTCGGAATCATGAGCGCCGGGCCTCATTTCGGAATGTCGCGAATCTACCCGAACCACGCGTGCAACTTCTTCGCGTGATTTTTAAGCGATACACCGATCTTAAGGGAAAGTTTCGTCCGGCGCGAAAATTTCGCAAGATTCCTGAAGTTGCTCTCAGTTGCGTTGTCCGGATTCGATCCGCTTCCGGCCTTATCGGGTTCGAGAGTCGGTCGCTGCCGTCGAGTTTCGGAGCCGTTCGGGGAGGTCGGAGACGGTCCGCACGGCGGTTTCGGGGGCTTGCACGAGTGGTTGCCCGACGGCATGGAACAGGCGTACCTGAGCCACGTTTTCGGCGATCACGGCTTCGAGGAGATCCGTCTCTGCCTGAGCCAGTGCCTGGATCGGCTGCAAGGTTTCGATAGCCCGGATACCGCCGCGGATGCCGGCCCCTTCGCGAATGGCCTGGAAGTTCTCGCGGACCGAAGCCTGGGCGTCGGGGATGGCGCGTTCAGCGAACTCACGCCGGCGGATGGTCGCCAGCAATTGCCGGTGCGCGGCGGCGACTTCAGCTGCGACCTGATCCTGAACTTTCATGAGTTCGAGCATGGCGGCCCGATTTTCGGCCTCGCTGCGGCGCATCATGGCCCGGTCCGCGAACCCGAGGCCCTGAAGCTGCCAGTAGAGATTGATATCGGCATCGCTGCGGCCGCCGAAGTCGCCGAAAAATCCGTTCGGTCCGCCGCCGAACCCGCCCCCGGAATAACGAAACGCGAGGCTGGGCACGAGGGGCCGCAATTTCGCCTGGCGAAGCCGCGCCAGGGTCGCCTGAACGATCGCCTGCGACTGGGCCAGTTCGGGGCGATAAGTCAGGCCGATTGGGATGAGTTCTTCGAGCGGAACGTGGGGCGAAACCAGTTCGATCCGCAGTTCCGGCGGTTCGATCGGAGCCAGGATCGCGGCCTGATTGAGCCGCAGCGCACGTGTCAGTTCGGCCGAAACGGTTTCGAGTTCAGCCACGCGCAGCTCGATTTCCTGCCGACGCCGGTCCCGTTCGGTGAGCGATCGCCGGTAATCGGCTTCAAGCCCGCTGCCGGCTTCGAAGAATGACCGGGTCAGACGAGCCAAATTCTCCGAAAGCGAGGCCGCTTCACGTGCGATCGCCAGGCGGCCGGCTGCGCCTTGTAGTTTCAGGTACGTTTCGGACGCTTTCAACAGCGCGTCCTGCTCAGCCACCATCACCCCTGCCCTGCGGGCTTCCAGCAACTGCTTTTTGGCCATGGGTTCGAAAATGGCGTCACTGAAGCGGATGATGCTCGTGAGGCCGCCCACCTGGGCCGGTCCGCCGGCCGGAATGGGGCCGCCGATGCCTGAACCCCCCGCGGCCGTACTGCCGACGAACAACGAACTTTTGCTGATCGGCATGACCTTGCCGTCGATCAACTGCGCCTGGCCGTCGTGCCGGATCCAGTTCGGGCCATAGTAAAGGCTCGGCAGAAGCAGCGTGCGTGATTCCTGAAGCTCGGCCAAGGCCATCCCCACGTGCTCGCGGGCAATGCCGATGTCGAGATCCCGGGCACCCGAAAGTCGAATCACCGTGAGCCAGTCGATCGGTTCGATCCAGTCGCTGTCGAGGGTCGCTTCGGGTTCTTCCGGGTCAATCAGAGCACCGAATCGGCCTGATTCCGAAGTGATGAGCGACGTCATCGACGCCGGCGCTGCCGGGAACGCGACAGCCGGCGGATCGTCAGGCAGTGCGGGCACGCTCGGTGCTCCGGCCGGTTTCGTCTGAGCGAAGGCCGCTTGCACGAAAACAAGCAAAAGGGCATTCGAACGTATGACCGATCGGGCCCATGATCTCGTGGGCCGCTCGATTCGGACGCACCGGGAGAGTGATGCGGAAATTCGTGCCATCATGACGAGTTTATCGGCTATTCCGATCGGAACGATTGAATCGATCGTTCGGAATATGTCGCCTTGATCGCCTTGAATCGTTCGATCCGTGAGGCTCGATCCAAAGACGCTCAAAGATAACAATCGACACTGTCACGGTTTCGGTGGTTCAGGCTTGAAGGCTTCGATCGCGGTTCCGTCGGCGAGCGTGGCCGCCACGGGGCCAATGACGACCGTTTCGCCAGGGTTCAGGCCGCTCGAAATCGCGAGCCGTGTGCCGTCGCCGACACCCGGAACTACTTTACGACGCATGGCTTTGCCCTGAGCGGCGACGCACACTTGCGGCACGCCCGCGACGCGGAACACGGCATTGGCGGGAACGGTGACGGCTTCCGCCTGATCATGGCCGACGATGCGGACGAGCACGTATTGCCCGCTGCGGAGTGTGGAAGCCTCGGCGGGAATGTCGATCTCGCATCTCATGGTGCGGGTGGTGGGGTCGTAACCGCGGCTGACGCGCGTGACCTTGCCGCGAAAGGCCGGTGCGGCGACCTCCTGACCAGTGAAGACGACGGCCTCGTCGCCGATGTTGACCAGGGGGGCTTCGGCTTCGGGGATGCCCACACTGACGGTGAGAACGCTGATGTCTTCCAGGACCAGCAGCGGCTTTTCGCTCGGCGTTTCGCCGACGAGTTTGCCGGGGTCGGCATGCCGTTCGGCGACGAACCCGTCGAAAGGCGCGGTGATCCGGGCGAGCGCGAGCTGGGCCTTCGTTTCCTCGAGCCGCGCGGCGGCCACCGTCGCCCGCGCCCGGGCCACTTCGATTTCGGCCCGCCGGCGCAAGAGTTGGGACCGGATCGTCTCCGCGTCGGCCTGGACCGCCGCCGAAAGTGCCTTGCTCTGCAGGAGATCGGCATCGGCCGAGAGAGCCCGCTGTTCGGCCTCGTCGAGGACGACGCGTGTCACGGCCCCGTTGTCGACGAGTTTGCGCATGCGGTCACGTTCCATCTTCATTTGCTTGACGATGGCCTCGCGGCCGCCCAGTTCGGCCTCAGCGGCTTGCAGCCGGGATGCCTGCGCTTTCAGGGCACTTTCGGATTCCACGAACTGGGCCTGTGCCAGTTCCGTTTCGGCCTTTGCCTGGGTAACAAGGGCCTGCTCGACGGTAACGGCGGCTTGCAGCTCAGGCGCGGCGACTTCGATGAGAACCTGCCCGGCGGAAACGCGATCGCCGATATCGACATGAACGGCCTTGATCCAGCCTGCCACACGCGATTCCAGCGGGGCTTTTGACTGAGGTTCGACCTGCCCGGGCTGATCGACCGTGTGGACGATGCGTGACGGTGTGGCGTCAGCGACCGAGACTCTTGGCACGGCCGCCTGCTGGGCCGATGCCGAAGCGGGAAGGCCGAGGCCGAAAACCAGCGGCAGTGAAGCGGTCAGAACGGTGCGAATCAAGGGAACCTCCGTCGGCGAGGCGGGTGAGTCGGCTTCGGGATCGTAAAGCGGGCTTGCCGGGTCTGTCGGGTCGAGTGACTGGCTCTTGCGCGAAGCGTTCCTGCGCACCAGCGCGAACGCCCGAGGCGTAACGACCATCACGGCCGCCAGCGAACCCAGAAGGCCGCCGATCACGGCCCGGCCGAGCGGCGCCTGCTGCCGGCCGCCTTCGGACCATCCCAGGGCCATGGGCAGCATGCCCGCGATCATGGCCAGGGCCGTCATCAGAATCGGACGCACGCGGCGTTTCAGGGCAAGCCGGGCGGCGTCATCGGCCCCGGCACCGGCGCGCCGCTCGGATTCGGCGAAGCTCACGAGCAGGATCACGTTCGCGACGGAGACACCCAGGGCCATGATCGCACCCATGTACGATTGCAGGTTCCACGTCGTGCCGGTCACAATCAGCATCAGCGTGATGCCCAGCCCCACGGCCGGAACCGAGGCGAGCGAAACCAGAGCCAGACCCGGCGACTGAAAATAGGCAGTGAGCATCAGCAGGATCACGACGAAAGTGAAGACCAGCGCGGAGACGCCGGCGGCGTTGATTTCGTCCAGAGTGGCGAGCTGGCCGCGAATGTCGACTTTCACACCTGCCGGCGGAGCGCCCGTGGCCTTGACGGCGGCTTTCAGCTCTTTTGCGACCGTGGCGAGATCGTCGGAAGTCACGTTCGCCGTGAGGCTGATCAGGCGTTTCATGTTGTACCGGTCGAATTCGCCGGGCACCGTGTCCTGGCGAACGGTGGCGACGTCGCGCAAGACCAGCGGAGAAGTCCCAGGCCCGGAATTCACCGGCAGATTTTCGATATCTTCGGCTTTCACGACCGAAGCGTAAGGAATTTCGACCTGAACCTGATAGCCGATGCCTGACTTCGGATCGGGCCAATAGCTGGGCAATATGAATCGGCTGGACGAAGTGGCCGTGACGAGCGATCGGGCGACATCGGCAGCCGACAGTCCGGCCAGCCCGGCGAGACGACGGTCGATGCTCACGCGGAGGGCGGGATAATCGAGCGTCTGCCCATAGCGCAGATCACGCAGATTGCCGAGCCGGGCCAGTTCGCCATGCAGTTTGGTCGCATAACTGCGGACATCGGGATAGGCCGAGCCGCTCACGACGACGTCGACGGGCGTGGGCGAGCCGAACGACATGACCTCGCTGACGATATCCGCCGGTTCGAGCGAGAACAGCACGTCCGGATGGATACGATGCAGTTCTTCGCGCAGTTTTTCCTTGGTTTCGTCGACTGAAAGCCGTGCACGATGCGGATCGAGTGCGACACGCAGAAAAGCCTCTTCGGGGCCGCCGGTCCACTGGAAGATCGCCTGGATCGGATAACTGGATGCGATATTGCCCACATAGCCGACACTGACTTCGACGCCGTCATCACCGACGATGCGCTTGACGGCGTCGAGCACGTCCACGACGATCCGCTCGGTTTTCTCGTATCGCGTTCCGGCCGGGGCTTTGACGCGCACCTGAAACCGGCCCGAATCGACCTTCGGGAAAATTTCGAACCCGGCCGATGGCGCCAGCCAGGCGATACCCAGGCCACAGGCGACGACGTATGCGAAAACGATGCCTGCCTGAACTGGCCGTGCGAACCGGCGAACCGGGCGTGTCGTCTGTGTATGCACAGCCGAGGAGGCATGAGCCTTGAGCGGCTTGAGCAGCATGGCCGAAAGCACGGGCACGAGCGTGCTGGAAAGAATGTACGACGAAACCATCGCGAAGCCGACGGCCAGAGAAAGCGGCACGAACAGCGAACGGACGGCACCCGTCATCAGGAAGCTGGGGGCGAATACGGCCAGCATGCATAAAAGGGCGAGAAGACGGGGCACGGCCGTTTCGCGGTTGCCTCGGCGCACGGCCACGGCGACGTTCGGCGTATGTTCCATCTGGGTGTGGATGTTTTCGACTTCCACGGTCGATTCGTCGACCAGAATGCCGATCGCCAGAGCCAGGCCGCCGAGCGTCATCAAATTGAACGTCTGCCCGCTGAACCACAGCAAAGTGACCGCCCCTGCGAGGGCGAGAGGGATATTCACGATGACGATGACCATACTGCGCCAGTCGCGCAGGAACAGCAGAACCATCAGGCCGACGAGCCCTGCCCCGAGTGAGGCCTCCGTCACGACAGCCTGAACTGCCGTGGTGACTGTCGGCGACTGATCGAATTCGAGGGCGACTTTGATGTCCGGAGGCAACACGGCCTGCATATCGGGCAACGCGTTCCGGACGTTTTCGATCACGTCGAGCGTCGAGGCATCCGCACGTTTGGTCACGAGCAGATAGACGGCTTTTCGACCGTCGATGATCGCCGAACCGACCGGCACGTCAGCCGAATCGGTCACGCTGGCGACATCGCCCAGATGGACTGTGGGCAACTTGCCGGGGCGGATCGGAATCTGCTTGAACTCTTCGACGTCGCGAGCCATAGCGTTCACGGGCACAATCGGCATGTAATCGCCGAATCGCACGGAGCCCGAAGGGCTGATCGCGTTACCTGTATTGAGGGCCTGAATGACTTCGTCAGGCGCCATGCGATAGCTGCGAAGGCGGTCGGGATCGAGCCGGACGACGATCGTGCGCTGCGTTCCGCCGAACGGAGGCGGCGCGGAAACGCCGGGCAGCCCCGAGAACATGGGGCGAACCTTGAACAGGGCCTGATCCTGGATCTCGTTGATCGTGCGGGTTTCGCTCGACAGGACGAGATAGCCGACGGGGATGCTGCCAGCATCGAACCGGGTGACGAACGGCGAAACCGTACCCGGCGGCATGAACGCGCGGGATCGTGTGACATAGCCCATGGTCTCGGCCATGGCCTGGGCCATGTCGGTGCCGGGATGGAAGAACAGCTTCATCAGCGCCAGGCCCTGCACGTTGCGGCTCTCGACGTGGTGGATGCCGTTGATGTAGAGGAAGTGATATTCGTAGTAATTGGTCAGCAGGCCTTCCATCTGGGAAGGGTCCATGCCGCCGTATGGCTGGCAGACGTAAATGACCGGCAGGTTCAGGTTCGGGAAAATGTCCGTGCGCATGCGCGATGTGGCCAGCACGCCCATAAGGAGGAGGCCGAAGGCGAGCGTCAGTACAGTGACAGGGCGCCGCAATGCCCAGGCGATCGGATTGAACATGAGAATCGAGCCTCGGAAACCACGACCGGGGCACACCGGGAGGGTGGAAGGCACGGGAACGGTCGGAATGTCGCGATGGACCAAATATAACTCAATTCGAGTCAGAGAGGATCTTCAATCCGAACTCAAGAATCGACCGGTTCTTTGCGAAATCGTATAAAACTCGTCCAGGAAGTACTTTCAACGTGTCGGGCAAAGCGATCGATATCGATCCACCGCGTGATTCACGACTCAGGTTCGTAATTCTCAGCGAGGCCGACATTTCGGTTCGGTGCCGACCGGGATGAATCCGGCCAGCCTCGATCGCCACGCTCAGTGCTGATTCAAGGCCTGGCGTTCGGGATTCGATTCGCAGATGGATCGCGACGCGGCACGTGGCATTAACCCTGAGACTGAGTCGGTCGAGCCACTGTTCCGTGGGCGTGTGTGCCCATCGGTCTTGAAGCGGAAAGCGTGTGGCGCATGCGATCGGCGGGTTCGGTATCGGCACGCATGAACGTGCCGCGGCGTTCCCAAATGCCGATACCGACGAAGGCCGCGAAGCCTGCGAAGAAAATGTTGCCATAGGCAGCGGCCACGCGGGTGTTGAGCAGCGTGCAGGCCAGCAGCGCGACGGTGGCGATGACCGTCCAGCCGGCTGATGCGCGAGAGCGTGCGGGCCGGCGATCGTCCAGTGCCACTGCGAGCAGGAACGTCATGGGGAAGATCAGCCAGACGTACGAATAGTTGAACGACAACGGCGCCAGCATGACGGTCAACATCAGGCTCATCGACTGTTCGGAATTGATGGCGTCTTCGCGAGATCGTCCGGGCCAGCCGCCGCCCCACCAGGCCCACATCGTGAAGCAGCCGATGGCGATGATCGACGCCATCATCAGATAGTTGGAACGGCGAAAGTCCAGGTTCGCCAGGTTGACGTACCATGAACGGTCGTTTTCGCCATCGGCGAGTACCGGACGCGAAAGCCTGTGAACGGTCGCCTGCAGCGACTGATTCTTGTAGCTGAAGGCACGGTCCGGGCGCTGGCCGATGGACCGGTCGTCATACTTGAAGAGCATGCCGCGGGCCCACAGGCTGAG
This sequence comes from uncultured Isosphaeraceae bacterium, assembly GCA_964608915.1. Classification (GTDB taxonomy): domain Bacteria; phylum Planctomycetota; class Planctomycetia; order Isosphaerales; family Isosphaeraceae; genus QWQI01. Next base: position 17,462 of record CAZSQA010000050.1, read on the forward strand.
ATCCTGCCCGACCTGGTCGGTCGTGCGGTACGCCAGCGGGAAAATGGCCAGATAGAAGGCGATTCCGGCAAGCGCCGCGGCCGTCGCTCGTGCCCGTTTGCGATAGACGAAATAGCCCAGCAGGATGATCGGATAGGCCTTGATGGCAGCAGCTGTGGCGAGGAGCATGCCGGAGAGCACGGGCATCGATCGTCGCAACGCCAGAAACGACCCGAGGCACAGAGCCAGAAGCAGCACGGCGGGCTGGCCGAGCAGGTACATATCGCTGACGAAGGGGATGACCATGAGCGAAGGCGCGAGATAGATCGCCGGATGCACACCCTGAAAACGTCCGGTGCTCAAGCGCACGGAAGCATAGATGCAGAAAGCCCATGCGGCCGTTTGCAGAATCAGGAGCGACGCGACGAACATTGGCCGGGGCAGTTCGGCGATCGGCGCCAGCATGACGGCAGCCGGCGGAGGGTACATGAACGGGAACAGACGATTCGGGTCGGTGGGATAGATCGACTGGCCATGCGACACGATCCAGCCGGTGCGCTGCCAGAGATCATAGTCCTTGTTCATGCGCGACGTGATCGAGTTCAGCATCGGCGCGATCGAAAACGCGATCGCGAGGATCACGAACAGGATCAGACTGAAGCTCTGGACACTGGGATCTCGACGCTCCACGGTTTCGATCACGACACGCAGGTGGTCGCTGCGCATGGCGCGGCTACGCACGGCATCGGCGAAAGCGAACAGGACAGGCCGCTGTGCTGTCGAAACTTCGGTGGATTGATTGGGAGAATCCATCTTTCGGGGCGCTCCTTGCCCGTTTCATGCCCGTTGTTCGTACGTCTCGTGCGCGATCCCTCGCCCGGGCAGTCTCCGGAAACTTACCTGAAAAAAATGATGGCGCAAAGGGCATTTTCGGTCGATTTTCGAAAGCCGTTCAAGTTTGCGAATCTTAAGGACTTCACGATCCAACCCCGGTCGAAACGAACGTGGAAGTCGAACCTGGCGATATGGGCCGGTCGAATCGCTCTGATGAATTTGACCCGCTCCGGTGCAGCGAATCACAACCTTCGGATGTACTGGCAAGTTACGACGCATTTCGATTAGACTTGCCCTGGATTCAGATTCGAAACGTCCGAAAGAAACCGCCAAGGAGCCGCCTGCCCCATGGGTCGCCAATTCCGAACCTTCGCAGCCCTGTCCGCTTTGTTGGTTTGCCTGGTCTCAGGCGTGGTTTCGATCGATGCCGCGAAGCCCGAAGCCAGGTCTGGAGTGGACAAATCGGCCGTCGATACCGCCGTGAGGCCGCAAGACGACTTGTTCCGCCACATCAACGGCACATGGCTGAAGAATACCGAAATCCCTGCTGAGCGAGCGGTTTACGGGTCTTTCGTGGTCCTCGCCGAAAAGGCTGAGGCCGATCTGCGGAAAATCATCGAAGAATCGGCGGCTTCCAACGCCGAAGCGGGATCGGAAGCCAGCAAGGTGGGCGACATGTTCGCCTCGTTCATGGATGAGGAAACCATCGAAAAGCGCGGGCTGGATGCGATCGCCATCGAACTGGCCCTGATCGAAACCCTCGACGACGTCAAGAAGTTGCCGGCCGTTCTCGGCCAGCTCGAATCGCGCGGCGTTCGGGGCCTGTTTTCGGCGTTCGTCAATACGGACGCCAAGGACAGCACCCGTTACGTCGTCTATCTGGACCAGGGCGGAATCGGCCTGCCGGACGAGTCGTATTATCGCGACGAAAAATTCGCCCAGGTGCGTGACGCTTACGTCAAACATATCTCGAAAATCCTCGAACTGGCCGGCTCGAAGAATGCCGACGACGAAGCCGCCCGCGTGATGGCCGTCGAGAAACTCCTGGCCAGTGCCCATTGGGATCGCGTGAAACGCCGCGACGACACGCTGACCTACAACAAGAAATCGACGGCGGAACTGCTGACGCTGACGCCCGGATTCGACTGGTCCGCCTGGGCGAAAGCCGCCGTACTGAAGGACTTGACGACGATCGGCGACGTGATCGTTCAGGAGCCGAGCTATTTCGAAGCGATGGGCAAGGCGGTCCATTCGATCCCGGTCGAAGACTGGAAGCTGTGGGCCCGCTGGCACGTGCTTCGCGAGTTCGCGCCGTCGCTGCCGAAAGCGTTCGTGGACGAGAACTTCGCCTTCTACGGCAAAACGCTCACGGGCACGCCTGAGCAGCGCCCGCGCTGGAAGCGTGGCGTCGCCGCGGTCGAATCGACCCTGGGTGAAGCCGTCGGCAAGATCTACGTTCAGAAACACTTCCCGCCTGAAGCGAAGAAGCGCATGCAGACCCTGGTGGCCAACCTGGTCGAAGCCTATCGCGAAAGCATTTCGAATCTGGAATGGATGAGCCCCGCGACACGCGAGAAAGCGCTGGAGAAGCTCGGCAAATTCAATCCGAAAATCGGTTATCCGGACAAATGGCGCGATTACACCCATCTGCGTATCGATCGAAAGGATCTGGCCGGTAACCTGAGACGGTCACATCAGTTCGAACTTTCGCGCAATTTCGCCAAGCTCGGCAAGCCCGTGGATAAGGGCGAATGGTTCATGACGCCCCAGACCGTGAACGCTTATTACAATCCCGGCCTCAATGAAATCGTCTTCCCGGCTGCGATCCTCCAGCCGCCGTTTTTCGATCTGGAAGCTGACGACGCCGTGAATTACGGCGGTATCGGCGCGGTGATCGGTCACGAAATCGGCCACGGTTTCGACGACCAGGGGTCGAAGTTCGACGGCGACGGCAACATGAACGACTGGTGGACGGACAAGGACCGGGCCGAGTTCGAGGCCCGTGCGAAAATGCTCATCGAGCAATATTCCGCCTATTCGCCGAAGCAGTTGCCTGGCCAGAAAGTCAACGGAGCCCTCACGATCGGCGAAAATATCGGCGACCTGGGCGGCCTGTCGATCGCGTACAAAGCCTATCTGCGATCGCTCGCAGGCAAGCCTGCTCCGACCATCGACGGCCTTACCGGGCAGCAACGCCTGTTCTTCGGCTGGGGCCAGATCTGGCGAACGAAATACCGCGACACCGAAGCTCTGCGCCGGCTGACGGTCGATTCCCACTCGCCGCCGGAGTTCCGCTGCAACGGCGTCATCCGCAACCTGCCGGAATTCTATGAGGCATTCGGTGTGAAGCCGGCCGACGCGCTCTGGCTCGAACCGGCCAAACGAGTGAAAATCTGGTGATTCACCCCGTCGACTTTCTGAAATCGAGCGTATCGACGGCCCGGGAACTGGCCGTCGATATCGCGCGCACCCTGCGCGGCAAGATCGGCCCTGTTCTGGTGTTCGAAGCGATTTACCGGCTGGGCGTTTCGGCGGTCTTCGCGCCGTTGTCGGTCGGTGTGTTGTCGCTCCTGATCGGCACTCGCGGCAAGCCCTCGATCGGCAATTTCGAAATCGCGGGGTTTCTGCTCTCCTGGCCAGGAATTCTCTCGATGATCCTGGTCGGCGCCCTGCAGTTGACGCAGTTGTATTTTCAGATCGCGGGACTGATTCTGATCATGCGTCCGGGGACCGAAAACAGCTCGCTCGCGGGGATCGTGAGGAAGCTCACGGTCAAAGCCCCGAGGCTCTTTTTCCTCGGTCTCTATCAGATCGCGGCGTTCGTGGGCATTCTTCTGCCGGCGGGATTTCTCGGAGTCAGCCTGCTCGGATGGCTCTGGGATGGCCGTGACATTTATGGCCTCGTGATCCTGCGCCCGCCCGTATTCTGGCTGGGCGTGGTTCTGGCTGGCATTCCCGTCGCGATCTCGGCATTTTTCATTCTGAGATATCTGCTTCGATGGCTCCTGGCGTTGCCTGAGCAACTCCTCAACGACGCCCCCGTGCCGCCTCTCGAAGCGATGCGACTGAGCGAAGCGAGAACACGCGATCACAAGCCGATGATGATCGCCGTACTTGCCTCGTGGGTCGGGGTTCAGGCGCTGCTGGCTGCTTTCGTTCTCGGCATGCTCCGCTGGTCCGCTGATGCGTTTCTGGATTTCGTCGGCCTGCGAATGACCCTGGCGCTGCCGGCCACGGTCCTGGTGCTGGCGGTGCATTTCGTGGTGTTGACATTGGTTTCGATCGTGGGCGTCGTCGGATTCGCGGCCGTGATCCTTTTTCTGGACCGCAAACTCGCAGGAAGGGCCGTCGCCGAAACCTCAGGCAAGGTGCTGCTTTCGAACTGGATCGCATTGGAAAGTCATGCGTCGCTTCTGCGGCACCCGCGATTTCTCGCACTGGCGGTTTTGGCGATCACTTTGCCGATCGGTTCGGCTCTGACCCTCAACTCGCTCGATGTGGACGACCGCGTCGAGATCATCGCCCACCGGGCCGGTGGCGCGATGGCTCCGGAAAACACGGTTTCGGCGGTGAAAAAGTCGATCGAAGTGGGCGCTCAGTGGTCGGAGATCGACGTTCAGTTCACGTCCGACAAGGCAATCGTCGTCATTCACGACACGGATCTGCGGCGTCTCGCGGGCGTGAACCGGCAAGTCAAGGACATTCCGCTTGCCGAAGTGCAATCACTCGATGTCGGTGGCTGGTTCGCGCCGCAATTCAAGGGCGAAAAGATACCGACGCTGGATGAATTTCTCGACGCCGCGAAGGATCGCATGCATGTGCTGATCGAATTGAAAGTCAGCAGCGCCGACGAGGGCCGCGAGCTGGCCCGGGCCGTTGTCGAACTGCTGCGTCGCCGGGGCGAAATCGCCAGGCACCGGATCTGCTCGCAATCGTACGAATCGGTCGTCGAGGTGAAGCGAATCGAGCCAGGGCTGACGGTCGGCTATATCGCGGCTCAGTCGATCGGGCGCATGGAAGAGCTTACGGTCGATTTCTTCATGCTGAGCGTGGAGCTATCGACGAAGCGTTTCATCGAACGGGCCCGCGCGGTCGACAAAGGCGTTTACGCCTGGACGATCAAGGATCCTGACCTGATTCTGCCGCTGCTGGACCGGGGCGTGGCGGCGATCATCACGGACGACCCCGTGCCGATGATGGCCCGTCTGGAAGAAATTCGCGCGCTGTCGAACGTGGAACGGCTGATTCTGAGGGCCCGCGACGCCTTGGCGGATTGAATTCAGGCCGGCTTCGCGGCGAACGGACGATATTTCGAAATCGCATGATGTGGGCAGGTGAATCGCCATGAACGATCCGAACCGTCGTGAAGCGTTGCGGAGTACGGCCAACACGGGAATTCTGCTGGCGGTCGCCGAGCCGCAAGCTCCGAAAGACGACGTGAAGCCAGCCGAAGCGCCGAAGCCGCCGGAAAAGCCAGGCGATCGCGACCGCCGCGCCGTGATCACAGCCGGGATGACCGAAGCTGAGGCCGATTGCTGGGCCATGGCGGCGGAGCTGGCGGGCAAGTTTTTCGCCCTGCCTGAACTGCATCCGATGGACAAGCAGGAAATCGCCACGGCGATTCACGTGATCCAGCACCGCCTGCTGAGCCGTCCGACTTACAGGAAGTATCTCGAATCGCATAAATCGATCATGAAAATGCCATAACGATTCGAAATCCGATTCATAGGTTGTCCATCGGACGAATGAAACCCGTGATTCCCCGCATGCGATTCGATCGATAACTTCGGAGGCCAAAGCCGCAACGAGCGTCAATGGCCTCCGGAAGCAGGGGGTTCGATACATGGCGAAGCTTCGAAATTGATCCGTCAGTAAGCATCCGCACTGATGACTTCGCCGCCGGATGCCGTTCCGAGCGATCTCCAGGTCTGAAGCGAGATCGTATTTTTCACGAATCGAACGCTTCCGTCGGCCAGAACGGTATTTACGCCCCCGGGGTGACGACTTCTCGAAGCGAACATCGATGGCTGGGCATCTGTCTGCTGGCCAAAGCAAGGCGGGTTCCGGTTATACGGATAGACGCAGTATTGCACTCGAACAGGAACATCGGGCAAAGAACTGTTGGGCGTGAGATAGGTCTGGAAAGTCGATGCAGGCCCCCACCATGTGAATCCGCGAAGATCGCCCCCTTCGCCTTTGACGATTTCGGCCGCGAGCAACGTGTTGCTCGTCCCGTCGGAGATGCGTTCCAGCCCATAGGTGCCTCCATGCGAATTCGCGAGATACCCCAGCACACTGGCATCGCCATAGAGCAAATTCGTGAAGGGAGCCCCGCCGTAGCCGACGCCGTTGAGTATGGATCGCTGGTCCAGCGAGGTGCTGCCGAAATTCACCGCATAATTATGAAATGTCAATTTGTCCCCGAAAGTCATTCCGATATTGTCGCTTGGGCAAGTGTAGACGTTGATCAGCGACCGGCTGACGGTAATGTTCGTGGCGCCGCCGTATCGAAGAATGCCTTCATTCGGAGTCCCCGGCGTCCCGGCAAAATTGTAGGAATTGTAGAGTGTATTTTGTTCGACGAACGGCATGACGAACACGATCCATGTTCCCCAGCAGCATCCCTTCATTCCGGGCGGCAGTGAGCCCGACGAAGAAGCGTAATTATGCATGCCGAGGCCGATCTGCTTGAGATTGTTGACGCACTGAATCCTCCGGGCTGCCTCGCGTGCGGATTGCACGGCGGGCAGCAGGAGAGAGATCAGCACAGCGATGATCGCGATGACGACGAGCAATTCGATCAATGTGAATCCGGTGCGATACTTCTTCATTTCGATCTCCGTGAGCCTTGTGTTTCCATTTGCGAGAGTGGTCATCGAGAACTCAGATCGAATACGAAAGCGTTCGGTTCGCCTTGACGTACTGTGGCCCGGAGTTCCGATTTGAGGTTGTATTTCGCCGGGATGGCATCTTTCCGGGGTCTCGCCCCTTCACCCGGCAGGGCATTTTTGTCGATACCCTTTTCGATCGTTCCCGACGTGATCGAAACCAGATACTCGCCGGGCACTGGCCCCTGTTCCGCGGGAATGGAAAGCCGGCCATTCTCGAGAATTCCGCCGACGTGGGTCGCCTCACCCGCAGGCTGCACCGGCAGCAATTGGACGAATGCCCTTTCCAAAGGTTTCGAATCGATTTTTGCTTCGATTTCGACGGCTTCTCTCGGTAGTCCGTCGTTCGAATTCGAACAGCCTGTCGCGAATGCAGCGATCGACATGAGAGTCGCAGTCGCGTAGCGAAATCGGGTTTCTCTGCGCATGTGTTCATTTTCTCTTCGTGTCATGGACTGACCGGGGCGATCCGGACTCTTCAGACCTTGTGTTCGCGGACCTCGCAAGTTCCATCGACGAGCCGGTCGATTCGAAATCGACGCCTGACCGATCGATCGCATTTATCCGGGAAGATCATGTCGTCCGGAGACTGTCTTCGGAAAAAACCGAAATCGTCGCCTCAGGCGACGGAGTGTTTGATTTCACAACATGAAGAGTCAGAATCGTCGGAAGACTTCGCCAAAGAAGTCGCGTTGCGGCTCTGAATGCGCGAGCCCAGACCGACCCCTGCTTTTACGGAAGCAAGCCCTACACTGCGAGAACCATACTTTAGCCTGACGAATTTCGAGGACCGGGCGTCATGATGCGGGCTGCCTTCCATTAGAAACGCCAGTGCCTTACGTAAATCGTCCGTCTTCAGAACAGGATCGCCAGATTCGGATTTACCACTCTGACTTCTGTCTTCGATCTGATCCGACATCGTCTCTTTCCTCTCGTTCACGCACGTCTTCGCAGTCCCCCCGAACGCGAATACGTTGAACTTGCCTATATATTATATAAATCATCGGAATTGTCAAGTATATAAACTACCTTTATCACTAAATTAGTAATGTATTTGCTCGAAAATGATCTTCAGCATCATGAATCGCAATGGGTTATGACAATTTTGAGAAACCACCGGCAGATTTTCCCGGGCCGATTTTTCTGCGAAACAGAGATGGAGACGATGCTTGGGGTTTGGGAAAATCCAGCTTGCGATTCGCGACGATTTCACAGAGAGTTCGATCACCCGGGGATTATGCATCATGAGTTCCGTCGACAAGGCGATCGCCACGCAGTTGGCGAATATCGAAAAGCGTACGGGCAAGTCGATCGAAGAATTGGCCGCGATCGTTCATGCAAGCGGGCTGACGAAACACGGCGAGCTGGTCGCCATGCTCAAATCCACGCTCGGGATGGGCCATGGCGATGCCAATGCTCTGGTGCACACGGTCCGCAAAACCGCCGGGCCTGCTGCCGCGCCGGAACAGCCGGCTGCCGCGGATGCCGTGCTCGAAGGCCTTTACGCTGGCCCGAAGTTGGCGCTCAGGCCGATTCACGACAAACTTCTGGCGGAGCTTCGCGGTTTCGGACCGTTCGAGGAAGCGCCCAAAAAGACTTATGTGAGTTACCGGCGGAAAAAGCAGTTCGCCATGATCGGCCCGGCCACGAACACTCGGGTGGAAGTCGGCCTGAACATGAAAGGAATCCCGGCCACGGAACGACTTGTGGAACAGCCAGCCGGGCAAATGTGCAATTATAAGGTGAAACTGACGAAAGATGAGGAAGTCGACGCCGAGTTGATCCGGTGGATCAAGGCCGCTTACGATTCCGCGGGTTGAAACGTCATCCAATGCGTTCGAACCGAGCTATCCGGCGGGGTTGCAGGTACGTCGCGGCGATCGTCGATTTCCGAAAACTGGCCGGGAACCGGATCGTTCGAAATCGATACGAAGGGTCTGTTTTCCGCGAGACGATCATCCGTCCGCTTGCGCGGCGGGTGGCACCAGTTCGCAATCGAATCGTCATTCATCGGGTTTTCCATGCCCGGCCTGATTTTCGTGCTCTTCGCCGATGGGCTCGATCCGCTCCTGAAATTGGGGTAGGATGCTGGGATCAGGCGGTTTCGCCAGAATGATCCACGCATGCGATCCAGGAGCCTTCTACCCATGAATGTCGACCGACGTCGTTTCATGTCGGACCTTTTCGCGGGCGCATGCGGCGCCGGTATTGCAGTTTCGAGTGCCCCGGCGATCGCCAGGGCATGGGTTCAGGCGGATCCGGCGCCTGAAATTCCCAAGGTTCCCGGGGTTCTGGCAGTGCATCTGAAGCGGCGGCGCAAGGTCTCGGGCGGGCCCGTGATCGTCGAGGAAAGCGTCGGAAAGTGGAAGGCTTCGGAGACGGCGATCATCATCTGCGACATGTGGGCCGATCACCCCTGCGCGATGGCCGCGCATCGTGTGGACAGAATGGCCCCACGCATGAATGAAGTGATCAGCCTGGCACGCGACCTGGGCGTCGTTATCGTTCACAGCCCTTCCGGCGGCATTCATCATTACGAAAATACGCCGTTCCGGGCCCGTGTGAAGCGTGCGAAGGCCAGCGCGCCGCCTCAGCCGATCAAAAGCTGGTGCTATCTCGACCCTGAGAAAGAGCCGCCCCTGCCCGTCGTGGACAATGTCTCGCGAATCAATAACGGAGTGACCGGTTGCGACGATCCTGTGCCCCGGCTTCTGCCGGACTGCGATCGCCACCAGCATGCGGCGATCAAAATGGCCGGCTATGACGTCATTTCGGCCGATGGCCCGGAGATCTGGAACTTTCTGGAGCAGGAAGGCCGCAAACACATCGTTCTGATGGGCGTGCACACGAACATGTGCGTGTTGGGCAGGCCCTTCGGGATTCGGCAATTGACCTATCTGGGCAAATCGGTGGCGCTGTGCAGGGACTTGACCGATGCACTTTACGACCCGCGGGACGAGCCTCACGTTTCCCACAAGCGGGGTACGGAAATGATCATCGAACATATCGAAACGCACTGGTGTCCGAGCCTGATCGGAGCGGATCTGACGAAAGTCGAGACTGGCAGCGATCATGTCGCGCCCGTGACGAAGTCATGAATCAGGCTGCGAATTTGTCCAGAAAAACAGACGATGCGGAAAAATCCGGCCGCAAACGCCCGGGGCGATTCCGTCGACTCGCCGTCTTCCTCGCTCTTCTGGTATTCTCGATCACAAGTTCTTTCGCCGTCGCGATTTCGTTCGTTCGCGAATATTTCCGGCGCGATTACGTCCCCGGGCACGCACCCAGAGGGTATGACCGCCGGGAAGAGCTCTACGCCGCATATTCGCTGGGCGTGCTCAGGCTCATCGAAAGGAATCCCGCTGTACCGCCTGAGATCCGCCACGAACCAGGTTTGACGTATGCCCGGGCAGGCGGCCAGGAATTGAAGCTCGATTTGTATTTTCCGCCGGGCCACTCGAGACAGGACAGCAGGCCGATTCTGGTCCTGATCCATGGCGGTGGCTGGAAATCGGGCAGTCGCGAGGATTATCGCCCATATGCTCTGAAGGTGGCCAAAGCCGGATACGTCGTGGCGAGTTTGAGCTATCGACTCTCGGGAGTGGCCAAATTTCCGGCCCAGATCCGCGACGTCAATGCGGCGCTTCAGTTTCTCGGCGAACGTTCCGGGGAATATGGAATTGACCCGGAACGAATCGTCGTCATGGGCGGTTCCGCGGGCGGTCATCTGGCCATGCTGGCAGGCTATGCGCGTGAGGAAGCCGACTATCGGCCCGAAGCGGACGCCGATCTGAAACTGGTCGAATCGCCCGGGAAAATCGGAGAGCGGAAACCGTACGCCATCGCCGCGGTCTTCAACTTCTATGGTCCGAGCGACCTGACGACTCCGTTCGCGAGGTCGCAGTCCGTCGTGTCGGACTTGATCGGCAGTCCCTACGAAGAAAAGCAGGCGGTTTATCTCTCGGCATCGCCGATGTTTCGGATTTCGTCAGACGATCCGCCTTCTCTCGTCGTCCACGGTACGCTCGACGACATCGTGCCGGTGGAACAATCGGACAAGCTTGCCGAAGGGCTTCATTGGGTGCGCGTACCAGTCCGCTATGAGCGTCTTTTCGGCTGGCCTCACACGATGGACATGGCTGAGCCGGTCTTCGGATATCTTTCGGACGTCGTACTCGAAGAGATGCGCAAATCTGTCGGCGATGGCGATTCGTCCCGATAACGATCCGCTTGACGGCCGGGCTTTTTCGCATATTGCGACATTAATAGATTTCGGAACGGAATTCGAGGAAATCGACTGGAGGGCACGTTCGCATGCTTCGCCGATCGCTCATCACCATGCCGCTCGCTGTGTTCGCCGGAATAGGCAGCTTCAATCGTGCCGCCGCTGCCCCACCGCAGCCGAAGCCCGGTAACGCGGACGCGCCCTTCGCCGAAGGGTGGCCGGACGCCACGGAACCTGGCAAAATCGAGATCAAGAAATATCCGGCGTACCGCTCGGCGGTCGCCCGGGCGAAGAATGCGTCGATGGGTTCGGACAACCTCATGTTCTTCTCGTTGTTTCGCCATATCTCGCGTTCGAACGTCGAAATGACGTCGCCCGTGGTGAACACCTACGAGCCTAAGATGATCGAAAATCCCAAGGCTCTCGGCGAAGTCTCGATGGAGTTTCTCTATTCTTCGCCGGAACTCGGCAAGTCAGGCAAGGGGGTCGGCGCGGTGGAAGTCGTCGATCATCCCCCGGCGACTTATCTTTGTCTTGGAGTTCAGGGGCGGATGAACGATCAATTGATGATCGATGGAGTCGCGAAGCTGCGGGAGTGGCTTGAAGCCAATAAAGAAGAGTGGGTCGAAGATGGTGCCCCGCGTCGTCTGGGGTATCACGGGCCGATGACGCCAGTCGCTCAGCGCTTGTGGGAAGTGCAGTTACAGGTCAAGCCAGTCACGAAGAAGTGACCGGGTATGCCCGAACTGGGTCCGAGAAAAGGAATGTGATCGGTGCGGGTGGCGCCCCGATCGCATTCTCAAGACCGATAACGCAGCCGATCCATTAAGAAATCCGTGTGCGCATCTTTCGTGTCGCGTAAAGCAAAACGCCTGCAAGCGAGCCCAAGAGGTAGCTCGCAGGTTCCGGTACGACGGTGACGACGGCCAGGTATTGATAGCCGTAAGGATTGCCGGTGGACGCGACCAAAGTGTTGTTGCCGCCGTTGGAGGTCGATAACCTTCCGATTTGTGAGTGGTTGGTGGTATCGCTGAAGTAACGACTGTAGAAAAGCTGGGATTTGTCGGAGCTGAGCGCCAGCCCCCATGCACCGCCTGCCGTGAATGTCCCGCTCGACGCGAAGCCGGGAACGAGCGAAGCTGAAGTCGCTGACGAAAGCAGATACTTGCGAATCGTTCCTCCGCTGAAGTCCGAGACATAGAAAGTGGAGGCATCCTGAAACACGATGTCCCGCATTCCGACGCCCGTCACGTCCATGAAATTCAAGAAGGTGCCAGTGGAATCGTAGACGTTGATCTGAGTGCTGCTGACGACATAAAAGTTACCGCTCGGCGCCTGGACGCCCTTCCACTTATTGACCGCACCCGTGAACGAAGCCGGGGAGGCCGCTGAGCCTGTCGCAGGATCATAAAGAGCGACCGTGGTGATCGCGTTGGTGTAAGGAGCGACGATCGCGTTCGAATTGACACTGATGCCTCGGAAGAACTGGCCGCTCGTCCCGTTGATCGTCGTGAAACCCGCCAAAGCGGTAGTGTTCAGATTCCCTGCCCCGTCGGATGTCAGAGTGTAGCCGTTGATTCTTCGAGAATTGTTGGAAACGTATAGCGAATCGCCCAGGGTCGCCACGCCCAGCGTGTTCGTGAATCCGGTGAGCAGGTTTTTTTGACTCGTGATCGCGTAATTGTCGCTCGGGTCATATGCGATGGATCGAATCATCGGCGAGGTGTTCGAAGCGTTCGGGTTGTCGGCGGACATCGCGATCAGAAAATCTGCAGCCCCGGCATCGAAGCTGACGAAGCAGCAGAAGATCGTCGCGTAAAGGGATCGAAGGATCATGTCGAGAATCCTCGCTGAAGTGTCCAGAATCTAGAAAAGGTACGATTCGAAAATAAACGAGTTCGAACAGAGATGTCCATAAGTAATTCATATGAACGTGAAATTTCTTATCGATGTATGACCTTTATCGAAAGAAACGGACTGACTCAGACGATTCAGCGTGCACGAGATGCCTCACGGAAGCCAGAATTCAGGGAGAAATCTGGCTCCCGTGGCTGCTGACGAGAGAATTACAGCCCCAATTCGGTCCTGAAATAGTCGAGGGTACGCCTGAGGCCGTCGAGGCGTTCGACTTTCGGCTCCCAGCCCAGAATTTCCCGGGCCCTGGTGATATCTGGCCGGCGGCGTTTCGGGTCATCCTGCGGAAGGGGGAGCTGTTCGATCTGGCCTTCGTAACCGGGCACGAGGGAACGAATTTCCTCAGCGAACTGGCGGATCGTGATTTCCGAAGGATTGCCGATATTCACGGGATAGTGTTCGGCACTGGCAGCGAGACGCATGATGCCTTCGACGAGGTCCGAGACGAAACAGAAGCTGCGTGTCTGCGAGCCGTCGCCGAAGATCGTCATCGGCTCGTTCCGCAGGGCCTGCCCCATCAGGGCAGGCAGAACGCGGCCGTCGTTGAGGCGCATGCGCGGGCCATACGTGTTGAAAATGCGGACGATGCCGGTGTTGACGCCATGGGCCCGGTGGTAGGCCATCGTGATGGCTTCGGCGAACCGTTTGGCTTCGTCATAGCAGCCCCGGGGCCCGATCGGATTGACGTTACCCCAGTAATCTTCCCGTTGCGGATGAACTTCCGGATCGCCATAGACTTCGGACGTGCTGGCGATGATGAAGCGGGAATTTTTGGATTTGGCCAGCCCCAGTGCGTTATGCGTGCCGAGCGAGCCGACCTTGAGCGTGGCGATCGGGTGAGCGAGGTAATCGGCGGGGCTGGCGGGGCTGGCGAAGTGCAGGATCAGGTCGATCGGCCCGTCGGCGAAGAGCGGTTCGCTGATGTTGTGCTGGCGGAAGGCGAATCCTGGCAGATCCAGCAGGTGCGCGATGTTCGAAAGCCGGCCGGTGATCAGGTTATCGACGCAGACGCATTCGTCGCCCCGATTAAGGACGTACTCGCAAAGATGACTGCCGATGAAGCCCGCACCGCCCGTGATCAGCACTCGCATGAGGTCGACTCCAAGTCCGGATTCGTTTCAATCTCCGCTTCGGTCCTGATCATCGTAACGCGGGCGTCCTCTGGGGCGTCGCCGAATTTGCTCACGAAAGGCGTCGGGATCGTTTTCCTGAATCGGAAAAACGAAGGGGCCTTCCGGCTCTTCGGCATCTTCGTCAGGCAATGCCGTATTCCGCCCGTATGGTCCGATCCGTTCGCGGTTCTGCGAATCCCCGAAACCTGGCGGAACGTTCCATGGCTTGTTCGAAGTCGGGGGTGGCACGAACCAGCGTAGAATACGTTTGATGAGGCCGGGTCTGGTTTCCGGCTCGTCCTTGAGAAAATTATCTTCGCCTCCGGGGCTCTGCGTGCGATCGGCCCCGGGCGGCTCGAACATGGGGCCGCCGATGCCGGGCAATTCCTGCCGGGCGGTTCCGAAAGGCTGTTCCACGACGTAATAACCGGCCAGACCGAGTTGCGTGACCATCACCATGGCTGCATTCGAGTTATGCGAATGGACGACGAACTTGGCGGCCATCAGGTGGGTTCGGGGTTCGGCCGTCAGCCAGCGGACGACCTCCATTCCGCAGTCCTGACGTTCGGAGTCGACGAACCATTCGCCGGCGAGATCGTGGTCGAGGTGGATTTCGTCCCAGGTCGATTCGGTCAGGGCCGCGATGCAGTCCCCGACGTTCTGCACCCAGCTTGCGTCCGGGTATTTTTCCAGAAACGCATCTGCCCGGGTGGGATCGTCGTCGAGGAATAATCGGCGAAACCCGCTCAGAGTCGGCTTTTCCGGATCTTCCGGCGGTTTCGATGTGTCGTCAGGTCCTGCCATGGTGGCCCCCCGGTCATTCCGGTCCCATCAGCCTGGGCAATTCGGCCGGATCGCGAGAATCGACGACCGATGCAGGCGAGCACGGGAATTCGCCGAGTCAGATTCCGAGCATATCGTTCATCGAGTAGTTTCCGGCGGGACGGCCCGCGAGCCAGACGGCGCAATCGATCGCGCCCCTTGCGAAGCCGTCTCGATTGAGCGCACGGTGAGACAGTTCGACGCACTCGCCCATCATCCCGAAAACGACGGTGTGTTCGCCGGGATTGTCGCCGGTTCGAAGCGCGTGCAGTCCGATCTGACCCGATGGCCGTTCGCCCGTGATGCCTTCCCGGCCATGGGCGTACGCCTCAGGGCCGACTCCGATTCCGGCGGCAACGATTTCGGCCAGTTTCAGAGCCGTGCCGCTGGGCGCGTCTTTTTTGAATTTGTGGTGCCGCTCGACGATTTCGATGTCCGAATCGGGCAAGAGTTGGGTCGCCTGCTTGACCAGCGCCATGAGAACGTTCACCGCACGGCTGACGTTCGGAGATGCCAGCAGAGGAATCGATTCCGCGAATTCGCTCAGTCTTTCCTTGTGCTCCGCCTCGAGGCCGGTCGTGCCGATGACGATCGCGATCCGTTCGGAAGCGGCTCGTTCGGCAACGGCCAGAGTACCGGCCGGCGTCGAAAAATCGATAACGACCTGGGCCGAATCGATGGCCGAGAGATCGTCACCCAGCGGCACGCCGAAGTCGACTCCGCCTGTCAATGCGGCGACATCATTACCGATTGCGGGATGGCCAGGCCGATCGATAGCTGCGACAAGTACGGCGCGGGGATCGTCACGGATCAATTGCATAATCCGAACGCCCATGCGGCCAGCGGCTCCGTGCACGGCGATGCGTTTGGGAGCCTTGGGCGAAGCGGACATGGATCGAATTCCTCAGGTTCGGCGATCGAAAAGGCCGGATTCCGGATCATCGACGGAACCCACCTGTTTCAGGTCAGGCGAAATTGTAACTCACGAGGAACCGGACCGCCAATGTCCAGGGCGGTCGAATCGAATCCGCGGCCAGCGGAGCGATCGAACCCGTGCGTAAACCCGCATGCGTGCGTGCGATTTCCTTTCGCCGTTCACGCTTGCGGACGAACGAAAATCGCTCGCCGTGTCGAGATGACGACAGGCGAGCGACGTTCGGTCGACTCAGGATTCGGACTATGTCAGAAGACTGATCTCCGGATCAATGGTTCGGATGTGCACCTGCGGCAGGTCCGCCATAAACGGCGGATGCTGGCAGACTGCTGACCGGGCCCTGCATTTGCGGGCCCATCGGCATGGCCGCGTGGGCAGAACGCTGAGCCTTGTTCATATGGAACACGGCGTAAGGATCGTCAGCCGAAGGCCTTCCAGGCAGAAGTCGGCCCAGCAGACCGCGGCGCGGGGGTTTCATGCCCATGCCTGGGGCCTGCCCTTGGGGCATCATTCCGGGAGGCATCATGCCAGCCTGGCCACCAGCGGATTTGCCGTGGGCCATGACATCGACGGGTGCCGGCATCCGGGCGGCAGGATTGCCGCCTGCGGCATTGTTGTAGTTGGTACGGACGACGCCGATCGGGGCCGGTTCGCCGGAAACATGCGTGGTGCCATGACCTTGCGCTTGCCGGGCATCGCCGCGTGTGCCGTCGAAGCTGGCCTTGCCGGGTTCTTCTCCGGGCGGATAGATCGGTGTCACGCTGATGACTGTCCCTTCAGCGATTTCCGCACCTTCGGCAACGACCTGATGCACATGATCTGTCGGAGCATGGTCATGCGCGGCTTTCGCGGATTTGCTACCGGTTCGATCCCAACCCGTCGCTTTTTTGCCGAACATGCCGTCGCCCGCCTGGGCATGCGTCGCACCTGACATACCGACCCCCATCGCAATTACAGCAGCGATCCATCGTTCGCTCGATCTCATGGACCTCGTCTCCTATCCGAAGCAGGGATTCTGATTCCAGGAGCGTATCGCCAATCGGAACGACACACGGCAGTTCGCTTCACCTCCTGTGGAGCGCCTGCTCATGCAAGGCGCTCGAGGCGCGAATGCATCCCACTCTACTATTCCTATCGACCGTTACGACCCGAAACTTCGGATCATTTGCGACGATCGGAATCGCACATATCCTATCGTTTCAAGTCTCTATCGATAAATGTTTTACGTTCATTCCGGATGCATGGCGATTATCGCTTCGATACATATCGATGTGTCGTTTTACAAGGACGAAATTCGCGATTCAGGGCTCTGGGTACTTTACCTGATTTGCGTGATCTGCAAGACTCTTGGAAAATCCGTAGACTATACAGGCTCGACTTCACGGAATCATTCGTTCCCTCATCCATTCGGAGATCGAAAACATGCGGAACAGGAAGGCTTCTCGACCGGCACGTGCACTTCGCAGATTCCTGGAGATCGAAACCTGCGAAAGACGCGATCTCATGGCGGCCGATTCCCTGGGCGTTTTCGCGATTCAGTCCGGGATTCCCTCCGCGCCGGATCTTTCCGTTTCTGAGAAGTTTCAGATTGATCGCACGAATTTCAGCTTGTCGAACTCGGGTACGGTCATGCTGCGTGTGACCACGACCGACTTTCTGGAAGTCGGGCCGATGAGCGTCAAGACGACTCAGAACCCGGTGCACGGCAAGGCCGTTCCTTCCGTCTGGCAGAGATCGTCGGGCCCCGGGTTTCTGCTGGCTCGCGGCCGAGTCGGCGCGTATGTCCTTTCAGCCGGATACGGCACCAATGCGCTGCCGATCGGCTATGAGCTTGACTATCAGCTGGCTGGCGATGTCGACGGTTCGTTCGCCGTCACGCACGATGATTTCGCCCTGATCCGGTCGGCGATCGTCGATCCTTCGAGCCTGAGCCCCGAGCAATTGGCCAATGCGGACGTCGACGGCAACGGGACCGTCAACGGCCTCGACTTGCGGCTGGCCAGAAGTAATTATGGGGCTTCGACTTCGATCCGTCCGGTCACGCTCTCCGCGGAGCTTGCCGACCAGACGCCCCATAACGGAGACACGATTCGCGTCGAGGACGCCATTTTCACGGCTCAGACCGCTCCGGGAGCCCGGGTGATCTTCTCGAACGTGGAATTAGGCCAGGAAGTCATCACGACGGCCGATTCCACCGGTTATGCCCAAGGTCAGCTCCGGTTCGGCCGCGAGGGGGCTTACACGGTCAGCATCATGGTCCAGAGCGACACGTTCGGCCAAAGTTCCACCCTCGACACCGCCGTGATTCGCCGCCCGACGCCGGTCGTCATTCTGCCTGGCTACACCTCTTCTCTGCCGAAATCGTCCAGCATGCTCCAGGAATATCTGGTCACGCTCGGCTTCCCGGCACAAGACCTGGCTGTGGTGCCTGAGTGGGTTTCTCAGTTCGGTATCATCAGCCCTTATACGAACCTGCAGCAAATGCTACAGAACGAGGGTTATGTAAAGGGAGTGGATCAGTTCATCGTGCCCTACGACTGGCGCATTCCGATCGCGCCTTATGACGGAGTTCAGGACGGCGTGCTTTCGCTTGTGACCGGAACGAGCATCACCCAGGCCCTGCCGCAGTATTCGCTCGGCTACGTCGGCAATTTCCTGAAGAAAATGGTGCTCGACGACCCGAGCATCGTGAATATCGACCTCGTCGGCCACTCCAATGGCGGTCTGATGACCCGTGCCTATATCCAGAGCCTGGCATATGGCGCGACTGTGACGGAAAATGGCCAGACGTTCACACTTCCGAAGGTGGAAGACGCCATTCTTCTGGCGGCTCCGAGCATGGGCGCGGCCGAAGCGTTCCCGATCTGGAACAACGATCTGGAGTCGTTCACTCTCGGGTCGACGAGTGTCCTGCGGCTTCTTCTGAGCATCCCGTATCAGATCGTCGTCGGTGGCGGCACGGTCACGAGCCCGCTCGGCAATATCACACTGGCTTCGATCACCGATCCCAATACGGGCCAGCCGGATCCGCTCAAGTTCCTGCGGCTTTACGGGGCTTCGCTTCGCGACCTGAACCCGACCTACGACTTCCTGCTGACGCCCCAAGGTCAACTCACCAACATCAACGGTGATTCGTCTTCGGCGAACTACACCGTGCTGGACATAAACGCGACGAGCTCTCCGGGCGTGAACCCGTGGACCGCTCTGGTGGACACCGTCTCGGCTTCGTTCGGTGTCTATCCGAACATCGCCGACAATCCGGTTCAGACGACGACCCAGAACCAGACGGTGATCGCGGACGGCACCACCGGCCAAATCTGGCCGTTCCAGGAGTCGAATCCGATCGTGCCGCCAGCCGGAACGATCTACTACAACAACATCCTCATGGATTTCGGTGACGGAACGGTTCCTTATGTCTCGCAAATCGCGACATACGCGAACGACGGTTCGATCGTCGTCGCCCAATGGGGCAACGGCACTTCGCAATCGCCGCCTTCGTGGACTCAAACGATCGGCGCGGTCCTGCACTCGCCGTATCTCAATAACGGCGACCTTCTGGAATTCGTACGGAAGC
This sequence comes from uncultured Isosphaeraceae bacterium, assembly GCA_964608915.1. Classification (GTDB taxonomy): domain Bacteria; phylum Planctomycetota; class Planctomycetia; order Isosphaerales; family Isosphaeraceae; genus QWQI01. The sequence goes on from CAZSQA010000050.1 coordinate 36,744, forward strand.
GTCTGACCGGTATCGTCTAAAGCCTGTCGGCGAATCGATCATCCTGCGATTTTTGTGCGGAGACGGACGCATCGCGTCCGTCTCCGTCGTCTTTTCGTACTGCATTCACCTGAGAATGCAGTGTCTTCGCTTTTCGTCCCTTTTCGGGTCAAGACTGTCGTGACCATTCTGTTTCTGCATGGCTGGCATTCCGTGCCTGGAGGCGTCAAACCGACGTTTCTCAAGGATCGCGGCCATGTCGTGATCAATCCGAAGCTCGATGACGACGACTTCGAAGCGGCCATCGCGACGGCTCAGCAGGCGTTCGATCTTCATCGGCCCGATGTTGTCGTCGGGTCTTCGCGTGGCGGCGCGGTCGCGATGAATCTCGATTCGGGCTCGACCCCGCTGGTGCTTTTGTGCCCTGCCTGGAAGCGGTGGGGGAGCATGCGGACCGTCAAGCCAGGCACGGTGATTCTGCATTCGCGGGCGGATGACGTGATTCCGTACGAGTATTCGAAGGAGTTGATTCACTGTAGCGGACTGCCGCTTCCGGACCTGGTCGAAGTCGGGAGCGATCATCGGCTGGCCGATCCGGATTCGCTGGCGGCGATGGCGAAGTGGTGCGAGTTTTGGGCCGAACCACTGGCTTGATCGAACGAACCGGATTCGTGAGGATGGACGCACCGTAGATCGAAGCGTGTTGTCTTGAAAAGGAGTCAAATGACGATGGGAAGATCGATGCGGCGAATTCCTGAAGAATCGATACGAGGGTTGGTTCTTTCCGAGGATGAATCGACCCGAAAACAAGCGATTCGTTATTTGTCTTCAGGGTTTCCAGACGATCCGGAGATCTTTCCGCTTGTCATTAAGGCGGTCGAGAAATATGGGCTATCGGTCGTCGATGCATTGTTTTCGTTTAGTGTCAACTTGCATCAGACTCAGGCCACTGTTGCCTGGATTCTGGAAAAGCTGGAATCAGACGAGATTCTGGATCTGGATATCCTCGATATCTCCATCATCAACGATCTGTCGACCCCTTTGGAATTCGCGGATCCGAATGCAATTATCGATCAAAAAGAGCGAATACTGAAAACCGAATCGATCGGCGAGCACAGACGCGGGATCCTGAGAAAAAAATTCGATCTGCTCGAAATGGATGAAGCAGCGTGTTGGCTTGCGCTGGAAGCATACTGTCGGGCGGAAGCGAATTATGAAGATGGTCACGAAGACCCGACAGACATCCATTATCCGAACCAGCTTGTCGAGGCGCTGGTTCGTTATGGTCCGATTGATCGTGTCCGATTGGATAAGTGGCTGTACGTTTCGAAAGACGTCGTCGAACAAAACGGGTTCGATGCCTGGAAGTGTATCGTCTCGGCGAGAATTGCAGGGGGGATGCGAGATACCTCATACGCGGATGTTCTCGTGCGCCACATTCTGAACTTACCAGGTGAAGACTTCCTGGTCACGAGCTGCTCCGATGCGCTCGTAAAAATCGGCGGACCAGCTGTGGTAGATGCGATCGCCGCGGTTGCCGACGCGGCCGACAGCTTTTTCTGGATTTTCGCGACGCATATTCTCGGGCGAAATCGTTCTGATGCGGCGATCGAATATCTCGTGGAGCGTCTTGAAGTCGAAAAAGAACTGGAAACCCGAAATCTACTGGCCTCAGCCTTGATTCAACAGTTCGTTCCCGGGGCGATCGATTTAGCCCGCGAGGTCGTGCTCGAAAATCGTAAACTTAACGACTGGACGATCGATTCGATCGGTCTGAAGCAGGAGTTGATCGAATTTGCGGACTTGCTTGGTGAGCGATTCGAGGAATACGAAGTCTGGAAACAGGAAATCCAGCATAAG
>CAZSQA010000051.1:0-38089 GCA_964608915.1 uncultured Isosphaeraceae bacterium
GCCTGCAGGAAAGATGGGGGCTGGAAGCCGTCGAAGCCGACGTCGCCATAGGCGAAGTCATGCATCACGAGGAACTTGTATCGTTTCGCCAGAGCGACGATCTCTTCGAAGAAGGCGACTTCCACGCACTTGCCGGTCGGGTTGTGCGGATAGTTCAGGATCAGGACCTTCGGCCGTGGCAGCAGGCTTTCGCACACCCGTTTGATGTTCGAAAGGAACACTTCGGAATCGCGAATGTCCAGGGCGATCGTATTCGCGCTGGCCAGAGCGACGGCATGAATGTGGATCGGAAACGACGGCGCCGGCGAAAGGGCCGTGTCGCCATGGCCCAGCAGCGCCAGGCACATGTGCGAGAAGCCTTCCTTCGAGCCGATCGTGGTGACCACTTCGGCGTCAGGGTCGACGGTCACGCCGAACCGCTGCTCATATTTTTTCGCGACTTCCCGGCGCAGGTTATAAACGCCCTGAGCCACGGAATAGCGGTGATTGCGATCGTCCAGCACGGCCTCTCGCAGCTTCTCGACGACCGCCTCGTCGGGCGGGTCAGTCGGGTTACCCATGCCCAGGTCGATGATATCCACGCCGTTACGGCGTTTCTTGTATTTCAGCTCGTTGATCTTCCCGAACAGATACGGGGGAAGATTCCGGACCCGGTCGGCGACCTCGATCGGCCAGGGTTCACTGGCGTTCGGGTCAAAGCCTTCGATGGGTTCCGCGTTGAGCAACTGCGTCGGGTCGATCATGGCGTTTCGGGCCGAATCCTGATTGTTCGATGGTCGCACGATGTCCTCCGTGCGAACGAGTCCTACGATCGTAACAGATTCACGTCTTTACCGAAACGTGAAAAAGCTGAGCCCGACATCCGGACGCATCGGTCCGGACAGCAGGCTCTTCAAGTGCTCGAAGTATCGGGCCGCTGGACGAAAATGCCAGCGACCCGCATTCGCGAGACCTCATTTGGGCGTCTTGGCGCCCGTGCCGCCAGCGGCGGCAGCTTTCCGAAGGGCGTTCACCCTTTGCACTTCGGCCGGATCGACACCCTTCGGAGTGGGCACGTTCACGCGCTGGCCACCAGCGGCGGAAGCGGCTGCGGCCTGACGAACCGAGGGATCCGGAGCCTTCGGGGCGGCGGCTTGCGGATTGCCCGGAGCACGCGGCGGAATGTCCTGCGCTTCAGGCTGGTTTTCCTCGTTCGCAAGCTTCACGCGGCCGGACAACTTGTTTTCGATCTCCGTCTGCTTTTCAAGATCGGCGTAGACCTCGGCCATTTTTTCCTTGATCTTGGCGTCGAACACGATCTGACGCAGATTCTCACGAATCGCCGCGTCTTTCTTGTTCATTTCCTTACGGGGGATCAGGCCTTCCCGCTTCATGATCACCCAGGTCGATTCCGTAAGCTGGATCGGCCCTGAAATGTCGCCGTCCTTCGGCTTGTGGGTGGGGTCCTTGTCGTTCGGATCGCCGTCGACGAGCTGCAGGAAGGCCGCGTCGGAAATGTTCCGCGGGTACGAAAACCGTGCGATCGGCTCGGTATACAGACCACCTGCGGAACGACTCTGGTCGATGGATATTTCCATGGCCATCTTTTCGAAACCGGCCGGATTGGCCCGCAGCTTCTCCCAGGCTTCCTGAGCGGCCCGGATCTTGTCGACCATGATCACACGCACGCGAAGCTTGTCGCCATACATCGAATCGAATGCCTGATCGACTTCTTCTTCCGTGACCTGGACGCGATTCTGGGCCAGCTTCTTCAGCGCCAGCGACGGATAAATGATGTCGCGGGCATATTGAATCGGGCTGATGTTGCGTTCCTTGGCCAGCGTGCGCAGCCAGGCTTCACGCGAGAGGCCGGCCATGCGCTGAGCCGTGGCCTCGATCTCGGCATTGACTTCGTCGGCCGTGACGGAAAGACCACGTGCCTTCAGCGCCTGATCGATCATCATCCGGGCGATCAGCGTTTCGAGAACTTCCTCACCCTTTCGGGCGATCGCTTCGTCGGCAAGCTGCTGACGCGTGATGATCTGGTTGTTGACGACGGCCACCGTGTCGTTCGGCGAGGTCGGGATCTTCGTCTCGACGAGCTTCGGCACTTGCTGGTCGGCAGGCGGCTGAGCAGCCGGCGCAGCGGCTTTGGCGGCAGGCTTGCCACCACCGAACAGTTTTTGGGCCTGTGCCGTGGAAATCTGTCCCGCGAACGTAAGCCCCGCCAATACAGCGATGCCTCGACGATAACCGACCTGGCCAAATGCGGCGAATCTCATGGAAGAAACCTCCGTGTCGATGACTCGACCATCCTTGTGCTTGTTCCGAACCGTGATCCCGGATCGATCCTCGTGGAAAGAACCCCACGGCTTCCGCCTTTGCCGGGATACGGACTTCGCTGGGGAAAATACTCCTGATCGGCAAATTCGTCAACGGCATTTCCGCCGACTGGCGTCCGCCGCCGCCTCAAGCCCAAAATAGTCATCCGGCGAACGCAGCATCGACCCGCAGCCCGTGTCCCGAAGATTCCCGAGAGGCTTATATGAATTCCCGTTCGCACCGGCCCGGTCTTGCCGATCGATTTCTCGAAGCCTGGAAAATCGCCTTGCCGCTGTCAATGGCCGTGTCGGTCATCATGGCGTCAATCCCGGCGAAAGCTCAGGAATCGGCCACACCGCGGGTGCTTCAGGTCGCCGTCGAATATTCGAAACAGGCGGTCGTCGCGCGCGAACCGTTCGCTACCGAGGCAGGCCGGTCGATTCTCAACGCGGGCGGTAATGCGGTCGATGCGGCCGTCGCCACCGCCCTGGCTCTCGCCGTGACTCATCCGCCCGCTGGCAATCTTGGCGGCGGTGGCTTCATCGTGCTCTATCTGGCCAGCGAGAAAAAAGCCACGACTTTCGACTTTCGCGAAACGGCACCGGCGTCTTCCACGCCGGCGATGTATCTGGAATCGAACGGCAAGCTGAAGACCGGGCACCGCAAAGGCCCATGGGCCGCGGGCGTACCTGGAACGGTACGCGGGCTCGCAGCCGCGCACGCGAAATATGGCCGGCTGCCCTGGGCAAAACTTGTGGGACCCGCCGAAAAGCTGGCTCGAGAGGGATTCGCCCTGAATCCGGTGATGGCGGCTTCGCTCAACGCCGAACTCTTCGGGCGGGAAAAGCCCGACCCCGGCACGAAGATCGCCGAGAATCTCTCCGATACCGACCGGCTCGCCGACTTCCCCGCTTCGGTCGCCGCTTTCGCCAGACCGGACCGCGCCCCCTGGAAAGCCGGGGACAAGCTGATCCAGCCCGACCTGGCGGAAACGCTCAGCCGATTGCGTGATCAAGGCCCCGACGAGTTCTACACAGGAAAAACCGCCGACCTCATCGTGGATTATTCAGCGAAGGCAGGCGGATTCATCACGAAAGCGGATCTGGCCGCGTATCGCGCCGTCGAACGTGAGCCGATCCGCATCGACTATCGTGGCCACGAAGTGATCGGCATGGCCCCACCCAGCTCGGGCGGCATCATCACGGCCTTATGCCTGAATATGCTTGAGCCGATGAACCTGAAGCAATACGGCAGAACGTCCGACACGACACTGCACCTGACTGGCGAGGCACTTCGCCGGGCGTTTTACGAGCGATTCGCCAAAATCGGCGATCCGGACTTCGTACAGGTACCGGTCCAGGAACTCATCGACAAGAAATATGCCGCGAAACTGGCGGCGACGATACGGCCTGATCAGACGACACCCAGCGCTTCCCTGGCGGATTTCCCCGTATTGCCGGCCGAATCGCACGAAACCACTCACTTTTCGGTACTGGACCAGCACGGCAACGCCGTTGCGCTGACCTATACGCTGGAAGAGAGCTACGGAGCGAAGTGCGTCGTCCCCGGGGCGGGATTTCTGCTCAATAACGAAATGGGCGATTTCAACCTGACTCCGGGCCGCACGGACATGAGCGGCAGGATCGGTACCCGGCCGAACCTGATCCAGCCGCGCAAGCGGATGGTCAGTTCGATGACCCCGACGATCGTCACACGCGAAGGGCGTGTGCGGATGGTGACCGGATCGCCCGGCGGCCGTACGATTCCGGCGACCGTACTGTGGATGCTGCTGGGCGTGCTGGAATTCGAATTGCCGCCGAACGAAGTGCAATCGGCGCCGAAGGCCTATCACTCATGGCTTCCGGACAGGCTCACACTGGAACGGGGATGGCCGGCCGATACGGAAAAAGCCCTGAAGAAACGGGGCTGGAACGTGTTTCGAGTGTCGGCGCAGGGCGACGCACACTCAATTCTCGTGGATTTTTCGAAAAATTCGGTGATCGCCCTTCCGGACAAGCGTCGCGGCGAAGGAGCCTCTTCAGGCGACTGACCGGCGACACACAAAACGACGCAAACCACTGAAATAGATGGATTTAAGTCGTACGCATCAACGACAGCACATGCGTTGACAAGAAGGTCTCGCAGGGGATTTTTGGCGTCAGGGCGGAGTTTCGCATGAGAAAAACCGTATATTTTCCGAAAAAATACCGTTGCAGAAATTACGATCATCGTATTTGATGTAAGCGTTGCGAGCGTAAGAACCCTTACGAACCGCAGCAATGCAAGGCAAGTCGAACGCAAGTCGTAGTCGTTCGGGGACTGCAAACCGAGCGATTCTTATAGATGGAGATCGAATTCCATGGCTAAAAAAGCCGCTCCGAAGGCTGCCGCCAAGCCGGCCGCCAAGAAAGAAACCAAGGCCGCCGCGGGCTCGAAGCCCAAGACGAAGGCCGAGATCCTTGACCACCTGGCCAAGGCGACCGAATTGACCAAGAAGGACCTGGAAAAGGTCTTCGACACGCTGCACAAGCTCGTGCAGGATGAACTGGGCAAGAAGGGCCCTGGCATCTTCGTGTTGCCCAACATGATGAAGCTGAAGGTTTACAAGAAGCCCGCCACCAAGGCCAAGCAAGGCATCAACCCCTTCACCAAGCAGCCGATGACGATCAAGGCCAAGCCGGCCCGCAACGCCATCAAGGTTGGCCTGCTGAAGTCGCTGAAAGACGCGGTTTCCTGAGACGCTCCGGCGCCTCATGCAACGACGTTTCGGATCGATCAAGAACGCGGACCTTCCCGGTCCGCGTTTCCTTTTGGGTTTGCCTGAATTTATGCATTACGATCGCATCTTGCCGAGTGATACAGCCTGAATCACGCCGATGACGCTCCCGACCCTCTGGATGCGGCATCCCGCCGATTCTCGCGTGAACATCGTGCATCGAGAACGGCATCAGCGACGAGACCAATTATCGACCCCAATTATCGATCGATTCACGCCAGTTGAGAAAGCAGGGTCAAAGCAGCTTCCACCAGGAATCGAACGGTCGGCACTGGCGGGGCCTTGGTTTCGATGTTAGGCTACCAGGCATGTCGCTGTGGCGGAATGGCAGACGCTTCAGACTTAAAATCTGATGGGACGGAAGTCCCGTGTGGGTTCGAGTCCCACCAGCGATATCTTGAACAGGCTCGGAAAATGGTGCCGACGACGCTTAACGCCGTTCGGGGTCAATTTTGCCGAAGATCATCCGGCCAGCGCTTTTCTGCAGCACCGAAGTCACCTGCACGCGCGTTTGCTCATTCAGGTGCGACCCGCCCTGCTCCACGACGATCATCGTGCCGTCGTCGAGATAACCGATCCCCTGCCCGGGCTCTTCGCCCCGTTTGATGATCCGGACCACCAGATGCTCGCCCGGTAGAACGACCGTTTTCAGGCTGTTGGCCATGTCGTTCAGGTTGATCACTTCGATGCCCTGCAGCTTGGCGATCTTGTTCAGGTTGTAATCGTTCGTCACGACCTTGCCGCCCAGGTGTTCCGCGAGCGCCACGAGCCGGTGATCGACTTCTTTCTGCTTGTTCACTTCCGGCACGTCGGCGTCGTGGATGATCACCTCGACGTCAGGCATTTTCTGCAGCCGGTTGAGAATGTCGAGGCCGCGCCGGCCGCGATTGCGTTTGAGCTTGTCGGAACTGTCGGCGATCGATTGAAGTTCCTGCAGAACGAACCGCGGCACCACGAACGCCTGGTCGAGTACGCGTGTCTCCGCGACGTCGGCGATGCGGCCGTCGATAATGACCGAAGTGTCGAGCACGAGCGGCCTGGGCCCCTTGATCTCACGCGAGAATTCCACGTAGGGAATCACGAACCGGAAATCGTCCTTGGTCTGCATCAGGGTGGTCACGCAGGCATAACAGACGAAAACGATGACGAGCCCGTTGATCGATTTGACGACGTCTTCCTTGATATAAGTGACAAGGGTCGGCTCGATCGCGGACCGGATCAGGTCGGAAAGCACCAGTCCCGCGATCAGCCCGAAAAAGATCGCCGAAACGGTCTGGATTTTCTTGCGTGCGGTGAAAATGTCCCAGAACATCGTCACCACGGCCAGAGCCATGACACCGAGGAAAAACAGCCACGGATTGACCTGCTCGCCGACCGTTCGCGACGCCCGGGCCGCGATACCTCCGACGATCAGAAGAAAAGCCGCACGGATGAAGTAAATCAGCATTTCGGTCAAGCTCTTGCAAGGCGCAGGTTAAGCGGTTCGATCCAGTTCGTGGATGTCACACCTGATTCGCGGTCATGGGTTCGACGTCAATTCCTGTTCGAATTCTGCGCGAAAACGTTCGTAGAACGTATCGAGACATTCGACGATGACTCTGGTGTCGGCCAATGTCGGCATGAAATTCACGTCGCCGAGCCAGCGGGGCACGATATGCCAGTGCAGGTGCCCGGGCAGCCCGGCCCCCGCGACACGCCCCTGATTGAGTCCGACGTTGTATCCCTGCGGTTCCATCATGCGGTCAAGCACCCGCATGCACCGCCGGATCGTTTCGAGAGGTTCCGTCAATTCGGTGCCTTCGAAATCGAGGAGAGATCCCCGGTGGCATTTCGGGATGACCAGCAGATGGCCATTATTGTAAGGATAGCGGTTGAGCATCACGACCGTCGACGGCCCTCGCCAGACAAGCTGATTGCCGGCATCCCGCGACGGATCCTGAGCCAGCGCCTCGCACACGAAACAGGCCTCACCCGATGGTGCGGCGGCTTTCCGGGGTTCGCCCGCGGCCTCGGACTTCCGGGCCTCGAACGATTCCAGAATGTACCGCATGCGCCACGGGGCCCAGAGATGCCGCATTCGAGTCGCTCGCTCGGACAATACCGTAGGCCCGCACATCAGGGCCAGAACAGTGACATATCATACCATTCGATCGAGATCCCTTGACAGTGCCGCTCGGAAAGAGATTGCCGGGACACCCGCTACAGTACCCCAAATTCCTCATAAACGTCACGAAGCAGACGCCCGGCGAGCAAAGCGTCACGCGTGCGATTCTCGCCGGCCACTTTCGCCCAGGCCGATGCCAGCACGGCCTTTTCGACCTCACGAGGAACGACCGTGACGCCATCGATGTCGGCCAATACGAAATCGCCGGTGCGGATCTTCACGCCGTCGATTTCGACTGGCTCGTCGAACGAGATCACCTGGCCACGGCCCGCGGAATCGAGCGGCCGGCGGCCTGTGCAGAACACCGGCAGCTTCATCGCCTGAATTCGCCGCGAGTCACGCACCAGACCGTCCGTCAACAGGCCCCTTGCGCCTCGGCAACGGCAAGCCGTCGAAAGAAGTTCGCCCCAGGGGACGATCTCAGGATGCCGCCCGACAGCCATCACAAACACGTCGCCCGGGCGGCCGGAATCCAGATATTCGATCTCTTTCTCGTACGGATTCGCGGGCTTAGGCGCATGCGGGTCGACCAGCCGCCACTGCGCTGTGCGAGCCCGGCCCGCCAGCACCAGCGTTTCGTCCAGGGGACGAATGTCGATGCCCAGCGTCTGATGTCGGTATCCGGCGGAGTCCAGCGCGTCGCTGACGACAGCCGTGTACAAGTTTTCGGCGACCCAATCCGCCAGGGCATCGTCGGATTCGAATTCGACCGGCAAGACAGCTCCCATCGATTCGCAGTTCCTTTCCTGATCGCTTCAGGCGAAATGAAATGTCCGGTTGACAGAGGCCCGCGCAGTGCCTGAAGTCTGCATTCGATGCCGAAAGCATCATATGCGACAGCCGACCCGGCCGAAAGGGACGTTCGACCGACGGAAAGCCATACGGAGGACTCAGGCTTTCGATGCCGTCGGAAAAAGTCGAAAAAGCATCCCAAATCCCCTCAAGCGACGACCCGGCGTAAACCGATATGAACCCTGAAGATCTATTTCGAATGGGGCCTTCGTGCCCCTGCACAATCTCCCCGGGTGAATCATGAACCTTCTCCGACGTGCCTTGAAAAACTGGATTCCCGCTGTCATCGCCGTCGGCGTCATGTGGAACGGTCCGGGTGCGGATGCCGCCTATTACGCGATATCCAATCAGGCGGCCCTGAACGCGAACGCGAACATCTCGATCGCGGCTCTGGGATCGAACGGTACGATCATGACCAACCCGTTCACGACCAATACGAGCCTGGGAGCGCCGGTCACGTTCACCCAGTTCTCCTCCGCGGCTCAACGCATCAATCAGGGCGGTGGCTGGAACGGCAATTTCGCCCCCAACGAAGCGCTCCTCGCAACCCGCTTCGGCGGCCCTGTCGTTTTGAATTTCTCAGGACCGGCTCTCAGAACTTTCGGCCTCCAGATCCAGCCGGACGTCTTCGGCCGGTTCACGGCTTACGTCAGCGTTCTGGACAGCGTCGGAACGGTCCTCACGACGTTCAATTTCACCGGCACTTCGACGAATCTGGGCAACGATAGCGCCCTGTTCATCGGCGTCGGAAGCGATAACGCCGCGACGGATTTCGCTTCGGTCCGTATCGGGATTCTGACCGGCGGCAATATCCGCAACTTCGCGTTCGATTCGCCATACTTCCAGGTCGTACCTGAACCAGGCACTTATGCCCTGGCGACCGTGGCCGTCCTGACCCTGGCGGGCTTCGGCCGACGGCGTTCGCGGAAGAAAGCCTGATCGAAGTCCGATACCGATCGGACACGAAGCGACGAACGATTCAAGCCGTCGGATCCATGAAGGTCACTGCGTATGGGGACGCAGTCGAACCTCCCTGAGATCCATGACGGCTTGCTTCGCTTTTTCGATCGGCTTCACGACAAGCCGATGCCTGCCCGCGCGATCGATCTTCACGAAGCCCAGCCGCATCGGCCTGAACGCCTGAAAGCCACCGGTGTCAGGCACTTCGAGCGTGATCGGCGGCATGTCGTCGAAAACGAAACCGACCCGGCTGCCCTCCTGCCCCGTGCCACATCCGACGAGAGCAGTGATTTCGAATTCTCCCGGCGTTTCGACGGTGAATTCCCACGCGGCATAATCTTCCGAGCGTGTCCAATACCCCAGCGTATTCTTGTGCGGCTGGGGCTCGAACCGAAGCTGGAGGCCATAAACCATGGCTTTCGATGCCGGCATGACGATCTGCCCGTCCCGCCCCTGAGGGTTCGGCACGAAATCCGGATTCGCCGTCGGAAGCCTGGCCCCGACTTTCGCTCGCCAGCCGGCAAGTTCGGCACCCAGCTTTTCGACGAACTCAGGCCGGTCGCCAGCCAGGTTTTTCGTCTCAGACGGGTCTTTCTTCAAGTCATAAAGCTCGCGCCGGCCATCTTCGAAAAATTCGACCAGCTTCCACTGATCGCTGCGAACGGCTCCGCCCGGTCGAGCCCCCTGATTGGGATAATGCGGATAATGCCAGTAAAGCGATCGCGCGGGCAATTCCTGGCCCTTGAGGAGAAGGCCTGAAAGATCCTGGCCGTCGAATTCGGGCGTTTTCGATTTCGCCCCGGCGACGAGAGCGAGAATTGTAGGGAGCAAGTCCTGGCCGATCACGGGTGTGTCGATCGTGCCACCGACGGAAGCGAGCCCAGGGCCACGCACGATCAGAGGCACCCGCAAGCCGCCTTCGTAAAGCCAGCCCTTGCCTTCACGTAATGGGGCGTTCGTGGTCGCCGGCGTGTTCGGCCCTTCAAGCGTCGCGAGACCACCGTTGTCGGACGTAAAGATGATCCATGTATTGTCCTTCAGCCCCTGTTCGTCGATCGATTTCACGATCCGCCCGACGGCCGCGTCGAGGCTCTCCAGCATTGCGGCGTAAATCGGGTTACGCTGACGCCCGGCCGCAACCCCCGTGGCGTCATACGTCTTTACAAGCTCATCTTTGGCCCTCATCGGCGTATGAACGGCGTAATGAGGGACGTAAAGCAGAAAGGGTGTGCTCGATTTGGCCTGGTCTCGAACGAACTCGACAGCCTCGTCAGCGAGCCGGTCCGTAAGATATTGACCATCGGGGGCGTTTTCCAGCCCAGGCATGAATCGCCCCGCCGCATTGCGGAACGGGGCGAAGTAGCTCAACGGCGTACCCGTCTCGTCGCCAGCGACGTTCCTGGCGAAGCCTTGATCCTGCGGCAGGTAGCCCTTGCCGCCCAGGTGCCATTTTCCGATGTGGGCTGTCGTGTATCCGGCCCTTGCCAGGCATTCGGCCAGCGTGTCGTATTCCAGATCTAGTCTTGGCGCGACTTCAGGCCGTTTGAGCGGCTGATCGGGCCTGTCGGCACGACCGGGCAGCCAGTCCGTCAAGCCGATCCGGGCCGGGCTCAGACCTGTAAGCAAAGCCGCTCGGGAAGGCGAACACACCGGTGCCGCCGCATAGGCGGCCGTGAATCGTACGCCGGTTCGTGACAGATCGTCGAGATGAGGCGTGCGATGAAAGGTCGATCCGTAACAGCCAAGATCCATCGCTCCCAGGTCGTCGGCCAGAATGATCACGAAATTCGGTTGCCCTGACGCAGCTTCGGCGAACGAAGCCGACAGAATAGGACACACGATCCCCATCAGGCACAGGAGGATTGGACGCATCGGTGCGAACTCGAGGGAGAATCGGAGTTGGGTGGGGTGTCAGCCGAGATCAGCTGGCTTGCGAAGAGGTTTCGGCCGCGGCGGCGTCTCCCTCATGGTACTGACCCATGCCCCGGAACTTGGCGTAACGCTCGTCAAGCAACTGATCGAGCGGTACCTGGGAAAGTTCTTTCAGGTTTCGGGTCAGGAAGCTTTTCAGTGTTGAGGCCATTTCGCGATGGTCGCGATGCGCGCCGCCGAGCGGTTCAGGGATGATTTCGTCGATGATGCCGAATCGCTTCAGGTATTTGCTCGTCATCTTGAGCGCTTCGGCCGCCTTGGGGGCGTGTTCGGCCGATTTCCAGAGAATGCTCGCGCAGCCTTCGGGGCTGATCACCGAATAGTAGCCATGTTCGAGCATGGCGATCCGGTCGCCGATACCGATGCCCAGGGCCCCGCCGGATCCGCCTTCGCCGATCACGACACAGATGATCGGTGTGCGGATCATGCTCATCGCCATGAGATTTTCGGCGATGATCGCAGCCTGACCACGTTCTTCGGCCGTGATTCCGGGATAGGCCCCCGGCGTGTCGATGAACGAAATGATCGGCAGGCCAAGCTTTTCGGCCATTTTCATTTTCAGAATGGCCTTGCGATACCCTTCAGGATGCGCGCAACCGAAGTGGCACGCCATCCGTTCTTCGAGATTTTTGCCCTTCTGCTGGCCGACGAACATCACCTTGCGGTCGCCCAGATGCGCGAACCCCGTGACGATCGCCTTGTCGTCGCCGACGGCACGGTCGCCGTGCAACTCCAGGAAGCGGTCAAAGAGCAGGCCAAGGTATTCGCGCGTCTGCGGCCGGTCGGGGTGCCGCGATACCTGCACGGTCTGCCAGCTGTCCAGATTCGAATAGATGTTGCGGAGAAGCCCCGAAAGTTCTCGACGCATCCGGCGGATCTGTTCCTGAAAATCGGCCGTCGCCGGATCATGTTCGGCCCGGGCCGTGGCGTACCGGCTTTCCAGATCCACCAGCCGTTTTTCCATTTCGAAGATCGGCTCTTCGAAAGCGAGGCGATGGATGGACGGGCTGGACATGGGTCAGGGATTCCTCGATACGAATCAGGAAGATGGGCCGATGCGCAGCGACCCGGCCGCAGGCCGACCGTGCCCGCGGAATCGAACCGGATTATAACCGCAATTCCGGGTTTTTGGCCAGTTCGATTCGCTCTTCGTGAACTCTCGCCGATCCTGTCGATCCGATGCGGCAATCCGCACGGGGTTCGCAGCGCATCTCCCGGTGCGGTCACGAATAGCGCAGATAGAACGTCAGCAGCACCAGGAAGAGGAAGTTCACGATGGCGGCGACGATCGCACGGCGGCGATACCGGGGCCGGAGTTTCTCACCCGCGAAGTACACATCGGCCAGCAGGAGCGTGACGTAAAACTGGAGCGGTACGAAGATCAGGCCGAAGGCGGCACCTCTGAACGCACGCTCGGCGTTGGCCTCGGCCTGATTCGGCGGGCCGTCGTCTTCGTCGGCTTCGCTCGAATCGGCATAACCGCCCTGAAACGGAAGAAGATGCGCGGACTCTTCGAATCCGTCCGAATCGTCTTCGTATTCGTCATCGAATTCATCGTCGTCGTCTTCGGAGTCATCCAGGTGATTGACTTGGCCAGACCGGCGAATCGCGGGGGATGAATCTCCGGCAAGTCGTTCGGAACGCGCCGAATCGATTTCGCCGAGATAATACACGGCCTTCGCCAGATCAGGTTCCGGCACCTGGAGTTTGATCCCCTGAACGGCGTTGGCCAGATGCCAGGTGTTGGAGACCAGCTTTTCGTCCGCCAGAACGGCGGAAATCCCGACGTTTCTCAGATACGTTTCGGCCATGGACGCGGCGACCGGATCGAAATAGGACCTGACGGTGACGAGTTTTTCTGGCATATCTCTGGCTCAGCCCGGCCTGGACCGGCCGGCGGCGGGCGGTGTGCCGCCCGACGACTTCGGAGCCTCGCCCGATTTCTTGTTCGGTTCGATACGAATCGTCCCGGGTTCCTTCGAGGACTTGTCGGTGCCCGAATCGCCTTTGAGCCGCTGCCGTAACTGAATGGCACGCATGGCATCGACTGCGGAAGTCCGCACGAAGAACGAAGAATCGGCCGGCAGTTTCTTCATGACGTTGAGCGATTCCTCGGTGCCGATTTCGGCGAGGATTTTGCAGGCCCGGTCACGCACGCGGTCGTTCGTGGACGTGAGCTGACCGATCACGGCCTTTTCCGCCGCGGGGCCGAATGCGATGAGGATCTTGTCGACATTGCCCCAGTCGTCCTGAGACATGAACTTCGCCAAAGGCTCGATCGATGCCGGGTCCTTCAGTTCGCCGATGGCCTCGATCACGTCGTCCTGGCCACTCTGAATATTCAACCTGTTCAGCAGCGTTTCCAGCCGTTTGGGCGTATTCAGGCGGCGAACGATGATGAGCATTTCTTTCAGGTCGAACGGATTGGCTTCGGTGAGAGGGATCTTCAGCGCTTCGAGGATTTCGTCCTCCCGGCCGGCGAGATCCTGATCGGACGCAGCCTTCAGCATGTTCAAGCCATCGCGTTTCTTGACGAAGTTCTTCGACTTGGTCGCGATCAGCAGGGCCCGGGTGATATAGTCGGCATCGGCAGGAACTTCGACATCCTCGAATGCCTTTCTCGCCTCTTTCGCTTTCTCTTCAGCCTCGGCGATTCGTTTCTTGTTCTCGGCCTCATCGGCTTCTCGCTTCGCGAGCCGTTCTTTGAGAATTTGAGGGTCGATCGGGTCAGCGATCACCCAGATCTCTTTACCTGAAGTGCGAATCACCTTGCCGAAAGTGATTTTTTTCGAGAGCTGGGAAACACTTTCCACGGGCCAGATCGCATATCGAGTGGCCGCCAGACTCGCGGTTTTCGTACTCGACGACCTGGGTGTCGCCAACTCCATGATCATCTCCCGCACGTAATCCCGCTCTTCCTTGTTCTTCAGGCCCGCGACGCGGATCTCGGCGTACGATTCGTGCGGCGCCAGCTCGCCCTTCGAAATGAACTGACGCTCCATCTGCGATAACCCGAAATTGACCTGAGACATGGCACCGCTCATGGCGAGCGGGAACGACGACATCGACTGAATCCGCCGCAGCTGGTCTCGAATCCGTTCGCCAGCAGCCCGCAGCGGTTTGCCGAACTCTTTAGCCAGAATCTGATCTTCTTTCGGATTCGGGTCAAAGATCTTCTCGGTCTGGACACGCGCCTGCAGGCCCTGAAGCCGCTTCGAAATGTCCTCAATCCGTGGCTTTTGAGCCTCGGCCGAATTCGCGTCGTTGATCTGGGCGATCGCATCGCCCATCGCATTGAAATCGGCGATCATGTCCTTCAGCAAATTCCGATGCTTGCTCAAATCCCGCACCTGGAGGGTTTTATCGATCCGGGCCTCAGGCGGAGCGGGGCTACCGATAGGCGTATCGCCCTCCTGCTCGAACTCGGCCTGAATTTCGTAAGGCAAGCCCGCCAGCGCGGCACGAATGCCGGCGTTGGAGATCATCCTGACACCGAAGTAAATCAGGACACCCGCGGCCGCGATTGCCGTGACCCCCAGCCCCAGGCGGATCACGATCGAAGCGGCGTTCGGCCCCTGCTTCGCCGCGGTTTTCGCTCTCGTCCGGGGCTTGCGAGGCTCGTAAAGCGATTCCGCCCCCTTACGCGCAGCCTCCCTCAGTAGCTCCGCTTCATCGTGCGGATCCGGCTCCACTTGCGCACGGCCAGGTCGGACATGAACGTGATCGTCATCGTCGTCATCGACGAAAAATCCGAGTTCATCGACTTTCGGCCCTTTCCGAACAGGTTTCGCGGCCGGACGCGGCTGCGCCGGGGCGGGCCTGGTCATCGGTGCCGAGAACTCTTTCGTCGATGGCAACTCCGCGGCGAAGGGCCGATTCGCCATGCGCTGCGCCGGCATTTCGACCGACATCAAATCGACGTCCGCAATTTCGGGCTCATCCACCGTGAATGGGACCTGACAGACCCGGCATTTGACTTGTCGGCCAGCCAGTTCCGGCTTCAGTCTGTATGGCGTTCGGCAATGAGGACAGCTCGTGTCGATCATCGTCGTCCCCGATGTCATGCGGATGATGCGAAAGGCGCAGATGTTACGCCAGAAAGAGTGCCGTCATTCTCTCATGATTCCCGCCTTCGGTCCAGTGCGTGAGGCCAAAATCCGGCGGACATACTCTCCTCCGAATCACGACCGCCAAGTTGCCGGAAGCGCGTCTCAGCGAACGGATCGTCGGATGACTTGGCACGAAGCAGCACACCACGTGCCGCCGGTCATCTGCGCCGCTTCTTCCGTTCACGGATCCGGCTCACCGCCTCTTCGGCACTGCGCTCGGAAAGCCCTGAAGCACCTAGACTTCGGACGATAGAAATCGTTTCGTTGCCGCCGATTTCGCCGAGAATCTCCCAGGCGGCGTTACGTGTGAAAACATCCGGGTCAGCCGCCTGCTTGAGCACGGCTTTCTCGGCGGCCTGACCGAACGAGATGAGTATGCGTGAAACTTCGCGCCGGGTCGTCAACGATCCCAGCTGCTCCGCCAGGGGCTCGATCGACAGAGGGTCTTTCCAGCGAGCGAGCGCGGGAAGGATGTCCGTCGTTGAATCGAGTTTCCCGTTCAACCGGGCGGTCACGAACTCAATGCGTTCCGGCCCCGGGCAACGGTCCAGAACGGCCAGAATGGCCTCCGTATCGAACGTGGCTTTCGGGTCCGAAAGAAGTTGTCCCACGGTTATCGCGATTTCTTTTTCCCGGCCCTCAAGATCGATCACCGCAAGTGTGGCCAGGGCTTTCGATCGCCCCGAACCTCCGCCTTTCAACTGCACCAGTGCGATATCGACGGTGTCCGAAGGGTTTGCCTTCTCGGTTCCCGCTGCCGGGGCGGCCGGGCTTCCTGAAGCTCTCGGTCGACCCGCCTTCACAGCGTTTCCGCCCGCTGGGGCTGGCCGCCGGGGACCGCCGAGGCTGGCGATCGCGACCATCGAGCCGCTTTCCTTCGACGGCTTTGGGGTCGATTCGCTTGTGATCGGCCCGAAAACTCCTTTTCTGCCGCCCGTTATGGCGTTCATATGAGCGCTCGCTTCGCCTGAGACTTGCTCAAGGAGAGCTTCCGCATCCCGATCCGACTTCGCCCTCGCGTCGATTTCGGCCTGAGCGTTTCGCTTGCGGTCCTCTTCGAATTTCTGAAGATCGGAGGCTTTCCGCTGCGCCAGGTCGGAATCAAGCCTCGTCCGCTGCGCTCGCAGTTCCGCCAGAGGCATCGCCCACACCCAGACTTCTTTGCCTTCGGTATGCAGCACTTCGCCGAAATCGATTTTCGAGGCCAGCTCGTCGATCGAATCCACTGGCCAGATTACGATTCTGTAAGGCGCTTCGTACCACGTCAGCCGTACGGACTTTTTGTGCGTGCCCACCTCGTTCAGGCGTTTGGCGACCAGGCTTTTGCCCTCTTCCGAATCGAGACCGGCGATGCGCACTTCGGCAAAGTTCGGCTCCTTCACAGGGTCGATCTTCGAATTGTTGACGTAGGCGCTGGCGAGGAATTCCCCCTTGGCATCCTTGGTGTCCGGGGCGACCTTGTCTTTCGTGTAAGTTTCGAATCTGGCCAGCAGCGGAGACATTTTGTCCACGTGATCGATCAATGCGCGATTTTGCCCGGGGATAGCCGCTACACGCTTGCTTTCGTCCTGCAGCCTTCGCACCGCCGTGGCCAGCCGGTTCGAGAATTCGGCCTGAATCGCCCCATTTTCGATCTTCGTCGTTCGTGAAACGGTTTCGTTCATCCTCTCGAATTTTTTCAGGTTGTTTTCGAATCGCCTGTTCAGCATTTCACGCACTTTGAGCACGGAAATCTCATCGGTCGCCGATTTCGCGAATTCGACCAGCGTTTCGAGTTCTTCGACGCACGACGTAATCGTATTGAAAGCCGACCGGTCAAGCGATTTCAACGATGGTGCCGCATTCGGGTCCACTGCGGTCGCCGCCGATTTCCCATACGGCAGATCTCCCGGCATGCGAAAGACGGCCAGCCGGTCGCCCGCGGGAATCGTGGGCTTCTCTTTCGAGCCGATCGGCGCGCCGGGAGCGTTCGGTGCCTTCGCCGAACCACCCGGCAGCGGATTTTCGCCCTCACGAGCGACAGCCGCAACTTGCTGCCCAGCGGGCTCCTTCACGATACCAGGAGCGCTGCGGAGATCTTCCTCACCATTGGCCGAAGCGGTGGCGGGAGCAGCCGGGCCCGGCGATTCGGAACCGCGCATGAACACCAGCCAGAACAGGGCCCCGCAGACCGATAATGCACATAAACCGCCGGCCGCCAGAATCATCCATTCCGTATTCCGGGCTGATTCGTTGGCTTTCAGACGACGGAGGGCCATTTCGGAGGTTCCGTCGGCCAATCTTCCCGAATTTTCGCTGGATCTGCGGGAACGGCGTTCCGCAACCGCAGATTCGCCACCGTCATGATCGAAGTCTTCGTCGTCAGCTTCGTGTCCCGCGGAAAAATCGACAGCGCTGGCAGGCGACGGCATCGTCCGGCCGCCGCGAGCAGGACGGGCCTGCTGGCGTGAGACATCCACGTCATGAAGCGGAACTTCCGCTTCGCCGATACCGACATCCTCGACCAGAAAAGTCGTCGAACAATTGCGGCAGCGCGCCTTCCGGCCGGCCATTTCAGGTTTCAGTCGATACTGCTTGCCGCATCGCGGGCAACTCGTTTCGATCATGATTTCGACTCCGATTTCCGGGACGAACGAAAAACGAACGATTCCTGGCAGAGCGTGGCTTCGCAGGCTGGTTTATCGATCCCAGCCGGAAACTTTCGAGCGATTGAGGAAAGAATCGATCTCAGGTCCTTCGTGGAACCAGATGCGGCCGACGAGCCGGGCTGAGGCACCTGGCTTGAGATCAGGAAATTGAGGATCGGAATGAAGGCACGGACAAGGCGGATTGCCCCAGACCCGCTGCGGCCGGGACCACGCATGCACGACCCAGCGCGATTTCGAAGTGTCATGGGCAATGGCGTAAGGCGAGTCGAAACGTTTGTTGTCGTTAGTCTGGGCATCGAACCCTTTCGCCCCTTTCAGCATCAGGCACTGCTGCACTTTCAGGCCTGAGAGCGGCTCGCTGGTGCCGTTGGTCAGCTCCAGTTCCATGCGGACTTCTCCGGGATAGGCCCGGGCCCAGGCTCGGTAAGTGATGCCGTCAGGCAGTTTGCGGACGAGCGAAAGCGAACCGTCGGCATTTTGGGTCCATTCCATCCGGTCGAGCTTCATGCCCTGCTTATCGAAGATCGTCGGAATGTGCGTATGAGCCAGATACGTCAGGCCAAGGTTCGAAAAGATCGCCTCGGGCAGGTCCATCACGACATAGCTCGAAGGATCCCAGGGGGTGAACACGCTGAACTTGGTTTCACGCTGGGGCGCGACGGCGCCCTCGAGAAACCCGAGACGTGGATGGCGTCCGCCAGGATACGGCAGAAGAGTCAGCGGGTCGGAAGGCCTGCGAACTTTCGGCTTTTCCTTGTCGACACCCAGCCGCTTCGCTTCGAAAGTCACCTTATCGGCGGAGTATCCCAGCACAGAGCCAGCTTCTTCGGGCGTGAATCGATGTTCGACGAGCATATTCACGAGCCAGCGGCGCAGTTCGGCGTCATCGCGTATCGGCCGGTATTGCGAAGCGTCCTGAGCGCTGGCGAGCGACGAAACGGTCAGCGCACAGACCACGGAAGCGACGATAGCCGGCCGGGAAAATCGCGACATGGCTGGAGATACGTAACTCACTCGCATTTCAGAAGAATCCTCAGGGCGACGTGACGAAAAGGCCATGTCACGTGGTTTGGGCGAATCCTCAATTCGGAATCGACGCAAAAGGCTCGCTTTCAAAATACCCGGTATCTGGAATGGGAGCAACGCCCGGGAAAAATCAACGAAAAATCGCCATGAACCGATCAGGATTCATGGCGATTCGAAGATTCGTCAAGGATTCGCGAAAAGCTCAGGAGGCTTTGTTCGCGGCGTCACGAAACGCACGGGCAAGCCTGGACTTGCGACGAGCGGCGGTATTCGGGTGCAGCACACGACGGGACCCGGCCTTGTCGATCTTGGAGATCGTAGCCTTGAGGTCCGTGGTGGCTTTGGCCATGTCGCCATCGGCAAGTGCGGCCAGGGTACGCTTCGTATAGGTCTTGATGACCTTCTTGGTGATCCGGTTATGAAGGCGGCGCTTCTGACTTTGCTTGAGACGCTTGATAGCCGAGGGCGTATTTGGCATGCGAGATGATCCGGGCGAATCCCAAAAGTGAACGACGACGCTACGCGCCGCCAGACATATTCCATCGATTGCTCAGATCGTATCATGACGGGCCTTCAAGATCAAGGACGTTCCGCCGAACGATTTCGGCCTGCACCCGGCCGAACCCCGCAAGTCCGCCTGATCGAGCCAGATTGCACTATGCCTTCTCCACGCCGTCGCGTATGATATGTGCAGGATGACGTGTGTGAGGAATCGGTGCGGTACCGGTCCGTCGCATGTGCGCCGGGGTTTTGTGGAGGTCCGTGTGGCGAAAGAAGAGCCGATGCGAACGGAAGGCAGGATCGTCGAATCTTTGCCGAATACGCAGTTTATGGTCGAACTCGAAAATGGTCACAAGGTTCTTGCCCACATCGCCGGAAAGATGCGCAAGAATTTCATCCGGATCGTGCCGGGCGATCGCGTGACCGTGGAAATCACCCCTTACGATCTCTCCAAGGGACGGATCGTCTATCGCGAGCGTTGATCCTGCCGCCCGCCGAAAACCCGCTGCATACTCCCCCGCCTTCGCCGTCATGACGCTCCATGTCACTTACGGCGCCAGATCGAATCGATCTCGATTTTCTCGCTCCGAACGATATGGCGGACGTCTTCCAGGAAGCGTTTCGCGTCCACAGGATAGCCCGCCGTCGGCCGTAATTCGGGCACGCGGCGGGCGAACCAGGCGTTGAACCGCTCCATCCAGCGCTCACGCAACAGTTTCGCCACCATACTGGCCAGTGCGACCAGCCCATCGGATCCGTCGGCCTGCACGACGAATGCGATGTCGAAAACATTGCGACCGTCGTCGACGCGGTAACGGCTCGCATGAGCCGTTTCGTCGATCTTCTCGATCCAGATCCCCGGAAAAGCTTGCGCCAGAAGCGCGCCATAGAAATGGCGCCCGCCGTGCCTGTCCGTTGTCACATGGACGACAGCCCCGGGGGGCACGAACGTTCGAAGCCATCCGATCAGTTCCAGAAACACCAGACCGTTCACATCGCTTTTGTTGCCGGTTTCGTTCAGAAGCCGGTTGAAACGCTCCGGACCGATCAGGACGAGCCTCGAACCGGCCACTCGCCATCGGCGACACACGAACCGCCTGTTTTTGAGCGGCTTCGGTCGAGAGTCGGTCCAGGCGATCGGTTCGCTTTCGGGTTCTGACCAGCGTGCGATTTCTTCGCCGCCCCAGACATCCGGGCCGAACCGGCTCCAGTCGATTCGGGGTCCACGACGACTTTTGTCGGCCGCATCGAACGAGAGAAGCGAATCGGCCAGAGCGCTGAAGGTCTGTTCGGACAAGACCAGGCCGTCGTGCCGGCTCATGACTCGCTTGCTGTCGTCCACGCAAAGGCAGTCGGCTTGAAATTCCACCACACGGCGAACGAACGGAAGGTCGCCCCAGACGTCGGGCCGGCGGGAGGAACCACGCGCTACGACCGCGGAGACGACCAGAGGACCGAGGTTCGGACCATAACCGGCCTCGTCGATACCGGCCCAGAAATGCGGGACGGGCATAGGACGTTCATCCGATCAGCGAAGAAAAGTGCCGGCTTCCATCGTGCGTGACCGGGTCGTCTTGACCTCTTCGCCCAGACGTTCAGGCGTATCCGGGATTTTCTCGATCATTTCGTTCGGCTGGCCACCGGGCTTCTTGACAAGTTCGAAGCTGTCATAAAGATCGCCGATGGCGGTGCGAGACTCGAAAACCAGGCGATCTCCGTCGATACGAATCACTTGATAGAGCTGGGTGTTCTCGGCCGCCCGCTTCATCCAGGGCTGCTTTTCCACGCGATACATCTTCGGGCCACTTACGGAGACGACGTAGACCGTGCCCGAATTCGGGTCGCGAGCCGTGCCTCCCGTGGGGACGTTGTCGTGGATGCGCATGCCGGACCGGGCGTAAGTGTGATCGTGGCCCGTCAGCACCAGATCGACTTTGTACTTGTCGAACACAGGTTGCCAGAGATCTCGGAGCTTCGCGTTGTCGCGTCCCTTGGCGGGGGAATAGATCGGGTGATGGAACGTCAGGATCGTCCAGCGGTTGGGATTGTCGGCCAGGATCGAATCGAGCCAGACCGCCTGATCCTCATGGCGGATGTTGGAATTAAGAGCCACGAACCGAACGCCCGAGTGATCGACGTAATAGCACGTCTCTTCCAACCCGGCGGGGCCGTTCGTGGGCAAAGCGAACTGAGGTCGCCAATGCACGGAAAGCACTGGCCCATTAGGGCTTTTGGAATATTCATGGTTGCCCGGGGCGGGCATGATGGGAGTCATGCCATTGATGAACCCGGCAGCTTCGAACCAGCCGCCCCATTCCGCGTCGCGATTGGCGGAATTGATCAGGTCGCCGGCATGGATCAGAAGAGCGGCTCGGGGAGCGTCCTGAAAAGCCGAGCGGATCACCCGCGACCACATGCTTTTGATGTCCGTCTGGGCATCGCCGAAGTAGATGAAACTCAGTGGTTTCGGACCCGCCGCCGCAGTCCGGAACTGGAACCATTCGGACCAGTTCGCACCATCGCCGACGCGATAGGCGTAAGGCGTGTCGGGCTTGAGATCGTCCATCACGGCCGAATGGTAACGGGCTTCGGACAGGTCGGATTTCAGATCTTCATGCACGGCCTGAATGCGCTTCGGCGACCGGATGAACATCGGACCGGCTTCCGCCACGGCCACTTCGACGAATCCCTGCGCGACACTCGTATCCGTTCGCCAGGCCACGGCCATGCTGGAGGCCGGTTTCGCGGTGATGCACAGATTGATTCGATCCGGCAAGGGGGTCGGTTTGTGAACTTCCGCTTCGGCGACCTTATGGGGACCGTCGTGGGCCGTCGACGATTCGGAAACCGCGAAGAGAACCAGAGATAAGAGAATCGAAATTCTGGCCACGTTGGCTCGAAGCGTGTCGTTCGACATTTATGGCGGGCTCCTCGAATCGCAAAGCAGCGGGAAGGCTTGCTCGGGTTTCGGATTTTACACATTTACGCGAAATGATGGGAGAAGAAATCGCATGGCTTTCGTGAAGCCGCTTGGCGGCCTGCACGAAAGAGTCCGTCGATGCTGGTTCCACAGGATCCGTAAATTTGCCAGGAGTGGTTTCGGATCAGATCGGCGACCACCGAAGATCGACCGGCTCGGCCCTGTCGGCCGGGACGGGCACAAGCGCACGACCTCGAGGCGTCAGGCCCAGGCCATCGACTGGCCAAATCGCAGGCGTGGCCGAACCGGCGTCGGTACGGAGTGCGACACCCGATATCGTCCATGGCGAATGGTTTTCCAGACGGAACCTGGAATACATCGACCCGGTGCCGGTGCGCTCGGTTCGCACGAGCGATGCAGCGAACCGGGCCGTCAGATCATCGAGAAACCGATCGGTCGATTCGACGGGATCGGAACTTTCCGTCCCGAAGTAAGCTCGTGTTCTGGCCCAGCGGATCGTGCCGCCAGGGGCATCCGAGCGTGACGCTAACGTAACGTCCACCATCATCCTCGCAGGGTCGTTCGGAGAGGACTCGACGACGAAGAATTCCGCTTTCAACGGAGAATCGGCCGAAGACTTTTTCGGATCTGTGGTTACGGTCTGGATCGGCAAGCCGAACGAAGTTCGGCCCTTCAGGAGTTCGGCCAGCCGTTTCGCGGCATCAGCCTTGCCCGGGGCCTGGCGCACGACGACTTCCAGCATCCTTCCCAGTAGAGCCTGACGCAGTGCATCCGGAGCGACCGGTCCGATTTTGGCGATCTCCGTCAGGAAGCGATCGGCGGCGTGCTTTTCGAATTCGTTGAGTGCACGGCCCTGAACTTCATGCCCGGCAAGGGCTTTCCACGACTTCGACTCGACCGCTCTCCAGGCGATTCCCTGAGCGATCGGCAACGAAGTGCCCAGCGTTGCGAGAGCCTCGATCGCTGTGCCGAGAGCCTGGTCTTTCGACCAGGTTGCCAGGGGTTCGACCGTGAGCGGCTTGTCGATCTTGGTCTTCGCGTCCTTTTCGTAGGGCGACAGCAGGATCGCGGGCAGCGTCAAAGCCGTCTCACGTCCTGGCAGCGTCGGCACGACGGCCCAGCGCAGTCGATCCGTGACCGATTCGTATTCGTAATGACCGCCGAACGCGCCTTCGAAACGGCTGGGACCACCCGCGAGCCAGCGGCTCGAACCATCGGTCAGAGTCGTTCCGGTATCGAACTTGATGGAAACAGGCCGGTCGGATGCGTTGGTCAACTTCAAACGAACCTGATTCGCGGTCCTGGTCGACCACGAGGCGCGCATTCGCCCCTGGGCAATCGCTTCCTTCAGAGAAACCGGCGGTTCCTGAGCCGCAAGTTCCGGCAAGGGTTCCATCGGTACGGCGTGACCGGAATCCGCCGGAGCGTCGTCCCCGAACGTGTGCAACCCGGGCCGAAGCAGCACGCTGCCCAGGAAACTCCAACGCGTAATTTGCCGTCGGTTCATGTTCGTGCTCCCCTTCCGGAGCGATTTTTCCGGCTGTCGTTCTGTTTCCTAGCGTGCCGATCTCCGGATCAGGCATGGCCACGGGATACGAGCCGTACTCTCCGCGCATAGTCTGGCGCGCTGCTTCATATCGATTATCGAGCCGTCGACGGGCCCAAGTTGACGAAAATCGAAATTGCGATTCCGGTCATGGCGAAATGAGCCGCCGCCAGCTCACGTCAGCCAGATGACGCTTTGACTCGAAACGTCAATGAAAAACGGATAGCCGGGCGCGACCTGGTTCGTTCGCGCCCGACTGGATACCGATTCATCCGAATTCGTCGATTACGGCTTCGAGACTGCGTCCGTCAGATCCGAAACGGGAATGACGACGATGTTGTCGAATCCGGCCTTCTTCAATTCAGGTTCGACAGAATTGCGGTCGCCGGCGATGACCACGATGCGGTCGCCGGGGGCCACAAGATCGCCCATGACCTTGCCGACGGTCGGTTTCGCGATGGCGGTCACCCGTTCGACGTAGGTCGTCCATTCGCTGCGGTCGAGCCCGAAATCCGCCAGATTCTGCATGGCTGACAGAACATCTTCCGCGGTGGAAAATCCTTCGGGGAAGCTCTGGACCAGGGCGTCGACGGCCAATTCGTAGTCGACGTCGGTCAGCGGAGCCTTGCCGCCCGGGGCCAGGCCGTCCAGCTCGTTGAATATCTCGCGCAGGGCCACGCCGGTGGCGTCGGTCCGCACGGAGGTCGACACGGCCCAGCGTTCGCCGCCCGGAACATAGGAGAATCCGGATCCGGCGCCGTAGCTGTAACCGTTGCGTTCACGCAGGTTCTGATTCAGCCGGCTCAGAAAATCGCCACCGAACGTGTAATTGCCGAGCTGGCCCGGCAGATACGTCGCGGCGTCGGACCGCGGCTTCCAGCGCCGGCCGACACGAATCACGCTTTGAACCGCACCAGGCTTGTCGACCAGGTAGACGACACCGGGCTTGGCCGAGACCGATTCCGCGGGTCTGCCGCCGGCGGGCTGATCTTTGAGATCGCTGGATTTCCAGTCGCCCAGCGATTTTTCGACGAGGGTCGCGGCCTCGTCGGTCGTCAAGGGACCGACGACGAAAAGGCGTGCCCGGGCTGGATCGTTCAGGCGATCCAGGAACCCTCTGACTTGCTGAAGCGTGATCCCCTCAAGCGCGGCGACCGTGCCATCGGCCGGATGCCCGAACCGCGAGCCGCTTCCGTAAAGCACACGAGCGAATGCCCTTCCAGCGAGATACCCGGGATTATCCGGCCCGCGCTTCAGAGCCGCCAGCATCAACTTCTTCTGACGTTCGAACTCCTCGGGTTCCATCCTGGGCTGGCGCAGCACTTCGGAGATCAGCCCGAGGGCCGGGCCGACACTGCGAGGCAGAAGCGTGATGCCGATCGAAGAACGGTCCGCGCCGATCCCGACGCTGGGCGTCGAGCCTAAAAGCTCGAAAGCTTCGGTCAGTTCACGGTTCGTTTTCGTCGCGGTGCCTTTGTCGAGCATGCGGCCGGCCAGGCTCGCGATACCGTCGGCGCCCAGGGGGTCGTCCAGCGAACCGCCTGAGAGCGACAAGTCCAGATGGACAAGCGGGCTCTCCTTTCGCGAATGCCATAATTCGATGCCGTTCGATAATTTGCGCACGGTATATTCAGGCGGAACGTAGGCCGGTCGATCGGCCGGGCCGGGCATGACGGACCAGTCGACATCGGCTGCGGCAGGCTCGACGAACTTGCGGGCCGATTCGGCGGCACCGCTGGCCAGCGGACCGACGCCCGTGACGGCCGGCGTTTTCTCTTCGCCGTCGCCAGCGGGGCGGACGAGGAGCCGGAGCTTGCCCTCGGATAGATACTTCTTCGCTACGGCTTGCACCTGATCCGCAGTCACTTTCGCCACGCGTTCGATTTCGGTGCGGAAACGCCTGGAATCGCCATACTGGGCTGAGCCGGTCGCCAGCGTAAAGCCCAGGCTTTGCGGGTCTTCCAGCGGCATGAACGCGGCCAGTTCGTATTGAGCCTTCATCCGGGCGATTTCAAGGTCGCTGGGGGCTTCGGCCTGAATCTTCGCAAGTTCTTCCGCAACGGCCTTTTCGATCTCTTCCACGTTACGCCCCGGGGCGACGGTGGCCGAAAGCTGCACGTAGCCGTCCACTTCGGAGCCGCTGAAGCCTAGGCCGACGGAAGTCGCCGACTGATCCTTGATGACGAGCCGTTCGTATAGGCGCGAAGCCTCGCCGCCGGAGAGGATCTGGCCGAGCAGTTCGAGTGCCGCGGCATCCGGGTGATCTTCGTTTACGGCATGCCAGACCCAGAAAACGCGGGGCTGGGCGACTTTGTCGACGAGCGTGACCGAACCGGCGGCCGGCGGCACGGGCGGCACGGCGACCTTCTTCGGCACGGGGCCAGCAGGAATCGGCGTAAAGTATTTATTGATCAATTTTTCCGCGACATTGGGGTCGAAGTCGCCGGTGAGGCACAGAGTGGCGTTGGCCGGGTGATAGAACTCAGCGAAGAAGGCCTTCAGGTCGTCGAGCGTCGACTTGTTCAGGTCGTCCATCGAGCCGATGACGGACCATCGATACGGGTGGCCGGCCGGGTAAAGGTGGGCCAGGATCGTTTCTTCGGCGAGGCCGTAGGGTACGTTTTCATAGGATTGGCGGCGTTCGTTCTTGACGACTTCGCGTTCGGTGTCGAACTTCTGCTGATCGAGCGCGGTCGGCAGCCAGGCCAGGCGGTCGGCTTCGAGATAAAGCGCTCTTTCGAGGAAGTTGGACGGAACGGTTTCGAAGTAGACGGTCATATCTTCCGTCGTGAACGCATTCGAGCTGGCGCCTGCTTCCTGCAGGGGCTTGTCGTAATTGGGCACGTGCTTCGTGCCACGAAACATCATGTGTTCGAAAAAGTGGGCGAAACCGGTCCGTCCGGGCCGTTCGTTCTTGCTGCCCACATGAAAGGCGACGATCACGTTGACGCGGGGGACGGTCCTGTCCTGATGCAGAACGACCTTCAGGCCATTGGCCAGTACGAATTCTTTCGTCGCGACATCGGGCACCTGGGCGTTCGCATGGGGCCGGATGGCCAGAACGACCGCCGCCAGGAACGCTGCCGCGACGATCCGCCGAAACGAGCTGCATCGGTTCATCATATGCTGATCCTTGAAGTTACGATGATCTGCAAGGGCCGGAAAAGCGTCCGGCCCCTTTCGGATCGATCCGTCGTCAGTACGATCAACATACCAAGTGCGGGCTCAGACTTCGAAGCCGTCCCTGAGCACGGCCCCGCGCGGAATGACGACGATCTTGTCGCTGATCGTGTGCGTCGGCGAATCGACGCTGGTTTCGACGATGCCGGCGGCGTTCGTGATGCGCACGTTCCGGCCGATTCTGGGATTCTTGTCGATGATGGCGTTCTCGATCACCGATCCGCTGCCGATACCCTTAAGAGGCGTACCCGCGGCGATCGCGGCGTTCGATTCCGCCGTCGTCTCGTAGTCGTCCGAACCCATGATGTAACTGTTGCGGATGGTTACGTTTTCGCCAATCACCGCACGCACGCCGATGATCGAATTTTCGATCACGCTGCCCTTGCCGATGACGCATCCGTCGGAAATGAGACTGTCGGAGATTTCGACTTTCTCAAGCCGTGAGCATGGCAGATAACGTGGCCGTGTGAAAACCGGATTGCCTTCCACCACGAATTCGAAAGGCGGGTTCGGCTTCGTCAGGTCGATATTCGCCTGATGGAAAGCACCGACGGTACCGATGTCTTCCCAGTATCCGTCGAACAGATGGGCCTGGACTTTACGCTTGGAAATGGCGGCGGGGAAGACTTCACGGCCGAAGTCCGTGGCGTTGTCCGAGGTGAGCATTTCCACAAGCGTCTGCCGGCTGAAGAGATAGATCCCCATGCTGGCCAGATAGTTACGCCCGTTGGACCGAATCCCCTGCTGGTCGATCCACTGCGGTTCGACCCGCATGCGTGCCAGGGCTTCGGGCGATTTGGGCTTTTCCTCGAAGCTGGTGACCTGGCCACCCATATCGATGTGCATGACACCCAGGCTACGGGCCTGATATTCGTCGACCGGGAGCGCCGCGATGGTGACGTCCGCCTTGGAAACCAGGTGCGTACGAATCATCTCCTGAAAGTTCATCCGGTAGAGCTGGTCACCGGAAAGGATCAGCACCATGTCATATTTTTTCGACGAAACGTATTCGATGTTCCGGCGCACGGCGTCCGCCGTGCCCTGATACCAGCCTTCGTGCTGCATCGTCTGCTGCGCGGCCAGAATCTCGACGAAGCCGCCCGAGAACGGATCGAACTTGTATGTGTTCGCGATGTGCCGGTGCAGGCTGACGGAGTTGAACTGGGTCAGCACGAAAATCTGCGTCAGGCCTGAATGAATGCAGTTCGAGATCGGAATGTCGATCAACCGGTATTTGCCCGCGATCGGAACGGCAGGTTTGGACCGCGTCTTCGTGAGTGGATACAGACGGGTTCCCCGTCCGCCGCCGAGAATCAGGCTCAGGACCGATGGCATGCGTGTCGTTCCGTTTCTCGAACGCCCCTGGAGCAGGAAGCCGGTGCGCTCGTCCGATGGGCCCGGATTTTCTGGAATGGGCAAAATTGGACAGTCTTCCGCCCATTTAACCAAACGTATCGGTTCCAGCCAAGCCGAACGATCACATAAGATCTACCGACCCGGCAAAAGGCCGAAATCCGCAATCCATTTCGATAAAAGCACTTAAGACACACACACGACCTCGCCACGAAAAAAGTGCGGAACGATTTTGCGGTTCGAACGTCTTGATATGATGAAAACGTCACCGCGGGTTGACCGCCGCGCCAAAGTTCGACGTCACCTTCCTATCGATAACGGATGCACACCATGCGACGCACGAGTCTCGCAATGTCGATCGGGCTTTCGATCAGCCTGGCAGGGATGTTCACGGCCGGTCGCGGTCTGGCCTGGTTCGCTGACGAAAAGCCACGAGTGGCGGAATTGCCCTCGGCGACGGCCGCCATCCGGTCGATCGTCCCGGAATGGCCCGGAGAGATCGTCGGGCTCCTGCTCGAAAAGAAATACGCCGAAGCCCGAGCGGCCATCGCCCGGCTCGAATCCGCCAGCGCGCCCAAGGACGCCGACACGCGGGCCTTTCATGACCTTGTGAGAGCCGCCAGCTTGCGGCTGGAAGGCAAGCACGGAGAGGCGATCACGCTGATCGAGTCGCGCCTTAAGGCGGACCCGAAGTCGACCTGGACGACCAAGCTCCGCGGCGAGCTGGCCGCGGCCTCGCTCGCGGCGGGCAAGCAGGCCGAAGCGCAGTCGATCGTACGCGCCGATGCGGAAATTCTGCTGGGCGGCCCCCGAAAGGACGCCCTGGCCGAAGTCTATCGCGGCTTCGCTCGCAAGCTCTCCGACCCTGCCGAATCGCTCGTCGCTTCCGACTATGCCGGAGCCAGGGCCTATCTGACGCTCGCCCGCGAAGTTGCCCAGGGCCGCGAGCTGAAGGACGACCTGACGCTCCAGATCGCCCAGGCCGCACTCGACCAGGGAACGCCGGCGGAAGCCGTACCTGAGCTGGAAACGCTTGCGAAGCAGGAAACCCGCAAGTCACGCAAACGATCGGTTCAATTCCTGCTGGGTCTGGCGATATACCGAAGCGGCGACCCTGAGCGTGCCCGCAGGGAGTGGAGCGACCTGGCCCGGGCTCTCGAAGCCGACGCCGGGACTGAGGCCGAGGCGAAATCGCTGCGTGACGATTGCCTTTATGCCGTCGCCCTGGCCTCTGGCGTGCCCTTCGCATGGGAACTCGAAAAAAATGACCGGAAAGCGATGACGCCTCTGCCAGCGATCGACTTCGGCCCTCGGTCGGCCCGCGCCATCACGGCGGCACGCAAGGCGATCGAGAACGATCCGGCCGACCCTCGGGCCGTGCGCACGGCCTTCGCCATTGGCCTTTTGCTCGAAAATCGTCCCGCTGAAGCGCTTGCCTACTGGAAGAGTTTTCTGGGCGATCGGGCATTTCGGGCCGAAACCGATGCCGCCCGCAAGGATCTGGCGGAATTCGAGCCCCAGGCCCGGCTGAAATCGGCGACCGCCGCGCGCCGGCTGGAAAAGTTCGACGAAGCCCAGACGGCTTTTCGCGAATATGCCGCGAAGTATCCCGACGGCGCCGATTCCGCCGCGGCGCTGCAGGCCGTCATCGATATCGAAATCGACCGCGCCAATGCACTGCGACGTGACAAAAAGGAAGACGCCTTTCGCGAAGCCCTGCGCAAGTTCGTGGCGGCCAACCCTCTGCAACCGGTCGTCCCCAGCCTGTTGAGGCAGGTCGGCGAGTCGTTCGAACGTGAAAAGAAATACGCCGAAGCCGTCGAGGCCTGGAAACTCCTTACCGCCAGGTTCCCGGACCACGGCGACGCCGACCACGCCCGTTTCCGGATCGGTAACGTTTACGAAATCCGACTCGGCGACCCGAACCTGGCCATCGAAACCTATCGAAGCGTTCGCAATGACCCCTGGAAATCGCAGGCGAACGCACGCATTCACCTGATGGAAAACAAGAGCCTGACGGTCATCACTCCGCGGGTTTATCGTTCTGGCGAAAAAGCCGCTCTCAAAATCAGTACCCGAAACATCGAAAAGCTCGTCTTCACGGCTTACAGGATCGATCCGGAAAGCTACTTCCGCAAAAAGCAGCGGCTTTCGGCCGTGGAATCGCTCGACATCGGCCTGGTGAAGCCCGACGCCGAATGGTCCGCCGAGGTACCGGGTCAGGCACGATACAAGCCGGTCGATCATGAATACACGATGCCGCTGGTCGAAGTGCCGGGCGTGTGGGTCGTCAAAGTCACCGACGACAAATCGCTGCAGGCGACGACGATGGTCATCGGCAGCGACCTGGATGCCATCGTGAAAGCCTCACGCGATCAACTTCTGGTCTTCGTGCAGGACATGGTCAAGGGCGAGCCGAAGCCGGCGGCCAGAATTCTCGTCAGCGACGGCACGAACGTGATCGTCGACGACAAGACCGGCGCCGATGGCGTCCTCCTGCGTGACTGGCCGGGTGCACGCTCGCCAGGGGCAAATCAGCGGCTGCTCGTGATCGACGGCCCCCACGTGGCCATGACGGACACGGCCAACGTGCCGCCTCAATCGGCCCGCGGGCTTACGGCCAAGGGCATCATTCTGACGGACCGGCCGGCGTACGAACCCGGGCAGACCGTGAAGCTACGCGGGATCGTTCGCGAAGTGACGAAAAGCCGGTTCGAAACGCGGGAAGGTGCCGTCTACACGCTGGAAGTGGTCGACAGCACCGGACGGCGGATCGACAGCCGGCCGATGACGATCTCTCGCTTCGGTTCGTTTTCGGCCGAGATTCCCCTCGACACCGCCGCCCCGCTCGGCGAATACGCCGTGCGCTTGTTCCAGCCCGAAGGTTCGACCTTCACGGGCCGCTTCGCCGTGGAAACCTACGAACTGCCAAAGGTCGTTCTGGAACTGAATCTCGACAAGCCGATCGTCGAACGAGGCGAAAAGCTCAAGGGCAAAGTCGCCGCGCGATATTCCTATGGAACGCCGCTGGCTTCCCGGGCGATTCGGCTGGAACTGCCCGGCGGCCGGTCACGCGATCTCGTGACGGACGCGACAGGTTCGGCGAGCTTCGAATTCGAAACGGAAGACCTCGACGAAAATGCGGAATATTCCGTCACTGCCCAGTTACCTGAAGAAGGCCTGGCCACGGCGACCCGGTTCGCCATCCCCGGGGCCTCGTTTTCGGCCCGGCTTTCCACCACACGAAGCACCTATCTGGCCGACGAAACGATCCCGGTCCGCATCGCGACCGACGACGCCCTGGGCAAGCCGACGGGCCAGTCACTGACCCTGACCGTGGCCCGGCGATCGACGGAAGACGGGCGAACCGTCGAGAACGAAATCTCACGAACGACCGTGAAAACCGACGCCGCGACTGGCAAAGCCGTCGCGAACGTCAAGGTCGAGGACAAACGTGGTGGCATTCACGTGCTTCGGCTGACCGGTTCCGACAGTTACGGACGGCCGGTGACGACGGAAATGACGGTCGAAGTTTCAGGCGTGGAAGATCCCAACGGCTTGCGGCTGCTGGCCGATTCGACCACCTGGAAGCTGGGAGTCGAAGCTTCGGCGAACCTTCATGCCCGGCATGCCGGAGGCCTGGCGCTGGTTTGCTTCGAGGCGGACAGGATGCTCGGCTACCGCATCGAGAAACTGAAGGAAGGCGATAACCGCCTGAGCTGGAAGGTGGCCGACGACCACTTCCCGAACCTGACGGTGAGCGTCACGCGGATGCGCGAACGCAAGCAGGATTCGGCCCGGCTGGATATCACGGTCGACCGCGGCCTGAAGCTTTCTCTCAAGCCGAAAGCCGGTCAGGTGAAGCCAGGAGAACCGGTCGAGGCGGAGCTGGTCGCGACGGACCAGAACGACAAGCCCGCCGTGGCCGAGATTTCGATGGCGCTTGTGGACAAAGCCCTTCTGCGTCTCTTCCCCGACGAGCGAAACCGCCCGAACCTGGGCCGGACGTTCTATGACCAGGCTCGCCTGGGAGCGTTCGCGACGATCTCGACGAACGTGTTCGAATATCGCACGACGACGATCCCCGTGCCGGAATCGCTGGTCGAGGAATCCGAACGGCAACTGGCGGAAACAGCGAATGCTGCCGGAAGAGAAGAAGCCCGGAGATCCGTCAGCTTGAATATGCCGTCAACCGCGGGCGGCATGCCGGCACCGGCACGCGTCGCACCCGCCGCTGCTGCACCTATGGCTGTCCAGGACAGAATGTCGATGATGGGCCTGGGCGCTCCGGCCGATGCCACATCCAGCGGATTACGTGGCCGAATGGCTGGCGGAAGGGGCATGTCTCGCGAAAATGCCCCGCAATCCGAAGCCTTGGCCCGGAAGCAGATGGCAGTTGAAGAGAAGGACAAAAGAGATCAGAGCTTCGGCAAACCAGGCGAGGCTAAAGTCGAGATGGGCGCCGTCATACACAACTACGCCTTTTTGGGTGACGTAGCTGGCCTGGGTGGCGCAGGCCTTGCGGAAGCCGCCCCCGCGCGGCAAAGGGCGATCGAAACAGCCTACTGGAACGCGTCGATCATCACCGACGATGCCGGCAAGGCGACGGTGCGTTTCGATGCCCCGAACGCGCTGGGCGAATACGAATTCGCTGCCTATGGCGTAACTTCCGCCGACACGCTTTTGGGACAGACGACGGCCGATCTCGACATCCGCAAGCCGTTCTTCGTCGAACTCGTCCTGCCGGGCCATCTCAGCGAAGGCGACCGCATCCGGCCCATGGCGCGGCTGCACCATGTCGGTGTCAAAGGCGAGGTGACGGTCGCCCTGGAGCGTTATCTCGACGGCCGTTCGACACGCGAGCCGAAGACGATCAAGCTGGATGGTGACGGCGTCACGCCGATCGTCTTCGATGAGTTCGAAGTGCCCGCGACGCGGGAAGTCCGCTTCGAAGCCTCAGCCACGGCGGCTGGCACGACGGACCGCGAAACCGTGACCGTTCCGGCCGAGCCCTGGGGCACACCGGTGCTGGCGTCGGAAAACGGTTCCGCCCGCGACGACGCGACGGTGTTCGTCGAGCTGCCGGCGGGGCGGTCCTACGAAAATCTCTCGATGATGGTAAGCCTCTCACCGACACTTCAGCGGCAGGTTCTGGAAGCCGCTCTGGGGGCTGAGGTCTGGCCGATGCCGCGCGATCGCTGGAGCTGCATCATGCCGCCCATCGGCGACACCACCAGCGACCGGGCCGCCGATCTGCTGGCCGCGACTTCTGCCCTGACATATCTGCGCCAGATCGGCGGTGCCGCTACGGCGCTGGATCAATCCCGACTCGTCGATCGTATTCGCGGCCTGGTCGCTGAACTGACCACCCGCCAGAACCCCGATGGCGGCTGGCCGATCGTCGCCCCGGGCCCCGTGCGCCTGCAGGCGGCCCGCAACGCTCAACAAACCGTCAGCGTGCCGGCCGTCTCGGCCAAGGTCGTGATCGCCATGGCCCAGGCCAAAATCGCGGGTGTGGCTGACCCGGGCGAATCGCTCGAAAAAGGTGCCGTCTACGTCGCTTCTTCCGGTGACATGGCCAGGCCGTGGAAGGCGATCGCCCTGGCCCTCACGGGCAAAATCGGTTTCGAGGAACTCAACGCCCTCCACCGCGACCGGCAATCGCTGGATTCGGTCGAAGTCGCGGCACTCGTTCTGGCATGGCTCAGGATCGAACGCCGCAACCTGGCCGACGAAGCGATGACGACTCTCAGTGCCCGGAGCCGAACCCTACCGGCCCAGCCCGGCAAGCCCGTTCGCCGCTACTGGCCCGCGGGCGTCGCCGGTGAGGAAATCACCACGGCCTGGGCTTCGTGGGCTCTGGCCTCCGTACGTCCGGGCGACGATGCCCTGCCGGAAAGCGTCGCATGGCTGATGTCACGTCGATTCGGCCCGGGATGGATGCCTTACGAAGCCAAAGGCGCGGCCGTCGCAGCGCTTTCGACCTGGTACGGACGTGCCCAGGGCGCCGAAGACCGCTATCGCATGACGATCACTGTGAACGACAAACCCCTCGAATCCATCACCGTCGACGGTGCCGAAGGTGCCCCGGTGCGTGTCTGGAACGTACCTGCCGACGCGGTGCGCCAGGGCCGAAACGTCGTCCGGTTCGACGTCGAAGGCCGGGCCCGGTTCGGCTACGGCGTGCAGCTTTCCGGCTTCGCCCGCGACTACGGTCCGGAGCAGAAGCCCGAGGGGAAGTATGTGACGATCGCGAACCGGGAATGGCTGGCCGCTGAGCCCGAATTCGAAGGCGTGCAATTGCCGACCGGTTTCTCCACGGTGATCAACGCCAGAGAGTTCCGCAACCGGGTCACGCAGGTGCCCGTCGGCGGCCGGGCCAGGTTGAGCCTGACGGTCCAGTCCGTTCCGAATCAGGTGAGGCCAGGATCGGCCGAAGACCTGCTCGTCGTCGAGGATACGCTGCCCTCGGGCGCCCGCCTAGTCGAAGGCTCCGTCACCGGCGACATCCTCCGAACCGAGCAGGACCGCGGCCGTCTGCGGTTCTACCTGCCGCCGCATCACTTTGCCGAGACGACGATCACCTACGACATCTTCGGCGCATTCGAAGGAAAATCACGCATTCGTCCCGCGCGGGTCTATCGCCTGAGCCACCCCGAACAGGCCCATGCTTCGAACGAAGCCTCTCTGACCATCCCGCCGGCCGGTACGAAATCGACCGACCCTTACGAACCGACGCCCGACGAGCTTTTCGCCCGGGGGCAGCGGCTCTTCGAAAAAGGCCGCATCGCTGAATCGGCCGCCCCGCTCGAAGCTCTTGCCGCGAAATACACCATGCAGGACCATGTAGCCCGTGAAGCGGCCCGCATGCTCCTGGACGCCCACATCGCCGGCAAGCAGCCCCGCAAGGTGGTCGAGGACTTCGAAATCCTCAAGTCGAAGGCCCCGGATCTCGTCATTCCGACCGAAAAGATCAAGGCCGTGGGCGATGCC
Organism: uncultured Isosphaeraceae bacterium; assembly: GCA_964608915.1. Classification (GTDB taxonomy): domain Bacteria; phylum Planctomycetota; class Planctomycetia; order Isosphaerales; family Isosphaeraceae; genus QWQI01. Next base: position 35,223 of record CAZSQA010000051.1, read on the forward strand.
TATGCCGCGATCGGCGAGCATGAACGTGCCTTGCTCGTCTGGCGGGCCATGATCGACTCCGGCTATCTGGAAGACGCCCAACTGGCCCAGACCCTGCGCCGCACCGAGCGCCCCCTGGAAGCGGCCGCCTATCTGCTCGAGTTGTGGAAGACCTATCCGAATTCGGCGGGCCGGCAAAGCGACTTCTTCGGCCTCTCCCGCTGGCTCTCGCAGCTTGCGGACGAATCGACCACCGATGCCGCCACCCGGCGGCGGCTCCTGGCCGCGAACGTGACGCGTTCGCAACTGCTGGGCCAGGCGGTCGCTCTCACGCAACTGTTCCTGACGCTCACGCCGGACGATCCCCTGGCGGACGAAGCGAATCTGGCGATCCTGGGCGACCTGGCCTCGCTGGATGCCGACAAGACCGTCGTGAGCGTCGCACAACGAGCCGCACGGCTGTACCCGAAGAGCAAGTTTCTGGATAGCTTCCAGTTCGCCGAAGCTCTTGCCAGGTTCGACCTTGGGGAAATGGACGACGCCGTGGCGATCGCCCGCAAAATCTCGGAAACGGTCTACGAAGAACCCGGCGGCGTGAAGCGGCCCAGCCCGAACCGGAATCAGGCCATCTACATCATGGCCCAGATTTTCGACGCCCGGGCCGATTTCCCGAAGGCTCTCGATAGCTACCGCCAGGTCTCCGGTGAATTCCCGGACGCGGCCGTGGCCATCAAGGCCCTGGAACGCAAGCACTTGAGCCTGCCTGAAGTGACCGTAGTGCCCACGACGGCCGCCGGCGGGCCGGTGAAGGCGAAGATCGAAGTCAGCCACCGAAACGTCGCCACGATGGAGCTGAAGATCTATCCGGTCGACCTCCTCAGGCTCTACCTTTCGAAACGGACTCTGGACAAGATCGACGCTGTCGACCTGGCCGGCATCCGTCCGCTCAAGGAATCGAAGGAATCGCTCGGCACAGGCAAGGATTTCGCCGACGGCAAGCGTGAAATCGCCCTCGATCTTCCGGGCGAAGGAGCCTACCTTGTCATGACCCGGGCCGACGACCTGTTCGCGTCGGGTATCGTGCTGGCCACACCGATTGACCTGAAAGTGATGGAAGACGCTGCCTCCGGCCGTGTCCGTGTCGAAGCCCGCGAGGCCGGCTCGTCGAAGCCCATGTCGAACCTGCAGGTGAAACTGTCCGCGACCAACACGCCCGGATTCAGGGACGGCACGACCGACCTGCGCGGCGTGTTCGTTCAGGACAGTCTCCAGGGGCTCGTCACAGTCGTCGTCCGTCAGTCGGCCGGCCGATTCGCGTTCTATCGCGGCAAGACACCGCTGGGCGGCACGATGGTTGAGGGATTCGCGCCGGCGACGCCGGCACAGATCCCCGGGCAGGCCAGGCCGGAAGGCGTCGAGGCCGGTCAATCGCTTGACCGCAACCTGCGTGGGCTGAATCTGGAGAACAGCACTCGGCAGATGCAACGTCTCGAACAGCGGTTCGACAACGAAAACCGCTCGAAGGGCGTGAAAGTCGAATCAGTGAAGTGACTTGCATGGCCAGGCTCTGGCCGGAGGGATCGTTAGTCGATGCATGAGACGATCGTAGACCGGCTCGATTCGATCGCACGCGAGGACGATGTCCGCATCCTCTTCGCGTGCGAATCGGGCAGCCGTGCATGGGGCTTCGCTTCGAAGGACAGCGACTACGACGTTCGGTTCGTCTATGTACGGCCACGGGAGAAATATCTCGGGCTGGACGAGCCGAGGGACGTCATCGAGCGGCCCATCGAAGGCGACCTGGACATCAACGGCTGGGATTTACGCAAGTTCCTGCGACAGTTCCGCAAATCGAACCCCGTGACGACCGAATGGCTCGATTCGCCGATCGTCTATCACGAATCGACGGATACCGCGGCCCGCATTCGTGATCTCGTGCCGGTCATGTTCCGGCCGACCACGGCGTGGCACCATTACCTGAGCATGGCGAACTTGAATTACCGGGTTTCCCACAAAAACGACGAAATCGACTTGAAGAAGTACTTCTACATACTTCGTCCGTTGTTCGCCGTCATGTGGATCGAACAGGGCTTCGGGCCGGTGCCGATGCGATTCGCGGACATGCTGGCCCGGATCGATCTGCCGCGACACCTGAGGGGCGAGATCGACACGCTTCTGGAACGCAAGGCGGCCAGCGGCGAACTAGGCCGCGGGCCCCGAATCGAACCGATCAGCCTGTATCTGGAGATCGAACTCGAAAAACGGGGCAAAACATCGCCCGTTTTCGAGCATGCGCCCCAGGATACGGCCGTGCTCGACCGCCTCTTTCACGATGCGATCGAAGAAGCCTGGAAATGAATCACAGGCCAAGCCTGTGGCCTCTGCGATTTCCCGAGGCGATTTTCGAATGCGGCGGGGCGCATGCATGTGCCGACGTCAATGCGACGCCGGCATCACTTCGTATTTATGTCAATCGAACGGGCACGCACCGCGAACCTGCCGCGGTGCAGCACGAGCTTTGCGTCCATCGATCGCGTTCAGGCGGCGTCCGCCTTGAACCGGTGCGAAGCGTGAGGCTCTTCTTCGATTTCGAGGTCGTCAAGAATCTCTTCACGACGGATGGTCACGTCGGCCGGGGCCTCAATGCCGATGCGAACGGAGTTCCGGTCGACTTTCACGATCGTGATTCGCACGTCGTCGCCGATCTGGAACCGTTGACCGAGCCTCCTGCTCAGGACCAACATGGTGCACTCTCCTTGTCAATCTGCGTTGCTGAGTCGTACGTCAATTGTCGTCGCAAATCCGGATGCCCACCTTGGCATCGTTCGAAAAAATTGCAATCGGGATGCCAAATTTTCCAAAAGCTCGCAAAATTTGTTCGATTTCGT
>CAZSQA010000052.1:0-37936 GCA_964608915.1 uncultured Isosphaeraceae bacterium
TTTCTGCCAGAAATCCCGAATCGGTCAAGGTGAGATTGCGGTTTTCTACAGAGCCCTCCTGACCCCTTTTTCTTATCTCTGGCCCCTTTTTCTTATCTCCGGTTTCCTGATTCGATCGTGACGCGAAAAAACTCGGATGATCCGAAATCTTCTGCCTGAGTCTTCCTTCTTTCCGATTGTTCCCCGCCGTTTTATGGCTTAAGATAGAGCATCGTCCCGCCCGCGGCAGCCCTCACGCAGCATCGAAACCGAACCCGCCATGTTCCGGAATTTCAGGCGTCCGATCATCGCCCTTGCCGTTTTAGGCATGATTTTCGTGGATTCGGCACAAGCCGCCGATCCGGGCGAGATTTCGTTTTCACGTGATGTGCTGCCGATTCTGTCCGACCGCTGTTTCGCCTGTCATGGGCCCGATAAGGCCAATCGCAAGGCCGATCTGCGGCTGGACGATCAGAATGAGGCCCTCGCATCAGGCGTGATCGAGCTGGGCAAGCCGGGCGAAAGCGAGCTGGTCGCCCGCATCGAAAGCCACGCCGCCGACGAAGTCATGCCCCCGCCGAAATTCGGCAAGCCTCTGACCAGCAAGCAGATCGATACGCTTAAGGCCTGGGTCGCAGGCGGGGCGAAATGGGGTCGACATTGGGCGTGGGACGCGCCGATCAGGCCAATTGTGCCGGATTTGCCGACGGGTTCGAATGTCCGGAACCCGGTCGATGCCTTCGTCCTGGCCCGGCTGAAGGCGGAAGGCCTTACGCCCCGGCCCGAGGCGACGAAGTCCGAGCTGATCCGCCGCGTGAGTCTCGACCTGACCGGTCTGCCACCTGACTCGGCCGAAGTGCAGCGGTTCCTGAACGACGATTCTCCAGATGCTTACGAAAAGCTGGTCGACCGGCTGCTGGCTTCGCCCCGATATGGTGAGCGCATGGCCTGGGACTGGCTGGATGCAGCCCGCTATGCCGACACGAACGGCTATCAGGGCGACGGTGAGCGCACGATGTGGCCCTGGCGCGACTGGGTGGTGGCCGCCTACAACGAAGACATGCCTTTTGACCGCTTCACGGTCGACCAGATCGCGGGCGACCTGATGCCCGAGCCCTCGCGGGAACGCATTCTGGCGACGGCGTTCAACCGGAACCACATGATCAACGGCGAGGGCGGGCGGATCGCCGAAGAGAACCGCGTGGAATATGTGTTCGACCAGACGGAGACCGTCGGCACGATGTGGCTGGGCCTCACGCTGACCTGCGCCCGCTGCCATGACCATAAATACGACCCTGTGAGCCGCCGCGATTATTACCGGCTTTTTGCATTTTTCGACAGCACGCCCGTGAACGGCGCTGGCGGCAGCGGTCAGACGGCTCCCGTGCTCGACATGGCCACACCGGCCGAGGTGGAGAAGCAGAAAAAAACCGCCGCTGCGTTCGAAGCCTTATTGAAAGTGGTAGTGGCCAAAGAGGCGAAACTGCGTGAAGCGGGCATGATCGTCAAAGACGGCAAATACGACACGAAGCTGCCCGTGATCATCGAATCGGTCCTTCGCAAGGGCCCCAACGACCGCGCCGCCCAGAATTACGAGGAATTGAAAAAGTTCTATGGCGCGACCGAGCCGGATTATCTCGCCCAGCTCGATGAACTTCGGAAATTGAAATCGGCACGCGACGAAGCCGCTTCGAAAATCACGCGTGTGATGGTGATGGGCGAAGCCCCGCAGCCGCGTGAGACTTTCATTTTGACACGCGGGGCCTATGACAAGCGGGAAGACAAGGTCGCGGCCGGGCTGCCGGCTTCGTTCGTGACGGGTGTTGGAGATTCTTCGAAAAACGGCCAAAAGCAAACACGCCGTGAACTGGCCGAATGGCTGGTGAACCCGGAAAACCCGCTGACGGCCCGCGTGACGGTGAACCGGCTGTGGCAGACGTTTTTCGGGGCAGGGCTGGTGAAAACGACCGAAGACTTCGGCCTTCAGGGGCAATTGCCGAGCCATCCCGAACTGCTCGACTGGCTGGCGGTCGAATTCCGTGAGCCCGCGGTCGAATCAGGCGCACGCCCCTGGAGCGTCAAGCACATCGTGCGGACGATCGTGACATCGGCGACCTACAGGCAATCGTCGTCTGCTCCTGAGGAACTTTGGGCACGCGACCCTGAAAACCGCCTGCTGGCCCGTGGCCCGCGGCACCGGCTGCCTTCGTGGATGCTGCGCGACCAGGCACTGGCCGTGGCCGGCATGCTCACGCCCACGATGGGCGGGCCTTCGGTGAAGCCTTATCAGCCGCCCGGCATCTGGGAAGAGGCCACCTTCGGCAACAAGGCCTATGTTCAGGATCATGGCGAATCGCTTTATCGCCGCAGCCTTTACGTCTTCTGGCGGCGCATCGTCGGGCCGACGATGTTCTTCGACACGCCGAACCGGCAAAATTGCTCGGTGAAAACGGTCGTCACGAATACGCCGCTGCATGCCCTGGTGACGCTCAACGATACGACCTATGTCGAAGCGGCCCGGGTGTTGGCGCAAAACCTTTCGAAACTGCCCGAAACGGAGGACGAAATACGGCTGGCCGAGGCATTTCGAAGGCTCGTCGTGCGAGAGCCTTCTTCGAATGAAATCAATGCGCTGCGATCGGCCCTGAAGAAACAACGGGGGATTTTCGCGGCGGATCGCGAAGCTGCCGAAAAACTTTCGAAAGTCGGCGAATGGCCCGGCGTAGCTGGGCTTGACGTGGCGGAGCACGCAGCGTGGACACAGGTGTGCCTGATGCTCCTGAACCTGGACGAGGCCCTGACGAAGCCATGAACCCGGCGAAAGTCGATTTCGAAACGATGCGGCAATCCGCGGCCCGGGCGATGACCCGGCGGGCCCTGTTCGGTCAGGCGGCTTCGGGGCTGGGCGGGGTGGCTCTGGCCAGTCTGCTCGCGGGCGATTCGAAAGTGAGGGCGGCGGACGATTCGACGCAATCCCGTGGAATCGCCGGGCTGCCGCATCATGCCCCGAAGGCGAAGAATGTCATTTATCTGTTCCAGAACGGCGGGCCTTCGCACGTCGACCTGTTCGACTACAAGCCGGAGCTGACGCGGAATCGTGGGATCCAAATTCCCGATTCGGTCGTCGGTCAGGCTCGTTTCAGTACAATGACGAGCGGGCAGACGGCCCGGCCGTGTCTGCCCGAAATTTCGAAATTCGCCAGGCATGGGCAATCGGGGGCGACGGTCAGCGATTTTATGCCGCACACGGCGAAAATCGCCGACGAATTGTGTTTCGTCAAATCGATGACGACGACGCAGGTGAACCATGCTCCGGCGATCACGTTCTTCCTGACCGGCTCCGAAATGCCGGGCCGGCCGAGCATGGGCTCGTGGCTGACCTATGGCCTTGGCAGCGAGTCGGCCGAGCTGCCGGGCTTCGTCGTGATGACATCACGCGACAAGGAAGCCTCATGCGGGCAGATATTCTATGACTTTTACTGGAGCGCCGGTTTCCTGCCGAGCCGTTACCAGGGCGTGAAATTCCGGGGCGGGGGCGATCCGGTTCTGTATCTTTCGAATCCGGCCGGCATCAGCCGCGAAGCGCGGCGGGCGATGCTCGACGATCTCGACCGGCTCAATGCGATGACGCATGATCGCGTGCATGATCCAGAAATCTCCACGCGCATTTCGCAATTCGAAATGGCCTATCGCATGCAGGCCAGCGTGCCGGAACTGACCGACTTTTCCGACGAGCCTGAGAATGTGCTGGCCGAATACGGGCCAGACGTGCGCCGGGCCGGGTCGTTCGCTTACAATTGCCTGATGGCGCGGCGGCTGGTGGAGCGCGGCACGCGGTTCGTTCAACTGCTGCACGCCGGCTGGGACCAGCACCGGAATTTGAATACGCAATTGAAAGTGCAGTGCACCGATACGGATGCCCCTTCGGCTGCCCTGGTGCGTGACCTGAAACGCCGCGGGTTGCTCGACGAAACGCTCGTGATCTGGGGCGGCGAGTTCGGCCGCACGCCGTTTCTCCAGGGCAAGATCGAAGAAATGAAATCATGGGGCCGGGATCATCACCCCTATGCCTTCACCGTCTGGATGGCCGGGGGCGGCGTGAAGCCGGGCATCAGCTATGGATCGTCCGACGAGTTCGGCTTCCGGGCCGTGACTGACCCCGTTGGCGTGCATGACCTTCAGGCGACGATATTGCATTTGCTGGGTATCGATCATACCCGGCTGACCTATCGGTTTCAGGGCCGGGACTTCCGGCTGACGGACGTCCACGGCAACGTGGTGAAAGGCTTACTGGCATGAACATGCGACCGAGCGATTCGAACACCTCCCGCAGGCAATTGCTGGTGGCCTCCACCATGGGCCTGGCCGGTTTCCGCTTCGGAACGCCCGGGCTGGTGACGGTGGCCGGCGTCGATCCGGTTTCGAAAGCTGCCACGGATGTCGCATCGGGCGGGCGGGCGAAGTCGACGATCCTGTTTTTTCTGTGCGGTGGTTCCAGCCATGTCGATATGTGGGATTTGAAACCTAATGCCCCGCGCGAATACCGGGGCGAATTCGCGCCGATCGCCACACGCTCACCGGGCCTTTCGATCAGCGAACATTTGCCGCGGCTGGCCCGGGTGGGGCATCACCTGGCCGTGGTGCGGTCGATTCGTGGCACCGTCAATACCAACGACCACCATGCCGGATATTATTACAATTTGACCGGCCATGTGCCTGACCCGACGTTTCTGACGCTTGGCAATGACCGCCGCCCCATGCCCGACGACTGGCCCTATATGGGCACCGTGTGCGGTTCGCGGCGGCCTCGGCATCCGGATCTCCCGAATGCCGTGAGCTTGCCGATCAAGCCGAGCAAGCTGCCTTATACCCGCCCAGGGCAATTCGCGGCCCGGCTGGGGGTGGAGCATGACCCGCTGTATGTGCTGGCCGACCGCGACAAGCCCATGGTCTTTCAGGCCCCGGCGCTCACGCTGGAAGGCGACGGGATGACGGCCGACCGTCTGCTGACGCGAGACAGAATGCTGGAATCGATCGATTCGGCCCGGCGCGATTTCGAATCGGTTTCGAAAGTGCGCACGTGGTCGAAGCTGCAGGATCAGGCTATGCGGCTTTTGTCGGGCGGCGGGGCGACGAAGGCTTTCGATCTTTCGGCCGAATCGCCGGCGACGATCGAGCGCTACGGCAAGACAATCAACGGCATGAGCCTGCTGGTGGCCCGGCGTCTCGTCGAAGCCGGTGTGCCCTTTGTGACGGTGTTCTGGGCCGAGAATGACGAGCGGATCGACAAGAAATGCAAGTCAGGCGGCGGCTGGGACACGCACGGCAACAATTTCGCATGCCTGAAGGAAGACCTTCTGCCCGAGTTCGACCGGGGTTTTTCGGCCCTGATCGAGGATCTGGAGCATCGGGGCATGCTCGACGAAACGCTGCTGGTCGTCACTTCCGAAATGGGCCGGAAGCCGCGCGTGGGAGACCCGCGATCGGGCGGTGAATACGGCGCGGGCCGCGACCACTGGACGCACTGCCAGAGCGTGGTCCTGGCCGGCGGCGGGATCAAGGGCGGCCAGGCCTATGGCACGACGGACAAATACGGCGAATACCCGGCCGAGAAGCCAGTGACCCCGGCCCACATCGCCCACACGGTCTACCACGCGATGGGCATCAAGGACCTGGAAGCTACCGACAAGGACAGCCGCACTTTCAACCTGCTGGCGGAAGGCCGACCGCTGGAGGAGTTGTTTTGAGCAAAATCGAAAGAGAGTTCGTACGACTGAGAAAGTGAACGATCACGGCATGTATTCCTTGAAGTCGACAAGGTGTTCGTCATCCTCTTCGATGACGCTGAGCATACCTTTGCATTGACCGAAAACGGGCTGCGGGCGTTCGATCGGTACGATTCTGGCGATCGGCCGGTCGTTTTCGGTGATGATCAACTCGCCTGACGGCTCCAACGAGCCCATGCGGTCTTTCATAGCCTGACCGAGTTCCCTGATGTCGATCGGTTTCTGTCTCATGGCGTGCCCGCCGCCTGTTGTTTTCGCAGTTCTTCGGCGGTGACTCGCATGCGTTTGCCGTCCTGGACGACGATGATGGCGGTCTCCGTCTGAATCGCGATCTTACGTGCCATCGCCGCCGCCCGCTCCATCGCCGCCATGGCGGCGTGCACTTCGGGATGGCTGGACCGGTCGAAGGCTTTGCCGTTCATGGATTCGTTCCTTCATCAAGTAGGACGGGTTTCACTCCCGCATTATCGAATTTTACCCAGACGTCGACCGCCTGCCGATAGTGTCGATCGAAATGAACCAGACCGGCATCGAACCTGCGCCGGATCACGTCTTCGGGCACGTGATGCCCGCCCTGGCGCACACGCTCGACGACACGCGAGATAGCGGTTTCCGCATCAGGAAGAGTCAGGAAATACAGCTCGACCCAGTATCCTGCCGCACGCCATCGGCGAATCCGCGAAAGATAGTTTTTCCCGGCCAGTGTCGTTTCGATCGCGAAGCTCTCTCCGCGCTCTTCACAGGCATTCATCTCCTGCAGCATGATCCGCCCGGCCCGCTGCGCCGCTGTCTCAGGGGCGAACGGCGACAATCCCGCCGCGATCAGGTCCGCATTGATGAAATGCGGGCAACGTGCTTCGGCGGGCAGAAACGATCTGGCGAACGTCGTCTTGCCCGCCCCGTTCGGCCCGGCGATGAGAATCACCTTCTTCCCGCTCATGCCAGTCACCATTCCGGAGAAGGTAATCCAGGCGGCATCGATCTCATCGACCTTCGCTCCGATACTCGTGATCGAATCTCACTGTCGATCTATCTTAATCGATCCGCTGTCCGGAATCTTCTCCGAACGGGAAAAGCGGCAGGGCCGTTCCATTATCGTTCAGCAGAAAATGGTGGGGCCGGGCCCAGTCGCCGAAGCGAATCATGAATCGAGTGATCGGATTCGACCGGGAAGCAGGTTATTCTTTCAACTGAATTTGGATTTTCTCGGGTATGACGTAATCGGCTTCGTCATCGTTGTGTGCGACGTTCGGACCAGGTAAATGGATAGTATTTTCGGAGATCGCTCCAGAACTGGTCCCGAATGGACTCGACTCGGTCATGATATTTTTCGAAAAAGCAGTTGCGGGACCATTCGGGTGTTTCGCAGTAGCGTTTCCCACCCTCGCCTGTGCTGCAAGTCCAGAAGCTTGGCTCGGAGTCGTCGATGACCTTGAAGCATGAGGGATCGTAGAGCACGGGATCGTCAGAATCGTTCAGTATCCGATAATGATCAGCCTCGATCGCGAGAACTTCATAGCGTTGTCCTACCGTCAGGTTCGCATGTTCTATCACGACCCATCGCGTTTCCCCTGTCGCCGCTATGCTCCAATCGCTTTCGAACCTGACGACCCAGTCCGTTTCTTCCAGCCGTTCTAATGCACAAAACACTTCGTGATCAGTCATCCCGAGGTTGCCAGCGACCTCTGACGCTGAGAAGCATCCGTCATCCGAAACGAGAGACAGCTTTCGTGCAGTCGCAAGGATTCGATCCTGGAACTCGATGTGTTCAATCAGCATCATCGGATCTTTCGGAGCTTATTGGCACTTCGATACGTTGACAGAGCGAAAACCAATCGCATGTTACGATCTACGACAGTTGCGGCTCGTTCCGAAACCAGCGAATTCTACGTGGATTTCCGAATCTCACGGTTTGAGGGTCGGCTTGGTTCGAACGACTTCGCCTTGAATTGCAATTGTACGACTATTGGTTTTGGAATCAATTTCTCGCAGAAATTGTTTTCGAGGACCGTGGCAAGACATTAGCCGGATTCAAGATCGAATCGATCGTTCACCGAGACTCAAGACAAATCCCCGGGTGAAGTGCCCGGGGATCGGTGGTTGCTGTGCGGGCTCGCCAGTTATATCGCGGCGGCTTTGGCGACGGGGTCTTCGAGGGTTTTGTTGGTCTCGTTGAAGACGTATTCCAGGTAGTCGTCCTGCGGGTGGGCGAGGGATTCCAGGGCGATTTCCTGGGCCTTCGCCGCGTCTGCGCCGGTGAAGAAGGAGAGGCCGCGGACGGCTTCCAGTCTCACGCGGGGGTGGTCGTCGTTGACCGCCTTCTGCAGGTGGTCCAGCAGGGTTTTCACGCGGTCATGCCAGAGGACGAGCACGCGGGGGCCGCTGGCCGCAATTTCACGTCATGATTTCGTGCTTCGAATGCGAACGGTCACTGATTCATCTGAGCGTTTCGCCGTGACGATGAAGGGCGGCGTCACCTCGAAGTCGAGCTTGATGAGCTGCCGCACGCTTTCGATGGTCACTTGAGGAGAAATGTGCCCCGGGCGCAAGTGCACGATCCCGACATATTTCGCGCCGGCTTGAATGGCCAGCATTCCGAAGTCGGAATCGTGCGTCACGATGACCCGTCCCTGCATCACGGCCTATTCGAGAATGGCGGCATCGTCCGAGCTGACCAAGCCCGACAGTTGCAGATCGACGACGTCGAATCCGTCATCACGCAGGAATGCCGCGACTTCGGCATGGATGTTCTGATCGGTGAGCAAGGGAAACGCACGGAGCTTCAAGCGACGCCCGCTGAGAGATAGATGTCGTTTTTGAGCGATTGGGCCGCGAAACGGACGGCCTGCCGCACGTCCTCTTCCGTGAGGAAAGGATAGTTTTGCACGATATCTCCGAGGGACCCGCCCGACGCGAAAAGTTCGAGGATGAACTCGACGCTGATGCGCGTTCCCTTGACGATCGGCTTGCCGCCCAGAATCGCCGGGTCATAGGTAATACGATCGAACATCTGTGATTCCCGTGTGAGATTCGTGCTCGTTGCGCAACATCGACGGAATGAGGTCTAAGACTAACATTCACTTGATCCTAACATGCGCAGACCCAAAAAACAGCCGCCCTGAGACAAGTCTCAGGGCAACTGCATTCCTTGAAAATCAGGCTGGACTGCTTACTTTGCGGTCGCCGCCGCTTTGGCCACGCGTTCTTCGAGGGTTTTGTTGGTCTCGTTGAAGACGTATTCCAGGTAGTCGTCCTGCGGGTGGGCGAGGGATTCCAGGGCGATTTCCTGGGCCTTCGCCGCGTCTGCGCCGGTGAAGAAGGAGAGGCCGCGGACGGCTTCCAGCCGTACGCGGGGGTGGTCGTCGTTGACCGCCTTCTGCAGGTGATCCAGCGGGGCCTTCACGCGGTCACGCCAGAGGACCAGCACGCGGGTGGCCGCGGCGCGGGCCCGGAAGTCTTTGCTCTTGAGCACTTCGGCCAGCAGCGGTTCGTTGACGACGTCCAGGTTCTGGTGCAGCCAGAGGGCTTCCAGGACGTGGTGCTCGTAGAGCGGGGCGGTCTTGTTCAGATTGGCCGTCCAGAGGCCCAGGGCGGGAAGAACATCCTTCGCGTCGCGGGCGCCGAGTTCGGCCCGGGCGCGGTAGCGGGTGCGGTCTTCGGTGCTCTTGAGCAGGTCGAGCAGTTCGGCTACCGGAGCGCCGGCGATTTTGGCCGGGGTGGCCAGTGGGCGGGATTTGTGTGTGATGCGATAGACGCGGCCGTGGACGTGGTCGCGGTTCGGGTCACGCAGGTTGTGCTGCATGTGGCCGATGATGGTGTTGTGCCAGTCGACGAAGTAGATGGAACCGTCCGGGGCGACTTCCATATCGACGGGGCGGAAGTTCGGGTCGTCGGAAAGGAGCAGCGGCTCCTGCTCGACGGCCGTGAAGCCCGAGCCTTCGTCCTTGAACTTATAGCGGAGGATGCCCAGGACGCCGATGACGTTCTGGACGAGCAGGTCGCCCTGGTATTCGTCCGGGAAGTGTTTGCTGGAGAGGATTTCGGTCGCCGGGCAGGGGCGGGTGCGCTGCTGATAGACCTGCTTCATCCGCGGGTGCTTGCGGGGGAAGTCGAGCGAGCCGGAGAAGCCGGTGCCCCAGTAGGTTTGGGCACCGGTGCCGTCTGTGACGAAATCCTGACCCCAGGCGTCGACGACGTGACCGTGGGGATTGGCGAAGCCGTAGCTGGTGTAGGCTTCGAACTTGAACGTGCGGGGCTCGAATCGGAACACAGCGCCGTTGGCGGTGCGTTCCGGTGCACGCCAGGGGGATTCGACCTGCGTGTGGTGGAAGGTGCCTTCCTGCATATACAGCGAGCCGCCCGGGTCGATCACGAAGCTGTTGACGGTGTGGTGGGTGTCGGCGGTGTCGAGGCCCGAGAGGATTCGCTGGCGGACGTCGGCGACGTCGTCGCCGTCGGTGTCCTTCAGGAAGATCAGGTCAGGGGCCTGGGCGACTATGACGCCGCCGTTCCAGAATTCGAAGCCGGTGGGGTTATGGAGCTTGTCGGCGAAGACCTTGAGCTTGTCGGCCTTGCCGTCGCCGTTGGTGTCTTCGAGGATGACGAGCTTGTCGTTCATCTCGTCCTTGGGCTTCCAGTGGGGGTAGCTGGGCCAGGCTGCGACGAACAGGCGGCCTTTGGTGTCGAAGGCCATCTGGACGGGGTTGGCCAGTTCGGGGAACTGGGTTTCGTCGGCGAAGAGGTTGACCTGGAAGTCGGCGGGCAGCTTCATCTTGGCGATGGCTTCTTCGCCCTTGAGGTAAGGGTGCGCGCCGCCGGGCAGGGGGCCGGGCTTGTTGGTGACGACGGGGATGAAGTCGGGTGTGTTGGAGTCGTCGACCTTGAGATCGCCGCCGGCGGCGACGGCCCACACGCGTTTGTCGCGATTGGCCGTCATCACGTCGAGGACTTCCATCTCGCGGTCCATAACGACGCGATTGGTTTGGCCTTCGACGAACTTGAGATCGGCACGACCGCCGTAAATGGAGTATCCGTCAGTGGTTCGGTATCGGTTGTACCAGAAGTGGTTTTTGTCGAGCACAGCCTGGCGGATTTTTTCGATGCTTTCGGCGCCGGGTTCGTTCAGGCTGCCGAAGAGGGCTTTTTCGATGATTTCGGCCAGTTCGCGGTTGCCTTCGGGGGTAAGGTGCGCACCGTTGAAGGTGAGGGGCTTGGCGGCTGTGGCGTAGGCCTTCGAGGTGGGTTCGAAGATGTCGACGAAGGCGACCTTTTTGGCCGTGGCGACATCGCGCATGGCGTCGGTATATAGCTTGATGCGCGGGTTATGTGCGGAGCCGTCGGGCAGGTGGGGGTTTTTGGTGTTTTCGAAGGCGATGGGCGAGAAGACGACGACTCGGGGGGCCGATTTGCCGTCGTATTTCTGGCCGAGCCAGTGGTCGATTTCCTTGGCGAGATCGTCCTTGAACTTGGCGAGGCCCGCTTCGCCGGCGAACGATTCATTATAGCCGAAGAAGGCGAAGATGGTGTCGGCCTGAACGCGGCTGAGCCACTGGTCGGGCGTGCCGAAATTGGCGGAGCGGAGGCGCAGGGAGAGTTCGTCGCCGGAGAAGCCGAGGTTGCGGATGACGACATTGGCGGAAGGGAACCGGGCCTGGATGCGGGCTTCGAGCCAGCCGTCGTGCTGCATGCGGTCGGCGAGTGTATTGCCGACGATGGCGATGCGGTCGCCCGTGCGAATCTCGAGATTTTGCGCATCGGCCTGAACGAACGTCAGCAGCGCGATGAGACATGCCGCCGACATGCGGCGAAGTGAAGGGATCATAACGGTTCGGATCTCCTGGTGTCGTACTGGTCAGCCGGTGCGGCGGAATGGAGAGGCTGTGGGCCGGCCGCGAGGTTTCGGTGAGTCGGCGGGGCCGCATGACGCGGTCCGATCGGAATCACTATACAGAAGGCGGGCGTCGGATTCGAGATGGCAGCCGGGCCGAAAGGAAATCGGATAGGAAATCGCGGGCGAAAGTCGCCGGGGATCGATTTGCGAAAAGAGAGAAGGCCAGCGAAAATTCGCTGGCCTTCCGTGGGTTCGTCAAGAGCGTTGAGACGCCGGATCGATCAATAGACGACGACGCCAGTCGGACGATAACGGCCGAAGAGGCCGCGGGAGTAGATCGTCTGGACATTGGTGGTCGGAACGAAGACCGAAGTCGGGACGATGGTGGTCGTGGTCGTGGGGATGATTGTGGTGGTCGTGGTCGGGATCACGGTGGTGGTCGTCGTGGGGATGACGGTGGTGGTCGTGGTCGGGATCACGGTCGTACGGGTCGTGGGGATGACGGTCGTGGTCGACGTCGGCATCACGACGGTGTCCATCGTGCGGAACGTGGTGGTCGGCACGGCGAAACCGGTGGTTTCGTAGGTGGTGGTCGTCGTAGGCAAGTAAGTCGTACGCGTCGTGGGGACGACGACGGTCGTGGTCGTGGGCGAAACGAATTGCGTTTCGACGACTTCGTAAGTCGTGGTCGTCGGAATCGTGTAAATGACCTGGGCTTCGGAGCTGCTCGTCACGGCGGCGAATGTCGCGACCAATCCCAGCAAAGTTCTACGAATCATCGAAAGGTCTCTCTTTCCTCGTGAATTTCTGACGTTTCGCGATCGGGACCAGTGCCTCCGTCGCACGACCCGCCGCGATGGCAGGTACGGCAATTCTACGACAAGGTCAAGCCTTTGTCATCCGAACTTTAAGCGATTCGGGAATTTGCTTCCGAAACCCCTCCGCTCGTGACGGGTTTGCCGCTGGTAATGTTCTCGATGACTTTGTCGATCGCCCGGATTCGGAGAATCGTGGAAAGTCGGGCGCAGGCCAGGACTGCACGGCGCGGATTCATCAGATATATTTCGAGGAGTGACGACGACGAAACGCATCGATTTTCGACAGAGTGCAAGACCACGACGATGAACATCTTTCTGACGGGCGGAACGGGGCTGGTCGGCAGCCACGTGGCGGAAGAGGCGGTGGCGCGCGGCCACCATGTGAAAGCCCTGGCTCGAACGGGCTCCGACACGAAATTTCTGGAATCGCTCGGCGTCGAACTGGTTCCTGGCGATCTGGCCAATGCCGAAGCCCTGAAGCAGGGTGTGGCCGGGTGTGACCTCGTGATCAACTGCGCGGCGAAGGTGGGCGACTGGGGGTCCCTGGCCGAGTTCCGCGAGTTGAATGTGGTCGCCCTGAAGATCTTGCTCGACGCCATGGTCGCCGCGGGTACGAAGCGGTTCGTGCATGTGTCGAGCCTGGGCGTTTATGAAGGCCGCGACCATTTCGGGACGGACGAGACCACGCCCCCGGCCGCGAATTCGCTGGATGCCTATACGCGTTCGAAGTGCGAGGCCGAGGCTCTCGTGCTCGAATGTCACAAAACGAAGGGGCTGCCCGCGGCGATCGTCCGCCCCGGCTTCATTTACGGCGAACGGGACAGAACCGTTCTGCCGAAAATGCTGGTGAACATGCGGCGCGGGATTTTGAGTTATTTCGGATCGGGCGATCAGGCCCTGAATTGCATTTACGTCAAGAACCTGGTGGCCGCCATTTTTCTGGCGGCTGAGAAGCCCGAGGCGGTCGGCGAGGTTTTCAACGTGACGGACGGCCAGCGGATTTCGAAGAAGGACTTCATCGGCACGACGGCGAGGCTGGCGGGGCTGAAAGAGCCGACACGGCACATCCCGCTGAAGCTGGCCTGGGCACTGGCCGTGGTCGTCGAGAAAGTCGCGAAAGCCCGGGGCCGAAAGACGGCGCCGCTCATCAATAAGGCCAGGTACAAATTCCTGGGTCTTAATCTGGATTACTCGATCGAAAAGGCCCGCAAGGTCCTCGGTTATCAGCCACCTTACGACTGGAAAACCGGGCTGGAGCGGGCCGTGGCGGATGTCGCGCCGAAGGTGCTCGGCACGCCGAAGTCTTGAATCGGCGGCTTCGTCTCCGTAAGCTCCAGGTCGAACGTGCTCTCGACCTGGATTTCCGAATGAGGCGATGCGACCGATGAATCTCAAGGGCAAACGCGTGGCGATTCTCGTAGAGAAATTCTATGAGGATCTCGAGCTCTGGTATCCGTACTACCGGTTGAAAGAGGCTGGCTGCGAGGTTCTCCTCGTCGGCCCGAAGGCGGGCGAGACGTATGCTTCGAAGCACGGCTACCCTTGCAAGTCCGAAATCGCCGCCGCCGATGTGACGGCGGACAAGGTCGACGGCGTGATCGTGCCGGGCGGCTATTCGCCCGATCACATGCGGCGTTGCAAGCCGATGATCGATCTCGTGACCGATGCGGCCAAAACCGGCAAAGTGCTGGCCGCGATCTGTCACGGGCCATGGATGTTGTGCTCGACGAAAGGTGCATTGAAGGGCCGCCGTGCGACCGGGTTTTTCGCGGTGCGCGACGACGTGGAAAACGCCGGGATGATCTGGGAAGACGCCGCCTGCATTCGGGACGGCAATCTCGTCACCAGCCGCACGCCGGCCGATCTGCCTGAATTCATGCAGGGAATTCTGGCCGCACTTGCGGAAGGCTGATCTCTGGCTCAAGGACGCGGTAGCGGCCAGAATCGGTCAGAATCGTCCGTTCGCTGCGAATCTCGTTTTGCCAACGGGCGATTCACCCGTATAGAATCGAACTCGATCCGTGTCGCCGGCCGAAGTCCGTCAGGCGAATCCGGATCGAGGCGATCTTTCTGGACGATCGATGAGCGAAACGTCGTCTCGGGCACCAGGCATGACGGAAGTGGTTCCTGACGGATCGAAGGTGCGCATTCGCTTCGTCGGCGGAACGCTGCAGGTCGATGGTATAGTCGGTGTTCCCGATTGGATGCCCGAATTTCTTCAGCCGGATCCGCACGGCGTCGAAGCCGCTTGGGTTTGCCCGGGCATCGCATACCGGTCGCTGATCGAACGACTGATGGCCGCGAACGTCGCTCGCGAAGACCTGGCGCGAGAATACAAGGCGATCGCCTGGAAGCTCGACACGGGGCGTTCGTCGTTTCCGCACCAGATCGAAGCTGTCGATGCCTGGTGGACGGCGGGCGGCCGGGGCGTGGTCGTGCTGCCGACGGGCACGGGCAAGTCGCACGTGGCCGAGCTGGCGATCGAAAGAGCCCAGCGGCCGGCGCTTGTCGTCACCCCCACGATCGACCTGATGCAGCAGTGGGCACGCGATCTGGCGGCCAACTTCGGTACGGAAGTGGGCATGCTGGGCGGCGGATCGTCGGACGTCCGGCCGATCACGGTGACGACGTACGATTCGGCCTATCTCAATGTGGAGCGGATCGGCAACAAATTCGGCCTGCTGGTCTTCGACGAATGCCACCACCTGCCGGGGCAGACCTATTCGCTTTCGGCCCTGGGGGCGATCGCGCCGTTCCGGCTGGGGCTGACGGCGACGCCCGAGCGGTCGGACCAGTTGCACGAGCAGCTCGACCACCTGATCGGCCCGATTCTTTATCGGCGGGAAATCGGCCAGCTCAAAGGCGAATTCCTGGCCCAGTATCAGGTGCGCACGCTTTACGTGCAGCTTTCCGACGATGAGCGGTTCGCCTACGATACGAATCGCGAACTTTACCGAACGTTTCTTCTGGAAAATCGCATCGACCTGCGCCGCAACGGAGCCTGGGGGCAGTTTCTGGCGACCGCGGCGCGGACCCCACGCGGCCGGATGGCGTTCAAGGCCTTTCGCGACCACCGGACGATCGCCCTGGCCGCGCCGGCGAAGCTGCGCGTGCTGGAAGGGATCATGGACCGGCATATGGGTGACAGGGTGATCGTCTTCGCACACGACAATGCCACGGTCTATCGCATCGCGCGTGAATTTCTGGTGCCCGTCATCACCCATTCGACGAAGGCGCGCGAACGGAAGACGGTTCTGGAGCGGTTCGCGAGCGGCGATTACACCGTCGTGGCGACTTCGCGCGTGCTGAACGAAGGCGTGGACGTTCCCGAAGCGAACGTGGCCGTGGTGCTCTCTGGCACGTCCACGGTACGAGAGCACGTGCAGCGGCTCGGGCGGATTTTGCGGAAAAAGGGCGACAAGCAGGCCGTGCTGTACGAGATCATTACGCAGGGCACGCTTGAGGAAACGACATCGACCCGCCGCCGCCAGCACTCGGCCTATGCGGGCCCCGGATCCGAAAGCGAACACGGGGCATGAATTCCATGTTTCGTTTCGAAAGCGATGATTTCGAATTCACGGCCCAGCGGCTGACGAGCCGGAAGCGTCAGCGACGGATTGGATTTTCGATTCCGCAAATAAAATTCGAACAAGGCGAGATTCTGGATTTCCTTCATTTAAGGATATCGAAGGGTAAGCGATCCGATCTCATTCACCTTTCGAAATCCTCCTGCCGGATGGAATTCACATGCTGACCGGCAATCTCGTTCGTGTCCGCACAAGCAAGCTGCGAGTGATTCCGCTCTATTTGCATCGAGAGAGTGCCGAATGGCTTTCCGTCGCGGAAAGTCTGCTGGAGATCTTTCGCACGGCGGCTGGCTCCACAAGGGGCGAACTGGAATCGGCCATCGACGATCTGTTCGGCTCGGGGCAGGCGACGCTGACGCATCGAGGCCTGGCGCGAGTCCTGGAGGACCGTTCCGAATTCGAAGTCGTATCGGATGTCGATCCTGAAGCGTTACGAGACAAGCTGTTTCGTGCCGCTGCGCTTTATCGCACGGCCATTGCCCGTAAACGGGCTGACGCCCCGCCGGAAACCGCCACGGGCGGTTTTCGCCGAGATGCGATCTTTCAGGCCGTGGCGAAAGAGATGGGGATCACTCAGGAACAGGCCGAAACGTCACTTTTCGCCGATCTCAAGGACGAAAACCGGTTGCTCAAGTTCGAAGACATCAGCGCTCAGCGGCTGATCGACAGATATAATGTGGCACTGGCTCAGTCCGTCGTATTGCGGGCGACGAAGTTGCATGTGGAAATCCGCCAGGAAACGCCGGCACGGATTCGGCAGATCTTTCGGATGCTGAAATTCCATCGTCTGTCGTTTCAGGCCGGCGGCGAGGCGAAGGATGGCATCGATCTGACGATCGAAGGGCCGCTGAGCCTGTTTCAATCGACGACGAAATATGGCCTGCAGATGGCATTATGGTTGCCGACCTTATTGAATTGTCGCGATTTTCGTATGAATGCCGACCTGCTCTGGGGGGCCCGCAAGGAGCACCGGACATTTCATCTGAGTCGTGAGGACGGCCTGGTTTCCCACTTGAGCGACACCGGGGGCTTTCGGCCGCCGGAATTCGACGCGTTCGCCGCTCGGTTCCGCCAGATCGCGCCCGATTGGGAACTGGACGATGCCGACAAGTTCTTCCGGTATCGCGGCAGTGCCGGCGAGCCCTGCGTGTGGATGCCCGATTTCGTGCTGAAGCATCGAACGAGCGGGTTCACGGCCCAGCTGGAGATCCTCGGTTACTGGCGGTCGACGGCGATCGCCGGGCTGATGGAACGGATCTCGGCGATACCGGGGGTGTGCCCAGTCTGGGCCATATCCGAAAAGATGCGGGTCGACGAATCGACCGGTGCCGGGCCGGTGGCGGAATCTGTCGTGCCTTTTCGGGAGATACCGACGGCACCGGATATCCTTGCGGCAGTCGAAAAGGCAAGGCGCCGTTCGTCTTGAATTCGACCGTCGGCGGATATAGCATGAATCGCGCTTTCAGGTCGATCGAGTCCGAACTCAGGCCGCCGTTTTCGAAGTCCCGCCGAAGCGGGCGCGAAGCGCAGGATACCGCATCAGGTGCAAAAGCCCATGTCCGATTACGAGAAGCTGGGTGTGTTTTATCTCGGTCGTGAGTATGACCCTGCAACGAAGACCGACTCGAAGGCGCCGCTGCTTTACGACTCCCGAGACCTGACGACGCATGGCGTCTGCGTGGGGATGACCGGTTCCGGCAAGACGGGCTTGTGCCTTTCTCTGCTCGAAGAGGCCGCCATCGACGGCATTCCGGCGATCTGCATCGACCCGAAAGGCGACCTGGGGAATCTTCTGCTGACGTTCCCGGATCTGAAGCCGGAAGACTTTCAGCCCTGGATCGACGCCGAAGAAGCGGGCCGCAAGGGCCTTTCGGTGGATGACCTGGCGAAGAAGACGGCCGAAACCTGGCGCACGGGGCTGGCCGAATGGGACCAGCAGCCGGACCGGATCGCCCGATTCCGAAATGCGGTGGACATCGCGATCTACACGCCGGGGGGCTCAGCCGGCATCGGTCTCTCGGTGCTCAAGTCGATGGACGCCCCGCCGGCGGAAATTCGCGAGAATGCCGAATCGTTAAGAGAACGCGTCACGGGCACCTGCATGGGCCTGCTGGCACTCTTGAAAATCGATGCCGACCCGGTCACCAGCCGTGAATTCCTGCTACTCTCCACGATTCTGGAATTTGCATGGTCCGCGGGCAAATCGCTCGACCTGGCCGACCTGATCCACCAGATTCAGTCGCCGCCGTTCGACAAAGTCGGCGTCATGAGCCTGGACACGGTCTTCCCGGCTCAGGACCGCTTTCAGCTCGCAATGAAGATCAATACGCTCGTGGCGTCGCCCGGCTTCGCCGCCTGGCGCACCGGCGAGCCGCTGGACGTCAAGCGCCTCTTGCACACGCCCGAGGGCAAGCCGCGGCTGACGATCATTTCGATCGCACACTTGTCTGACTCAGAGCGGATGTTCTTCGTGACGCTGCTTCTCAACGAAGTCCTCGGCTGGATGAGGGCCCAGCCGGGTACGTCAAGCCTGCGGGCGCTTTTGTATATGGACGAAGTTTTCGGCTACTTCCCGCCGACGGCCAACCCGCCTTCGAAAACGCCGATGCTGACATTGCTCAAGCAGGCGCGGGCCTTCGGCCTGGGCGTGGTTCTGGCGACGCAGAACCCGGTCGACCTGGATTATAAGGGCCTTTCGAACTGCGGCACGTGGTGGATCGGCCGGTTGCAGACCGAGCGGGACAAGGCCCGCGTGCTGGATGGCCTGGAAGGGGCAGCCACGGCGGCTGGCCATGGCTTCAAGCGTGCGGAGATGGACAAGCTCCTCTCAGGCCTGGCCCAGCGTGTGTTCCTGATGAACAACGTGCATGAGGAAAAGCCGGTCCTTTTCCGCACCCGGTGGGCACTCTCGTTCCTGCGTGGGCCGCTCTCGCGCGTGCAGATTTCGGATCTCATGAAGGCCCGCAAGTCGGGCGAATCGCAGGCTGCCAGCACGGATGAGAAAGCCTCTGGCACGGCGGCCGCAGGGGAAAAGCGGCCGCTGCTGCCGCCGGATATCGAGGAATACTTCGAACCTCTGCGAAAGGTCGGGGCCGTCGTCTATGCGCCGGCGATCCTGGGAGAAGTGAAGGTCCGGTTCAACAATGCCGCCGCCGGCGTCGATTTGTGGGAGACGCTGTCTCTGGTATCGGACCTGAAGAACGAGATGCCCGACGACCCCTGGGCCGTCGCGGAAACCATGGTGGAAGAAGCGCCTGAGCGTGAGAAATCGCCCGACTCCGAAGCAGGATTCGCCGCGATGCCGGCCGAGCTGGCCAAGCCGAAAACCTATTCCGCCCTGGCGACGGCCCTGAAGGACCACGTCTATCGCAATCATGTGCTCAAGCTGTTTAAGTATGCTCCGATGAAGATCGTGAGCAAGCCGGGCGAAAGCGAAGGCGACTTTCGCGTGCGCGTGGCGTCGAAAGTCGCCGAACAACGCGATGCCCAGGTGGACGTGCTCAGGGCCAAATACGCGGGCAAGCGCAAGACGCTGGAAGACAAAGCCATGCGAGCCCAGCAGAAGCTGGACCGCGAAAAAGCCCAGGCCAGCACCAAGATGATGGACGCCGCGATTTCGATCGGCTCGACGATCTTCGGCTCGCTCATGGGCCGCAAGAAGATTTCGACGACGACCCTGAGCAAAGCGGCCACGGCGGCCAAAACGGCCACCAAGGTCGCCGGGCAAAAGCAGGACGTCGCCCATGCCGAAGAATCGCTCGAAGCGATCGTGGCGCAGATCACGGAGCTGGACAATCAGCTCGACACCGAGATCGAAACGCTCAAGGCTTCGGCCAATCCGCAGCTTCTGGAGTTGGAGACCGTCGAATTCTCGCCCAAGAAGACGGATATTCAGGTCGACCGGGTCGCCCTGTACTGGCGCTGCTGATCGCGGGCGAACTTGAGGGCAAGTCAGCCGGGCAGGGTGTAGAACGTCTTGGCCGTGCCGGCGAAGATGGCCGATTTTTCCGAATCGGTCAGAGCCGTCAGGTGCGATTCCAGGGCATCGTGCACCTGTTCGTAGCTGGCGGCGAGTTCGCAGACGGGCCAGTCCGACCCATACATCAGCCGTCCGGGGCCGAAGACTTCGAGGGCTTCGTCGATGTAGGGCTTCAGGTCAGTGGGCGACCAGTTCTTCCAGTCGGCCTCGGTGACCATGCCTGAGAGTTTGCAGTGAACGTTCGGAAACGCGCCGCAGGCGGCGAAACCGTCGCGCCAGGCCGCGAAACCGCCATGGGCGATATCTGGCTTGGCCAGGTGGTCGATGACCATTTTCAGATGCGGCATGCGGCGGGCCAGCGTGGGCACGTGTTTCAGGTGCTTGACGTAGATCAAAACGTCAAAAGGTACGCCGGCTTTTTCGAGCGTGGTCAGACCGCGAAGAATGTCGGGGCGGACGAGGAAGTCGTCGTCGGGCTCATCCTGAACGACATGCCGCACGCCGACGAATCGAGGGTTATCCTGCATTCGAGCCAGTTGGTCGGCACAATCGGGCGAGGCCAGGTCGACCCAGCCGACGACGCC
This sequence comes from uncultured Isosphaeraceae bacterium, assembly GCA_964608915.1. GTDB lineage: Bacteria > Planctomycetota > Planctomycetia > Isosphaerales > Isosphaeraceae > QWQI01. The sequence continues at coordinate 20,564 of CAZSQA010000052.1, forward strand.
CTTGAGAAACGCATTGTCGCGGCACATCTCCAGCACCCAGAAATTCTCGGCGAGATCGTGCTGGGTCTGGACGAAGATCGAGCCTTCGATGCCGCGGGCGTCCAGATGGGGCTTCAAGTCGGACGGGAGGAAATCGCGGCGGATCCTGGCCAGTTTCGGGTCGTCGAGCCATCGATAGTCGAACGGCTGCGAGAGTTGCCAGAAGTGTTGATGGGCGTCGATCTTAAGGAAGGTCATCGTGCCGTCCGATTTCCGAAGGTCCGCGCGTCGTGCACCTTACGACATGCGAACGCCGATGGAGAGCAGCAGATTGGCATAGCGCTGACGGTCGCCGGTTTGCACCGTGAGGACATGGTCGGGCGTGGCGACGGCGTCGTAGAAGCCCCATTTGTCGATCGGCGTGAGCCTCAGGTTCAGGCCGGCTTCGGCGATGACGGTGCGGTAATCGTCCCAGACGGGCGGGTCAGAGTCGAGGGCGTAGGGGTCGTCGGACGTGTACTGCATCGTGAAGATCTCGTCGATCGGCACGGCTGAGAGAATCGCCTGCAGCACCTGGGCACAGTTCACGACGCCCGGCATGAGGTTCAGATGGACGATTTCGGCATGGGGGCCTTTTTTCGACGAAACGGGGTAATTGCCGTCGGCGATGAGGATTTTGGCGTGATGGCCGGCTTTGCCGAGGATGGCGTTGATCTGCGGATGGATGAGCTGGTGGTTGAGCATGGTCGATCGTCTCGCGTCGTTCGGTGCAGGTTCGAGTCAGTCGCGGAAATGCTTGCGGAAGCTCTTGATCGTCTGGGCTGCGGCTTCGTCGGAACTGGGTAATGGCAGGGCTTCGGCGGAGAGGAATCCGTCGTAGCCGATGGCCTTGAGCGCTTTCGCGACGGCAGCCAGATCGATGTGTCCGTCGCCGGCGGGGCGGCGGTTCGAATCGACGAAATGGACGTGGCCGATGGCCGAACTACCGCGCTTGATCGCCTGGGCGATGTCCGACTCCTCGATATTCATGTGGAACAGGTCGGCCAGCAGGCGTACGTGTTTCGTCGAAAGCTGCGAAAGCAGGTAAAGGCCGCCGCCGACGGTGTTAACGAAGTTGGTTTCGTAGCGGTTGAGTGGTTCGTAGACCAGCGGCTGGCCAAGCGCTCCGGCGAATTCGCCGAGCTCCTCGAGCGCTTCTTTCAGGTAGTGGGTTTCGATGTCGCGGTCTTCGGCCCATCGGCCCTGCATGGAACCGATGATCGCAGGGGCCTTGAAGGCGGCGCCGGCTTCGACGATCGATTTGACGAAGTCAATGGCCCTGCGGCGAATGGTGGCGTCGGGCGAAGTGAGGGTGAGCTTGTGCCTGACCCAGCCCGCGCCAGTTCCGACGGCGGCCAGGGCGAGGCCGTTGTCGTCGAGAGCCTGGGCGACTTCCGGCGAGTCGATCGAGTCGGCATCGGGGGCGAAGATTTCGACGGCGTCGAAGCCCAGCTCGCGGGCCCGGTCGCAGGCAGTGGGGAGCTGATCCCAGAAGACGAACGGGCCGCCCCTGGCTTCGGGTACGAGACTGATGGTGACGGCGCTGCGGATCATGGCGATTCAGGGCTCCTGCGCGGCTTCAGCCGGGCAGCCTGGTATTCAGGACTTCGGTGAGTCGAACGGGCGGTTTGCCGAAGATGGCGGCGTATTCCTCGACAGTCGGGGCGATACGCACTTTCAGCTTGGCTTCGTGGTTCAGCGTGATGTTCTTCAGCAGGTGCTGCTGAAAAGGGTTGCGGAAGCGGTCGAAGGTCATGTCGGCGAATTCGGCCAGGCCGGTTACCCGGGGCACCAGGGCCGGTACGATTTCCTCGAAGACAACGTCGCGGCACCAGCGGCTGGCGGCCTTGTCGGCCATCACTTCCTGCACGGTTTCGAAGCCCTTGCCGTAGAACTTCGCGACCATGCACGAATGCACGGCGTTGAGGATGCGCACCTTGCGAAGGAAGAAGGGGACGAGGTCGTCGACCACGTGAATGAACGGGTTGGAGAAAAGAGGCGGCTCGCCCCGGGCCGGCCGTTCGATCGCCAGCAGGGCGTAAGGCTCGACGGCGATGAGCATTTTGTCCTGCTGGGCCAGCGGGTGCTCGGCCGGGCCGTCGGTGATGATGCAGTCGACCAGGTTGTTCAGCCACCAGCACGATCCGGTGATCCAGCTCAGGAATTCCGCCGGGCAGTTCCAGGCCTTCGCCTGTGCCACGACCAGTTCGCTGACTTTGTCGGCATTTCGCTCGATCAGCTCGCAGGGCAGGATGACGAGCGGCGCGCCGCCAGCCTGATATCGGGCCCACAAGACTGCCGCGAGCTTGCCGGGCAGCGATTTCGGCGGGGCGTCGTCGATTTTGTCGGTACCGTCGGTTTCGTAACCGGCCTCGGTGGCGTTCGTGACGAGGTATTTCAAGTCAGGGCTGGTGGCGACTTTGAGAATCTCGGCCCAATTTTCCGAACCCACCAGGGCGCGGCTGACGCTTTCGATCCGGATCGGCCGGTCGACGATTTCGCCGTCTTCGACCCCGCGATAAAGCGCGTGATAGATTCCGTCCTGGCTGGCCAGGATATTGGCACGTGAGCCGGGCGTCGATTGCACGATGACGATCCGGCCGATGTTCTGGCCTTCCTGATTCGCCATATGGACGAACCGGTCGAAGAAGCCGCGAAGGAACCGGCCGGCGCCGAATTGAAGGATGGTTTCAGGCAGTTGGCTCATGGTCGATGAAGTTCCTTCCGTTTCAGACGCCGATGTCGATGATGGCCTTGATCGCGCCGGAGTCCGGGCGGACCAGGTTCGGGAATTCGCCGATGACGTCGTCGAAGCCGATGCGATGCGTGATCCAGGGCCGGGTGTCGATTTTGCCCGTTTCGATCAGGTCGATGATCCTGCGGAAATCGCCAGGCAGGGCATTTCGCGAGCAGAGCAGGGTGCCTTCCGGCCGATGGAAAACCGGATGGGCGAACGATACGGTGTCCGTCGTGATGCCGACATAAACCAGCCTGCCACCGCCATGTGCGACCAGTTCGAACCCCCGGCACATGCTGCCGGCGTGCCCCGTGGCGTCGATGACGACATCGGGCAAGTGTCCGCCGCCGAAGGCTTTGAGGTTATCTGCGAGCTTTTCGTCGGCCAGGACGGTCGATTCGACGCCCATACGTTCGCGGCAGAAGGCCAGGCGGGAAGCGTTGACGTCGACGACGGTGAACCGAGCGCCGGTGAGCTTCACGAATTCGATGACCGAGAGGCCTATCGGGCCGGCGCCGATGATGGCCACGACGTCGTCCGCCGTGATCGCGGCCCGGGCCACCGCATGGCAGCCGATCGCCAGGGTTTCGACCAGGGCCAGTTGTTCGAAGTCGAGTGATTTCGACATGTGAAGCTTACGGGCGGCGATCGTGAAGAGCGGCGTCAGTCCGCCATCGCAATGCACGCCCAGTGTCTGGTTCGATTCGCAGCAGTTCGTGAAGCCACGCATGCACGCATGGCACTTCCGGCAATTGATATACGGTTCGATCGAGCAGCGATCGCCGACTTTCACGCCGGTGACATCGGAACCGACGGCGACGACCTCGACGCCCAACTCGTGACCGGGAATGCGCGGATAGCTGAAAAACGGCATTTTGCCCAGATAACCGGAGAGATCCGTGCCGCAGACCCCCATGCGGTGCACGCGGACGACGGCATCCTCAGGCCCCGGCTCGGGGGGCTCGGGGATGTCGACATGTTGCCAGGCTTTGGGGGATTCGAGTCGGAGAGCTTTCATCGAGCTTACTCAAGCGAGCGACGATTTCTGAGTGTCGTTGTTTTCCGGCAGGCCCTCGACCTGGAACCAGTCGTGGACGGGCCGAAGCGTTTCGAGGACTTGATCGAGCAGGGCCGAATCGATCGGCTTTTCGACCCATTCGGCCCACTTGCGCACATTGGCCGGGTTCGCCGAGCCGACGACGCATGTGGCCAGGCTTTCGGCCGAGACGGAAAACTGTAGGGCCAGCTGAGCGATATCCACGCCGTTTTCACGGCACAGCCGTGCGGCGTCGGCCGCGGCGGCACGCACTGCGGGCGTGGCCTTGTGCCAGACGGGCAGGGGCGCGTCGGTCAGGAGCCTGGCTGCGAAAGGCGCGGCGTTCATGATGCCGACCCCGCGCGAATTCAGGTAGGGCACCAGCCCGCCGAGCATCGTGTTCTGAAGGGTGAAATGGTTATAGGAAAGGATCACGTCCAGGTCGGTTCGCTCCAGGACGTAGCGGAAGATCTTCATCGGATAGCCGCTGATGCCGATAAATCGCACTTTGCCGGACTGCTGGATTTTTCTCAGTGCCGGGATCGTCTCTTCGACGATCTGCCGCATGTCGACGAATTCGATGTCGTGGCAGAGCACGATGTCGAGGTGCTCCACACCCATCCTGTGCAGGCTGACGTCGACACTCTCGACGACTCGCCGGGCCGAGAAATCGAAATGATTGACGTCGTAACGGCCCAGTTTGGTGCCGAGCAGATAGGAATCACGCGGCACGTCTCGCAGGGCGATGCCCAGCAGGCATTCGCTCAGGCCTCGGCCATAATAGGGTGACGTGTCGATGAAGTTCATCCCCAGGTCGAGCGCTGTGCGAACGCTGCGGAGTGCTTCGGCTGGATCGACCTGGCGGAATTCCTGGCCCAGCGAACTGGCGCCGAAACTGAGAACGGGCAAGTGAAGGCCAGTTTTGCCGAGAGCGCGGCGCTGCATAGTTGCGGAATTTCCTGGATGGGTTGCACAGCGGTTCGAGTCGACGGGGGCCGGGTTTCGGTCGAGCCGTGAACGAATTCGCCGGACGATGGCAAGTTCCGGATTCGTGCTCGAAGAACACCCCTCCCGTGGCGTGCGGATCTGTCAGATCTTAGCGATTTTCGTGGGCCGGTGTCACCGGTGAAATCGGGCTTATTTCGATCGAAGCCGACGGCCGGCTGGCCGCTTGGGCGCGTGACACGTGAATGACCAGAGGCCGCAAAAGAAGAATCCCCGGTTCGACCATTGCAGGGCGAACCGGGGAATCCAGGGGGAATTCGGTCATCGCTGCGGTGGTGAGCCGCAGGAAAATCGGAGCAGGCGTATCACTCGCCGCCGCGGAAGAATCGGAACACGCCCCGTCTTGGCTGACTCGGATTATTGAACGGATTGGCGTATTGCGAGCTGTTGTTGGAGTTCATGTAGACGTTGCTGGGCATGGGGGCACGATTCGCTTCGAAAACCCGGACCGGTGAGAAGGTCGGGGTTTTCGCCGTGGCGGCCCGCATGGCGATGACGTCGAAGTCCGGGCGGTCGCCCGATTGCGGATTGGCCATATCCAGAGCACGGACATTGGCTTCCGTGACGTAAGGATTATAGCCGACCCAGCGGGTGGCCATGATTTCCAGCAGGTTCAGGGGGCAGTACATCGCCTCGCCGCTGACGGAAAGCCAGTCCGCGGCCCAGGGGTTGGACTCGTCCACTTCGCCTGTCGGGGCGTAGTTCAGCAGGTAGTCGTAGCGGATGATCCGCGGCTTGTCGTCTTCGCCGTTCAGGCTCGCACCAGTGTTGCAGATCACTTCGGTGACGATCCGGTAAGCGCGTTCGCCGCGAGAGGTATCAGCGACATAGACCGACCTGTATTCGCCGAGCCCCTGATTCCAGACTTCGTTCGGCAGCCCGCGTGGCGGGAATGCCCGGAAGTTGCCCAGCAGAGCCTTGCCGTTCTGGCGAACGTGCTTCTCCAGCATGGCATGGAAGTGGGGCACGGAACGATCGCACGGATCAGGGCCCGGACGGGGCGGACCGGCGGCGACTTCCGTCACGTAATCGCCGATCGAGTGGTTATAGTGATTCTCTCCCAGCTCGCACCAGAGCGACTTGAGTTCGTCGCGGGTCAGGCCGGAGCCTGGCGTCGGAATCGGCTCGTTCAGCAGAATGGACGCGACGGCCCCGCCGAGACAGTGCCCGGGCCAGCGCTGAATGTCCTGGTTCTGGCTGTTGGCGGCTTCCCACTGTCGCGCCATCGTTCGATTGAGCTGATCGAATTTCAGCAGCGGGGCAGGGGTCGCATAGACTTGCCCGGCTGAACCACGAGCCGACAGATCGTCGTACAGGTTCGGGAACCAGGTCAGGTCGTCGCCTGGAGCCGGCAGAGTCTCCAGTAGGCCGTTGGCTCCGGCTCGAACGATGTCCTGTCCAGGAGCGATCGGCGATCCGGGTTGAGCGACCATAATGTCGTCGCCCTGAATCTGGACGGTGTCGACCCGTCCGTTGCCGCCGGCCCATGGTTCGTGGATCGCATCGGCCTTGGTCGGCCAATAGTAGAAATTCCACGGCTTTCTGTTGGCTTTGCCGACCTGGACGAAGCGGGTTTCGATCGTGTAAGGCTTGCCTTCGGATTTCACTTCGAAGGTGTACCAGCCGTGTCGATCCTTGCCGGTGTCGGCCCCGTTGACGAACTCGCGGCCGTCAGGGCCTTTGAAATTGACGATCTCACCTGCCGACAGGTCGACGTTGAGACTGCCGCCGAATCGTGTAGGGACGTAAACGCCATAACGTTTGTCGCCTTTCAGATTGACGGTACGACCGCCCAGCGGAACCGACAGCACCTGGACGGTAGGGGCACTCGGCTCCGCGGCAGGAGCCGTGGCCGGTGCCGCCGTCGCCGGCGTGGTTTGCGCATGAACGGACGCATAGTCCGTCACAAGAATTCCCAGCGTGATGACCGCTCGAAATCTGTGACGGTACCGATCCCCGCTCGGTTTCATAGATTCCCCCAATTCGCTGATCCTTCCCTAGACCCTTCAAGCTCGCACCAAAGACAGATGTTTCCGTACATCGATTTGACTTCCGTTCCCGAGTCGAAAGAAAGTCTACCGAATTGGCCGAGCCTGCTGCTTGGGTTTTCCACCTCACGACTTGTTTTCGACAAAATACGCCATTTACCGGACCCAATCGTGTTTTCCAGGAAGGGGGAATTTCGCGTGGTCCTCGCATAAGCTGCATAATCCGAACCGTGCGCATTTTCTCCGGTTTATCGAAATTTCCTTTATTCCCGTCTTCGATTCGCGTCGATATGCATACTGCCGAGACGAAAGGTATCCGAAAGGAGCCTGCGTAAGGCGAACGAATGCTTCGCGGGCATTCGACGCAACGATGCCGGATTGCGTTACGAGTTCCGGCTGTCTCACGGATGAGAGTGCCGAGGACGTGCCGCCTGAATGGACATGGCGACTCGTCGCGACACCGAATTCCTCCAGGATGTCGAGGACATTATCAGATGACGAACACTGCTCTCGTGCTGGCGCTCGGTCTTGTCGCGCAAGCCAGTCCCCAATCCGCCGGCGTCGCGCCTTCCGGCCAATACGCTGGTGTCGCTCCGGCGAAGATTTCTCCGGCTGCCCAAAGCCCCGCTGCCGCTGGCAAAATTCTGCCTGCCGCACAGGCTCCCGCTGCTGCCGGCAAGATTCTGCCCGCCGCTCAAAACCCCGCTGCCGCAGGCAAAGCGCTGCCTGCCGCTCAAAGCCCGGCCGCCGCTGGCAAGATTCTGCCCGCCGCTCAAGGCCCGGGCGCAGCTGGTAAGGCTCTGCCCGCTGCCCAAAGTCCGTACGCAGCCGGTAAAGCTCTTCCCGCCGCTCAAAGCCCGGCAGCCGCTGGCAAGGTTCTGCCCGCCGCTCAAGGCCCTGCCGCTGCCGGTAAGATTCTGCCTGCTGCCCAAAGCCCGTATGCAGCCGGTAAAGGCCTGCCCGCCGCTCAAAGCCCGGCCGCCGCTGGCAAGGTTCTGCCTGCCGCTCAAGGCCCCGCGGGTGCCCGGATTCTGCCTTCTGCCCAGAACGCGGGTGGCGGACATGGCCTGGGTCATTCCGGCAACGGTTCCGCAGGCTTCGGCAAGGGTGCCGGTCACGGGCTTCACGGCGGTTCGAAGATCATGCCCTCTGCCCAGAACGCAGCGAACGCCGGTTATGGCAAGGCTCTCCCGTCCGCTCAAGGGGCTGCGGTTTATCCGAGTGCCCAGAGCAGCGACAAGGGCTTCTTCCATGGCCTGTTCAGCCGCGACTGATCCCGGCGAACGAACCTGAAAATCGGGGGCATGGGTGCGAACCCATGCCCCTTTACTTTTGCGCGGATATGATTCGGGGCCGGTTTCAGGAATCCGAACTCTTCGTAGGCAGTCCGAGATCGTTCGCATCCGCCAGAGCATGAAAACTCAGGCCTCGCTCGGCGAAGTTTCGGTCCGCGCCCTGAAGCCTGTCGAGCACGACGATCACAACGGCGACTTTCGCACCCGCCTGAGTGACGGCATCCACGGCCTGAAGGCTCGAACCGCCGGTCGTCGCCACGTCGTCGAGAATCGCGACGCTCATTCCGGGTTCGAGCGGCCCTTCGACCAATTTGCCCATTCCGTGATCTTTCGAGGCCTTTCGCACCAGAAAGCCTTTGAGATCGGCACGATCCGCCTGTGAAGCCCGTGCCAGGACCGCACCCACGATCGGATCGGCACCCATCGTCAACCCGCCGACGGCCTGGACTTGCGGGTAATTTCGCAACACTTCGAGGACGCCGTCAGCGATGCACTGAGCCCCTTCCGCGGAAAGCGTGACGAGCCTGCCGTCGATATAAAATGGCGACTTTTTGCCGCTGGCCAGCGTGAAATCGCCCCATTTGAGTGCGAATCGCTTCAGCAGATCGATCAGGCGCGTTTTGTCGAATCCCGTCCCGCTCATGTGTCTCAAGTCCGATCCGAGAAGTTACGTGTCATGGTGTCAAGCACGCAGTCGTGTCGTTACCAGCCGGTCGTGAATTGCCAAACCGAACCGGCGGTCCCGGTCCATCGAAAACGGCGACGAGCTTCTTGGCAAAGCCTTCCTCACCGCTTCCGACCTTCGCATCCTGCCGTCCGGCGACAGGAAACGACATCAAAAGTACCGAACCATTGCCCCGTCAACAACCGTGAATTCGCCTATCGGGGCGTAAAATCGATCGCATCCATGCAGACCAAAAATCGTCCAGCATGATTAAATCGTTCAAAACGTCCACAAGGTGATAACTCATAATCCTAATTTCTATAATAATTTAGCGATGATTTGAGAAAAATCGTCCAGTTTGGCGAACGATTTTTCTTGCACTGGAATCGTTCAACGGTACGATAGTGACGTTGATCAGATGTCTTGGAAAGCGGGTGATAACGATGGAAACCAGCGAAAGACTGATGACGACGCAAGAGGCGGCTGAACTTCTGGGTTTGAGCGTCAGCACGGTCAAGCGGATGGTGGAAAACGGCGAACTGATCGCCGAAAAGACACCTGGCGGGCACAGACGGATAACGTCCTCCGCCATCGAGGCCTATACGGATCGTAAGGGCGGCAAGACCGCCCGAATACTGCCGATCTCCCGACCGGAACGCATGCCCGAGTTGGCGAAATCCGGTCAGGACTCCATTGAGTACTGGTGTGGAGTTCTCCATTCGGCCCTGCTCAATTCCCGTGTGGAAGATGCCAGGCATGCGATTCGCACGGTTCACGGGTCGACCGGCTCGGCTGCGGAGCTTGCGGACCGGCTGATCGCACCTGTCATGTCCCGCATCGGTCACGGTTGGCAGACCGGCGAACTGGAAGTCTTTCAAGAGCATATGGCGTGCCACCTGCTTTCGGACATACTTTTCGAGCTCGTCAGGCAGGCCCGATCGCGAAATGCCAGAGCGGATCGAGACGCGAAGGTTCCGACGGCGATCGGAGCGACGCCGGAGGGCGACCATTACACGCTTACCGGGATCCTGTGCGAACTTTCCCTGCTTGAGCATGGGTGGGACGTGCGAAACATGGGGTGCCATTTGCCCCTGATCGAGTTTTCCCACGCCATTACGGAGATCCGGCCTCAGATCGCTTGGCTGAGCGTTCATCACATCGACGATCTCTCTCAGTTCGTTAAGGAGTTGGATCACGTCCGTGAGACTTCCCGCATGATGCGTACCCGGCTGGTCGTCGGGGGGCGTGCGATCACGGACGAATCGAAGCGGTCCTTGAGCGGAAACGATGCCGTTTTCGCTGAAGACATGCGTACGTTGTTGCGGGTTTCGAGCGATCTCCATCCCACGGTTCGAAGTGCAATCGAATCTGCGGGATCACTTCACCGAGGTTTGCACGATTCGAGGTAAGTGCCATGACTTTTCAACCTGATCTCGATCGAGACGACTTCGCATCCGTGGATGCGAAAGCGACCCAGGTGCTCTCGAAGGACGAAGAGCGTTCTCTGCTGCACGAACTGGCGCGATGTCGCCAGCAACTCATCTCAGCGATGGATTCCGCGAAGACCGAAGGCCCCGGAGAGTCCGAAGACGATCTGACCTTCTCCCAGTGGATCAATTCGCAGTCTCTGATTCAGGGATCCGGCGACGCATCCCTCGGCGCCGTCCATTTGCGGTATCAGGAAATTCGTTCGAAACTTGCTCTGGCCAACATGCGGCTGGTAGCACACGTGGCCAAGCGATTCAAAAATCGAGGCATCGCACACACCGACCTGATCCAGGAAGGTTTTTGCGGGCTTCTGGAAGCGATCGACCGGTTCGACGCTTCACACGAAACCAAGCTGGCGACATATGCAACCTGGTGGATTCGCCAGTCGATGCAGAAAGCCGTGGCTTCCGGAGCTTACCCCGTCAAGTTGAGCCCTCGTCACCTGCGGCAGCTTGCACAGAATCAGGAAAAGGTGGAAGGCGCGGATCCAGCTGCCGGCACGACGGACAAAAAGGCCGAAGCCGGCGAAGTCTCGGAATTGATTCGACGAGTCCACACAGCCACACGGCCGACGATCTCGCTGAACGCGACGCTGGATTATGAGTCGACCTTCAGCCTGATCCAGACCATCGTTCAGAAGGACGTCGAGGATTCGGACGAGCGAAACGCCGGTGAAACGATCTCTAAGCTCGTCTCCGAACTTCGTCCTCGCGAGCAACAGGTTCTACAGCTCCGGTTCGGTCTTGGCGGACGAAGAAAGCTGAGCTTGAGCCAGGTGGGCAAGGTGCTGGCCGTTTCGAAAGAGCGAGTACGGCAAATCCAGGACCGGGCGATCAAGCGGCTGAGGGAACTCGCTCGCGAGGATAACCTGGCGGAATTCGAGTTCAGTGGAGTTTGACTTTCGCCGGATGGAGACTCGATTCCTTCCCGGAAGATACCCGATACAAGAGATTGTGTCCGCTATCCCGGCAGAGGAGTTTCCCGAGCGATGGACCGCAAGAAAAGCTGGAATCTTGAGAAGCCTCAATTTCAGGTTGGGGCTTTTCTCCATTTCCTGATGGGAGAATGCGGCCTTTCCGAAAACACGCTCGCGGCGTATCGCGTCGATGTGATGCGTTTTCTCCGGTGGGGTAAAACTGCCGGAATCACGGATGTCAGCCACCTGCGCTTGACCGAACTCTCCGGATATGTCGCATGGCTGAACGAGCAGAATCTTGCCCCGAAAAGCATTGCCCGTAATCTGGCCGCGTTGTCGTCATTCTTCCGGTTCGAAATTTCCGAGGGGCGGGCGAGCGAAAATCTCGTGAAGCTCATCGATGCCCCGAAGCTCTGGGAGCGACTTCCGACGGTATTGAGTCCTGCCGCTGTGGATCGGCTCCTTGCCGTTCCCGTCGCGGGCACGCTCAAGGGGGATCGGGGCAGGGCCGTTCTCGAAACGCTATATGCCAGTGGCTGCCGCGTTTCCGAAGTCGCGGGACTGAGATTGAGCGATCTGGATCTCGAAAGTGGCTGGCTTCGCTGCATCGGCAAAGGGAACAAGCAGCGGCTGGTGCCTGTCGGCGGCAAGGGGCGTGAGGCGCTGACGAAGTATCTGACCGGCTGGCGCCCGCAACTCGCGGCCAGGTCGAAAGAATCGACGGATCGTGTCTTCCTTTCGAACCGGGGCCGCCCGGTCAGCCGGAACGCCATCTGGAAGCTCGTGAAGGTATCGGCAGTGCAAGCGGGTTTGACGCATCAGGTGAGCCCCCACACGCTCCGGCACAGCTTCGCGACCCATTTGCTCGCAGGTGGGGCGGACCTGCGTGTCGTCCAGGAATTGCTGGGGCACGCGTCGATCGCGACGACTCAGCTATATACCCGGGTGGAAGTCGGACGGCTGAAAAAAGTGCATTCGGAGTGCCATCCCCGCTCGGCGGCTGCCAGCCCTGCCAGCTTGCCGCCGATACCGATGAAAAAGCCCGGGAAACGTGGCAAAGACGGGCCGGACGCTTCGAAATGAATTCCGAAATCTATCGCCTACTTCTGATCGTCGACGCTTCTTCGTCCTGGTTCATGACGGGGCTGGTCTGGTTCTGTGCCGTCGTTCACTATCCGCTTTTCGAAGCGATCGACGGCGAAGCTTTCCGTGAATATCATGCCGCTCATGTCCATCGCACGCGGCGTATCGTACTTGTACCGATGCTGATGGAGCTTTCGACGGCCATCGCGATCTGGATGAAGCCACCGGTCGAGGCCATTGGTTCCTGGCTGCCGATGGCCGGGGCTGCGTTCGTCGTGGCGGTCTGGCTTTGTACGATGCTGGGCCAGGTTCCTGACCACGAAAAGCTGTCGAGCGGTTTTGACTCTCGCGTTCACCGAAGGCTGCTACGTGGGAATCTTCTCCGCAGCATGTTCTGGACGTGCCATGCCGTTGTCGTCGGCCTGCAGTGCCATCAGGCGATGTTTCGCGGCGGCTTCAGCGTTTCGGTTCCTGCGTGATCAGCCCCGAAGAAGGGTCCAGGGAACGGATTCGATCCTGCCGTGCCTGGATGCTGGTTTCGAGCTGAGCCTTTTTCACGGAGATCTGGGGGGAGTCCGCATATTTCTGGAGGAGTTTCGAAACGTTTTCGTATTGAGCGTTCGCCGCATCATATTCCCGGAGTTCGAAGCGAACGTCCGCCAGGCCGAGCCGGTTGAGGATATCGAGCAGTTCCAGGCGGCCTTCTGCGTCCACGGACCGGATGTCGTCACCTGTGGTGACGCGGATCTGACGGATCGTGGCGAGGCTGAGTTCGAGTTCGGGGATGGCTTCGGCCAGGGCATTGGCCTTCAGGCGATTCATGCCGATCGTGTGTGAGTAAAGGACCAGTCGCATGCGGAGATCGTTCCTGGCGGAGCGAAACACTTCGGGCGACATTTTGTCCAGGATTTTCAGGGCTTCGATGACGTGATCCCTGGCGGCGACGAAGTCGGACCGCATGGAAGCCATATGCGCCGTGAATCCATAGAATCGAATGTCTGCGGGCCATTTTTCGATGAGACGTAAAAAGCGGCGTTCGAGATTCTGCCATTCGAGATTCCCGCCCGGGTTCTTCGCCAGATCGTTCGCCAGCCGGCAATAGTCACGAAACGCGGGCAGGAAGTCGAGATGCCGGTTTTCGCCGATCACGCCCTGAAGCAGAGCGATACTTTCGTTGAGGTCAGGCCTCAGCGTCAGATCCTTGATTCGCTCTTCGGCTTCGGGATTACCGGGGTTCGACTCGATCAGGGCGATCAGGCGGATAAGATCCTCGACGGTGTTCGTTGCCGCTCCGGATTGCTTCGGGGCAGTTCCGACGAGTTTCAGAGTCGTGCCATAATCACCGGCCCGAAAGGCCTGAACCACCCTGGCTTCGACTCCCGGTAAAGCCGGCACGGCAGTTCTGGAATCGACAGGTTGCCGAAGGGCGTAGGAAAGGACGAGGAGCGAGGCGGCGATCAGCGAGGGTTTGAGAGCCGGGCGAAGACGGGATTCGAGACGTTCCCTGCGAGAAGGGTTGAATGCGTACTTCAGGGGTCGTCCCGTGCGGAATCTCTGCAAGTCCTCAGCGAATTCGTTCGCGGTCAGGTACCGGTCGACGGGCCGGAAATCCGTGGCCTTCGCCAGGATGGCCTCGAGGGCGTGCGGCACCCGGTCGTTGTGAGTTCGCAGGCTGACTCTGGGAAAGTTCCTTTGACGCAGCAGGGCGCGGACCTGGGATTTGACGGGAACCTTGCCTGCGAGGGGGACCTCGACCCGTTTGCCGCGGAGAAATTCTTCCAGCACCAGGCCGAGCGAATAGATGTCGGAAGTTTCGCGAATTTCGGCCCAGAGGGAGGCGTCCAGAAAGGCCCCGAGCTGTTCAGGTGCCATGTAGGGCAGCGTGCCGCCGCGAATGCGGTCCTCGACGGTCTGAACGGCCTCGGGATCACGCGCCATATTGAAATCGAGCAGTTGAGGGCCGGATTTCGGCGAGATCAGGATGTTGGCGGGCTTGATGTCGCGGTGGAAAACGTCCGAGGAATGGGCGTGGGCCAGTGCCTGAGCGAGCTTCCAGCCGATCCAGGCGATGGCCTGGCAGAAGTCGCCTCTCGAGGGGAAATCCCGCCAGCCGTTTTCCGGTCCGTCGACGATGGCGTTTTCGGCGCATGAGGGCTGCTTCAGCTCGATGGCATCGCGAAATTCACGAGCTGTCGTCGGCGTCGGCCGGTCGTCGGTAAAGAGTCGCGAAAAGACGCGGTCCAGCGTCAGCTCGCCGTGAAACGGCATGCAGATCAGCCGAAGTCCATTCTGGGCGTCATGCACCGAGTGGACGGGGACGATATTGGCGTGATCCAGACGGGCCAGAATTTCCGGTTCGGTGCTGCGGTCGCCCGAGATTTTCAGGGCCACGGCTCGCCGGCCCAGGCTCAAGTCCTGCGCCAGGAACACACGGGCCGAGCCCCCGCGGCCTAATTCGCGAATCAATTCGAAATGTTCGACGCATTCGCCCACCTTCGGGAAGTGGCGTGCCTGTTCATGCCCGCCAAGTTCGTTCGATGGGATGCTCATCATCTCGTGCAGCGCGAGCTGGCGTCGGATACTGTCGCTCCAGTTGGCGTATTTGTCGCAAAAGGAGTCGATCGAAACCGGCTTGCCAAGTTCCTCGAGCGCGCAGAATTCGGCGTAAGCGAGGCTCACCACCCGGACATCTTCGGACTTGAGATCCGGAAACCTTTCGAAATAGATCTCCAGATCGATCGGCTTGCCCGCCTTCAATCGCTCAGCCTGATCGATTTTGATCATTTCCATCAAAAACCGGGGCGATCGCTCGGGCGAACAGCTGGCCCAGATGGAGTCGAGGTACGAAGGGTCGGAATCGGCCGTATTTTCGGCCCAGTGAAGTTTGATCCTGGTAATGGCGGACCGAAAGCCGTCGGCTTCGGGACGAAAATTCTGACTGTAGGCAGTCCACAAGGATTGTTCGTCGGTCGCGTCGATCCACTGGGCGAACATGTTCGAAGTTCTCCAGTCAGGACAGCCGCATCGTCACCTTGAAGGAAAGAAACGCGTCGAGAGTAATTTAAGCAGACGCTGAACCTTCCGCAAGTGCATGCCCGTCGCTTCCGCGACTTCGTGATTCGTAGAACCCTGCGACTTCAGCCGAAGGATCAGGGCGGTGTCGTCGTCGAGCGATTCCGATTCCTTTTCGATGGCGTTCCGCACTTCCTCAGCCATCGCATACTGGCTGGGAGTCGGTTCATGTGAGGCCGGCTCGAGCGCGATCCTGTCATCCGGATCCTGGTCGTAAAGATACCTCTGCCGGTTCGAATCGCGTTTGTGAGCCGTCTGCTTGCGGGAGGCGTCGACGATTTTTTGCCACGCGACGTGCGACATGAAACCGATGAAGTCGTCTTCGTTCTGAATCTGCAAACCGGGCAGGCGAACCCAAATCGTCTTCCAGAGTTCGCTCGTAAAGTCGCAAGTGTCATAAACCGTTCGCATGCGGCGATTAATGATGCGAAGCCTATTCCGGATTACGCTCCGGAGTTTCGGTTCGTAGATACGGTGGAACTCCTCCCATGCCTCCTGGTCGCCGCCGCGAATCCGAGTCACAAGCTGGCCGAAACCGTCACAGGCATCGGGTCGGATCATGGTGCCCACCCCCACCTCCAAGTGCGAACCCGTGTCGGACAGCCACACGATTCATACTCTTGAGGTAACGAGTCTTCTGTCATTGCGAAATTCCATCCACAATTTAGCGAATCGGTCCAAAACTTCGAAGTGTTTTTTTGGGCGAAATCGCCAAAAAAAGTTTCGAACATGAACCGTGCGCCGAATCCAGTCGCTTATTCTGGCTGGATTCGTCGGCAATCGTTGTGGAATTTCGTCGTTTCAGGGTGGTTTCGTGCTTTTTTCGGAATCCTGCTCCCGAGGTCAGATTATGTTTCGTTTCCGCCGCTCGATGGCTTTCGACTCAGACGGCGATATAGGTCGGGGGCGGCAGCGGGGCTTCCTGATACGGCAGAATCGGCCCGTCCGTCTGAATCGGAGCAGGCGGAACGGGCAGTGGACCCGGAAGCCCGATGACGGGTGCTCCGATCAGATCCGCGGGGGCGATGATCGGCTCGAACGTCGTCGTCAGCGAACGGAATTCCAGGCCGTTGACGGAAGGAGAGAAAGCACGGCGGCGGCGGGAAGAAAACATGACATACTCCTGTCGGTACGTGAGACTTGGGTACGGTCGGATTCGGACGTGAAGGTACCAAAATGTGACATGGGTATGTCACATTTGAGCCATAATAGGCACCGGACTCCGGAGGGAGTCCGGCGTTTACGATGGTGATTTCGGATCGCTATGGACTGAACTCGTCTCGACGAGGTCAGTTGTGCGTGACGTCCCAGCTTGGCGGTGCGACGACTTTCGATCGCCGCCATCGCTCAAGGGAAGCGAATGCCGGGTACCGGCCATCTTCCAGCCACTGAATGGAAGCGGCCCGATACAGCGGGCAATGTTCGTGTTGTTCGAGCACCTGACTGATCAGACCATCGGCCAGATCGTCCCGATTCATGCGCTGGGCATGAATGTAAAGACTCAACGGCGTGATCTTACGTGAATGTGTCCGAATCAGTCGTTCGACTGACATACCCCGGCGCGATGCCGATGTCAGCCATTTCAATTCTTCGGATAATTCCTGTCTCAGCTTGCATATGGTTCGCATAACCGAAGATTTGTATCGTGCGACGGCACCTTCGACGTCTTCCGGAACCGAACTCTCGCCATTGTCGAATTGCGAAGCGATGAACAGTTCAGGGTCGATCGGAATCAGCGGTTCGAGCTTGTTCGCAGCGACCAGTGCGACAGCACTGCGAATCCAGTAATCCGGGCTGATCTCGGACTTCACCCGCGAAGCCGGATGAAACTTCGTGCAGGCAGACTCAAGCCGAATCGCGATTTCCAGAACGTTGTTGCAGGTCGTCACGACATCACCTCGGATTCGGATTAGCTGTAAGCCCCTTGAGATCAAGCAATTCCGTCGTTCTTACTGGGCTCTGTCTCACGGTCCGGCACACGGGTCGGTTGTTCGATACGCGGCTTTCGTGAGGTTCTTACAGTCATCACCGTACGAATCCGAAAGTCGCGACAACTTTTTTCCGAATTCGG
>CAZSQA010000053.1:0-36940 GCA_964608915.1 uncultured Isosphaeraceae bacterium
ATACTCTCGTACGTCGACCGCCTCCGGCCCGGCGCCACTGTATCGAATTCCGCCGATCGCGAACTCCCTGGCAATGAGGCATGTCCTTGACCACCGAAACCCTGAGGAAATGGGCCGATTTGCTGGTGGACTATTGCGTCCAGCTGAAGCCGGGCGAAACCGTCCTGATCGCTTCGGAGACGACGGCGGAACCTCTGGCACGCCTGACCGCCGAGGCCGCCATCCAGCGCGGAGCCCTGCCCGTCATCCGCCTGGAAATACCGGGGATGACCGAATATCTGATCCGTCACGGCAGCCTGGATCAGATCCGTCACGTGCACGTCAGTTCTTTCGCCGATGCAAGTTCGGCCGACGCGCGCATCCGCATTCTGGCCGAATCGCAAGTCAAATCCGAAACGGACCCGGAGAAAAAAGCGATTTACGAAAAGGCCCGGGAACCGCTCCGGCATCTGATGGCCGGCAAACGCTGGGCCCTGACCCAGTATCCGACTGAGCCATATGCGCAGCTCGCGGGCATGTCGGCTTCGGACTACGAGGAATTCGTCACATCGGCGATGTTTCTCGATCGCGAAGACCCGGTGGCCGCCTGGCAGGAACTCGGCAGGCACCAGGCCAAAGTCATCGATCGGGTTCGCATCGCTTCGAAAATCCGCCTGGTCGCCGAAGGTACGGACCTGACTCTGGACGTCACCGGACGAACCTGGATCAATTCGGACGGCCGGCGAAATATGCCCTCCGGCGAGGTTTTTACCGGTCCGCACGAACGATCGGCGCATGGCCGATTGTTCTGCTCCCGCCCTGTTTTGAGGGACGGAGTCCACCTGGAAGGGATTTCGCTGACCTTCGAACAAGGCCGAGTCGTCGAAGCCGCAGCGACAGTCGGTCAGGACTATCTGAGTGCGATGATCGCGATGGACGAAGGGGCGAGCTTTGTCGGCGAACTTGGCCTGGGGCTGAATTACGGCATCGACCGGTTCAGCGGTTCGATCCTGTTCGACGAAAAAATCGGCGGAACGGCGCATGTCGCCCTGGGATCGAGCTACCCTGAAACCGGCGGCACGAATCGATCGGCCCTGCACTGGGATTTCATCGTGGATTTGCGTCAGGACGGGAAAATTCTGGCGGACGATTCCGTCGTCTGTGAGAATGGGCAATGGCGTATCGAGTGAAACACGGGCCCGGCGATGGAATTTTCCAGGGCGTGATCGCAGCAATCCGGGAATTCACTTGAGGAACGAGGGCTCGCATGCGACGGAAAATCCGGCAGTTTCGCCTCCGATCGGGGCTTCGATACATCGCGTTTTCGCTTGCCATGTCGTGCTTTTCGCTCGGGATCGCCCAGGCACAGGATGCCTTGAAAGACCGTGTCGATCAGCTCGTCGAGCGACTCGGTTCGGAAGACGAATCACAGGCGGCGAAGGCGCAGGAGGCCTTGATCAAACTTGGCGGAAAAGTCTTGCCGCTGCTGCCAGCGGCTGGCAGCCCTGCTGGCGGCGAACGCGCCGGCAAACGCCTGGTCGAAATCCGCAAAGCCCTGGACGGTGCCGGCAACCGGTCGACCGCATCGACGAAGGTGAATCTGACCGGAGAGTCGATGCGGCTTTCCGACATCATGAAATCGCTCCAGCGGCAAACGGGCAATACGCTCATCGACCTGCGGGAACAGAACGGCCAGGTCGCGTCGAATCCTTCGATCTCGTTGGACCTGAAGGATCGTCCGTTCTTCGAAGCCCTCGACGAAATCGCGGCGAAGGCGGGCCTTTCGCTGAACTATTACAACGCGGAAGGGGCGATCGGTTACCTGGAAGGTCCGGCCATGATGCCGGAAGCTGAGAAACCTGCCGACCTGAAGAAATTCGTCGCCTATGTCGACGCGTTTCGCGTTTCGCTGAACCAGCTGCTCGTCTCGCGAGATTTCGGTATGGGAACTTCGACCGCGAACCTGCGTATGGAATTCGTCTGGGAGCCCCGGCTCAGGCCCCTGGCGATGAAGCTGGACACAGCCAAAATCGAAGCCGCGGACGACAAGGGCCGCAAGATCACGGCTTCTGTGAGCGGAGAAGCGATGGAACTCGCCATTCGGCCTGAGAATCCCATCGTCGACCTGAATCTGAATCTTTCAGCGCCGCCTCGGGATGCCTCGAAGATCGATTCATTGACGATCGAGACGGAACTGACTTTGCCGACCAGCACTCTGAGCCTGTCTGTGCCGGACATTACGAAAAAAGACACCAAATCCGAAATGGGTCAGGGCTCGCTGCGGATCGTCGAATTCGAGGCCGACCCGCCGGTTTGGAAAATCCGTGTCGAGCTTGCTGCGCCCAGGCCCGCTGGCGCCGAAAACGTGGAGAGTTACCGCGAATCGGGACTGGCTCCGACGGTTGCCCTTTCGAAGGCTGATTCCGCCAGAATTCCGCTCAACGGCGGCTTCTCCGTCGGCCCCGGCAATGCCCCTGGCAAGCTCGTCTACGAATTCCTGTTCGTCGACATCACCGGCCGGCCCGAAGATCATGGCCTCGTCGTGGAAATCCCTGGTGACCTGAAAACCGTTCCGGTGCGCTGGACATTCCGCGACATCCCCCTGCCCTGACCTGTCTGTCATGCACAAATCCACCCTTCGCCGACCTGACCGCATGAACTCATCATCCCTCGCTTCGCCCGGCTCGAAACACGCCAGACAAGCCTTCACGCTGATCGAATTGCTCGTGGTCATCGCAATCGTCGCGGTGCTGATTTCGCTATTGCTGCCGGCAGTTCAGGCTGCCCGCGAAGCCGCTCGAAGATCCGCTTGCGTGAACAATCTTAAACAGCTCGGCCTGGCCATTCATAACTACGAATCGATTCACGGCGTTTTCCCGCCTTCGCTCGTCGTACAGGGGACGAGCAATACCGTCACCAACTGGACGGGCTGGAGCATTCACGCCAGACTTTTGCCGCTCATCGAACAATCGAACAGCTTCGACCTCTCGAATTTCTGGTTTTCGGCCGACGGCCCCCAAAACGTCACGGTTTCCTCAACGAAAATGGCGGTGTTGATTTGCCCTTCGGAACATGATCCGAATCCTGCTCCGGCGAACCAGGGCATCTCGAACGTCACGAACTACGGCTGGATGATGGGCGACTGGTACGTCTGGGGCGGATTTTCCGCGATGTCGAATCGTGCTCCGTTCGGGCCGAACCGGAGCCGGTCTCTGGCGGCTTTTACGGATGGCCTTTCGAACACGGCGATCGCTTCGGAGGGAATCGCCAAGCTGCCTCTATACCGGGACTGTGGCGGCCTGGCGAAGGTTCGCGATCCGAATTCTGTTCCTGCCCCGGAAGCCAGTCCCGAAGACTGGTTACCCGAACTTCAGGGCGGGCGCTGCGAATTCAAGACAGCGCACTCGGAATGGACGGACGGACAAGTGCATCACACAGGCCTGACGACCTCCTGGACACCGAACCGGAAAGTTCTGGGGCGCACCCCGGCAGGGCAAATCGTGCCGATGGACATCACGGGGCAGCGGGAAAAGCTGGGCGGCCCCACGTTTTCTTCGATCACCGCGCGCAGCCGGCACCCTGGCGGGGTGAACTGCCTCGTCGGCGACGGTTCCGTCCGCTTCGTCAAGGACGGGATCATGGGGACGGTCTGGCGTGCGCTGGGGACGGTCGGTGGTGGCGAAATTATCTCCGCCGAGGCGTTCTGAACAGGTCCGGCGGCTTTCCGAGCGTTTCTGCTGACGTCGATCACATCCAGACACAGGAAGTCATCGATGGCAGATCGAACGAAATTTCGCGGAATTCCCTTCGACTAGAGGCAGAATTGCTCTTGTCGGAACCGTTCGATTGATGTACGTTGGCGTTGCAGGCAGTAATGCCAGACCACTCCCTACCCATCCGCCATATACGCATCGAATCGATCATCTTGCAGGGGTTGGCACGTTCCCGCCTGAGCGAATTCGGTCCATAGTCTGTTCGACGCACGGACTTCGGGACGAGTCCCTCGTATTCCGTCACAAATGATTCGTAGGAGAGCCTCCATTGCAGGAGGCATGAACGCGATGGCGAAGCGACTTTACGTTGGAAACCTGCCGTATGGGACAGCTTCTCAGGACCTGCAGGCTTTGTTCGAGACATACGGTCAAGTCATCTCGGCCCAGGTGCTGAGTGACCGCGAAACGGGTCGCAGCCGCGGCTTCGGGTTCGTGGAAATGGAAAACGACTCCGAAGCCCTCAAGGCGATCGAAAGTCTGGACGGCCAGGACTTCCAGGGCCGCCGACTGACTGTCAACGAAGCACGGGCACGTCAAGCCGGTGGAAGCGGCGGTGGAGGTGGCGGTGGCGGTGGCGGCTACCGAGGAGGCTATGGCGGTGGCGGCGGCGGTTATGCCGGCGGGGGCGGTTATGGTGGTGGCGGAGGTGGCGGTTACGCAGGCGGTGGCGATAGCGGCGGAGGCGGCGGCGGAGGCGGCGGCTACGGTGGCGGCCGTGACCGTGGCGAGCGTGACCGTGGCGATCGTGGTGATCGTGGTGATCGCGGCCGAGGCCGAGGCCGGGATCGTGACGACGATTATTGATCGATCCTCAGCCTTTCGCTGACGCACGAATCGTGACGACCTTCACCACGCGGACCGGGTATGTTGCGTTCGTTCCAGGCAATTCGCCTCGAACGAACGTAAAATATCGCTTGGACGCCGGGGCTTCCGACGCTTAAGATCAGGGATATGCCAAGCCCCTGATCGAAAGGCCGCCGCAGAGATGATCGAAAATCCTGAAAACCGATCCCAACCGTCGAGCCCGTCGGCTTGTTCCGTCGCGGATCAATGGAAAACGCGACAGGCATCCGAAATCACGTCGGAATGGAAACCAGACCCCGCCGATCCGATCGGGAAACGGGTCGCTGATGTTTTCTCGCTTGTGATCAATCCGGAACTTGCCCGCGACGGCGGCGCTGTCGAGCTGGTCGAAGTCGATTCGGATCGAGTCGCACGAATACGCCTGAAAGGCAGCTGTCAAGGCTGTGCTTCCTCGGCCATCCGGCTTTCCATGATTCTGGAACCGACGGTCAAGTCGTACGTGCCTGATGTCCGCTTCCTGGAAGTGGTGCCGTGAACCACGCCCGGCCCTCGCCGGTTCCCCGTCATGCTTCGCCCGGCAGATGCGACCCGAACGAGGCGGCCTCGGTCATTCCTCGGGCGGCATATTTACACATCCCTTTCTGTGCACACAAATGCGGCTATTGCGACTTCGCTTCTGTCGCTGGCCAGGATGATCTTGCGCACACGTATCTCGACGCCCTCCAGGGCGAGATTCGCAGAACCCTTCATGATGACGCACCTGTCGTCGAGACCTTCTTCGTCGGTGGCGGCACGCCGACACGTCTTTCGGCATCTCAACTGGACCGGTTTTGCCGTCTCGTCCGAGACTCATTTCGCCTTTCGCCGGATTACGAATGGACGATCGAGGCCAATCCGGGAACGCTCGACTCCGAAAAGACCGGCATCCTCGCCGCCCATGGCGTCACTCGCGTCAGCCTCGGCGCCCAGTCTTTCGACCGGAATTCCCTAACGGCCCTGGAACGCAATCATGCTCCGGACGATGTTTTCCGTTCCGTCGACCTGGTACGTGATGCCGGGCTGAGATGGTCACTCGACCTCATTTTCGGTGCCCCTGGTTCGTCCATGCACACATGGAATAAGGACCTCGACGTTGTCCTCGGAATGTCTCCGGACCACCTTTCCTGTTACGGCCTGGTTTACGAAAAAGGCACCGAATTGTGGAAAAAGCTCCAGGCGGGAAAGGTGGAGCCGGTCGAAGAAGATCTGGAAGCCTCGATGTTTGAAACGACGATCGAACGTCTCACCGAAGCGGGGCTCTCGCAATACGAAATTTCGAACTACGCGAAGCCCGGATTCGAATGCCGGCATAATCTGGTCTACTGGCGCAACGATGCCTATTTCGGATTCGGCCTCGGTGCGGCTCGATACGTCGATGGCCTGCGGGCGTCGAACATCCGTGATCTGCCCGCCTATATCCGGCGTATCGGACGCGGCGAGGATGTCACTGGTCCGAGCGAACGGCTGACGCCTCTGGAACGTGCAGCCGAAACCGCGACGCTGATGATCCGCAGAACGAGCCTCGGCATCGATCGTGCCGATTTTCTTCGTCGAACCGGGTTCGAGCTGGATTCGCTCTACGGTCAGGTGCTTCGCAAACACGCCTCGAACCGTCTCATCGAAGACCTCGGCGGCATGATCCGTCTGACGCGTCACGGTATCATGCTGGCGGACTGCGTCGCGGCAGACTTCACGGACCCTCAGGATCCTTCAGATCTCTGAGACCGGAGATTTCCCTCATATCTTCTGACTCGACCAGGCACGAGCGAACGAAACGAATTCAGCGAAAGTGAACGAACGATCATGAGCCAACGCAGCCAAGTCGCACTAATCACGGGATCCGGAACGGGAATCGGCCGATCTGCCGCGCTCATGCTTGCCGATCGGGGCTATGACATCGTCGTGAACTATTCCCGAAGTGCCGACGACGCGGCCAGGACCGTGCAGGAAATCGAAAGCCGCGGTGCCCGGGCGGTGGCGATCCAGGCCGATGTCGCCGATGACGGCGCCGTGCGGCGCATGGTCGAGGAGACCGTCGACCGGTTCGGAGGCCTGAACGTGCTTGTGAACAACGCCGCGACGACCCACTTCATCGACCACACAGACCTCGAAGCCGTCACGGAGCATGTCTGGAACGACATCCTTAACGTGAACGTCAAGGGGCTGTTCTCCTGCTGTCGTGCAGCGATGCCGCACCTGGCCGCGAACTCGGGCCGGATCGTCAATGTCGCTTCCGTCGCGGGGATTGCGGGCAGCGGTTCTTCCATTCCCTACGCCGCAAGCAAAGGGGCGGTGATCACGATCACGAAAAGCCTCGCCAAAGCCTTCGCGCCGAAGGTTCGCGTCAATGCCGTCGCCCCCGGCCCTGTGCAGACACGCTGGCTGGCCGACCATCAGGACATGGTCGAATCGGCCATGAGACTGACACCCCTGGGCCGTCCGGCGACGCCCGACGACATCGCCGAATCCATCGTCTTCCTCGCGGACGTCACGACCCTCATGACAGGCCAGGTCATGGTCCTCGACGGCGGTCGCACGATTTGACCCCAGGGCGAACGCCGGCGAATCACTCGATGCGGACATCCTGCGGCGACACCAGATCGACACGCGCCTTCAGGGCCAGATAAAGTGCCGCCGAGAATGCGAATACGAAACCGATCGGCCATGTCACTGCCGCCAGTTTGATCATCGATTCCCAGAAAACGAACGCACCGGACGACACCTCAGGCATCGTCCAGGGGTCCGGGAAGTTGCGTCCGAACATCGTTCCGCCGCTGATCAGCCCGAAACCGCCGGCGGCGTGCCGCAATGTCGCCGCGAGTGCCCTGAGAAACCAGCGCACGAGATAGTATCCGGCCGTGTGGGTAAGAAAGCCGATCTTGATCGTCAGCGCCCAGGTCACCGGGGCCTGAAACAGGTAGCACTGGGACCTGGTCAAAGCGTCGAAGCTGTCCGACTCCTCGGTCATCGCGGCCCCCAGCAATAGCGGCCACCCCAGAAAAACGCCGGCGATCGCCAGAACGAGCATCGCAGCCGGCAGAATCATCGCCGGCAGGACCACCCAGGCGATCCAGCCACCGACGGCGGGGATGCACGTCATCGCACCGAGAATCGCCAGAATGAAGCTGAGAATCAGTACCAGGGCCCCCATTTTGGCGACCGCGAACCAATGGGCCCCGCCATGCCGCAGGGTATAAGCGATTGCGGAATAATAGCCCGGGATCGGTTGCCGTGTCATGCGAGCGATGGCGATGCGGCAAATCGCGCCGCCGAAAATGCCCCAGATCGCCAAAGTCAGTAAAAGCCCGGGTACCGACCGGATCGCTTCGGAAACCGAGCGGGAGGCGATCAGGTCGAGAAACGGAGCGACCAGGCCAAGAGGCCCGACCATCGCTTTGTCGAACAGGTCCTGAATCCGGGCGGGTAGCAGGTGGGCCGCCGACAGAGCCCAGTCCCGTGCGACTTTCTGACGATCCAGCCCGATCAGCCGGCAGGCAAGGTGATCGATCATCAGGGCCGTCATGAGCAAGGCCCATGTTCGTGGCAGGACCGAAGCGCGAAATGCCGCGACCGACAAACCCGCGGCCATCGGAATCGTGGCACGCGCGGCACGCCATTCGAACCGGTTCATGAGCGTGCTTTCGTTACTGGTCACGCCTTTTTCGAAGGAACTGTGCATGCCAGGACCTCCAGCTTCGTATCGCCGGTCGGGCGAAGGGTGACGTTTTTCGCGGCGGCGGGTAAAAGGACTGTCATTCCGTACCGAATTTCGAGCGGTTTCTGCCCGGTGGCGTCCGTCATTTCGCCCCGGCCGCCGACGACGACGAGAATCGTGAACCTGCTGCCCAGCGGATCGCCCAGTTCGAACGGCCCGCCCGCGCACCAGCGGTCGACAGCGAAATGCCGCGTTTCGACCAGATTCTCACGAACGCATTCCGCATAGCCCGAAGTGACTCGGACCGGTTCGACCGGTCCGACAGGCCCACGGGCGAAATCGGTCGCCGCCAGAGCCTCTTCCGGGTGTAACTTGCGGGGCATGCCGTCCGGCCCGACACGGCCCCAGTCGTCGACGCGGAACGTCGCGTCCGACATCTGCTGGATTTCGGCCAGCAGGACCCCTGCCCCGATCGCGTGAACCGTCCCGGCGGGGACGAGAATGAAATCGCCCGGCCTCGGCTCGAAGCTGTGGACCAGCGGCGCCACGGAGCCAGCCTGCATCGCCGCCGCGAAAGACTCTCGCGTCGTCCCAGGCACCAGCCCCGCATAGATCAGGCTGCCTGGTTCGGCCGCCAGCACATACCATGCTTCGTTTTTGCCGTTGTCGTTCACGAGCTTTCTGGCGAGGTCATCGTCCGGGTGCACCTGCAGCGAAAGCACATCCTGAGCATCGAGAAACTTGATCAACAGCGGGAACTGGCCCGAGCCGCCTGAGACGTTCGCTTCGCCGAGGATTTCGAGCGGATGATCCTTGACGAGGTCACCCAGCTTGACGCCGGCCAGATGCGGTGGCCATGCGACCTCCGAACGTCCGTTGGCATGGTCGGCCAGTTCCCAGCTTTCCGCATAGTCGAATTCCAGGCCGATCTCCTTGCCCAGGACCGAGTGCAACCTTCGGCCGCCCCAAAGAATCCGTTTTAGGATCGGCTCGAAGACGATTGGCGTGGCGAGATTCTTGTGCATGCGAGCAGGCTCGGTTCGATCCTTCAGGATTTTCTGACGATTGATGGACGCATCCTACCAGAATTTCCGCGAGATTCGCCATTGAGGTGGCCACATTCGAAGGCATTCGCGAAATGGTCTCGCCGGTGCTCGAAGACTTGCATTTTTGTCGGTGGTTCGAGCCCGAGTTGACCGGCTCTTTACGATCGGCGATAATTCCTTCGTTCCCACCTTCCTTCTGATCAGCGGCATCCGAATTCCGATCCAGCGCGAGCCCTGTCGTCCTCAGGCGAATCCTGCCATGACCGATCGGTCGGCGCACCGATACTAGCCGCTGCGGAGCCTCGATTCATGAACCCTGTCCGATCCGCCGTCAGGTTTCGCACGCAGGTCATGATCGCTTCACTGGCGGTCGTCCTGAACATCTTCGCAAGCGATTCCGCCGCGACCGATGACGTTCGCGTCCGGATTTTCGAGGGTCTGCCCGCGAAATGGGACGCGAATACGCCGGATCGCCTGGCGGACGATGCGTGGAACAGCGCCGTCTTCGGATTCGTGAAGATTCCCAGGAAATATGCCGGGCGTGGCGAAATCGTCGACCGCAGGGCCCCGTTTCTGCAAGTCGCCGATTTCGAGCGAGCTTACCCGGCAGGAAAATACCGGTTCATGATGCGCAGCCGCGCCCGGTCTTTCTTCAGGATCGACGGTCAAACACTGGCCGAAACGAAAACGATCTCGCCCAACGCCAGCGGTCATGAAGACGTCCCGCCCGTGGCGATGCCCGCAGACCGCCGCTGGATGGCCCTCGAGACGAACTCTCAGGAAGTCGCCCTGGACTGGACCAGCGACGGCAAGCCGCACCGGTTCGAACTGGCCTCCGTCATCGGCGACAAGAACACGAGGCCCGAAACCGGTCAACTTCTCGTAGTCATGCTGCCTGCAGAAGGCGGCGACGGACTGCCGCGACTCATGGGCCCTCAATCCGCCCCGGAAGTCGTTCTGACCGACACGGGCTGGAACGCCTTCCGAATCACCGAAGAGGACCGGGTCGCCGCGATCGAAGCCGCGCAGAGACATCGCGCCAGTGAGTCGGAATCGGCTTACTGGACGACCAGACACGAATTGGCCCGGTCGATGTCGAAAACGCCGGCGGGCGAATCGAACGAGCCGGTTTCCGCCCGGGTCGATCGGCTGATTCGAGCTTCAGCCCCGAATCGCAAACCGCCCCGGCCGATCGACGACCACGCATTCCTCAGACGCGTGCACCTGGACATCGTCGGCCAGGTGCCGACCCCCGAGGAGCAGCGGGAATTCTTCGCTGACGTGTCCCCGGACCGACGCAGCCGCTGGATTGACCGCCTGCTGAGCGATCCGCGCCGGGCGGATGCCTGGATGGGCTATTGGCTCGACGTGCTGGCCGAAAACCCCGGCATCCTCAAACCGACGCTCAACAACACCGGCCCGTTCCGGACATTCGTGTACGAATCCTTTCGTGACAACATGCCGATGGACCGGTTCGTGACTCAGCTCGTGCGGATGGAAGGGAGCGTCCTGGGCGGCGGCGCAGCCGGGTTTTCCATGGCCAGCCAGAACGACTCGCCTATGGCGGCCAAGGCACATATCATCGCCAAGGCCTTTTTGGCCAGTGAAATGAAGTGCGCCCGCTGCCATGACGCCCCCAAGCACCCCTACGAACAGTCGGACCTTTTCGAACTGGCCGCGCTGCTTGCGGGCAAGCCGGTCGAAATTCCGAAAACGAGTGCCGTGGTCGTGACGCCAGGCGCCCGTGTGCCGGCGATCTCGATCAGTCTCGAACCCGGCGATTCGCTCGAGCCGCGCTGGAGCCTGTCCGACATTTCGCCGGAGAATCTGCCGGAAAGTCTGTTGCCCCCGAATGCCACCACGCGAGACCGGCTTGCGGCGTTGATCACGTGGCCCGGCAATCGACGCTTCGCTCGGGTGATCGTGAACCGCGTGTGGGCCGTTCGCACGGGCCGTCCGTTCGTCGACCCGGTCGACGATTGGGATACGAAACAGGAAAAGCGGTTCGATCAGGCGCTCGACGCACTGGCCGACGATTTCGTCCGGAAGGGTTACGATCTCGTGAGCCTCGATCGCGCGATCCTGGGCACGGCCTATTATCAGGGCGAACCGACCGGGCAGGACGAAGCGGATTCGCCCCTGGGGCCAGCCCGGCGGCGGATGACGGCCGAACAGCTCGTCGACAGCCTTTTCGGGGTCAGCGGCAAGAGCTTCGATTGCGAAGAGCTTTGCCTTGACCCAGAAGGCCGTAGACCCGCCAGGGAGTTCATCAGCCTGGGCCATCCTCGCAGAGCCTGGGAGATGACGGCCGCATCGAACGAACGTGACCGCCCTGCACTGGGCCTTCCCGCGGCGACCCAGATCACTGACCTCATGCAGGCGTTCGGCTGGCGTGACGCCCGTCAGGATCCGCTCACAAGCCGCGACTCGACCGTCACGCCGCTGCAGCCAGGCATCCTCGCGACAGGCCTGATTCATACGCGAATCGCTCGTCTCTCCGACGACAACCGGCTGTCAGGAATCGCGATTTCGGCGGAATCGATCGACGAGATGGCCGATCGCGCGACACTGGCAATTCTCTCACGACCGGCGAACGAGTCCGAACGCAAAGAAGCCCGGGACCTGTTCGCCGCCAGTTTTCCAGGCAGAGTCATCGCCGGCGCGAAACCGCTGGCAAGAACACCCCGAAGCCATCGGCAGCGGGTGAGCTGGTCGAACCACCTGAGCCCGCGCGCGACCGAGATTCAGATCGAGGAGGAAGCACTCGTGAGAGCCGGAGACCCGCCGACGCCTCGGCTGAAGCCCGAATTCCGTGAGATTTTCGAAGACTGGGCCTGGGCCATGCTCAACAGCCCGGAGTTTCTCTTCCTGCCCTGATCCGAATCGCATCGGGTCGAGCTTTTCACCTGCCGGGGGATGACTTATATGTCCGCATCCGAATCCATTTCCCATCGAGCCGATTTGCTCCGGGCTTCCTCTCGGCGGCAGTGGCTCAGCACTTGCGCGGCTGGCGCTCTGGCTTCGACCGTGAGGCCAGCCCTGGCGGCCGAACCGGAAATCCTGGGTAAGGCCGATTCGTGCATCTTCCTCTGGCTGGGTGGCGGCGCGGCACAGATCGACACGTTCGATCCGAAGAAAAAAGGCGACCTCAAGAAAACGCCCGGGTCGGCCTATGACTCGATCGAAACGGCCATCTCCGGGGTTCGACTTTGCGAACACCTGCCGCGCACGTCGACATTGCTCGACCGCTGCGTGCCGATCCGGACGCTCAACCACAAAGTCATCGACGAGCACGGCATCGCGACGAACATCGTGCACACCGGCCGGCCGACCAGCGAAACGATCATCTATCCTTCGATCGGCTCGATCGTGGCACATCAGTTGTCCGCCAGGTCCGAACACGTGCCTGCCTACGTTCTCATCGGATATCCGAACATCAGCCGGGGGCCCGGGTTTCTCGGCTCGAAGGCCGGTTATGTCTACCTGACGGACACGAAGTCCGGGCCGGCGGGGCTCGCAACGCCTGCGGATCTGACCCCGGACCGCAAAGCCCGGCGTGACACCCTTCTGGCGCGGTATCAGAACCAATCTCTGGGCGGTTCGAAGGGCGAAACCTCACTGGCCGATTACGTCGCCGCGGCCCGCATTTCGCAACGCCTGGCCGGCGAGGAGTTCGGCAAGGTCTTTCGGCTCGAGACCGAGCCAGCCGATCTGCGGGAAAGCTACGGCGGCGAATTCGGCCAGAGATGCCTGCTGGCGCGCCGGCTTGTCGAAGCGGGCGTCCGGTTCGTCGAAGTCTCACACAACCTGAACTTCATCAACGGAACCGGCTGGGACACGCACAACGACGGCCAGAAGAAGCAGCACGTGCTGATCCGCGAGCTGGACAACGCACTGGCAGGCCTGATCGAAGACTTGCAGCGGCGGGGCCGTCTCGACAGGACGCTCATCGCCCTGGGCACGGAATTCGGCCGCCCGGCCGAGTTCGACTCAGGCGGCGGCCGGGGCCATCAGTCCACGGCATTCAGCGTGATTCTCGCTGGTGGCGGGCTTCGAACCGGTCAGGTGGTCGGCACGACGGACGATCTTGCGAAAAAAATCGTCGACGAGCCCGTGAGCGTGCCCGATTTCCACGCCACGATCCTGGCGGCGATGGGCATTTCGTCTCGGGTCGAACTCAAGGCCGGCGATCGCCCTGTGCCCATCACGGAAGGCGGCCGTCCCATCCTCAAGCTTTTCCCGGCCTGAGAAGCTCCCGGCACACCGAATTCATCGACTTTCGTGATTCCATCGCTCGACGCGTCTTGACCACATCCGGAACGCCGAATTAGGATGAACGATAAGCCCGTAAGCTGATCCACTCCAGTAAAGCCGGAACACGGACACTTCGATCGGTCATCAACCGGTCCATCGTCGTGTCGGGTTCGCTCCAATCGATCGAGGAAGTCAATCCCATGCTGCGCTGGTTCCTGATCGCCGTTCTGGTCGCCGGCATTACGATGGCGGCCATCATCGCGCCGCAGATGATATCGAGTTCGAACCGCGCGACGGACGACCTGAAATTCCCCACGCGTACCGGCGAGAACGCCGGTCCGCTACCGGTCGCTGAAGTGGATCACGAGCCGACCCACGCCTTCGAACCGATGCCCCAGAACGCCGAGGGAACGCACGTCTGGAAGATCTCGAACACGGGCAAGGCCGACCTGGAGCTGACGAAAGGCCCTTCGACCTGTTCCTGTACGATCGCCAACTTCAAGAACGAAGAATCGAAGTACGTGCTCAAACCCGGCGAATCGACGGAAATCGAGCTGAAGTGGGAAACCCGGTCCAACAACGGCGAATTCAAGAAATCGGCCAGCGTGCTCACGAACGACCCGTACAAGCCCTCGATCGACTTCGTCGTTCAGGGTGTCGTTCGCCCGGCGGTGATGGTTCTGCCGCCCGAGCAGGTGGTGAACTTCAACAACGTGACGAACGATCACGTAAACTCTTACGACCTGGTAATCTACACCTCTGACTTTCCGGAGATGAAAGTCACGAAGGTCAGTTCCTCGAAACCTGAATTCATCGAAACCTCCGTGCAACCGCTGAGCGAAGACGAACGCCAGAAGATCATGGACCAGCGGGCCCAGTTCAATCAGAAGGAACCGATCTTCGGCCACAAGGTGATCGTCTCTCTGAAGCCCGGAATGCCCGTGGGCCTGTTCAGCGAAGAGGTTTCGATCTCGACCGACCACCCGCACCCCAAGCAGGGGCCGCTGAAAGTCCTGCTGTCGGGCAAGATGACCGGCCCGATCGGCTGTTATCCGGAAGTCCTGCGGATGAGCCAGGTCCAGGCGGACAAAGGCTCGACGATGAACGCCACTCTGGTGGTCCGGGACAAGAAACCTGTCAAATTTGAGGTTGTCGCGAAACCGGAAGGCGTTAATGTGAATATCGTTCCCGCCGATCCCGCGAAGGGCAGCGAATCGGCCGGCCGGTATCGGATGACGGTCGACATTCCGCCGGGAACGAAGCCTGGATCGATCGAAGGCCCGATCGTTCTCAAGACGGACCATCCGAATGCCTCGGAAATGTCGGTCCCGATTCAGGCGATCGTGCTCGGAACGAAATGAAAATGATCCGCCGGGGTCGGTAGAGGCTCGTTGACGGTAAGTTCGATCGTCCGAAACGCTATTTTGCGGACTTGGCGTCGAACGAAGCTAAGGATCGGCTATGTCGAAGACGCGAGGACGTTTCAGCGGAACTGGCTTGTGGCTAACAGTGATCGTTCTGACCGGGTGCGGCCCGAATTCCGCACCACCGGAAACGGTCCGCAAGCCGGTCAGCGAGCCATCGAACGAGCGCAAGGCCGACCCGGCTCCAGGCACCGCCGCAAAAGCCGATTCCGGCAAAAAGGACGACGGAATCGGGGTCGAAGACTGGCAGAACCCCGCGGCCGTGCTTCTCGTTTCAGGCGAACAGAGCGGCTATCTGGAACCCTGCGGCTGCACTTCCGGCCAGCTCGGCGGCCTGATTCGCCGGTACGAAATGCGCCAGCGTCTCACTCAGCGTGGCTGGAACGTCGTCGCTGTGGATCTCGGCGCACTGATCAAGGACCCCGGCGCTTCGCTCGGCGGCCTGGAACAGACGAAAATCAAATTCACCGTCGCCCTGAGAGCGCTCAAGGCGATGAATTACGACGCGATCGCCCTGTCGGCTGCCGACCTTAAACTGGGCACTCTGGAAGTGCTCGGGCAATATTTGAACTTGGGCGATGCACCCCGGATTCTCGGCGCCAACGTCAAGCCGACCGCCGGGTTCGAGCAGACGATCGTGCCTTCGCGGATCGCCGTGGCCGGTGACAAAAAGATCGGTATCACGGCCGTGCTCGCGCCGGAGAGCCTGGAGACGATCAACGATCCGACGCTCAAGGATCTGCTGACCGTGACTTCGCCTTCCGACGCGCTCAAGACCGTCGCGCCCGAGTTGGCGTCATCGAGCGACTGGCAGGTGCTGATGGTACAGGGGCCGCCGGATCTGGCCGTGAAGCTGGCTGCGGAATTCCCCATTTTTGACGTGGTCGTGGCATCGAGCGTCTACGAAGACCCGAAGGCGGACGCGGACGTGGCCAACGGCGGCAAGACGCTGATCGTGAACGTCGGCAAAAAGGGCAAATACAACGGCATCGTCGGCTTCTTCGCCGGTAAGGACGCAGCCCCCAGGTATCACAAGATCACTCTGGGCACCAAGTTCGACGGCCCGGGCGCGGGCGAACCGATCCGCAAGCTGATCGACGAAGACTATCAGGCCGAACTCAAATCGGCGGGCGTCGTCGAGAATTTCCCCCGCCGTTCGCATCTTTCGGCCGTACCCGGGTCGACATTCGTCGGTGCCGGCGCCTGCAAACAGTGCCACCCCAACACTTACGCCAAATGGCTGACGTCGAAGCACGCTCATGCCTACGAACCGTTGACGAACACGAAACGGAACCGGGAGTTCGATGCGGAATGCATCACGTGTCACACCACGGGTTTCGAGTACGAAAGCGGCTGGGTTTCGGCGGATAAGACGCCATTTCTCAAAGGCAATCAGTGCGAAAACTGCCATGGTCCGGCGTCATTGCACGTTTCGGACCCGGACAACGCGAAGTTTCGCAAGGCCCTGGCCCTGACGGCCGAACTGGCGGACAAGAACATGCTGTGCATCCGCTGCCACGATGCCGACAATTCGCCCAAGTTCGCTTTCTCGACCTTCTGGCCCCAGATCATGCACAAGGGGATGGACAAATACGATAACCCCAAAGTGCACAAGGGGCTGGACTCTCAGGAGATCGCCCGGCTCCGGAAAGCGCTGCTCGCCGACCAGAATCCGAAGGACACCGGTGTCCGCAAGACCACTTACTGATCGAAGTCAGGAACCGCATGAACGCTGACGCGAACCGATTCTCCCGGCTGGTTTCGAAATACAGGGCCGATCACCAGCATCCGGTCAATCATTTCCTCCATGTGTTCGTCGGCTGGCCGATGGTGGCCGTCGCTCTGTTCCTGCTGCCGTTTAAGCCCGTCGTTTCTGTGGGGCTCGTCGTCGGCGCTTACGCGTTCATGTTCACCGGGCACTTCGTGTTCGAAAAGAACGTTCCCACGATTCTCAAGCACCCGTCCACCCCCTTCGTGATCGCCTGGGCCGTCATCAAGGGCATAGGTCGCGGTTCGCTGCGGCCCGTGATCGGCACGGTCCAGGAATCCGAATCGGGCGATCGAGTCTCTTGACCTCTCTGCCCGGGAAGGGTAGCATACCGTTCGCAAGTTGACGACAGTTCACTCATCGCATGATGGTCCCTAATTCCGATGCCTGATCCTAAACCGCTCGAAACCATCAAGTACGACGATTTCGGCAAAATCGATCTCCGGGTCGCCAAAGTTCTCGAAGCTCGGCCCCACCCGAATGCGGACAAGCTGATGCTTCTCCAGGTTGACCTTGGCGACGTACAAAAGCAGATCGTGGCCGGCATTCGGGCCCATTACACGCCGGAGCAACTCGTCGGCCGCCGCATCATCATCGTGAACAATCTCGAACCGGCGATGTTACGTGGCGAAACCTCGAACGGAATGCTTCTGGCCGCCAGTTCAGGCGAAAAGGTCGTTCTGCTGCAGCCGGACGACCCGGAGGCATTGCCGGGCAGCCGGGTGAAGTGATCTGAATCAGTATCGAATGGCGGACACACCAGGCTGAGAGAACGAACGACATGGCATTCGCGACGATTCGCTACTTCAGCCGCTCGCTCAAAAAAGCCTCGGCCTTCGACATCGTTTTCCCGGCCGACTCGCCGGAGATCAAGCGTCCGTGGGCCGTGTTCTATCTCCTGCACGGTCTTTCGGACGATCATTCGATCTGGATGCGCCGCACATCGATCGAACGCTACGTTGCCGGCCTGCCGCTGGCGGTCGTGATGCCTGACGGTGGCAGGGGCTGGTACACGAATGCCCAGCAGGGCGACGCTTACGAAGACGACTTGATCAAGGACATCGTCGGCCTGGTCGATTCGACTTTCCCTGTGAAAGCGGATCGCACCGGCCGAGCCATCGGCGGCCTCTCGATGGGCGGTTACGGCGCGTTGAAGGTTGGCATCAAGCACCCGGACATCTTCGGCAGCGTCAATTCCCATTCGGGCGCTCTGGGCGTGCTTCATAATGTTTCGGAAGCGAAAAAGCTCAGCCCTGAATTCGAACGTATTTTCGGCCCCATGCCCAAAGACGGGCCGGAAGATCCGTTCGCGATCGTCAAGAACATGGATCACGGCAAGATTCCGCCGATGCTCATCGACTGCGGCACGGAAGATTTTCTGATCGAGCAGAATCGCGCATTTCACAAGCATCTCGATTCCTTGCACATTCGACATGATTACAAGGAATTCCCGGGTGCCCATAACTGGGAATACTGGGACCTGCACGTTCGCGAAGCGATTGCGTTTCACGTCAAAAACCTCGGTCTGAAATGAGTCGCACCTGAGCGTTACGAAAGCACGGGTATCGGCATGTTGCGAGAACTGCGTATCCGTGACTTCGCCCTGATCGCCGAAGCGAAACTGACGCTCGATCCCGGCTTCGTCGTCATTTCCGGCGAAACCGGCGCCGGCAAAAGCCTTCTGATCTCGGCCGTCGACCTGCTTTCCGGCCGCAAGCCGGATGCGGCCATGGTCCGGCACGGGGCCGATTCTGCCGAAATCGTCGGGGTTTTCGAAATCGAGAAACCAGGTCTTCGGAATCTCGTCGAACTGCTGACTGGCTCATTACCGGCAACGGCTACGATCGAAATCCGGAGGCGCATCGCTTCCGGCGGCAGCAAATCGACCGCGACCCTGAACGGGTCGCCGATTTCGACGAAAACCCTTCAGGCACTGAGCAGCGTCCTGATCGACCACATCGGCCAGAACCAGACTCGCGGGCTTTCCGAAGCTTCCACACGCACGGCCCTGCTCGACCGGTTCGGGGCGATCGAACCGTTGACCGATCGATATCGAGAATCCCGTGGCTGCTATGAAGCGGCAAGACGGCGGATGATCGAGGCCGAATCGACTTCGGCCGAGACCGATGCCGAGATCGAGCGAATCCGGTTCGATCTCGAAGAACTCGACCGCCTTGCTCCTGTCACTGGCGAAACTCAAGCCCTGATGACGGAAGCGAAACGGCTTTCGAAGGCCGACGAAATTCGCCGCCTCGCTTCCTCGGCCTATCACGCGATCAGCGAGTCGGAAACGTCGATTCACGACCAGCTTGCCAGGATCGCACGCAAGCTTTTGCCGATTTCTAGCCTTTCGACCGATCTGTCGAGGGCTCACGCGTTTTTGACGCAGATGCTGAACGATCTGGACGAGATCGCCGCGACGCTTTCCGACGCAGGCGAAGCCGCCCAAGCGGATCCCAGGCGTTCCGACGCCATCGAAAAACGTCTTGCCGAATACCGCCGGTTCGCGCGAAGGTTTTCGGTCGCCGAGGACGATCTTCCAACCGTTCGAAATCAGCTTCGAGAGCGACTCGACGCGCTGGAGTCGACCGGTCGCGTGAAGATCGACGAAAAAGCCCTTCGCGAACGATGGTCCGAATCCCGTCACCTGGCTGAAGAACTCGTCACGAGCAGAAAATCGGCTGCGGCACGGCTCTCGGCCGCGATCCGGTCACGCCTGCACCGTTTGGGGATGGAATCGGCCGAAGTGACGATCGTCGTCGAACCGGCCGAGTGGCCGGATCCTTCGGAACGGTGGCCAGGCAGCCCCGAAAACCCTGCCCCGGTGCGATTTCTTTTCCGGCCGAACCCGGGCGAGCCGGCTTCACCGCTGGAACGCGTGGCATCAGGCGGCGAACTTTCACGCCTCATGCTGGCATGCATGTCGTGTCTGGCGGATTCCGCGGGCACATCGACGGTCATTCTGGACGAAATCGACAGCGGCGTCGGTGGCCGTCTAGGCACGGAGATCGGTTCGTCGATCGCCGAACTCGCCAGGTATCATCAGGTCATCTGCATCACGCACCTGCCGCAGATCGCGTGCCAGGCCACCCAGCACTTTCTGGTGCGCAAACGAACCGTCGCGAGTCGAACGAAGACCTCCGTCATCGAACTCGCCACGCGCGAATCCCGCGTCGACGAACTCGCCGCAATGCTCCGTGGCAAGAAGGCCGACGGCAACACCCGGGCCGAAGCGGCGGCGATGCTCGATCATTCCGGACAGATCGAGCAGCCGAAAACGCCTGGTTCTTCCGCAGCGACCCGTTCGAAACGTGTGCGATCCGTTCGATGAAATACCGGATTCGTCGCCAGTCGAGCATTCATCCGAAAATCGGCTTGTTGGACCGCTCACCCGATTCGGATAAGATCCTGTCGGACACGATCGGGCTGGATTGACCGCCCTGACCATTTTGCCAGGGGATGACTGGACATGCTCCGCTGCCTTCCCGCCATTTTCGCCGTTCTTGCCGTATCGGCTGCCCATGCCGATTCGGTCCGAAACCGCCCGAACGTCGTTCTCATTTATGCCGACGACATCGGTTATGGCGATTTGAGCTGCTACGGCGCGACTCGGGCGAAAACGCCGAATCTGGACAGGCTGGCGCGCGAAGGCCTGCAACATTCGGACGGACACTCGGCCTCAGCCACCTGCACTCCTTCGCGCTACGCCATGCTCACGGGCGAATATGCCTTTCGCCGCAATGGTACAGGGGTGGCACGCGGCGACGCTTCACTGATCGTCGAGCCGGGCCGGTTCACGCTGGCGAAGGCGTTCGATCGGGCCGGTTATTCGACTGGCGTCGTCGGCAAGTGGCATCTGGGGCTCGGCAATCCAGGCATGGACTGGAACGGCCCGATCCGGCCGGGCCCGAAAGACCTTGGCTTCGACGAACATTTTCTGATTCCGGCGACTGGCGACCGCGTGCCTTGCGTTTATGTGGAAAACGAGAAGGTCGTGGGCCTCGATCCAGCCGATCCGATCAAGGTCAGTTTCGACGGCCCGGTCGACCCGGCGGCACCGACCGGCAAGTCCCATCCGGATCTGCTTACACGCATGAAACCCAGCCACGGGCACGACATGACGATCGTCGGCGGCATCAGCCGTATCGGCTACATGTCGGGCGGGAAAAAGGCCCTTTGGGATGACGAGACGATGGCCGACGTGATCACGGAAAAGGCCATCGATTTCGTCGATCGTCACGCTGGCGAGCCATTCTTTCTCTTCTTCTCGACGCACGACATTCATGTCCCTCGAGTTCCTCACCCGCGTTTCGTCGGCAAATCAGGCATGGGCCCGCGGGGCGATGCGATACTTCAGCTCGACGATTCGGTCGGCCGACTGCTCGACGCACTCGATGCACGCAAGCTGACGGACAAGACGATCGTCATCTTTTCGAGCGATAACGGGCCCGTCGTCGATGACGGTTACGTCGACCGTGCCGTCGAGGACCTTGGCGGCCACAAGCCCGCCGGACCTTTTCGCGGCGGCAAATACAGCAATTTCGAAGGCGGCACGCGGGTGCCGATGATCGTGCGCTGGCCTGGAGAGATCGAACCCGGAACCGAGTCGCATGCACTCGTCTGTCAGGTCGATTTCCTCGCGTCTTTCGCCAGGCTGATTGGCCAGGATTTGCCCGCGGACGCGGGCCCGGATTCGTTCGAAACACTGGATGCGATCCTCGGCCGTTCGCCCACAGGGCGGGAGCAGCTTGTCGAACACGCCACTGTGACTTCGTTGCGGGTCGGGCCGTGGAAGTTCATCCCCGCAAGCGAAGGCCCCGCGATGAACAGGCTGACGAATACGGAACTGGGCAACGCACGTGGCCCCCAGCTTTACGACCTCGAAAAGGATCCTGCCGAAACCCGAAACTTGGCGGAGTCGGAAAAAACCCGGGTTTCGGACATGAAGGCGATGCTGGGCAAGATCCGCAAGGGCGAGCTGAGCCGCTCAGGTTTCTCCCGGTCGGTCACGCCATGAAATCGAAACCGCAAGAGATTGCTCCCCCCATTTCCGCAGCGCCCGTGCAGCCGGGCCCGCTTGTGAACTCCCCGATGCCGAATCGGCTCGAGAAGCGTCTGGGCATTGTGCCGCATCTCTTTTTGATGTTCGC
Organism: uncultured Isosphaeraceae bacterium; assembly: GCA_964608915.1. Taxonomy (GTDB): domain Bacteria; phylum Planctomycetota; class Planctomycetia; order Isosphaerales; family Isosphaeraceae; genus QWQI01. Next base: position 21,893 of record CAZSQA010000053.1, read on the forward strand.
GATACTTTTCGCGCCCTGGTGGCTGTTCGGGCTGGGCCGCCTTCCTGGCTGGATCGCGTCCGATTCGAGCGTTTCCACCTACGTCCATCAGAATCTGGCGTATCGCCTTCATTCCGACGATTTCGCCTATATCGGTTCGTCTCGAAACTGGGAACGAACGGTGGACAACCTGTTCGTCCCGCACAACACGCACATTTGTCCTTCCTGGCGGCTGATGACTTACGCCGTAGTTCAGGCCGCTGGAGATCTTGTCCATCTTCCGGACTTTCTCAAACGCGTCAGTTATCTGGCGCTCGTGCTCGTGATGCTCGGAACGGGGCATTTCGTCGCGTACGAATCGAAAAGCCTGGCTCTGGCGTTTGCGGCGACCGTTCTGGTTGGAGTGACATCGATCCAGCGGCTTTCGACGATCTGGTATTCAGCCGGGCAGACGCTATGGGCCGGGGTCTTCATTCTCGGGGCCCTGATTCTGGCCCAGGAGGCGATGCATCGCCGCTGGCACTGGCTTTGGCCGGGCGTTTTTCTGGCCTGCTGGGCTGCGGGCGGCTTCTGGACGATCGGCCATGCGGCGGGGCCGGTGACGGCGATCTACGTGATCGCGGCATCGCGTGGACGACAACGGCTTTTCGCTCTCGTCCCGGCGGCAGCGATGATCACGGCCGTGGCGATCTCGCTGAGTTTCGGGGGCAAGGAGATCGACGCTTCGACCTCTTTCCACGGCCGGTCGACACGTGAGGCCTTCAATCCGGTTCAGGGTCTTTCGCACACGTGCCATTCGATCATCGAAACATTGATTCTGGCGAATCTCGGCATCGATGCCCGAACGACCGACATTCAGGCCGTTACGCTCACGCTGCTCCTGTTCGCCGTCTGGTGTGCGTGGCACCGCTTCAAGAAAAAACCCGTCACCACGCTGGAATGGGTCGGCGGCGCTTTGTGCATCTCGGCCTACTGGGTGGAATGGTCATTTCGCGGTTACTTTTCATGGAACAGCCTGAAGGGAGTCGTCTATTGGTACGATTCCATCCCCCAGATCGGGTGGACGCTCTTTGTCTCAGGCTGGGCCATGGCCGCATTTTTGGCTGACGCTATTCAGGCGGATCCCCGTTCCTGGCCGAATCGCATGCAGCGAAAGCAGGCTCTGGGACTGATCAGCTTCGGCCTCGTCATGCTCGTGCTGCACCAGTCGGAAGTCGACCGCCAGCTGATCGAATCGATCCCGCCGCTGACGGCCTGGGAAGTCGAAAACAATTCGTTCCCGATCCCGGAACTTCGCAGGCTCAGAGCCGTTTATATCTGGGACGAACGTGCCAAACGCATGACCCGGCACATCGCCCGGTTCCAGAATGCCGAATCGATCGCCCGCAAGTCAGGCTGGAGCGTGGCCGATATCTCCGCCGCGTTCGGGAGAGTCCGAATTCCTGGAATCCCCAAGGCCTACGACGGCGTTTTTCTGATGAATCTGCCGCTCGATTCGGACCGGCCCGCTGACCCGGCTGCCGTGCGGAGAGCACTGGCGAGCCTGCTGGAAGTCGAACCCGAGGCTCGCCCGCCCTGGCTTACGAAGGCTCCGGACATCTGGCCGCCGAAGGGCTGGGAAGATACTCAATGACTTGAAGAACCAGGTCGAATCTCTGGACTCAACGATGCGGATCGTGCCCGTCCTTCTGAGTCGCGCCTGGCAACTCAAGCCCGCTGAGCCAAATCGTAAGACCCGAAATCACGCAGCCATGATGGATATCGCCGGAGGCGATCATGGCCGGCACATCACGCTTGGGAACCCATCGGACGGCCAGTTCTTCGGTCGGGTCGCCATGCGGTTCGGCGACTTTCCGGACATTCCTGATCGTCATGGTCCAGATGCGGCTTGTGCCGAGGCTCGGCAGCGACCAGAACGCCCCCAGGCAATGGGGAGACTCGCCCGCATATCCGGTTTCTTCCCGCAGCTCGCGGATACCGGCCGTGATCGGATCCTCGCCGGGGTCGATCAGCCCGCCAGGCGTCTCCAGGCTATCGGACCGGGAACCGACCCGGAATTGCCGGACCATGAGGACACGGTCGTTTTCGTCCGTGGCGATCACGTGCACGGCGTCCGCGATCTCGGCCACGAAAAAGTCGTGCGACTTGTCCGAAAGTCTCGAAGCGTAACGTTCTTTCCGCAGCTTGAAGAGCCACGTTTCGAGCATCCGCTGATCATGCCCGGGTACATATTGCCATGAAGGCGCACACGATTTCGGCCAGCCATCCGGAGGAGGCGAACCTTGCGAATCCGAATCGGCCTGACTCATCGGCGGCTCTCCAGAACGATCCTGACGACATCGACGACGCCATGTTCGGTGTTCGAAGGTGCCACCCAGTGTGCATGACGGCGAATTTCAGGCTCGGCGTGGCCCATCGCGACACCCCAGCCCGCAGCGGCGATCATTGGCACGTCATTGGCGTCGTCGCCGACGGCACAAATGCTCTCGGGCGCAATGCCCCAGGCATCGGTCAAAGACCGCAGGGCCGTCCATTTGCTGGCTTCGCCCCGCAGCACTTCGCACATCCAGGCGACATAATTCGGGCTCTTCTGCACGAATGTCCGAAACCGGGCATCGGGCAATCGCTCGTGCAATTTTCTTTCGATTTCGGCCATCGCTTCATGCGATCCGGCGGCACAAACGTGGAAATGGGCCTCGTCTCTATCGGCCAACCGGGTTTGCCAGTTTGGGTCGATCCGGGCGAAACCGGTGTTCGAACGCAGATACTGGTCAAAAAGCGGGCAGCCGCTCGGGTCGGCTGCGGTGACGAAGTCCGGCCCCTCGAGGCCCGCGTCCAGAAAGCTCAGCGCCGGCACTCCCGCCTCGGCGATCACATCCAGAATAGTTCCCACGTGCTCAGGCGAATGTTCGGCCCGCCAGAGCGATCGAGCCGAAACCGGGCATTTCACGAGTGCTCCGGAATTGCAGACCATGGGCGAAGAGGAGCCCAGGGCTGAGGCCATGGCCGATGCCCGGCGAAATCTTCTGCCCGTGCACAGAATGACTCGCACGCCGGAGGCCTCCGCCTCCTGCAGGGCTCTTCGGACCGATTCGTGAAGCGATCCCGTCCGATCCAGGATCGTTCCGTCGACATCGAGCGCCAGCAATTCGATCGGCTGTGACGGCCTTTCGGCGGTTCGATCACGAACGGCCGCTTCCGCCATAGCCTTTTCTGCACCGGCGTTCATCCGTGCGATCGGCCTTTCGAACGAAGCCCGCGGACACTCTCAGGGAAGAGCTTTTCCTGTTCGACGAACCCGCCGCGATCGAACGGCACTTCCGAAAAGTCGCCTTCGAACGCAAGTTCCGAATGCGCCTCGACATCGGCCCGCATCGCTTCGGAAACGTACAGCCGGCTCAGCTCGAGCGTGTTCGGCACGACGACCATCCGCACTTCCTCAGGCTTCAGCCGCCAGCAAGTCTGCACGGCGGTTTCCAACACTTCGCGGTCGGTATCGAACGTGATCGGAATCCGGGCACGTTCCAGGAAGCAGCTCGTGATGACGTTGATACGGAACGGCTCAGGCTCCATCTTGTCGACGATCCGCTGAGTGGCCAGGTCCGCGAAGCCGATGCCGACGATATTGCCGTGGCTTTCGTCGCTGACGTCCAGAACGGTCAGGCGAGTGACGACGGGCCGTTCGAAGTCGGGCTGCGTTTCGACCATCAGACGCCCGATGACGTTCGGGTCCATTCCGGCGCCCGAATAGTTTTTGCCCAGCTCGCCGACGACCAGAACGTCGATCTGGTCGAACGGAATCCGGCCCATGAGTTCACGGGACCGGTCCAGGAGTTTCGGCTCGTTCACCATCACCTCTTCAGGCTCAAGCGGCACGATTTCGGCCGGCTGATCATCTACATTCTCGACGATCGCCAGGCCAAGCGAAAACTTCGTATTTTCGAGCAGGAACTTGCCCACCGCCGGCAGCACTTCCTTCATGCCGCGCAGGCCAAGCTTATGAATCTGTTCGGCCCCCAGCCGTTTGCCGAAGCCGATGACCATCATCTTGAGGATGCCCGATTCGTAGTCGGACCGGAAATCCGTGTGCGACTTGATCCGGTTCAGGCACACGATCCCGTCGGCTTCGTAGGCCTGTTTGTCGAAATAAATCGGTAACCCGATCGGGCTCGTACCGATGACGAGCGTATCCATATCCGTAAGTACTTCCACGCCCAGGCTTTCAGGCGTGATACCCTTATCGGCCAGAACGTCACGCTGCCCTTGAGCCGTCGCAGCCCCGTGCGAGCCCATCGCGGCCTTCACGAAGGGCCGATAGCCAAGCTCCTTGAGCGTGTCGATCGTCGCTTTCGTGACTTCGAAGATCGAATGAATGCCGCGGCTGCCGACACCCACGGCGATCCTGCCACCCGCCGGAACACGTTCACGAATGCGGCTTTCGAGGATCGCCCGGCGAACCGTGCCGGAGATGTCCTCTACCTTGGGACGTGAACGGTTTTGGATGACGGGAGCGATTCGAGGCAGCGTTCGAGACATCGCGATGACCGACTCAATGGAGATATGGATCGAAACCGGGGCCAGTGCCTCTATTCAACCATATCCGCCGTGCGCCGGACAGCCGAAACCCTGTTTTGCCGGTTCGCCTGCGTGATTCGCTCAGTCGGGATGCGCCGCCCGCCTCAATACGCCGAAGGGCGTCGCAGACCGTACCCAGGGCCGACCGTCGGAGCATAGGCACCGATGGGAGGCGGTGGCGGCGTCGCGGCCTGGCCTTGCTGATAAGGAGCCGCCCAGGTTCCGTAGCGGCTGGCGGGCTGCTGAACCTGTCCGTATGTGTTCATACGGTTGCCCTGATTCCAGATTCCGGACCCCCACTGGTTCTGGGCGACCGCATAAGGACGCAGGCCACGGCCATAACCTGGCGAAGCGAAATTGCTCTGCGTGCGGACGGCACCATAACCGGCTGTGCCGTAGCTCGTCCCGTAATTTCCGGGAGCGGCGTAGTAGGGAGTGACGTTCTGCTGGGCCGGAACGGTGCCGACACCGAACCAGATCAGGCCAAGGGGCAGAGACTTACGCCAGACCGGTCGAAAGCGACCCAAAGCCCATGAACGCATCGTACCACTCCTTCAGAGCGACACCTCAGATTGTCGCAACCACTTCCCTCAAGATGGCTTCCGATACTCTGGGAAACCATGCAAAAATACATCGCCGGCGAAAACCGCAAGAAACCGCAAACCGCTTTCCCAAAATTTCCATGCCGATTTTGCGAACCTTGTGCTTCGGGCAAAATCTAGGGTCGAGGGAGCAAGCAGCCTGTCCCTAATGCGGGACAGGCTGCGTCCGATACGCAAAAATCTCTTGGCTTCTCAAGGCCTTTCGTTCGCGATGGCACGGATGTCTTGTGGCGAAAGTGCGCCGCGATAGAGCCGGACGTCGCCCAGGCGGCCACGGAACGAATCATGAATCCCGTAGCCGATCCGGATCGGAACGTCAGGCGAAAGATCCGCTGGCTCCGATCCTGTGGCTGTCCGTCGGGCGACTTCCATGCCGTCCAGGTAGAGCGAGAGCGTCGTTCTGTCGCGAACGGCCGCGACATGATGGATGCCGTCGGAGAGTTCACGGTCCCAGGTCACGTTCAGGCCGGCTTCGTTCGAATAGACCCGGCCCGACGGCAAAGTGCCGCAATACAGCCTTCCGCCGAATTCGGCGAAACTCCAGGCCCGCCGATATTTCACGTCGGGTGTCATGTCCGTCTTGCCGGCATTCACCCAGCGCGTGCCGCCGAGATATCGATAAACCGAACCCGACGGCAAGGTTCCGCCGAAAAGCGAGCCGCCGTGCACGGCCATGCCCATCACTTCCGCCTCTTCGCCCAGACGGCCGCAATCGACCCAGCGCGCTGGCTCTTCGAGCCGATAGACTTTTCCTTCCGGCCAGGTAGATACGTAAAGTGAGCCGCGATAAACGGCGAATCCGTAGGTTTGCGTATTCGTGCCCAAACCGCCGAGGTCCGTCCAGGCCATGCCGTCATATCGATACACGTGGCCTTCATCGTAGCCGGACGCGTAGAGAATGCCATTGTGCACAGCGAGCGCTTCAGGCCGCTTGCCCCCGGGCGTTTCCAGCGTTTTCCATTGACCGGGTTCCTCCAGGCGGAAAAATCCCGCGGGCTTGTAAAGCGACGACGCGTGCAGCCTGCCCTGATACACGACCATCCCGCCGACGGCTTCGGATTCGCCCAACCGCCCCAGATTTTTCCATGAGCCGTCCGCTTCCATACGGAAAACCTCGCCGCCGAACTTCGGATTTTCGGATTCGGTGAGTGCCGAACCCGCCAGCCGGTATTTGCCCGAACCGGCATGCAAACGACCTTCATGCACGGTCAGAGACGTGACGGAATTGCACGTGATCGGCAGGCGGCAGTCTTCCCAGCGGTCGGGCGGCACGAAACGAAACACGCCCCCCTTCCCGCTCGGCGCAGGGTCGCAAATGCCGACATAGAGCGATCCGTCGAAGACCGTCATCGCCTGCACGTAGACGGAGCCGCCCGGGCGGCCGTGATCGGTCCAGTGGGGATCGAAATCGCCGTTCCGAACCCCGAAGTGGATCTGCCTGTGATTCGATCGGCTGTGCACCAGCCCGCTCCGGCTGGTAATCGACAGCATCCAGCCCCGGCCGGAATCGTGATCGAACTGATTGACGAGATCTCCCGGCAAGTCGTCGCCTGCGCCTGTCAAGTCGATACGGGCCGAAACCGTGAACGCTTCTCGCCGCAGCGTGAGCCGATCGTCGCGGCCAATTTCGATCATGCTCGAACGGCCGTTCCAGCTTGAGAGCGTTCCGTTTCGGCCGATTTCAGGCTCGCCGGTCTCGAAACGAACATCAGTGGCTCGTGTTTCGAGCTTCAGCGGTCCAGCATCGCGGGCATCGCTTTTCAGCGGCAGGTGCAGCAGCGGCTCAGCGGATTGTGCGGGCGATTCCGCGTGAAGCACCGTAGCCAGGGCGATGACGGCTGCTTTCCGGACGACGCAAGATTGGCGAAAACACCTGGAAAGGCGGACTTTGCGATACCACATCAGCGGAGGATCCTTCTTGAGGCAGGTCGAGACGAATGCAGGTGAAGAAACCTCCGTTCGACTCGTAACTCATGCGTTTCGTGGCCATTCTAGCCCACTCTGAAGCGAGATTCACCGATCCGGCCGGAAAACGGACTCGAGATCTGGCGACGCAACGGCGGGGCGGTCATAATCATCTTTCGTAGAGACCCACCTTCGATCGCGCCGAGCCCGGCGATTGCCACTGCCGCAAGCTTGAGCCTTCGCAAATACCCGGATCGCGCGATCTCATCCGATAACTCCGAAATTCCGGTGACCGCAAATGCCTGAACGCATCGTCCTCCGTACCGGCGAAGCCCTGGTGGAACGTGAAGAGGCTTCTTACCTCTGCGCCGAACCTGAAGTCGTCATCGGCGAACTGGACGGGCCCGTGGGGACCGCGCTGGCGAATCTGATCGGCGACCAGGTGAAGGGGCACACCCGAGTGTTCGCGATCCTCAACAGCGACATGCAGGTACGGCCGGCGACGGTCATGGTTTCGAAGGTCACCGTGAAGTCGGGCAAATATACGAACATTCTGATGGGCACGGTTCAGGCCGGCATCGCCAATGGCGTGCTGGACGCCGTTCGGGTCGGCGACATCCCCAAAGACAAGGTCAACGACCTCGGCATCATTTATTCGGTCTGGCTTGATCCGGCCGTGCTCGACGCTGACGAAGTCGACCATCAGGCCCTCTTCGAAGTCCATCGCGAAGCCACGGCGAAAGTCATTCGCAAAGCGATGCGGCACGAGCCTTCCATCGACGAACTGCTGGAAAAGCAGGCTGAGACGACCCACTACTTCCACCAACTGGGCCTGGACGGCGAGCTATGAAATCGACGACAAATTCGCCCCTGGTCGCGACTCGCCCGGTTTCCCGAACCCTGCGACGTTCGATCTGCGGTTTGCTCGCTTCTTCCGGAATGCTCCTGAACCTTGCCCCTGTTCGGGCTGATGGGCCGGCCGATAACGTGCCGACTTCCGTCAGGCGCATTCCCAAACTCGGCGTCGAAGTTCCCGCGGACGTGCGGGCCGAACTCGAAGCGGGGCTGAAAAAACTCGACGACAAGATCGAAGCCCTGCGTAACCGCAAGGACGCGAAGACGATCAAGCTTCTGCCAGACGTCGAAATCTATCGCAAGGCCGTCGGCGATGCGCTGGAGTATCAGGAATTCTTCGACGTGAAGGAATTCGCCGTCGCCCGCAGGCTCCTGGGACAGGGGCACGACCGTGCGGCGGATCTGGAAATCGGAGACCCGACGTGGATTCGAGCCAAGGGCCTGGTCGTGCGCGGCTATCGTTCGAAGATCGACGGCTCCGTGCAACCGGTGGGGCTGGTCATTCCGGAGAGTTATGAAGTGAACTTCCCCGGCCTATATCGAACCGATCTCTGGTTCCACGGCCGGGGCGAAACGCTTTCGGAGCTGTCCTTCATCAACCAGCGACAGACCCAGCCCGGCCAATTCACGCCCGCCGACACGATCGTCATCCACCCTTATGGCCGCTACTGTAATGCCGCCAAACTCGCGGGCGAGATCGACGCCTGGGAGGCCCTCGGCCTGGTCCGCGACCAGTATCGCGTCGACGATGACCGTGTCAGCGTACGCGGCTTTTCCATGGGCGGCGCTTCCGCCTGGCACTTCGCGGCACACCATCCCACAGCCTTCTTCGCGACGAATCCCGGCGCCGGCTTCAGCGAAACGCCCCGGTTTCTCAAGGACTTCCAGCGCGAAGCCGTGCAGCCCACCTGGTGGGAACGCAAGCTGTTCCGCATTTATGACTGCAATGACTGGGCCGAGAATTTCCGCCTGATTCCGACCGTGGCCTACTCGGGCGAGGTCGACAACCAGAAGCAGGCGGCCGACGTCATGGCCGAGGCGTTCGAAAAAGTCGGCATCCGGCTCACCCACGTGATCGGGCCGAAAACAGGGCATAAATACGAACCCGCGGCAGCACTCGAGGTGGAGCGACGCATGGCCGACCTTGCACGAGCCGGCCGGAATCGCGTGCCCACTGAATTGACATTCGTCACATACACCCTGCGTTATCCGAAAGCCGCCTGGCTGACGGTCACCGGCATGGGCGAACACTGGGAAAAGGCCGAAGTGCGCGGCAGGATCGAAGCCGGTTACAGTCGCATCCGGCTGACGACGAAAAACGTGACTTCGCTGAAGATCGACTTCGGCTCCGGCGAATCGCCGTTCGACGCCGCTCCTGAAATCGTCATCGACGACGCCACGATTACCGGTCCCGCTCTGAACAGCGATCGAAGCTGGTCAGCCGCCCTGCACCGCACCGATTCCGGCTGGAAGCTCGGTGCCCCTGCCCAGGAAACGCTAGCGAAACGGCCAGGCCTGCAGGGGCCGATCGACGACGCCTTCCTCGACGCCTTTCTGTTCGTGCTGCCGAGCGGGCAATCCAGCTTTCCCAAAGTGGAAGCCTGGACGAAAGCGGAAGCCGAGCGGGCCAGGGTTCAGTGGCGTCAGCATTTTCGCGGAGTCGCTCCGGCGAAGCTCGACAAAGACGTGACGGAAGACGATATCCGCACGAAGCACCTGATTCTCTGGGGCGACGCTTCGTCGAACTCTGTCATCGGGCGCATTGCGGGCCGGTTGCCGATCCAGGCGGCCGACGGCAAGCTGCGGGTCGGCGGCCAGACATTCGACGCCGCGGAACATGCCCCGATTCTGATCTATCCGAACCCCGAAAACGGGGGTCGCTACGTCGTCCTCAACAGCGGTTTCACGTTCCGCGAATACGCTCACCTGAATAACGCCCGGCAAATCCCGAAATTGCCGGACTGGGCGATCGTCGATCTGAACACGCCGCCGAACGCGCTCTGGCCCGGCAAAATCGCCGCCGCCGACTTCTTCGACGAATCGTGGCGCGTGAAGCCTGCGACCGAAAAGACCAAGTGAATTCCCCCCCAAATAAAAATGCTCCGGAGATCGCGCGCCATGTCGCCCCGAATTCTGATCCTGACCCTCCTGGCCGCATTCGCCCTGCCTGGTTATGCCGAGGACGCCAAACCGATCCGGGCCCTGATGATCTGCGGCGGGTGCTGTCATAACTACGAAGGCCAGAAGAAAATCGTGGCCAACGCGATTTCATCGCGGGCCAACGTCGTCTTCGACGTCATTCACGAAGGAGGCGACGAACGCACGCACCAGGTTTCCGTCTATGCCAAGCCGGATTTCTGGAAAGGCTATGACGTGATCGTCCACAACGAATGCTTCGGCCAGGTCGAAGATGTCGCCTTCGTCGAGAAGATCGCCAATGCCCATCTGGTCCATGGCGTTCCGGCCGTAATGCTGCACTGTTCCACACACAGCTACCGGGCCGCGAAGACCCAGGCCTGGCGCGAAACGCTCGGCATGACGAGCAGTTACCACGAAAAGAACCGGGACCTGACGATCCGCACCGTCGGAACCGATCATCCGATCATGACCGGAGTGCCCGCAGAGTGGCTCGACCCGCGCGATGAGCTGTACGTCGCCGAGAAATTCTGGCCATCCGCCACGCCCCTGGCCGTTGCCTACGGCGTTGAGACGAAGCGAGATCACCCGGTCATCTGGTTGAACAATGCCGGCAAGGCCAAAGTCTTCGCGACCACTCTCGGCCACAACGACAGTACGATGCAGAACGCCGTTTGGCAGGAAATCGTGACCCGGGGGCTGCTCTGGTCAGTCGGCAAACTCGAATCGGACGGCACGCCGAGCCCCGGATACGGGCCCGCGAAAAAATGACCAGGGCCAGATTCCACCGGGCCGGGAAACGTCAGAGCATGCGATTCGAACCAGGGAATTCCGCGCCATGTTCCAGTTTCATGACCGCGATCTTGTGGGCAACCGTCGCACATTCCTGAAAATCGGCACTTCGACGATCACGGGGCTGGGCCTGACTCCGCTTTTCGGCAACGTTTCTGCATCAGGCGAATCGCTGACCAATGGCCGGTCCGTCATTTTCCTGTTCCTGCATGGCGGGCCGAGTCAGATCGAAACGTTCGACCCCAAGATGCAGGCCGCTGAAGGCATCCGCAGCGCGACCGGCGAAATCGAGACTCGTCTGCCGGGCATCACGTTCGGCAGCTCCTTCCCGAAACTCGCGAAACTCGCGGACAAGTTCACGATCGTCCGTTCGTTCTCGACCGGCGACGGCAACCACGACATCAAACCCATCGTCGGGCGCGACACATTCGGGGCGAACCTCGGGGCGATCCATGCCCGGTTCGCCGGCACCAACCACCCGCTGAGCGGTCTGCCCGTGAACGTCCTGCTCCAGCCGCAGGCCGTCGACCCTTCGACCCAGGCAGGCGTGACGGAGTTCGGCCGATTCACGGCGACCGGGCCGCTGAATCCGTCATACTCTCCCTTCGATCCCGCGGGCGCCGGCGGCGATCTTAAACAGCTCACCCGAAACTTACCGCGTGAACGACTCGATTCCCGGCTGGCGATCTCACGCGAATTCGATGCGATCAAGTCGGCTCTCGACCATATTCCCGGCGACTCGTCCATGCGCGACCAGGCCTTCGGGCTGCTCGCGGGCGGGCTCGAAGACGCCTTCGACATCACTCGCGAACCGCCGCACCTTGTCGATCGCTATGATACGTCCCCGCTGGTGCGGCCGGATTCGATCCGCAAAAAGTGGAACAACCATAAGAACTATGCCGACAACGCCAAATCCCTTGGCAAGCTCCTTCTGCTGGCACGGCGGCTTTGCGAACGCGGGGCGGGCTTCGTGACGGTCACCACCAATTTCGTGTGGGACATGCACGCCGACGTCAACAACGCCACAATGACCGAAGGCATGTCGTACATGGGCGGGCCGCTTGATCATGCACTTTCGGCCCTCGTCGAAGATCTCGAAGCCCGCGGGCTTTCGGATCGAATCCTGGTCGTCGCATGCGGCGAAATGGGCCGCACGCCGCGCATCAATGCCAATGGCGGCCGCGACCACTGGGGCGGCCTCGCGCCGCTTTTCCTCTACGGAGGCGGAATCCGGGCGGGCCAGGTTCTCGGCCGATCGAACAAGGACGCCAGTTACGCCGCCGATGCGCCGGCCGGAAACAAGGAACTTATCGCGACGATTCTGGAACGCACGACTCACATCGAACGTGTCCGCCAGGTGTCAGGCCTGCCGAACGAAATCAGCCAGATCATGACTTCCTGGAAACCGATCCAGGGCCTTGTCTGACAGGCCCGGCACGATTCTTTTCCGACCTGCCCGGCACATTCGATTCAAGCCGTACTGTCGGAATTGTCGATACGACCAGAGACGGTCCGGCAGCGTGCAACGTCATGGACTGCACGCGCGGGCACCCCGTCCTACGGAGACGTTCGGCTCATGAACTGGCCTGGCTATCGTCCGAAATCGCGACGATTCCGACATTTCGCTGGGGGAAGACAGGCGGGGCAAGCCCCTCGCCGCACCTCATGGCGCGATGCGATTCGGAACGGGGCCAGTGCGTCATTTCTGGTTCTGACGCAGACCTTCGCAGTATGGGCCGCGGACAAACCGGCCGGAAATCTGTTCTATCACCCTTCAGCCGGCTTTCAGATTCCGTTCGAAATCGACCCGGCGGACAAGCCTTTCGTCAAATCGATCGAACTGTACGTTTCCAGCGATCTCGGTAAAAGCTGGCGGCTCAGTACGGCGACGAACCCGAATTCGAAAGCGTTCAAATTCCGCGCGACCAGCGACGGCGAATACTGGTTCGCGGTGCGTACTCTCGACGTCGAAGGCCACTACAACCCCGCAGACGACAAGCCCATCGTGCCCGGATGGCGTGTCATCGTCGACTCCAAAAAGCCAGGCCTCGGGCTTCGTTCCGTCACACGCCGGGGCCCCATGGCCACGATCGCCTGGGATGCCCGCGACGAATACCTCGACATGGGCACATTCGTCCTGGAATATTCGATCCCAGGCAGCGGCGAGTGGAAACCGGTACCGATCACTCGGCCAGCGCCCAATGGCGAATCGACCTGGGATTGCGGTACGGCGGAAGCGATCCGCGTGCGTGCCACGGTTGCGGACAAGGCCGGAAACGTTCAGATCGCGGAAACCCAGTTCGGCGATGGCGCCGCGCAACATCCGAATCTCAATGCCTCTCGGCCTTCCGATATGGAAGGCCAGGCCCCCGCGCCGATCGCTCGCGTGGCTTCGGCGGCAGGCGATCGCCGCGGCATTCTCGGGCCACAGGATCCGCTGGCCAACCGTTCTCAGCAACGTAACGAAGAGTGGATCGACACCCCGCGCCCCTATGGCCCTGAATCGATGACGCCCGCCACGCGGGGCTCGGAATCAGGCCGAATGCCGCGACAGATCCAGCCGCCCGAAAGTCAGGACGGTTCCGCGGGAATCCGCGAACAGGCCCCGCGTCGCCAGATTCCGATTCTGAACTCTCCCAAGTTTCCGATGAATTTCGTCGTAGATGACGCTGGACCCAACGGGCCGGCCAGCGTCGAACTGTGGGTCACGCGAGACGGCGGACGCAACTGGTCAAGATGGGCGGAAGATGACGATCGCGTCAGCCCGATGATGGTCGACCTCGGCGGCGAAGGGATTTTCGGCCTGTCGATCGTCGCCCGATCGATCGCGGGTCAGGGCGACGAAATCCCCCGGGCCGGCACGGCACCGCAGATCACCGTCGAAATCGATTCGACCCCGCCGGCCATGATCCTCAACGTCATCAAGGTCGGCGTGGGCTCGCAGTCGGGCAAAGTCCTGATTTCCTGGCAGGCCGAAGATCGCAATTTCAGCACGCGGCCGATCAGTATCTACTATCGCCCGGAGACTGCGAATCAGTGGCTGCCGATCGTCGAGAACATCGAAAACACAGGTCAGTATGTCTGGACGCCAGGGCCGCAGGTTCCGCCGGTGTTTCACGTCCGAATCGAAGCACGCGACCTCGCCGGCAACCGGTCGACCGTCGACACCACTCAATACGAACCTGTTCTGCTCGATCGCTCACGACCGAAGGGCCGTATCCTGGGCATCAGCGTCGCGCCGATCGATGCGACGGTTCCGAATCCGGCGTCGAACCCGGCCGGTTCTGCTCGAGGCTTCGAACCTGCCCGAAGTGCGCCTTCTTCCAGCGCGGCCGAGCAGTCTCCCGCACCCATGAATTCCGAGCCGGCGAGCTCGAAACCGAGCGGCAGGATCGAGCCGTTCCCGCCCAATGCCGAGCCGCCCGCCACGAAAGGAAGCGAAAGCTCAGCCCAACCTGACGCATTGCCGCCCGTATCGCCGGCCCCGGTCGTTCCGCCAGTGCAGTCTCCGAAATCCGCCGCTGACAAGCCGGAGCCTGTGGCATCCGAAAAAAAACCGGTACCGCCAGCGGCCACATCAGCCCCGGCATCGCAGGAATCGACCTCGAAACCGCCGTCGACTCCGGATGAGGGCAAACCTGCCCAATCCGGCTTGCATTCGATTCCGCCGACCGCCAATTCCACACCGGCGGTCGCCCTGCCGGCGGCCAATCTCCCGCCTCCGATCGCTGGCATGGGGAGCGAACCGCCTGCGATCGCTCCGCCTGGCGGCAGCAAAGACGCGACCGAAAAGAACGAAGCGGCCAAACCGGCGGACTCGGCACCCGGCTCCATACAGGGTGACCGAATGGAAATCAAGGCTCCACCTGCCCCGTTGCCTCCATCGAGTGCCAGCGAACCGAATTCCGAAGTCTTCCCGCTTTCTTTGGACGTTCCCACAGCCCCTTGATGCGCCAAGCCATTGCGTTCGTCGACTTCATTCCGGCGAAGCACGGTTCCCATTTTTTCCGACGGCACCTGAGAATTCAGGATTCACGGCGTCCGAACCCGTGACGAACACGGCAATTCAGCCGCAACCTGATCATCTCCAAACACTTGGAACTTGCGTTACAGAACCGCAAAGTTCGGATTCGCACAGTTCGGCGCGGTCTGAACGGTTGAATTCGACGCGATTCGCAACATATGCGAAAAAATCTTTCCGAAT
>CAZSQA010000054.1:0-35522 GCA_964608915.1 uncultured Isosphaeraceae bacterium
CAGCTTGTCGGCGACCGTCAGATGCGCGATCGAAACACCGGCGCCGTGACTGCGATTCTTTCCGCCATTCGATCACCTGAACGACGCATGAAAGCGCAGCACTCGAACGATTTGTGAAGGCGGGAATCAATCCGCCCAGTTTTCGAGACGCAGACCTGGAAGAGATTCGAAATGACGTATGTTTCGAGTCACGAGGATTCTGTTCGTCGACATCGCGATCGCGGCAATTCGCAAGTCCATCGTGCCCGCGCGATTTCCCTGTTTTCGAAATCGCTCGAAGATCTCCGCGGCCTGCTCACCAAAAGGCAGCACTTCGGCTTTCGAATAGACGCTCAGCAATTGGTGAAGCATGCTGTAACCACGAACGACCTCATCAGTGCGCCTCGCTTTCTGGATGTAATTGTTCACGCCCATCAACTGCTCATGCAGGCTGATGACGGAAATCGCGATGTCCGTCGAAGCGAAGCTGGCGAGCCTGGTCGCGACCTTTCGACCAGCCTCGCCAGCGGGTCTCTGGATCAGGCTCAGATGATCGGTGTCGAGAAGGTATCTCAACCGGAAGCCTTGTCGTTATGGTCCGTTTCCCGAAACTGTCGGCCATTTTCGATGACTTTGTCGAATTCCGACTCCGATTCGAACATGCCGGCCATTCGTTTCAGCCAGTCGGGGTCTGGCAGGCCGCTTTTCGATCCTTCCTGAAACTGGCGACAGGCTTTTTCGAAAGCGATGGCCTTGCCAGGGTCGGACAGCGAAGACATGAGCTTGTTCGCAAGCTGCTCGACCGCCACGGATGCGACATCACCGGGGACAGGCCGTACGGACTCCAAAAGCTCCCTAAGCCGCTCCAATTCATGTTCGAGGGCCTCGACGCGTTTCTCCAGAATGCCCTCCGACATGGGAGTCCTCCTTCGATTCCATTAAGGAATCATGGACGTGACCGACTGTCTCGACAGGTCGTCGAAATGATGCCTATTCCGGCATCGCTGTCGCTATTCGATTCTATCCCTGATTCACGATGTGAACAATCACCGGGATTCGTCGTAAGTGAGCGACCATCGAAGGCTCAGCCTGTTGACGTATCGGGCGATCGCGTCATATCGAACTCACCAGCCGGGCCTCTGGCCACTCTCCGGCAATTCGACTACCATAGCGTCCGCCACGGACGTGCCCCCTCTCGACATCCACCCCGCCCGGCACGTTCGCCCGTGACGACGTCACGAAACGACCACCAAAACCCAGGAAAACCACGCATGCACACGCGCATCGACCGCCGGACGTTCCTCCGAACCGGCTCGGCTCTGGCGACGGCCATGGCCATGCCCACCATCCTGCCCCGAAACGTCTTCGGCGCGAACGAAAAGCTCAACATCGCCACCATCGGCGCGCTGGGCAAAGGGCAGTCGGACACTCACAACGTCGCCGACCTGCACAACATCGTCGCCCTGGTCGATGCCGACATGAACCGCGCCGAAGCCGCGGCCAAGGGCCTGGCGAAGTTCTATGAAGGCCGCAAGAGCGACACGAAGGTCGAAGCGAAGCTCTACACCGACTTCCGCAAGATGTTCGACGCCCAGCACGCGGGCATCGACGCCGTGATCGTCTCCACGCCCGACCACACCCACTTTCCCGCCGCCATGTGGGCCGTGCGGCACAAGAAGCACGTCACCGTGCAGAAGCCCATGTGCAACTACATCGGCGAGGTGCGGGCCCTGCACAAGGCGGCGAAGGCCGCGGGTCTCGTCACCCAGATGGGCAACCAGGGCCGAACCATGGAAGGCCAGCGCGCCGTGAAGGAGTGGATCGACCAGGGTGCCATCGGCACGCTCAAGGAAATCCGCCTGTGGACCAATCGCCCGATCTGGCCGCAGGGGCCGCTGCACAAGCACACGGCCGAAACGCCCGCCGGGCTCGACTGGGACAGCTGGCTGGGCCAGGAAGTCGAAGAGCCATATTTCACCTTCGACGACGGCAACCACGACGCCCCCAAAGCCGACGAACCCAAGAAAAAAGGCCGGCGCGGCAATAGCGTGGCCCCTTTCAACTGGCGCGGCTGGTGGGCCTATGGCTCGGGCGCTCTGGGCGACATGGGCTGCCATATCATGGATGCCACGTTCAACGTCCTCGGCCGGCGGATTCCGGTCAAGATCGAGGCGAAAAGCTCGGAAGTGACCGACCTGACCGCCCCGGTGTGGAGCGAGCTGGTCTATCACTTCGCGGCTTCCGACACCCTGCCGGCCCTGAAGGTGACCTGGCACGACGGCTCGAAGGACGGCAAGCCCAACAAGCCCGAACGCGACCCGCTGGTGCCTGAAGAGGCCTTCGCCAAAGCCTCCAGCGGCATGATCTTCATCGGCACGGAGGGCACGATCTTCGAGCCTGAGGCCTATTGCGCCGACCCGAAGATCTATTCCGAAGAGCGCCGCAAAGATGTGGAAGCCATGATCAAGTCGGGCAAGATCAAGCAGACCGAAGCCCGTTCGAAATACCCGGGCAATCCGCAGAAGGAATGGGCCCAGGGGATCGTGGAAGGCTTCACGCCGAGTTCGAATTTCGATTATTCGGCCCCTCTGACGGAATTCGTGATGCTGGGCAACCTGGCGATCCGCTCCGGCCAGGCCGTGTCGTGGGACACGGCCACGGGCAAGGTCACGAACCTGGAAAGCGCCAACCGCTTCGTCAGCCGCCCGTCCTATCGCAAAGGCTGGGAGTGAGCCTGACAGGCAAGCAGGGGGGGGCAGGCCGCACACCTGCCCCCGCCGCGAAAGTGGCTTCGGCATCCTGACGGATCCGCAGCCTGAGCGAATCTGCCGCCGAGGTGCAGGGCGGATCGATCCGATTGCAATGCTCACCGAAGCAGGCTCCGTCTGCAATGCTCAATCTGATCGCGATCTTCGGCGGGTTGCCGCTGCCACTTGCCCCGCCCCAATGCGGCATGGACATCTTGCCGAATTTCTTATCTCACCAAACGTCTGAATTCAGCCTCGCCCAACGAAAGCGAACGACCGATGAAATGGACTGCCGCCGCGCTTCTGATCACACTGGCACAAACCCACGCGGCAGCCGGCGACGATGCCATCCGGCTTTACGATGGCCCGGCCCCCGGCTCCGAAAACTGGACGCATGCCGAAAAATCGCTCGACGCTCCCGGGCTCGGCAAGGTGATTTACGACGTCGTCGTTCCCACGCTCACACCGTTTCCGGCCGACCCCGCCAGGGCCACCGGCACGGCTGTCGTCATCTGCCCCGGCGGTGCGTTCGTGGCCCTGGCCTGGGATCACGAAGGCACGAAGATCGCCCGTGAACTCAACGCCAAAGGCATCACGTGCTTCGTGCTGAAATATCGCCTGGCCCAGTGCAAAACCGGCAGCCCGGCCAGCGAAATGGCCGCGAATCCGAACCTGGACCCGATCGCGACCCCGATCGTGCCCCTGGGCATGGCCGACGGCCTCGCCGCCGTGGCCCACGTGCGCAAAAACGCCGAAAAATATGGCGTGAACCCGCGCCGCATCGGCATCATGGGCTTCTCGGCAGGGGGCACGGTGGCGGCATCGGTCGCCCGGAATTATCAGCCTGAATCACGCCCCGACTTCGCCGCGCCGATCTACCCGGCCTACAAGTGGGTGCCCAAAACCAGGCCCGTCGCGGCCGACGCTCCGCCCCTGTTCCTGATGTCGGCCACGGACGACCCGGCGACCGGCCCGGACCAGATCCTGGCGATGTATCAGGACTGGATCGCGGTCAAACGGCCTGCCGAAGTTCACATTTACGCCCAGGGCGGCCACGGCTTCGGCATCCGCAAGCAGAACCTGCCGGTCGACACCTGGCTGGACCGGTTCGTGAACTGGCTCGATTCGCAGGGGTTCGGCAAGTGAATTCCGCTAGTGACTCATGAAGCCTGCGAAACCGACTGTAGACGCGTTTCGAATGCGTCGATCCGTAAGCCCTGCCAGAAACCGGCGAAGTGCCGGACCTGGCAATTCGGACTTCGGTCGAAGCCTCGATCATTTCAGGGTACCGATCACACGACTCAGGTGCGGCTCGAGTGCTTTGCCGATGACATGATGGCCGAACAGGTTATAGTGACCAGCGGGGCCATCGTGCCGGCCGAGCTCGGGGTTTCCGGCTTTCCGTTCTTCATCCCGCAAAGCACCTGAGACACCGTCCAGATAGGTGATCCCGGCTTCCTGGCACAGTTTCCGGTAGATGGTCTCGTCGGGTTCGGCGCATTCGGCATAGGCCAGAACGATCGTTTCATCGCCGCATGATTTTCGGAACCTTTTCAGGATTTGGCCGGTACGCCGGACAGCCTGTTCGAAGTACGGTGATTCCTGATAATCGAACGGGGATCGCCATTTGACGAGCCTGAACCGGCGAACGAGATATTGCAAAAACTGGGACCGGCTCAGGAGCAGATGCCCCGGGCCATCGTAGCGGATTTCGCGCATGACGATCGTGCCGTCCTCGTTGAGGAAAGGGCGAGGCTGCCCTGGATTCCAGTTGAGGCTCCCGCCGGCGAGATCCGGGTCGTTGTCGTACAAATCGTTGGAGCACATCTGAAGCACGACGATTTTCGGCCGAATGCCGGAAATGTAGCGTTCGAGTACCAGCGTCTGCTGAAGCGTTCCGTAGCCGGTGCTTCCGAACACGTGCAATCGGCAGGGGACTTCCTTCGTCAGCCGGTCGTAATAGGTGCCTCCGATACCGGCGTATCCGGCCTCGGTGAACGAGTCGCCCAGCAGAAAGACGACCGGACCAGGGTTTTCGTCGGGATCACGGCGGCGGAATCCGTTTTCGTCGATTCTGTAGAACGACTCGACGCCCTCAGCCCAGGCCTCGTCGTGATTCCGGGCACCGAATTTCTCACGTTGGGAAATGTGCTTGCCAGGGCTGGGTGACCATCCGAGAGTGCGTTCGAACTCTCCCGCCGGAATCCGCCCGGGGCGCATGGCCTTGTAAGCTCGATAACCTGTTTCCAGAGCCAGAAATGCGCCGATAAAGAACGCCGAAAGTGTCACGATCGCGAAGAGCAGCTTCTTGCGGGCCGTCAATTTCCCGTGAGCGGCAGACGGCGTTCGGTCTGTGGAAGTCATCTGCGTGTCTCGGTGGTCGAAAAACCAGCGGCTGCGAGGATCATTGAGGAATGGATGAATGTTATCACATTCGCCAGCCAGCCCTCAACCGAAGGCAGCCGGGCTCGTCCGTTTCCCGACAGCCACGTGATCCGAAATCCGAGTGGTCGAAACCGGCCGTATCCGATATCTTATTCGCAACGTACGCCGTAAACAGTCTCGACGTCAGAACGATACGTCTCGCGACTCCGGGCTTCGCAACACCGAGCCTCATGAGTGAGGCTTATCGTATCTGAGAACGAAACCGTGGAATCCGACGACCAGTGACCAGATCCCAAGCCAATCCCGAAAACTACAAGGGCATTATCCTGGCCGGCGGTTCGGGCACGCGCCTTTATCCGATCACCAAGGCCGTGTCCAAGCAGATGTTGCCGATTTACGACAAGCCGATGGTTTACTATCCGCTGTCGACGCTCATGCTGGCCGGAATCCGCGAAGT
Source organism: uncultured Isosphaeraceae bacterium (assembly GCA_964608915.1). GTDB lineage: Bacteria > Planctomycetota > Planctomycetia > Isosphaerales > Isosphaeraceae > QWQI01. The sequence goes on from CAZSQA010000054.1 coordinate 5,569, forward strand.
GCTCGTCATCAGCACGCCCACCGACTTGCCCGCCTTCGAACGCCTGCTGGGCGACGGCTCCGCCTGGGGCATGACGTTCCGCTACGCCGTTCAGCCGAACCCCGGCGGCCTGGCCCAGGCGTTCACCATCGGCCGCGACTTCGTCGGCACCAGCCCGGCGGCGCTCGTCCTGGGCGACAACATTTTCTATGGTCAGGGCTTTCAGCCGATGCTGCTGCGCGCCACTTCGAACGTGGCCGGCGCCACGGTTTTCGCCTACCCGGTGAAGGACCCGCAGCGCTACGGCGTCGTCAGCTTCGACGCGGCCGGCAAGCCGGTCAAAATCGTCGAAAAGCCGAAGCAGCCGGAAAGCCACTTCGCCGTGACGGGCCTGTATTTCTACGACAATTCGGTGCTGGACATCGCCGCGAACCTTCAGCCCTCGCCCCGTGGCGAGCTGGAGATCACGGACGTGAACCGGATCTACCTGGAGCAGGGCCGGCTGACCGTGGAGCGTTTCACCCGCGGCTTCGCGTGGTTCGACACCGGCACGCCCGAAAGCCTGATCCAGGCCGCCAACTTCGTGGAAACCGTCGAAGCCCGACAGGGCCTGAAAATCTCGTGCCCGGAAGAGATCGCCTGGCGCATGGGCTTTATCGACACCGAACGCCTGCTCAAGCTGGCCACCGGCTTCCCGAACGCTTACGGGGCCTATCTCAAGGAAATCGTCGACCTGGAATGACGATTCCGGCGGCTCTCACGGCATCTGGCACTTTTTCCGCACGCGGATCGGCGGGCGACGGACCGAATCGACGACAGGAACGGATCGACACATGACGGCAATTCTCGGCCTTTCCGCCTTCTATCATGACAGCGCCGCGGCCCTGGTCGTGGACGGCCGCCTGGTGGCCGCCGCCCAGGAAGAACGCTTCACGCGCAAGAAGCACGACCCCGGCTTCCCGGCCCTGGCCGCCGAATACTGCCTGAAGGAAGCCGGCATCTCGATCGACCAGGTCGATTACGTCGCCTTTTACGACAAGCCGCTCGTCAAATTCGAACGCCTGCTGGAAAGCTATCTGGCCTATGCCCCCTCAGGTTTCGCCAGCTTCGGCATGGCCATTCCGCTGTGGCTCAAAGAGAAATTGCACACGCGCAAGGCCATCCGCTCCGGCCTGGGCCGGCCCGACGCGAAAACCCCCCTGGTGTTTCTGGATCACCACGAAAGCCACGCCGCCAGCGCCTTCTTCCCCAGCCCCTACGAAGAAGCCGCCATCCTGACCCTCGACGGTGTCGGCGAGTGGTCCACCACCACGCTCGGCACCGGCAAGGGCAACCGCATCGCCCTGACCGAGCAAATGCAATTCCCCCACTCGCTGGGCCTGTTGTATTCGGCATTCACTTACTATTGCGGCTTCAAGGTCAATTCCGGCGAATACAAACTCATGGGCCTGGCGCCCTACGGCGTCCCCAAATACGCCGATGCCGTCTTCGAAAAGGTCATCGACCTCAAAGACGACGGCAGCTTCTGGATGGATCAGGACTATTTCAATTACGCCGCCGGCCTGACCATGACCGGGCCGAAATTCCACGCTCTGTTCGGCCGTGAGCCGCGCCGCCCCGAATCGCAGATCGAGCAGTTCCACTGCGATATGGCCGCCTCCGTTCAGGCCGTCACCGAACGGATCATGATGCTCCAGGCCCGCCACGCCCACGAGCGCACCGGCATGAAGAACCTCGTCCTGGCCGGCGGCGTGGCCCTCAACTGCGTCGCCAACGGCAAAATCCTCCGCGAAGGGCCCTTCGATTCGGTCTGGATCCAGCCGGCCGCGGGCGACGCCGGCGGTGCCCTGGGCTCGGCTCTGTTCGTCTGGCATCAATTGCTGGACAACCCCCGCCATGTCACCCCCCGGCACGATTCCCAGCGCGGCTCCTTCCTCGGCCCGAAATTCGAAACCGCCGACATCGCCGCCATGCTCGACGAAAAGAAAATCCCCTACGAACGTATCGACGACACAGCCGCCCTTTATGGCCGCATCTGCGAAATCCTCGAACGGGAGCAGATCGTCGGCCTGTTCCAGGGCCGCATGGAATTCGGCCCCCGGGCCCTCGGGGCACGCTCGATCATCGGCGACCCCCGCTCGGCCAAAATGCAGGCGGCGATGAATCTGAAAATCAAATTCCGCGAAAGCTTCCGCCCGTTCGCCCCGATCGTGATGCAGGAACACGCCCACGAGTGGTTCGAAATCCGGGCCGATCAGGAAAGCCCCTATATGTTGATCGTCGCCCCCGTGCTGGAAAAGCACCGGGCGAAGCTCGACGCCACCGAAGCCAGGGCCATGAGCGACGACCCAGACCTGCGCCGCCGCGTGAACGTCGTCCGCTCGACCATCCCGGCCGTCACGCACGTCGATTATTCGGCCCGGCTGCAGACGATCGACAGCGACCGCAACCCGTTCGTCCACGGCCTGCTCGACTCGTTCTACAGTCGTACAGGCTGCCCCGTGCTCGTGAACACCAGCTTCAACGTCCGCGGCGAACCGATCGTGTGCCGCCCCGAAGAGGCCCTGCGCTGCTTCATCGCCACCGAGATGGACGCCCTGGTGCTGCAAAATTGCATCGTCCGCAAGGACTCGCTCGGCCCCGAACTGCTGGCCGAAGCCGCCGCCGCGCGTGAAAAATACCTGAGCCAGTTCGATCTCGACTGATCCCGCACGCGATCGCACACGAACCGCAATCGATCAAGCCGGAGCCCGACACGAAATGCAATGGTCCGACATTCCCCGTAACCCCGACGCCCGCATGCTCCGCCAGTTCGGCGGCCTGTGCGTCCTGTTCTTCGGCGGACTGGCCCTTTACGGCGCATTCGCCCAGGGCCATACGACAGGCCCCGCGATCTTCGCCGCCATCGCCGCCGCGGCCGCCATCGCCGCCCTGGTGCGGCCGATGGCCCTGAAATGGGTTTTCGTCGGCTGGATGATCCTGGCGTTCCCGATCGGGTTCGTCATTTCGAAAATCATCCTGGGCGGCGTGTTCCTGCTGGTCTTCACGCCCGTGGCGCTCGTGTTCCGCCTGATCGGCCGCGACGCCCTGGGCCTCAAGCGCAAGCCCGCCGGCGCGGCCACTTACTGGCAGCCGAAGACGCAGCCGGCCGACCCCCGGCGCTATCTCAAACAATATTGAAATTCCACCACGAAAGCGAGGCCGAATCATGGCGGACGACAAGACTTCGAAACCCAGCTTCCAGGAAGCCGCCCAGGGCCAGGAACAAGGCCTGGTGGCCGAATTCGTGCAGTTCCTCAAAGAAAACAAGAAATGGTGGCTGGCGCCGATCCTGATCGTCCTGCTCCTCATGGGCGCCCTGATCCTGCTCTCCGGCTCGGCCGCGGCTCCGTTCATCTACACCCTTTTCTGATTCCGATCGAATCGAAGGCGACCTCGATGACTTCCCCCACGACCGGCAAACGCAAGGGCGGGCTGCTGAATTTCCTGCTGCTGGGCGTCGGCCTTGCATTTCTGGGCTGGACACTCTATTCGAATCGCGCCGTGCTGGCCGAAGTGTTTTCACGGCCGATTCGCTGGGGGAATTTCGTCGCGGCGTTCGGCTTCATGGCCGCCGCCGCCCTGATCACCTATTTCCGCTGGTATGCCCTGGTGCGCATGCTGGGCGTGCCTTTCCGGCTGATCGATTCACTGCGCTTGAGCTTCGTCGGCGCGTTCTTCAACCTGGTCATCCCCGGCGCCGTCGGCGGCGACCTCGTCAAAGCCGCCTACCTGGCCCGCATGGACCTGCCCCGGACCCAGGCCATCACCACCCTGCTCATCGACCGTGCCGTCGGCCTCGTCGGCCTGTTCTATCTGGCCTCGATCGCGGCCCTGGCCGGCTGGTCGGGCCTGCCGCAATCGGTCCGCAATCTCGGCCTTTTCGCCGTGGCCATGGCCGCCGCGGGCACAGTGGCCCTGGCGGCGATCATGCTCGACCTGCCGAACCGCCTGCTGCCCGGTCTTTCGAAATCGCACGGCAAACTCGGCCACCTGGCGCGCGAGCTGGGCGCGCTTTCGAAGTCGTATCGCTCGCACTGGAAGGGCGTCGTCGCCACCGTGGCCATTTCTTCGCTGTGCCATGGCCTGGCCTGCGTGGCGTGCTATCAGGTGGGCGTGGCCCTGTTCCCGAACTTTTCGGTGGGGCTGGACAAGCACCTGATGATCTTCCCCCTCGTGCTCTTCTCCACAGCCGTTCCGCTGCCGTTCGGGGCTCTGGGGCTTTCGGAGAAGCTCAGCGACGAGCTTTTCTCGTTCGTCGGCCATCCCTCCGGCGGCGTGGCCATGATGGGCTTTCGCGTGCTCACCTACGCCTTCACGCTGATCTCGCTGGTCATTTACCTGTGGAACCTCTCGGCCATTCGAGACCTCACCAGACAGGCCGAAGCCCTGCAGGCCGAACTGGCTGAGGATTGAACCGGGCAGGGGCAGGCATTCGAGCGTCCCGCTTCGTGCGACCTGTTCCATGATCGCCAGGCCGCTTTGTGAGAGGTTCGAAAACTCGATCATCGAGTAAGATGGATATCACGAAAGGCCGTTCGAAATGACACGTCGCCCGAAGACTTACGAAGAGCTGGAAGAACAACTTCCCAGATACGCCCGGAACGCCGTGCGCATTGCTTACCGCAAGGCGATGCGCACAGCCGGGTACGTCATTAAGGCACAAGACGGATTTCTCGTAAAGGCCTACGCGGACGGCCGTTGCGAACGACTGAAAAAACTCCCTGAGCCGACGGAAGTGAAGGCCGGCGTCAAGTATCGGATTCGATGAACGGGCATACGCCCCGCTTTCGGATGTTCGCCGGACCGAACGGGTCAGGAAATTGACAACCCCGGCCATTGGCCCTTGAAATCCAATGGCCGCGAAAGACGAAAATGGAATCAGGCACGGATTATTATTAAGATCAGCCGATTGATTTCGTCAGTATGTCCGGGATCCGGTTCGCGGGTGTCTTCCGAATGAATCCCCGCTCGAAGCGTCGCCAGAATCGGTCGAAGCCTGCATTCCCGCGCCTGGTGATTCGAATTTCGGCTCGAGCCTGAATTGACTCGACGTTAAGCAGGTCGCATCGCAACGGGATTCTGCCTTCTATACGGCACCGAACCCGAACATCCGAATCGCCCACTCTTCCTGTGCCTCCATCTCGTCTTCCGCACCTGCCACCGCCGAGACCACCCACGCCTGACCAGCACCCACGTGGCCGACGCGCGCCTGCCATGCGGTTTCGAATCGCGGCTCGCCCGACTCGGTCTTCACCATCAGCCGCGGGGCCGTTTCGAACCGGTCCGGCGGGTCGAACCAGAAGGCGTCCAGCGGATGGGCCAGGCCCTTGCCGATGGCTTTGACGTAAGCCTCCTTCAATGTCCAGATACGATAAAACAGCGCCCCGCGCCGGGCTTCGTCGGCCGCCTCGATGGCGGCGGCTTCTTCCGGTGCGAAAAACCGCCGGGCCAGCCCTTCGAAATTCGAGGGCCGGTCGATGCGTTCCACGTCCACACCCACCGGCGTGCCCTGCGCCACGGCCAGAACGACGACCCCCTCGGTGTGCGTCACATTGAAATGCCATTTGCGGGAATGCATTCCCATTTCAGGGCCCGCGATTTCGGGCTTGCCGTGCGGCCCGGGGCGGAATTTCCAGTCCCGGGGCGAAACGCCCGGCATACACCGGCTCAGAACCGTGCGGGTCATGAGCCGGGCCGTCAGGTGCAGGTTCCGGTCCCGCTCATGACGATAACGGTCGTGGCGGGCCCGTTCGTCGTCGCTGAGCAGTTCCCGATAGGTCCACCGCCGCAGATCTTCCGGAAATTCGTCGACGAACCCGACCCAGAGCTCCGGGGCAGGGGGCGAGTTCGGTCGATTCGGCGGTGCGGGCGTGTCGTGCGAATCCATGGACGTGTGCCGGTGTCTGGGCCGCGATCGAAGCGAGCCAGCGGAAATCGCGGCCCGGGCGAGTTGCCGGGGTGCATCGTGGCTATTGTCGGCTCGTTGCCTTGACGAGGGCAAGCCGGTATCGTGAATGCGACAACGGGCCGCTGACCGCAAAGGGATACGGTCAGCCCGCATCGGTTCGGATCACCACCAGTTCGGAAAAGTCACTCCCATGCGTACGCTGCTGGTCACTGGCGGGGCGGGTTTCATCGGCGGCGAATTCGTGCGCCAGGTTCTGCGCGAAGAGCCGGCCACGAAAATCGTCAATCTCGACAAGCTCACCTATGCCGGCAATCTCGACAGCCTCTCCGAATTCGCCGGCGACGCGCGGCATGTCTTCGTTCAGGGCGACATCTGCGATCCCGCCCTGGTGAAATCCCTGCTGAACGAGCACAAGCCCGCGGCCTTCGTGCACTTCGCGGCCGAAAGCCACGTCGACCGCTCCATCGACGGCCCGCGCGTGTTTCTCGAGACCAACGTCATCGGCACCTTCAACCTGCTGCAGGAAGCCCGCGGCTACTGGAACGGCCTGGCCGCCGACGCCAAAGCCGCGTTCCGGTTCCTGCACGTCTCCACGGACGAAGTCTACGGCTCCCTCGGCGACACCGGCCTGTTCGAGGAAACCACGCCCTATGACCCCCACTCGCCCTATTCGGCCTCGAAGGCCGCCAGCGACCACTTCGTGAACGCCTGGCATCACACGTTTGGCCTGCCGACGCTGATGACCAACTGCTCGAACAACTACGGCCCGTACCAGTTCCCCGAAAAGCTCATCCCGCTGATGATCCTCAACGCCCTGGAGGGCAAGCCGCTGCCCGTCTACGGCGACGGCGCCAACGTGCGCGACTGGCTTTACGTGGGCGACCACTGCCGGGCCATCCGCCGCGTGCTGGAAGCCGGCCGCGTCGGGCAGACATACAACGTGGGCGGCAATTCCGAGCGCAAGAACATCGATGTCGTCAAAACCATCTGTCGGATCGTCGACGAATTGAAACCCGGCCTGCCGCACGGGCCGTGCGAAAATCTCATTACCTACGTGGCCGACCGGCCCGGCCACGACCGCCGCTACGCCATCGACGCCACGAAGATCGCCTCGGAGCTGGGCTGGAAGCCTACGGCGACCTTCGAAGATGGCATCCGCGACACCGTCGCCTGGTATCTGGCCAACGCCGCCTGGATCGACCGCGTTCAGTCCGGTGCCTATCGCCGCGAACGGCTCGGCGTGAACGTCTGACGATCGCCCCCTTCCGGGGCACGCAGCCGCCATCTCCCACCGCCATCCCCGGCGGCCTGGATCGATAAAGGTCGCCGCATTCCGGCCGGCCCACTGAGATGCGTGACCAGGCAAGCGGCGACATGCGGAACGTGCCTCTGCCACGTCGCCGGCTCCACGCCAGCCGCGCCGGTGCAGCGAACCAGCCGGCCGACGAAGATCGCCGGTCACCCGATGTTCGTTTCGATTCGGATAGATCACCAATACAGTCGTATTGATCATAATTTATCTTGACCAATAAGACCTTTTTAGTAATCATTGTCGTCCATCGCCTGATACCGCATGTGATCAGGGCGATCCGGAATTCGACCGGATTCGTCCAGTGTTCGATCGCAGGAGCGTTTCGCCGCTATGGAGAAAGAGACATGATGACGAACCGGCGCGGATTCACGTTGATCGAACTGCTGGTGGTGATCGCGATCATCGCCGTTCTGATATCCCTGCTGCTGCCGGCGGTGCAATCCGCCCGCGAGGCAGCCCGGAGGGCCCAGTGCGTCAACAACCTGAAGCAGTTGAGCCTGGCAAGCCACAACTACCACGACGTTCACCAGCGATTCCCAATCGGGGGGCAGGGCCGCCGCGTGACCGACGGAGCCTATCCCGCGAACGCGTTCAGGCAGCCGTTCATCGTAGCTCTGCTGCCGTTTTTCGAGCAGAACGTGCTTTACGCTTCGTACAACACGAATCTCTGGTACGAATCGGCCCAGAACTTCACGACGCGGAACATCCCGATGGCGTCACTCGGTTGCCCGTCGGACCAGCAGATCGGATTCCGCCGCCCGAACGAAAACCAGCTGGACGTGAAGGGCAGTTACGGCATCAACTGGGGTCCGAACACGTTCTTCGACCAGGGTTCCGGCAAGGCGCCGTTCTATTTGAATTATGGAGCATCGCTGGGCGAGATCACCGACGGTTCTTCGAACACGCTGCTGCTGCTCGAGCTGATCCAGACCAATACGCCCAACGGCACTCCGGCGGATCTCGATCGCCGCGCCCGCATGTGGAACGACGACGCCGGCTGCTACCAGGTGACCAACCGCACCGGGCCGAACAGCCGCATCCCCGACTTCGCCCGCTGCGTGAACGACCCGGCGAACAGGGCCCCGTGCGTCAATTCGAACCTTTTCGCAGACACGCTCAATTACAACATCACGTCCCGAAGCAAGCATCCAGGCGGCGTGAACGCATCGCTCAGCGACGGCTCCGTCCGGTTTTTCAAGGACACCGTCGACCTCAGGACCTGGCAGGCCCTGAGCACGCGCACCGGCGGCGAAGTCGTTTCGTCCGACGCGTACTGAGGCCGGAATTTCCGCCACCGTTTCACCCGTTTCGCCCCCGTTGGAGACGCTCATGAACTCGCAATGGATGCAATATCGAACCCGCCGGACCGGACTGACCCTTTGGGCCTCGGCCCTCTGCCTGTGTATCATCGGATGTGGCGGCGAATCCGGCGGGGTGGCCGTTTCCGGCCAGGTCAAACTTGACGGCACATCGCTGGAAAAAGGCGTCATCTCTTTCGTCCCCGAATCGAAAGGCACGTCGGCGAGCGGCACGATCGAATCCGGCACTTACCGGATTCGGGCCGCGGAAGGCCCAAGCCCCGGCGCTTACCGGGTCGAGATCCGGGCGCCCCGGAACACCGGGAAAACCGCCGTCAAGCCCGTCGACCCCGATTATGCCGGCGAAGTGACGGTCGAATCGGTCGCTCCGAAATACAATCGGGATTCCGTCCTCAAGGCGGAAGTCAAGGCCGGGGCTGACAACGTGTTCGACTTCGCCCTGGAATCGCCCGAGAATCCGAAGCCGAAACGCTGACTCCGCAACCAGGAGAACCCCACGAATGACAAAGTGCAACTTCGAAACTCTCCGCGCGGTCGCCTGTCTGGCGGCCCTCTGGGCGATCCTAACGCCCATACCGCACGCAATCGCCGCAACGAAGGCCGACAGGCCGCCCAACGTCCTGATCATCCTGGCCGACGATATGGGCTATAGCGACCTCGGCTGCTTCGGCAGCGAAATCCGCACGCCTAACCTCGACGCCCTGGCGAAAGACGGCCTGCGGTTCACCCAGTTCTACAACACCGCCCGCTGCTGGCCCACACGCGGCGCGCTCCTCACAGGCTATTATGCCCAGCAGATCCGCCGCGACACCCTGCCAGGCCTGCCCAGCGGCAACGCCGCCGGCACACGCCCGAAATGGGCTCCGCTCCTGCCCGCCTTGTTGAAATCGAAGAACTACAGGGCCTACCATTCCGGCAAATGGCATGTCGATTCGAAGCCGATCGCCGCCGGATTCGACCGGTCGTATCACCTCGAAGACGCCGGCCGGTTCTTCAGCCCGAAAGTGCATTTCGAAGACGACCGCCCGCTGCCGCCCGTCGAGCGTGGTTCTGGCTATTATTCCACCACCGAAATCGCCACCCGCATGATCGGCTATCTCAAATCACACGCCGAACAGCATGCGGACAAGCCCTTCTTCGCCTACACAGCCTTCCTTTCGCCCCACTTCCCGCTGCATGCCCTCCAGGCCGATATCGACAAATACGCCGATGCCTACGCCAAAGGCTGGGACGCCGCACGCCTGGCCCGCCACGCCCGGCAGAAAGAACTGGGCTTCGAAATGCAACCACTGCCCGCGATCGAACGGGAAATCGGCGCGCCCTACAAGTTCCCCGATGCCATCGCCCGATTCGGGCCCGGAGAAGTGCCGCTGCCCAAACCCTGGGACGAACTGACCGACGAACAAAAGCGGTTCCAGGCCACCAAGATGGCCATCCACGCCGCCATGGTCGACCGCATGGACCAGGAAATCGGGAGAATCGTGGCCCAGCTTAAGGAAATGAAAGCGCTCGATGACACGCTGATCCTGTTCCTGTCCGACAACGGAGCCAGCGCCGAGATGATGATCCGCGACGACGGCCACGACCCCTCGGCCCCGCCCGGATCGGCCGATACGCACCTGTGCCTGGGCCCCGGCTGGTCAGCCGTCGCGAACACGCCGTTTCGCCGGCACAAGACCTGGGTGCATGAAGGCGGCATTTCCACTTCGATGATCGCCCATTGGCCATCCGGCATCCCGGCGAGCCAGAAGGGCACGCTGAGGCACACGCCCGGGCATGTCGTCGATGTCGCGCCGACCGTTCTGGACCTGGCCGGCATCGACAGGCCCAAAACGATCGAGGGTGTCGAATTGCCGCCATTTTCCGGCGTAAGCTTGCGGACCGCTTTCGAAACCGATGCGAAAGTCACTCGCGATTCCATCTGGTGGCTGCACGAAGGAAATAAAGCCCTGCGTCAGGGCGATTTCAAGATCGTCATGGCCAAAGACGAACCCTGGCAGCTTTACGACCTTTCGAAAGACCGGGGCGAGACGACGGACCTTTCGAAAGCGATGCCCGGCAAACTGACCGAGATGAAATCAGCCTGGGAACGCCAGACCGAGTCGATCCGGGCCCTGGCCGCCAAAGACCTGACGCCGGAAGACCTGCGCCGTGCCGAGGAAGCCGCAGCCAAAAAAGCGGCTACGAAAAAGGCCACAGCCAAAAAGAAAGCAGGCTGACCCCGCAGAATCGGCATCCTGCAGGTTCCGGATGTAGCCACTTCACTCCGAGTGCGTCAGCGGCAGGATGCCGCTGCCACACCGTTCGGCAATGTAGAGCCGGCATCCTGCCGGTTCCGATCGAAGTGAGACGCTCTCGAGACTCGAAAGCACCGTTGAAATACAGCCGTTTCACTCACACAGCGATACCGGCAGGATGCCGCTGCCACTTTAGTGATCCGACTTCGCCATGATGGCTTTGTCGATCTCGGTCGCGAACGAGTCGGAATATTGCAAGCGCACCATGCGCCAGTATTGACGCACATAGGGCCGGTTCACGAACGACTTGATCGACCGCAGCCAGCTTTCCCAGTTCTCGTCGTCCAGCAGCTGGAATTCGATCCTGTGATAATAAATCTCTTCGAAGGCCGTAAATGCCATGTCGCAAAGATAGGCCCGGGAATCGCGCGAAAGGGCTTGTTCGTCAGCTGGCGGGTCAGTGAACCAGTCACGATGCTCGCAGCCTTCCAGCATGGCTTTCGAAAGGTCCATGAAGCGATCGTTGATGTCCGAATAGGCCGATGACCGCATCGTCTTCGTCAGTTGCGCGCCTTCCCACAGGAAGAACCACACCAGCGTGATGCCGCCCACGGCGATGATGGCCTCCGCGGCGGCCGTGATGCCGTCGACGAGCCCCTCGTAGGTCTTGTCGGCCCCGCGCGCGATGACGATACCGGCCAGCAGCCCGAGGGCGGAACCGACGATCGTGACGAGAAAGATCGTCACGCCCGTGCGGGGCTGATATTTCCGCAAATTCGTGCGTCGTGTCCCGTTCGTCAGCGGCGGTTTCATTTCGGAGGCTCGTTTCGCACCTGAAGTTTCGAGGCAGGGGAGGCCGAGTCCGGAATCACGCGCGGCCCTTGAGCATGCCGTTCCAGTAAAGCTGGGGCAGCAGGTGCCGCTTGACCTGGTACATGCTCCACCGTTCCTTCGACTGATCGAACGGGAACGTCTCCAGAATGGATCCGTCATAGCCGAATTCGGCCATGACGAGGCGTCCGTAGCCGGTCACCAGCGGACAGGAGCCATAGCCGTCGTATTTCGCGGCCGGTTCACGTGATTGCATTTGGGCCGCCAGGTTGGCCACCACCACAGGCGCTTGCTTGCGTACGGCGGCGCCTGTCTTGGCGCAGGGGGCGTTGACGCAATCGCCGGCGGCGTAGACGTTGGCGAACTTCGTCGAACGCAGCGTGTATTTGTCGACGTCGACCCAGCCGGCGGAGTCAGCGATGTCGCTGGACGAGATCGCCACGGGCGGCGCCATCGGCGGCGTCACGTGAATCATGTCGAATTGCATTTCGGCCGATTCGCCCGTCTGCTTGTCGACGATCGTCGCCTTATGGTTCGGCCCGTCGATGGCCGTCAGCTCGTGCTGAAATTGCATTTCCAGTCCCTTGCGGGCGATGACGGCTTCGAGCGTCTTGCGATACCGTTCGATGGCGAAAATCTGCTTCAGGGCCGATACGTAGACGATCCGGCTCTTGTCGCGCACGCCCTGCTTGCGAAAGGCGTCGTCGGCCAGATACATGATCTTCTGCGGCGCGCCGCCACATTTCACGGGCGTGCCGGGCATGGTGAAAATCGCCGTTCCGCCCTTGAAATTCCGAATGCAATCCCAGGTGTATTCGACAGTGTCATAAGAATAGTTCGAACAGACGCCGTTCTTGCCCAGCGTCTCCTTCAGGCCCGGGATGCCGTCCCACACGATGCGGATGCCCAGGGCCACGACCAGATAATCGTAGCCGATCGACTGGCCCGAGCCGGTCACGATGCGATTCTCGGCCCCCCGAATCTCGACGGCCTTGTCCTGAATCCAGGCCGCCCCGGGCGGGATATAGCGGCTTTCGGCCCTGCGGGTGATCTCCTTGCGGCACACGCCGCCACCCACGAGCGTCCACAGCGGCTGATAGTCGTGCGTGGCCGAGGGCTCGACGATGGCCACGTCGAAATCGCCCTTCGGCAGGGCTTTTTTCAGCCGGGCGGCGATGGTGATGCCGGCCGCGCCGCCCCCCAGAATGACGATCCTGTAGTGGTCCTTCATGGCCTGCGGGCTCGTCGGCGTGGTCATATCCTGGTTCTCGCTCTCCGGTGGCGTGTGTCAGATGCGATCGTCCGCCAGCCAGGGTCGCGACCCCTGAAGCCAGCGGACGAAGATGCTCTATTCTTGTCGAACCGAAATCAATGGGGCAAGAGAACGGCCCAGCCAGCCTGCTGGCGGGCGATCGAAACAGCCATGGCCGATGTCGCCGGCCTGATCGCCGGCTGAATGTCGTTCAGGGCGAACTTCTGCCGCCGAACGGCCTGGCTGCAGATCCACACCGGCACACCGGCGGCCGCCAGCGCGGCGATGAGCTTGTCGTTCGGGTTGACGGCGTCCGAGCCGGTCTTCGCCGCATAGGCCGCCTGCCTCAGGCTGGAGATGACCGTCGCCCCGTGAATGACCACCTCCACCGTCACAGCGCCGTCGGGCACGCCGGCCAGGGCGGCCAGGTTGAGGAACCGGGCGACGACTTCCAGCCCCTTGTTCAGCTCGCCGGGCTTGGCCTCGGTCGTCACGTCGAAGAGCACCTTGGTGCCGGGCAGGGGCGGCTCGGCGATGCCGTCGATCGGAAACACGCCGCCATAACCCGCGATGCGGGGGAATTGCAACTCGTCAGCGGCATTGGCAGCGATTTCGGCATTCGCGGCGATTTCAGCGGCCTGGGCCTGGGCTTCGGCCAGCAGGGGCAGCGTGGCTGAGGCGGCCATCAGGTGTCGGCGTGTGATCATGGTCCGGGAAGTCCTTTCGTGTGCGTCAGATGCGGATTATGCGAATCGGATCGGATCGTGCAGCCGGTGCCCCGGGATGTCAGATCGACAGAACGTTCTTTGCGATGACCCAGACGGCCACACCCAGAATGGCTATGGCGAAGCCTTTCTGCAAGTGCGGGCCGCCGATGCGGCGCGCCGCGGCCGTGCCCGCGAACATGCCCAGAAGCGAGCCCGACAGGAAAAGACCGGCCGCCTGGCGGGGGAATTCGTCGCCCGAGACGACCACGCCCGCGATCGCCGAAAGGCTCACCAGCGTAATCACGAGCAGGGAAGTGCCCACGGCGTTCTTGAGGTCCATATGGGCCAGCAGCACCAGGGCCGGGACGATCACGAACCCGCCACCGATGCCGAACAGGCCCGTCAGCAGCCCCACGCCCATGCCGATCAGGCCCAGCAGCCGCGCGCACCGGCTGGTCACCCGCAGGCGTCCTTCAGGGTCGTGCGGGCAGCTGGGGCCGCAGCCGGCCCCCTCTTCCAGCGGCACGAATGCATCGGCCGGCTTGCGGGCCGACCGCCACATGCGGGCCGACACGACCAGCATCAGCCCGCCGAAGAGCGTCATCACCAGCGCATCGGGCAGCATGTCGCCCAGCATGTCGCCCAGCGGGGCCGTCATCATGCCCGTCGCCGCGAAGGCGAAGCCAGGCCTGATCTCTACCTGGTTCTTGCGCCAGCGGATCAGGAACCCGGCGAACGCCGTCGCCCCGACGGCGATGATCGAAACGATCGTGGCCTGTCGCGTGTGCAGGCCCGAGCCGTAAACCAGCAGCGGCACGGCGAAGATCGCCCCGCCACCGCCAGTCAGGCCCAGAGAAAGGCCGGTGACCAGCCCGAACGCGATCGTCAGCGGATTCATCCGGCCAAGCCTCCCCCTCACAAAAGACAAAAGAAAAAAGGGGTCCGTCCCCTTTTTTCGACCGAGCCCCGATTCACCCCACAGCCACCGGCAACTGCGAGGCCGCCCAGGCCTTGTAGCCGCCCACCAGGTCCAGCACGTTGCCGAAGCCGTGATTCGCCAGAATGCCGGCCCCGATCGACGACCGGTAGCCTCCCTCACAGTGAATCACCAGCCGGCCCGATTTCGGCAGCTTCGCCAGATTCTCTTCCAGATGCGTCAGCGGGACGTTGATCGACCCTTCGATATGACCGCCCCCGTGCTCCTTCTCGCTGCGCACGTCCAGCACGGTCACCTTCTCGCCGGCGTCGATCATGTCCGCCAGAGCCTGGGCCGTGATCCGCTCCACCTTCCGCTGAAGCTCAGGGCGATCGTCCAGGGCCATCATGCCCCCTTCCAGTGCACCGGCCACGTTGTCGAACCCGATCCGGCCCAGCCGTACGACGGCCTCCTCCACCTGATCGTCCTCGCCGATCACCACGATCGGCTCGGAATGGCTCAGCATCGAGCCCGCCCACGTCGCATACTTGCCCTTCAGGGCGATGTTGATCGAACCCGCCAGGTGCGACCCGGCATAGTCGATGCCCTCACGCACGTCCAGCAACTGGGCGCCGGCTTTGGCCATCTTCAGCACTTCGTCCAGCGCGATCGGCTTGATCGATTCGCTCTTCGTCTTCGCCAGAACCGGCCGCTCCTGGCGGTTCAGAATGGCGCTGTGCACGAAATAATCAGGCGCCTCGGGCTGATCGGCCGTCACGATCGCCTTGAAGTCCTCACGGCTCATCGGCCGCAGGGCATAATTGAATTTGCGCTGCTCGCCCATCGTGGAATGCAATTCCTGGCCCAGGTTCTTGCCGCACATGCTGCCCGCGCCGTGGGCGGGATAAACCAGCACCGAATCGGCCAGGGGCAGGATTTTCTGATGGATCGAGTCATAAAGCATGTCGGCCAGCTCGTCGGCCGTCACGCCGATCGACGCCAGCAGGTCCGGCCGGCCGACGTCGCCCACGAACAGAGTGTCGCCCGTCAGCACCGCATGGGGCGTCTTCGGGTCCTTCACGTTGTCATAAACCAGCACGCTCAGGCCTTCCGGCGTGTGGCCGGGCGTTTCCAGAAATTCCAGCGTGACGTTCGGCCCCAGCTCGATCCGGTCGCCATCGCCCACCTTCCGCACTTCGAACTCGGCCTGGGCCCGCTTGGCCATCACGATCTCGGCCCCGGCACTGTCCCTCAGCTCAATATGACCGGCCAGGAAGTCGGCATGGAAGTGGGTCAGAATCACATACTTGATCGTCAGCCCCTTCTCGGCGGCGTCCTTGAAGTAGTGGTCAATGTCGCGCTGAGGGTCGACCACGGCGGCGATCTTCGTCGTCTCGTCCGCCACCAGATACGACGCATGCGACAGACAGCTCAGATAGTACTGGTCGAGAATCATCGGTCCGGCTTCCTTTCAGGGTACGTGTCTTGTTGGATATATCGCGATTTGACGACATATCCGGCCAAAAAAAGGGACGTGTTCGGTCGTATTCAGGCGGACTGGGCCGTCGTGCCGCAGCCGCAGTCGAACCGGGTGCGAAGGCATTCCAGCAGCGACCCGACATGGGTGTCGATCACCTGATAGTAGGTATTGCGGCCCTCACGCACCGGCTTAAGAAAGCCGCAGCGTTGGAGCAGCCGCAGGTGTTCGCTGGCCACATGGGGCGCGATGCCGCAGGCCTCGGCCAGCTCGCCCACGCGATACCGCTGGCACAAGAGCATCTGAAGCATCCGCAGCCGGGCCGGGTGGGCCAGCGTGCGCAGGCAGTCGGCCGCGGCTTCCAGAGCGGCCGCTTCCTGCTCAGTCGGTGGCGCCAGGGTTTTGGTTTCGTTCATCGAACTGCCTTCGATCCTTTCCCGAAGAACCTGATCAGGCCGATTCCAAGGCTTTCGCCATCCTGTCGACCCAATTCGTCCTTCGTCGTGACTACCTCAATATATCGTGATCTCGCGACATGTCAATAGAGTGTTTTTTGGAGAAGTATCGATTTTCGAGAAGGGCGGGCTTGAACCCGCCGGCCTGGCCGGTGAATAAGATTCGCCGCGACAGCCCGAAACGCCGAAAGTGTCACGATCAAGAAACGAAACCTCTAGGCGATCTCCCTGAGGTGGCAGTCCAATGAGCCTCAACCTATTGAATCGATATGCCCATAGAGGCATGGTCTGAAGTGAGGCTGGTCCTGTGCCGACATCTGGCGAGTATGCCAAGCGTCACGGCTCCGATGACGCTCATGACGTACGTGGTCGGTTCGGGCACGGGATGGAAAGCGAGAAAGTTCGGTGAGTAAGCGCCTGTCGACCAGCTCAACACGAACTGGCCTGAGGAGTCGAACTTGGAGATCGTTCTGGTATTGGTGTTGGCGACGTAAAGGTTGCCTTTGGAATCGATCGAGAGACCCTGGGGAGCACTCAGGTTCGAAGCGTTTCCGATCGTGCCCAGAAAACTACCGGACGGGCTGAACCTCGAGATCGTGTTTCCTGTCGAATTCGCAGCGTAGAGATATCCAGACGAGTCAATTGCCAGACCATAAGGACCGTTCAAGTTCGAAGAATTTCCGATCGTGCCCAGAAAGTTCCCCGATGAATCGAACTTGGAGATCGAATTGCCATACACCGAAGCGTAAAGATTCCCAGAAGAATCGATCGCAAGACCATATGCAAGCGGTACGCTGGACGAATCGCCGATGAAGCCCAAAAAGGCCCCCGATGAGTCGTATTTGGAAATTCTGCCGTAAGGGACGTCATTGATGATTCCAATATTATTCGCGGCGTAAAGATTCCCGCTGGTATCGAATGCGATACCGTATGGCCGATACAAATTTGAGGACATCGAGGACTGATAAAATCCGGCAGGATCATATTTCCTGATCATACCGTTACTCAGCGACTGGACTTCAGAGACCCCGACATAAAGATTTCCGCTTGAGTCGAAGGCGAGTCCTCTCAGAATCGTGCCGAACTCATCACCTGAATAAATCGTCGCAAAAGTCGCGGCGGACGCGGCAATTGCAGTTCCGCTCCCCAAAGAGACGTCGAAAGTGGCGATTCTGCCCGGATCACCGCTAATCGACACGTAAAGCAAATCCGCCCCGATGGCAGAGCCGGATGGAATCAGAAAAAGCGCAATCGACACGATCCAGATACGAACCCGCATGGCGAATCTCCGATTGATGATGATGATCGAATGTCGAAAAAAACGAAAGACTCTAGCGCTCAGCCCCCATCGGCTTGACATGACATGGCGTATGTCTTGCGCCGCCGTCTCGACATGAAGGCCAGGGCGATGACTCCGATAAGGCTCATCACATATGTAGTCGGTTCGGGTACGACCGTACTTGCAGTAATGAAACTGGGTCTCCAGAATCCGGTCGACCAGCTGAACTCGAAAGTTCCGCCAGAATTGTACCTGGAGATCGTACTGTCGTTGAAATTCGCCACATAGAGATTGCCGGACGAATCGAATGCAAGACCGATAGGTGCGTCAAGATTCGAGTCGTTTCCGATTTTACCCTGGAAGACACCGTTAGAATCGAACTTCGAGACCGTGTTGTCTATGTAATTCGATGCGTAAAGGTAACCGGACGAATCGATCGCCAGACCATATGGATAAGCGAGATTCGACGAACTTCCGACATTGCCGAGATAGGTGCCCAAGGAATCAAACTTGGAGATCGTATTGCCGGAAATCGCCGCATACAGGTTGCCGGACGAATCGATCGCCAAACCGCGTGGCTGGTTAAGGTTCGTCGTGATCGAACCCGCCGGTTGATATGCTCCTGAGGAATCGAACTTGGAGATCGTACTGTTACCGGAGTTCGCCACATAGATGTTACCTGCGGAATCCATCACGAGACCACGCGGCAGGTCGATGTTCGCGGGGCTTCCGATCGTTTCCAGGAAACCGCCGACGGGATCGAACTTCGAAATCGTATTGTTGACGTAACTTGCCGCATAGAAGTTTCCGGAAGAATCGAACACGGTCCCCTGCGTATTGTTCACGCTGTTCACGAAAGTCCGAACGGAACCCGCAATGGCACTGGCGCTCCCGAGCGACACATCATATGTCACGACTGAACTGTCACCCAGCGTGACGTAGAGCAAATCCGCCCCGATGGCGAAGCCAGATGGTACCATAAACAATGCAATCGACACGATCCAGATACGAACCCGCATGGCGAATCTCCGATTGATGATGCTCGAGTGTCTTTCAACAATGCATCTTGCAATAACCACACAGTGGCTTGGCATTACGTGGCGGACGCCCGGCGCTGCCGTCTGGACATAACGGCCAGAGTCAGGGTGGATAGCACACCGAGGATATAAGTCGATGGTTCTGGGACGGGTGAATAATAGCTTCGGAATTCCCAGCCAATGAGATCCTGATTCCCGAAGCCAGCGCCCGTTCCGGAAGTGAATCCGACATAAGCGGAGGTCTGCCCGATCAGATCCAGCAAGTCAACTGTGTGTGACAGCATGGAAGATTCAGGGCGCTGAAGGGCCGTCGACCAGCGTACCTCCAAAAGATCGCTTACCCCATCGTAGTCGATCCAGACGTTCCAGTAATCTCCATTATTGAACCGGACCGGTTCAGTCTGTGTCGCCACAGACTGCACGCTGCCATTGATATCGATGCCGACATGGTTCCCGTTCGGATCGATCGAACCTCCATTGTTGAAGGTGTCGAATTCGATACCTAAACTGGGAGCGATCCCCCCGAATCCGATATCCACGCCACCGCCTCCGACGCTATTGCTGACAGTCTGAACGACGAATACCAAACCGTCGGCGCCACTACCGTCATCGTCACCAGCACCGCCCGAATCGGTGATCTGAAACCGAAAAAACGTACTGAAGGAGTTTTCGGCCTGCAAATCCACAAGGCTCTGTGTAAAGAAACTGCCGCTTTGGCCCGTCGTCGCTGTCGTCAACCTGAGCCTGTTCTGAAACTGGGCCGCATCTCCGTTGATTCGAAGACCGGCGACGTCCGAAAAATCAGGATAATAGAAGTCGACTGCTTCGATTCGACCAGCGATGAAGTCAATCACGAGAAGAAGACCGACGATCCTTGAGATCATGAAAGGTAACCGTAGCATAGCGTTTCTCCGGGCAGGTATTTGTAGAGACTGATCCCAGCCAGCAAATCTACACATCTCAGGAATGTACAGCCGAATCGAATTTGGACATCAATACTCAAAACTCCCAAAAATGGTATTCAGGACGGATTTGCTCAGAAGAAACAAGACTGGTTCGATCGATGATATAAACCTTTGATCTACTTATACTTTGAATCACACCCATCTCATCTGAACAACTCCTCGAACGGCACCCGGGCCGCTTCCTGACCATCGAGAACCAGCGGGATCGATTGCCCGGCACGGAATGTCTCCAGCCGGGCATATTCGCCGCGGCCCCCGGTCACACGCGGCTCCGAATGCACCAGAACACGGCCGCCGGTCACGTCCAGCACCCAATTAACCGAAATGCCGAACCGGGCATACAGCTCCAGGGCCGTCGTCAGGTCTTCCTGAAGGCTGCTCACGGCCACTTCGATCACGACGGCCACATCCGCCGGGCCCGGATAGCGATCGGGCGAACCGAAATCGAGCGGATTGCCGCCCCGCACGATCGTGAAATCGGGCAGGGGGGCGTTCGCCCGGTCGAACTCGACCGTGCTCTCGGGCCACAGACTCCAGCCCTGCGGCAGATTCGGCTGAATCGCCCGAACGACGGCCGCCCCGACATAACCATGGGCCCGGGTCTTCGCCATTTTTTCGTACAGCCTCCCGTCGCGCAGATACACGCGGCGATCGCGCGGAATCAGCCCCGATTCGACCATTCGGGCATAAATTTCGACGGTCAGTTCGAACGGAGCGTCCGACCCCGCCGCCGGGCTTGTCGTGATCGGAAATGTCGTCGACATGATCGAACCCCTTCGTCCGCCCGATTCCGCACAAATACCACGTTCGCTCGCAAAGCTCACCGGAGAAGACTCTTCCGTTTCATCATACCCGATGACCAGCCGCCCGGCCACGAAGTCCGAAGCGATCCGCGCGACAGTCGGGCCCAGGCCGGTCCTGCGACACCACGAGCCCTCGCATCACGACGATACATCGGCGGGCTGAAGCCCGCCCGACTTCGATGCCCATAGCACAGACAGCCACAATCACCACAGCCATGAAACCAGCTACGCGAACGCCAGCGACTTCGCCAACGCCATCGATCGCACCTGGACACTCATGAATTCGAAACCCGGCCATTCATAAATCACCTCATTCGAACCGTCGCAAATACTATCGTTCGAACCGGGCCGAAGTGCCTGAAAATTTCCTCGATCGGAAACCAGGCGCGTTTTCCTACCCATAGGTACACGCGCCGATCGCGCACAATCCGCCCCGATTCGTCGATCCGGGCATCTTTCTCGACCGTTCGGTCGAACGGAGCGTCGGCCCACATCGGCGGGCTTGTCCTGATCGGCGATGTCATCGACATGATCGAACCCCCTCTTCCGCCCCGCTCCCCCGATTGCCCCGCGGAAACCGCTTCAGCCAAGGGCCTTCCGGAGAACCGGAGACGGCCCGGCTGACCCTGCGCGGCGAGCCTGTTCGCCGCACGGCGCGAAACCGGCCGGCTCACGTCCGCAAGCAACATTCGGGCAAACGTGGAGAATTGAACTTTTC
The DNA here is from genome assembly GCA_964608915.1 of uncultured Isosphaeraceae bacterium. Taxonomy (GTDB): domain Bacteria; phylum Planctomycetota; class Planctomycetia; order Isosphaerales; family Isosphaeraceae; genus QWQI01. Next base: position 26,806 of record CAZSQA010000054.1, read on the forward strand.
AAGAGAATCGCCCCCCATCTTGCGAAACGAAAGCCGTCCTGTGTATCGTCGAACGCCAGTCACGGGGAATTTCCTGGCCTTGCGTCGCGGTTTCGAAGTCCAACCGCACATGAGCCTTGCTCATCAGGCCTGCGCAGACAGCCAGCCAGGTAATCGGCACCTCATCTCTTCCGGGAATCGCAAGCCGCATGTCCGTTCTACGATCGATCATCGATAGGCTGCCGACGTTCATCCGTCGCCCCCTTTCGTATCTCAAGACGTACGTTTACCGGCTGCTCTACTGGCGAATGGTCGCGACCGAAATCCGGGGGCAAGGCCCCCGGGACCAACGGGCCCTGCGACGCGCTTTTCTGACCGCGCCGCTGGACAGCCTGAAGGAACTGAACCGCTGGCGCAATCCCATGCTGCGGGAAAATGCGACCGTCGAATCGATCGGCGTCGGCCTGTTTCCCGTTCGAGCCGGCAGCGACGACCTCTACCACGTCCTTCCCTCCCATGAAAAGGCTGTCTTCGACCGCATTCGTCTGCTGCTCAAGCCCGGCGACGTTTTCGTCGACGCCGGCGCCAATATCGGCTTCTACACCGTCGTGGCTTCCCGGCTCGTCGGTCCCTCCGGCCGCGTGATCGCCATCGAAATGATGCCCGATACCGCGGCCATTCTGCGCACGACCGTTCGGATCAACGAACTCGACAATGTCACCATCGTCGAAAATGCACTTTCGGACAAGCCGGGACAGGCCGTTCGAGCCGCGGTGGCCGAAGGTCATTACGGCCAGGCTTCCATTTCCGAGGACGTCCGCAAGGCCGGCAAATACGAAGTCGAAGTGAAAACGACGACCCTTGATGCGGTTCTGGCCGACACAGCCCGCATCAAGCTCGTCAAGATGGACCTCGAAGGTGCCGAAATCCAGGCCCTTCGTGGAGCGGCAGCCGCCATCGAGCGTATCGAAAACATCATTTTCGAAGACTGGGTCGGAACCGTGAGAATGGCCGAATTCTGGGCCGCCCTCGGCTTCGACGTCGAACGCCTCGACGGCGCCAACGGAATCGCCTTCCGCAAGCCTGCCGAATCGCCGCACGGCGATGCAAAGGGTTGATCGGCCTCGACCGAATCGCCGCGATCGCATTTCATCGCCCCCCCAGCGCACGCGCAACGGCTCCGGCCATCTCCTTGCCCCGCAGCCCTTTGGCGACCAGCTTGCCATCCGGCCCGATCAGAAAGACGGCCGGGATCGACTCCACATGAAATGAATCCTGCACGCCCCCTTCGGCCCACTCGCCCAGCCAGCCCTGCGGCCAGCCGATACCCTTCTCGGACACGAACTTACGCGGGGCCTCCTTCTCGACATCCAGGCTCAGGCTGACCATCGCGAACCGGGCATCTTTGCCGTATCGCTCGAACACGGCTTTCATTTCCGGAATTTCATCCACGCAAGGGCCGCACCAGGTCGCCCAGAAGTCCAGCAGGACGAACTTCCCTCGCAAGTCCGCCAGCTTCAGCCGCTTGCCGTCCAGCGTTTCGACGTCGAATTCCGGCACCGTCTGGCCGATTTTCAATTCCTTCTTCGGGACGGGCATAATCGTACCCAGGTCCAGCGGCTCGTCGGTATATCCGCCAGGAATTTCAGGCACGGTGAATTTCAACGTGGCATTTCCGGAATTGAGGACGAGGGAATCACCGCCCCTGACCGGCTCACCGCGATAGGTCAATCGCAATTCGTAATCGCCAGTAGGCACTTCCTCGATCCGGATCGTGTCATCGCGCTTGAACACTTCCACGCCGAATTCCAACCAGTTTTTCCGATATTCGAAACCCTCGGGCGAATTCCACCAGCGATCGAGCCACTCGCTCTTCGTAATGTCGCGGCGGGCCAGAATGTTCTTCGGGAAAGGAGCGCGCGGCCGGTCACTCACGACATAACATTGGGAGTACGCGGAATAGTCGAGCCCGGCTTCGAACCCTTCCGGGCGCTTGATACGGGCGATGACCGGCCGCCCCTTGCCGCCCAGCTCCACGCGTGCGGTTTCGCCCGGCTTGACCTTCACGAGCGTCGTCGCGAACCAGCGGCTCGATTTCGAAACATCTTCGAAAATGCGATTCACTCGCGTATCGCCAGGCGGAACACGCTCGATCACGAATTTTCCTTCGATGTCCGTCTGCGTCTTGCCTGAAACGAAGATGGTCGGCACACCGATGCTCAGATAACGATCGCCGCGATAATGAATCTGGGCACCGCTGGCGAACTGGCCGCCAATTCGTGAGACGCCCTCGACGCGGCCCCAGGGCCGGGCCACGATCACCGGGTCGGCTTCGAAATCGGCCCGTGTAACTTCGGCATAATAATCGGGATGGGCCACGATCAGGGCGCAGGCCTGCGCGTCTGCGTCATCCGCTCGGGTGAGATGAAATCGCCCGTCTGCATCGGTTTTGACGATGACCTGATCCCGAACCCGCTCGATCTTTCCATCGACGACCCGAACCCCCGGCAAGCGCCGTTTCGTGTAAGTGTCATAGGCCACGGTCACATCCGCTCCTTCAAGCGGTTTACCGTCGGGCCGACGCACGATTCCTGAAACGGCCACGCCCTGCGCATCGGTGCCCTTCACCATGCGAATGTCATATTGAACCTGGCCTTCGTCACTTCGAAAGACGCGGGTTTCGAATGGTCGATAATCCCGAACCTGCACCCTCAAGCGGTATTCAGGCAAAGCCTCGGCATCGAGACTCGCCTGAAATACGCCTCGCGATTCCGTCACGCGAATGCCACCACCCTGATATTCGAAACGCGAGCCGCTGGACCAGACGATCTGGCCCGTCGCCGCGTCCCGCGTACCGACTTCGATCTCGGCATCGTCCTGAATCTTCTGGCCCGTATCAGCATCGAGAATCGAACCTTTCACTTGCAGCGCCCGCTTGAGCGTGACGATCGCTTCGCCCTCCGATGGGTTGACACGATGGCGGGAAATGCTTTCGAAACCCTCACGGCCGAAACGGAGTTGCAAACCATCCGGCGGTGCTGCGTCCCAGCGGAAGCGCCCTTCGTTGTCGGTCATCAGATAAAATCCCGGGCCGCCATAACCGCCCCAGGCATCGACGAGAACCTCGCAACCAGCGACGGGAGCCCCCTTCGAATCGACGACCTGGCCCGACAACGAATAAGGCCGCCCAAGCTTGACCGTAAGCGGTTCCAGGCCCTCCTGCGCATTGACGGTTTTCAATTCCGTCGCGTGCCCTGGTGCCTTGAATTGCAACACGACCTGGCCGGGCCGGGTCTGCGGCAATTCGAAACGGCCATCGGTATCGGCGATCGCTCTCTGAACGTCGAGCTGAAGAGTGTAATGGCCCGCCAGGCGGATCCAGCCGACTTCGGTACCGCCCACCGGCTGCCCGGCATCGTCGACGACCTGGCCCGTGATTCGAATGCCCTTCTTCATGACTTCGACGTCGGTGAAGTCTTTCAGAGCCGCGAACGGCTGCTCGTTGGGTGCCGGTTCGCTCTTCGGATCGATGCGGCCATGCACACGCGGGTTCTGATCCGTATCAGGCAGAAAGTCCGGATGCGACAAATACAAATACGCCCATGTCATTTTGCGGGTGCTGCGGCACCGCCACAGGCCCTGGGCATCGGTCTTCGCCACGATCATATAAACCAACTCGTGCGGGTCTTTTTTCCCACCCACATTGCCCCAGATTTCGACCTTCGCCCCTGCGACCGGTCGGCCCTGTTCATCGACCACCTTACCGCCCACCGTCTCTTCCCCCGGCCAAAGAATCACTTGCAATTGCGCGGGCAGCGGGGGTTTGTCCGCCTCATATTTCGAATACGCGAACCGCTGCTGCACATAGCCTTCGACAAAGACGTCGAACGACAAGATGTCGAGAAACGCCGCCCCGGCCAGGTCAATCCGGGCCTTGCCCGCTTTATCCGTACGCAGGAGTTTGATTTTCCGGTCGATGAAGCCCGAAATCTCGACATCGGCCATCGGCTTCCCTGTATCCTGGGCAAGCACGGTGATATCGATCGCCTTCGGCAATTCCGATTTAGGCCCCGATTCCGGTTTCGAATCAGGTTTCGAATCGGGCCTGGCCTCTTCCTTCTTTGCCAACGTTTCGGCTTTCGCCTCCTGTTCCGGTTCTGCATCGATGGCTGTAGCCCGGGCCAGTTCGACCGAGCCGATCAGGCACGCGATCGACAGGATCGCAACCGCCAGAGCAAATCGGGCAGGGCGTGGCAAGATGCAATCGGAAGCCCCTCGGGTGCGATGAATCCAGGCGATCCTCCGGGCCAGGGCCGTCGAACGTGCCATGGCCATTCCCAGGGCAGGCTCAGGCCGTCGCACGAGCCCGGCGGCCACTTCGACGAGCGAATCATGATAGCCGTCCGGCCCGCCCAGCACATGCACGCACAGGTCGTCGCACGCCTGCTCACGCACCGAGCCGATCACGTGCCCCAGCGGCCACACCAGCGGATGCGGCCAGTAAACGGCCTCAACGAACCGGCGCACGCAGTTCCAGATGAAATCGCCGCGCCGTATGTGCGCCAATTCATGCAATAAAACGGCATCGATGAGCCCCGGGTTGGCCGAACCCGCCAGCGAGTCCGGCAGAATGACCGCAGGCCTCAGCCAGCCGACCACGATCGGTACGGAAACGCGTTCCGAACGCAAAAGCCTTACGGAACGGCTGATTCCGAGACGCTCCCGGCCACGCGCCAGCCCTTCGACCCATGCCGGTTCATCGACCGGAATGCAATTCCGTTCCAGATGGTTGACCGCTCGAAGCGATAAGATCAGCCTCAGCAAATACAACGATACGACCGCAAGATAAAGTCCGAGCCCGATACTCACGACATCCGGCCACCTTTTCGATCGCGTGTCGATCGTCGGATTCGCCTGCGATTCCCTCAGTCGAGCGTTCTCGATTTCGAATCCAGGATTGACCTTCCGCGATGTATGGTCGACGATCACAGCACGGCTCGCAATGACATCGCCCGGGTTTTCGAATGCCGCGGGTTCCGCTATCGCGACGGTACGAGCCGCATTTTCAGGCGACGCCACGACGTTCGCCGATATCGCCAGCACCGGAAGTTTCAGGCGAGGAAATGCCATACACGCCAGCGGCACCAGCAACAGGCCGACCAGACAGGCATTCCACAGGGCCGACCTCAGCAGCGCCCGCCTCTGGCCGGCCAGGGCATGCATTGACCAGGCCATGATCAGCAGAATGGTGGCCTTGAAGGCGATATCGAGGGGCAAACCAAGTCTGGCCCCGGAATCCGCGATCAGGAGTCGGATCGAGTCGAACATGGTCAGGATCCTTTCTTCGGGCCACGTGTGCGGGTCGCATTTCGTTTCGGGGCTTTCGAAACCGGTTCAGGGGCCTTGCGGCGCAGCTCTTCGATCTGTTCAGGCGTGATCTGCCGGTCTTCGATCAGCCGCAGCACGAGATCTTCGGCCGAACCTCCGAAAAACCTGGCCAGAACGCTGCGCAGGGCCGAATTCTGGGCCTTGTCGCGTTCGATTTCGGCCCGATAGACGTAGGCCTTGCCGCGTGCCTCCTGGGTGAGATAGCCCTTGGAAACCAGGACTCTCAGGAGCGTCCGCACCGTCGAATCATGCGGCTGGCCCGGCAGGGCCTCGCGCACCCGCTCGGCCGTCGCTTCGCCCAGGCTCCAGACCACATCCATGATCTGGGCCTCACGCTCCGTCAAAGTCTCGGACTGTGCTCTGGCCATACCGAAAATCTCCTGTGAATTCGTTAACGCTCAATTCAGCCTAACCACGTAATCGGGACTCCGCAAGTGAATTCGTTAAGGAATTAACGGATCGATTCCGAAGTTCTGTCCGCTGGCCATTTTCAGGCTTTCTCGAACAGGTTCGCTACCCCTTCCGCTTGCGGTATTCGCTCGTCAGCATGCCGGCGAAGCCCCAGTTTTCAGGGTCGATTTCGTCGATCACGATGTGCGTATACTCCGGACGTTTGCCCAGTACACGCTCCAGAGTGGCCGTGATCTCAGCCACGATCTGGGCCTTCTGCAGGGCCGTTACGCCGTCGCGGGTAATCTTTACGTTCACGTAAGGCATGGGTGCGCGTCCGAAGTGGGGACCATTTCGAAATCAGGCGACGTTCGAAACCCTCCTCGGCACGGCTCGGCCCGCTGTGTCAGCCGCCGTGCGGTCAGTGGTGGCCTGTTCCTCGTGATATTCGGCGTCGGTGTTCACGCACCAGGGGTCGAAGGCACCCTGGCCCAGGATGTTGCGGGCCGCCAGCAGGGCCGTCATCATCGAATGGTCCTGGTTATTGTATTTGTGCATGCCGTTGCGGCCGGCCACCTGCAGGTTTTCCAGCCGCGCCAGCCAGTCGCGGATGATGTCCACATTGGCCTGATATTCGTCGTCGTAGACCGGATACGCCTTCGGCATCCGCACGACGCAGCCGTCCACCACCTTCGCCGGGTCCACCAGCCCGATCCGGCCGATTTCCTCGCGGCCCAGGGCGATCAGCTCGGCGTCGGTCATGCGCCAAAGGTCGTCACCTTCGAAACAGAAATATTCCAGCCCCAGGCTCGATTTCGCCTGGTCCGGCACCATGTGCGGCGACCAGTTCTTGAAATTCTGTACCCGGCCCAGCTTCACCGACGGATCATGTACGTAAATCCACGTATCCGGAAAGGTTTCCGGCTGATCCACGATCAGCACGACCGTCAGAAAATCGCGATATTTCAATGCCGCGGCAGCCGCCTGAACCTCGACGGGAGCAGGGGGGTTCATGATCCGCACCAGCGTGCGCAGCGGCAGCGTCGACAGAAAATTCCGCCCCGTGTGGCGGGTTTCCCGGCCCGAGGCCGAGCGGCTCACGAAGGCCGAAACGTGGCTGCCGTCGTGCTCCACACGCACCACGCGGGCATCCTGATCGACCCGGTTGCCGCCGGTGCGCACATGGTCGCGGGCGGCTTCCCACATCTGCCCGGGGCCGAATTTCGGATAATGAAATTCGTCGATGAGCGTTTTGATGACGGCACCCTTGCCGGCCCGTTGAAATGGCTTGAAAAGCACGCTGGTGACGGCCTTCACGAGCGATAGCCCCTTAATGCGCTGGGCGGCCCAGTCAGCCGAGATTTCCGTCGTCGGCATGCCCCACACCTTCTCGGTGTAGGTCTTGAAGAACGTTTCGAAAAGCTTGCGGCCGAAACGGTTCACGACCCAGTCTTCGAAACTTCGCTCAGGCTGAATCGGCTTCACCCGGGCCTTCACGTAACTGGCCAGAATCATGGCCGAACGGATCGGGCCGAGCTTCAGGAACGCGTCGACGGGCTTCAGCGGATAATCGAAGAACTTGCGGTCGTAATAGATGCGCGAAAGCCGCGGTCGCTTGAGGAACTGGTCGCTCAGGATCTCGCGCCAGAGCCGGTTGACCTCGTCGCTCTTCGAAAAGAACCGGTGGCCGCCGATGTCGAACCGGTAGCCTTTATAGGTATCGGTCCGGCTGATGCCGCCGACGAGATTCGCGTCGGCCTCCAGAACGATGCAGGGGTGGCCGTTTTTCGTCAGCTCATAGGCGGCCGTGAGGCCAGCGGGGCCGCCGCCGGCGATGATCGTGGGCCCGCCTACAGGCTGCGTATAGACTGCATGCGGCGGCCGTGGATATGCCGGGGCCGTGCCTGGCTGAGTGTGGACCGCCTTGTCCGCTCGTCCCTTTTCGACATCCATGGGTGCCGTCCTTGCGTGCTCATCGACGATGTGACCGATATCGGCCCGCGCCTTCCTGGCGGGTCCATCGGGCGGGAGTATAGCAGGTCGCCGAATCTTGTCGAGGCCAATCGGGAAGATGGACGAACGGATGGATCGGTTCCCCATGTGCAAAGCCCCGGACAAGCGCGCGGGGGTGCCTGACGATGCCCGGAAACCGAGACGGGACGGAGAGAATCGGAAACCGTTCCGACAAATTCGGGCCGATCGCCATGTCGTGTTCATGGCTTCACGCTCGCCTGATAGGCCTGCTCGGCTGCGGCGACGAGGCTCGGATCGGCCCAGGTTTTATACGCCCGCCAGCAGCGGCGGAAGGTTTTGGCCGAGCCGAACAGGGCCTGGATCGTGAACGTCCGCTCGAACGACTCGGGCAGGGCCATCAACTGCCTCAGAATGTCGGCCTCGTCGGCCATCACGTCCCGCGCGTCGGACCAGTCGCGATATCGGATCATCTTCATCCGGTCCCGAAACGTGGCGGCTTCACGCGAAACGCCCGCCAGCTTCGCCCGTGAGGCTTCGGCCCGTGCATCAGGGCGTTCGTCGGCCAGGTCGAAATCGTCGAGCGCGTCCGTTCCGAGCCCGTCCGTCGCCCCGGATCCGGCGTGAAATCCGTTTCGCAATTCAATCGTATCATCTTGATGTGATGTGAGTTGCGTTGTTTCGCCGGATGCGTTCGATGGGGTCGCCGGGGTGGCCTGAATCCGGAGGTCGCCATTTATGGCACAGCCAAAGTAATCCTGCATGCGGGGCATGCCATCACTTTCTTCGTATGCGGGATATGCAGAGGTGGACGAGGCGCAGGCGTGGCTCATGCCGGCGACTTCGGCTTCGTACCGTTTGAGGGCCGATTCACTTTCCTTTTTGAGCCGGCGCGCTTCCCGCTCGGCCGCTTGCTGGGCTCGCCAGGCGAACGACTTATACGCATTCTACTCTGAAATAGCGCGTTCGACGTAGGGGGCGGCGCACAC
>CAZSQA010000055.1:0-35229 GCA_964608915.1 uncultured Isosphaeraceae bacterium
GACATTCGAATCAGCGAATTCGCGATGCCGAATTGCTCTTTCTCGCGAACGGGCTCAGGGCCGGGACTTCGGTGGACTCAGTCTCGGGCGATGTTTCCTCGCGGTGGCCGTGCGCGATCACGGCCATGTGCTCATGCAGAATCCGGTTCACCTCTTCGATCACCGGTTTGTCGTGGTTCAGGTAGTGGTTCGCCTTCACGATCAGCTCGGATTCGGCTCCGTCCAGGTGGCCGCTTTCGTAGGTCACCAGGCCATCGGTGATCTGGCCACGCAGGCGCGGGATCAGCCGGCCGTTGTCGCCCAGGATCGTGTGGAACCGCACCGCTGTATCGGGCCGGGTCTTCCGAAGGGCCAGGACCATCGGATTGTCCGGCTCCAGATTGTCGATCCCGTTGAATCCCCCATAGCGGCGAAACGGCGGTTGAAGCGTCTCCGGCGGATTTTCACGCAGGATTTCCCGACGAAGCGAGTCGTTCGTCTGCGGAATCCGGACCAGTGACGACGAAAGACGCCCCACCGGCCGGCTCGCGAAGCTGCTGCCGCCGAACACCGGCGCGATGAAGATCGCCCGCTTCAGCTCGGGCACGTTTTCGAACCGCAGCCGGCTCGTGACATATTCATAGTTCTTCGTCGACATCCGCATCTGCTCGATCGGCTTCGTGAACACCGCGTTTTCGAACGTCGAACCCGAGTCGCTCACCAGCAGCCGAGAAATGATCCCGCCCATGCTGTGACCGACGACCACAGAGTGATCCCAGGCCGGATCGGTTCGGCCCGGGTCGAACGTGTCGCGAATCTCGCGGAATTTCTCACGCAGGATCTGGGCCGACTCGATCACCGGTTCGCCGGTCGGGTAAAGAGCGAAGAAAAACTGATAATTGCGGCGAATCTCAGGGTCCGCCAGCAGGTTGTTGTTCATGTCCGTCCATGTGCGCGGGCTCGACCACAGGCCGTGCACGAAAAGCACGGGGATGCGGCCCGGGCGATAAGGTTCGTTCAAGTAGATCGAAGCCTTTTCCTGGGCGACCTCGGGCAGGATCAGGCCTTCGTACTCCAGAGCCTGCAGCCCGCTACGGCTGAACTGCACCAGCGACGGAGTCGTAAAATCAGCCGCCAGGCGCATTTCGCCGCCGCTGACGGAAACGTAGCTTTCCTGCTCGAGCGGGCTGTGCAACACGAGCCGTGCGGGCAGATGCCGCCACTGCGTCGGCATATGCCCGGGCGGATGCGCGGCCCGGATCGTGGCCGTGGCCGTCAGTCGATTGTTGACCGCGAAAAACGATTCCGCCATCGGGCGAACTTCGTCTTCCTCATAAATCCGCACGGCGAGCACCGGCAAGCCCCAGCCGGGCAGTTCGACGACGGGGTCGATATTACGATCTTCGTAGTCCGAAGCGATCTCGATCTTCGTGAAGGTCAGGCCCGACCAGGCTTCTTCGGCATATTCCAGCCCTAGGCCGGCTTTCGCGAGCCGTTCGGCGAGATCTTCGTGGCTTTCCGCCCGATCCGCACCGACGAGCCTGAGGCATCGCCGCACCGACATTTCGTGAATCCGGGCCAGATTTTGCCGAGCGATTTCGTCATGCGTGCCGCCCAACGCCGCATCGGCCATCAGGGCTGCTTCGCGATATCCCCAGACGGCCTCGTCACGGGAATTTTCCTCAGCCTTCGCGGCCGTGGAGAATACCCACTGGACTTGCCCCGGCGTCGGCAATTGCGGCGTGACGAACGTCGCCGATGGTGTGGCCCCTTCGAATTTCGCTTCTCGAACGACATCCCGATCCGCACGGGCGAATGGCTTGTAAACCGCCTTTTCGCGAGCACATCCGCTAACGAGCAGCAACATAAACCAGGCCGCCAGGGGACGGCATGAACGGATCGCTTCGGAAATCAAGGGAGTCGAACGCTCCGAAATAGCGGACATGAGCGCTGCTGAGCGCCCGAGATTTCGTCCGTGATCGGGATCCGTTCCTGTATGCTCAAGCATCGGCAACTTTACGCCCGAACCGGACGGATTCCCGCGTAAACCGCGAGCACACGACGGAAAGATCGGCAGTGGCTACGTGATCGTCAAATTCGACCGCGACGTCATTCGACCGACGCTCGACGAATCACTGTCTACATCAACCCGATAACGCTACGGCTCATGAGAACGAAAGGCCACACATGTTCGCAAAACTCTGGAACGAAAGACCCGCGAGCGGAAAGCTCTGGATGAAGCGGTGCCTGATCGTCGCCGCCGTTTATAACGTCGCCTTCGGTCTCTGGGCCATTTTTCTTCCCTCGTCGGCCTTCGATCTGGCCGGCATGGTCAGGCCGAATTATCCGGAACTTTGGCAGTGCATCGGCATGATCGTCGGCGTTTATGGCCTGGGTTACGGCATCGCCGCGATGGATCCTCTACGTCACTGGCCCATCGTGCTGGTGGGTTTTCTCGGCAAGATCTTCGGCCCTGTCGGATTTCTGCAGACGCTCGTAAAAGGCAGCCTGCCGCTGTCCTTCGGCGGAATTCTCATCACCAACGACCTGATCTGGTGGCTGCCGTTCGGCTGGATTCTGGCCGAAGCGTATCGGTCCGAACGGCGCAGGAACAAGGTCTGATCGAGCGGATCGGTACAGCCCAACCACCGAAAAGCTCATTGCCCGGGTTCGCTCATGGCGACGCTCAAGTCCACGCCGCCTTTGCCCAGGCGGAACGCGGCTTCGATCGTGGCCACGATCGCGGCGGCCGCCTGAGCCGGCTTCTGGCCATCGGCGTGGATGTTCGAAATGCAGTTGCGATCGGCGTCCGTACGGCCTGGCCTGGGATCGTAAGTGATATATGCGCCAAGGCTTTCAGGTGTCGCCAGCCCCGGCCGCTCGCCCAGCAGGATGACCGTGGCACGACATTTCAGGGCAGCTCCGACGCCATCCGAGATTCCCACCCGAGCGAATGGCACGAGCAGTAGTGGTGCCGCCGACCAGCCCTTCGCCATCACGGAAGGCATCAATTGATCAAGAACCAGCCCGGCCTGATGCGATGCCGCCTGTGCCGAAAGGCCGTCGGAGACGATGATGGCCAGGTCGCGCCCCTGGGGCTGGGCCTGGAGCAGGGCGGTCGATTCCCGCGCGAGCCTGCGGCCGAAATCGGGCCGTTTCAGGTAAACGGCTCGGTCGCCGGCACCTGAGGCCAGGCGAAGTCTGGGCCAGTCACGCAACTCCGACACTTCACACGAGCTCAGCACGTTTTCGAACGCGTTGAGATCCCATCGCTGCAGAACGGCGTCGCGGGCCCGGGCATGCGCGAAGTCAAAATCGAGGATTTCGCGAGTCGTCAGGCTGCCGCCTGTCCGGCCGATGCCCAGTCTTGCCGCGGTCAGGGATTTCGGCACCTGGATTCCGAAAGGCTGGCTGGCTTCAGGCTTTGTGGGCAAATCGCTCATCAGGGGGCACCTCAGTCCGCGATCGCCGCCAGTTCGGAGCGAATTTCTTCCAGCCGTCCGGATCGTCCCTCGGCCAGTCGCCCCTGTGCGTCCGTCAGGCCCATGCGGACAAGCCAGCTTTCGAACTCGGGCGCAGCCCGCAGGCCCAGCGTCTGCCGGAGAAAGTGAATGTCATGAAACGACGTCGACTGATAACCCAGCATGATGTCATCCGTGCCGGGCACACCCATCACGTAATTGCACCCCGCCATGCCCAGCAGGCCAAGCAGGTTGTCGCTGTCGTTCGGGTCAGCCTCGGCATGGTTCGTGTAGCAGATATCGCAGCCCATCGGCAGACCCAGCAGCTTGCCGCAGAAGTGATCCTCAAGCCCCGCCCGCAGAATCTGGCGGCCGTCGAAGAGATATTCCGGCCCGATGAACCCCACGACCGTGTTCACCAGAAGCGGCTCATAACGCCGCGCGACGGCATAGGCCCGGGCTTCGCACGTCTGCTGATCCAGGCCGTGATGGGCGTCCGCGGAAAGGCACGAGCCCTGGCCGGTTTCGAAATACATGCAATTCTGGCCGATGGTGCCTCGACGCAGTTCGAGCGCCATGCCTCTGGCTTCGTCGAGCATGCCCAACGTGATTCCGAACGAAGCGTTGGCGGCCTGGGTGCCGGCGATCGACTGAAAAACAAGATCGACCGGCGCCCCCCGCTTCATGGCCTGCATTTGCGTCGTCACGTGCGCAAGCACGCACGACTGCGTCGGAATTTCGAACCGGGTGATGATCGATTCCATCAGCGTCAGCAGCCGCATCGTGTTCGACAGGTCGTCCGTGGCCGGATTGATGCCGATGACCGCGTCACCGCAGCCGTAAAGCAGCCCTTCAGCGATGGTGGCCGCGATGGCCTGGGGGTGATCGGTTGGGTGGTTCGGCTGGAGGCGAACGGAGATCCGGCCCGGCAGGCCGATCGTATTGCGAAAAGCCGTCACGTTGCGGATCTTCGAAGCAGCCAGGATCAAGTCCTGATTCCGCATCAGTTTCGACACGGCCGCGGCCATCTCGGGCGTGATGCCCCAGGCGACGCCCCGCAGGACATCTCCGGCGGTGTCGTAATCCAGCAGCCAGTCCCGAAATTCACCCACGGTCAAGTGTTCGATCGGAGCGAACGCGCCGGGGCGATGCTGATCGAAAATCAGGCGCGAAACGTCGTCGATCGCCGGATCGATCAGCGGCTCATCGAGAAACCTGCGCAGCGGCACTTCCGCAAGCGCGCGGCGGGCCGCCAGCCGGGTTTCGTTGTCGGGGGCCGCCACACCGGCAAGTTCGTCGCCGGAGCGGGCAGGGGTTGCCTTCGCGAGCAGTTCCCCCAGGCTTTCGAAGCGATAGGACCGGCTTCCGACACGGGCGACGTATTCAGGCATCGCATCGATCCCCGTTCGGCAAATGGATCAGTTCGCAGCTTCCGCGGACTGACCGTCCTCAGGCGGCACGGCGGCCGAGATCGGGTGCGGGATCTTGCGGACGGCCACGACATAAGCGATCAGGGCCAATATCCAGAAGATCCCGAATTCGACGACGACGGAACCGAGTTCGGTGATCGGGGCCAGGGCACCAGGCTCGTTCAGGTTGCCGATGAGCATCGCCACGAAACAGCCAACAGCCAGCACGAACGCCAAGATGGGCAGCCACGGATAAAGCGGCGTGCGAAACGGCCGGGACAAGTGCGGGTGCTTTTTCCGCAGACCGAACAGGGCCGGAATGGCGAAGACATAAAGCATCACCGCGCCCAGGGCCGACCACGTGATCAGCTTGGCCGTGTCCAGTACCAGCAGGGCCAGCGTGCCGAAGAGGAAGTTGAATATCAGGGCGTTGGCCGGCGTTTTTCGTTCGACATCCACCACGCCGAGCACCGCGGGCAAATACCGGGCCCGGCCCATTTCCAGTATCGCCCGCCCCGAGGCCAGCGAAAGGCCGTTCAGCGAACTGACGAGCCCGAACAGGCACATCGCCTCGAACACCCGGCCGCCCCAGAGCGACGTATCCGACCGGTCAAGCGCCAGCGTCAGCGGGCTGTCCGACTTCACGGCGTTCGCAGCCACTTTCCAGCCTCCTTCAGGCGTGCGCGTCAGGTCGCTTTCGGCATAAACGACTGGTTCCCAGCCGTCCACACCCACGCTCAGCACCATCACGCCCGCGGCCAGCACGATCAGAGTGAACAGAGCCGCCCCGAACCCGCGAGGGATGTCGCGCGTGGGGTTGCGCGTCTCCTCGGCCACGTTGGCGACGCCTTCGATGCCCAGATAGAACCAGATCGCGAACGGTACGGCCTGAAATACCCCGAACCAGCCATTGGGCCATGGGTTGGCCACATAATTTTCGTACTTGAACGAAGGAGCCACCAGCCAGGCGAAGAGCAATAGTCCCAGCGAAGCCACCACCGCGATCGCCAGTTCGAACGCCGCAGCCTGCTTGATCCCGCGCACATTCAGAATCGTCACCAGCCCGAGCGCCGCGATCGCCAGCGGTTTGGGCCCGATCCCCAGCGATTCCGGCAGGATCGGGGCCATGTAAGCCCCGACGGCCATCGCCAGCGCCGGCGGTGCGAACAGAAACTCCAGAACCTGCGAAAGGCCCGAGACATAGGCCCAGAATCGCCCCAGGCCGAGCTGGGCGTAGTCGAACACCCCGCCGGCCTTCGGAACGGCACAGGCCATTTCGCAGTAACTGAATACGAAAGTCACGTAAAGCAGCGTCACGATTACGAACGCCACCAGCATGCCCAGTGAGCCGCCGGCGACCAGCCCCAGATTCCAGCCGAAATACTCGCCGCCGATCACATAGCCGACACCCAGCCCCCAGAGCATCAGGGGGCCAAGCGTTCGTACCAGTTCGGGCTTCGGCGATCCATCGGCCGAGCCGGTTTCATGAGGTTCGTGCATCAAGCGTTCCGGTTCATTCGCGTTCGAGCAGCTTGTTCACCAGGGAAAGCCCGTGGGCCACGTCCAGCATGCGGCCCTTTTGATCGCCGACTTCCCGTTCCACGTTCAGAGGGCCGTCGAATTCGATATCAGCCAGCGCCTTAAGAAACGCCGGGATATTCACTTCGCCCTCGCCCAGACGAACCTCTTCACCCCACTGGCCCGCGACCAGCGGCCGATTGGCGTCCTTCAGGTGCACCGAAACAATGTCCTTGCCCAGAATACGCACGGCCCGGATCGGGTCGCCCATATCGTAAAGCAGCATGTTCGCCGGGTCGAAATTCACTTTCAGGTTCGGGCTCTTCAGCTCGTCGAGCGTCAGCCGCAAGAGATCGGCCGTCTCCTGACCCGTTTCGAACGCCAGGGTGATCCCCTTGTCCGCAGCCAGTTGCCCGGCCTCGGCGAGCGTGTCCAGCATGGCCTTGCGTGCCGGGTCGCCGGGCTCAGGGATGAAGCCGGCATGCAGCATCAGGTTCTTAAGGTCCAGGGCCCGACAGCGATTCAGCGCCCATTTGAGCGTTTCGAGCCGCTCGGGTCGGGTATCCGGGTCGCCGAAACCGCCGGTGCGCTTGATGTGGTCCGGCGTGGTGTAATCTTCGCCCGGGAATCCGATCATCGCGCCGGTGAAATTCAGGTCCGTCGCCCGGGCCGCCAGGGCCATCGTGTCGCCCTCTTCCCAACTGGCGTGGTGCGGGTCACCGCAGGCGACCTGGACATTCTTCGTGCCCAGCGTTTCCGTCAGCCGAACCAGCTCCGGAACGCTTTTCACCTGTAACGACCAACTGCAAACGCCCAGGGGGCTGCGGCTCAACGAACTGGCGGCGAGAGACATGCTTCGGAATCCTGATAATTCGGTCGGTGAAAGCTTCGGGAGAGGAATCCGTCGAAGTCGCATGGCGATCGTGCGATCCGCCTTGCCATCGTCCGGCATCCCCTCGGATGTGGAGTCGCACGTGTGACACGCGTATCTTACGCGGTCACTCCAGGCTTGTCGAGGGAACAGAATCGAGCCCCGAAATCCGCCACGCACGCCTTGAGCCACCCCCGCGCATCAGAGAAGCTGAATTCAGATCGAAAATGGTCCCGACCACAGAAGAGTGCAGCTTCGAAGAGATCGACATGGCGTTGCCATCTTGCCTCCTCCGCCGGAACTGTCCGCGGCGGGTGGGGCAGTATCCACAGTTACAGGTCAACCGAGCGACCTCAACCAACTCACCGATTTCGCCCGTGGTGTGTTGTCCGACTCCAACAGCGACGGTATTCTCGATACTGTGGCTTCGCCCTCGCGGACCCAGGCCTGGGACCTCGACGCGATGGGCAACTGGCAGTCCCTTTCCACCAACGGAAACGCGACGTCGCAACAGTTTCGTGTACGATGCCTTGAATCGCTTAGACATGGCGATCGACTCTTCGTGCGGCACGTGATCGGCGAGCCAGAAAATGGCCCGTCACCATTGCTGCCTTCGATATCGATGAGCTGCGGATACAAGTGCTCATGAGTTACAAGTCTTTATTCATAGACCCAGAGGTTGAGCGGTTCCAGCTTTCTCGGATTCAGACCTTCTGTCGCTGGCTTCATAAATACATTCCTTTGCGAATTTATTACGAAATACCGTACGGACGGCGATCTTTGGAGTCACAACTAAAATCACGATCATCTGCTCCTATGAATGAGTGGGATACCGTTGGCATTCCATATCGCATTGCCAAGCCGATCCTGGACGTGATCTCAGTCGAGTTGAACTTGCCGAACGCGCACTTCATACCCGAAGATCCCGTGGAGATCGCTCTCCTCGAAGACTATGACGACTTTCCTCTTCTCTGGTTGTTCGCAGGCTTCGAAGAGCTAATGAAGCTATCGGTTGAATTTGACGAATTCCGACACTTTCTCGTGAATGAAGCCACAGATATCGAGTCGCTCGTTCGATATCTGATTCGTCTGGACAATCGTTAACAGGCATTGAAAGTTGGCTTCGCTTTTCACATTTCTGTGGCCCGGGAATCCATCGTCGGGCAGCGACCGCTGCGCAAATGAGGTCATTCTTCCGTTCCGGAGTCTTAACCCGTTCTATCCAACAAAACGCATACCTGATCCGACGATTCGAAATTGTTTTGCTGTTGTCTTACAACTGCCTCAATCGGCAAACCAGATCATCCGTAACCAACACGACATCAACCAAATCACCGATTCCGCCCGTGGCGTGTTGTCCGACTCCGACAGCGACGGTATTCTCAACGATGTCATGCCTCACTCTCGGCCCTGGACCTGGGATCTCGGCGCCTTCCTGGGCAAGCGTCTGCCGCTTTCGACCGACGGCAAGTTCCAGGTTCGCACGCTCACCGTCTGAAACGAGATCTACTCCGAGGAATCAGCGACACTGACTTTCTCCGCTCAGAGCCTCACCACGGCCGGGGCTGTCTGTGGAAATCAAACATCGAAATACGAACCGGGAGACTGTCGCCATGAGCAACTCGATCATGCCGCGTGCCCTGCTGGCTTCGCTCTTGCTGGCCATCGCGGCCGGCAGCGTCGCTCGGTCGGGCGACTCGAAGGAGGGCGGGAAGGCGAGATATGACCTGCCGCCTCGCAAGGTGATCGTCGGCACCACGATGACACCCTGGTACGGCAATTATCCGGGCCTGCAGAAGCGGCTCGAAGAAATGGCGGCCATGATCGACACGATGGCGGCCGAGGCGAAGGCCGCTTACGGCAGGCCGATGGATCTTGTCGTTTTCAGCGAATATGCCGTGACGGCGGGCAAGCCAGGCACGGCGGCCGAGGGAGCCGTGCCGCTGGACAACGCGATCATCGACGCCCTGGGGGCCAAGGCCCGGCAATATGGCTGTTATGTCGTCTTCGGCGGAGTATTTCGCGACGAGCCGGGCAAACCGGCCTGCACGAATTCAGCAGTCGTGATCGACCGCAATTGGAAAATCGTCGGCAAGTATGACAAAGTTCACCCGGTGCTCGACCGGGAAGGGCAGGACGGCACGATCGTGCTGGAAGGCGGCGTGAACGCCGGCGATTCGTACGACGTGTTCGACCTCGACTTCGGCCGGGTGGGTATCCAGATCTGTTACGACGTCGAGTATGCGGATGGCTGGAAGCGGCTGGCGGAGAAAGGGGTCGACCTGGTGCTATATCCGACGCAGTCGCCGCAACTGACACGGCCTGCGATGTATGCCGCGACGCATGAGTATTGGGTGGTGTCGTCGACGTTTCGGAACAATGCTTCGTTCTTCGAGCCAGGCACGGGGCTCGTCGCGGCTCAGATTCGGGAGCCGAAGCGGACGCTGGTGCATGAGATCGACCTGAGCTATGCCGTGCTGCCGTGGTCGCCCCGGATGCGAAACGGCGCGGCGTTCCGCGAGAAATTCGGCGATCGCGTCGGGTTTCGCTATTCGGAATCCGAGGATCGCGGCGTGTTCTGGTCGAACGACCCGACGATGACGATCGGCGACATGGCCCGGTCGCTCGATCTGATGGACACTCAGGTCCAGAAGGTGAAGCGGGCGGGTGAAGCGCAGGACCGCCAGCGCGGTGGCCGGGCCGTGATGAACCGCCCGAATCCGGAATTGCGGCCGCATCGATTTTTCTCGTGCGTTTCCGGCCTTCGTTCGGTTATGTTCATGCCCGAAAGCGATCTCGTAACAAGCCGAAACTGACGCCAGTCCAGATCGATCCACCATGTCCACAGCTGATTCGCCGGCCCCAGAGCCGCAGACGTCCGATTCGAAGCCGGTTCGGCTGGAATCGATCGACCAGTTCCGCGGCTACACCGTCGCGGGCATGTTCCTGGTCAATTTCGTGTCGGGTTACGAGTGCATGCCGGCGTTCTTCCGGCATCACAACACCTATTGCAGCTATGCCGACACGATCATGCCCCAGTTCTTTCTGGCCGTGGGTCTGACGTACCGGCTGACGTTCATGCGACGCCTGAACAGCGACGACCCCGGTTCGGCCTGGCGCCATGCACTTTCACGCAACCTCGGGCTGCTGCTGGTCGGCTTCGTTGTCCATGGGCTGGATGGCGGCGTGAGCACCTGGGCCGAGCTGCTCACCCGCGGCTGGCACGCAATCATCCCCACCGCCTTCGAGCGCAATTTCTTTCAGACGCTGACGCTCATTGCCATCACGTCGATCTGGGTGCTACCCGTGATCGGCAAATCGGCGATGGCCAGAATTTACTGGATGCTCTTTTCCGTCGCACTCTGGGTCTTTTTCGCCATCGTGCCCGCGCCGTGGTCGGGGGCGACTTACGTGAACTTCACCCTCAACAGGCCCGTGATTGACGGCGGCCCGCTGGGTTTTCTCACGTGGACGGTGCCGCTGCTGGCCGGAACGCTCGCCTGCGACTGGATGAACCTGGCCCGAGGGGCATCGAACCGCCGTATCGTCGGAGCAGCCGTCATTCTCATGGCCGCCGGCTATGCGATTTCGTGCATTGGGCAGAAGCCATTGCCGGCGCTGCCGTTCGTGCCGCCGCCCGCCGATCCGGCGGCGACTTCGCCAGCACAAATGTTCCGCCGCGCCATGTCGACGGGCCCGGAATTCAAGGAGGAACAGTCGCAGTTCCTCAAAACGAGTGTCGGCGCGTGGACGATGTCGCAACGGGTCGGCGGGCCGTCCTACCTTGTGTTTTCGGCCGGGTTCGGGCTGGCGGTTTTCCAGCTCTTCAGGTGGCTGTGCGACCGCCTGAATCTGACCGCCGGAGTGTTCCGGACGCTGGGTATCAACGCCCTGGCCGGTTATGTGATCCACCCGATGGTGGCTTCGAAGATCAAGCCGTTCGTGCCGCGCGATTGCCCGCTGGGCTATCTGCTGATCGCCTTCGCGTGGTATTTCCTGATCACCTGGGTCATCCTCAGGCACATGGAAAAGACGAAGACGATCGTCAGGCTCTGACACCGAGACCGACGAGCCGATGGACCGGAACGATGGGCAGTCGCCGCTGGAAATCTCAGGAGAATGTCTTCTCCGAGCCGGACATGGATTTGAGATATTTCGTCTGGATTTTCAAGTGGCGGACCACATCCGACATCGTTTCGGCGTTCGCCAGTTGTTCGGCCATGCGGGCCTTTTCGGTGGCGTGCAGCTTTTCGATCCGCGATTCGAGCCTGCGGATCTTCTTCGACTTGCGGAATGCGTCCACTCCGAAGGCCAAAGCGGCGAAGGGCGATGCGTACACGGCGATCATGAACAACTCTTCCATGATTCCTGATATCCTCAAATGTCGACTTGAAATGGGCTCGACGCGACACGCATTCTGAACCAGCGGCAGGCCCGTGTCAATCGATATTGTCGTTACGAATGAAATGGACATCTATCACCGGGATAAGCCGGAGGGATCAGAAAGCCGATCGTTCTTCGGATCATCGCCCGGCGAGCAGTTTCCTGCGCTGCCGCAAGGCACCGAGCGTGACGAGAGAAAGCAAAAGGACGATAGTCGAAGAGAGCATCGGGTCGGTCTGCCGGATTCCAGGGTTGGTGACCACGCGCCGCATCGCATCCGATACGTTATCGATCATATGTCGTGACGATGATTTCGGGTAGTGATTCCGGTTTTGTCGACGGAATGCAACCTGAATCATGCGTGAGAGCGACAGGCACTGACGCGATTCGTCAACGTCGCGAGCGCAACTTTACGAACGATCACGAAAGCGATCGACTGGATTCCTGGAGCCGGCTCAAAGCCCCATCGCGTCCAGGATCATCCGGGCGGAATTGTCCCAGCGATAGCCGGCGGCGATCCGGCGGCCTTCCGCCACGCGCTGGGCGCGGCGTGTATCGTCGCTCAGGAGTTCGACGACTGTCGCGGCGATCGCCTCCTCGCTATTCGGATCGAAATACCATCCGGCGGCGCCACCGACTTCCGGCAGGCAGGTCGAATCGGCCAGAGCGACGGGGCATCCCTGGGTCATGGCCTCCAGCACCGGGATGCCGAAGCTTTCGCACAACGACGGGAACACAAGCGCCGCGGCCTCGGCATAGGCGGCCCGAAGCGTGGGCCCCTGAACGTATCCAGCCAGCACGATTCTGGCTTTCGGGGCTTTCAGGTCCTGAATCGCCCCGGCCAGACTGGCGACCTGGTCTTCGGCCCCTTCGCCGATGACGATCAGGGCCAGTTCGCCCGCCAGCACGGCCGGAATCCGGCCCATCGCCCGGATCAGTCGCTCCAGATTCTTGCGGGGCTGAAGGTTAGCGACACTCAGCAGAAACGGGATCTGCCCCTTCAGGCCAAGCTGTTCCCGCACGGTGGCGCGTTCTTCAGGGGTGGCCGGCTCGTGGAAGTAATCGTCGGCGGCGTTGGGGACAGTCGCCACGCGGCTCGTCAAATAGGGAAACGCTTCCAGCAATTCGCCGGTGTTGAACTTCGAAACCGAGATGACCTTGTCCGCGTGCGAAAAGACGTGGTCCAGCAGTTGCCGGCGCCGGGGCGGCTGCCAGCGCAGGTCCTGGGCAACGTCGTGGCTGGTCACGGCCAGCTTCGCGCGCCCCTTGGCCACGGGGAACTCGGCGGGCGCGAAAATCCAGTCGGCGGGCCCGGTCCAGGCCGTCAAAGGCGGCCAGGGGCAATTCCGCCAGAACCGCAGCATGTGCCGGGTGGCCAGGGGCAATTCGAAGCGGGGCAGGTCGTCCCACGATTCCCAGAGCGCCAGACTGTCCGGCTGATGCATTCGGCCCGTCGCCAGAGCCAGGCTGGTTCTTTCAGGGTAACGTGCCAGGGAATGACGCATGGCCAGCGCGTGTCGTGACACACCCGCCGGAGCACGCAGGGCGTCCGTGCAATAAAACCAAACGAGTCGGGGCGGGTGATTGGGCGGCATGCTCAGGATCGTCCATGATCGGATTACGAAAACGGTTCCGAATCCGCGGAACATGAAGAGCCGTCGATCGAAACGATCCTGGAACGATCTTCATGGGACTCAGGATCGGCGACTCATCCTAAGCCCCTCGCCGAAGTGAAGTCAAGCGGATCGCGCCGCTTCCCCCCTAGCCAGTGCCTTGCCCGACCGGTACGATGAGACGATCGGAAATGGTGGCGGCCCCGGACGATACCGGGTCCGATTCACCTGAATCAGTCAACTTCCGGACGACAGGATACCTCGATGCGTTCCTCCCGATTTGCACTCTGGATTTGTAGCCTGATCCTCGCCGCCTGCTCACCGGCCGTGATGGCTCAGGACAATATCGAACCGAGCCCACTCGTGAAAAAAGTTCTGGAGTCACTCCAGAAACAGGAAAAACCTGACCTCAAAAAAGCCGTCACGGAACTCAAGGAAGGGCTCAAGAAGGATCCGCACGACACCCTCGCCAGGCTGATGGTCGTGCAGTTCATCGAAGCCCAGGGCATGCAGCTCGCCCAGGAAGGCAGCGACAAGGCTGCCCCCTTCTTCTTCGAAGCCGCCGAAACGCTTCGCGGGTTCGTGGCGAAAGATCCCGAACTCAAGAAGAACCCCCTCGCCAAGCAAATCGGTGAGGCCGTCTTCTACAACGAAGCCTGCGAACTGTCCAAAGCCAAGAAGCTCGATGCCGCCATGGCAGCTCTGAAGGAATGCTTCGCCCTGGGTATCAACGCCAACCTTCTCTCCCAGATCTCGTCCGACAAGGATCTCGACAACCTCCGCGAACGCCCGGACTTCAAGAAAATGGCCGGCGAACTTTCGTCCAAGGCCGTCGAAATGGCCCGCACCGAATTCGCCGAACTCATCGCCGAAAGCAAGCCATTCCCGTTCGATTTCCAGCTCAAGGATCTCAACGGCAAGACAGTCAAGCTGTCCGACTACAAGGGCAAGTACTTGATCGTCGACATATGGGGAACCTGGTGCCCGCCCTGCCGCGCCGAGATCCCTCACTTCATCGACCTGCTGAAGAAATATCAGCCCAAGGGTCTCGAAATCGTCGGCATCAACTATGAAGGCGGCGACGACGAAAAGGAAGACATCGAGAAGATCAAAAAGTTCAACAAGGAAATGGGCGTGCCCTACACCTGCGTGATCGGCGACGAGAAAACGCAGCAGCAGGTTCCGAACTTTCAGGGCTACCCCACCACGCTGTTCCTCGACAAATCAGGCAAAGTCCGCATGATGGTCGTCGGCGGCGAGCCGCTCTATCGCCTGGAAGCCGCCATCGAAGCCCTCATGAAGGCCGACGCCGCCAGCTCGGCCAAAGCCGGCGAATGAGCTGACGGTCCGCGATGGACTCCGAAGTCTCATCAATACGACGAGCCTGGCCACGCTGGCCAGGCTCGCTTCGTTTCGACATTTCGAATCCGCTCCGGATGTCGCTTCAGGGCTTGGGATCTCGCCACAGCGACCACTCCCGGCCCGATTCGTCCACCCGAAACGCCACGACCCGCTGACGCTCCACCTCGGTCACGTATACGGTCTTGCCGTCCGGGCCGCCGAAGCAGAGGTTCGTCGGCATCTTGCCCAGCACGTCGATTTCCTTGAGAATCTCGCCCGCAGGCGATATCTTCACCACCGTGCCCTTGCCGTGCCGCGTCACGTAAAGATTCCCGGCCACGTCGCACCGCATGCCGTCGAATCCGAAGTCCGGAAACTCCTTGAAAAGCCGCTTGTTCTTCAGCGTGCCGTCTTCGGCGATGTCGAAGGCCCAGATCTTCCGCTGGATGGACTCGTTCACGTAAAGCGTTTTCTCGTCCGGCGAAACTTCCACGCCGTTGCTCGTGCCCATGCCTTCGGCGACTCGGGTGATCGTGCCATCGACACCGACTTTCCAGATCTGGCCCGTGCTTTCCTTCCAATTCGGGTCACTGGCGTAAATTACGCCATTGCGAGCGATCGCCAGGTCGTTCGGCTGGCTCATCTTCGACTCATGGGCGTGCACGGTCACCTTTTTCGTCGACGGATCGACCTTCAGCACGTTATGACCGGTGTAATCCGCCACATACAGCTGCCCGCGGCGATCGAACCGCAGGCCGTTGCCGACCGAACCTTCAGGAAGCGTGACGAAAATCTCGGGCTTCGATCCGTCCGGAAACAGCTTGCCGATCGTCCCCTGCTTTTCGAAATTGACGGCGTAAAGGAACCCGGAGGCATCGGTCGCCGGGCCTTCGATACCCGGCGTGAACGCCTTTTCGGGCGTCAGCGGCTTCGCGACGAACAGCGGTTCGTCCGCACGCACGGCTGGCGACGCAGCGCCCAGCACAGTCAGCCCAAATAGAATCGCTTGACGCTTCATCGAACGGCTTCTCCGGTATATCGGCCTTCGCATCGATCGCCCCACGAACCAGCTTCGATCAGGGGCATCGGCACCGGCATCATCATGATCGCTGAGCACGGCGAACGGAAGAGGCCGATGAACCGGTCTTCGAAAGAAACGCCACGACGGGCTCGCCGAGTTCACGCCATTACGGAAAACACCGGCCGAATGCCACCAGCAGGCGGGGGTCTCCTTTCAATCGCACCCGCCGCGACAGCAGCAGTTTCACGATCGAACGCTCCTTCCGTAGAAATGCGAGCCAGCTTTTCGAATCCGCCTGAATCAGCAGATCGCGTTCGCCCGCAAGACCGTCCTCGACTTCGATCGTGCCGTCACGGATCGTCACCGTGCAGGCAATCGGCTCTTCACCCGTGAACCGGAAATGAAATCGCGCCGACAACCCTTTCGACTTCCCCGGCTGAAATGCATGCCGCATCTGTGAAACGAACCCCTGAATCGAAGTCGGCCGCAACACCGCACCGACCCGACGGACCCGTTTGTGCGGAAATCGCCGGGCGACATAGGCCTCGGCATCCGAGTTCGCCTGCACGTAGACCGTCTCTTGCTTTACCTGAAGGGGCTTGAGCGTCTCCTGCTTGAATTGCCCGGCATTTTCCAGAAACGGGCCGATCACGTCTTCACCCGCCGGGCAAACCGCCAGGCAATATGCCGCCTTGTAATTCGCGCCGAATGACAGCGACTGCCACATCGATGCCGTTTCGGAATCGCTGAAACGGCTCCTGTAGTCGATAACATCACGGCTCTGGGCGATCGCTTCCGTCCATTCCGAAAATCCGCCCATGAATTCGCGGTAATTGTGCGCGTAACAGCCTGAGAAATCGAAACCGCCGTCTGGCCGGATCGCTCCGACCGGGCACGCCGCCACACACAACTTGCATTCCAGGCATGGATTGAAATCGATCGGCTGCGCCTGTTCCGTCACTTCGCATTCCGCCAGCACCACGCCGATCAGCACGAAATTCCCGAACTTCGGGTGAATCAGGTTCCGGTGGATTCCGATCTGCCCAAGCCCCGCCGCGACCGCCAGCGGCTTGAGCGAGATCGACCATACCTTGCCCCCGATCCGTTCCATCTCCATCGGAAACGCCATCGGCGGATTCACGGCCCGGATGCCCATCCCCCGCAGCCTCCGAGCGATTTCGCGCGCCGCTTCGTTGACTTCGTCTCCAGTCGAGTGAAACTCCTGATTCGCCACGTTCCGTGCAGGCGAACGCACCGAATCGGGGTTCATCCGACAAATCAGCGCGATCGCCGTCCGCGTCGCCGGAAACAGCCTGAGAATCTCCGCCCGTTCGGGATCCAGCTCAGCG
This sequence comes from uncultured Isosphaeraceae bacterium, assembly GCA_964608915.1. Classification (GTDB taxonomy): domain Bacteria; phylum Planctomycetota; class Planctomycetia; order Isosphaerales; family Isosphaeraceae; genus QWQI01. The sequence continues at coordinate 16,946 of CAZSQA010000055.1, forward strand.
CGGTCGATTGCGACGAAACCGACATCTTCCGCGCCGCATTCCAGGCATATCGCCCGAAGTTCTTCGGCACCGACGGGGCCTGCCGGCACTTTCGCCACTCGTGCCCGCGCCGCAATTACCGTCGGATGCTCGTCTCGCTTCGCCATCGCTCCGGCCCCTCTCTCGAACATGTTGCCACTGAGTCGCACATCGCGTATACTTGCAATATGCAAGCTAATCACTTGCAGTTTACAAGTCTTTTGAGATCCGTCAAGACCAAGACCTGGTTAGACACGTCGGAAGTCGCTCTCTGGAAAGGACCTAAGCGAATATGGACGCACCTGAAAAACGACGATCCATTTGTCCGGTCGCATGTACGCTCGACCTGATCGGCGACAAATGGACGCTTCTCGTCGTGCGTGACATGCTCTGCGGCAAGTCGGCGTTCAAGGACTTTCTGCAGTCGCCGGAACGGATCGCAACGAACATCCTGACGGACAGGCTTGAGAAATTGGTTTCGGCCGGGATAGCCGAACGATACGTGAGGGAGGGAGCGAACCAGCGGGAAAGCTATCGCCTGACCGAAAAGGGCAAATCACTGGCGACAGTTCTGGAATCCGTCAAAACCTGGGGACTGTCATGGATCGAAGGCACTGAAGCCCGCATGCTGCCGAATATCGAGCTGACGCGATAATGCCTGCTCGGTAGAGGATTGGACTAAATCCGAAAAGGTCCGAATCAGGCCTGTCAGATGCAACCTACCGATGCCCGCACGCGTGCCCGAATCTCGGCGAGTGTTTGATCCGCCAGCAATTCGCCGTTGCGGAACACCGGCCGCAGCAGGTCGGGGCGTGGGTCATGCTCCGGCACGGTCAAGAACCGGCCGTCGTCTTCGACCAGCTTCAGCCGGCCGGCTTTCGAACGCTTGCCAGGGTCGGTGACGGGCCGTTTGAAAACGTCCCGCTCGGTATCGCCGACCGTCACGGAAGAACACTTGAACGCGAACTTCTGCGTGTCGCGATTGAGCTTCTGCAGCAAGCCACCGCCTGAGCCGAACGCGATGTTGTCGGCCGACCAGCCGGCCTGTTCCATGCGCGAGAGGATCCTCTGGAGCATATCGAAATCGATGCCGTCGCCCTGGATCACACGCACTTTCGGGTTCAATAGCCGAAAGCCCTTCGCGTTCTCCTCGGTTCCGAATTTTTCGCCCAGAATGTCGAGCACCTGAACGACCACTTTCGGTGGATCGCCCGAATCGGGACGAACGACGAGCACGCCGTCGCGGGCCAGAACCTCTTCGCGCAGCTCTCCGCCCCAAATTTCGCGGCAACAGCGGAAGACGTCGTAACTGTCGCTGACGCAAGCCACAAGCCCGTCCGGAAACTGCGTCAGCATGTTGTGGCAGGCATCCAATTCGTGATCCGGCCCCCAGGCCGTGATCGTCGAATGCTCGGCCGCCGGGATCGAAAACCCGGCACATGGCTCGCCGTAAAATTCCGCGGCAAGGACAAGTCCGGCGACGGTGTCGGTACCCAGAAAATTGACCAGATGCGCCGCGCCGCCGATGGCCGCCTGTTCCGGGCATGTGACGCCGCGAAACCCAAAATCATGAAGCTTGAAGGGGACCAGAGCCGGATCGCCCGTGCGTTCGAGCGAAGCCTTGATCATTTCACGCATCGCATGGCTCTGCGTGGCGACGGTGCTGGGGTACCAAGCCTGCACCAGTAGCGTTTCCAGGTAATTCGTGAGCCAGTAAGCTTCGTCGTCGGTATTTTCGATCGTCATGAGCACGTTCGATGCGTCGATCATCGCGCCTTCCGGCACAGCCCGGATCTCCACCGGCAACCTGCCGTCGTGCTTTTTCAGTAGCCGTTCCCAGCGATCGCGCGGAAAGACGCTGCGGCCGAAATGGGCGTCGAACAGCTTCGCGGCTCGATCGATCTTCTCAGCAGTGATCACCGGCCCGGTCAAATACGCTTTCAGAAAATACTGAAGGCCGAAAAAGACCGTGCGCGGAAATTTCGCCCCCTCACGCGATTCGAAATACGAATAAACGCGCCGGGTGCCGGGTGGATACTGCTTGTAATGGCTGACTTTGTAGCTGTCCGTCAGCCAGCAGACATTATTGAGCCAGTTCATGCCGCCTAGAATAAGCCCGGACGCCGCCAGCCGCCAGCCCCGGCAAAGGGAATTCGATGCGAACCACTGACGATCAAGGACACAGAAATACGCCCGGAGCGAAAACGCATGATGCCACATGCCATTTTATGCAGTGCGGGTTGGGTCAGTGAGGTTTCAGACGAGTTCCTGAATGGGCCGGGTGTTCGGCTCGACGAGGGTTTGCGGGCGAGCTTCGATATCCTGAACCGTCGTCGCCACGTCGATCCCCAGGTTTTTGTAGAGCGTGGCGTAAACTTCGCCGAACGTGACGGGGCGGGATACGGCTTCGCCGGCGATCCGGTCGGTCGAGCCGATCACCTGGCCATTTTTCATGCCGCCGCCGGCCATTACGACGCAATTGACGTTCGGCCAGTGGTCGCGTCCCACGATGTCGCTGATTCTTGGCGTGCGGCCGAATTCGCCCATCACGACCACGGTGCAGGATTCGTCGAGGCCGCGGGCGTGCAAGTCTTCGACCAGGGCGCTCAGGCACTGGTCAAGCGCGGGGAAGTCTTCCTGTTCACGCTTGAAGATCGAATTGTTCGGCCCGCCGTGCCAGTCCCACTTACTGTAATTGAGCGTCACCACGCGCACGCCGGCTTCGATCAGCCGGCGGGCCATCAGCAGGCTCTGAGGCACGCGGGGCGCGCCGTTTTCGTCCATGAAGATCTTCGGGTCGCCGGTGCCGTAGCGGGCGACGGTGCGCGGATCTTCACGGGAGAGATCCAGCGCATTCGCGACTTTGGACGACGTCAGAAGGCTGAAGGCCTGGGCGTTGAACGAATCCATCCCCCGCAGGGTGTCGTGCGTATCTGCGAACTGGCGGACTTTGTCCATCTGCCGTAACAGCGTTTCGCGGTCGGTCAGCCGCTGGATGGTCACTTCACGAACGCCGAGTTCCTTGCGGCCGGGGTCGATCGGCCGGTAGGGAGCGAATGCCGAACCCAGAAAGCCGGGCCCCGGCTCGTTATATGGCGGGTGAGTGCAGGGGTAGCAAAGGCTGACGAACGCGGGCACGGCCGGTTCCACGGCCCCCTGAAGCCTGGCCACGACTGAGCCGAACTGGGGCCAGTCGCCGCCGGGGCGTGGTTTTCGAGGGTCGCGGCCGTTGAAGACTTGCACGGCGTCGTGATCGGCCTGATTGCCGACGAGCGATCGAATGACCGTGAATTTGTCCATCATGCGAGCCATCATGGGGAAGGCTTCGCAGATTTCGATACCCGGCACATTCGTGGGAATCGGCTTCCACGGGCCGCGAATTTCGGCCGGGGCGGCTGGCTTGAGGTCGAACATGTCCTGATGCGGCGGCCCGCCGACCAGGTAGATCAGAATGACGGACTTCCGGGATGAAGCGATGCCGGCCTTTGACTCGCTTCGAAGAAGGTCGGCCAGGCTCAGGCCACCCAGACCCAACGAACCGATTTTGAGGAAACCACGGCGAGACGGGCGGGCGGCATGGATCATATCGGTTCTCGTTCTCGCTTGGTTCGGCCAGGGCTCAAGTCGAAAGGGACCGACGGCAGAGGGCGGACGGATCGTCCGTACGGTCAGGCGGGTACATCGGGCATGAAATGCGTTTTAACACTCAATCGGGCAAGAGGCAAGCGGATTCAGGCGAGCAGTAGGCCAACGAAGCCGTCACGACACGCGATTTGCGAAACGAGAACCGGCCTTGCCTGTCATGAGTCGGAATCTCGGGGCAAGTTCACCCGGTGATTCCACGGATCGGTGCCCCTGTCGAAAGCGGAAACGGCCTCTCCTGTGTATCACGAAGTTCGTGAGTTTCATCCAGCCCCATCAGCCGATAAATCGTGGCGGCGATATCCTGCGGCGAGACGGGATCTTTCGCCGGATAGGCCGCGAACCGGTCCGACTCGCCGATCCATGCCCCGGCCGGCACGCCGCCGCCAGCCATCAGCACGGTGTAGCAGGGGGGCCAGTGGTCGCGGCCGCCAGCGTCGGCCCCGGCACCTGACGTGATCTGCCCGACACGCGGCGTGCGGCCGAATTCGTCCATGGCCACCACGAGCGTTTCTTCCAGCAACCCGCGCTGGTGCAGGTCTTCGATGAGGGCCGAAAAGGCACGATCGAACATCGGCAGAATGGATTGCTTCAGCAGCGGAAAATGCTGCCTGTGCGTGTCCCACGCCTGGTCGAACCGGGCTCCGGTGCAGACGGTGACGACCCGCACATCGGCCTCGATCAGCCGCCGGGCCATCAGCAGGCACTGGCCGAGGTGGGGCAAGCCGCCGAACTGGCGGGCTTCCTTCGTGCGCGGGTTGGCTGGGTCGAGCCCATATCGCTCACGCACTTTCGGCGGTTCGCGGCCGATGTCAAAGGCCGCCCGGGCTTTCTCGCCCGAGATCATGGCGAAGGCGGCGCGGCGGTGTTCCGAAAGCCCGTCGAAGGCCGGAGCTGCGGCATCGATCGTGCGTTCGAGTTGGTCCAGCAAAAGGCGGCGATCGGTCATCCTTTCGAAATCGAGCCCTCGCGGCAGAGTCAGTCCCGGAACCTGATAGGCCGCCAGACTCGGATCGCCGGCCAGGAACGGATCGAATTTCGAACCCAGAAACCCCGCGAATTCGCCGGGCAGGAACGAGCCGTTATTGCTCATCCAGTCCGGCAAATGCACGAAATCGGGCATTTCGGAATCGCTCGGCCTCAAAAGCGCCAGAACTGACCCGATCGCCGGGAAATCGTCCGGGCCGGGCCGGACGATCAGCCGCCCGTTCTCGACCGGATGCCGCCCGGTCAGCGTCTGATACGCCCCGGCATTGTGATCGTTGATCGAATGATGCACCGAGCGTAAGTAACAGAAATGATGGGCCACGCGGGCCAGCATCGGCAGATGTTCGCAGAAAAGCTGCCCGGGCAGGCTGGTGGCGATGGGCCGGAATTCGCCCCGGATCGCCTCGGGAGCGTCGGGTTTCATGTCCCATGTGTCCTGATGGGCCGGTCCGCCTTCCAGGAACATGACGATCAGGTTGCGAGCCTTGCAGGTCGAGTGCGAATTCGAAACGGGTTTCCGGGAACCGGCATCGGCGGCTTGGAGCAAGTCCGGCAAAGCCAGGCCGACGAGCCCCGCGGAACCGACTCGCAGCATTTCCCGGCGCACCAGGCCGATTCCGTCGGCCGGCTGGCGAAAAATCGTGCGTGCCGCTGCATGCCGGGGCCGTGTCATGAATTGAACCGATCGCCGTAATTCCAGGTCGCCCGGCAAGGGCAACCGAAAAATTGCCAGCGAATTCGAAGTCTGATTGTTGAAGAAGGTGGTGGAGATCGACATGTTCATCATACCCCGATCCATGCGATCCGCAACAGACGATCGGCGAGGGCATTCTGAGCCGGAACGCTTCGATTTGCCCGATATGTTCTGCCCGGAGACACGTGCGATGCAGCAGGCAGATGATGCATTCGGAAAGAAGTGTGTCGCATTCCTCCGCAAAGAAATCCGACTCGGCCAGCGAAGCCAGAGGGTTCGGTTTCGTTTCTCGCTTGACTCAGCCCAAGACACAGAGTATCGTTAATCGTAGATAAACGATAGGACGTTCGCACGAGGTGCTTCGCCATGAGTGAATCGGAAACTTGCGAGGAAAAGGCCAGCACATCTCGTTGCGATTCGAAGGCAGCCGTTCCGCTGCCTTCAGACCATTCGGCCGAGAAGCTGGCGAAATTGGCGTGGGCCATCGCTCATCCGATGCGGGTGAGGATCGTCCGGATGTTGATGGAGCGAGAATCGTGCGTCTGCGGAGAAATCGTCGACGCTCTGCCGATCGCTCAATCCACCGTCTCTCAGCACTTGAAAATACTCAAGGAATCCGGTCTGGTTCAGGGCGAAGTCGAAGGGCCGAAAGTCTGTTACTGCATCAACTCGAAGGCACTGATAGACTTGAAATCACTGGTCGCAGGAATCTAGCGTCATTTTTCTGATCTCCATTCATCGTTCTTCGACGAAAGACGATCAGAAAACGGACAATTCAGTCTCAATCATTCATTCAGGGAGTCTCGAGCGATGAAAACGATTCGTGTCTACGACAAGCCGATGTGTTGCTCCACCGGAATCTGCGGGCCGAGCGTCGATCCGGTTCTGCCCCGGTTCGCGGCCGATCTGGAATGGCTCAAATCGCAGGGGCATGATGTCCAGCGTTACAACCTGGCCCAGCAGCCCGCCGAGTTCGTGAAGAACGAATTGGTCAAGGAAGCCTTGGCCAAAGAGGGCGTGGAGTGTCTGCCGCTCATCCTGTTCGACGGCCGGATCGTGAACCGCCGGGGCTACCCCTCACGCGAGCTGCTGGGTATGTGGGCGGTTGAACACGAGCCGGAATCGACGGAAGAGTTTCAACAGAATTTTCGTCATGCGTTGCTGGAGCAATTCGAGGAACGGCTGAGCCACGCGCACGATGAGCACGACCGAACCGAGAAAACCGATGACTGACGCAAGGCCCAGGCGGTTGGGATTTCTTGACCGCTACCTGACACTCTGGATCTTCCTGGCCATGGCCGTGGGTGTCGGAATCGGCAGCCTTTGGCCAGAGGTCGAAGGTTTCATCAACCAGTTTCAGGTCGGTACGACGAACATTCCGATCGCCATCGGCCTGATCGTGATGATGTATCCGCCGTTGGCCAAGGTGCGTTACGAAGAGCTGGGAACAGTGTTTCGTGACCGGAGGATCCTGGCCCTTTCACTGGTTCAGAACTGGGTGATCGGCCCGGTTCTGATGTTCGTTCTGGCGATCACGTTTCTGGGGAACTACCCGGAATACATGATCGGGCTGATCATGATCGGCCTTGCCCGCTGCATCGCCATGGTCATCGTCTGGAACGATCTCGCCAAAGGCGATACCGAATATGCCGCCGGTCTGGTGGCCTTCAACAGCGTCTTTCAGGTTCTCTTCTACAGCCTTTACGCCTGGGTTTTCATTACTCTGCTGCCGCCCCTGTTCGGGCTCGAAGGCAGCGCGGTCGATATCAGCATCGGCGAGCTGGCCAAAAGCGTGTTCATCTATCTGGGGATTCCGTTCCTGGCCGGAATGTTCACACGGCTCGTTCTGTTGAAGTCTCGCGGGCGGGACTGGTACGAGCAGCATTTCATCCCCACGATCAGCCCTCTGACGCTCGTGGCGCTTCTGTTCACCATTCTGGTGATGTTCGCCCTCAAGGGGAACCTGATCGTCCGCATTCCGCTGGATGTCGTGCGGATCGCCGTGCCTCTCTTGATCTACTTCGTCGTGATGTTCCTGGTGAGCTTCTGGATGGGCCGCAAGGTCGGTGCGGACTATTCGAAAACCGCCACGATCGCATTCACGGCGTCGAGCAACAACTTCGAATTGGCTATCGCCGTGGCCGTGGCCGTCTTCGGAATCAATTCAGGAGCAGCCTTCGCGGCCGTGATCGGCCCGCTGGTGGAAGTGCCCGTGCTGATCGGCCTCGTGAACGTGTCGCTTTACTTCCAGAAACGCTATTTCGAGGACGCCGTCGGTATCGGCCCGGCTTCGCCTGAGCTGTGCCCTAGCCCGCGTGGCAGTGGGCACTGACAACGCGAATTTGTCGATCCCCCGCAAGCTTCAACGCCGATGAAACGAAAGAGCAAGACGATGCAATTTCTCGAAAATCCCTCACGAAACCTCTTCTTTACGGGTAAAGGTGGCGTCGGTAAAACCTCCGTAGCCTGTGCGACAGCCGTCAAGCTGGCGGATGCCGGCAAGCGGGTGCTGCTGGTTTCGACCGACCCGGCTTCGAATCTCGACGAAGTCCTGGGCACGCCGCTGGGCAACCACCCGACGAGCGTGGACGCTGTTCAGGGGCTGATGGCCATGAATCTCGACCCGCAAAAGGCGGCGGCCGAATATCGCGAACGCATGGTCGGGCCATATCGTGGTGTCCTGCCGGATGCCGCCGTGGCGAGCATGGAAGAGCAGTTCTCCGGCTCGTGCACGCTCGAAATCGCCGCTTTCGACGAATTCTCCAAGCTCCTGGGCGATCCGTCGGCCACGAAACAGTTCGACCACGTCATCTTCGACACGGCCCCGACCGGTCACACGCTGCGGCTGCTGACGCTGCCCTCGGCCTGGTCAGGCTTCATGGAGACCAACACCACGGGTACATCGTGCCTGGGGCCGCTGGCGGGGCTTCAGGCTCAGCAGGAACTTTACAAGGAAACGGTCAAGGCCCTGGCCGACGCGGGAACGACGACGCTCGTCCTGGTCGCCAGGCCGGAAGAAACGGCCCTCCGCGAAGCCGCCCGCACCAGTGGCGAACTGGCAGGGCTGGGCGTCAGGAACCAGCACCTGGTCGTCAACGGCATTTTCGAGGCGCGCGACACGACCGACTCGCTCGCCATGGCGATGCAATCGCGCTGCCGCACTGCGATGGAGAGCGTTCCTAAGGAGTTGAAAAACCTGCCGCGCACGCTCATCCCGCTTTCGCCTCAGGGCGTGTTGGGCGTGGACTCCTTAAGGTCATTGGGCCAGGCTGACGGATCGACCCGCCCCAGTGTGTCTATCCTGAACCGCGATGAACTGCCGCCGAATCTCGAATCGCTCATTCCGGAACTGTCGGCAGTCGGGCATGGCGTAATTCTGACCATGGGCAAAGGGGGCGTCGGCAAGACGACCCTGGCAGCGGCCGTGGCGACGGCTCTGGCCGAACGTGGGCTGAAAGTCCATCTTTCGACGACCGACCCGGCCGCCCACATCGCTGCAGCGATGGCCGGTGACGACCTGCCGAACCTGACGATCGCCAGAATCGACCCTGTGGCCGAGACGAATCGCTATTCCGCGGAAGTTCTGGCAAACGCCGGTGCCGGGCTCGATGCCCAGGGCCGAGCCTTGCTGGAAGAGGACCTGCGCTCGCCCTGCACGGAAGAGATCGCCGTGTTCCGCGCCTTCGCCGAAGCGGTCGCCCGGGGCGAGAACGGCTTCGTCGTTCTGGACACAGCCCCCACGGGCCACACGATTCTGCTGCTGGACGCGGCTTTGGCCTATCACCGCGAGGTGACGCGCCAAACCTCGCAAATGCCCGAATCGGTCGAGCATCTGTTGCCACGACTGCGCGACCCGCAATTCACGCGAGTGCTCATCGTGACCTTGCCGGAAGCGACGCCGGTGCACGAAGCCGCCCAATTGCAGGAAGACCTGCGCCGGGCCGGTATCGAGCCCTACGCCTGGGTCATCAACCAGAGCATCTCTCCGCTGGATGTGACCGACCCCGGACTGTTGGCACGGCAAGGCCACGAATCGCGATATATACGTGAAGTCGTGGAGGAACTGGCCGAACGGACTTTTATGATCCCCTGGCAGACGAAACCGCCGGTGGGTCGAGAGGCTTTGACACGGGCAATTCAGGCATTCCCGTTCGTTCAATGATCGAACCAGGCCCCGGAAGAGATTCGACACGATGACCACAAAGCCGAAAGTACTTTTCCTCTGCACGGGCAATTCCTGTCGCAGCCAGATGGCCGAAGGCTGGGCCAGGCATTTGCTGGGCGACCGCATCGAGCCTTATTCGGCCGGTATCGAGGCCCATGGCATGAACCCCAACGCCGTCAAGGTAATGGCCGAAGCGGGTGTGGACATCACGGGCCAAAGCTCCAAGCTGGCCGACACGCTCGCCGATGTGCCGCTGGACCTGGTCATTACCGTCTGCGGCCATGCGGACGAACACTGTCCGGCCTTTCTCGGCAAGGCTCGGGTGGTTCATGTCGGCTTCGACGATCCGCCGAAGCTGGCCAAGACCGCAGCGACTGAAGAGGAAGCCCTCGGCCATTACCGCCGCGTGCGGGACGAAATTCGTGCGTTCGTCGAGACCCGACTGTCCGATCTCTTCGAGGGTTGACGGAAGCCCGGTACGAATTCCTCACGGCCAGATATCCGACGTGACGTCGCCCGCGGGAAATCGCATTTCATGCGCCCGGGCCGGGCCGCCCGGCTCCTTGCCGAAATCGACGAGGAACCGGTCATTGAGCTTCAGTCCGCCCGAATCGGTGTCAACGTCCACCTGCAACATCAGCGAGCCCTGCTTGCCGACGGACGGATAGAACTGGTTATCCCAACTGCTGAAGAGCGAATCGGTCACGTAAAGCCGCTTGCCGTCCAGGCTCAGTTGCAGCATCTGCGGCCCGCCGCGAGCTTTCGTGCCGCGAAATTCAGGCGCGTTGCCCAGCAGGCCGCCGACCCACAGCTGGCCTTTCAGCACGGGCTTCGCGGGATTCGAAATGTCATACTGGCGAATGTCGCCATGCAGCCAGTTCGAGAAATAGAGCCAGCGGTCGTCCATAGAAACGACCAGATCGCTGATCAGGCCAGGAACAGGGAAGTCGAAGCCCTTGACCTCCTTCGGCTCGACTTCGATGACCGGCTCGGCTTTCCACGCGGAACCGTCCTTATGAAAATGCCACATCACGCTCGATAACGCCGCACCGACGAACCCGTGCGTGCTGGCCGGGTCATGATGGAACCGCACCTCCAGCGGAATCAGCCCCTTTTCGCCCAGGTCGATGCTTTGCTCGATTTTGCGATCCGTCCAGTTCCAGAAATGCAAGTGGCGGCCATATTTGCCGGCCTTCACGTCGTCGAGCGAAAATCCGGGGCGCGTCGTTCTCGGCGCAGCCCATTCGCTGCTGACCATCACATCGTGCCGCGGCTGATACCAGAAGTCGTAATTGTAATTCATCCCCTTCGTCGACGTTTCCCAGCGGCCGGCGATTTCGAAATTCTCGTCGAGCCGGAGAAACCCGCCCGGGCCATCGAGCTTCTCGTCGCCCAGCATGCTGATGACGATCGTGCCGTCCGCCAGACAATGCACCGTGTGCGGGGCCGTCAGTTTTGTCTTGTTGACGATCTCTTTCGACTCGATCACCTTATGTAATTTCGGCTGGTTCGGGTCGATGGTGTCGATGATGTGAATTCGACCGGACACGAGCCCGGGAACGACCAGATAGCGCCGGGCCCGGGCCCCGTGGCAACTGCCGCAGGCGTTCCAGCCGAAATGGTGCAGTTCGTCGCCCACATTCGGCATGGGCAGCCGGTGGACGATCTGCGAATACGATTTCGAATTCGGGTCGAGATCGACCGTCGCCAGGAAATCGGGCTTGTTCACGCCCGTTCCGGCATACAGGCCGACGACGTAACCGATCGTCTCACGCGGGGCTTTACTGGCTTCGGCCGGCGTAGCGAACGTCCGTTCGTCGTCCGAAATGGTCAAGCCGATAGCGACATTCCTGCCGGCCGAAAGCGCCAGTGCCCCGGCAGCCGAACGTTCGAGAAACTTGCGTCGATCCATGGTTGCATCCCCCTTCGTTTCGATTCGTCCTGGATACTTCGTCATTCGCGTCGATTCGATCGATATTACCCGAATCACGCGGGCAGATCGAAAAATCGAGTTCGATCGCACGATTTCACGAATCCGAGCATCCCGATGCAAAAGCCACCGTCACGTCGGCCTCGGTGCCGGTCGCTTCGCGATAGGCCTCGGTCGCGGCCAGAACGAATTCTTCGAGCCGCTCAGGCCGCACCAGGGCCACGACACAGCCTGCCCAGCCCGCGCCGGAGAGCTTCGCGCCGAGGCAGCCGGGGGCGGTCAAGGCGGCCGCGACCAGGGCATCGAGCGCATCGGAGCTGTTGCCGAAGTCGCTGCGGCTCGACTTGTGCGACCGGCTCATGAGCAGGCCCAGCTTTTCCAGGTCGCCGGCTTCCAGGGCAGCGACTCCGTCCGCCACGCGCAGGTTCTCCAGGAGCACATGACGTGCCCGGGTGCGGCCGACCGGGGCCAGGAATTTCCAGTGCGCCGAAAGTTCTTCAAGCGTGATGTCGCGCAGGCTTGCGATGGCGTTCGTGGCCTTGATGTTGCGGAACTGGTCGACGATTCGCTCACATTCGGTCCGGCGGATGTTGTACATGCCGTCGGCAAGCTGGCGCGACGTTCGGCTGTCGAGCACCACGATCGCAGGCGGCGTTTCGCCCAGGCTTGGCCGGCGAACTTCCAGCGTCCGGCAGTCGAGAAACACGGCATGGCCTGGCCGACCGAACAAGACGGTGACGAAATCGAGCAGCCCCGAAGCGACGCCCACGAAGCCGTTTTCGGCCTTTCGCAGGCGCTTCGCCAGTTCCAGGCGGGCCGAGTCGTCCGGAATCTTCTCGCCATGAAGGGCGTTCAGAAAAAGCCCGAACGCGGCCTGGAGGCTGGCCGAACTGGAGAGCCCGGCCCCCAGCGGCACATCGCCCGCGATGACGGCTTCGAAACCGAGCGGAGCTTCGAATCGGCCCCGCAGGGCCCAGTGCACGCCACGAACGTAACGCGTCCAGCGACCTTCAGGGCCTGGTTCGACATTCGGTTCGGCCAGGTCGAACGTGTCCGTTTCGTCGAATGCCGCGGCGTGGATCATGGCTTTCGTGCCTTCGACACGCCGGCCGACGACAGCTGTGTGTCTGTCGATGGCGACACCGAGGACGAGCCCTTCGTTGTAATCGGTGTGATTACCGAGAATTTCGACGCGGCCAGGGGCGAAACTCCGAACCGATGGCTCGGCGCCGAAGTTCCGGCGAAATTCATCGATGGCCAGGTTAACGATCGGCGGGGCATTCACTGGATGCTGCGTCCACGAAGAGAGTTCCGGGCGAACATGAGCACACGGCCGGAGTTTTTACGACTTCGAAGAATTTTATCACAGACGGGCGGATTCGCCGAAGCGATGACGTTCCGAAGCCTTTGCCACCGTCGGTGGTTTCCTCAGCGCGACTTGCACGTTAGGATGAGGAGAATGGCGTGACGGCCGGGCCTTCGAAAACCCGCTCCGATTCGCCGCAACCTGCCTTTGCCACCTTCCGACACCCATTTCGGACTTCCGAAAAACACCCCGGGGAGAACGGTTCCATGATCCTGCGAAGATCTTCGTCGATGGCTCTCGGTGCGATCCTGCTTGGTCTGGCGGCTTCCGCGGCGACATTCGCCCAGGACAAGATCGCCGAAGAAATCACGAAGAAGGGCGGACGCCTTGACAGGGACGACAAGGGCGACAAGCCGATCGTGACGGTGAACTTCGGCGTGTCGGGCATCGACGACGCCGGCCTCGACGGCCTGGCCGACATCAAGACGCTCAAGAAGCTGACGCTCAACAATACCAAGATCACCGACGGCGGCCTGGCCAAGATCAAGGGCATCGGCACGCTCGAAAAGCTCTACCTGGTCGACACCAAAATCACCGACGCCGCGCTGGACCACATCAAGGAACTCAAGGGCCTGACGATCCTCAGCCTGGCGGGCACCCAGATCACCGACGCCGCCCTGGATAAGGTCAAGGATCTGCCGAACCTCAAGGAACTGTTCGTCTACGGAACCAAAGTCACCGACGACGCCGTGAAAAAGCTGAAAGCCGCCAAACCGGGCCTGAAGACCGACAAGGACGTGCCTCCTGTGAAGGAAGTGGCCGAGCCTGCGAAGAAGGACGCCGCGAAGAAGGAAGAAGCCAAGAAGGAAGAGCCCAAGAAAAAAGAAGAGGCCAAAAAGGAAGAGCCCAAGAAAGAGGCCGTGAAGAAGGAAGAGGCCAAGAAGGAAGAACCGAAGAAAGAAGCCGCCAAGAAAGAAGAGCCCAAGAAGGAAGAGAAAAAGAAGGACTGACGCGCACGCTCGCCCTTCAGAAATCTCGATTCGACGAACGCCCTGCGGCTCCGGCCGGCGGGGTGTTTCGTTTGACTGATCAAGACTTCCGGCGACGAAAAAACGTTCCGCATACTTGACGATCGCCATTCCGCCAAATATGATCACTGAGTAGTTTTTGGGTGACAGAAAACTCTCTTTCGACTGGCGCAAAAGAGGTGGACCGGATCGTGCCCTGTACTCGCAGAATATGGTCGAAATGGCTTGCCGGCTGGGGTTTTACGATCTCTGCGGGTTGCGGCAGCCCCGCGCCTTCGAACGCCGTGCGCCGCGGCACGGGGGCTGTCGGAGCGGTGACATCGACCGCTCTCGTAGCGGATCTAGTCCGCAATGTCGGCGGCGATGCGGTGGACGTCGTTTCGCTGATGGGCGAAGGGGTCGATCCTCATCTCTACAAGGGAAGTCCCAGAGACGTCAGGGCTCTGGCCGATGCCGAACTGATCATCGCGAACGGGCTACACCTTGAAGGCAAGCTGATCAGCGTCTTCGAACGTCTGGCCCGCCACAAACCGACCCACCTGCTGGGGGAAACGCTAACCGGCAAGCGACGGCAGGAAGGCCGGGACGATCCGTGGATCCGCGATGAAGGCGCGCCTGACCCCCATTGCTGGTTCGACGTCGCCATCTGGCGCGAGTTCGCCACGCTCATGACGGAGCTGCTTGCCAAATTCGATCCCCCGAACGCTGCGCAATTCCAGCGCAATGGCGAACGGCATATCACCGAACTGAACGATCTCGATGCCGAAATTCGCTCATCGATCGCCCGCCTGCCGAACGAGCGGCGGCTCCTGATCACTTCGCACGACGCGTTCCGCTATTTCGGCCGTGCCTACGGCATTCAGGTCGAAGGCATTCAGGGGCTGTCGACCGAAAGCGAATCGGGCGTCAGGCGCACCAACGAACTTGTCGATCTTGTCGTGGCACGCGGCGTTCCGGCGATCTTCGTCGAGTCGAGCGTCGCTGACGACAACGTCATGGCGCTGGTCGAAGGGGCAACCGCGCGAGGCCACGCCCTGCGCATCGGCGGCTCGCTGTTCTCTGACGCCCCCGGCGCATTCGGCACCCCGGAAGGCACGTATCTGGGAATGATGCGACACAACGTGCGGACGTTCGTCGATTCCATGACCGGTAGCCCGGTGCCGCACTCTCGCGCGGGGCTCGAATCGCTCACCAATCCGAAACGAAGAACCTGATGCAGGACACGATGACTTCGACTTCGAAACGGCAAACCGCGACGGAAACGCCTGTCGATACGCCGATTCTTGAAGCCCACAACCTGACCGTCGCCTACCGCGAAAAGCCGGTGCTCTGGCATGTCGATTTCGCGATCCGCGGGCCATCGCTCGTGGGCATCATCGGCCCCAATGGAGCCGGCAAAAGCACGCTGCTGAAAGCCGTTCTCGGGCTGCTGCCCGTCGGGTCCGGCCACGCCGAATTCTTCGGCCAGCCGCTGCGGAAAGTGCGAACCCGCGTGGGCTATGTACCACAGCGCGAAAGTGTCGACTGGGACTTCCCGATCCAGGTGCTGGACGTCGTCCTGATGGGCACTTATGGCCGCCTCGGCTGGATCCGCCGTCCCGGTGCCGCCGAACGGGAACTGGCTCGGCAATGCCTGGCGAAAATGGGGCTGGAAGGGCTGGAGAATCGGCAGATCGGCCAGCTTTCGGGCGGTCAGCAGCAGCGTGTGTTCCTGGCCCGGGCCCTGGCACAGCGGGCGGATCTTTATTTCATGGACGAACCGATGGCTGGCGTGGACGCCGCGACGGAGCAGGCGATCTTCCGGACCCTGGCGGAACTTCGGGATCAGGGGAAAACGGTCGTCGTCGTGCATCATGACTTGCGCAGCGTGCCCGAGCGATTCGACCAGCTCCTGCTGATCAATCAGCGGCTCGTGGCCCACGGGCCGACGAATAAGGTCTTCACGGCCGAACTTCTGCGCAAGACCTACGGTGGCCGGCTGGCGATTCTCGACGAACTCGCCATCGCCGTAAAGACCGGCCAGCCATCGACATGAATCGCAGACTCAGACAGAATCGAACATGATCCAGGAACTTCTGCGCTACAACACGCTCATCGTTCTGGCGGGCACGAGCCTGCTGGGGCTTGTCTCAGGCCTTGTGGGCACGCTCGCCGTGCTGCGGCGCCGTGCGCTGGCCGGCGACGCCCTGGCACATGCCACATTGCCGGGGCTTTGTATCGCTTTTCTTGTGGTCGGTCACAGGCATTTGCCGAGCCTGCTGCTGGGTGCGGCCTGCACGGGGCTTTTCGGGCTGGCCTGCGTGTCCGTTCTTTGCCGCAGCGCACGCATCAAGGACGACGCGGCCCTGGCTCTCGTTCTGGGCGTATTTTTCGGCGCCGGGATCGTCCTTTCCCGATGGATTCAGAACCGGGCTTCCGAAGGATCGAAAGCAGGTCTGGATTCTTTCCTTCTCGGCAAGACCTCCGGCATGATTCTGGCCGACGTCGAACTGATCGCGGCCGTTTCGGCCTTCGTTCTCGTCGTCATCGTGGGCCTGTTCAAGGAGTTCCGGATCACGCTCTTCGACACCGCTTTCGCCCGGGCCACCGGCTGGCCCACCGGGGCGATGGACTTGCTGCTCATGCTTTTGATCGGCCTGGTTGTGGTGGCGGGGCTGCCGTCCGTGGGAGTGGTGCTTATCACGTCGCTGCTCGTCATACCCGCGGCCGCGGCCCGGTTCTGGACAGACCGGTTCGAAACCATGGCCCTGATTTCGTCGCTCCTGGGCATGATCGCATGCGTCAGCGGCGTGGTGCTTTCGACGCTGTTCGAAGACCTTCCGACCGGGGCCCTCATGACGCTCTGCGCCACGTGCCTGTTCGTCGCTTCAGCCCTGTTCTCGCCCCGGGGCGTCATCGTACGCCGCGTGCGGCGACGCGACAGCGGCGAAAGTCCTGAAGAGCATCCGGCCCCGTATCGCATCGTCGAATTGCCGGAGGGTGTCTAAGTCATGTGGCAGGAATTATGGGCGACCAGCCCGGCGGGATCCGCGGCCGCGATCGCATTCTGGACAATCGTCGTCGGCTGCCTGTGCGCCGTTCCGGCATCGCTTCTGGGCACTTTTCTGGTGCTTAGGCGCATGAGCCTGCTGGGCGACGCCATCAGCCATGCGGTTCTGCCAGGCCTGGCAATCGCGTTTCTGCTCTCTGGTCGAGTCTCAGGCTGGCCGATTTTTCTGGGGGCCGTGATCACGGCACTTTTGACGGCCTTCCTGACACGGCTGCTCTCTTCCACAGGCATGGTCAATGAGCAGGCGGGCCTGGGCGTCGTTTTCACCTCGCTTTTCGCGATCGGCGTGATTCTCATCGGTCGGGCGGCCGAAAACGTCGACCTGGACCCCGGCTGCGTGCTCTACGGAGCGATCGAATTCGTGCCGCTGGAATCGGTGCGTGTCGGGCCTTTCGAATGGCCACGCACAGTGCCTTCGTTGGCGCTGACGGCCGCGATCACCGTGGCGTTCGTCGTTCTGGCGTTCAAGGAGCTGAAAATATCGAGCTTCGACCCCGGCCTGGCCGACAGCATGGGCCTTTCGTCGCGGCGAATCGACTTCGTTCTGCTGTTTCTGACGTCGATCGTGACGGTCCTGTCGTTCGAGGCCGTCGGCTCGATCCTCGTGATCGTCCTGCTCGTGGCACCGGGCTGTACGGCCATTCTGCTGACCGATCGCCTGGCCTGGGCCCTGGTTCTGGCCGTCGCGTGCGGTTGCCTGACGAGCGCGACAGGCTATTCGGCGGCACTTGCGACGAACACATCCGTGGCGGGCATGATGGCCGTCAGCGGCGGCGTTCTGTTCGTGGCGGCATGGGCTTTCTCGCCCCTTCATGGCCGGATCGCTCAGGTTCTGAGGAAACTGAGAGTCGACTTACGCATCGCGACCGACGATCTGCTGGCCTACCTGTTTCGCATGGAAGAACTGAGGAAACAGCCGGACGGCACGGAAAAGCACGTTTTCGAAAGGCACCCGATGCTTGAGCGTCTCGCCGTCCGCCGCGCCGTTCGCAAGGGCTGGATCGAACCTGGATCCCGGAATCTGCACGGTCCGGGCCGGCTGACACCCGCGGGCCGGGAAATCGCGATTTCGCTGGTGCGCGGCCATCGCCTTTGGGAATCGTTCCTGCACCGGGATTTCGACCTGCCGGAAGACCACCTGCACGAACCCGCGGAACTGGCCGAACACTTCCTGGGGCCTGACCTCCAGAACGAACTCGTGCGCGAGCTGAATGCACCCGCGACCGACCCGCACGGGCAGACGATCCCCGGTGGCGTGGCGGAGAATCGGGCGATTGAGTGAAATGGCGAAGGATGAAGATAGACAACGACCTATCAACCGTGAGATCCAGATTCGTTCCGTTTCTCTCGTGAACTACATCTCCCGCCATTGCTCAGGCACGAGAAGCGGGTCGCTCAGTCGCAACATTGTCTCATACGCTTTCCAATCAGATATAGCGCGCCTTCCCTTGCGCTCCTCTATCCT
>CAZSQA010000056.1:0-29788 GCA_964608915.1 uncultured Isosphaeraceae bacterium
CGATTCGCTCTGCGTCCTCGCGGATAACTTCATCAATCCGCTGCATTTCGCCACGTCCATCGACAGCCCGTGGATCATGTTCCCCTGGATCGCCGCACTCACCGGCATCATGGTCAATGGCCTGCGATACATGTTCCGAAAAATGCCCTGGCTGGCATGTTTCGTATCGGCGACGACGGCTCTGGTCGCAGCGGCTTCCCTCGGCCGGTTCTACCCGTTCCATGGGCGCACCATCGTCGTACTTTTACCTTGTGCCCTCACAATTTTCTCATTCGGTCTCGCACACCTGCCGATTCGCGGGAAAATCGCGCGACAATCCCTCGTCGCGCTCGCCCTGATCGCTCCTTCGCTATCAGCCGTGCAAATCAGGCCATTTTCGGACGGCAGGCTGATTACGTTCGACGGGGATCTCGAATATGACCACTTTTCGCCAAGATACGGCGTGGTAAAACGCGCCAATTCACCCCCACCACCAGGCATGTCCGGACCGAAATCCAATGACGAAATGAAAATTCGCGAATAGTCGGCTTTTATGCAAATGCATAGGTATCACCCGAAATGAACGAATTGAACGAATTATTCTGGGCGAATCCTTCGGGCCAGTATCGGACCCTCACTTGCAAGAAATCAATAAACCATTATTATGAAATAGTTTACACTCTTTCCAGGCGATTGTTTTCTGAAATTACGGCTGACCGATATGGACGATTGCCTCATTCGGAGCACATTGAGGATGTGAGTTCTGAGTGATGCAGTTTCGAATATCGAACACGGAGAGTAGTCAAGATGCGTAAGATCGTTCTCGCGGCGTTGATGGGCCTGTTCAGCACCACCGCATTCGCTGCCGACAAGGACATCGTGGATACGGCTGTCAGTGCCGGTTCTTTCAAAACACTGGTGGCTGCCGTGAAAGCTGCCGGCCTGGTGGACGTCCTCAAGGGCGACGGTCCTTTCACGGTTTTCGCTCCCACGGACGAAGCTTTCGCCAAGCTGCCGGAAGGCACTGTCGAAGCACTGCTGAAGCCGGAAAACAAGGATAAGCTGGTCGCCGTTCTGACGTACCACGTCGTCCCAGGTGCCGTGAAGGCGGAACAGGTCGTGACCCTCGACGGCAAAAAGGTCAAAACGGTTCAGGGTTCCGAAGTTTCGATCTCCGTCAAGGGCGGATCGGTCTATGTCGACAAGGCAAAGGTCGTGAAGACTGACATCGTCACTTCCAACGGTGTGATTCACGTGATCGACGCCGTGATCCTGCCCCCCGCGAAGTAACGTTCTCGCTCGTGACTCTTTCGCGAATGCCCCGGTCATGGACCGGGGCGTTTTTTGTTTGCCTCGACCGTTTCTCGCCGCTGTTTCGCGAACAGATTGTCATAATGGCCGGAATGCCTTAGAATCTGTTACGTTTCCGCCTGTGAGGATCGATCGCACGCCTGCCCGACTCTGCCGGCACGAAGGAGCCTATCCATGTTTGGCCGATGCCTGAAAACTGGCCTTCCGATCGTTGCCATGCTATGCGTTTCGTCCGGCGCGGGTGCAGCTCCAGCCCAGGAGAAGCCGCCTGCGGCTCCAGCCGGGAACACGAAACCGGCTGACGAGAACGCCCTGAAGCTGGATGAACCGCCTGCCTTGTTCGTTCCGGCACGACCGGATACGGTCGAATCGAAGCGGGCGACCGAGCTGGCTGAACTTTTCGTCGCCGCCCGGGCACACGAATCCCGCCGGCAGTGGAATGAAGCGCTTGAACTGCTCGACAAATGCGCCGCGATCGATCCCGCCAACCTGGCCGTGCTGAAACGCCAGAGCCGGTTGAATCTGGCCCTGGGCCGGATCGACAAAGGTCTCGAAATCTCGCGGAAGGTGCTCGACATTGAGCCTGGCGACGTCGATTCCCTTCGCCTGGTCGTCGGTTTGTACGAACGTCGGGGCCAGTTCCCGAACGCCGAGAAGCTGCTGGCCGATACGCTGGCCAATGCGAAGCTGGACCAGAAGTCAGCCGCGGCTCTCTACGCCCACTTCGCACGCGGCATGCTCTTCGCTGGCAGGCTGCAACAGCCGGACAAGGCCGTCGAAGAAATGATCCGTGTGATGGATCTTCTGGACGACAAGCAGGCCGGACTCGGGAATTCCCAGGAAGCGAACCGAATTCTTGGGGCGGATCCTTCGCGAATCTACTTCAATTTCGGCCGAGTCTTCGCGGCAACGCAAAAGTGGGACCAGGCCGCCCGAGCGTTCGAACGGGGCATCGGCTATAACCCGGACGATCCGATCATGGCCGTGCTTCTCGTCACGAGCCTTCTCGAAGCCAAAAAGCCGGAAGTCGCACTGGCACAGCTCGAAACCGCATTCCGGCGCAAGCCTGATGCCCGTGAAATCTACGAACTGCTGCCACGGGTTCTGACCCGGCTGAATCGCAAGGGCGATGTCATTCCGAAGCTGGAATCGCTGAGCGCCGCATCGCCGAACAATCCCGGAATCATCTCGGTTCTCGCGGACCAGTATCGCGAAGCCGGCATGACCGTCAAAGCGAAAACGCTTTATGAGGAACTGATTCGGATCCGGCCCGATCCTCAAGGGTTCGGAGCCTTAGCCTCAAGCATGATCAAGGACAAAAAATACGACGGGTTCCTCGATCTTCTCGCGCAAGCGATGACCACCCCTCGTGGTCTGGAAAGCCTGCGTCCGCAACTGGAATCGCTCGCCGTTGCGGCCGATCAGTCCGCGGCCGTTCTGGACGCGGCGATCAAACGGCTCGAAGAAAACCCCAAAGCCTTTCAGAAACCTACCTACAACAGCCTGTTCTATCTGGCGCGCCAGTCGGAATTGTGGGACCGGCTCGTGAAGCTTCGGGTGCTGGCCGCCAAAGCCGATCCGTCAGCCGATTCGCTGCGTGAACTGGCCGAAACCCATTACATGGCCGGGAGTTTCGCCGAAGCCGCGAAAGTCATGCAGGAGCTTTTCGAGAAATTTCCGAACGAGAAAGACAAGCGGAATCTGGTCTTCCTCGCCCAGTTCCAGGTGCAGGCGAAGCAGTCAGAGGAAGCTCTGAAAACGCTTGACGAAGTCCTCAAGATCGATCCTGCCGACCCTGCGGGACTGCGCTGGAAGTTGTTTACCCTGAGTGACCTGGGGCGTGTGGACGAATCGGTGAAGCTCGGTCGGGAGGTCCTGACCAAGGCACCTGAGGACACGGACTTCAATCGTGTCTTGGGGGCAATCCTGACGAAGGCCCGCCGGGACGAAGAAGCCATCAAGTTTTATCGAGACCTGCTCAAGCAATATCCCGCGAACGACGAACTTGCGAAAGTCGCTCATTCGGGCCTTTCGATCATCTACGTGAATCGCGACGACTTCGCCAACGGCGAGAAAGAACTTGAGGAGCTGCTCAAACGCGATCCGGACGACGCGGGCGTGAACAACGACCTCGGGTATCTCTATGCGGATCAGGGCAAGCGTCTGGAACAGGCGGAAAGCATGATTCGCAAGGCAGTCGCCGAAGATCCCGAGAATTCGGCGTATCTGGACAGCCTCGCATGGGTCCTGTATAAACGTGGACAGTATGAGGAAGCGCTCCGGCACATGGAGAAAGCGATTTCGATCGCACGCCGCAGCAGCCCGGACGGGACGCTGTTCGACCATCTCGGCGATATCCTGTTCCGGCTCAAGCGTTTCGATAAAGCACGCGAATCCTGGAACGAAGCTCTCAAGCATATCGAGCCAGGCGAATCGGGCCAGAAGCTGACCGCATCCCTGAAAACCAAGCTGGAAAATCTGGACCGGCTGCCTGCCCAGGTCAAGGCTTCCGGCGACTCCGAACCCTGATCCGCCCGCTCCGGAGATCATCGGATCGCGTTCGCTGAATCTGCAAACCGACATCGAAGCCAATCCCCCAACCGACACCAGGGAGTTTGCCTAGCCATGGCTGGACACTCGCACGCCGCGAACATCGCACACCGCAAGGGACTTGTCGACGCCAAGCGGGGCAAGCTCTTCAGCAAGCTTTGCCGGGCTGTGTACGTCGCCGCCAAGACGGGCGGAGCCGATCCGACCTCGAACCTTCGTTTGCGATATGCGATCGACAAAGCACGGTCCGTCAGTTGCCCGAAGGAAAACATCGAACGGGCGATCAAGAAAGGCACCGGCGAACTCGGCGGCGAAAACTTCGAAGAGGTGATCTACGAAGGCTATGGCCCTTCCGGCGTCGCCGTGATGTGCGAAATCCTTACCGACAACCGCAACCGGACCGCGGGCGAACTTCGCAAGATTTTCGACATTTGCGGCGGCAGTCTCGGCAGCACCGGCTGCGTGAGCTATCTGTTCAGTTACAAGGGTTTGTTCCTCGTCCCTTCGAAATCGGCGACTGAAGAGCAGTTGATGGAGACGGCGCTGGAAGCTGGTGCCGACGACATCGTCACGGGCGAGGAATTCTACGAAATCACGTGTGACCCGAAATCGTTCGACGACGTGCGCAAGGCGCTGGAAGATGCTCGAGTCGTCACGGAGACTGCCGAAATGCGTCATCTCCCTTCGAATTCGGTCCAGCTCGACGCCGATTCGGCCCGCAAGATGCTCAAGCTTCGTGACCTTCTGGACGAAAACGACGATGTCCAGAACGTCTTTTCGAACGAGATCATTCCCGACGAAATCCTGGCGGAAACCGCCTGATTCCTGGAATCTAACCTGTTCCTGTCGCCGCCGAAGCGGCGTGCGACCTGTACTCTTCGCCTCCTGAGATCCGAAACGCATGTCTCACGCCTTCGTCAAGTCGGAACGCCTCCAGAAGCTCCCTCCGTATCTCTTCGCGGAAATCGACCGGAAGAAGAAAGCCGCGATCGCCGCAGGCAAGGATGTCATTAATCTCGGTGTGGGCGATCCCGACCGGCCGACACCCAGGCCGATCATCGAAAGCCTTCAGAAAAATGTCGAAGTCTCTTCCTATCATCAATATGCGCTCGATCAAGGTGCACCCGAACTGCGTCAGTCGATCGCCGATTTCTTTCGCAGGCGCTACGGCATCGCCCTGGACCCCGCCAGCGAAATTCTGCCTCTGATCGGGTCGAAAGAGGGTCTGGCCCACTTCCCTCTGGCCGTGCTCAACCCAGGCGACATTAGCCTGGTGCCTGATCCATGCTACCCGGTTTACCGGTCTTCCAGCATGTTCGCGGGGGCCGATGTCTTCACGATGCCCCTGATTCCTGAACTCGGCTTTCTGCCCGACCTCGACGCGGTTCCCACCGACGTTTACGCTCGAGCCCGGCTGATGTTCCTGAACTATCCGAACAACCCCACCGCCGGCATGGCCGACAGGGCGTTTTTCGAGAAAGTCGTCGCGCTGGCTCACCAATACGATTTCGTGATCGCTCAGGATGCGGCTTACAACGAAATGTATTATGACGAGCCGGCCCTTTCGATCCTGGAAATTCCTGGCGCGAAGGATGTCGCCGTCGAGTTTCACAGCCTTTCGAAAACGTTCAACATGACGGGCTGGCGGGTCGGTTTCGCGGTGGGCAATCCCGCGATCGTCGGCGCTCTCGGGCAGATCAAGGCCAATACCGATTCCGGCATCTTCACGGCGATTCAGATGGCCGCCAAAACGGCTCTGGATCAGTACGAAATCCTGACGCCGCCGATTCGCGACATGTATCGTCAGCGACGCGACGCATTTGTCGACGCGCTCGGCAAAGCCGGCTGGAAGGTCAACTCGCCCCAGTCCACGTTCTATGTCTGGATTCCTTGCCCTGAAGGTGTCTCCTCCGCCGATATGGCGGGGCGGATCCTCGAAGAAACCTCGGTCGTCCTGACGCCAGGTCTCGGCTTCGGCCGGACCGCCGATGGCTTCATTCGCGCGGCACTGACAGTCGAGACACCACGTCTGCTCGAAGCCGTGGACCGGATCGCCAAGCTCAAATTCTGAACCGGGCCCGTCATAATGTCCTTGTTCCATGAGGTTTACGTCGCCCTGGGAGCCAACGTCGGCGACGCGAGCCGTAACCTCATGAATGCGATCGTGGAAATCAGCGTTCCTGGCTCCGGAATCGAATCGATCCACGTGAGCGGATTTCACACGACCGAGCCCGTCGGAGGCCCGCCAGGTCAGAAACCTTACGTCAACGCAGTCGTTCGGTTCTCGACACGATTCGATCCGGAAACCCTGCTCGCCAGGCTGAAAGATCTCGAACTCCATGCAGGCCGGTCCTCAGGACCGACCTGGGGATCGAGACCTTTGGATCTTGATATCCTGACGTTCGATCGCTTGAGAACGAAGTCCACGAAGCTCGTCGTGCCTCATCCCAGAATGACGGTTCGGCGGTTCGTACTCGAACCCCTGCAAGACGTCGCGCCAGCGCATTGGGTTCATCCCCAGCTTGGCTGGACGGTTGAAGCCATGCTCGATCACCTGGACCGATCTCAGCCAATCGTTGCCCTGGGAGACTTCTACGAACATTTCGAACGAAACCGACTGATCTCTGAGCCGCTCGACCGATGGCGCTTCGTGCGTGAATCCGCTGAAGCGATGTTCGACGTCCGGCCGATTTCGGCTTTCGATCCAGCCGAGACTTGGGCTCGGCCCCGGTTCTACCCGACAAGAGACGAAGCCGCCGATGCGATCGAACAGGTGCTAGCGGCATGCGCAAGCCTTCGTCCGATCGAGTCGTCCGCTTCGAATTGATTTCCTTCGATCCTCCGTTATGATGTCGATACGTCCGATTCCTTTCCGAGATCCGATCGCGAGCGTCTCATGGCTGGTTCGAAATCGAAGAAAAAAGCCGAAGACGACAAGAAATCGACGATCAAGGTGATCTCGCGTAACAAGCGGGCTTATCATGAGTTCGACATCCTCGACAAATGGGAGGCCGGGATCGTTCTGGTCGGCTCGGAAGTCAAAAGCCTGCGCAATGGCAAGATCAGCATGGAACAGGCCTTCGCCGACCTCCAGAATGATGAGATCTGGCTTCTCGGCTGCGATATCCCGGAATATGTCGAGGCCAATCAGTTCAATCACAAGTCGAAACGGCCCAGGAAGTTACTGCTTCACTCCGAAGAAATCCGCAAAATCAGCGGCAAAGTTCAGGAAAAGGGCCTCACGCTGGTTCCCCTGCAGATGTATTTCAACAAAGGGATCGCCAAGCTGGAAATCGGCCTGGCCCGCGGCCGCAAGCTTCATGACAAGCGTGACGCGATCAAGTCGAAAGACACGAAGCGCGAACTCGACAGGATGTCGAAGCGCAATTACCGCGATTGATCGGTCGGCATGAGCGACTTGCCTCTCGATCTGACGCGTGTTGATCGCCGCTTCAGGCGATGATCTCGCGGATCGGCGTACCGTGGTCGATCTCCAGCCGTTTCCTTCCAGGGATTTCCAGCTTCCGGGAATCGAGCCCGAGCTGGTGCAGGATCGTGGCGTGAATGTCGGTCACGTAATGCCGGTTTTCGGCGGCGTGGAAGCCGATTTCGTCGGTCGCTCCGTGCACGACACCACCCTTGATCCCCCCGCCGGCCATCCAGACCGAGAAGCCGAAGATGTGATGATCCCGGCCGTCGCTGCCCTGGCTGCCAGGCGTCCGGCCGAACTCGCTGGCGAAAATCACCAGGGTTTCGTCCAGCATTCCGCGCCGGTGCAAGTCTTCCAGCAAGCCACCGATGGGTTGATCCACCGCCAGGGCGTTCTTCGAATGGTTCGCTTTCAGCGCGCCGTGTGCATCCCATGCGCCCGCACCGCCTCCGCCATGCTGAATCTGCACGAAACGGACACCGCGTTCCACAAGCCGACGTGCGGCAAGGAGTTGCGATCCAAAGTCACGTGAATGATCGTGATCCAGGCCGTAAAGGGATTTGGTTTCGGCGGTTTCGGTCGAAAAGTCCATGACTTCGGGGACGGAACGCTGCATCCGGAACGCCAGCTCGTACGAGTCGATCCGGGCCGACATGGCCGTATCGGCCGGATACTCGATGCCCCGGAGCCTGTTGAGCTTTTCGACCAGTTCGAAGCCCTTCGCCTGATCGGATTCGGAGAAATCGCCTTGAGGCCGGCCGAAATCGAGCGGATCTTTGGGATTCACTCTCAGCGGTACGGCATCATGGGCAGGGCCGAGGTAATGGCCGTCGATCTTGTTCCAGTATTCGCGGAAACCGAAAGAGATGAACTGCGGCAGATTGTCGTTGAGCGACCCCAGGCCATAGTGCACCCAGGCACCGAGAGTCGGGAAATTGCCGTCGTTCGAGTGACGTCCCGAGTGAAACTGAGTCTGTGCGCCGTGGTTGCTGTCCGTCGTCCACATCGACCGCACGATCGCCAGCTTGTCCACATGATTGCCGAGATGCGGGAACCAGTCCGATAGCTCAGCGCCGCTCTGGCCATACTTGCGAAAGCCGACCTGAAGCGGATAGAGCGTGTTTCGCTGATTCCCGTTGGCGTCAGGAACGACAAGCCGCTCGATCGCCAGTTTTTTCGGATCCTGAGTGTCGGCGAAGGGCGTTTCGGCGATCGTCTTGCCGGCGTACTTGTTGAGCATCGGCTTGGGGTCGAAGCTCTCCATGTGGCTGACGCCGCCATTCATGAACAGCCAGATCACGTTCTTCGCCTTCGGCGGAAAATGAGGCTTGCCGTCCGGCGGAGCCCACCCCGTCTCAGCAGCCAGGCCATCCCTGTGCAGCATCGCCCCCAGAGCCAGCCCCGTGAACCCCATGCCGAGGTCGGATAAAAACGCACGCCGGGGAAGTTGGCCAGAATTCTTCATGATTTAGCGTTCTCTCTTCGGACCGGTTTGCGGATTCTTCGATCCTGACTCGTGAGATACGTCCCGATCGAAATCGTGGTTCATCGGAGCGTCACGAAATCGTTGTGGTTGATCAAGGCCCAGACGAGCCGTTTCCTTCCGAGGGGCATTCCCGCTGCTGGCGCATGCCCGGCAGACCAGGATTTCATCGTTTCCTGGCACGCTGTGATTTCTTCTTCGGTCGGTTCGAAGGCGAGGATACGAACGAAGGCATGTCGCACGAAGTCCTTGTCAGTGATCGGCTTGCCTGATAGGCCCGCAAGTTCCTGTTCGAACCGGGCAGCGATCGGGCCGACGGAATTCGCCACCAGACTCGCGTTCGAGAGTGCCAGAGCCTGTTGCGGAACGATGCTGCGGTCGCGGCGGTAGCAGTCGCGCACCAGGGCTTCGTCGAAGGTCGTCAGGAACGCGTTCCGGTCGTTGTTCGAATGAAAGAAATAGAGGCTCCGGCGGTTCGATTTGTCCTGTTCTTCAGGCTGGACGGGCGGGCCGCCCATCTTCCAATCCAGATTTCCCGCCAGGTCCAGGATCAGGTCACGCACGACCTGAGATTCGATTCTCACCGGCGACCGCCGCCAAAAGAGCCGATTGTCCGGGTCCAGGCTCTGATTTTCTTCACGGTCCCGTATCGACGAACTCATTCGATATGTCGAACTTTCCACGATCAGCCGGTGCACGTGTTTCATACTCCAGCCACTTTCGATCAGCTCAGCGGCGAGCCAGTCCAGCAATTCCGGATGCGACGCCGGCTGCCCCTTGCGGCCGAAGTCGAACACCGTCGGCACCAGAGGTTCGCCGAAATGGCGGGTCCAGATATGGTTGACCGCCACGCGTGCCGCAAGCGGATTGCGCCGGTCGACGATCCAGTCCGCCAGGGCGCGTCGTCGGCCCGTACTGAACCCGGGAGTGACCGGGTCAGTGTCGAAGGCCGTCGAACTCATGAACATCGTTCGAGCATGCTCCGTACCCGGAATCGGCGTATGCACGATCGGCTTCGAACCCGCTTCGAAGACGGCCTTGCGGGCCTCTTCCGATTTGGCCCGGGCCTGCTCCAGGGATTTGACGACCGCTGGCCGGGCCTTTTCGTCGGCTTTGACCGCGTCGATTTCCAGCTTCGCGACTTCAACTTCGGCCGCCGCAAGTGCGTATCGGCGCTCGGCTTTCGCCGCGATCGTCGAAATGCCGGCGGTTTCCACGGGCGGCAAACCGGCAGAGACGGCGGAATCGGCTTCGATTCGGGCACGCACTGCCTGGGCCCACTCTTCGGCCGCCAACCTGGTTTTCTCTGCCAGGGCGCGAGCCAGCAGAACCGTCAGCTCGTTACCGGAGGCTTGAGCGGTGACGGTGTTCGCCGCGGCTGAGGGCTTTTCCGATTTTGCCGATGACGCAAGTTTCCAGGCGTTTTCCGCCGTGGCCCATTCGGCCTGTGCCCTGGCCAGCCGCTCCCAGGCCATGTCCAGTTGAGCCTTGCGAACGTCGGCACGTAATCCGGGCTTCACGGCCTGCCGGGGCAATTCGATCCGCCGGATTTCGAAAGGGGCATGATCCAGAAACGCAGGCACGCCGGGTTCGATTTTACGCGATTTGTCAGGGTTTTTGTCGTCGCCGCGCACGAACCGCCAGGTCGGGTCTTCAGGCCGGGCGTCGTAGGCCCGGGGCAACCCGTCAACGACGGTGTCACGCCCGCCTTGCATCACATCGTTACGCACCATGTAGGGCTCGAAAACCGCCCGCATGGCATAGTAATCGGGCTGGGTAATCGGGTCGTATTTGTGGTCATGGCATTTGGCGCAATTCACCGTCAGACCCAGAAACCCCTTGCTGACGTGCTCGACAGTCTCGTCGAGCCACTGATTTCTATTGAAGAGAAAGTAATTCCGGGCGAGGTAACCGGTCGCACGCAAATCCGCCAGATTTTCAGGCTCGATTTCGTCCGCAGCCAGCATCAGCCGCACCATTCGGTCATAAGGTACGTCTGAGTTGAGCGATTCGACGATCCAGTCCCGCCAGTGCCAGATGTTTTTCTGACTGTTACGGAGCTGAGCCCCCAGACCCCACCAGTCGCTGTAGCGCCAGATGTCCATCCAGTGCCGGCCCCATCGTTCGCCGTGCGCCGGATCGCTCAGGAGCTTCGTAACGACTTTCAGGTACTCGAGTTCCGTCGGCTGCTTCCGCCAAATGTCGACATCGGCCAGAGCCGGAGCCAGGCCGACTAGATCAACGTACAACCTTCGCAACTGAATCCCCGGCTCTGCGGCCTGTGCGGGCTGCATGCCTTTTTCTTCAAGCTTCGCCAGTATGAACGCATCGATCGGGTTACGGCCCCAGCTCTTGTTTTTCACGCCGGGAACGGCTGGCCGTTCGATCGATCGAAATGCCCAGTGATCGCGCGGACTCGATTCCGGCGTTTCGGTCGCCGGGGCAGGGGCCCCGGACTCGATCCAGGCCTTGATCCTTCCGACCTGATCGGCCGCCAGCGGGGTGCCTTCGCCTTCTGGCGGCATGCGCTCGTGCGGATCATCGGCCGTGAGCCGATCCAGAATGATCGGCGATTCACGGTCGAGAACGTCGCCGCCGTCGCCTCCCTTGCGCATGAATTCGACCGTGTCCAGCCGCAGCCCGGCCTTCTTCTGCAACGCCCCATGGCAGGCGTAACATCGCGCGGCAAGGACCGGTTTGATCTCCGAAAGATAATCGACCCCGGTTGCGGCCGGCGAAGTATCCGCCCGCGCTTCCGCTGTGCCCGGTTGTGCAGGTGCCGCAGCTAGTTCCGACGCTGCGGCAGTTACGAAGAGCCCGATCGGAATGCACAGGGCGACGACGAACCACGGCATTCGCCGAGGCCACGGCAGATTCGGACTTGGTAGTACAGGCATTTCGATGGCGTCCGCTCGAAGTTCGGCAGGCAGGTCGCAAGTCGCCGAATTGGGTGGGTGAGTACATTCTGATTTTAACGCAAATGTCCATTCGGATACAAACGAATTCGAACCTCCGGCAAAGTGGATGAGCCAAACCGGCGAAATCATGACGGCTTTCATGTTCGATGCCCTTCAGCGCATCGGGAAACCTGGCGGGCAGGAAGTTCCGAATTCCGGAAGTCGAACATTTTCGCAGTTGACCGCATTGTGCCACTTGCACCGTTCGAATATGGTAATACGGCTTCTCGTACATCCCCTGACGAGTTCGTTTAGTCCTGCCCAGAATCGAAATCTCGAGGCACCTTCCATGAGTATCATCGGTTACGCGCAAATGAGCGCAGTTCGCAAGAATGTCAATTCCCGGAAATCGAAATCGTCACGGTCCGGCGGAACTGGCCCGACGGCATTCGGAGCACCTGCAGCGACGGACGGTACCTCCGGTACGGACACGGATACCGGCGCAACCGGCGGGGATCTGGTTTCCACCTACGTCGAAGCACTGTCGAGTCTCATTCCTGCCGAAGTGCTCGTCCTCCATTCCGCCATCATATCGGTCACCACGAAAACCGTCGAAGGCACTGTCTCCATCACCGACAAATCGACTTTACGTTGGTCGTTTTTCGGCCTGATCGTCATCGCCACGGTCATTTACGTATCGACCAAAAAGCTGACGAAGACATGGGACGCCCTGGACCGCTACCGAATGCTGATTCCGCCTGCCTCGTTCGTGGGCTGGACGATGCTGCAGAAAGCCACGGCTTTCGATGCCGTCTTTCCGTCCTTCGGCGACGCCAGACGCACGGTCATCTCCCTGTTTCTGGCCGTGATTCTGGGAATCATCGCGACCGCGCTCGCTTTCGATGTCAAACCAGGGCCTGACGAATGAAAAGGTCACCCTGGCAGGTCGACTCCGTGCAAAATCGATGCGGATCTGCCTGATGACCTCGTTCCGAAGATCGCGGGGAGAGATCTTCCAGGTCAATACTTCAAGATCTTCGCCATCGGTTTGCCCTTGGCCAGTTCGTCGATCAGCTTGTCCAGATATCTCACTTCACGCATCAGCGGGTCTTCGATCTCTTCGATCCGGACGCCGCAGATCAAGCCCTTGATCATGGACCGGTTCGGGTGGATTTTCGGCGCCTGAGCGAAGAACGTTTCGAAATCGGTACCATCGGCGAGCACCTTCTCCAGCCCCGCCGGATCATAGCCCGTGAGCCAGTGGATAATCTCGTCGACTTCCGCTTTCGTGCGGCCCTTGCGTTCCGCCTTGGTCACGTAGTGAGGATAGACGCCCGAGAATTTCATGCGATAGACGCGTTCGAGGTTCTTGTTCATCTCTGATTCTTCTCTGTCTTGGATTTTCGATCACGGAACGTGCGATCGGTCGAATTCGGATGCGCTCAGCCAACAGAACGGAGTTGAACTCGACCTGCACGATGGCATTTGCGACCATCATAACCTGAGTTCAAGCGTCTCCGCAAATGATCGGATGCCTGATACCTGTTCGCCGATCGACCCAATTCCATGCTCAATTTCACTTTGATCTATGGACTTCGAAATCGAAGGCGTAATAGGCCACGACGATGACGCAGATACAAATCGCCTGACCGGCCCAGAATTCGATGCGTTCCGGAGCTCTCAGTCCGAAGAGCCAGAATGTGACGATCGTCGGAAGCGAAGCGATCAGGAGCGTCGCGGCGAAAATTGACCAGGCGGCCTTGCGATGGGCGAAGTTCAGAGTCTTCCCCGCCCATTTCGGCCTCTTGGGTACGATGACTCGAGGATCGTCAGGGCATGAATAAATGCCCATATGCCAGTTTTTATCATCGTTCCAGAAACTGTCGTAATCGTCGCTCATCGGTCACCCCCATCGAGATCACTTGCGAATCAGGACTCAATTCGCTATCGAGAAAATCGAAGCTTCAGTACTCATGTCTTCACATGTCTAGCCAGTGAAACTCCATTTCCAAATTCGCAGAATCTCACGGCAGAGACAACCTTGATGATCCGAATTTTTCGATGAAGAATCCAGTCTCGGCTTTTCCCCATTTTTCCGGAATCGGGAAATATGAGGCCTGACCAGGGCATCATATCAGGTGAGTGACTTCAAAGAGCCTCGGATACCTCACATTCCTCTTGATCGGAAAATCGCAAGCAAGTTCCCGGATGTGTCCATCTCGGACTCTTTCGAAGACTCAGGCAGGATTCGGAACGAACCGGTCAAAGATATTCGTAAGCTCCGTCGGGCTTGTGATTCTCGATCAGGCAGTCGGGCAGGACGTCGGTCAGTTCGAAGATGTGTTCCTTGCGTAGTAACGTATTCCAGCACTGGAAGTACTTGAGATTCCGCATTTTCTTCAACGCATTCAGCCCATCGGGGCTGATGCGGGTGCGCCAGAGCTCAAGAGTATGGATTCCGGAACATTCGGATATCATCGCGAGGCCTTCATCCGTGATGGATGTCGCGCTGGCGCTCAGGTATTCGAGGCTCTGCGTCTTTTTCAAATGTTCGAAGTCCGAATCGGTGACATGAGTCAGATCGAGCGTCAATTGGGCGATTTTCGGAAACTTGCCGATCACTCGCATACATTCGCCACCGACGAATGTCGAGGCCAGATAAAGATTCGATAATGCCGGATGCCCTTCCATCCAGTGCAGGCCGCTGCCGTCGATTAGGGTCGTCGGCAATTTCAGGTCTTTCAGTTTCCGGAGTTTCGAAATCGATTCGAATGCGGCATCCGTGATCGGCTGCTGCGAAATGAACAATTCTTCGAGCCAGCCCATCTTTTCGATATGCCGCATGCATCCATTCGAACAAACGCCGGATGTGATCACAAGCTCCTTAACGTTCTCATTTTTCGTCAGAACTCGTAAGCCGTCGTCGGTGACGATCGTATTTTCGAGCCAGAGACGTTTGAGGCGTGGAAGCCGCAGCGAGCAAAGCCGCTGGAGGTCGCCGTCGTCGAATATATTACTGTGCAATACGATCATGCCGACAGCCGGGATTTCCTCAAGTCGTCCGAAATCTTCGACGCGTCCTTTCCATTCCACGTTGAAGTCAACGCGAAGATCATCGCTTATTCTTGTGACGCTCGCTCCGAGAGATTCCAGGTATGCGGTGGGATCCGTCATGTTCGTTCGGTTCCGTATATTCGATGCGAGATTCGTGACCTGATTCGATACCGATTCAGCGAATAAATCCACGAAAAACACGTGAAGTCGCACTTCGACGATCTTCAATTCTGTCAGGCCGGGCCGATCGGTTCAACAGTCAACTCTCGATTCATCCCGGACGACGCGCTGAAGTTCGCAATGATCGAGCATTTGCCTATCCATCGAGGCAACGGCTTTCTCGCGGCTTCGGGTACATTTGCCTCACTCTTTCGTATCGGAGTCGCTTCGGACGGTGGGCAATGAGGACGACCTGAGACATGGCGATGATATTTCATCGCCGTTCCTTACGCACGACGAGCTTGAGCCCGGACCACACTTCGCTGACCGCACAAACCTTGATGTCGACGAAGCCCATCGGGAGAGCGACTTCGCGGATCGTGCCTTCCGTAATATCCGTGGGCACCCTGGCAGCTTTTTTCGGCCATGACACCCAGATCGCGGCATCAGGCCTGAGGCTCTTTCGCAAATGTTCGAGTCGAATTTGCATTTCGAACTTGCAGGTGACGAACAAATGAACGATATCGATCCCCGGGTGAGCTGACGAGTCAAAAGCGACATTCGCAGGCAACGGATCCAGAAGCGACATGTAGTCGGCCGGAACGTCGATCGGCAAGACGACCGCACCTTCCTTGATGCCTAATTTTTTGGAGAGTGGCGTTCCTGAATATCCTGACGTCATTTCGCATTCCTGCTCTGGCCGAATGTTCGATCCGATCGATTCCCGAACAGTACGGATTACGCCGCTTCGAGTCGTGTTGAGATTGGATCCTGTCGATCGCCATAGAGATCAGGTCCGAATCTTCTCCCCGGGCCAACCACTCTGCCGTGTGTCACACCATCATCCAGCAATTCGGATGTTTGGCCCAGGCTCGCATCGCGACTGCGTCCAGTACTGTGCGCGCGTCACCGGTCGGGGCCAATATCGACCTGAACACCGCGGACCGGCCGATCGGCCCCGTGGCCGGCACCGGACCGAGCAAATCGACAACACCGCCGAACTCTCCGGCCAGCCATGCGGCCAGATCAGCCACCGCGTGATGGGCCGAAGGTGTGTTCACGCTGGCCCCGACGCGTAGCGGCACAGGTTCGGGCCAGAATCCGAAGGCGGCTTCGACTTGCATTACATCCGATTCGTCGCAGACGTATTCCGGGCGCACATGAACCAGAATGGCAGCTTCAAGCAAGCGGCCGCCGATCGGACGTGTGTCGGATGTGAGAAATCCGCTGGCATTCGGGACTGAATCTGCGATCGCACGGGCGGCCCGATCGAACGCTTCAGCGGAGCTCCCGCCCGATCCGAGAGGAACCCAAACAAGGCAGGAAGGTCCGTCCATCTACATTTCCAGGGTCTCCCGCATCAAGCCGATACACTTCACAGGAATTGATCCGGGTCGTTTTCGGAAACGATGAATCACTCTGGTTCAATGACGGAAGTGATACGAAGGCTCCAATGTCGTACAGCCCGGCTGCAATCAGCATCGAATCCAGAACAGTATCGCTCACGAGTGCATTCCATTCAATAGACTGCCAAACTCGTTTCAGCAATGCGACTTACGGCGTCCGACATCAATTCGTCTCAGGTCTTGTCAACGCTGGATCGATACGGTCAGTTGATTTCGGATGGGAACTCTGCCACCGCTTGAGCCGCACTCGATTTCAATCACGCCGTTTCGAATATCGCCACGACCCGGCTCCAGCCGGCGCTGCCGCCCTTGAGCTTCACCGGAAAGCAGCTCACCTTAAATCCGAACGGCCGGGGAAGTTGAGACATGTTCGCCAGTTTCTCGATCTGGCAATATTCCAGGTCTCGGCCGACCCTGTGGGCTTCCCAGATGATCGAAGCGTCGCCGGTCGCCAGAAACCGTTCCCGCATGGCCCAGAATGGCTGATCCCAGCCCCAGGCGTCCGTGCCCATCACGCGAATGCCCTGACCGATGAGCCAGCGCGTCGCGGCAGCAGTCATGCCTGCCCCGGCATCGAAATATTCCAGCGAACCCCAGAGCCGGTCGGCATCGGTCCGGATCAGAACGATGTCGAAGGGTTTCAATCGATAATCGATGCGTGCGAGTTCGCGCTGGAGGTCGCCCGGCTCGATCAGCCCGCCGGCTGGTTTGGCCGAGAAGTCGAGCAGGACGCCGTCCGAGAAAAACCATTCCAGCGGCAATTCGTCGATCGTTCTCGCCCTATCGCCGCCGCAGGTCGGGTAATAATGAAAAGGGGCATCGACGTGGGTTCCGTTGTGGGAACAGGCTGTGATCATATCATTGGCCCATCCGAGACGGTTCGGCAGATCATCGGCTGTCGCCCCGAAGAAAGATGCCATGATTTCGGCCGTTTCGGCGTGTTTCTGATGCTCGATTCGAACCTTCAAAGGCTCGCTGGGAGAATCTTCGAGGGGAACGCTGAGGTCGTAGATTTTCATGGATTTTCGGACGGTCTCACGATTCAGGATTTCGAAGCACGCGAGCGCGCCGATCCAGGTCGAAGCATCGCGCCGCGACAATTTCGCCGCTCGGCCAGGCTTTTAGCCCCATGATCATGTTCGTTCGGCACTCCGTTTTCAAGGATGATGTCCATATCGAATCGCAAAGGAGTCGATCCCAGTGCGGAAATCGTGACTCATTCCTATAAACCGGGCACCTGAACCTTTCGAACCTCATTCTTTTTCCGATCGCTGCGAGCACGCTCCTGCGCGTACGACTCGTCCAAAACCGACTCGACAAAAGGCTCTGCCGGCATGTACCCACCATCCGTCTGCCATCGGGTCAGGAGTTCCCGGGCGATCTGTTTTTTACGCTCTGGCGTGAAGTCGGAGATCGAATTCGCGATTTCGATCCGGCGGATTTGATGAAGAACACCATGGAAACGATAATGAGGTGAGAAGCGGGCGGCGAACGATGTCGTTCTGATATGGTGCCAGTCTTCGATCTCCGCCACGTCGACTCGCTCACCTTCGAGCGCTTCGGAAAGAAACGAGTCTCCTTCACGCCGTTCGATTTCGAAATACCAGAGATATCGAGAGTCTCTCACTCGACCTGTCTTGATATCGATATCCACGTGCCGGCAATTGATCTCGGACGAGGGATCGAAAAACGGCACGATGGTCGAGAGAAACGGCACGATGGCTGGAGCGAACGCCAGTCATAGCAGTGTCAGGATAGCGAACTTCCGCTTCTTCATTCTTGTGCCTCGCTCGCTGGGAAGCTTTGATCGAAGCGGCTGGAATTGCCGGATACGTGCAAAATGAGAAGCCCTGATTCTCAATGATACCTGTTCCGCACGCCACAGGGAATCGACGCGACGGCCACGGCCCTGATTCATCGGGATTTGCGAAACGCAATCGAGTCTCGCAAACGTCTCGGCCGGCCTTGCCGGAATAGGTCACGGCGGCCAGCCGAGACTTCGCCAGATCAAATTCGAGTTGCGTACGTAAACTATGACGAATTGCCACTTGAGACGAGAATGGACGGGCCGGAATGTTTCATTCGTATGCATGATCTGATAATTGCACGATCCGGATTCAGGATATACGGAAAGATTCGCGTGAAAATCCAGACCAGGCGTATCGAGAGAAATCAACGATCGGCCGTTGTAGACCCCATAATGGCAAAACGCGATGTTGTGCTTATTTCGCAATGCCAGATCGAATCGCATGCGATGGGAGGAAGAGTCCGTCAATTCCCAAGGTCGGAAGACGTAAAGGGAAGTCCGATTCCATCGGACTCTCGAACGTACGAGCCATAATAGCTCCGCCGGAAGCTGGGAATCGGCAAGGTATTTGCGAAATCCCTCCACGGCCGTATCGAAAGATTCGAATCATGACATCGTGCGAGTTCCGGTATCGAGAGAACGACTTCAGAATCCGAATGCTCAGTGAGACTCGGTGATCGACGCAATCGACGCAGAGGGAATGACTTCCGAAGTTCGGTGATGAGCGTACGCCCCAAAGCGACATGAACCAGGCAGACTTTTCGTTCATCGGCAATGCTTCAGCTCTCTGAAGCTCGAAAGTCAGGATCGAACGTGCCGATCGAGCAGGTCGATCATCGCATACACGAACTGGCGACGTTCGTCATTCAGCAGCAGGCGAATGCCGATCGTCCTGTCTGCCCAGCCCCGCGCGCTGCCGCCGTCCTGATCGATTTCCTGGGACATGGCTGTCCAGTCACAGACCATTTCGATGATGTCGACGTCGGTCATTTCGTTCGGATCGGCGTGAAATTCAGGATGATGGCGATTGGTCGTCACATGGTGTCGTACTGCCTCGCGCACCAGTTCTTCCATTCCGTCCGGATAAGAAAATGGATCGCCAGAGAGTCTACAGCGATGGAATTCCGTCAGCCAGACGTAAGGAATCCGCTCCTCGACCTCAAACTTGGAAGAGTCATGATCCTTCGCACGCTCCGCCAATATCCGACCATGATCGGTGAGAGACGCCATTGCGGACAGGCATCGACGGACACGATCGATATGCTCACGGGTACGGCGATCGAAGAATGCGATCATCTCCGGTGTCGGCTCGATCATGGGCATGAGATGACGTATCCGTATTCGAACGCCAAGGTGACTTTCGGGAAAGACGATTCAGCGATCCTGGAATTCAGGCAGCGGTCCCTTTACTCACTTACAGATCGTATACCCGGCCTTCTCGTCTCTGAGCCACATGCCAGAGCACACCGGCGGGGTCGACAAGATAAGCGATCCGCAGGCCCCAGGGCTGTATCGCAGGCGGTTTCGGCGGGTGGACACCGAATTTCGCCGGCAGGTCAAGCGCCTCGATATGGGCCCACCAGGCGTCGAGGTCATCCACCATGAGCTGCATCATGAAGTTGCCGGCCCAGTCTTTCTGATAACGACGCTGGAGCAGAAATCCGCCGGATCCCGCATTGAAGATCGCGACTTCGTCGTCGAGGACTTTCTCGAAGCCGAGAGCCTCGTAGAATCGCTTCGAGAGGTCGAAATCGATCGTGGGCAGAAAAGGCCTCATGCGTTCGGAGCCGGTCGGGACGTTTTCCATGCGATATCTCGATTTTCCGACGATCGATTGTGCGTCAGGATCTTCCTTCAGAGAGAGAATCTGATTCTCATGCATAGCCAGTTCCGGATCCAGTCACTTTCGCCCGAAGTCCTTTCGATTTCGGGGAGTTCGAAAGACGAAAGCGAGGGTCACGTATCCCTCGCATTAATCGCATGGATGCAACCATGCACGTGAAATCGCATGGGTTTTGGTCATTCGGACGCTGCTTTTTGGGGCTCCGCATGGTCAATATTTCGCCTTCCTGCGGTTGCAAACTC
The DNA here is from genome assembly GCA_964608915.1 of uncultured Isosphaeraceae bacterium. Classification (GTDB taxonomy): domain Bacteria; phylum Planctomycetota; class Planctomycetia; order Isosphaerales; family Isosphaeraceae; genus QWQI01. The sequence goes on from CAZSQA010000056.1 coordinate 20,162, forward strand.
TCATGTGCCGACGTATATTAGTGCTTTACGCCGGGTAGCGCGCACGGCGGGGACCGACTATGACGAGGCGGGCCGACTGGGGGCCCTGACTTCATGTTCGATGATCTGAACAAACGACTCAGCTCCGCCTTCGGCCGATTCCGGGCCCGTGGGCTTTTGACCGAAGCCAATATCCAGGAAGGGCTTCGGGATGTCCGCACAGCTTTGCTGGAAGCCGACGTCAGCCTGAGCGTCGTTCAGGAACTCATGAGCCGGATCACCGACAAGGCCGTCGGTGCCGAGCTGGTCAAGAGCGTCCGGCCCGAGCAGCAGGTCGTGAAGATCGTTCACGACGAACTGCTGGAGATCATGGGGCCGACGGATACCGAAATCCGGTTCGAAAAGTCGGGTCCGACGATTTTGATGCTTTGCGGCCTGCAGGGTTCGGGCAAGACGACGACCGTCGGCAAGCTGGCCAAGATGCTGACTGAGAAGCACGGCCGCCGGCCGATGCTGGTCGCGGCGGACCTTCAGCGTCCCGCGGCCGTCGAGCAGCTCAAGGTACTGGGCCGGCAAGTGGGCGTGCCCGTGCATGCCGAAGATGGCGCGACCGACCCTGTCAAAGTTTGCCAGAATGCTCTGGTGGCGGCGAACAAGGCCGACCGGGACACGATCATTCTGGATACGGCAGGTCGACTGCACATCGACGACGACCTGATGGACCAGCTCAGGCAGGTCGAAAAGCGGGTCAAGCCGCATGTCGTTTATTTCGTATGCGACGCGATGACGGGGCAGGACGCAGTCAATTCGGCGAAAGCGTTCAATGAGGCGCTTGACCTGGACGGCGTGATCCTGACGAAGCTCGACGGCGACGCCCGGGGCGGGGCGGCCTTGTCGATCCGTCAGGTGACGGGCGTGCCGATCAAGTTCGTGGGCAAGGGCGAAAAGCTCGACAAGCTGGAAGGTTTCGACCCGGGCCGGGTCGTGGGCCAGATGCTGGGCATGGGCGACATCGTCAGCCTGGTCGAAGAAGCCCAGAAGCACATTTCGGAAGAGGAAGCCCTTCGCCAGCAGGAACGCATGGCGAAAGGCAAGTTCGACCTGAACGACTTCCGCAATCAGATCCTGCAGATGAAGAAGATGGGGCCCGTCAAGGACCTGCTCGGCAAGATTCCGGGCATGAACCAGATGGCGGGGCAGCTGGACGGCGTCGACGCCGACGCTGAAGTGCGGCGCATTCAGGGCATCATCGATTCGATGACACCCAAGGAACGCTCGAACCCCGCCCTGATCGACATTCCGCGACGAAGGCGGATTGCGGCGGGAGCCGGTGTGGATCCGTCGGACGTCTCCGGTCTGATCAAACAGTTCGACGGCATGGCGGCACTGATCAAGCAGATGTCGCAAATGTCGATGATGGACAGAGTTCGGGCGTTGACGGGCATGGGCCGCGCCGGTATGCTCAATCCTGGTGCCCAGTTCGGCATACCGAAGGGTGGCACGGGCAAGCGGTTGAGCCCGAAGGAAAAAGAGAAGCTCCGTAAGGAGCGGGAGAAAGCCGAGCGGAAACGCCGCCGGGATTCTAAGGAGAATCGCCCGGACACTCCCTGACGATACGATGAATGAACAAGCCACACCGGAATGATCGAATTCCGACGTGGCTGGCGTGCTGTCCGCCGGCACGCGATGAGTTCGAGGCGGAAGGGGAGCGAACGAGTGCTCCGTTACGTTCGGAACGTATCGCCCCCTCAGAGATCTCGATAGCAGGTGAACTTCGGCATGGTCAAAATACGGATGAAAGCGATGGGCCGGCTGCACAGGCCTTTTTTCCGAATCTGCGTTATGGACGCCAAAACGCCCCGTGACGGGCGCGTGATCGAGGAACTTGGCCACTACGACCCGCTGGTCCGTGATGCCGAAGCCCGCGAAGTGCTCAACAAGGAACGCGCTGCCTACTGGCTCTCCTGTGGCGCTCAGCCGACCGAAAAGGTCGCCGTGATCCTGAAACGGCATGGCGTGTCGAACCCGGCCGCGAAGAAGGCCTGAACCGAACGGACCGGGTGCCGAAGGCGGTACCGGTCGGGATCTGAGACCGATCGCTCATGAACGAAGTTCCTGAACCGGTCGTGACTCCGTTTCGGTTCGACGTCCTGACGCTGTTTCCACCGCTGTTCGAGGGGTTTCTCTCGGAATCGATCATCGGCCGGGCCGTTCGCAACGGGCTGGTCGAGGTGAAACTCTGGGACCTTCGTCAGTGGGCCGTGAACCGCTTCGGCCAAGTCGACGACCGCCCATTCGGTGGTGGACCGGGAATGCTGCTGATGGCTCCGCCGGTCGTTGAGGGTGTCGGTGCGATACGGAACGATTTCGACGAACCAGGGCACCTGGTGATGTTGACGCCTTCCGGGCGCCGGTTCGATCAGTCGAAAGCGCGAGATTTTCTCACGAGAAAACGGCTGATTCTGCTCTGCGGCCGGTATGAGGGATTCGATCATCGGGTCACGGAAATCCTGGGGCCTGAAACCGTTTCGATCGGCGATTACGTCCTTTCCGGCGGCGAGGTGCCCGCGATGGTCATCATCGACTCAGTCACTCGACTTGTCCCGGGAGCCCTGGGTGACGAAACCAGTCCCCTGGACGAATCGTTTCACGACGACCGGCGCCTGGTGGAATACCCTCAGTTCACGCGACCCCGGGAATATCTGGGGCATTCGGTTCCCGACATCCTCCTCAGCGGGGATCACGCGAAAATCGCCAGATGGCGGGAAAGCCTCAGAAGGCCTTCCGAACCGCCGCAAAATCCATGACACGAAACCTAGCGGCCTATGAAGGGACCGCACATTCGAGAAGACGCAGGAGAATGCGAAAATGAAGAATGCGTTGTTGGAAAAAGTGGAGCAGGGCAGCCTGCGATCCGCGGAGCTTCAGTTCGAAATCGGTGACACGATCGACGTTCACGTGCGGATTCTGGAAGGCGACAAGGAACGCGTCCAGATCTTCAACGGCGTCGTGATCGGCCGAAGCGGCTCGGGCACGCGCGAAATGTTCGTCGTTCGCCGGATCGTTCAGGGCGAAGGCGTCGAACGGAAATTCCCGATCCACAGCCCCCGGATCGCCAAAGTGGTCGTGAAGCGTTCCGGTCAGGTTCGCCGGGCCAAGCTCAACTACCTGCGCGATCGTACCGGCAAGGCCGTGCGTCTGCGTGAGCGTTTCCCTTCCGGCAAGCAAAAGGCCGAACTGGCCGCCGCCAAGGTCGAACGCAAAGCCGCCAAGCGGGCGAAGAAAGCCTCCGAAGCCGAGTGATTTTCATCGCTTCGAGATTCAATCGAAAGCCGGACAGGGCCTCAACGCTTTGTCCGGCTTTTTCGTCATTCCCGAATCTGCACGGCTCACTGTCGTAAACCGGGGCCGAGACACAAGCACATCGCATCGAAACGGATCACGAAATTCCATCGAATGTCCGGATCGGATCCAGATTCCTCCTTCTCCTTATCCTCCTCCGATTGGGCTCTGTGCCGGTGGTGTCGTCATCGCGTCTTCGCCATGCGGTGCGGAATGAACGTATCACGGATTCTCTTGGATTCCTGGTTCCGATCGCTCGGATGATTGAGCAATTTTTCATGGCGCCACATCAGTCGCACTGATCGTAAACGATGTCGTTAAATTGATCATTCCCGAAACGAACGCCGCGGCGCATCGCCATTACGGCTTCGAACCTGACCTGACTGGTAGCGAGGTCGGTCCGACGACTTCCGATCGATTCGTGCTCTACGCGAATCTTCCGCAAATCGTCGTTCGAAGTGATTCAGGAGATCGCGCAAAGACGAATTCGAATGGAGAATGACGTAAAGCCAAACTCTGTCAACGTATCGGGCTTCAACTGCGGTTCCTTCATTCGGGGAAGACCCGGAGTTATCGAAGTCGTTCCGGACGCATCCAGGATCGAACGCACCGAACGCGAATTGATCCGCGGACATCAGCGATTTCCTGCCGCCGCCGATGATTCGTAAGTCTGGGAAAGATGGCTGAATTCCGTCGGTATTTTCGTTTTGGTCAGAAATTCGTCAGAAAGTGGAGTCTGATCATCGAAGTGAACGAGGCCCCACGCGATTCCGGCTCGTTCGAAATCCGCTGCGATCGACCCGAAAACGAGTCTTTGAGGAACGAGATGATCGATCACGGCAAGGCAATCGCTCGAGAAATCGCGAATCGGCGCATGTTGAACTTGCTCGATCATGGCTGGCCCGGTGGCCACCGCTCCAGCCACCGGGCCGGATTCTTTGCATTTCGGGTTTCAGAATCCGACCCATTCCGAAAGTTCATTCGTTTTCGCATTGCGGGGCGTCAGAAATCAAGGCACTTTCATCATATAGATATCGGATTGGCCCTGACGCGCCGAAACGAAAACGATTGACTTTCCGTCATTCGAAAACGAGGGGAAAAACTCAGGTTCGGGGGTATCGGTCAATTGTCGCGGAGGATCGGTCGTCGAACCGAGCCAGATGTCGGAGTTCCCGGATCGATTCGAAACGTAAACCCAGCGCTTGCCGTCGGGCGAAATCGATGGATAGTCATCGAGTCCCGGGCTTTCGGTGATTCGAGCGATCGACCTGTCCTTCAGGTTTAGCCGAGCCAATTCCAGGCCGCCCCATCGGTCGGTCGCGAACAGAACGAACGCACTATCCGGCGACAATGCCGGGTGAACATCCTGACCTGGGCTTTGAGTCAGACGTTCCGTATGTTTACCGTCTTCCGTCGATCCGACGTAGATTTCCTGATTGCCATCTTGAGTCGAAGTGAAAAGAAATCGCTTGCCGTCGGGGAACCAAGCAGGCCAGTCCTGGTGCGAGAGCTTGCCGTCGACGTCACCGGCGACGATTTTCGGCTCGCTCTTGCCGTCCAGCGGGATCGACGCGAGATCGAGATTGCCTTGAGTGCCGGAAACCGCGACGGCCGAAAAGAGAACCTGCGTCCCATCCGGAGAAACGACGGCGTCGTATTCCGGCTGCTTCCTCGTCGTGATTCGTTCCGGGCGCGATCCAGGCTTCGCTTCCATGATATACAAGTGAATCGAATTGCCGCCGTCTTCGTGCCGGGCGAAGACGATACGCTTGCCGTCCGGATGCCAGACTGGCCGGTGTTCGAACTCTTCGTCGTTCGTCAGACGCACGACTTCGGGCATCGACTCTGACGCTTTGCGATCCTGCGAAATCAGCCGGGAGCCTGAACTCGCCAGACCTGTCAGAATCACGGAAATGACGAGAGCCACCAGACAATCGCCGCGTACGGTGGCCATCAGAACAGCTCCGCCACAGGTTCGCCCTGCGGCAAAAGCCCCAGGCCGGTCAGATCGGAGGCCGTAACGCCAAGCCTGCTCAGAATCGTGGCCCCAAGATCGGCCGGAGTGACGGGCCTTTCTTTCGGATACTCCCCATGCTTGTCCGAAGCTCCGATAATGGCGCCGCCACGAATGCCTCCGCCGGCCAGCAGTGCGCTATAGCACGGATTCCAATGATCGCGGCCGGCCTTCGGGTTAATTTTCGGCGTACGACCGAACTCACCGACAGCCACGATCAAAGTCGAGTCGAGCAATCTTCGCTCATCGAGGTCTTTCACGAGGGCTGACATGGCCGTGTCGAACATCCATCCGTGCCGGTCCTGCATGATCTGGAAATAGCGGTCGTGCATGTCCCAGCCGCCGTCGCCGGCATCTTCCGGGCATTCCACATGCGTGGACCAGTTCACCTGAACCACCGGCTGCCCGGCCTCCACCAGCCTTCGCGCCAGCAGACAACATTGGCCGAACCGATGTCTGCCGTAAGTTTCACGCACAGCCTGGGGTTCGGTGTCGAGATCCAGCGCCTTCATGGTCTGTCGAGACGTCAGAAGCGTGTGAGCCAGTTCGTAATGGCGATCGATCGAAGCGAGCGAACGCCCCGACGAACCGTAAAGATCCGTACGAGACGGTGATTCCTTCAACATTTCGAACCGGCGATCGAGCCGTTCGGCCGAAAGCTCGCCTGGCAGGTCGAGTGACGGAATCTTCAACCCGTCGACCGGGTCATAATCGAGCCGGAACGGGTCGTATGTCGAACCCAGAAGGCCGCCACCTTCGCCGACGACCTTTTTGAGCCCCTGGTGCAGCTGGCTGCCGAGAATGACATAACCTGGCAATTGGTCAGAGGGTCTCGGGCAAAGTCGACCGATGATCGACCCGATGCTCGGCCGCATCGCTCCGGTCGAAACCGTCCCTCCGAGCGAAACGGCCCCCGCCTCGGAACCTGTCAGGGCGATCGTGCCAGCGACGCCGTGATCGTTCGAGGTGTGGTGCATGCTCCGTATGACGGCGAGTTTGTCGGCCACGCGGGAGAGCCCGGGCAAAAGCTCGCAAAAATTCAGACCTGGCACTCGAGTGGCGATCGGTTCGAACGGGCCCCGGTATTCGAGCGGCGCATTCGGCTTCATGTCGAACGTATCGAGATGACTGGGCCCACCCCAGAGCCAGAGCAGAACGACGGATTTGACCGGACTGGGCTCGACAGCCGCAGCACGGCCGCCGAGCAAGTCCGCCAGGCGTACGCCGAACGCACTCAACGCGCCGATCTGGACCAGAGCACGTCTGCGATCGACCGGCATGCACGACCATCGTTTCGACATCATGCGGATATCCGGGGCAGGGGTTTTCGAAAGGCCGTTGAGGATCGAAGCTGGCCTGGGCAAGATATTGACCGATCATAACGCCCAGGAGCGGACTTTCGAAGACCACCCGTTACGGTTCCGTCACGAACCGGATGGCTTCTTTCGAGCCAGATCGAAAGAGACGGCGTGATCGGACGGCTTGCCGCCCGCCCAACCGTACCATTTGCCGTGCACATGATCCTGATCGGCCCACTCGATGTAGCCATTGTGCATGTGCGAGTCTTTCGCGGGATCGAAGTTCGAGCCGCCGGCGAAGTCGAAGTCGATACGCTTGTCGGAGAGCCGGCCGGCCTTCATGCGTGGCTGATTCTTCGCGGCGCAGTAATGCGTCATGACCAGTTGATCGCCGTCCAGATAATAGATGGAGACCATTTCGTGCGGCTGCCCGCGAAACAGCCTTTCCATGACAGCGCTCCCGTTGCCGATCACTTCATAGACGACCGCGACCTTGTCTTTCGCACCGAATGTGCCGGAATTGTCGACCCATTCGCCCTTGAGAGACTTCAGCCGGTCGAACGCTTGCGCCGCATTCGGCGCAGGTTTTTCGTCCGCTTTGACGTCGGCCTGGACAACGACCGCCAGAACGCTGAGGACGATCGACCGAATCACCGAACCAAAACATGAATGAAGCTTAGGATTCAGATCTAGAGACATGGTTTCGGACCTCCGGGAATAGGCTGAAGACACAAGTGCAGAATCGCACGCCCGGCCAATCGAATCAACCTGTTGAGCGGCGCTACGCCTGAGAATTCGACAGATTTTCCGAATTATTCGAGACCTCCGAAAATTCAGCCAAGATTTGTCCAGCCCAATGCTTAGGAGTGGGAAAGGATCGCAATTCGAAGGTTCCCAATCGGAGCCGGTCCGAAATCGGAATCTTGATTTTTTCAGGAATACCTGTAAAGTAATTGTACTGACGCACTCGTAGCTCAATTGGATAGAGCATCGGTCTACGGAACCGAAGGTTATAGGTTCGAATCCTATCGAGTGTATTGTGTCCGCTTGCGACACGAACTGACAAATTTGACGCAAACCCTGCTCCGGCAGGGTTTTTTGGTTTTCCGGTTTTTCGACCTCAATCGCCCCCTCGATGTCGCCCGGTGACGCAGGATGCCCCCCGCCGACAGGTTTTACTGCAACCGGGACTGCAACCAAATCGACCGGGTCCGGGTCGATTTGCGATTTCGGGTTGGCCGACGGCACGACCGGCAGACTGCCGATCGCGGCGGCCTCGGTTTCCAGTCCGAGATGCGTGTAACGATTGGCCGTCAGTTTCGGGTCGCTATGCCTCGCCAGTTTTTGGGCCGTCACCAGTGACACGCCAGCTCGACTGAGATTGCTGATGAACGTGTGACGATTCGCATGGAAATCGGCGAAGAGCCCTTCTTCGTTACGGTACGGAATACCCGCCCGCTCCAGGTCCAGCTTCATCATCTTCGAGGTCTTGCGAAAATGTCCTTTCGACGTCGTCAGTTCGAAGAGAGCCCCATTCGGATCGGTTTTCGCGTTCCTCGCCAGCCAGGCCCGCAACGCATCCACGACGGCCGGATGGAGCGGCATCAGTTCGGCCTTGCGGCGTTTGCTCGCCTTCGCGGGCAGGCTGATCCTCGGCACCGGGAGGTCCAGCTCCAGGTTGCGACGGGTCAGGGCAGCCAGTTCGCCACGCCGGAACCCGGTCCAGGTCGCCAGCACATAGAGCATTGCCCGATCTTCCCCGCTCATTCCTTCCGACACCGGGCCGTTCGCGGCCGATTCGATCAAGCGACGGAATTCGTCCTCGCTCAGAGCCCGGCGGTCATGCCGACGATCCACTTCGACATTCAACCGACGCAGCGAAGCCATGGGGTTACGGGCGATCCGGTCGTTCGTCACGAGCCAATTCCCGAACGCCTTCACCATGTCGCCGTAAAAATTGCTGGTCTGGACGGAGAATCGTTTCGAGCTTTTCCGCTGTTCCGCGAGCCAGGTGATGACCTTATGGGCATCCAAGTCGCGGAGATGTTCGAATTCGCAACCCTTCGACAGCGTCTCGATACGCTTGATCGTCTGCGAAACGTGCTTTTCCGTGCTCCCTTTGGAACGGAGGAAAAGGCGGTAATCTTCCAGATGTTCGCTCAGCGGACGTAATTCGTGGCTCTCGTAGGGGTCGAAGAGCCCCGCCTGCTTCCGTTCCACTTTCTTGAGGATTTCGCCGAGCTTCGCTTGAGCCGCGGCTTTGTCCGAAGCGAGCGGCACGCGGCGGGTGCGGCCATCCGCGTCCTGATATTCCCCATACCACTTTCGGCTCCGCTCCCGAATCGTCCGGGCTCCTGGCGAACCCTTCGCGATCCGTTTTCCGGTCGCATCGACATATCGCTTGATCCAGATCTTGAAGAGAGCCGCCATGACAAACCTCGCTTCGTCCTGTCTTGGATTTCGGTCCGGACTCCGAATCTTCGGCTCAAGGCCGATGGTCGGTGAGTTCGTTCGAACTCGGAACCTCCCCGATCCATTCGCGAATCTCCGTCAACTTCCATCGAAGACTGCCGCCGATTCGCAGAGGGCGAGGCAGCCGCCCGGTTGCCCGAAGCCGTCGAACGTGCGACGTCGAGACGTTCAGCAACCTGGCCAGTTCGTTGGCACTCAAGAGCGGGTGCCTTGAGGGAAGGGGCATTTGTCGATACATGCGGGGCATGGTGCGATCTCTCTTTCGAAATGCCATCGTACTGATCACTTCATTGTACCGGCGGTTTGCAGCCGCCATCGATCCAACGTTCGATTTCCTGAAGTCTCCAGCGGGTATTCCGGCCGATCCGGACCGGGTCGGGAATTTTCCGACCCGAGAGCAGACGCCAGAGTGTCCGCACGGAAATTCCCAGCTTTTCGGCGAACTGCTCGGCGTCGATCAGAATCGTGACTGGCTGGTGCGTACTCATCGAAAATCACTCCCATGCTTCGTGGTCGATGCCG
>CAZSQA010000056.1:29888-32979 GCA_964608915.1 uncultured Isosphaeraceae bacterium
CAGCCGGTGGCCAGCGAACAGCCGAGTGCCAGGATCAGGCTCGTGCCGTAGATTCGATGCGTTTTCATGGATGGGCTCCGATTTCGAGGATGTCGTGTCGATCGGTTGGAACTGAAGGGCAGGTCGGAATGTGGAACCGTGGCGGTGGGGCGGCACCGCCACGGTCGCGGAGGACTTCATTTCCGCAATTTGCGGAACGACTCGCGGGCCAGGACACGGGCCGCGAATTTCGCGACGATCAGGACCGTGCCGATCGCCCAGAAAGTGACGCCGAAGCGAAGCAGCGGACCCGCCGCCGTGCCGGTCGCCTGGGCGGCCGCGTTCACGATCGGGGTCAAGGCAGCATCGCCCGCGGATTTGGCCACGGTCACGGCCGCGTCGGCGGCCATGTCCATCGCCTTGAGGGCAAGCTCTTTCGAGCCGTCCAGATACGGTTCCGGATCGGCGAGGAAGGCCGTCATCATGCCCGTCGCCGCCAGGGCCGTTTTGTTCTTCCAGATGAAATTCAGGGCTTTGTCGCCGTGCCGGCCGATGAGTTGCAGCAGGTCGTCGGTCCGGCCCAGAGCGGCCAGCTCGCCGCTGGTCTGGAGGATCGCCAGACGGCGTGCCTCCCGTGCTCCCAGCGATTTCAAAGCACTGGCGGCCGGTGCCCCGAGGGAGTTCAAGAGCGGATCGGCCACGCCTGGGTGTTTGATCAGGGCTTCCGCCGCGTCGTCGCCGTAACGGGCGACCAGGCGGAGCGATTCGGGGCGGGAGGCGACGGCGATCGCATCGTCCCCGTGTTTGGCCAGCAGGCGGATCGCCTGCGGGGCGAATTCGCCCGCTTCGTCGGCGACCGCTGCCGCCTTCGGGCTCAATTTGCGGGCCGCGACGGCGACATCGTCACCGTAACGTGCGGCTTTCGCCGCGAATTGCCGGGCGACGTCGTCGCCCTGCTTGACGGCCGCCGTGGCCGACCGGCGGAGGGCCGCTTCGGCCAGCTCGCGGGCTACTTTGATGGGGCCGGATTGTGCCCGGGTTACCCCGGGCACGGCCAACGTCGCGACGGCGACGGCCAGAAGAAGTTGGCGGGGTTTCATTTGGCGGCCTCCCAGCGGCGGCGGGCCGCCCGGAATTCCTCGATCAGCTTCGCGGCCGAGGGCAGCTTCGCGGGATCGGGGCCGACGAACAGCAGCTCAGGTTCGTCGAACCCGGTGCGGTTCCGGTAGACGGTTTCATAAAGCCGCAGGACCATCGACCGGCAGAATCGTTGGTGATTCCGAATCGAACCGATGTCGGAACGCCGACACAGGAGGTCGACGGTCTGTTTGGCTTCCTTTCGCACCTCCGGGTCGGGATGCGAATTCGCCAGCGAAAGGGCACGGTCGAATACCGGACCGTCCTCCGACCCGTTCAAGAGTCGGAAGCGGAGCCGTTCGATCATGGCCACGTATCCTTTCGCGATCAGGCTTTGCGGATCGTAGCCGGTTTGATTCAGGAGCCCCGTGAGGGCATTGTCGACTTCTTTGCCGATCGCGTAAGTCGCACCGAGTTTGGCGACCGGATTCGCGTCAGCGGCTGCGACCTGGTCGGTCGCCTTGTCGCCCAGGATCGCGGCGAGGCCGAATTTTCCGATGCCGACCACGACATCGCCGCTGACGATCTCATGGGCGATCTCCACGAATTCGTCGATCTCCTTGTCGACGACCGATCGAAAGTCCGACTGAAAATGGAGCGGAAGTGAGGGCAGATCGGCGTCGATTCCGAGTTCGACGAGTGCCCTCGACTCTTCCTCATGGATGCGTTCGGCGAGGCGGATCGCCGACGCTCGGATCCGGGCCTGGACCTCTTTCGGCTGGAAGTCGTACCGCAGATCCTTGCGGACCCCATCCCCGAAATGATCGGTTCGGGTCGCGTCCGCGTTGACGGTGTCCGCACCGAAGACGGCGTTGATGGCGTCCTGAAACACCCCGAACCCTTCGCCGAGGGCGTCGAGAGACAGGTCCGTCTTCCGACCGAGTGTCGTGCGGGCGAAATGGACGATGTTGTCGAGCGGTCGGGAGAAAAGCTCTTTCTCCAGTCGCTTGAGTTCGGCTTCTCCGGCGGCGTTCACAGCCGCGATGAACCGGTCGACGACCGGCTTCGCCGCCTTCCAGGCGGCTTGAGGGTCTTTAGGAGTGGCCTTCGGCGGCGGATCGGCCGCCGAGGCACCCGGCACGAGGAAGAAGGGCAGGGTCAGTACGGCGAGCGTACGAAGCGTCGAAAAGCGAGCGAACATGGAAGCGACTCCTATTGGCACGGAACACATGGGAAACAGACACGAACATCGATTCGAAATCGGGGTCGCCGTCCGTGGCGAGTCGCTCGTTCCGTCGAAATGCGATCGGTCAACGGCCCAGACCGTCGCGGTCGTCGGCCAGGGAAGGTTCGGCCCGCTCTTGAGGCTGGGCCTGCATGACTTTTTCGAAAGCGTTTTCATGGCCTTCGCGGTCGAAAACGCCTCGCTCTTTCGCCATCTGGCTGGCGAGGGGGTGAAACACGGTACCCACCGATTGGGCCTGGACCGCGTCCGGGAAGGCTTTCAAGGCCGTTCCCAGCTCGTCGATGCCCTGGACGGCGGCGGCCTTGATGGTGCCGTCCTCCATGAGTTTGTCGACGGCGGTACCGAGCCCCGATGCGACCGCTTTCGTCGCGTCGAGCATCGCCGTCAGGGCGTTTCTCTGTTGGTGTGACATGGTTGGTCGATCCTTTCCGATAGGTCAGGGGATGATGATTCCGCCGCGTCGGACGTTCCGAAGCGGGCGGGCTCTACGTGAACCCGACGTCCGCGTACGTGCGGTCCGTTCAGGCTCGGAGAGTTCGGAGGAGGAAGCCGCCGTGGCGGCCCTCGGGTTCGGGAGAATGGCGTAGGGTCCGAATACGTGCTCGATCGAGACGAACGTGAACGCGACGCTCAGGGCGGCGAAGGTGATCGACCTGGCGATCGTCCGCAGGCCGAGCCGCTCGCGGCGGCCAAGACGGCGGGGCCGAAACTCCGGATCGACGAAATAACGAGCCCGTTGCAGGTAGATCGGCGGCATCGCCTTGTGGAAGACGATCATGCCCGTGGGCG
>CAZSQA010000057.1:0-32093 GCA_964608915.1 uncultured Isosphaeraceae bacterium
CGTGTGCGCCGCCCCCTACGTCGAACGCGCTATTTCAGAGTAGAATGCGTATTACAGCTTCTTCTCCGACCGGTCGCGGCCGATCAGGAGCAGGTTCAGGTCCGGGTCCAGCGTGACGTTCTCCGGCACGAACGGGGTTTCGATCGTGAAATCGACTGACTTGCCAGGCTCGACCGTCACCTTCGTGCGGGCGTCTTTATAAGGCTCGCCGGGCTTCTTTTCGGGCGGTGTGGGCAGCCATGACTTCCCGGGCGGGAAGCGGCGGCCGATGGAAGCCGAGATCTCTACTTCGACCGTGCCGGTGCCGTCGTTGCGGACCTTGCCCGTCACCTTGCGGGATTCCGCGGATGTGCCGTCGGCCACTTTGACGTCGTCCAGGAACATGTTCGGAAGGGACTTGCCCTTGATCCACTGATCGGCGAAGCGGTCGAAGGCCGGTTTGTCAGGGGCGTGTTCGCGCAGGACTTCCAGCAGGTCTTCCACCAGTGGCGCATCCTGCGTGCCGGCCGGATATTTGCGGATCATCTCGGCCAGGCCCTTGTGGAAGGCTTCCACGCCCATCAGGCGCGAGAGCATCCAGAACACCCATCCGCCCCGTTCGTAGGTCACCGTCTGGTCAGTCGGCTTGCTTCCATCCACCTTATTCAAGGCCTGTTCGTCGTCGCCGCGTCGGCCGAAGACATAGCGGAATTCCATGGTCTCCATCAGGCCGATTCGGGCCCTTTCGCCAAGCTCCTTCTCCACCAGCCGGATGGCCGAATAGTTGGCCAGGGCTTCGGAAAGCACGTTGCCGCCGGGGCCAGCTCCGGGCACGAGCATGTTGCCCCACCACTGGTGTGCGGCTTCGTGGGCGGTGACGTAAAAGGCCAGGTTCGACTCTTCGTCACTCAGGGTCTTGAACCCAATCGACTCGGAAAACGTGATGTTCGTCGGGAAGCCCTGGGCGTAATCCGCCAGGCCTGCGAATTCGCTCAGTTTGAGCTCGTTCCAGGGGAAGCCACCGAACCAGTCGCCATAGTGCTTGCGCGCGGCTTCCAGGCCACGGAGCATTTCCGGCACGTTGCGGCCGTGGCGGGGGTCGTGATAAATCACGACACCCTCGCCCTTCGCTTCTGTCCAGCGGCCGGCGACGATGTTGAAGAACGAAACAGGGTGATCGCTCTTCCACACGAACGTTTTGGTGCCGTCAAGCTGCTCGATGACCTTTTCGAGCGTGCCGACGCTGTTGGCCCGGAAGTCGCCCGGTACGGTCACTGCGATGTTCGTGGTCATCTTCGAACCGTCGCCGATGGCGGGGTCGACCTGCTTCTTGTAGTAGTCGTCCGGGTATTTTTTCGCTTCGGGGCGGTCGCGCGGGGCGAGGCCTCGATTCTCGTCGAAGCCGAACTTGGGAAGGAAGCTTTCCGAAAAGCTCGTCAGCACGACACTCGATGGCACGATGAACTCCATGCGTGTCGTGCCTTTTCGGTTCATGCCTTTCGGGAAGGTGCCGTCGTAGACGAATCCGAATTTTGCCGTTTCGCCGGGCGCGAAGGGAGTTTTGTCAGGTTTGCGCACTATTTTCAGCCCGGCCCGGTCTTCGGGCACGATGGGAGTGCCGTCCCATGTCCACGTTTCGTTCGAAAGGTGGTGGCCAATGGTCATCGGGATTTCGTCCATCGGCTCCTTGCGATGATTCTTCAGAACGAACGAACCATCGGCATGAAAGGAACTTTTGGCCGGATCAATGGAGATCTTCAGGTCGACGGCCGTGATGGTCGGCGGCTTGAAGTCGAAGAACGTGGCGACGTTCTTGCGCCAGTAGTCCTTGTCGGCCTTGCGAGTGACCGATCCGTCCGGGCCCTGGCGAATGCGCTGATAAATGGCCCCGTAGGCGACCAGGGGCAATATCGCGGCGGCGAACGCGGGCGCATAGCGTTTCAGTATCGGGCGGAAACCAATGCGGGAACGTGATCGGACGGTGTCGGGCACAAACTTCGTCATACGCAAGGAGGCCAGCGTCAGCAGGAACACGCCCCAGCACATCATGGCGATCCGATTCGCCGTGATCGCGTCACGGTAAAGCTCGAATCGGGAAATATCGCTATAACGCACCGAACCGGACAATTGCCAATTGTTGGCCCAGTGAATGTAGTCGCGAATGTTCGCCCAGGTGGTCAGCCCGAGGGCGATTGCCCCCAGCGCCAGCACGACGTATCGATTCGACGATACGGCGCGGAACAGGCAGATACAGCTCGACCAGAAGAAAAACGATGGGAACAGCAGCAGCCCCCAGATGATTCCCAGCGGGATCCATTCGATACCCATCTGGTTTTGATAGAGAATCGCGATGACCAGGCCGAGAAAAACGCTCGCCACGATCGCGAAGCCGACGATGGCGAAAGCGAGCGATTTGCCGACCAGCCACGCCGAGATCGGCATCGGTGTTCCGAACACGAACGGTTCGATTCGCGCGGAACGCTCCCGTTCCAGAGCGTTCGAGCCGAAGAACAGGGCCAGAAGCGCCGTGCAGAATGTCACGATCGGAAATGTCTGCGCCGCGAATTCGCCGGATGTGACCAGAATCGTCGTATTGAGCGGCCCAGGCACTAACACGGCCTGCACTGTCGCGATGAAGGCGATGATCACGCCGAATAGCCAGAGCCCAGGCCCGCGAACGAGGTGCCGGGCCTCAGCCGAGGCGATCGTCATCACATAGCCCAGCCAGCCTCGCCGACGGCTTCGCATGCCCAAATCAACGAGCGAAGTCGAAATCTCCGGAGCCGGGGCCGGTTTGGCCACGGGAATCCCAGAAATCTCAGGCTTGATCTGCGTTCTGCGTCGCTTCGTTTCCGAAGAACCCACGGGCTCCATCGCCTTGCTCGCCGAGGCGAACACCAGCCCGAGCGAGAGTGCCAGAATCAAAGCTCGACTGCCCAGAAATTCCTGTTCGTAAGGGATCGGTGTCGTGTTGTAAAACGCGGCACCGCGGTCTTCCCGGAGAAATTTCTGGTTCAGCCATTCCGTGCCCGTCGGGTCCACGGCGATCAGGCCCTGCTTCACAGCCTTCGGCATGCGATTGAGCAGCGTTTCGTTGTAGAGAAACGTGTAGGCCAGGATCAGAAACACAGGCGAAAGGAATACGAGAACGCCGTTTTTCGTTCGCGCGCCCAGAAAGAAGGCCGTCGCGCCAGTGAATAAAAGCCCGGGACCGACGATGAGCAGCATTGGCCGGACGTAGTTCGATAGAACGAGCGGCCCTCGCGATTCGGCCATGTCCGCATTGGGGAGAACGTGGTTGCAGAAGATTCGGCCGGCGATCTGCAGCGCCATCATCACGGCCAGCCAGAATGTCGCACCCAGAAATTTGCCGATGACGTATGACCGCGGACTCAGGCCCGAAGATCGTTCGATTTCCAGCATGCGGGTTTCATGATCGCGCGGCACGGCCATGCCGGCCAAAACGGCGAAAAAGAAGCCGTCGATCATCACGGCCAGCACTGAGCCCTGCAGCGCCTGGGAAAATTCGCTCGTCAAATGAGCCTTCACACCGCCCACGCCGCTGGATCCCGAAGAAATCTGTACGGCCCCGATCGACATTCCCCAGGCCAGGAAAAGCGTCAACAGACCCCAGACGATCAGCAGCGCGAGCGACTGCGGGTAACGGAAATCATATCGGGCGACCGTCAGCGCCCGCCGGATCGCGGTTCTCACGCGACACCTCCCGCCACAGGCATATCCGAAGCATTGCCCGTGAACCGGGTCGAAACCAGATAGGCATCCTCAAGCGTGGCGGGCGAACTCGTAAATCCCTCCGGCGGTTGGCCTTGCTCCAGGAAAATCCGAACCTTGTTCGTCCCCTCGAACACCATGGCCTGGGTCACGTGATAATCGCGGGTAATGGCCGACAGATCTTCGTGACTGACCACGCCCTGATAGATCTTGCCGGCCAGTCGGTCGCGGGCGTCTTTGGGCGTCGTCAGCGCGACGACCGAGCCCTTCCGGATCACGGCGAAGCGTGGGCACAACGTGGCGACGTCCTCGACGATGTGCGTGGATAACAGAATGATCCGCCCGACCGAAAGTTCCGACAAAAGACGGTAGAACCGCATCCGTTCCTCGGGATCGAGCCCGGCGGTCGGTTCGTCGACGATCACCAGCCGCGGATCGCCCGCGATCGCCTGTGCGATACCCAGACGCTGCCGCATCCCGCCGGAATACTCGCGCACCTTGCGAGTCGCCGCTTGGGCCAGATTAACCCTTCGCAATAACTCCATGGCCAGTGCACGCCGCCCTTTCGGGCCACTGACTCCCTTGAGTTCCAGCAGGAATTCCAGCATCTTCTGCCCCGTCAGGTGGCCGTAGAAGCCGAAATCCTGCGGCAGATAGCCGAGTCTTTCGTAATGGGCCGCACGCCGAACCGGGTCGGAAAGATCGGCGCCGTCCATCGTCACACGCCCGGCCGTCGGCTCAAGCAGCCCGGCGAGAATCTTCATCAGCGTCGATTTGCCCGCGCCGTTGGGCCCGAGCAAGCCGAACATTCCTTCCCCGATTTGGAGATTCACGTCCGTCAGCGCAGCCACGGGCGGATTGCCCGGATAGACCTTCGTCAGATTTTCGATCGCCAGCATGTGCTTTTGTCTCACGGGGCGGAAGCGAATTCCAGGGAACGGACAATCGATAAGTCCGCTCTTGTATAAACGATTCGCTGGAGATGTCACAATATCCGATGGTTTCCGAACCCGGATTTCGCGATTGCAGGTCCGTGCGGCCTGGTCAGTGCACTCGATACTCGAGTGCGATGCGTACGAAGGCCATGCTCGCCATTTCGCTGATAAAACCCGGAATACCGTCGCGTCGGAATTTTCGAGTCGGAAACTCAAGACAAGTATCGATCTGGATATATTTCTGATCGGTTATATAATGGATCCGTGGACAATCGACAAGATCTCAAAGAGAGATTCATCGGGCAGGGCGAGTCACTCCGAATCGAAGCAGGGGGCTCGGCCCGTGATCCGAATCGAGTCGTGATCACGCGACCGGCCCCCGAAATTGCGATTCAGACTCCATGCGCGTGTGCAGTCTCGCCGGAATCCTCGAGCTTCTGGTTTTCGTCGCCATAATCGCGGGGGAATTTGCTGGCGAAATAGTCAATCAGCCGTTCGCCGAGGACGTAATAAATCGGAATGACGAATCGCCCCAGGATCGTGCTGATCGCAATGCCGAAGGCGATCACGACTCCCAGCGAATTCCGGCTGAAGGCACCCGCGCCTGTGGAACGGGCCATCGGCAGCACGCCCATCACGAAAGCGAACGATGTCATCAGAATCGGCCTCAACCGCTCGCGCGACGCGATCTTGGCCGATTCGACGATGCTCATGCCACGCTTCTCACGCATTTCCACGCCGAATTCCACGAGAAGAATGGCATTTTTCGTTTCCAGGCCGATCAGCATCACCAGCCCGATCTGCCCGAACACGTCCAGCGGCATGCCGTAATACCAGAGTCCCACGATGGCCCCGAACATGGCCAGAGGAACCGTCAGAATGATGATCGTCGGGCGAATCCAGCTTTCGTAGAGCGCCGCCATGAAGAGAAACACGCAAACGACCGAAAGGCCGAAAATGTAAGCGGCCAGGTTGCCGGTCTTGCGCTCCTGATACGTCGTTCCCGTCCATTCGAAACCGAAGCCTTCTGGCAACACTTTGGCGGCGACCTCTTCCATGGCGTTCTGAGCCTGGCCCGAACTGAAACCGGGGGCCGGCGCTCCGTTGACCTTGGCGGCCGCATAAAGGTTATAGTGGGGCACGTCGATCGGCCCCAGCGTGAATTTCACTTCGCCCAGCGAACTCAGAGGCACTTTTTCGCCCTTGCGGTTCAGCACGTGCAGGTTCTGAATATCCTCCGGCCGCTTGCGGGCTTCGCCTTCAGCCTGCATCAGCACTTTCCAGACCTTGCCGTACATATTGAAATCATTGACGTAAAACGCCCCCAGATTCGTCTGGAGCGTGGCGAAAACGTCAGAGACCGGTACGTCCAGCCGCCTGGCCTTTGTACGGTCCAGCTCGAATTTCAATTGCGGCACTCGTGAGGAATACGGCGAAAACACGCTTGCCAGTTCGGGCCGCTTGCGTGCTTCGGACTGAAACTGGTCGATCACCCGCTGCAGGGCCTGCGGGCCTTTGCCGGAGCGGTCCTGAATCATCATTTCGAAGCCGCCGGTCTGGCTGAGGCCTCGCACCGGAGGCGGCTGCAACACGAGTACGACGGCATCGCGAACTTTCGAAGAAATCTCGCCCTGAAGCCGCCGCGCGAGGCCAGCGGCTCGCAATTCTTCGGTATTCCGTTCCGACCAGCGCTTGAGCGGCAGAAAGATCACGCCCGCATTGCTCTGGTTCGTGCCGCTCAGGATACTCATGCCATCCAGGCAGACGACGTGGTCCACGCCCGGCAGTTCCAGTGCGATCGTCTCGACTCGCTTCACGATTTTCGAAGTCGCCTCACGGCTGGTGCCGTCCGGCGCCTGCACGGAGACGATCAAATATCCGAGATCTTCCGTCGGGATGAAGGCCTTGGGCCGGATCATGATCATCCACGCCGTGAGAGCCAGCAGGCCCAGCGAGGGAATCACGATCGCCCACCAGTGCCGGGCCGTGAATTCGAGAACGCCGTCGTAGGAATTCTCGAGCCATGTCATCGAGCGATTGAACCAGCGGAACAGGAAGAAGCGTGTTTCGCCATGTTTCGGCTTGAGGAACAGCCGCGACATCGCTGGGCTGAAAGTCAGCGAATTGATGGCCGAGAAAATGAACGAGAAGACGATCGTCAGAGCGAACTGGTTATACAACCGGCCCGTCATACCCGGAATGAAAGTCACCGGGACGAACACGGCTGCCAGAACCAGCGTGATCGTTACGATCGGCGTAGCAATTTCGCCCATCGCCGCGATCGTGGCCGGCAGCGGCTTGAGCCCCCGATGCAGGTATTTCTCGACGTTCTCGACGACGATGATCGCGTCGTCCACCACCAGGCCGATCGCCAGCACGAGACCCGCCATCGTCAGCGAATTCAGCGAAAACCCGAACACGTACATCATTGCGAACGTGGCCACGAGCGAAATCGGAATCGCCAGCATCGGAATGATCGTCGCCCTCCAGCCCTGCAGGAAGACGAAAACGACGATCATGACGAGAACGAACGCTTCGATCAGCGTGTGCTCGACTTCCTCGATGTTCGCTTCGACATAGCGGGTCGTGTCGTAAGCGATGCGATATTCGAGCCCCTCCGGAAAGTTCTTCGAAATGCGATCCATTTCCTTGCGAACTTCGGCCACGATCGCCAGGGCGTTGGCGTCGGCATATTGAAAGATCGGCATCGATCCGGCTGGCTTACCGTCGAGATACCCCGAAGTTTCGAAGTTTTCCGACGAAAGCTCGATCCGGGCCAGATCCTTGAGGCGGACGACCGAGCCGTCGTCCTTTCGTCGCACGATGATCTCTTCGAACTCCGCCGCCTTCGACAAGCGCCCTTTCACCGTGATCGGGAATTCGAATGCCTGACCTTCCGGCACCGGCTGACCACCGATCTTGCCGGCCGCAGCCTGCACGTTTTCCTGCTGCACGGCCTGAATGACTTCGTAGGGAGAGATGCGCATTTCAGCCATGCGGTCCGGGTCCAGCCAGACGCGCATGGCATATTTGCGCCCGAACACGGTCACGTCACTCACTCCCTTGATCCGCTTAATGGCATCCGCGACGTAAATCTGGCCGTAATTGTCTAGGAAATTGGCGTCGTACAGATCTTTGCCCGAATTGTCGATCAGATTCACCACGCACACGATGTCCGTGGATGTTTTCTTGATCGAAACGCCGTATTGCTTCACCTCAGGCGGCAGCTGAGGCGTGGCCGTCTGTACCTTGTTCTGAATGTCGACGGCTGCGATATCCTGCGGATATCCTACTTCGAAAGTCGCCACGATGTTCGCCACGCCATTGGCCGTGCTGTTCGAAGAGAAATAGATCATGCCCTTCGTGCCGTTGATCTGCTGCTCAAGCGGCGTCGTCACTGTCTCGGACACCGTCAGGGCGTCGGCGCCGGTGTAGGTCGAAGTGATCTGAACTTGCGGCGGCGCGATCTGCGGATACTGGGCGATCGGCAGCAGAAATACGCAGATACCACCTGTCAGGAGCATCAGAAATGCAAGCACCGTCGCGAAGATCGGCCGCCGTATGAAGAAGTTGACCATTTCGTGTGTGTCTCTTTCGTCTCCAGGATCGCACGGAGGCGGCGATCAGTCATACGCGGGTCGCCGATGTTCCTGCCCGAGATCGAATTTCAGCCCGCCGGAAATTTCGGATTCCGTTGCGTACCGGCATTGAATTTCGACGCTCGGCGGTAATTCGCGGATTCGGAATGACATTTCGTCAGCAATAGTCCGAACGAATCGGCATGGATCAGCGAACGACCGAATTCGAATTCTCACCAGGTGTTTCGTCAACCGGAGTTGCGTCCTTCCGGGACGCGGTCTCTTTCGAATCGGCCGAAGTTCCCGCCGCACCTCGGGCGGTCGCTTTACCGTCGATTCCACGCGGCACGCGAGCCGGCTCGGCCTTGACTTCCAGACCTGGCCGGATCAATTGCAATCCTTCCAGGATAACCGGCACGCCGGAATCGAGGCCGGAATACAGAATGCGCTGGCCATGATACGTCGGCCCTGCATCGACCCGTTGCACGACGACCTTGTTGTCCTTGTCGATCACATATACCACGGGGCCTGCCTCGGTCTCCAGAACCGCTGTCTCCGGCACGACCACGGCGGCGTCGATCTGTTCGACAGTGAATTTCAATCCGACGTACGCTCCCGGAAGCAGAACGCCATTCGGATTCGGCAATTTGGCCTTCATCAGAAATGTCGATGTCGTCGGATCGATCGTATTGTCGATGAAATAGGCACGGCCGCCTTCGGCATATTCCATTTCACCTTCGAAGCCCGTTCGCGTCAGTTTGACTTCGAGCCCCTGTTCGGTCAATTTCGTGATCCGTTCCAGATAACGGGCGCTGGGTCTCATATCGACGCTCATCGGGTCAAGCTGCTGGATCGTCGCCAGTTCCGAAGACGCAGAGCCGAGCTCAGGACCGACCAGGTTGCCGATTTTGACCTTCGCCTCACCGATCCGCCCGTCGATCGCGGCCGTCATGCGGCAATATCCCAGATTGATTTCCGCGTCCCTGACCGCGGCTCGGGCGGCCTCCGATTGAGCCTTCGCTGCCAGAATGCCGACTTCGTAATCGGCCTTCGCCTGTTCGAGAGAGGCTTTGTCCGAACCGACCTGGGCTTCGTATTTCTTGCGATTGGCTTCAGCCCGGTCCACATCTTCCCGTGAAGCGGCATTGCGGCTTTGCAGCGATTTCGCCCGGTTCTCTTCCACAAGACCAAGATTCAACTGCGCCTGATCCAGTGCCAACTGTGCCTGCGCGATTTCACGCACTTTCGATTGTTCCGCCTTCGTCAAGCTGGCGTTGGCTTCGTCCAGCTTCGCCCTGGCTTGATCCAGCGTGATTTTGTACGGCACTTCGTCGATCACGAACAACAACTGGCCCTTCTTGACGAGCGAGCCTTCCTCGAAGTGCTTCTCCATCAGAAATCCGCGAACCCGCGCCTTCACGACCACTTCTTCCATGGCACGGGTCGTGCCATTGAGGGAAATTTCGATCGGCACGGGCATCCGGCGCGATTCCACGACACCGACCGTCGGCGGTGGCGGCACGACGACCGCAGGCGGTTTCTGACATCCGGCCTGAAGGACGACACCGCCGAGACTCGCCGCCACGAGTCGAATCACCGAAAGCCCGATCCCCACGCCTCCGCCGAATCTCTCGAATTGCATGATGTCGTCTTTCATGGATGATGCCCAATTCCGGTGCGGCCGGTTATGATGGGCACCGTGCTCCGACACTCGTCATGGAGCGAACGCCGAGTCGTCAACTACCTCAATCACCCGCCAGGCTCGAAGACCATCTCAGGCTCTTCGACTTTGCTCTATGGTAGACTCGGCAAACCAGGAAGTCAACGACCGTTTACTTCGTAGTCGAATAGGGCATGGTGCAGGAAGGCGAAATGATGGCGGAACCGGACGTCGACCCGAACGACAAATGCGCCCAGACCCGAAAGCGGTGTTCATCGACCACGCGCGAAGCGATTCTGGATTCGGCCATGCGACGGTTCGCCCGACACGGTTTCGAATGTTCGGGCGTTCGGGAAATTGCGGCCGACGCCGGTGTGACAGCCGCGCTGGTCAATCGCTACTTCGGGTCCAAGGAGGGGCTGTTCGCGGCCGTGATCGAACGGGCTTTCGATGTGGGCGATCTGCTGGAATGCGACTTGTCGATACTGGCTGAGCGGCTCGCGATTCATATCGTCCGTTCACGGGAAAATCGCCATGGCGACAAACCCACGCCTTTACTGCTGTTGCTGCGCACGGCGGCCGAACCTGGCGCCGTGAACCTATTACGTCAAAATCTGGACCGTAACTTCGTTTGCCCGCTGGCCGCCCGACTTCAGGGCCCGGACACGCAGCACCGGGCCACCATGGTCGCCGCATTGATGACCGGCTTCGCGACGCTGGATCAGTCCCTCAAATGTCACGCGATCGAGGAAGATGATCGAAACAGGCTCGTCGAAAAGATGACCGGCTACCTGAACCAGTGGATCTGTGGCTGATCGAATCGCATGACCGGCTGTGATTCAACGAAAACCGAGTTTTATCGAAATCCGAGGACTCTCGAACCTATCCGGCCCTGAGCATCGAAATTTCGTGTAGAACACGGGTTTCGAAGCTCAGGGCCGAACGCACCACGCCCCCGACTTTCGTCGTGGTCGATCTCAATGTCTACAACGATTTACGGCCGCGGCGATGCAGGCCGTTTCGACAATCTGGGCTGTCGCCCGATCGCCCCAGGCCGCGGCGACTTCGGAAATGTCCTCGTCCGTCACGGCCCCTGGACGATTCGTGATTTTCTTCGCCAGGGCCAGAGCTTTACGATGTGATACAGGAATCGATTCGTCGTCGGATCCCTCGGCGATTTTGCGGAGGATTTCGTCCGTATCGCCATTCGCAAGTGCTGCCGCACGTGCTTTCGCTCCTGCGGCTGCCGCATTGTCGGAACGAGCACACATCCAGAAAATCCTCGACCGGAGCTCGACCGGAACGGCATCTTCCGGCGAGGTTTCCGTCATTGCCCGCTTCCAGCTATTGAGCCTGGCCTCACCGAAAGCTCCCTGGCTTTTCAGAAACGTTTCGACCTTGCCCGGTTCGACTTCCCCAGATTTTCGAACCGATTCGAACCAGTCATCGATCGAAGGCAATTCCCGCTTCGGGCCGGCGACTTCCCGGGCCAGATCGATCAGCTTTGACTTCCTGCCGGACGTTTTCGTATTCGCCCTTTCCGCATAAGTACGGTGATCTTCCTGCGGGATATTCAATGGCCCAGTCCACCGGTTCATCGCGTTGTAATTGGCGATGGCCAGTATGATTTCGTCGATCTGACCCTTGTCGAATTTCGCCGAGAGCGTGTCGAGAATTTCCTTCGGAACGGGCTTCTCCGGAGCGACCGTGATCCAGACGGCAAGCTGACGTGCTGCTTGCGTCGGGGCATCGGCTTCGCTCCAGTCGCCGTCAAGTGCCGCGATGGCGTCTTCCGTGAGACCGGCCGAGGAGAGTTTCACTTCCTGATGGCCCAGGCAGTAGGCACACTGGTTGAGCCGGGACGCGATCCAGAAGAGTTCGACCTTGAATGTGGAATCGACCTTGCCCTGATTGCCTGCCAGGCCCGAACTGGCCTGAGAAGACCAGGCTTTAGGCAAATAGAATCGACGCATCAGGCCGTTGTTGACGATTCCGAGAGAACTTGAGCGGCCACGCTGGCGGTCTTCCTCAGAAGGCTGGGGCAGGGGAAGCCGCGGCTTGTGGGATTTCGAGCGTTCCAGCCACTGGAGCGTGGCTGTGCGATCCAGTACGAAGTCGGGTTTCGACTTCACGGATTCATCGGCCGCCATGGACCTGGACCCACCGAAAGCGAATCCAGCCGCCGCGATGACGGCTACGGAGTATGGCTTCACCTTTGATTTTCCGAAGACGACAGGTCGTCTCCATGCTCTGACTGATAAAAGTCTCATGTCTTCGTCTCCTGATGAATTGCTTCGAATGATCCGCCAGGCAGGAACCGGGCCGGGCGAACGATCTCGCCAGGCCCGGTTCCGCAGGGGTTGCACGCAGCGATCATCCCTCTTCGCGGAGGATCAGATTCACGGGGTTGGTCGTGATGGCATAAACGGCCGTTCGCTCGACTTTTCGCCCTTTGCCCGTTTTCAGCGTCAGCTTCACGGGCAATGTCACATTGTTGCCAGCCAGCCGAGCAGCCTGGGGCTCGAACGTGACGAGACTCACGCCGGCTTTCCAGTCCGGGTCATGCACCACGATCGCCGGACTGCGCGATGCCAGATCATCGCTCGAAGTGCCGGATTTCCAGGCCTCCAGCGCGGTCGATAAGATCTCTTCGGCCTGAGCCGGGTCAGAAACTCGTGAACCTCCGCAGGCACAACCGGATGCCAGCGTCAGGAAAAGAGCCGCGATCAGCCCGTGACGAGCGTTCGAAGCGGCGATCACCTTGAAAAATCGATTCATGACTGTGGTCTCTTTCTTCGATGGTCGAAGGTTGATCAATATGCGTCTGCGCTGATGACTTCGCCGCCGTTTCGCGTGCCCAGGGCCCGCCACGTCACCGGGTTCACCGTATTTTTGATGAACCGGACGGAACCGTCAGCCAGTGCGACGTTCACGCCACCGGGGTGACGGCTGTTGGTCGTCGTCGCGATGCGCGACGGCGGATACATGCAAGACCTCGAATTCGGCGGCCCGGAGTGCCAGTAGCTGGTCGTCGAGTGGTAACCGTACGTCCAGGGCGCTCCGACATTCGAATAGCCCTGAAAGCTCAGGTTCGTGATGTCGAACGTCCGGCAAAGCTGATAGGCTTCTTCGGACGTGTTCGGATAAGTTCCGGGCCGGAACGTGTCAGAAGAATCGGTCACGATGGCGTTATTGAAATCGCCCATCGTATGTTCGGCGAAAGCGGCCGTGTTCGATGTGCCGTCGATCACGTCGGCCAGCCGTATCCTTTGCGAGCTGAAGAACAGACCGTTCGGATTGGCGACTTTGCCGTTGTTGACATTGGCCGTGTCGTCGTCGCCGTACCACATCGCGACGCTCGTGCCTTCGTTGGCCCGGTAATTGATGCCTGCGGAACCATAACCCGGAGCTACCAGACCCAGAGGAATCTGGGTGTTCACGTCACTCGGGCACAGGAATGAGGAAACCGTCGTGGACGCTGCAGTCACGTTCGGCATGTCGAAGCTGCCGAACGCGAAATTGAGCGTGTCGTAGACGTTCTTCTGTTCCATTTGCCCGAGAATCCGGGCGAATTGCGAAAACGGCCGGTAGGTACCGGCCTGAAGCGTGCGGCCGAGGGGCAGGGCCTCGTTCACGTCGTGATAATTGTGCATCGCAAGGGCGAGCTGCTTCAGGTTATTCACGCACTGGCTTCGTCGGGCCGCTTCGCGTGCCGATTGAACGGCAGGCAGCAGCAATGAGATGAGAACTGCGATGATTGCGATGACGACGAGCAGCTCGATGAGCGTGAATGCACGAGAAAAGCGGAGCTGAGTACGTACCATCTGTGATATGCCTCTGAGGAAAAGGACCGATGAGAGCGTTCGAGTTGAGATGAAGTCCGAAACCGATCACCGGATCTCTTGTCCGGTGCACACGAATTTCGTCATGGCTTTGGCTTCACTGACCACCGGCCAGTCCGGATCGTTCGCGGATCACTGACAGGCGAATTACGCACTATCGTGGTCATGGCGAAAATGCGACGATGGCTCATCGCTGGTCAGAACCGACTCAAAGGTGCGTCCGTCATCCATTTCGAAATCGAGTCGATTTCGCAGGATTGGCCAGAGTCTCCTCGATCGAAGAACTCTCGCCGATCGGCTCATCCGGTATTTCAGGCTGGATCAGTCGGGACATTCGAGATCGAACCCCGGAATTCGGAATGGATCGATTCCAACTGTATCGCAAGAATCCAGACGGTACCGGAAGCGATGACGTTACGGACGAACCGCTCTCAACCGATGCGTGGCGGTTCCGGAACAGGTTCGATAAAGGGAATTTCGAAAAAAGCAACATCCGAAAGGAATGCTCGTGCGGTCGGGTCAGGATCGGCGGCCGTTCGCGTCAGGGCCGTACACTTCCATGGGAAGGGAATCGTCGGAGTATCGGCCACACTTCCAGGCGAAAAAGGCGCAGGCGTCTGGGAACGGCAAAGAGGGCCTTCGCAGCCGGGTTTGCGAATCCGCGAGACTTCGCTACCCGAAGAAGATTCGTCCGCTCCGCCACGTTCCCATGAGAGCGATTCGCCGGACATGCTCGGAACGTAATCGATGCGGCCGCAATGCTGGGCCTGAGCCCCTTGAGGCAAAGCCAGGGTGAGAAAACCAAGCCAGAAGAAAATCCGGATTCGCGCGAACGAAACCGCTCGGCCCAATCGGGCGAGAGCGTGTCGGGCTTCGGCATTCGCTGCCTGGAGCATCCGGTGTTCCGTTCGAGACTTCGAAGTTGTATGCTGTGGATATCGACCGAGGCGATCGGATCATTCAAGCATACGTCAGTAATTCGGTAACTTACAAGCGAAAATCCGAAATTTTTCTCTTCGAATTTTGATGTCCGGACGATATAAAGAAACCGTACCCTTCTCTCTCATACACCAATACAACCTGTCCTTCGGAAGAAGACTCTCATGTCCCGCCGACCGGTGCGCGTCATGATCGTCCTTTCCGCACTCTGCATATTTAGCGGAGCCGGATGGATCGTCGTCGCTCAACAGCCTGAGATATCTGGTTCTTCGCGGTCCGCCTCGAAGAAAATCGACCTGAACAGGTTCGAAAAGCAGGTACGTGATTTCGAAGAAGCGGATCAGGCGAGCCCGCCGAAACCGGGTTCGATCCTCTTCACCGGCAGTTCTTCAGTACGTCACTGGCACAAAAATCTCGCCAAAGACTTCGACGGGCTGGTCGTTCTCGGCCGTGGCTTCGGCGGCAGCACCATGCCGGAATTGCTTCACTTCATGGACAGGCTCGTTTTGCCCTACAAGCCGCGGGCCGTCGTCGTCTATGAAGGCGATAACGACCTCAACTCCGGGATCGCGGTCGAAGAACTCCTCGAGAATTACCGCAAATTCCATAAACGGCTCCAGCGCAAGGTGCCCGGTTGCCGCCTGTTTGTTCTGGCCATCAAGCCGAGCCCGTCAAGGGACAACATCTGGGACAAGGCTCAAGAGGCCAATGCCCGGCTCGCGGAATGGTGCAAGAGCGAGAAGAACGTCACGTTCATCGACGTGGCCACTCCCATGCTCAATGAATCCGGCAAGCCACGACCCGAATTGTTCCTCAGGGATCGCCTGCACATGACCCGCGAGGGTTACGCGATCTGGCTCAAAGCGATCAAGCCTCATCTGGCCGAATTCGCCACACCACAATCGGCTCATCTTCGCTGAAACATGACCCGCGGTTTATCCGATTTCCCGCCCCGATGAGCGTGGCGTCTTCGAGTCTTGAAGGCTCCCCTGAGATCATCGAATTCCTGCATGCCGATTCCGCATCCGACTCGTGTTCCCGCTCACTTGGGGTTATGATCGATCGTCATGAAGAGTGACGATTCCACATCGCCGCAAATTGACCTCTCAGCGACCGATGCTCTACCAGGCGGCAAATGGCTGGGAAAATTCGCCGCGTTTTTCCATGCCGGTGTCTTTCTGGCACTCTGCGGAGCCGTCATCGGTTATGCAGGATCGATCGATTTCCGTTTCGATCTGTTCGCTCACTTTCGCCTGACCTATGCCGCAGCGCTTTTGGCGGGCTTTGCGTTGGCCCTGATTTCGCGCCGGAAGCGGTTGGCCATCGCATGGGCGGTCGGTTTCTGCGTCAATTTCGTGGCAATCGCCCCCCTCTGGCTGCCAGGGAATTCGACTCAAACGAATGATTCGAAGGGCAGTTCGATTCGCGTGCAGATGATCAACGTTCTGCGGGACAACACCCGGAAATCCGCCGTGATCGACGCCATCCGCACGGCTGATCCGGATCTATTCGTCGCCGTGGAACTCGACGACGAATGGCTCATGGCCCTGAAGCAGGCCCTGGCAGACCGCTGGCCCCACTCCATCGGCGAGGCCCGCGGCGATGCCTTCGGAATCGCCCTGTTTTCGAAACGACCGCTCGAAAACGCCACGATCTTCGAAAGCCCCGGCTCTTATGCCCCTTCGATCCGGGCCGAAGTCGACAACAACGGCAGAAAGGTCACGATCTACGGCACGCACCCTTTTCCGCCTATCTCTCCGTTCAATCAGAAGAACTGGATCGCGCACATGGACGACCTGGCCCGGCGCATTCCTGAAGAATCAGGCCCCGTCGTGGTGATCGGCGATTTCAACACAACGCCCTGGTCCGAAAATTACCGCCGGTTCCGCTCCATTTCCGGCCTCGCCGACTCCATGCAGGGCTTCGGGCCCCAGGCAAGCTGGCCCAGCTTCGTGCCTTACGCCGGCCTGCCGATCGACCATGTGATGGTCAGCCCCGGCATCAGGACGATCGCCAGAAAAGTCGGCCCGTTCGTCGGTTCGGATCATTACCCGATCACCGTCGATCTGGAAATCCCGGGCCATTGATCCAGTTGTCCGGACGGCAAAGTAGTCCGCTTGACCGAATGGTCAGTTCACTTCATCGTGGAAATGAGGGACGGTGATTCGCCCTTCTCGAGTTGCATTTCATATTGCCCAAGTTCCGAAGTTGTCTCCTGGAGCGTCGGCCAGTGCCATGAAGGACGCCCAACTCGCGTTGAAGTCAATGCGGATGATCGCAGTCCTGAGCGATTCAAGCGTCTGAGTGATACCACTTGCACCGCCGAAATGCGACATGTTCAGCTCATGCAGAGCGTCGATCAGTCGGGTGCAGGCTTCCGTCAACTCCGGAGTCGGAGTGCCTGTGCCCTTCCATTGAACCAGCAACATACGCAGGGCATCTTCGAGCCGAGCAGCAGCGAAGACATGCGGCGTTTGCGGATGGTCCATGTCGAGCATCGTATAAATCCAGAATGCTCAGAATCAAGCCTGGGCTGAAAAAGATAGCATTTAGGCCAGTTCGTTCGTAAGGCAGAAGACGTCAGGTGTCGTCCAGCTACCGCAAGCGGTAGAAGTAGCTGCCCGCGTAGTTCTTTCGAACATTCTCGTCGGAATCGAATTCGAACACCACATTCGGGAACTTGTCGAACGGGTATTCGAATTCACGGAGAAAGGAGAGATAGCGTCTTTTCATTTCATCGATCTCTTCCGGGCTGAGTCGGTCTCGCTGCGACATCGTTTCCATGAAAACGTAAACACCGATTCCGTCGTCCCAATCCTCCCAGGTGATTACGTATTGAATCCCATAAAGCGGAACGCCGTTCGAACTGCACCAATCCCTGAAGGCCTGGTCCGCCAGGGAGACCGATCGGTCATAGTCGTTATTGTTCATTTCGCATGTCGAACCTTCATTCCGCCAATCGGTTCGACCCGCCTCCGCTTGGCTCACGCCTGCTTCAGTGCCCCCGCATGGCGCCGGATCTTGCGAACGGCTTCGGCGATCTGGTCCATGTCCGACCGGGGCCCCAGCAGCATGTTCTGGGTGAACCAGACGGCCTCGCTGCAAAGCTTGTCGTTCACGGGCCTTTGCGAATTCTTTTCGTACCAGTCATTCAAGCCCTTCTCGCCGTAAATCCGCACGAAGCCCTTATTCTGGCGCACCACTTCCAGGAAGTGTTCCTTGTTCAGGGGCGAATAGCCCGAACTGGCCGGGATGCCTTCGGCTGTCAGGGCTTTCTGGAACGCCTCGCGCGGCAGTCCTTCGAAAGCCTCGGCATCGTACCGGAACATGTACAGGTGATAGGCATTGCGCGTGCAGCCTTCGTACATCTTCGCGGGCGAAATGCCAGGAATCGCCTTGAGCTGTTCGGTGAGATATGCTGCGTTCGATTCGCGTGTCTGAGACTGCTTTTCCAGCCGTTCCATCTGGGCCAGCAGAATGGCCGATTGAAATTCGGTCAGCCGCAGGTTGGCCCCGTTGCGGCCGTAGCCGCTTACGCCTGAGCCCGGCTTGGCCCGGCCGTTGTTGTGGAAGCTTCGGGCTTCTTCGTAAAGGTCCTTGTCGTTGGTCAGCACCGCGCCGCCTTCGCCGGAATTCAAATTCTTCGAAGCCTGAAAGCTGAAACAGCCCATGTCGCCCAGCGTGCTCACGTGCTTGCCCCGCCACTGGGCCAGCGGCGACTGGCAGGCGTCTTCGATCACCCGCAGCTTCCGCTCTTTCGCCAGGGCCAGCACGGCGTCAATATCGGCCACGGAGCCGCCGAGGTGCACGGGCATGAGGGCCGCCGTGCGGTCGGTGACGAACTTCGCCGCGCTGGCGACGTCCATCTGGAACGTGTCGATATCCGTGTCCGAAAACACCGGCAAGGCATGATGAAGCAGCACGGCGTTCACGGTCGCCGCGAAGGTGTAGGGGGGCACGATCACTTCGTCGCCGGGGCCGATATCGAGCGCCGCCAGCGAGATGATCAGGGCACTGGTGCCGTTGGCGCTGGCCAGGCAGTGTTTGGCGCCGAGCCGCTCGGCCCACGTGGCTTCGAACTTCGGCGTGACCGGCCCGCTGAGCCGGTTCCAGAGGCCAGATTTGAGCACCTGGGTCAGCATGGCGGCATCGTTATCGCCGATGATGGGCCAGTGGGTCCATCCGGCACCCTTCGGCCGCGTCGGCTGCCCGCCCAGAACCGCCGGTTTCGTGTCCTGGGCGGATGCCCTGGTTTTGATCGAGCCGATGCCGACTGCCGCGGCGATACCGCCAAGCCGCCTGGAAACGCTGCGCCGTGAGATCGGATCGGTCATCGGAATCGCCCCTGAAAACGCGTGAAAGTCGGCCACATCGCAGGCCGGGACTCGATGAACTCCAAATTGACCGGCGCGAGAACGAATGTCAAGGGATGTACTGCGAACGGACTCTTGTTTCACTCACGATCGAATTTCGATTTCCTCGCCAAATCATGATCGGATCAGTCAATGGACTGATCCGCCCGCAGACACGTCAAGCCGCGATTCGAACGCACATTCCACAAATCGTTCCCAAATATTCGGAAATCCCACATCATTTGAGCGTTTCGTCCAGATATTGCCTAAGGGGTCGCTACGCGCCAAGCCGCTAATTATCTTGCCAGGATCTTATCGCCCATGTCAGACCACAAAGCTTCGAAACACGCCGAACCTGCCTCTGCCCGATCGCACGTGCGGCCGGTGCCGGATCATCCGCCGATCGCGCCGTTGCCGCCTGATCAGGATGACCTCCGCCGCACGGCCGAACACTGGCTCGCCATGACGGTCTACGACTTCCGCCTGCTCGGGCTCGATTCCGAAGCTCTCGATACCGCCGGCGACCCGCCCGACCCATCCATCAAGGCCTACGTCAAACTCGGCCGTGATATCGTCAAACGCTCCCGCGATGGGCTGTATGCCACCGCCGCCGAAGCCCTGCAGGACGCTCTTACCCTCCAGCGCGTTTGTGTCCGCTTCACGCCACCCGAAACCCTCAAACAACGTGCCGAATGCCTGCGCAAGCGTTTTCAGGCACTCGTCGGAAATGAAACCTATCAGGCCTGCATGAGCCCCCGAGCCACGGACAAACCGCCGACAACGGAAGATCTTCGCGCTGAAATGGACTTCATCCTCAGCGAATTTCTTTATGTCTATCTCATCACTCCTTTACGTCACCAGGCCCGTGGCCGGCTCTTGCGATACTGCTGGCGGCCGTTTCTGGCGATCAGCACGATCCTCGTCGGCCTCGGTGGGTTGATCGCATGGCAGGAAGGCCGGCCCGACCGCTTCGCCACCCTCGCCCTCGTACCCATCTTCGGCTCGATGGGGGCCATGATCAGCCTGCAGCAAAGGCTGGAGAATATGCCCAACCGCGGCGATTCGCTGCGCTATTGCATTGCGCTGGACAGCGGCCGCGCCACCCTCTGGACCACGTCCATCGCCGGTTCCGTCTTCGCCGTGATCATCAATCTCGTCTTCCTGGCCGGAATGATCGAAGGCGACCTGTTCCCGTCGTTCGACCACCTGCACGGGATCGATCAGAACACGCCCGGCGTCAAACCCCTCGCGGACATCGCCCTCATGCTCATCTGGTCTTTCATTTCCGGTTTCGCCGAAAGGCTCGTGCCCGACACCATCACCAAGCTCACCCAGATTCTCCGGTCCGAGGAATTCCGCGGCGATCGTCGCCCCACCGGCACCCGGACCGACGATGCCGACACCGCCACCCGCCCCGAAATCGGCGGCCTTTCCGACGATATCTATTCCCGATTCCTCAAAGCCCAGAGCGAAATCAAGGCGATCCGGGATCGCCATAAACCTTCCATCCAGGAGGGATTACTTCCGAACGTCAGCCTCTCCGACAAGCCGGAAACCACCGGTCCCGAGATCGAACCGGCGGGTTGATCCCGCGGTTGCATTCGAAACCGGTACGGGTCCCGGGACAACCTGGCGAAAGCGACCCGGGCCCTCCGAGCTCCAGCTCGAAGACACCGACGATTCGACAGGAATCGGCTCGAATGACATGTCGAACGAAAAGACGAAGGGCGGGCAAAATGAAAATGCCCGCCCCGCTTTCGTTCGTATTTCGTCGATCCCAACGGTCTCAATCGGCCTTCGGATCAGCCGGCTTCCCGGCCTTTTTCGAACCCTGCTTCGGGTCCTGGTTTTCGGTCAATTGCTCGGCCGAAACCTTGCTCGGCACGCCGCTGGCGGGCACGTCCATTTTGGCGGTCCACAAGATGGCGTTGAGCAACAGCTTGCGCTGATCGTCGTTGCCCCAGCCGCGGTGGAAGTGGCCGCCCGTGAAGCCGAAGGCCCGGCCTCCGTCCTCACGCTCAGTCGCCCAGGCCACGTGTTGCGGCTCTTTATTGGCGATGGCCTTGCGCACGTCGGGGTTGCCGCTGTGGGGGCCGTCGGGCCGCGTCAGCGTTTCCGCCGTGGGAAGGTCTGTCAGAATCGGGCTCACGCCCTTCATGCCGTCGCGGAACCGCATGTGATAGTACCATTCGTCATTGCTCGAAAACGGCTTCACGCCCCGGGTCACCGGGTGCTCGGGCAGGCTCTTGAAGTCGGCCGTCCAGTGCGGGTTTACGGACCAGTTCGGCTCGAAGTAGCCGCCCAGCCAGTTCACGAACTCCGGCCCGCCCTTTTCCTTGGGAAATTCCACGGCATAGTGAATGCACACCAGGCCGGCGCCGCGCTTCATCTGCTTTTCGATCTGGGCGATCCTTTCCTGCTGAATCGCCGGATGTCCGCCGCCGCCATCGGCATAGAACACGATCGTATCGGCCTTCGCCAGCTCTTCGGCACTTGGCCATTCGCCGGAAAGGTGGGTGACCACGTTCAGCCCCGGCACGTTCTCTTTCAAACACTTAGCCAGCAGCAGAATGCCGGCGTTGTGCTCGTGTTCGCCAGGCCCGTGGCTGGGCCGCCCGGCCAGCAGCAGGGCTGTTTTGCCCTCGGCCGCGAACGCGGCAGGCGTGGCCATTGTCCAGGCCCCAAGCACGGCACCGGTGAGGAGCATGAAAATTCGTCGTCGCATGGTCGTGAGGTTCTCCAGAAGGTGGGAGACCGGCAGGCACGCTCGCAGGCCCCGCCAGCCGTTACGCCTTATTATCCCGATCAGGCAAGCCGCTGCCAACGGTTTTTCGTCACGCGCCGGAGATGCGCGGGAACATGGGTCGAGGATGTTCGAACGGCATGATCTCTGGCCTGATCCTCGACCCATGTTCCTAAGCCTTGAAAAGGCAATGGGATTAATGGATCGAAATATCGTCTTATGTCAGGATTGCTCGCGGACTCGGATCGGTTACACTCATGATGCCCCACTTTCCCACCCTCAGTAAGTTGCGGATTGCTCGCGGACTCGGATCGGTTACACTTGTGGTTCCTGGAGCGGAATCCGAAACGGTTGCGGATTGCTCGCGGACTCGGATCGGTTACACTCGCGAGTGAAGCCGCACAAAACCCCCCCAGTTGCGGATTGCTCGCGGACTCGGATCGGTTACACTGTACGGATCATGAGTTCGAAGACGCTTGCAGTTGCGGATTGCTCGCGGACTCGGATCGGTTACACTGTTGCCCGATGGGCCCTGGAGAAGGCGATCGTTGCGGATTGCTCGCGGACTCGGATCGGTTACACTGGATTTCTTTCAATCGAAAATGGCGATTCCGTTGCGGATTGCTCGCGGACTCGGATCGGTTACACTAACGCGGAAGCGGATCCTGTCGTGGCTGGGTTGCGGATTGCTCGCGGACTCGGATCGGTTACACTGATCGCATCGCCCCACCATCGCCGCCCCGAGTTGCGGATTGCTCGCGGACTCGGATCGGTTACACTTTCGCGACGTAGGCACAGGGCGTCGGCGAGTTGCGGATTGCTCGCGGACTCGGATCGGTTACACTCGTTTACGGATCTGCTGGCGGAGTGACGCGTTGCGGATTGCTCGCGGACTCGGATCGGTTACACTGAGGGATACTACTTCTCCATCGGCATGATGGTTGCGGATTGCTCGCGGACTCGGATCGGTTACACTATTGTGGACGACGGGCCCGAAGTCGTTTCCGTTGCGGATTGCTCGCGGACTCGGATCGGTTACACTTTCGCATCCCGGCGAAGATGCCTATCAATGGTTGCGGATTGCTCGCGGACTCGGATCGGTTACACTCTATATGGACGAGCACGAGCTGTGGGACAAGTTGCGGATTGCTCGCGGACTCGGATCGGTTACACTACACGGGCACGCAAAGCGATCGAAGCCTGGAGTTGCGGATTGCTCGCGGACTCGGATCGGTTACACTCCACTTAATCGACCGCGAGCCCGCGAGGTTGCGGATTGCTCGCGGACTCGGATCGGTTACACTGCATCGAAAATCGCTGCAGCATGGCCATCGTTGCGGATTGCTCGCGGACTCGGATCGGTTACACTGGCCCCAGGTCTTGGAGTTCATCAGCCACAGTTGCGGATTGCTCGCGGACTCGGATCGGTTACACTCGAAGCGACCGCACCGACCATGTCATCCAGGTTGCGGATTGCTCGCGGACTCGGATCGGTTACACTTGCCAGGCGGGCCGTTCGATCGGCAGGTCTGTTGCGGATTGCTCGCGGACTCGGATCGGTTACACTGGAACGCATTTGCGAGCGTGCCGCCGCCCGGTTGCGGATTGCTCGCGGACTCGGATCGGTTACACTATCCCCGTCCGAAATTGAGTGTGGGCCAGAAGTTGCGTTCCGGCCCACGTTCAAAAAATCAGCAACTGCTGCGTCGGTCCCTCTGGCGGCTTGCGCATTTTTCCCAGAAAAACCATCATCCGCTCGAACTGCTTCTCCGTCACCTTGAGAATCCGGACCTCGCCGTCCGGCGGCAGAAAACTCACGATCCGCTTCACGTGAACCTCCGCGTTCTCGTCGCTCGGGCAGTGCCGCCCATACACCGAAAATTGCATCATCCGAAAGCCATCCTCTTTCAGGTGCTTCCGGAAATCGTTCGCGGCCTTGACCGCCTGGGGCGTGTCGACCGGAAGGTCGAATAGCGCAAGTACCCACATGGCTCGATAGACGCTCATTTCCATGGTTTCTTATGTTCCCGTTCACGTAACGCATTACGATTCGGCACCGAAATCGATCATTTTCGGAAATATGATTTTCGGCTCCGTCTTCTTCAGGCACCGCAGAAAACTGTTCACATAGCGGTGAAGGACCACCATCAGCGGGCCGTTCTGGCCTTCGAACCGCACGGTTTCCGGAAGGGTTTCCAGCAAATAGGCTTTCGTCGCCGGGTCGAGCGTGCGCCGGCCCTGCTCACACCACAGGTGCCGCACGCGCCGGTCGACCAACGGCCGCAGCGGTTCCATCAGGTCGTCGGCCAGGCCATAAGGGTTGCCGCGGTTGGAATGCTGAATGCCCAGGGCCGGATTCAGCCCCGCGCTGACGATGGCCCGAGCCGTCGACGCCCGTAAAATCGCATAGCCGTAGTTCAAAAAGGCGTTCAGGCCGGTGCCGTCCGGATCGCGGCGGAAGCAGCGG
Source organism: uncultured Isosphaeraceae bacterium (assembly GCA_964608915.1). GTDB lineage: Bacteria > Planctomycetota > Planctomycetia > Isosphaerales > Isosphaeraceae > QWQI01. The sequence continues at coordinate 24,228 of CAZSQA010000057.1, forward strand.
GCGGTTTCGCGTAGGTCGGGTTCGGTCAGGGGTTCGTCCGCAGTGCCGATCGGTTCGCCGATTTCGGGAATCGCGGCTTCGGGTAAATCGTCGTAAGTGGCCGAGCGCAGAGTGTCGAACGGAACGCGGGGGGCGATTCGGGGGCGGTCGTAACCGGGTTCGGTTCCGGGGCAGAAGTCGGGGTCACGGATTTCGCGATCTTCGGGCGGCAGGTGGCTCGTGAGCCAGTTGGCCCAGTAGATGCGGGCGGCCTGGGCTTCGTTCGCGCCGGAATCGCCGCTTTTGACTGCGGCGGCGAGAGCCTTGAGCTTGCGGTAGGCGCGGGACTTGTCGTCCAGCAAACCGGCCTGGGCATGGATCTTGGCGGCCACGATCTGGCCCCAGAGGCGTTTGCGGATGGGCACGGTGGCATCGAGCTGATCCTGAAATCGCCAGACGAGTTCGGTGTGGCGCGTGTAGGGAATGAGGGCCGACATGGGCAGGTGGGAGCGGTCGCACAGGACAACGACGCCCCCCTGTTCGGCGATGCGGGCGAGTGCCGCGGCGGAAAACGTGGTCTGCGGGTGATCGACCACGAGGATGCCAAGATCCTCGGACGGAATGGTGGCGACGACGATATCGCCCCGGCGCAGGACGATCTGGTCATGCTTGAGGCTGACATGCGCGGCCTCACGTGAAATTTCGACGGTGCGCTTGATCACGAAGGAATCACCTTTCTCTTTCGGAAACGGAACGGAAACAGAACTCAATAACCCATATTATCCATATTCTCTGTTGTGACATCGATTTTGGGAAATCTGCAAGTCATGTCGCTTCTTGGCAACAGAGCCGGGGCAGATTTACGCCCCGGCTCGCACACGACAGGAGTCAATCGCGGGCGTCACGAATCTGACCGAGTCGATCGACCTGGATTTTTACGAATTCTAAGGTATTAGGCCGAACTCGGTATTCGCTTTGCTCACTTGCACGTCTTGCGTCTAAATGGTGTGCGAAAATCATCTGTTTTGTGGTAGATGATGAGAATTTGTAAACGAAAAGGCCTTCCACATCACCGCACGTCCCACGCACCATTTCCCCCTGACTCAACGAAAACAGAAATCGAGCATCAGGCCGTTCCGGATGGACACGGCTGATGATGGGCAGGCCGGACTGAGCGCGACGGACGGCTTCGATCATGGAGACGGAAACCATGTCCCGCGTATCCTTCTTGCCGTTTCGGCCAGGAATTTCGAACAGACAGATATGGTGGGTGTTGCCGGGTTTGACCCATGCGCTGCCGCCCCGGATCGGGCGAATGGTTTCGTCTTTCTTGAGGATACGAACCGAGCGGATGATCGGGGCATTAGGCGATTTTTCGGCCCCTCGTTTGCTGATCATACGGAGCGGTTCCTTCCAGACTTCGCCCGGGATTTTCTTGTCCCGTTCCGGGTCGATGCCGTGGGCGGCGAGCCGGGCGATGACGAGCGACCGGACTTGTGTATCGCGAATCTTGAGCACTTCGGCACAGTTGAGCGATTCCAGGGGCTTGCGCAGGACGAAGGTGCCTTCTTCTTCGGTCCATTCCCGTGCATGCCCGCGCGTGCCTGGCGCGCCTTGATCGGGTTTGTGGGTCGGGCCGTAGATGGTTTCCTCATGCAGCGGACCGGCGATTTTCCGCTTCGCCTTATGCGAAACGACGATCCTTTCGAGCAGGTACTGAACCTTGGGCCGGAAGAGTTCGCAGGGGGGTTCGAGCTGGGCCTTGCGGAGGTTTTCGCGGGCGTGTTCGCCGCGGAGTTTGCGATACCAGGCAAGGCTCTGGAGCGTGCGGGGCGTGGTAAGGGCGACGACAAGCGCGTCGACGGCGTGGTGGCGGTGATCCTCGCGACTTTTGAGTTCGAGCCCTTCGGGATTGAGCAGGCTGTTCAGGCCCCACAGGTGGCGTAATTGCCCCGTGTGCCCGCCCTTGACGCAGACGACCTTCACGCCGAGCCGCACGAGGAATTCACGGACCTTGCGGGCGATGTAGGCGGTGTCGACCAGTTGCCGCGCGACGAAATCGTCGAGCTGGATCTGCTTCTGGCGGATCCGGTCAAGGCGGCCTTTGCGCGCTTCCATCGGCTGTCTGGCGGCGCGCTGGATGATGGCCTCGAACTTCGCCGGATCGGTCTCGCCGATCCATTCGTACGGGGTGCGGTCGCCCTTGGCCTGATTTTCTTCATGGAAGCAGACAGCTTTGTTGGCCTGGCTATCGTCCAGGCTGCGGGAATAGGGCAGGATGTGGTCGACTTCGACGATGTTGGATTCCGAAAACAACTGCTGGGGCGAGATATGACGGCCGCTGTAGAGGCAGGCTTCGTTCTGCTCCTGCCAGATGAGGTAACGTGTGATGGCTTCGCGCGATGCGGAAAAACCGAGTTTCTTGATGGCTTCCTTCGCCTGGTCACGGCGTGCTTCACGCTGACGATTGGAGTTGTTGATTTCCGCGCGTTTTTCGGCATTGGCCTTCAAATTTCGGGCCATTTCGAGATGGATGGCATCCGGGCGGCCGTACTTGCGGACGATGGCGTGCACGAGCTTGCGGACTTCACGCAGGGCCTGGCGCACAAGGGGGTTGGTGATGTCTTCTGGCACTGGCGGGAGGGTATCGCGGGCAGGGCCAAGGAGTTCGTCGCGGCGAAGATAACCGGCGGCGTGCAGGGCCGAGTCGGTTTCGTCGTTGCCCATGAGGACGAGGCCCCGTTCCAGGCAGGGCAGGAGCTTTTCGATGGCCTTGAGGCTGAAGGAGGCGTATCCGTCCGGCAGTCGTACTTTGGCCAGGGCATCGGCCTGTTCGGAAGTTCGGCCCCACTCGGCTGTGGCCATTGCCCGGATGGTGTCTTCGTCGATTTGCGGATCGGCCAGAACGGCGACGACCGTGTTTTTGAAGTCTTCGGGCATGTCAGACCATTTCGGCCCGAAGTACTTTTTGTTGGAGAGTTTATGATCGGTTTTGTGACCATCGAGCTTTTTGCGGCCGCCACGCTCGAGGTTGAATGATTCGCCTTCGGTCAGACCCAGCGGCTTGCGAAGCTTTTCGAAATCGACCGTTTCGGCCTGATTGAGCTTGTCGATCACGACACGGCGCTGATCTTCGGTCAGCTTGCGTTCTTCACCGAACGGGCCGACGATGCGCAAGTGATTCACTTCCTGAAAGATACGAAAGAGCTGAAAACGGCGGTCGGCACGGGGTGCCCGTTTTTCCTTCTTTTCCAGCTCGCAGCGGCCGATGGCTTTGGCGGGCCAGTACATGGGCCGCTGAAAGAAGATAAGGCCATGCAGGCCATATTTCTGGAGCGGCGTTTCGTTCTTCCGGCAGGGGACCGGTTCGGCTGGATATTTTTCGACTGGTCCGACGGTGCCATATTTGAGCGTACCGGTCAGCAGGTCGGGCCGGAATCGGCTTTGAGCGGCCCAGATGCGATAGAATTCGTCGAGGTACATTTTTCGTCGCGTGCGGCGACCGCGGATTCGGGCGTGTGGGTCTTCATGTATCTCGGCAAGGTGCTGGCCGAGCGTTTTGCCGTCGAGTTCCGATTCGAGCTGGGCGATCTGTTTGAGCGTTTCGGAGGCTTCCTTGTCGTCGCCGTCCGACTTCCGGTTCGACAGAAACCCGCGGCGTTGTGAAAGATGCAGCAGGACACGGCCGATTTCGAAAGGCAGGAGGGGTTCGACGAGGGCTTTCGCCCGCAAATCGTAGGGGTCGGTGTGATCCAGCAGGGCGTTCTGAGCATCCGGATCGGACGGGAACAGGCCTGCCTGGATGAGTGCCTGCCTGACGAGCCGCTTGCGCCTGGCCCGGCGAGCGATCTGACGCCGCATGCCGCGCTTGATGCGGCGATTTTCGTTGAGGGATTCTTCCTTGCTGGTATCGTATTTCGCCAGACCGGCAGGGAAAACGCGCACGCCCATGGCGATCGGCTCACGAAACGTGATGCCGTCGGTCTCGTAAGCCATGGCCCAGCCGATGGAATTCGCACCGATATCGAGTCCCAAAATCACGCGATCGTCAGACATTTCTATTATCGCCCCGGTTTCCATTAATCTTCTTGACAAGCGATCACCGGCATGAACAGAATAAATTTAGTGTAACCGATCCGCGTCCGCCAGTCTTTTCGCAACAAAGACTCAAAATTCGCAGGCACTGCTCATTGAGCATCCTCCGTCCTCGCTTCGGCGGGGACGGTCTTTCTCCGATTTCTCGTTCGACATTTCCGCATGTCGGCGATCGGGGTGATCGTATTATCGTTTCGATGAACCCGTTTCACTCTTGAATCTGGCCTGTTCAGCTTCATCTCGCATGATCGAATCGCGATCGTTTATGATTCGGATCCGGTCACGAATCATTCTGACGAAGCAGAAAAGGCGACTCGAGATGCAGAGGAAACATCTGTTCGAAGAACCCGGCGCCGACCCGGACACTCTGCGAAATCTCGGGCCGCTGCGGGCGATGGCCGGCATCTGGGAAGGCTCGATCTCGCGCGACGTGCATCCTGTGGCCGAGGGCACGATGGCCGAGCCATTCGTCGAACGCTACGAGCTGCAGCCGATCGATCCGCAGACCAACGGGCCCCAGCTTTTTTACGGCCTTCGGTACCACACCCATATCACGCAGCCGGGCAAGGTCGAGACATTCCACGACCAGGTCGGTTACTGGCTCTGGGAACCCGCTACGAAAACGGTCTATCTGAGCCTGGCCATTCCGCGGGGCGAAGTCGCACTCGCAAGCGGTCAGGCAGCGCCCGACGCGAAGCGCTTCGTGCTCAAGGCCTTGCGAGGCTCAACCACTGCGGGCATCGTCGCGAATCCGTTTCTGGATAAGGCCTTTCGCACGACCGATTTCGAAATCGACGTCACGATCGGCGACGACGGCACGTGGTCCTACGCACAGACGACGACACTGAATATCGAGGGGCAACCCGATCCGTTTCGCCATACGGATCGGAACACCCTGAAGAAAATCGCCGAGCCGACACCCAACCCGCTCGCGAACGCGACAGCCCGATAACCTGCATCACGGCCCGGCAAAAGCACCCCGCATTTTCGCGCAGGCTCATTCATCTCGTCCGATCGGCCCGGGATTTGCTATAGTTTCGAGTGCTTCATTCCTGTCGCGCCGGCTCGGGCGTTGGCCTGAAAGCTCGCGGTCAGGAATCGGCTCAGACTCGAAACGGGGGGGACTTTCCGGCGATGGATCAGGTCAGCATCACGAAGAATGTCGACACGCACCAGAAGGCCCTGCGGATCAACCTCGACAACGGCAAATACGGCACCTTCGCCGAAATCGGGGCAGGGCAGGAGGTCGCACGCTGGTTCTTCCGTGTCGGCGCCGCCGCCGGAACCATCGCCAAGAGCATCTCGGCCTATGACATGACTGTCTCCGACGCGATCTACGGCCACACAGGCAGGTACGTGAGCCGGCAGCGGGTCGAACGGATGCTCGACTACGAATATCAGCTCATGGTCGAGCGGCTCTCGGCCAAGCGGGGCACGGACACCCGCTTCTTCGCCTTCGCCAACACCGTCGTCGCCAAAAGCTACACCCGCAAGGAAAACTTCCACGGCTGGATGGGCATCCGGTTCCAGCACGCGCCGGGGGCCGAGCCTTCGCAGATCGTGCTGCACGTGACGCTCCTGGACAAGGAAAACCTGCCCCAGCAGGAGGCCATCGGCATCCTGGGCGTGAACCTGATTTATGGCGCCCTTTACGAAAACGAAGACCCGGTGCGGCTGATGCGGAACCTGATCAGCGACCTGACGTCGGACCGGGTCGAAGTCGATCTGATCAAGTTCTCCGGCGCTGCCTTCGAAGGGGTCGATAACCGACTGATGAGCCTGGAACTGGTGCACCACGGCCTTTCGCCGGCGGCCATGTTCACGGCAGGCGGCGAGGTCGTTCTGCCGGCCGAGGCGTTTCACAAGCGGCCGGTGCTCGTCACGCGCGGCAGTTTCCGGCCGATCACCAACGTGACCGTCGACATGATGGGCTGTGCCCTGGCCCAGTTCGTGCAGGAGCCGCCCAACGAAGGGCAGGACATTCTGGTCGTCATGGAAATGACGCTCAACAACCTGACCCTGGGCGACGCCATCAACACGCAGGACTTTCTCGACCGTGTCGACCTGCTGGGCACGCTCGACCGGCCGGTGCTGATCACCAGTTTCGGCGAATTCTACCGCCTGGCCAATTACCTCCAGCGCTACACGTCAAGCCTGGTGGGGCTGGTGATGGGGGTACCGACCCTGCGCGAGATCTTCGAGGAAAAATACTACGCCAACCTCGCGGGCGGCATTCTCGAATCGTTCGGCCGGCTGTTCAAGAACGATTTGAAACTGTTCGTCTATCCGATGCAGGACGCCACGACCAATGCCGTGATCACGGCCGGGAACCTGCGGGTTTCGCCACGATTGCAGCACCTGTACGACTTCCTCATCGAAAACCAGCACATTCAGGCCATCCGCGACTACAAGCCCGATAACCTGCGGATCTTCTCGCGCGACGTCTATCGCCGCATGAACGAAGGCGACCCGACCTGGCTGGACGACGTCCCCCCCGGCGTCGGCCTGCTGATCTGCCAGCGCCGGTTGCTGGGGTATGATCCGGAGAATTATGAGGAGAATGGAAATGAGAAGTGAAAAATAAGATGAAGGAGGGGTTGAAGCTCGGCTTGAAACTTCCAGCAATTTGGAAGAACGTATAAAGCGAACACCTACACACAAACAGAACGCAATCTGAAATATGTGTGAAAGCAATCGAGAGATGAAACCCGATTATCATGCCTCTTCTTGAATTCACAATGGAGAATACTCATGCCTAAGATTGCCCCAGGAGATTTTCAAAAAGAAAGCGATTATATGCTAGCGATTGAATTGTTTAATCATCTGACCGGGATATTGCTATTCCAATTTGCGAGACAGCCAATCGATACTAAGAATACAATAATTCAGAACTTCCTCGCAAGAACAGTCAAGATGGTTAAGGGCATTCGATGTTTGTGGGAAATAGGAGATTACCAAGGTTGCTGGATTCTTCATCGATGTCTTCTTGATAGATACTTTCACCTTGTATCACTAGGACGAGACTCTGCATATGAATTATTCGACGACTGGTCGTTCATAAAGCAGTTTGAAGCAATTAATAAAATTCGCAGCGAACCATTATTTAATGACGCAAGGAAACAGGATTACTTCCAACCAAATGCAGAACAACGAGCACGATACCACAGATTAAAGAAGAATCCGCCAAATTGGAATCGTCCGAAAGCCGAAGAGATCGCAAAGAGCTTAAACCTATTGCCATTATACCATAATGGATACGATTTTGCGTCCAAACATGTGCACCCTATGGCAAATGATGGTATCGAGGATTTTTACGATTTAACACGGCTTGAGCCCAAACCGAATTTTCCATCCCATGTTTCAGTACTACATAATACACTATTAGTCGCACATTTAATTGCAATCGAGTCACTGAATCAGAGCGATTTTAGCTGGATTATGTTGGTTTACGAGTTTTATCGGCAATTACTTGAATTCTTGGAATCGGGCAATACAAATCACATAGATGTGTACAAGAAATTCCTTGATCTTGGGCCAGACGCCGAATTAAGCAAAGCCCAATTCTAAATCTCCGAAACTTCTCTTGCAAATTGACACTCGGATTCTAAAATGAATCGTAATATTCAATAGCATTTATGAAATACTTCCAGCTTTGATTGACATTAATTTTTGGACGAAAGAATTTCGTGAAATTTCTTGCTCTAGTTTTGATATTGTCGCGTTTTTCGGTCCAGTTATGATAACTCGACTTTCGCACATTATCACGCCGCTCTGAGCAATCGGCCAAGCGAA
>CAZSQA010000058.1:0-28941 GCA_964608915.1 uncultured Isosphaeraceae bacterium
CATTGAAGTTCCAGACCTTCAAGAATGTGTCAGTTCAGGCCGCGTGAGGTATAACTAACAAACTCGGCAGACTCAAGCTTCAAGTGCCTTTTACTTTCGAATCACATTTGTCGAGGCCGATGTTGCTTGCTTGGCTACTGTTGATAGGTTGCTGCTGAAATCTCAGTCGCGACAACCTTTGAAGGCTTCAGCCCGCCGATTTCACTGATGGTGTGAATCCTTCGAAATAATGAGGTATGTCGTGCTCAAGCTCGGCTTACGCCTCGAATGGCGGGTGCGTATCCGTATACCTCGGCCGGCCGTATTTGAGGGCGATCGTCCAGAGGAATACGCCGGCGGCGAAGACTCCGATGCTGATGAGTTGCGAGATCGTCATGCCGTAGTATTGGGCCGATTCGTCGTTGCGGAGGCGTTCGACGAGGAATCGGGTCACCGCGTAAAGCATGAAATAAAGGGCCATGGCGTGGCCGTCGGCCTTGCGGAAGGGCCAGAAGGCCAGGACGACGAAGAGCAGCACCAGGCCGTCGATCGTCGAATAAAGCTGTGTCGGGTGCAGGGGCAGGCTGGCGGAGGCCGTGGGGGCCAGCGTTCCGGCGGCCACCTGATCGTTGAATGGGGCCGAGCCGGGCGGAAATTGCACGGCCCAGGGCAGGTCGCAGCGGTCGCCGTAGCAGCAGCCGTTCAGAAAGCAGCCGAACCGGCCGATCGCCAGGCCGATGCAAAGGGCAGGGGCGATGGCGTCGGCCATGGGCAGAAGCGGGAAACGCTTGATCCACCAGATCAGGAAGAACGCCAGAGCGCCGCCGATCAGGCTGCCGTAAAAGACGATGCCGCCTTCCCAGATTTTGAAAATGTCGAGGATGCTCGTGAACCGGTCGCGGTATTGGATGACGAAGAAAGCCCGCGCGCCGACGAGCCCGCCGATGAACAGCCAGGTGGCCAGGTCGAAGGCGAACTGGGGGTTCATGTGGCCTTTTTTGGCGCGCCAGGCGGTCATGTTGATGCTGGTCAGGTAGGCGATGAACAGCATCAGGCCGTAGCCGAAGATTTTGAACCCGCCGGGCAGTTCGAACAGAACGGTTCGCATGGCGTGACGTACTTTCGAGAGGTTCGGGGCGGCGCGGGTCAGCCGGCCGGGTCAGTCGGATTTTTCGACCGGCTCGAGTTCGGGGCTGACGGGGCCGACCGGCGGATAGTCGGGCATCTCGACGATCTGGTTGGCCCGGTCGAGGATCGCCACGCGGGGCTTGTGGTCGGGCACTTCGTGCGGCTCGAGCTGGGCGAAGGCCATGATGATGATGCGGTCGCCCGTGGTGCCCAGGCGGGCCATGGCGCCGTTGAGTTCGATTTCTTTCTGGCCTCGGCGGCCGGGGATGACGTAAGTCTCGCCCCGAAGGCCGGTGGCCAGGTTGCTCACGAGGATGGCTTCGTAGGGCAGCAGGCCGACGGCTTCCATCAGCTCGGGGTCAACCGTGAGGCTGCCATGATAGGTCAGGCGGCCGGCGGTGACGGTCGCCTGGTGTAGTTTGGCTTTGAGAATCTTCAGCGTCATGGACGGATCAGGGCCCCGGGCTCAGGCGGCAGCAGACAATTGTCGATCAGGCGCGTGGTGCCGACCCGCGCGGCGATCAGGGCAACGGCCGAGTCAGGGCTCGACTTGTCGACACGATCGATCTTCCTGAGATTATCCGCTGCGAGCACGCGGGCATAGTCCAATTGCACGCCGGGGTGCAGGGCGACCGAGTCGATCATGCAGGTTTCAAGCTCTTCGGCCAGTGTCGTGCCGCGCTGGACGGCCACCTGGGCGGCACGCAGAGCCTGGCTGAGGGCAAGCGCCGCGGCGCGTTCCAGCTTGTCCAGATAGCGGTTGCGGCTGCTCATCGCCAGGCCGTCGGGTTCGCGGACGGTGTCGACCCTGGCCAGCCGCACGGGCAGGTTGAGGTCATCGGTCATGCGGCGGATGACCAGCCACTGCTGATAGTCCTTACGGCCGAAGTAGGCGACATCGGGCATAACAATGCCGAAAAGCTTGGTGACGACCGTGGCCACGCCGTCGAAATGGCCGGGGCGGATGGCGCCTTCGAGGGTGGTCGTCAGATCGTCGGGCACGTGCACGAGGGTGATCGATTCCTTACCGGCTGGGTACATGATCTCGTCGGTCGGGGCAAAGACGGCGGCTACGCCAACGGAGCGGCACAGGGCGATATCCGACTCGAACGTGCGGGGATATTTCGCCAGGTCCTCTTTCGGCCCGAACTGGGTCGGGTTCACGTAGATCGACACGGCGACGTGATCGCATTCACGCACGGCGGCGCGAATGAGTTCGGCATGACCGGCGTGCAGGGCACCCATGGTCGGAACGAAGCCGATGGTGCCGCTGCCGCGTGCGTGACGCGACCATGCCCGAGTTTCTTCGATCGTATTCAGCAGGGTCGGGGCCTTGCTCATCGTCTCCTGACTCTCGCTTTCGTTCGCCGTCCCCCATGGATCTTCCGGTCTTGATCCGTGCCCGGAAGTATCACGATTCTGGTACGGAGGTCAAGTAAGGTTGTGACGCAGCGCTTGGCCGAAACTGGCGATCGAACGGCGGAAACCGGCCCGCGAACCGGATTCGCCGCGAAGCGGTCGTGCCGAAAAGTCGCCACCGGGCGTTTCGATTCCGAAACTTTCGAAGGCTTGATCCCGGAACCGTTCTGATAGGATATGTCGCTGTCGATGAGCATAATGTCGCTTCGATCCGGCCTGGTCCGGCCTGGCGATCGTCGAAATCAGAACAGGGGTGAAGCAATGCGTAGCGCGGCGATGATCGTTCTTGCGACGCTGGCGACAGTGTCGACTTTCCATTTGACTCGAGCCGATGAGAAACCCGAAGCCATGGCGATTCAAGGCACGTGGGAGATCGTTTCCGCCGAGATCGGCGGCCAGCTGTTTCCCGTGGAGGCGTTCAATAAGTCGCAGCTCGTGCTGAAGGACGGCAAGTATCGGTTCGGGATCGACCAGGGGGCCTACAAATTGCTTGACGCCGACGGCAAGAAGGGCATCGACGTGATCGGCGAGCAGGGGCCCAACCAGGGCAAGACGATCCCGGCGATCTACGAAATCAAGGGCGATTCGCTGAAGATCTGCTATGATCTGGCGGGTAAGACAAGGCCTGGGAAGCTCGAAACCGAGAAAGACACCCGGCAGTTTCTGGCCACCTACAAGCGTGCGCCCAAGCCGCAGCCTTGAGCGTGTCACGGGAAATCGCCCGTGGCGAACCGACTGGGATACGAATCGGACTGAATCGGAAACGTGGCATGAATATCGGTCGATCGATCGTCGTCGCGGGGGTTTTGCACTTCGTTTCCCTGGCAGCCTTCAGCGCGGACGCTCCGGCGATGAAGGTCTTCGTCGATGCCCGTGATCTGCCGCGCAGGCTGGTTCGCACGACGATCGACCTGCCGTGCGAGCCCGGCCCGCTGGCTTTGTGGTATCCGAAATGGATCCCCGGCACGCACGGGCCGAAGGGGCGGATCGAGGACATTGCCGGCCTGAGCGTCGAAACGGCCGACGGCACGAAACTGCCCTGGAAGAGGGACGAGATCGATCTCTACCGGTTTCTGGTGACGGTTCCGCCGGGGGCGAAATCGGTGCGCATCCGGCTGGATACGGCCTGCGAGCCCCATTCGCCGGAAATGTCGGGCGTATTCACTTACGGCACGTCGTCGCTGGGGATCGTGAACTGGAACACGTGCCTGCTTTATCCGGAAGGGTATCGATCGGACGATCAGCCCGTGCAGGCCCGGCTGATGCTTCCGGACGGCTGGAAGTCGGCCACGCCGCTCAAGCACGAGAAGCTCAAGACCGGCGAAATCGTGGTCGATACCGTCAGCCTGACGGAGCTGATCGACAGCCCCGTGCTGACGGGCCGCCACTTGCGTTCGATCCCGCTCGACCCGGCCGGGGGGCCGCCCGTGTTTCTGGACATCGTTTCGGAATCGCCGCAGGCGCTTATGCTGGCCCCGAAGGTGGTCGACGCCTATTCGAAGATGGTGCGCGAGGCGATGGCCCTGTTCGGCGGTGCGCGCTATCGCGAGTATCATCTGCTGGTCGTCTGCAGCGAAGGGTTCGGCCGGTTCGGGCTCGAGCATCTGAACTCGAGCATGAACGGCGTGCCCGAGCGTGCCCTGGTGGACGACAAGCTGCGAAAAGGCTCGGTGGCGACGCTGCTGCCGCACGAATACGCACACTCCTGGTGCGGCAAGTATCGCCGGCCGGCCGAGATGATCACGCCCGACTTCCGCGACCCTCAAAAGACGAAACTGCTGTGGGTGTACGAAGGGCTCGACACGTGGCTGGGTGAGGTGCTGGCCGTGCGCAGCGGCCTGGTGACGATCGACGAATACCGTTACATGCTCAATGACCATGTGCGGAATCTGTCGCGCACGACGGGCCGGGAGTGGCGGCCGCTTGAGGACACGGCCGTGGCCAGCCACAGGTCGCGATATCCCGGGCAATCCTGGAACCAGTTGCGGCGGCGCCAGGATTATTATCATGAAGGCATGCTGATCTGGTACGAAGCTGATGCGACGATCCGCGAGCGGACGGACGGGCAGAAGTCGCTGGACGACTTCTGCCGCAGCTTCTTCGCCGCAGTGCCTGGCAAAAAACACGTGGCCGGATTCACGCTGGAAGATGTCGTGCGTGAATTGAACGGCATTGCCGAATATGACTGGGACAAGTTTTTTCGGGATCGTGTCGAAAAGCCGCAGCCGGTTCTTCCGGCGGAAGTGCTGGGCCGATTGGGCTATCGGCTGAAGTATGCCGACAAGCCGCCGCCGGCCGAGCTTCGAAGCCCGGCACAGGCGGAAAATCCGGCGGCCGATACGCTGGGGCTCGCGATGCTGCCGACGGGCCAGATCGGGGCCGTCGACCCTGGCATGCCCGCGGACAAGGCCGGTGTGGCGCCTGGCATGAAGGTGATCGGAGTGAACGGGCGGAAATTCAGCGTCGACCGCCTGCGCGACGGGATCGCCGATTCGGTGACGAAGCGCGGCGTGACGTTCCTGATCGAAGACGGCGAGGAGTTCCGGACGATCGAGATCCCCTATGCCGATGGTTTGAGATATCTCGAGCTGGAACGAGCCCCCGGCAAGCCGGACGTACTGGCCGACATTGCGAAACCCAGGGCGAAATGAGCCCCCGCCGCAAAGCGGCACCGGCATCCTGCCGGTGATTGGCTTTCGGCGTGGTCTCGAAGGTATCACGAACGCGGCAGGATGCCGCGTCCACTGTTTTTGGAGAGTGGCACCGGCATCCTGCCGGTGATTCGGTGGCAGAAAAACGCTGTGATTTTCTTTGACATCGCACGGGAATCGCGATACATTTTCTCCTTCCGATTTGTCTTGCCGTCAAGTTCCGAATCGCTCCTGAGCGATTTTCGAGGGCTTTCCGAGAGTGAAACACGAGGAAGAGATCCGCAAGGCCGAGGTGCTCATCGAGGCACTTGGCTATATCCGCAAATTTCGCGGCCGGTTCGTGGTGATCAAACTCGGCGGATCGGTGATGGAAGATCCCGATTCGATCCGCGACCTGCTGATCGACGTCGTCTTCATGCAATCCGTCGGCATGCGGCCGGTGGTGGTGCATGGCGGCGGCAAGGCGATTACCAGGGCGATGGCGGATGCCGGTATCGAGGCCCGCTTCGTGCAGGGGCGGCGTTATACGGACGAAGCGACTCTCGGCATCGTGGCGAAAGTGCTGGCCGAAGAGATCAACGCGGACCTCGTGCGGCACATCAACAAATTCGGCGGCAGGGCTCAGGGGCTGCATCACCTGACGCATCCGTGCCTGCGCGGCCGGCGGCTGACATTGCCCGGCCCTGATGGCGTGGCCGTAGACCTGGGCCGCGTGGGCGAGGTGACGGAAGTGGATGTCGATCCGATCGAAAATCTCAGCCTGGCCGGGGTCGTGCCTGTGTTGCCTTCGCTGGCGATCGACGAAATCGACGGCGGCCTGCTGAACGTCAACGCCGACACGGCCGCAGCGGCCCTGGCAGCGGCCTTGCGTGCGGATAAGCTGATCTTCCTGACCGACACGCCGGGCATCCTGCATGACCGGACCGATCCCGAGACTCTGCTTTCGAGCCTGAATCCCGACGATTGCCGGAGGCTGATCGGCGAGGGCGTGATCGACAAGGGCATGATCCCCAAGGTGGAGGCATGCCTGAACAGCCTGGCCAGCGGCGTGGGCAAGATCCACATCATCGACGGCCGGCTGCGGCACTCGCTCCTGATCGAAATTTTCACGAAGACCGGCATCGGCACCGAAATCTCGCCCGATACGGCCTCAGCCGCCACGGCGGACGAAAATCGGAGCGTGACCGCCCGCTGAACCACCGGTTCGCCGGTTTCTGACGGTCGTAGCGGGGACCCCGGGCAGTTTCGGCCCCCCGGTGGCTCTCATTTCGCTGGAGTGGAGAGAGGGCCGAAGTTATGATCGGATTTTCGGATTTCGCGGACGCCGGGAGGCGTTCGGACCATCCTGGAATTGGAGCGACTCGTGGCCAAGTCGGATCTGCTCTCGTCAGCCGATGTCATCGCACAGTTCGACCGTTACGTCATCGGCAACTACCGCCGCTATCCGGTGTGCCTGGTGCGGGGCGAAGGTTCGCTGATCTGGGATGCCGAAGGCCGGCGCTATGTCGACTTCTTCCCCGGCTGGGGCTGCAACCTCGTCGGCCATTGCCCCCCCCGGGTTGTGGAAGCCGTCGCCGAACAGGTGCGCACGCTGATCCACGTGCCGAACACCTGGTACATGGAATCGCAGGGGGCCTTCGCCAAGGCACTGTCGGACCGCTGCTTCGGCGGCAAGGCGTTTTTCTGTAACTCGGGCGCCGAAGCCAACGAGGCTGCCATCAAGCTGGCCCGGGCTTACGGTCACCCGCAGCGCCGGTCGAAGATCATCACGATGACGCACGGGTTCCACGGGCGTACCTACGGCGCCCTCAGCGCCACGGCCCAGCCCAAATATCACGAAGGCTTCGAGCCGATGGTCCCCGGCTTCGAATACGTAACCTACGGTGACCTTGACGCCGCCGCGGCCGCCATCGACGTGACCACAGCCGGCGTTCTGATCGAGCCGATCCAGGGTGAGGGCGGCATCAACATCCCGCCGGACGGTTATCTGCAGGGCCTGCGCAAGCTGTGCGACGAAGCCGGCGCGCTGCTCATGTTCGACGAAGTGCAGTGCGGCATGGGGCGGACGGGCGAGTGGTTCGGCTATCAGAACTTCGGCGTCGAGCCGGACGTGATGACCGTCGCCAAGGCTCTGGCCAGCGGCGTGGCCGCCGGCGTGATGCTTGCCCGTCCTGAAGTCGCCGCCGTGCTCAAGCCGGGCATGCATGCGAGTACTTACGGGGGCAATCCGATCGCCTGCCGGGCGGGCCTGGCGACGATCGAGACGATCGAGGCCGATGGCCTGCTGCATCAGGCGAAAGTGCTGGAGACCAGGTTCCGCCGATTCTTCGAAGGCGTGCAGGCTGAGCGTCCGGAGCTGATCCGCGACATCCGCGTGATGGGCGTCATGGTGGGTGTCGAACTCACCTGCGACGCGGCACCCGTCGTGGCCGCCTGTCTCGAGAAGAATCTGCTGATCAACGCCACCCAGGGCAAGGTGATCCGGCTGCTGCCGGCCCTGAACCTGCCGGACGATGTCTTCGAGGAAGGCTGTTCCATCCTCGCCGACGTTCTCGGCCGGATGGAGATTCCTTCCGGAACGGCCTGACCCGGCGCTTCTGACCAGCCATCGTAAGATACCAACGTTCATCGACACTCCTTCCGGAACGACCACGGCCAAAGCCATGAGGCGTCACTTTCTCGATTTGTTCGACATCGACCGCGACGAAGCCCTGGGGCTGCTCGATCTGGCGGCTCACCTGAAGAAGGCGGGCCCCAGCCATGCCGTGCGGGACCGGCTCAGCGGCCGGCTCCTGGGCATGATCTTCGAAAAACCGTCGCTGCGGACCCGCGTGAGCTTCGAAGCGGCGATGGCCTCACTGGGGGGCAGTTCTCTGTTCCTGAGGGGCGAGGAAGTCGGCCTGGGGGCACGCGAATCGATCGCCGATTTCGCCCGCGTGATCAGCCAGTATGTCGATGCCCTGGCCATTCGCACGCATGCCCACAGCCGCGTGGAAGAACTGGCACGCCATGCTACGATCCCGGTGATCAACGCCCTCAGCGAAGATGCGCACCCGTGCCAGGCCATGGCCGACGTCCTGACGATCCGGGAGGAGCTGCCCGATGTCCAGCGGCCGAAGGTCGTCTTCATCGGCGACGGCAACAACGTCGCTCGATCGCTGGCCGTGGCTTGCGAATATCTCGACATGGACTTCCTGCTGGCCGCACCGGCCCAGTACAAATTCCCGGCCAGTTTCGTGAACCGGTTCACGAAAACGTTCGGCCACGCCCCCGCCCAGACCAGCCACCCGAAGCAGGCCGTGCGTGATGCCGACGTGCTCTACACCGACGTGTGGACGAGCATGGGCCAGGAGTCGGAAACCGCCGAACGGCTCGCCGCGTTCCGGGATTATCAGGTCAACAGCACACTGCTGGGCTCCGCCCACAAGGGCGCGATCGTCCTGCACTGTCTGCCGGCCCACCGGGGCGAAGAGATCAGCGAAGACGTCCTGGACGGCCCGGCCAGCCGCGTGATCCCCCAGGCCGCCAATCGCATGCACTTCCAGAAGGCCCTGATCGTCTGGCTGACGACGGGCTGGCTGGACCTTTGATCGCCTCGCCAGCCATCGGCTGACGACGACTCGTTCGGATTGCCCGACAAGCCACGAACCCGGGAGACCACCTGATGCCGCGCAACGATGGCCGCGAACCGCATGAAATTCGCCCCGTGACGCTCGAGCGCCGGTCCCTCTGGACATGCCCGGGAAGCTGCACGATCCGGTTCGGCCGGACGCGGGTACTTACGACGGCCCGGTTCGCCGATTCCGTGCCTCCGTTTCTGGAAGGCAAAGGCAGTGGCTGGCTGACGGCCGAATACTCGATGTTGCCGGGCTCGACGCCCTCGAATCGCAAAAGCCGGGGTGCCGACGGCCGGTCGACCGAGATCCAGCGGCTGATCGGCCGCAGCCTGCGTGCCGTCGTGGACCTGAAAGCCTTCGGGCCTTTGACGCTTCAGGTCGATACGGACGTGATCGAAGCCGATGGCGGTACACGCACGGCCGCGATCACCGGTGCGTTCGTGGCGGTAGTGGATGCCGTCGCGGACCGCTTCGGGCCCGATGCGATCGGCCGGATTCTCAAGGATAGCATCGCCGCCGTGAGCGTGGGGGTCGTCGACGGCCAGGCTCTGGCGGATCTCGACTATTCCGAAGATGTCCGGGCCGAGGTCGACTTCAACCTCGTCCGCCTGGGCCGGCAGGGGTTCGTCGAAGTGCAGGGCACGGGCGAGAAAACCGGCTTCGACCGGAAAATGCTGGACCGGATGCTGGATCTGGGCGAATCGTGCCTGGACACACTGGAACAAGCCCAGAAGATCGCGCTCGGCGAACTCTGGCAATTCGATTGAGGCCGATTCACGGCGAATTCGAAGTCCGGGCGCAGAGGGCCGGATGGTCAGCGGATTCGGTCGGGGCACGTCAGCCGGCACATTCCGCCTGGCCATCGACGCTTCGTTTCGCTGTGGATTCGCTGCTTTCGTCAATATCGGACCAGGGCGGTCCGGTTCGTGACGGATTTGTTTATGACCCGACTGCCGCAGGTGTTAGATTGAATTTTGCGTGCGATGTGATTACGTTCGGTCAGTTCAGGAATCGCATCGATGAGTCGCCGGAAAACGAAACCGCTCGCAGAGACCGGTCCCCGGGTCGAAAACGATTTTCTGGCCCCGCTCAGGAATCTCGGGACGCCGCATCGAAAGAAATCGAACCCGGGCGTACCGCCGCGTCAGGAGGCTTCGAGCCTTCCTGCCGATGCTGGGCGCGTGGCGGTGATGGCGCCGCCTGGCGTGGCCGCTGACGGTCACGGGATGAGCGAACTCGTCGCTGGCGAGGAACGGGAGAAAGTCGACATCGCCCTGAAGATCGGCGAATCCGACCCTCCCGCGGCGAATGACGAGACGGGAACGCGTTCGAAAACGGGCGATCCGGTCAGGACGCTCCGGATCGAATACTACGACGCGAAACTGCCGGAAGTCGAGTCCGAAGTCGCATTCGCTGCCTATTACCTGGGTGCGAATCTCATGGCCTCGGCGGAGGATTTCAATCAGAAATTCAAGAATTTCAGCGATGCGAATCGGTTCGGCAGTGAGCAGGACCAGTTCCGAACTCAGGCGGCGTCATTTTTTTCGATCGACCGGTTCATCGAGCTTGGGATTATCGTCGGCAATCTTGGGGCTCTGAGTCTTTTTCCGATTCCGCCGTCGATGCGCGAGGCGGACGATCGCGATTTCCTGGTCTTGCCTGAATTCCTGATTCTGGGCGGCCTCGGCGAGCCGGGGTCGTTGACGCGTGACGACGTCCGGTTCGTGATGACCAACGTCATCTACACGATGAAGTCGATCCAGAAATCCCGGTTGAGCACGCACCTGATCGGGATTCACTCCCGCAGCCTGAACATCAGGCAATCGATTCGGGCGATCGTGGAGGGCATCAAGGAAGGCATGGAGCGTTTCGACGTCGGGGATTTCACACTCCGCGTGGTGTTCGATTCCCTGCAATTTCCGTTCGGCGCAGGTCAGATCCGGGTCGCGATCGCCCATCTCGCGGCGACGTTCGGCAACGAAATTCGCATCGTGCCGGACAAGGTCTGCCGGCATTCCGATTTCACCGAAGTCGACCTGGCGCATACGGCTGGAAACTGGCACGATGGCGAAAACGAAGGTGGCGAATCGGAAGCGGATGACGATGCCGCGATCGAATCGAATTTCATGCGGCTGACGGTGACGGTGGATCATGCCGAAGACCCGCTGCGTACCCCGGTCATGGCGGAAACCGTGGCGGGCAAACCCGCACCCTCGCGCTGGAAGGATTTGAAATACTCGGCACTGACTTCGAATTCGGCCATTCCGACGCGCTCCGTGCGGATTCAGAATTCGTTCGCCGAAATGTTGCCGAATACGGTTCTGGACGTCTGTTCGTTTCAGGACCAGTGGGAATACGGCAATCTGATGATGCATTGTTTCGTTCCCGACGACTTTCAGAAGCTGATCGACGAGGGGGACAAGCTCACGCTCGTCGTGGACCGCGAGACGGCCCGCATTCCCTGGGAAATGTCAGGCTACAGCTCGAAAAACTCGCACAAGTTCTTCGGGACCGACCTGGAAATCTCGCGGCAATTTCGATCGACGATCGGCACGGCGAGCGCCCACTTCCCGGAACTCAACAGCGAATTGAAAATTCTGCTGATCGCCGACCCGGTGAGCGACGGCGATTATGCGCTCGAAGGTGCCGTCGAAGAGGCGTTCGCGCTTGCGGAACTGTTCGCCGATGCCCAGAAAGCCTATGGGGAAAAGCTTGTCATTCGCGTGCATGTGCGGATCGGCAACGAACGACGCACCGGCAGCGGCGAAACGTATCGCCAGGATACGAAAGAACGCTTCGACCGCGCGAAACGCCGGTTCCGGAAGCCCGGTCATATCGATTTTCAATTCTGCAGGCCGATCGAGATCCTCAAATTGCTGGTGCATGAGCGGTTCGACATCGTGCATTTCGCCGGTCACGGCAAGTTCGTTCCGGAAACCGGGGAAATGGGCTGGATGCTCGATTCGGACTGCACGCTGACGGCCAGGGAAATCTTCCGGGTGCGCCAGGTGCCGCGGCTGGTGTTCGCCAACGCCTGCAGATCCGGCAACGTGCGGGAGGCCACGGCCGATGCGGGCGATTCGGCCGATTCGAAAGCGTCCGCTCACCCGGAGCAGACGCTCGAACGGATTTATGAAGAGATTGCGCTTTATGGGGCCGACCTGCGTCAGAAGGCTCTCTTCGCGCACATGAGCATGGCCGAGGCTTTCTTCGCCCGGGGCATTCCGAATTTCCTCGGGACAGGCTGGAACGTGCACGACGAGCAGGCTTCGAAATTCGCACTGGCCTTCTATCGTGAGCTGATCGGCCTGGCGGCGGACGGAACCGTCGACGGCGGCAAGAGTATCGGTGAAGCCCTGAAAATCGCGCGAAATACGATCAGCCCGAAAAAGGGGCTGCTTTTCGAAATTTTCGGCGACGCCAGCGAAATCGAGGAAGAGCACGAGTCGACCAGCGAACGGCTCGACCACAGCCACAGCTACCATAACACATGGGGGGCCTATCAGCATTATGGCCTGCCCACCGATCGGCTGTTCTTCCCGAAAAACGGCGCCCAGCCAAAATGAAACCGCGAACGGACGCTCGTCCGTCCCAGCCAGGTTCGCGAAATGTCGACGGAACCCGTCGCAGCCTGATTCCGATGATGGGGCGTTCGAAACCGGCCGCACCATTCGAAACCTCGCCACGAAATGCAAAGGTGCTCGAACATGGAATTCGTCGTCATCAAGCCGCGCGGCAAGACCGCCTCACGTGATCGGGGCCCGATCCCGTTCGGTGCGGCCGCTCCACGTGAATCGATCGTATCGACACGGGATTTCGATCCAGATAAGGTCCGCGCGGCCAGCGACTCGGCGGATTACGGATTCGTCGCGATGCCCGTCGGCCTGATCGCGCCGTTTTCGGCCGCATCCGAAGATGACGAACAGCGGCGAGCCGCGCTGCTGAAGCAGGAAAAGAAAGACGGCATGACGTGGGGCATCCGGACGCTGGTCTCGCCCGACTCCCCCACGAGCCCTTACGACGGCGACGGAGTCCGCGTCGCGATTCTCGACACGGGAATTAACCGGCAACACCCGGCCTTCAAGGACGACAAGCTGAAAATGGTGTGCAGGAACTTCCTGGACGACGGCAAGGGCGATAACGCCGTCGACGACGAAAATGGCCACGGAACTCACACGGCCGCGACGGTGTTCGGGCGCGACGTGAACGGCATTCGCATCGGCGTCGCCCCGGGGGTGAAGCATGTCCTGATCGGAAAGGTGCTCGGCGAAGGCTCGTCGACGGCCACCGTTCTGAAAGGGATTCAGTGGGCGTGCGACGAAAGGGCGAACGTGATCCTGATGTCGCTGGGCTTCGACATCGTCACCATGCGCGAGGAATTCGCCAATTACGGCATCGACGACAAGCGGCTGACGCCCGAGGAAGCCACCTGGCGGGCCCTCAGCGAGATGATCAAGAACGTCCGCGTGTTCGACTCGCTGGCGCAATACATCGGCGTGCGTGACGACATCGCCCCGATCGTCGTCGCGGCCTGCGGCAATTCCAGCA
This sequence comes from uncultured Isosphaeraceae bacterium, assembly GCA_964608915.1. Lineage (GTDB taxonomy): Bacteria > Planctomycetota > Planctomycetia > Isosphaerales > Isosphaeraceae > QWQI01. The sequence continues at coordinate 13,343 of CAZSQA010000058.1, forward strand.
CGCGCGACACCGACCCGCCCTCGGTCATCGGCTCGTTCTTTCCGGCGGCGGCGAAAGGCTTCTTTTCCGTCACGGCCGTGCGGCGCACCGGGAAAAAAGCGGCTCCGCTGGAAATCGCACCGTTCGCCAACAGCGGGGCCATGCTGGCCGGCCCGGGGTGCGATATCCTCTCCGCGGCCCATGACTTCGCCGAAACGGGGGAGCCGCTGCGCTATCTGGACGGCACCAGCATGGCTGCCCCCCACGTCGCCGGCATCGCGGCGCTGTGGGCCCAGAAGCTGCAGCAGGATCACGCCCCGGAGCTGCGCGACCGCATCGCGACCAAGCTGAAAGAAAAATGCACGAAGGTGCCGAAAGCCAAAGCGTCGAGCCCGGTCGATTACGACGTGCTTTACGGAATCCCCCTGGCGCCGACGAATTCCGATTGAAGTGCGGTCGACAGGAGGGCGACGCGACCTGCTGCAAGCACGCAAAGTCAGCATATTCGTCAAAGATTGTGCGTTCGGCGAAGGCTTCCCGACCGTCTTCTGGACGGCCCCCGGCTCCGTGATAGGCTTCCATCGCGGCCCAGGCAGCGATCGTAGCCAGCAACCGGAACCTACATGATGGCACGCCCGCGAAAGAAACGTGAAACTGCCGGAACCGGTCGAAACAGCGACTCGCCGGGAATTTCTCCGGCCAGGAAGCGCGCCGGCGTGAAGCCACGGGCTGAAACGGGGCGGGCTGTCGCCAGCCTGAAAGTTCAGGACGTTCCCGCCGACTTTCTCGCACCGATCGCGGGCGAGCCGCGAGTGACGATTGCCGCCGTCGAGCCTGAACCGCAGCGACCATCGAACCCGGCCGAAGCGACTTCCGACATTCAGGCCGAAGCTGGCGTTTCGCACGTCTCCGGGGCGAAGCACGAAGATCACGCACGGCGGCGGCTCGTGGTGGAATATTACGACCAGGAGATCTCGCTGATCGAATCCGAGGTCGCTTTCGTGGGGCATTACCTTGGCGTCAGTCAGATCGGCCCCGCCGAGGAGATCAACCGCAAGCTGGTGGCTTACAGCCAGCTGACGATGCCTCGGCAGAAGTGCCGGACGAGGCGCAAGAAGCTGTGCCATGTGGGTGATGAGGAAGGACGGGCCTCGGACCTGATTTCGCTGGAGAAGTTCATCGAACTGGGGATCGTCGTGGGATCGCTCGGGGCGCTGAACCTGTTTCCGCTGCCTGAGGCGATGGCCGGGATCGACGACCCGCGCATCCGGGTTCTGCCGAGGAATGTGCTGCTGGGCGGCTTCGGCGAACCGGGGCACATGAATCGCGAGAACGTCCGGTTCGTCTTCACGAACGTGGTTTACGCAATGAAGGCGCTGAGCCTGCACGTGTTGAGCACGGCCTTGATCGGAACCCTGCGGAAGGTGCTCAACACGCAGCAGTCGCTGCGTTCGATTCTCGAAGGCATTGAGGAAGGCATGCGCCGGTTCGATGTGGACGATATCGTGCTGCGTCTCAGCTATGAAGGCGAAGCGCAGGGGCGGACGATCCAGAAAACGCTGAAGTCGCTCCATGATTCACGGGCATTCGCCGACCGTCTCGACTTCGAGCCGGCGGAGCGCCCGGCACCTGTTTCGCAGCCGCGAGTCACGACCAGGGTGGTTCGGGCCGACGACGAGGAAGACTTCGGCGTCGGTGGAGGTGCCCATATCACGATCACTTCCGCCAACGTCGACGAATTCCAGTTCGCGGAGAAATCCTCGCCCGGCTCGTGGCCAGCGACCGAGCCGGATCATGAAATGAAGAAACGGGTTCTGAAGTTTTCGGCCCTGTCGTCGACATCGATCATCCCCGTGCGGCGCGTGGCGGTGCAGGAATACTTCGCCGACATGCTGCCGAAGCGGGTTTTGAGCCATGGCCGGCTGAAAGATCAATGGCAGTACGGTTATCTGATGATGCGGTGCTTCGTGCCGGAGGACTTCCAGTGCATCGTGGAGGACGGCGACAAGCTGACGCTCGTTCTGGACCGTGAAACCGCCCGGATCCCGTGGGAAATGGCGGGGTTCAAGCTGAGGTCCGACGAACGGTTTTTCGGCACGGATCTTGAGATCTCACGACAGTTTCGGTCCGTCCTGGGCGAGACCAACGGCCACTTCCCGGAACTGAATCATATCTTGCGGATTCTGATCATCGCGGACCCCGCGAGCCGCCCGGAAGATGGCCTTGATTTCGCCAAGCTGGAGGGGATCGACGTCGCCCGCGTGGTCGCCGACGCGCGTCAGGCTTATGGCGATTACGAGGAATCCCTCGAAGATTCGCATGGACGTATGGATATCAAAATCTACTTGCGGATCGGCAATACGCTACGCGACGGACCCATCGGCGACGACCCTCGGCTGGCGGAGCTGATCGCCGATTGCGGCGAGGATATCGACATCGACCGATGCGACCCGGTCGAAATCCTTAAACTTCTGATGACGGAAGACTTCGACGCCGTGCATTATGCCGGTCACGGAATTTTCGACCCGGATTCAGGCGAGATGGGCTGGCTGATCGATTCGGACTGTTTCCTGACCGCAGAGGAGATCTTCCGGATTCGGCGCGTACCACGTCTCGTCTTCGCCAACGCGTGCCATTCCGGGCAGATTCAGCAGAACCTGTCGATCGAGGATGCCGTCGCCCGCCAGGTCGGCATGGCCGAGGCGTTCTTTTCGCGCGGTATCGAAAACTATGTCGGCACCGCCTGGGCCGTGGATGACGACGTGGCCCGAAGGATCGCCGTTTCGTTTTACCGTCACGCGCTGGGGGTGCATCGGGAAACGATATTCGACGCGCCAGTGACGACGGAAATCCGGTCGATCGGCGCGGCACTGACGCAAGCCCGCAAGGAGGTAGTCATCGATGAAAACCGGCGAGAGAAAGCGCGCGTCGGCCAGGCATATGGCTCAGTGGTCGAAGAGGACATCAGCCGAGGCATCACCTGGGGGGCTTATCAGCATTACGGCGTGAACGGGGCACGCTTGATCGCCCCGCTCAAACACACGCAGGGCGGGTGAAGCTCGAGGCACCCGCAGAGGGCTCGATTCGCCGGTATCAGGACGGATCAAAGTTCGCGAAGCGAAGCGATGACGTCCTTGTTGATAGCTTTCAGAGCGGGTAACAATCCGCCCAGGACGCCCATGAGCATCGTCATGGTGAAGGCCACGATCATGACGATCCAGCCGACACGGAAATTGACGGTGACTTCGCTGAACGTGTCGGCGTTGATCGTGCCGAAGCTCAATAGAGACAGTGGGAGCGTGAGCAGCAGGCCGATGATGCCGCCTATGGAGCAGAGGATGACCGATTCGCCGAGGAACGAGATCAGGATGTCGAAACGGGAGAACCCGAGGGCCCGCATCGTGCCGATTTCGCGGGCACGGCTGGCCACGGCACCGAACATGGTGTTGGCGGCGGCGAACATGGCCCCGATCGTAAGCAGAACGGCGATGACGATGCCGAACCCGGTGAGGAACAGGCTCGATCCCGTCTGGGCAGCGAAATAGGCGGTTTCGGATTTCGGCTGCAGGAGATACTGGGGATCTTCTGTGATGAACTTCGTCAGTTTTTCCATGTCGTCGGGATTCGCGGCCCGAAGTTGCACGCTGGAGACGGAACCCTCACGCGAGATGTTCCGTTCGAGGTCTTTGCGATCGACCCAGATTTCGCTTTCGGCCGAGCCGCCACCGGCCTTGAACAGACCGACGACGCGATAGCTTTCCTTCTCGCCGCATTTGAGCATGTCGCCGAGGTTCGTGTTCTTGAACCTGCCGGAGAGGCGTTCGCTGATGATCGCCTCACTTTTGCCGGGTTCGAGATCACGGCCGGCCGTTATGACGAAATCACGCCTGAGGAGCCTTCCGACCGGATCCAGACCGCGGACGATCACGTTGGCTCGGGACCCGTCAGAGCGTTCGAGAGTCGGGATGTTCACGATTTCTCGCGAAACGAGCGGGCCGAGCTTGGGATCGGTGGCCACGCCAGGCAGGCTGACCATGGTGTCGGCCTTATCGAGCTCGAACCCTCCGTCGGTCTCGTTGTTCGAACCCTTGCGCAGGATGATAATGTCGAGCGGGTCGCCGCTGACGTCGCGGCTGTGGCGCAGGCCTTCGACCATGCTGAAGAGAATGCAGCTGGACCAGACGATCAGGGCCGTGCCCACGACGGTCATGAGGGTCGTTCCGCGACGAACCCACAGGTTGCGGAGGTTGTACTTCAGAGGCACCATGCGATTGACCTGATTCGGATTCGGCGTGAAACGGGCCGCCGCATTGCCTGCGGCGGCCGCGGAAGCGAACGTGCGGGGCCGTTTCAGACGACCTTGCGCAACCCCTGAATGACACCCAGGCGGGCCGCCGCGATGGCCGGGAACAGGCCGGAGACGAGCCCGATGATGAAGGAAGCTCCCAGGCCGATCAGGGCCGTGCGCCAGGGAATGAAGAAGAAGGGCAGGGCACCGGCGGTATAGGGCGTGATATCGAAGGTATCGAACAGCAGCTTGCATCCGAGGGCACCGACCACGCCCCCCAGAGCCGCGACGATCATCGATTCGCTCAGCACCATGCCGAGAATTTTGCCGTTGGTGAACCCGATCGCCTTCAGGACGGCGATCTCCGTCGTCCGCTCACGCAGGGCCATGGCCATGGCGTTGCCCGAGACGAAGATCAGCGAAACGACGACCGCGAAGCCCACGGCCGTGATCATCGTTCGCATGTCGCCCCACATTTCGGCGAACTGCGAGACGAAGGCGTCCTCGGTCATCGTGCGGGTCGGGTTCTGGCTGTTCAGGCTCATAGCGTCGATCTTGCGGCAGATCTCGGGCACGTCCGCACCCTCTTCGAGCCGCAGGTAGACCACGCCGGCGTTGCCCGCCATGCGTCCCTGATTTTTCGACTTGAGCAGCTCTTCCATCAGGCTCCAGTGGAAGTAAAGCGCCCGGGCGTCGTCGGTGGGTTTGCAGTCGTAAATCGCCCGCACGGTGAGATCCAGGTCGATCGGATAGATCGCGCCCTTGAGAGGCAGCGGATCGCCGATATTGATCCCCCGTTCGCGGGCCATCTTGTAACCGATGACGCAGCCCGCCGGGTCGTCCTGAAAAGCCTTGAGCTGATCCGGCGGAATTTTCAGGTCGTTCAGGATATTGGGCATCTGGTCGCCGTCGATGCCGAACTGGGCGAACGGCATTTTTTCTTCCTTGTAGCCGCCGCCGAACCACGAGAGGGGCGATGCGTACTTCACGCCCGGAATCTGCTTGCATTCTTCCACGAACCGGATCGGCACCGGCACGGCGAAGCCCTGGCTAGACATGGAGATCAGCCGGTTCGATCCCTTCAGCGTCTCGCTGACGGCCGCGTTGATCGACAGGAACGAGAGCATCAGCATCATCAGGAACAGGCTGATGCCGATGGAGCCGATGGTGAGCACGGTGCGCACCTTGTTACGGCGCACGTTACGGAAAATGTACCCGAGATATTTCACGGCAGAATTCCTCCTGAAGCCTTTCAGGCGACGACCGTACCGGGGCGGATCGGGGCGGTCTGCATTTCGTCGCCGACGAGCTTGCCTTTGTCGAGCTTGAGCAGCCGGCTGGCACGCGCGGCGGCCTGCGGGTCGTGAGTCACCATGACGATCGTCTTTTCGAGGTCGCGGTGCAGACTTCCGAGCAGATCGAGAATTTCCTGTGCCGAGGTTCTGTCCAGGTCGCCGGTCGGTTCGTCGGCCACGATCAGGGCGGGATCGGTCACGATCGCCCGGGCGATCGCCACACGCTGCTCCTGACCGCCCGAGAGCTGGCGGGGATAGTGATCCTCTCGCCCTTCCAGACCGACGATCTTGAGGGCCGTCGTCGCCCGGCGGCGGCGATCCTTACGTGAAACCGGCTGAAGCAGCAGCGGCAGCTCGACATTCTCCTGGGCCGTCATCACGGGGATCAGGTTGTACATCTGGAAGATGAACCCGATGTGGTCCGCCCGCCACTTCGTCATCTGGGCTTCGCTCTGGGTCGACAGGTTCAGGCCGTCGACGATCACGTCGCCGGCGGTCGCCCTGTCCAGGCCCGCGATCAGGTTCAGCAGCGTCGTCTTGCCGGACCCCGAAGGACCCATCAGTGCCAGGAATTCGCCGCGACGGACATTCAGGTCAAGGTTTTCCAGCACGGGAATCCGCATCGAATTCCGTGTGTATTCCTTCGTCACCTTGTTCAGCTTGATGGCCAGATCTTCAGACACTTCGCGGCTCTCCCCTTCATCGTGCCGGCTTGAGCCGAAACGGTAGCGTCGATTTCGCCGGACTCATCAGTCCGGCAAGCTGACTTTCAGATTTTCGCTCATTTCGGGCCCGGGATTCAAGACGACACGGTCGCCGGCCTTCAGGCCGTCCTCGACTTTCAGCAGATCGTCGCTCTTCGGCGTGGTCAGCACTTTCACGCGGTGAATCGTCTTGTCGCTGTCGATCCGCCATACCGTGGACGTATCGCCCAGATCCTGCACGGCCGATTTCGGCACGAACAGGCCTGACACCTGCGTTTTCGATTCCGATCGTTCCTTATTCGGAAGAAAGTTCACGATCGCGACCAGTTCGGGGAAAAGCCGCTCGTCGGGATCGAGTATCTGCACGTAGACCTTGATCGTCGCACGGGCCCGGTCGCCCAGCGGCACGATTTTCCGCACCCGCCCCTGATACCGCCGGCCCGGCGAGGCCGTCACCATCACCTCCGCAGGCTGCCCGATGGCCACCTTCGAGATCTGCCCCTCCGTGATGTCCGTCTCCACTTCCAGCAAGTCCAGATTGGCCAGAGTCACGACCGAACCCCGCCCCGAAGCGGCGCCCATGCCGCCCGGCGTGATCGTCTCGCCGACTTCCGCACCCTTCGCCAGAACCGTACCCGCGAACGGGGCGACAATGTGCATGTTGCGGATCGTTTCCTCGGTCTCTTTCGAAGTCGCTTCCACGAAAGCGATATTGGCCTTCAGAGCCTCGACCCTGGCCTCGGCCATATCCCTTTGTGCGATCGACGCTTCCAGCTCTTCGCGGCTGGAGGTTTTGTACTGGGTCACCAGCGTTTCCTGTCGCTGGACTTTGCGCTGCTTGTCCCGAAAGTCGGCCTCGGCTTCGCGAAGCTCGGCTTTCGTCCGCGCCACCGTGGCCTGACGGGAAAGCAACGAGGCTTTCAGGTCGTTGTGTTCGAGGATCGCCAGAATTTGCCCCGGCTCGACCTTGTCACCCTCTTCCACGGCCATCACTTCCACCCGCCCGGGGGCCTTCGCGCCGACCTGGGCCTGATTGCGTGACCGCAGGTATCCCTTGGCCGCCAGGACTTTATCGATGTCCGACTCGGTCATGAGCTGCACCGTGGCGAATTTCACCTCGGCCGCCGGGGTCATCTTGCCGATCTGGTCGCGGACCAGATACGCGGCCGTCGCCACGATCGCCAGCGGAATGCACCAGACCGCCAGCGTGAACAAACGCCAGCCGAGCCCCTTCTTCACTTTGACCGGCCCCGAAGGGCGATACGAAACCTGTGCCCCGGACTGTGTCTGCGGAGCTGAGATCACCGACGGACGCTTGTTGCCCCGATCGATTTTGAGCGATGCCAGGTCGTCTTTCAGCGAAGAACTCATGGGGATCGACCTCGATCAGGTTGCTGCCGTTCGGGCACCGGTTCGTTGTGGAATCGTCGAGCCGAAAAATCGCGTTAATCCGCGATTCTTTTATGATGCCATTTATCCTATTCGATAATTTCGATGTGTCCAGAACGATTGTCGACGAAGTTCCCTGTCAATTTTGTCGTTACGATCGTTCAGGGCCAATTCGCCCGAATTCTCCGACCATAACGGCTGTATCGAAAATTTCAGCGAAGCTGCCCCTCTTCCGGCATAACGGCGACCGGGGCGCCCGGACCGGCCATCGGCAGGGTGAACCGGAATCGCGAGCCATGCCCTTCCTGGCTTTCCACCCCGACTTCGCCTCCGATGCCGGCCACCATGTGCTTGACGATCGCCAGCCCCAGCCCCGTTCCGCCCAGCTCGCGGCTGCGGGCCTTGTCCACCCGGTAAAACCGTTCGAAGACCCGTTCCAGATCGGCCCGGGGGATCCCCAGACCGCTATCGGACACCGTAACCTCAAGCCATCCGGGGTGATGCGGCCGAACGGCGACTTCGATCCGGCCCCCCTCGGGCGTATACTTCACGGCATTGTCGATGAGATTATCCAGAATTTGCCGCAGGGCTTCTTCCGCGGCGATCACCTTCGATTCGCCCGCGACGTCGTCGGCGGTCAGCTGCAGGTCGATCCCCTTCGCCTCGGCGCGATCCCGATAACTGGCCACGCGCGACCGCAATATCGGCCCGATCGCCGTCGGCACGTGGCGGTAAACGTCGCTGCCCGATTCCAGCTTCGAAAGGGCCAGCATGTCCGACACCAGATTCGTCAGCCGGTCGGCCTGTTCTTCGATCCGTTCGACGAACGCCCGGTTGTGTTCGGGGTCGTCCAGGGCCCAGTCAAGCAGGCTTTCGGCATAAAGCTTGATCGAAGCCAGCGGCGTTTTCAGCTCGTGCGAGGCGTTCGTCACGAAGTCCTGCCGCAGTCGTTCCAGGCGTCTCAGCTCCGTCACGTCCTGCACGACCAGCACCGCGCCGGCGGCCCGGCCTGTACCGATGACGGCCGGCGATTCGCCGCGCGGGCGGATGGGCGTGATCCGGACTTCGAGAATCCGCACCCCGATCCGGCCGATCCCGTCCCTCAAGTTCAGCGGGATTTCCACCTCGTGCGAACGACATCGTTCGACGGCATCGTGGGCATATTCCAGAATCGACGAATGGCGGATCAGCTCGGGCAAGAGCCGCCCCAGGCCTTCCTGCTCGACCCCCAGGAGCGGCACCGCGGCCGGATTCGCCAGGATCAGGCGCATCCGATCGTCAATCGCCAGAACACCTTCCGTCATCGAGTCGAGAACGATCCGCATTTGCCGGAGCTGGCGGATCGTGTCGGCATGATCGGCCCGGAGCCGCGGCAGCCATTCGTCCAGAATCGCCGCGATGGCCTCCGTCTCCGCCTTGTGTCGCCTTAATGAGGGCAATGGCTCCTCAGCCGCGTGGAGTCGCTCCAGATTCGCCCAGAGCGATTTGCGGAACTCAATATTCTGGCGACGCTTGCGCAGGGTTTCCAGCCGCCGGAAGGAGAGCCACAGGATGCCGACGAAAATCCCGCCGATCAGGGCACCGATCCAGAAATGTACGAATTCGGGTGCCGTCATATTGCCCAGTTCCGAGATCGACTACGCCCGCAGGTCGAAGTGCAAACCGGCCAGGCAGGAAGCAGGGCAGGGGCCGCCGCGTCGAGTTTTTCGCCCGTACCGATTCGCCGCCGAAAATCCGGTAACTGCCCATCATGTCCGGGATATCGGCTATGATCATCATAGTGACCTTCCGCGCGAAGGTGTTCATGAAAGTTCGATGAGGATTCTCCCAGCCGGGCGAAGGACTCATATGGCCGACGCGAACGAAACGACCGAGCCCGCGACACTGACCGATCGCCCCGTCCTCGTTTACGACGGCCGGTGCGGGCTTTGTCATAAAGCGGTGCGGCACATTTTGAAATATGACCGCGCCGGCCGATTCCGGTTCGCGGCCAACACCACGCCGACGGGCCAGCGGCTGCTTCGTGAAGCTGGCTTCCCTGGCGGGTCGCCCCCGAATACGATGGTGCTGCTTTCCGGTGGCCGCGTGTTCACGCATTCCGGCGCCGCGCTGGAGATCGCCCGCCGCCTGGGCGGAATTCATGCGCTGGCGGCCCCGGGAAGGTTGGTTCCGCGCTTCATCCGCGATAGACTGTACACGTTCGTGGCCAGCCGGCGCTATCGGATCTTCGGGAGTTACGAGACCTGCCGGCTGCCCAGCCCGGCGGAAAGGTCCCGGTTTCTGGACGCGGGAGAAATCGCCGTTTCCTGAGATTCAGCGGTTTCTTCAGTCGCCGAAAATGATCCGATCAGGCCCTCGCCCCGTTCCGCCGAAGCGTGTTCCCGTCCCGGTTCCGAAGCGAAAGACACCGGCTTATGCTTTCGAAATTGCAGTCGTTCACCCTGGTCGGGATCGACGCCGAGGCCGTGGATGTCGAAGTCGACATCGCCCTGGCACCCACGCCTCAGACGGTGCTCGTCGGCCTGGCCGAAACGGCCGTGCGCGAAAGCACGCACAGGGTCGAACGGGCGATCATCAACTCAGGCTTCCTCAAATCGCCCGACAGGATCGTCATCAACCTGGCCCCGGCCGACCTTCGTAAAGACGCCGGTGGCTTCGACTTGCCGATCGCCCTGGGCATTCTGGCGGCCAGCGGGCAGCTATCCGTCGAGCGGCGCGGCAAATTCGCTGTCGTCGGCGAACTTTCCCTCGACGGCGAAACCCGGCCCATCAAAGGCGCCCTGGCCATGGCCCTGGCCGCGGCCCAACGCGGGTGTGAGGCCCTGCTTGTGCCCGCGGCCAACGCCCACGAAGCCGCCGTGGTCGACCGGATTCCGATCATTCCGATCACAAGTCTTTCGGAGGCCGTCGCTTATCTGTCGCGCAGGATCGACATCGAACCGACGGCCGTGGATATCGCCGATCTGTTCGAACGGCTCTGTAAGTTCGAGGAAGACTTCGTCGACGTAAAAGGGCAGGACTACGCCAAGCGGGCCCTGGTCATCTCCGCCTCAGGCGGGCACAACGTGCTGATGATCGGCCCGCCCGGCACAGGCAAAACCCTGCTGGCACGCCGGTTGCCGACGATTCTGCCCCCGCTCGCGCCTGGCGAAAGTCTCGAAACCACACGAATCTACAGCGCCATGGGCCTCTTGCGGCCCGGTCAGCCGCTGCTGGCCACCCGGCCGTTTCGGTCGCCCCACCACAGCGTGTCCGACGCGGGCCTGGTCGGCGGGGGGTCGATCCCCCAGCCCGGCGAAATCTCGCTGGCCCACAAGGGCGTGCTGTTTCTCGACGAACTGCCCGAGTTCAACCGCAAGACGCTGGAAGTGCTGCGTCAGCCGCTGGAAGAAGGGGCGGTGACGATCAGCCGGGCCCTGCGCAGCGTGAACTTCCCGGCCGATTTCGTCCTCATCGCCGCCATGAACCCGTGCCCGTGCGGCTACCGGGGCGACCCGCGACGAAGCTGCAATTGCTCGCCGATGCAGGTGGAACGGTACCTGTCGAAAATCAGCGGCCCGCTGCTGGACCGGATCGACCTGCACGTGGAAGTCCCGGCGGTACCGTTTACGCAACTTACCGAAGCTCCTGCCGGGCCGAGTTCGGCGGACCTTCGCAAGCAGGTTCTGGCGGCTCGAAAACGCCAGTCGAAGCGGTTCGAAGGGCTGGCAACGCTGGTGAACGGCCGGATGACGCCACGGCAGATCCGCAAGTTCTGCGTGCTGAAGCCAGAGTCGTCGCAGATTTTGCGGGCGGCGATGGAAGAGCTTGGCCTTTCGGCCCGGGCGCACGACAAGGTGCTGCGGGTGGCCCGGACGATGGCCGACCTGGATGATATGGACCACATCGAGCCGCACCACATCGCCGAGGCAGTGGGCTATCGATCGCTGGACCGGGGCGTGTGGGGGTCGTGAATCGGGGCCTTTTCGAATTGTTCAGATCAAAAAAACCAATACATCCATGCATGCGTTTGCATTGCTGAAGTCTTTTCACTTCCTCCGTCCCAAATCCCGATTTCGTTCGTAACATATTTATCCACACCATCGTTTCGGGCATGACTCGCTCGTGAACTCGACCGGAAATCGTCATGAAGTCGACGTCTCTTATCTCTCGTGTGCTTTCGTTCCCGGCTTTGGGCCGGGTTGCGGCGTTACTGGCCGTATCCATGGCCGGGGCAGGGGCGGTGCAGGGGCAGTCGCTGCAGCAACTTGCCCGGCAGCAGCGGCAGGCGATCGCCAAGGCGAAAAATCAGGCCATCGCCAAGGCGAAGGCCAATCAGCAGCGGTTGCTGGCCGAGTACAAGAAGGCGGCTTTGGCCAAGCCGAAACTGCCCGTGGCGACGCCCGACCCGACTGCCGTGGCCGTGAAGCCCGTCGACCCGGCCAGGCGCGAGGCCGCACTCGCTTCGGCCGCGAAGCTCGACACGATCATCGAAGAACTGCTCACCAAAAACGGCCAGAAGCCCAACGCCATGACGAACGACTATCAGTTCGTCCGGCGGGCTTATCTGGACATCACGGGCACGATCCCCACCGCGGCCCAGGCCAATGCCTTCATCGCTGACAAGTCGAAGACAAGGCGCGCGGAGCTGATCGACCGGCTGCTCAATTCGCCCGGTTATGCCAGCCACATGTTCAATTATTGGGCCGATGTGATGCGGCTGGTCGACCGGTCGAACAATAACCGCTATCTGAGGCCGTTCGGCGACTGGCTGAAGGACGCCCTGAGGGCCAACGAACGCTTCGACACCATCGTCTTCGCCATGCTCACGGCCGAAGGGCGGGTGTTCGATGACCCGGCGGCCGGATACCTGCTGCGCGACGCGGGCATGCCGCTCGATAACCTGAACAACACGGTGCGGATCTTTCTGGGCACGCGCATCGGCTGTGCCCAGTGCCACGATCACCCCTTCGACAAGTGGAAACAGAAGGATTTTTATCAGCTTGCGGCGTTCTCGGGCGGGATTCAGTATGTGAAGCCGCCGCAGATTCAGATGGACATCGACCGCAAGGAGCTGCAGGACAAGAAGTTCGGCCCGTTCCGCAACGTGATTCTGAACAACAATCGCCAGAATTTGTGGGATAACGCCAAGGTCAAACTCAAATATCCGCATGATTATGACTCACCCGGGGCCAAACCCGGGGAAGTTGTGGAGCCGGCCGTGTTGTGGGGCAGCGTGCCGACGGACGTGCGCAGCATGCCGGGCCGGGTGCAGTTCGCGGGCTGGGTGACTTCGGATGAGAATCCGCGATTCTCCCGCACGCTGGCCAACCGGCTCTGGAAGCTCGTGATGGGCAGGGGCCTGATCGAGCCGGTGGACGACATGCACGACGACACCGTGGCCTCCAATGAGGCTGCCATGCGGTTTCTGGAGACGGAAATTGTCCGCCTGAATTACGACATGAAGGAATTTCTGCGGATCGTCATGAACTCCCGAACCTATCAGCGCCAGACGACTTACGACGACATCGACCCGGCGAAGCCCTATGTGTTTCCTGGTCCTGTACTTCGGCGGATGACGGCTGAGCAGGTGTGGGACAGCCTGCTGACGCTCACGTTGCCGAATGCTGAGGCGATCGCCCGGCCCAGCGATGCCGAATTCGAGGAGCTGATCGTCGTCGAAAAGGGCGAAAAAGCAAGCGCTGTGGCCGCGCGGGCCGAGAAGCTGCCGGAGGTGCAGAAGGCGGCACGCCAGGCCGACGAGACGAGCCTTTACGTCGCAGGCGACATCGCCGAGAGGCTGATCCTTCGGCGAGCCAGCGAGCTGCCGAGCCCGCTGCCGCTGGGGCACTTTCTACGGGAATTCGGGCAGTCGGACAGGGAACTCATCGGGGCAGGGCACACCGACGGCACAGTGCCGCAACTGCTGGAAATGTTCAACGGGGCGGCTTCGCACATGATCATCGAGAACGGATCGGTGCTGGACAGGATCCTGAGCGACAACCGGACGATGAACGCCACGGTCGACGAAATTTTCATGTCGATCCTGACCCGGCGGCCGACGGACCGCGAGAAGCGGGTGGCTTACGGCGAAGCGAACGCCAATGGCCGGCCCGGCATCGGAAACGTGATCTGGGCACTGCTCAACACGCGGGAATTTCTGTTCGTGCAGTGATGACTCGTCGACTTGCCGATTCGGATCGCATTCAGAACCGTCCGACCAACAACGGATCACGAAAATGAACTTGCTCCGCATACGAAGGGAACTCGGCCAGCTCGACGAACCGACCCGGCGAGACTTCGCCCTGACGCTGGCCCGGCAGTTGCTGGGTGTCTCGGTGCTGCCGGCCCTGGGACCATTGGGCGCGCTTGCGGCCGATACGAAGACGAAAACGAAGGCGGGTGCGGCAGGGCAGGGGGGATCGCCCTTCCCCGTGGCCGGTTACGACGCTTCGAAGGCCCAGCACGTGATCTATCTGGCGATGAACGGGGCGATGAGCCAGATCGACACGTTCGACCCGAAGCCGGGCAGCAAGAATCAAGGTGATACGCCGGTCATCGCCACGAAGCTGCCGGGCGTGAGCTTCGGCGGATCGCTGCCGAAGCTGGCGGCCATGGCCGACAAGCTGGCCGTGATTCGCGGTATGACGACCACCACGGCCGACCATGACCAGGCACAATACCTGATCCGCACGAATTACAAGCCGATCGCGACGACGCGCCACCCCAGCCTGGGGCCCTGGGTGCACAAGCTGGCGGGACCGATCTCGCGAGAGTTGCCGCCCAGCGTGGTCGTCGGGGGCGGCTCGAATATCGGGGCAGGGTATCTGGGGGCGATGTTCGCCCCGGTGCCGATTTCCGACCCTGCTCGCGGGCTTCAGAACACAAGTTTTCCCAAGTATCTCAAAACCGGCCAGTTCGAGAATCGTATCGCCCTGGCTCAGGAATTCGACCGGGAATTCCGCAAAAAGTCGAAGTCGAGCATGCTGGCGGATTACGATGAACTCTACAAATCGGCCATGGGCCTGCTGAAGTCGAAGGCCTTGACGTCGTTCGACATCGCGAAGGAAAAGCCTGAAACGCAAGAGGCTTACGGCAAGAACCCGTTCGGGCAGGGGGTGTTGCTTTCGCGTCGGCTGGTGGAGGGTGGCGTCCGGTTCGTTGAGGTGAACCTGGGCGGCTGGGACATGCATAACGACATCTTTCAGGCGATGCCCTCGCGGGGGGCGATGCTCGATCAGGCGGTGGCGGCACTCCTGGTCGATCTCGAAAGCCGTGGGCTGCTGAAGAAGACTCTGGTGGTGATCGGCACGGAATTCGGGCGGAAGACGCCCCTGAGCCAGAACGCCGGCCGCGACCATCACCCGGCGGCGTTCAGTTGCGTGCTGGCGGGCGGTGGAGTGAAGGCCGGTGTGGTGCACGGGAAGACGGACGAAGACGCCATGACCGTCGAGGACGACGCCGTGAAGGTCGCGGACTTCAATGCCACGATCGCCTCGGCCCTCGGCCTGCCGCTCGACTACGAAATCCATTCGCCCGATGGCCGCCCATTCACCGTCTCGAATAAGGGTAAGCCGATCAAGGCCGTTCTGGCGTAAGGATTTGTGACGTGTGTTTCAGGTCGCGGACTCAAGCACGTCGATGTCGGCCCCAACGATGGCTTGCAGGTTGCGGGTGATCTTCTCGACCGGCCAATCCCACCAGGCGAGTTGCAGAAGTCGAGAGACGACATCTTCCGGAAAGCGATACCGGATGACCTTGGTCGGGTTGCCGCCCACCACGGCATAGGCGGGCACTTCAGTCACGACGACGGACCGGGCGGCGACGATGGCGCCATGTCCGATCTTTACGCCCGGCATGACCATCGACTCGTAACCGAGCCAGACATCATGGCCGATGACGGTGTCGCCCTTATACGCATTCTACTCTGAAATAGCGCGTTCGACGTAGGGGGCGGCGCACACG
>CAZSQA010000059.1:0-27633 GCA_964608915.1 uncultured Isosphaeraceae bacterium
AATCGCCCGCCGTCGAACCGACCAGGCTGTTGGACGATGACACCACACCCGACACGCCCGACGTGCCGCTGCCCCACGTCGCCGCACCCGTGTTGCCATTCCAGTTCGGACTGCGGACCACGTAATTCCCGTTCGAAAGTGCCGTTACGCCGTTGTTGCCCACCTGATCGTTCGCCGTCGAACCGACCAGGCTGTTGGACGAGGACACCACGCCCGAAACGCCCGAAGTGCCGCTGCCCCACGTCACCGCACCGCGATTGCCGTTCCAGAGATTGCTCCGGACAACGTAATTCCCGTTCGAAAGTGCCGTCGCACCGTTGCTGCCGACCTGATCCTCCGTCGTCGAACCGACCAGGCTGTTGGACGACGACACCACGCCCGACACGCCCGAAGTGCCGCTGCCCCATGTCGCCGCACCGCGATTGCCGTTCCAGAGATTGCTCCGGACCACGTAATTCCCGTTCGAAAGTGCCGTCACGACGTTGCCTACGTAATCGTTCGCTGTCGAACCGACCAGGCTGTTGGACGAAGACACTACGCCTGACACGCCCGAAGTGCCTGTGGCGAAGGTCACCGCGCCCGTGTTGCCATTCCAGTTGCGAGATGCGACTACGTAATTCCCGTTCGAAAGTGCTGTCGCGACGTTGCCTACGTAATCGTTCGCCGACGAACCGACCAGGCTGTTGGACGCCGACACCACGCCCGTCAGGCCCGTGGTGCCGTTGCCCAATGTCGCCGCGCCGCGATTGCCGTTCCAGTTGGGAGACGCGACCACGTAATTCCCGTTCGAAAGTGCAGTCCCGCCGCCGTTGCCGATCTTATCGTTCGCCGTCGAACCGACAAGGCTGTTGGACGATGACACCGTGCCCGACACTCCCGAAGTGCCGCTGCCCCACGTCACCGCACCGCGATTGCCGTTCCAGAGGTAGGAACCGACTACGTAATTCCCGTTCGAAAGTGCCGTTACGCCGTTGTTGCCCACCTGATCGCCCGCCGTCGTGCCCGTGAGGGTGCTGATCAGCGCTCCTGTGGCACCGTTGTAGAGATACACCGCCCCGGCATCCGTCGCGACCGAATCGTCCAAGTAATCTGCCACCACGATATTGCCTGTCGAGAGAGGCACGATCGAATAGCCGAAGTCGTCGTTCACATTCGGCGTCGGGTTCACCAGTTCGAACTGGGGTACGCCGCCGCTGACGGCGTTATCGGCGATCACGATGTTCTTCGGGTCGAGCAGGAACGTCCCGCCCAAGCCAACCTTCACGTCCCCACCGTTGGCCAGCGCGCCCTTCGACGACACCTCCACCGCTCCGCCCTGAACGCCACCGGTGGCCGAAATCGGCGCTTCGGTGGTCGTCGATTCCTCCGACCACAGCACCACCGTGCCGCCCTGCGTGCCCCCATCGGCCGAAAGGGTCGTGTGGGGCGAAACCTGCAGCGTGCGGGCCCTGGTCATCGAAGCGTCCGACCCCTGCCAGCCGCCACCCACCTGGATCAGGCCGCCCTCGACATCACCCGAAGCGTCGGCCCCGCCGCCGATCCAGACGACATCCTTGCCCGACACACGAATGGCACCGCCCGTGGCTGCCCCCTTCGCCAGCAGTGTGCCCGAACTGAACAGGTGGCCCGACGTGCCGCCGTCGATACGGATCGACCCGCCTTCGCCCTGAGTGGACGATACGTCGATCGCCGCTCCTTCCGTGGCGACGTAATTCCGCGTGAAGTCGACGTTCACCGACCCGCCGGGGGCCGTGATCGTGCCCGAGCGGATCGCGACACCGGCCGTGATCGAAACCGTCGGCGCGGCGATGTTGCCGGTCTGAATCAGCCGGTCAGCCTTCAGTGCGATCGACTTCGAAGCCGTGAGCGAGCCGCTGGCGTCGATATTGAGAAGCCCGGCGGCCGCAAGCATGATCGTATCGGCAGAGACGGCGGCCGAGACGGTGATCGTATTCGCCTCGATCCGCAGCGTGCCTGCCTGGTTCACCGGCGCCGCGATGGTGACGGCCTGGCCTTGCACCCTCGTCGGCCGGGCCGCGCTGCCGAGCACGGTATTGAGCACGACGGTATCGAGCGGATCGTCGCCGGCGAGCCGCACGGACGTGAGCCGGTCGACCCGCAGGCCCAGCAGGCGGCGGTCGAAGGCCGAGCGGTCGCGGAGGTCGCCGGAGTGGACGACGCCGTCGACCGTGAGCGTCACGAACCCCCGGGCCGACCGGCCGATTTCGACGGTATCCGCCACGGACGTGCCCTGGATGTCGAGCGTGCCGGCACCGGCCAAGCGGCTGAAGCCGACGACGTCGGCCTGAACTGCGGCGGCCCGAAGGGTGGGCCGGGCCAGGCTCAGGGCGATCCGGTCTTCGAGCCGGAAAACCCCTGGCCGGAAGCCGGCCCGAAGGCGTGCAGGGGTGCGGGAAGCCGAAACGGTGGCGACGGCGCGGTCCTTCGACGAGGTCGACATGGGCATATGACTCGACTGGTGCGGGTTCGATGGTGAAAGACGGAAACCGACCGGCCCGAAGCGGGCAGACGATCCCCTTCACAGATCTAGTGGCTTTGGGGGGGTGTTTTTTTGACATGTTTTCGAAAAGAATCGTGCCGAAGACCACGCGAATCGTTCACAAGATTATGTATTACAAAGCTTTGCGATCTTTCAGAATTTTTCGCCCGGAGCCGGCAAGTCGAGCCGTGGACGTCAGTCCACGGATGCGAAACACAGCGAAACACCGACGGCAGTGTCGAGCCGTGGACGTGAGTCCACGGATGCGATTGACCATTCGGCCCGCGATGATGTGATTTCGCGATAATCCGGCTGGAATTCCGTAGCTGACCACTTCGCAGCGCACCCGTGGACTGACGTCCACGGCTCGACGGGGGAGACGGGGCCGCTCAGAACTCCGGCCCCGCGTGCCAGAGCCGCACGGTGCCGTCGTGGGCGCAGCTCACCAGGGTTTTGCCGTCGGGCGAGAGGGTCAGGGCGTTGATCTGGGCTTCGTGGGCCTTGGTGCGGAATTTCTCCGTGCCGGTTTCCAGGTCCCACATCATCAGGTTGCCGGCCTTGTCGCCCGCGGCCAGGGTCTTGCCGTCCGGGAAAAGCATGACCGACAGGGGCTCGCTGCCAGGCATTTCGAACCGGCGCAAATCCTGGCCGGTTTCGAAATTTACGACGAAAAGGCGTTTGTCGGACCCGATACCGGCGGCCAGATTCGCCCCCGGGCCGATCGAAAGGCCCTGGGTGGAATTACCCGTGTAGAACTCCCGTGATTTCTTCGTGTCCGCCAGGTTCCAGGTCCGGATCCAGCCGTCTTCGGTGCTGGAAATGAGATTATGGCCATTGTCGGAAAACGCCAGGCACAGGACCCGGTCCGTACCGACCGGGCAATCGTGCACGACCTTGCCGCTGGCGACGTCCCAAACGACGCACCGGCCCTTTTTGTCGCCGGCGGCGAGGCGGGTGCCGTCAGGGCTGAACCGCAGCGCCCGCACGTTGAGATCGAGGCCCTTCAGATCGGCCGTCATCTGCCCCGTGGCCATGTCCCAGAGCCGCACGTTGGCCTGGTCGTCCAGCGCCCCCGTGGCGACGATCTTGCCGCCCGGGTGCATGGCCATGACGGAGACGGTCGCATCATGGGCCTTCACGGCCCAGAGCATTCGGCCCGTGGCACGGTCCCAGGCTTTCAGGGTCGGGGCGTCGTCCTTGTCGTCGGTGCCGGTGACGATGCGGGCACTGTCGGGCGTGAAGGCCGTGCACCAGACCTCGTCGTCATGCCGTGGCAGGGCTTCGGGCAGAGTGAACCGGCGTTTCGGCCACCAGCGGAAGAGCTTGCGATCGTCGACTCCGTACAGGAATTCCCGGCCGGCGGAATCGAATATATTGCGGGAATCGCGGAAGGACGGATCGATCACCTGCTTCCTGATTTTCAGATCCCAGGCCAGCCAACGCTGGCCGATTCCTTCCTGAGTCGAATGCACCAACAGGGTTCCATCGTGCAGGATATGTTGGTCCCAAAGATCGAACCCAGGATTTCTGCCGAAGCCGGGGTCGGCAGGGTCCAGCTCCATGGGCGTCGTTTTCCCCGATTCGAGATCCAGCAGGCCGGCATCGACTCCCGGCGTGCCGACGATGACCAGGTTTTTCGCACGCAAAGGGCAGAAGCTGAAATCCCGCTCGTATGGCACCACATGCGCCAGAACCGGTTCGCCGCTGCCTTCGAAGGTCGACTTCCAGCCAAGAATGTTCGAAACGTCCTGCCCGTCAACGCGAGTGACCGATTTCATGAGAACCAGGCCGTCCTCTTCATGAAACGTCATCGTCGTCCGGTCCAGTTCGCCAGTCGATTTCAATTCCTTGCGGATCCGCGGCTCGTGGGCATCGACCAGATAGACTTTGCCCTCCCGTTGGGCACCGACGAATTTCTTTCCGTCTTGCGAAAATGCGATGAGGCCATAATCATCGCCTAGCGTACGTTCTTTCGAAGTCCGGTTCGCGAGATCGTGCTCGCGCAGGGCCAGTGCTCCGTCTGGCTCCTGCCGGTCCCAGACAAGCAGCGTATCGGAATCGGGAAAGAGCTTCAGGCCTGAGATAGTCGCGGACGGTGGTGCGATCACATGAACCTGCGTTCGTCGGTCGACCGTATCCCAGGCGAACACCCTCAAGCCGCCTCCTTCATTCTTGCCCTCGGGGATCATGTCTTTATGTGTGGCGTAAATTCGCCGTCCGTCCAGTGACAGACTGACATAGTGAAAATTGCCTCGCGGATATGCCGAAAAATCGATTTCACCCGCCAGACTCCAGTCCGTCGTGTCATAAACCTGCAATTTGTTGAGAAAGTTCGCCCCGACCAGCCAGCGGCTGTCTCTCGGATTCGAGATTAGCGTCAGTTCGGCCGTCCGATCATTCAGCGGAATCCATTCCATTTTCTCCCGCGATTTCCGCCAGAGATAATTCCACACGAACTCGCGGCCCGCCTCGCCCGGGTCAATTTCCGTGAGAATCTGCTGGGCCAGCAGGGCGTTATGCTCCGCGATCGCGGCCTGGGCGTCGATCATGCGGCGGTCGTAAAAGTAGCGCTGGACGAGCCGGTTCCGCTCATTGGCCAGCCGCTCGTTTTCGCTCGACTTGCGGGCGCTCGCTTCGGCCTCCCGTTCCTTGCGCTCGGCCAGGTCCCTGGCCACGGTCAGCTTGGCGTTGACGCGACTCAATTCACGCACCTGAACAGTCTGCTGAACCATGAACGCGACCGATGCGGCCATCGCCACGGTGCTTGCCGGATTCCTGCGACACAGGTCGATGGCCTTTTCCCAGCGTGGCAAGGGCCTGGAATGGATCCGCTGGCCCCGGCGGAAACGCTCCAGGTCGTCGCGCAGGTCGCCGGCGCTCGCGAAACGCCGGTGCGGCTTTTTCCGCAGGCAGCGTTCGCAGATCGTGGCCAGGTCAACGGGCACCGACGGCCGCCGCGACCGGACCGGATCGATCGGGTCATGCACGATCTTGCGGATGACGGCCTCGCCACTGAGCCCCGGAAACGGCATCGAGCCGGTGAGCATGTGGTAAAGAATCACGCCGAGGGCATAGATGTCCGAGCAGGGCCCGACCGATTCCTTCGCCCCCGTGATCTGTTCCGGGGCCATGAACGGGATCGAGCCGATGATGGCCCCGGTGGCGGTGACGCTCTGCCCGAGTTCGTCGCGGACGCGGGCCAGGCCGAAGTCGGTGATCATGGGCTGGTAGCTGGCGAGCGAGCGATCGTCGCCATCTTCCTGCCTGAGCAGAACGTTGGCCGGCTTCAGATCGCGATGCACCACGCCTTTCGCATGGGCGTGTTCGAGGGCGTCGGCCATGCGGCGGGCGATCTCTACGGCATCGCCGGTGGAAATGCCATCGCCCCGTTTTTTCAGCCAGCGTTCCAGATTCAGCCCTTCGACATATTCCGAAGCGATGTAGGGGATGCCGTCGATCTCGCCGAATTCGTGCACCTTCACGATGCCCGGGTGATCGAGCCTGAGGCCGGTGCGGCCGTCACGCTCGAACATCTTCCGCGCCCTCGGCATCAGCAGCACCTGCGGCAGCGGCAGCTTCAGGGCCAGCGTCCGGCCCGTGCGCGTATCCCGGGCCAGAAAGACGACGCCGAAGCCACCGATGCCGAGCTGCGAATGCAATTCGAAAGGCCCGAACCGCTCCGTGCCCGTCAGCCCGGCCAGAAGGTATTTGGGCAGTTCATGCCGGGTGGTGTCGGAATCCTCGCCGCGTTCGCGGGCGGCCTGTTCCTTGAGCTTGTCCCCGATGCGCTTTTCGAATTCGGATAAACCCATGACGCCGGCGCTTTCGAAAATGGTCGTAAAGGAATCGAGAAACCGCGATGCAGGCAGCCGGTCCGGGCTCGAACGCCACGGACCGGCATCGCATTTTCGTCACTCGCACGGAGGCATGATCTCTCTCAGGAATCGCATGGCCCGGTTATATCGCTTTTGGGCACAGGCTTCGGTGATTCCGAGAGCGTTCGCCACTTCGCGCATTTCCATGTCCTTGCCCAGGCGAAGTACGACGACCAGCCGCTGATCCTGCGGCAACCGGCTCATGGCCCATGTGAAGGCGTCGTCGGCGTCGACATGATGCCCGGGCCCGTTCGCGGTTCTGCCGCGCCGATCGACGACGGCCGTCTCCTCGGCCGGCCAGCCGCCTGACACGACATTCCGCCTGCGGACGAGTTTTCGGCGGGCCTTCTTGATCTTGTTCAGGAGGATGCCCGTCAGCCAGTTTCTGTAGTTCCTGATCTCCGGCGCCCCGGGGCTGGATATCACCCGATAAGCGCTTGCCAAAGCGGCCTGAACGTAATCGGACGCGGAGGCATCGACCCGCAGCGATGCACCGATCGAGGCGTTCGCCACGCTGATGAGAAAAACCCGGTGCGACTCGAGACAGGGGCGATTCTCTCGGCCTTCGGCGTGAAAAAGGGAAGAGGGGGCGACCAGGACGTTGGCTTCGGAATGCATTGCATACATCGGCATGAGGCCCTCAAGACCTGCGCGAGGCGGGACGAAAAACGCACGAATTGGAGTAAGAGGATGAGGAGGGGACCCGCCTTCCATCGACACGACGGAAACGGATGTCAAAAAAAGTATGTGTGCCGATACGACATCTGTCAATCGGTCCGATTCGGAATCGGACATGCCGCGACTGTGCCGGCCCCGACGAACCGACCGCCCCGAAATTTTTTTCGGATTTATTTCGAAAACCTGTCCGAAACGGGGGCGAAAAGGTCACTAGTGAGATAGAAACCGCGATCGACGTGTGTCGGTTGTGTCAATCAGACATTGGAAATGGGGTCAGAACCTCGGAACCTGACAGGCTCCCGACCGTAATTCCCCATTCGTATCATAACAAGGACAACACCTATGACTGACACATTGCATAATAACAATTGGCTTCGTCCCGGCGAAAGTCTTCGGTCATCAAACGGTTTTCACGTCTTAGCAATGCAGGAAGATGGTAATCTAGTCCTATATTCCCTCGCGGTAGCTGTGTGGAACAGTGGTACTGTTGGTCAAAAAGTGGACGGCGTTGTGATGCAAGGTGATGGGAACTTGGTGATTTACGCACCCGGTGGTAAGGCAATTTGGGCGACTGGAACCGATGGTCGAGGGCCATCTCGACTCGTGTTGCAGGATGATAGAAACGCTGTTGTCTATTCTGAGCAGGGATACACTTGGGCTTCAAACACTAGCCAGGATCTCAAGTTGTATGAGACTCACGAGATTAAACTCTCACCCGAGTTGCGTACATCGCTGCAAAATGACTTAAATATTGCACCGACAATTGAATGGGGGGTCTCGTGTACGGTCTCAGGTACAGGGGTATGGGTGTGCGTTGCAGTCCTCATCGTGATCGCAGTTATCCTTGAATTCACGAATGGCAAACCACCATTCGGAGAAAATAATGACTTGCGAGTTGCGGGCGGTGAAATCTCCGATGCAGCAAAGGAAGCTGGGCGAGAGCTAAGCAATCTTGCGAAGAATCCGGGCGCGATTATTCCAGGTGGTGGAGGGGGTTGGTTCCCCCCACCCCCCTTCATTCCCAACTTTCCCAACATTTGATCATTCAATGGCATAACAAAGCTGTGCTAGTTGGTCTTCCCGACAATAAGTAGACACTGGGGATATCAAAGATAGCATGGAGGCCGGTTCGTTCGGAAGGCAGAATTCTGCAAGTGTCGAAGAATTCGTCATTTCCGGAGATTCCGACCATGCAGGAAAGGGGTCAGGAGCCTTTTCAGGTCCCGAACGGCTCACGAAACCTTCACGTCCATCCCCGAACCTGCCCGCACGGCATGCCGCGCAGGCAGGTTTCGTCGATTTCGAATGCACGAAATCCGCTTGGGGCCTTTGATCGGCTCATCGGGGAACTCCGTGTGTTTTCTATCGCCCAATTCGCGATCGATCTCTTCGATTCCGGATTGACCGGTGAATTCCGGTGGCCTGACTACGTGAATTCAAGTTTCGCTCGAATCGGAATTGCGGAATCGATGGCATTTCAACTGGCATCACGGTGATTCGCCCTGAAAGGGCGGTGGGGTTAAGCCCCGGGTGAAACCCGGGGTATACGATCGAAACGCAAAATGCCTTGCGGCCTGAAAGGACGCAGGTCATGCATGGGGCTTCCTTACTCGAAAACGAGGGTCCCCAGCACCCTTTCAGGGTGCGGTCCGATCGGCTCACGATTTCCCCAGGGTTTCACCCTGGGCTATGGACCTTCGGCCTTTCAGGCCGTCTTCGAATCTCGAAGTTCGAAATCTCGATCGCTGCGGTTCGGTATCGTTCACGCGCACCAACCGGGGCCTCGCCCGCTGAGCCCTGATCGGCAAAGATCAAAGCTTCCCAACCTTCTCCACCATCCGCTCCAGCGCGTGCACGGCCTGTTCCAGGCGTTCGTGATCTTCGTGATACAGGTGCGTCACCTGGCGCGGCAGGCGCTTGGCGGCGTCTCGGATCTGGTCGCGGGCGCCCACCATTTGCGAGAGCATTTTACCCTTTTCGCCCAGCTCGCCCAGGCTTTTGCCGGCGGGCACGGTTTTGAGCAGGGCTTCGATTTTCTTGTCCCACTCGGCCAGAATGCCCATCCACTTGGGGCCTTCGGTCGTGTGGTTGCGCTTCGGATAGGTCGGGTTTTTCGGGATGGCCGGGGCAGGGGCTGCGGGGGCCGGGGCGGGCGTCAGTTCATGGGCCATCGTCGTGGAAAACTCCTTCGAAGCTCGTTGCACGTGCGGCAGGCGGGCGTCATTCCGACTCGGTCCGTTGGCCGGATCGCTTCTGCGCCTGCGGGTTACCTACATTGAATCGGATTTCGGCCGGATTGTCGAGCCGTTCATGTACGAAACACGACGATCGTCAAAGTCGAGCCGGGGATGTGAATCCCCGGATGCGAATGACCAGGCGAGCTGCGATGGCGGTTTTCGCGAACGAGTCGCACCTGGCCGGGGCTGATCATGTGCCGGGCGATTCACTTCGTTCCGCATCCGTGGACTGACGTCCACGGCTCGACTTCGGACTACCGGCGTCGATTTTCTGGGGGCGCGCGAAGCGGCGGGATGATGCATCCTGCGCAGGCTTCCCAGAGTCGCGAACCGGCATAACCTTCCATACTTGATCGATTCGGTTTCGCCGGAAGGCGATTCGGTTTCGTCGCAATACTTTTGATATAAAAAAGTTATGTTCGGTTTGCGAAACGGAATCGGGAAGCGTTTCGAAGGTTCCGTCGCTCACGCTTCCGGCTCGTTGCGGAGGGGGCCCGAATGCATGGCGATTTCGACGTAAATCACGGCGAATCCGATGCGTACGATCGTTTTGCGAAACGGAATCCGCTTGGCGATTTCGAAGATTTCGAAGGGGCCTTCGCTTGCGATTCCGGCTCGTTCCGGAGCGTGCCCGAACGCATGGCGATTTCGACGTAAATCGTTGCGATTCTGTCTCGTAAGCGCGTATTGCGAAACGGAATCGGGGTTGCGGATTCGCGATCGTGGGGCCTTCGCCGACGAAATCCGCGTCGTTACGGCGATAGTGATTCTGGCGGACGAGTGCCTTCGAAGTTCGTGGCTTGGGATCACGGGCGATTTCGGAACCGGGTGGAGCGGTGCAGGGCGGCTCGTCTCGAACCTTCAGGGGGATTGTCACCGGGCTTTCCGATCGCCATGATCAAAGGCATAAGCCGCCACTCACCAGATGACCTGACCGGGGTGCGGCTCCTTGCCCATCTTCACCAAGACCTGACTGACGAGGCCCCTCTGATGCGCACCGGTATCGATCGACTCCCGAAGAGACTCGGACGCTTCGTCCGCGCCGGCATGGCCTGCTGCCTGATTTCCGCCGCTGCCGTGAACGCTCTGGCCGGCGAAATGCAATTCGAAATCCGCCGCGCCGCGGGCGTGCATCCCGAGCCTTTCACGGGCCGCGTTTACGTCATGCTCGGGCAGAGCGGTTCTCGCGCGCCCAAGAACGGCCCGAACTGGTTCGCTCCGCAGCCGATGTTCGCCGTGGACGTCAACGGCTGGGCCGCCGGCGACGCCGTCACCCTGGCCGACGGGCCGAAGACGGTTTCGTTCCCCGCGCCGCTGGGCAAGCTGAAGCCCGGCAAATACTCAGCGCAGGCCCTGATGCGCATCAACCCCGACACGCACCGGCTGGGCAACGGCCCCGGCAACGCGTTTTCGGAAGCCGTCGAAGTCGAAATCGGCGAGAATGCGGGCCTGGTCAAAATGGAAATCAAAACCGTTCAGCCTGAGGACACATTCCCCGACAACCCGCGCGTGAAGCTGGAGACGCTGGAAAGCCCCTCGCTTTCGAAATTCTACGGCCGGCCGATCAAGCACCGGGCCGCCGTGATTCTGCCGGAAGGCCGCGACGCCAAAAAGGCGCTGCCGAGCCTGTACATCATCCCCGGCTTCGGCGGCGATCACCGTTCGGCCCTGCGGATGGCGGGCAGGGGCGGGGCGATGTCGTTCGGGTCCGACCTGGTGCGCATCGTGCTCGACCCGGACTGCTTCACGGGGCACCACGTTTTCGCCGATTCGGCCACGAACGGCCCGCGCGGGCAGGCGCTCGTCGACGAATTCATCCCGTACCTGGACAAGAAATACAATTTGATTTCGGACGCCGGCGCCCGGTTCGTCAATGGGCACTCATCCGGCGGCTGGAGCAGCCTGTGGCTTCAGGTGACCTATCCGGAAACCTTCGGCGGCGTGTGGAGCACGAGCCCCGACCCGATCGATTTCAGAGATTTTCAGCAGATCGACATTTACACCCCTGGCGAGAACATGTTCACGGACCGGGCCGGCAAACGGCGGCCGATCGCTCGCGTGGGCACTGAGGCGCGCGTGTTTTACGACACGTTCTCGCAAATGGAAGAAGTGATGGGCCCCGGCGGGCAGCTTTATTCGTTCGAGGCCGTCTTCAGCCCGCTGGCGGCCGACAAGACCCCGGCGCAGTTGTGGAACCGCAAGACGGGCGAAATCGACGGGAAGGTGGCCGAAGCGTGGAAGAAATACGACATCGGCCTGAAGCTGAAGGAGAACTGGGCGACGCTGGGGCCGAAGCTGGGGGGCAAGCTGCACATCGTGATGGGCGACACGGACACCTTCTACCTGGAAGGGGCCACGAAGCTGGTGGCGGCGACGCTCAAGGAGCTGGGATCGGACGCCGATGTGCGGATCGTGCCGGGGCGGGATCACAGTAACGTCCTGGACCGGGAGCTGGCCGGGCGGATCGATGCCCAGATCCGCGAAACCCTGAAGCGCAACGGCTTCGAGCTGCCGGCCAAACCGGCGGCCGAAGCCCCGAAGGCCAAGGCCGCGGAATGACGGTCGGGCCATAACGAAAATGAAACCTGGCGGAACCTGGATATGACGAAT
Organism: uncultured Isosphaeraceae bacterium; assembly: GCA_964608915.1. Taxonomy (GTDB): domain Bacteria; phylum Planctomycetota; class Planctomycetia; order Isosphaerales; family Isosphaeraceae; genus QWQI01. The sequence goes on from CAZSQA010000059.1 coordinate 11,901, forward strand.
CACACTGCCGAACCGCATGCGAAGGCCGTCATTTTCGACATGGACGGCGTGCTCGTCCTTTCCGAGCCGCTGCTGACGGAGGCCTCGATCCGCCTGTTCGCGGACCGGGGCTTCACCGTCACCCGCGAGGAATTCAAGCCCTTCACGGGTATGGGCGAGGCCCGATTCATGGGCGGCGTGGCCGAGCGGCACGGCATTCCGTTCGACCCGGTGGCCGACAAGGAGCGGCTTTATGAGCTGTTCCTGGAAATGATGCCCGGCCGGCTCAAACCACTGCCGGGCGTGCCGGGGTTCATCCGTGAATGCAAGCGGCAGGGCTTCAAGGTGGCGCTGGCTTCGAGCGCTGACGACGTGAAGGTTTATCCGATTCTCAAGCATATCGGGATCGACCCGCCGGAATTCGACGCGATCGTGACCGGTTCGGCCGTGGCCCGCAAGAAACCGGCGCCGGACGTGTTTCTGGAAGCCGTGCGGCGGCTGGGCGTGCCGGCTTCGAGCTGCCTGGTGGTGGAGGATGCCGTGGCCGGCGTGGAGGCCTCGATCGCCGCGGGCTGCCGCACGCTGGGGCTGACGACTTCGTTCGCGGGCGAGGTGCTGCGATCCGCCGGAGCCGACTGGACCGCCCCTGACCTGGCCGGCGTGCCGCCCGAGGCTCTGGCCTGGTGAACCGGAGCGGGCGAAAGCCTGTGGAAGGAAAAGGATTCGCCATGCCGAAGCTGGACCGCGACGAATACATCGAACAGGCTTATTTTTTCGCGGCCATTCGCGAACGGCTGGCCGACGGCTATCCGGCGCAGGAGATTCTGGCCCGGATCGGCGAGGAGCTGCTTTCGACGACGAACCTGCCCCGGGCCGTCAGCTATATGCAGGCGGAGTGCAAGCTGACGGGGCACATCGCGCCGGCCATGGGGGCGATGCCCCATTACTTCAGCCCTTTTCAGACGTTCGTGGTGGAGAAGGCGGAGGCCGAGATCGGCCGGTTCGACTTCGACCAGGCCCTGCTGATTCTGGAACGGGAGGCCCGCTACCGGGCCGAGGGTGCGACGCCGGCGGGCATGTTCGTGTATCAGTTCGAGGCGATCGCCCGCAACCGGCTGGGGTATCGCGACGGCCTGCGGGCGATGGCGGGCGACGATCTCTTCGACGAGGACTGGCGTGAATATATCAGCACGCTTTTGAGCCGGCTGGGGGACGTGGACTTCGCGGACCTGATCTTCGTGCGTTCGGAGTTTTTCCTGAAGGAACGGCGCAAGAAGGACCCGGAACATCAGCCGAAGTTTCCGATCCTGTTCGGCGAGAAGGAGGGCAAGATCGCGCGGGCGCACCGGGGGCGGGATCCGGCGTATCTGTTTTCGGCCCTGCAGCGGCAGCTGGGGTATCCGGAAGTGCCGCGGCCGAAGCGTTACAGCGAGTCGGAGGCGAAGGTGATCGCGCTGGAGCAGCGTGTGATCCAGCTGGAGAACCGGCTGAAGATGCTGGAGAACGAGATCAGCGGCAAGGACGTGGACCTGAGCCAGGTGATCGTCAAGCCGGGCGAAACGGCCGGAGTGCCTGCGGGCTGGGGCCGGAAGGAGCCGAAGCCGCAGCCGCCGAAATCGCAGCAGACGCGGGATTCGCCGCGTGGGGAAGGCGGCGAGCCCGAATCGTGGGATTTTCATTATCCGCCGCTGGGCTGATATCGATTCGGGCCGAGGTGGCGGGAATCGGCCGGGCTTCACTCAGCCTTCGGGGCGGGGGGCTTGTCCTGATCGCCGCTGGCGGGCCCCTTGGACCTCAGGAACTGGTCTTTGAGCAGGGGGGCGGCCTGACGGAAGAAGGCGACGACCTGCTGGCGTTTTTCGTCGCTGATGGTGTCGGTGTCGATCAGGAGGGCCTGGAGCTGGTAGTTGGTGTAGTTTTCGGTCTGGCTCGTATCCGAGCCTGCGAAGAACGCCTTGCGAGTGAGGTCAGGCAGGCCGTTGAGAACCGTCGAGATCCGGTTGGCGATGCCCTGTCTGGCCATGCCCGTGACGCCGAGTTCGCCCGTGAGCTTCATGTCGTTGCGCAGGTATGTGGAGGGTTTGAACAGCTTCCACTGGCCGTCTTCGAGGAAGGCGGAATAGACCATGAAGGCTTTCTGGTCGATCCCGCGCGACATGGTCGAGACGTTGAACGGAAACTCGGGCGTCGAGCCGAGATCGTCGGTCGGAACTTCCGCGACCTGCCATCCGCCGAAGTCATAACAGATGTTCAGGTCGTGAAACCCGTAGAACGGATAATCGATCGAGAACTGGACGACCGACTTGCCGTTGGTGTAGAGGAAGCTTTCGGATTTGGAGCCGAAGGACAGGGTGCGTTCGGTCGATTTGGTGCCTTCCGGCAGGAGGGACCATTCGCCGATCGCGCGGGGCGGTTCGAAGGTATTACGTGATTTGCGGGTGAGTTCGTCGAGCTTCTTGAGGCGGTCGTCGCCCCGGGCGGCCAGGGCTTGCGCCACCGGGTCGTTCTGATCGACAGTGCCGGATTTCATGAATTTTGGCAACTGGATCGCGGCAAGCGCGGTCATGGGCAGGACGAGGATAGCCCAGATCGCCAGAACGGCCAGCGAAGGCTTTTTCAGGCTCAGCGGCGAAACGGAGCGGACCTCACGTTCCGGCAGGGAACTGCGGGAAGAGGACGAGCGGCCGGAAGAGGACGAGCGGCCCTTCGAGCCCGACTTGCCGCCAGGCAGGATGCGGCGGATCCGTTTGCTCAGCCAGTTCATGGGGAGAAACTTCGATTCGGCGGCTTCGTCCAGGGCGACATCCCAGCTGAGCGTCAGCAACAGCCCCAGGACGAACACGACGATCCCCAGAATTTCGTGGGGCCAGCCGTCGAGCAGGTTGATGTCGCCCGTGATCTTGGCCACGACGCCCAGACAGATGCGGATGACGTTCAGGCTCAGGTCGAACAGCAGCGCGCCGGCAAGCAGGAATACCGTGCGGATCAGGCCACGTTCGTTCCAGATCGCGTAGAAGGTCGCGAAGGCCAGAATCGAAAACAGCGACTGAATGCCGCTGCAGGCTTCTTCCACCAGGAATCTCTGGCCATCGACTTCCAGCGTGTTCGTGTTGACGACGTGGAAGATCTTGAACATGTCCAGAACTCGGCTCGCGATCGCTACGGACAATTGCTGCAGCTTGATCGTCAGGGCCAGATCCAGCCCCCAGGGGGGCGGCGTCATCAGCAGGAGCAGAAAGAAGACCGGAATGACACGCCGCCAGACGACCCAGCCGCCTGTCGCGTACAGAACCATCGAGAAGGTCAGGACCGTGGCGAAGCTCAAAACCGACGAGTTGCCGACGACATAGCCGAAAAACAGGGCGGCCACGCTCAAAAGGGCGATGATTCCGGCCACGACCGGATTGCCCGGGACGATCTCGTCGGCCTCGATCGACGACAGCCGGTGACGGACCAGGAAGACCATGCCCAGCACCAGGATCGGATAGAATTCGTAGTGAGGCCGGGTCGTCAGAACCGATTGCCAGGGCGCCCACAAGGGCAGCAGGAACACCGCCGCCGCAATCAGGGCGATGCCGGGATCGCTCAGATTCAACCGCCTGGATCTCTCGTTGAGAGTCGCCGTCGCCATGTCCACCCTCGTATCCTGTACCGTGGGCAAGTTCCGTCCGACCACAATCGCCATGCGCGCCAGACTGAACCCCTCCCGGAGACCAGCCCTGACGGCGGACCTGCCACTGATCACCTAACTTTCGCTGTCTGCAATTATCATGACGGCTTCGGGATAGGACTTCAAGCCCGCGTTCCGACAAACGACAGCCCCCAGCCCGGCCCGGCCACCCGCAACGCTCATCTCCGAGCCCACGCCAGCAGCGATGTGCCGTCCGACTCGCCACCCGCCAGTATCCGCCCCTCACTGATGCGAAACATCGTATTCATCACCCACCGCACCGGGGCCGCCGGCGGTCTTACGTATCTCTCATAAACCTCCCAGTTCGACATGCCAGACTCCCCCCGCGACTTCCGCCGCGACCAGCGCGCCAGCGGCACAAGCCACGGCCAGCACGACACCGCCCCGACTCGCGCGAACACCCCGGTTCTTTCGATCGTTGCCTGAAATTCATACCGGTAATATCGCCGTTTGTGCCCCTGGATCGTGTCGAACTCGGACCATAAATCGGGCCGGGCCGGAACCGTCAGAATCGCCAGCCCGCCAGGCCGAACCAGATTCGCCAGATGACGCAAAGCCCCGCAATCATCGTCCAGATGCTCCAGAACGTCCAGGGCCAGCACCGCGTCGAACCGGCCTTGTGCCGATTCCGGAATCGGCCCGGATTCGATATCGCCCAGAATCAGCCGTCTTCCTGGTTTATCCAGCTTTTCCAAACCGCCACGTCCGATATCCATTCCGGCGACATGGTGGCCGGCACGTTCCAGGTGATCGAGCGTGACGCCCCAGCCGCAGCCGACGTCCAGAACCTGATGCGGCCCCGGGCCGAGTTCGCGGTCGATGATCCGGGAAACGAGCCTGGCCCGTGCCAGCCACCAGGGATGCCGCGCCACGTGATGCCCGAGCCGCTCGAGGATTTCCCGGGGCATGCGTTCTTCGGCACGATCGGCCGCCATTTCCGACCAGACTTCGATCATGCCGTCGGGTCCTTCATGCCCGGAAAGATGCGGGGGGTGTCGTGCCGTCGTCGTCGGTTCGCGAATGCCTGCCCGCGACCGAAGCGACCACGGCCACGGGCCTGCGCTTGGTCTCCAGAAAGATCTGCCGCAGGTACTCGCCCAGGATACCCAGAGCGATCATCTGCACCGAGGCCGAAAACAGCACCAGCGACGCCAGGCTGGCCCAGCCCCGGGGCGCGGTGCGGCCGACCCAGGCATCGGCCAGGACCCACACCATCAGCCCCAGCGAGACCGCCAGATTCAGCCCGCCCAGAAGCGTCACCAGCCGCAGCGGCAGCGACGAAAAGCTGATCAGCCCGTCCAGAGCCAGCCGCGTCAGCTTGACGAGCCCATACTTCGACCGACCGGCCGCGCGTGCCGGGCGGTCGTAAGGCAGCGCCACCTGCCGGAAGCCGACATAGGCCCGCAGGCCGCGATGGAACCGGACTCGCTCGGGGAAGGCGTTCACGGCGGCGACGGCCCGGCCCGACAGCATGCAGAAATCGCCCGAATCGAGCGGCACCTCGACTTCCGCCAGCGCCTGATAAAGCCTGTAAAACGCCCAATAGGCCAGCCTTTTCGGGGCCGATTCGCGGCGCTTCGCCCGCACGGCGTGCACGATATCGGCCCCGTCGCGCCAGAGGTCGATCATGGCCGCGATCAGCTCCGGCGGATCCTGCAGGTCGGTGTCCATCACGACGGCCACGTCGCGGGGTCCGGGCCGTTCGATCATGCCCAGGCCGATCGTCACCGCCGCCTGATGGCCGAAATTCCGGGCCAGAGTGACCACCGTCATGTGCGGGTCGGCGCGGGCCGTTTCAGCCAGCCACAGCGGGCCGTCGTCGCGGCTGCCGTCGTCCACGAAGATCAGGCACCAGTCCGCGGCCGACTCTTTCAGGACGGTCGAGAGCCTCCCGTGCAGCTCCGGCAGGTTCTGCCGCTCGTCATGCACCGGCAAAACGACAAAGACACGCGGCTTCGCGCCTTCGCGCGCGTTCGCCCCGGAATCGCCCCCGGCCAGATTTTCTTCCGCCACGTACTCCATTCGGCGCATAACCTCCCGATTCAGGCCGTATTCTATCGCGGCCGCCGAACCCGGACGATACCGAATTCGCACCGCACCGGCCACTCGCGGCTCCCCCCGGGCCGAATGCGGCGGAATTGCCATGGCACGACGGCACGGTCGCGGCTATAACCTTCGATCATGGAACCGGATCGACCCGGCCACGCCCCGACGGACGGAATCGCCGAACAGGCGGCATCGCACTTCACCAGGGACGCACCCGTCATGGCCGATACGACGGACAATGCCGATGACAACCGCGAGGCCGGCAGCCCGCGCCGCGCCGGCAAGCCCCTCGCACCGATGGGCCTGGATCACGGCATGAGCCAGGTCTCTCTGGTCGAAACGGCTCTCTCGCCGCTGGACTATCAGCCAGGCACGCCCCTGCGGCACGTTTCCGAATTCGTGTATTACGACTCCCAGCGCCAGCGCCGCACGGGCACCGTGACGGTCAAGGCCCCCGGCGGGCTTTCGCCCACCGACGAACTCGTCCTTTACGGCATGCTGGCGATCACGTTCGCCGACCCGAAACCCGTGCCGGAACTGACGGCCACACCTCACTACCTGTGCCGCCAGCTCGGCCTGCCGATCGGGGGCGACCACTACGACCGGCTGAGAGAATCCGTGCACCGGCTCAGCGAAGCCGTGTACCGCAACTCGGCCTGGTGGGACCGCCAGCGGGGCCAGCACCGGGACGTCGGCTTTCACTTCCTCAGCCACGACCTGCCCGCGGCCGGCGAATCACGCCCCGACGACCAGAAACGGGAACCCTGGACGATCCTCTGGGACCCCCTGTTTTTCCGCCTTATGGATAGCTCCCGGGGCTTCGTCTGGTTCGACTTCGAAACCTTCCGGGCCCTGAAGAACCCGGCCGCGCGCCGGGGCTACCTGCTGCTGCGGAAGATCTTCCACCACCGTGAGACCAGCCCCCGGTTCGACATGCGATCGTTCGCCACCCAGCAGCTCGGATACGCGACGGGGCTGGAACCGAAGTCGATCCGCCAGAAGCTCAAGGGCCTGATCGCCACCTGGCAGGAGCAGGGGATCGTCGACCCGGACGCCGACCCTGAGACCTTCTTCGAACGCCGGGGGCCAGGGCAGTGGACCCTGATCCTGCGGCGGGGGCCGCGATTCGCCGAACCTGCCGACCGGCCCGTTCTGCCGGCCACGCGCGCGGCGGATCACCCTTCCTACGAGATCCTCAGCCACCTGGAGCTGACGCATCAGGAAATCGTGGAGATTCAGGCCCGCTACCGGGATCACCTGGTTTACGTCGTCCGGGCGGCCCAACTGGCCCAGTCGATACGTCGGCAGACGGGGCACACGGAAGAGGCCCGGACGATCTTCCGGGAATACCTGGAACGGATCGACACACAGCCGGAAGAGGCGACGGCCGAGATCGAGCGGAGCCGGTCGAGACAGGTCTACTTGAGGCGTAAGCAGGAAGCCGAAGCGGAATGGGCCAGCAGGGCCCAGCTTCCGGAACAGGCGGACGAATCGATCGCGGACGCCGTGTTCCGCCATACGTTCGAATTTCCCGATTTCGAGACCTGGCAGGCGGGCGAGGCTTCGGGCCTTTGAACCTTCACACGTTATCCCGTATCTGTCGAATCACATCCCTCGAAGATTGAATGAGTTATGTCATATCCCCAACATAAAGTGGTCATAAATACACTCAGGTTCCTATACCACGGCGTATTGGCATGCCTGGTGTTCTATATTCTTAAGATATCCCGTATTCAAGAATCCCTGTTATGCAACTCTATCATAAATACGACCGCTTCGCCGGTTTAGGACACACGCGATGCGGAGCCGCCCGCAGGGCTGAAATTCGCTTCGATTGGACGGAAACCAATTTACAGGTTATGTTTGGGTAGAACTTGAGATCTGCGGGCAGGCGACCACTCAAAAATCGAGACCGGTTCACTCAAGATTTCAGCCTGGTGACTTGGCCACAGCGTTACCCTATGCCCCGGCCAGCTTGGCCATGGCGTTACCTTTCGATTGCGCTTCAGGGTACAAAGCCCGGCCCGTTATCGCTTTGCGCCGGCAAATCCGGCTCTCTCAAAGTAAGAGAATGACTATCAAAGAACAACAACAACGGCCAGGCCCCGCCGCACACACGCCACAAGTCGAAAAGCGGGCGGAAAGATGTTGTTGTTGCCGATAACGTATCCTTGGGGCAGAAAACGTAAATCAAGCGGAAAAAGCGTAAGGGTGACGGAAATAGTTACGTGTCGGGTTCCGGGAATGTGACATTCGCAGGCCTGAATGAGATTCTCTTCCGGAAATTCGGTCGGGGCGATTTCACGAGTTTCCGCCGCGTCTTTACTGGAAATCGATTCACTTTCGACTTTTACGAGGATGTGTCGGATCGTAACCCTGGGCCCCCCGAGCTCCAGATCGGGAATGTCTTGCTCGACGTTCGTTTCGAACGCCGAAATTCGATCGACCCCCCTCGAGCTGGAGCTCAGGGGGCCCAGGGGTGGAATTCGACGATTTCGATATCCCCGAGCTGGAGCTCGGGGGGCCCAGGGTTCGGCATTTCGGAATGGAAGTCGTTTCGCCCTGCCTGGCGGGTATTCGCCCTGAAAGGGCGGAGGGTCAATAGCCCCGGGTGAAACCCGGGGTATGCTGAAGAACCAAATAAAAAACGAAGAGCGGCCCATCAGCCGCTCTTCGTTCGAATATTTTTCTATGGGGATCCGGTCAGGTCGACCTGAATGGTTCAGACGGGCCGGGGCGGCCGGGGGCCACATTCGGTCGCAGGGGGGGCCTTGGGTGTGTCGACCAGCGGAGAGATGGTCGAGGAGCCGCTCGGCGTGCCGACGGGAACCAGGTTCGTCGTGACGGTCGGCACGACGGCCGACGTGGTCTTCGCGGACCGCTTCAGAATGCCGATCAGAACGGAATTCGCGGGTGTCTGGGCCGAAGCGCTCATGGCACTGCCGAAAGAGACGGTCAAGGCCATCATGACCAGGCGGCGTGTCGTCATTGGAAACTCCTTCATCCGGAATTGCCTGTCACTGAATCACGGTCGCCGAGTGCGCACGGTGACCCTTTATCACATATATCGGCATATTATTCCTTGCCAGCACACCAGTTGTCAACCAATTTCCACCGATTCCGGCCGAATGATGCCAATTCGCACCATAAGCCCGATTATCGGACGTCGGGTGGTGGGGCTTCGCACCCCTCTTTCCGGCATCGGCGTCTCTCCTGTGGCTTCGGCGACCCGCCGATTTGCCCGGACGAAAGACGGGGATTCGATCGCTTCGATGCGTCGGGGGTCCTGCAGGTCGAAGAGAGATCGATTTGTCCGATGCACCCTCAGCGGCAGGATACCTGTGCCACGGGTCGGGAGGTTTTTTTCGCTTCGTTCACTTGCCGGCGGAAGTGATGAAACGTGCCGCGGCGGCCAGGTCGGTGGCGATGTGGGCGGAACTGGCGGCGACTTCCGGGGCCAGTTTCGACGCTTCGCCGTAGCCGGTGAGGACCAGGATCGGGCGGGCGCCGACGTGCATGGCCAGGGCGACGTCGGCTGGCTTGTCGCCGATGACCCAGGACCGGGCGGGGTCCAGGTCCAGGTCGGAGCAGGCCTGGCGTACGAGACCCGGCAGCGGTTTCCGGCAGTCGCAGGCCTGGCCGGGGGCGTGCGGGCAGTGATAGATCCCGTCGAGGCGAACGCCGCCTTCGGCCAGAGTATTCTCAAGATGGCGGTGGACGATTTCGAGCTGATCTTCGGTGAACAGGCCCCTGCCGATCCCGGACTGGTTCGTCACGATGACCAGGGCGTAACCGGCCATCGAGAGCTGCGAGAGGGCTTCGATCGTGCCGGGAAAAAGGGCGACCTGGGCGGGTTCGGAAAGATAGTGCCGTTCTTCGATGAGGGTTCCGTCGCGGTCCAGAAAGATGGCGGGTTTCGGCATGGCGTCCTGCGTCCGGCGGCGGTTTCCGTTAGGGGGGCGAAGCGAGAAAAAAGCGAATCAGCCGGAACCAGAGCCGCAAGGGCGATGTTTCCGGCTGACGCGAATTATCGTGAGGATTCGGAAGCGGTCAGGCTCAGGCGCTGGCGCGGTTCCGGTGGCGGCGGTAAGCCAGGCCTGCCAGGCCGATGCCCATCAGGACGAAGCTGGCCGGTTCGGGAACGAGAGTGGCCGTCGTTTCGAAGGCGTCCACGCCGATGTAGCTGCCGTAAAGCAGGACATTGGGCGTGTAGAACCGGAAGGCGACCCGGCCCGTGGCAGCGGCACCCGTGTAGGAGAAGTTGTACTGAGTCCAGACGTCGGGCATGCCGGTCTGGTTGAAGTTCGGGTTGATGTCCACTTTCAGGTCGGTGAAGACGCCGACCTGGCCGTAGGCGTTGCCGAAGTTGGTGCTGCCGCCGCTGGTGCTCAGGCGGGCCTGCAGGGCGTTGGCGTAGCCGTTGGCGTTGTCGGGGCCGTCGTAGCCCTGCTGGCGGGCGTAGAAGCTGAAGGTGTCGCCGTTGGTCAGGACGAATTCCGGCGAAATCAGCCAGGTGTCGATCTCACCGCCGGCCGAGCCCGTCCCGAGGTAGGTGGCGGCGGCGTAGGACGTCGGCGGGCCGTTGAAGGCCGGGAACGAGAGCGGATCGACGTTGGGATCGACACCCTGATACCAGTTCGGAATCGGGCCGACGGGGTTGTTGTTGTTGCCGACCGCCCAGCCCGCGGGGACGACGACGTCGAAATTCTGAACGTATGCTGCCTGAGCCGGTGCCGCTGCGATGGCGAACATGCCTGCGATGGCGAGGCATCCTGCCGCGGCCGACCTGGCGAATCTTCCGAAGATGCCGATCATGTCGTATGTCCTTGCGAGAAATCCATTGTTGTTTGAGACGGTTCGACGGCCTGAGTTTGCCGTCAACATCGGACCAGCGAACGAATAGCGACGATCATGACAAACTTTCTGACGTATGACAACCGGTTTTGCGCGATTCCTCTCAAGTTTCGGTCTAATCGGGCCGATTCGTTGATTTTTCGATGCAATTCGTTCAGTTCCGGATGTCCTCTCCCGCCCGTTCCGGAGCGATCGAGAACCTTGTGCGCAAGCTTTCCTTCATGACCGTTCCGACAAGTTCCGTACATCGGTACGGGTGTTGACCAAATCGCACATCGCGCCGGGGGGCGGGCGTTCGTCCGCTGCCCGGTTCGCGGCTCGCCGTGTGCTGGCGGTGGGGGGATCGCCCGGTTCTCGGGCGATGGTGCCTATCGTTCCCGGCCGCTTCCCGCCATAATCGATCACGCACGTTTGTGGACAAATCCACAGCCATTCGTCGAGGGGTTCGTAACGATATGAACGACATCGAAGACATCAAGCCCGAGATCGAAACGCCCGTGCCGTCGGCCCCGCGGGCCAGCCGCAGCCTGCTCGCCGTTTCGACCGCGCGGCGCGACGCCTTTCAGGCGGCGGGCCTGATCGTCCCGAACCTGATTGACGGGGCAGGCGAATCGGGTCGCCGCCGGTTCGTCGAATTCTTCACGGCCAATATCCGCAACCCTCATACTCGCAAGGCTTACGCCCTGGCCGTCGGCGAGTTTCTGGCCTGGTGCGACCGGCTGGGCGTGGGCGATCTCGAATCGATCGAACCGGTCCTGGTGGCGTCGTATGTCGAGCAGCTTCAGAGGCGTGTCAAGGCCCCCACGGTGCGTCAGCATCTGGCCGCGATCCGGGCGATGTTCGATTATCTCGTCACTGGCGGCGTGATCCGCCACAACCCTTCCGCCAGTGTGCGCGGGCCGAAGCACGTCGTCCGCAAGGGCCTGACGCCCGTACTGACGGCCGACGAGGCCCGCATGCTGCTCGAATCGATCGAAACCGGCACGGTGCGGGGGCTGCGCGACCGGGCCTTGATTTCGGTCATGGTCTACAGCTTCGCCCGGGTCGGCGCCGTTCTGGGGATGCAGGTCGAGGATTTTTATGTCGAAGGCCGCCGCGCCTGGTTCCGGCTGCACGAAAAAGGCGGCCGGCTGCACTGCGTGCCGGCCCACCACAAGGCCGCGGATCATGTGGAGGCCTACATTCAGGCGGCCGGTATCGCGGCGGACCGCAAGGGCCCCCTGTTCCGGTCGTTCGGCAACGGCGACGTCCTGCGCCGCAGGGCGCCGGATCCGACCAGCGTGCTGGCCATGATCAAGAAGCGGGCCGCGCGTGTGGGCCTGCCGCCGACGATCTGCTGCCACACGTTCCGGGCCACGGGCATCACGGCCTATCTGGCCAACGGCGGCACTATCGAGCATGCCCAGGCGATCGCGGCGCATGAATGTCTCACGACGACCAAGCTTTATGACCGCACGGGCGACGCCATCACGCTGGACGAGGTCGAGCGCATCCTGATCTGAACCGGCGGCGCCGTGACGATAGTTTCGAAACGGGCGGGTCGTCTTTCCCTTTCGGCACATTGCCGAATTTGCCGCCTGTGACGGACGCTGCGCGGCTCTTGGGGAAGATGCGGGCCGATTGCCGGCTCCGAAACGTGCGTGATCCGGATCATTACTGATGTGTTCCACGGTCGAACCCGGATTCCGTACTTACAGGTTTCGCTCGCCATGCGTCATTACTTTCTCAAGCCGATACGCCCCAGGCAGACGGTCGCCGCCCCGGTACTTTCGGTGAGCCCCGCCAGTCTGAGCCTGGACAGGACCTCGCCGGGCAATGTCGCCACGTTTACGGCAAGCCTGAGCCCGGACCCTGGCAGCCCGCTGGCCGTGACGGTCAGTTCCTCAGACCCTTCGGTGACGGTTTCGCCGGCCGTGTTCAGCCTGGGCGGCGGCAATCCGGTCACGGCCACGGTGACGGTGACCGGCGCCGCCGCCGGCCCGGATTCGGCCTCGCTTTCGGTGAGCGCTCCGGGGCAGACGACGAAATCGATCGCCATCGTGCGTCCTCCGGTGCCGCTCGATCTGACGGTTTCGCCGGCCAGTCTTGTCCTCGATCGCGTTTCTCCCGGCAACGCGGGCTCGTTCACCGTCGCGCTCAACCGGGTGCCTGATTCGGCGGTGGCCGTCAGCGTCAGCTCGTCCGATACGTCGGTCGCGGTGTCTCCGGCTTCGTTCAGCCTGAGCACGGGCAACCCCCCTTCCCGGTCCGTGGCACTGACGGGTGCCGCCACGGGGCCCAGCCCGGTCACGATCAGCGTCGTTCCGGTCGGTCTTTCGACGCGAACCGTTTCGGTCACGCGCACGCCGTTCACGCCGGCGGTGCTTTCCGGTCTGGCGCTCTGGCTGGACGGCGGCGACGCCGCCTCGGTCACCCTGGACGGCTCGAACAACGTCAGCCAGTGGAGCGACAAGAGCGGCAACGCCCGGCACGTGACGCAGGCCTCGGCCACCCAGCGGCCCGCCTATGTGGCCAGCGCGATCAACGGCCTGAACTGCCTGAATTTCGACGGCTCGGACGATTTCCTCGCGAGTTCGGCATTTACGCTGGGCGAACTGACGCTGTTCGCCGTCGTCACCGCCCGCTGGACCGTCACCGAGACCGGAGCGTTCTTCGGCCAGAATTTCACGGCGAACAAATCGTTCGGGCGCGTCGGCGGAGCGGGCTTCGACTATCTGGCCAACGACATTCGGTGCGTGACGGACGGCTTCAATTCCGGCACGTCCGGCCCACGTGCGATCGGCCCGCAACCGGCGGGGCTCATCAATGGGCAGGCCGTTCTGATCACGACCCGGCTCGGCACGACCGGCACCGTGTTGCGAGTCAACCGGGCGTCGATCGCCCGCGTGGCCCGGAACGATCCGCCTACTTCGATCAACCTGCCGGTCGCGGTCGGCCGTCCCGGGTCGTCCTACCCGGCGGAATACTGGAACGGCCGCATCGCGGAGCTGGTCCTTTATAACCGCCTGGTCAGCGATACCGAGCGTGATCAGGTCGAGAGCTATCTCGCGGCCAGGTGGGGCACGCCGTGACCGGCCTGATCCGCCGGGCGGCATGATTCGAGGCTTCGGGCCGGCTCCGGTCCGAAGCCGTATTCTTTGCACGGATCTTTTGCCCTGCGAACGGCTCACCGCCGCGTCTGGTTCGTGGCGAACTCACAAGGCCGCGAATTCCGACCCTGTAAGCCCCCTGCCTGTCTCGTTCCGATAAGCTCCCGGCGGCCGCTGGCGGACCGTTATGGCTGGCGAGCTTGCCGGAGTCGCGTCATGGGCGGGGGGGCGTTGCCGTGGCCGAGACGGTTCGCAGGATTTCGGCGAAGGCCTGACCATAGAAGGCCTCGATGCCGAATCGGGTCAGGTGGTTATTGTCGGTGTAGAAATAATGGAGGTCGTCACGATACGGGTAAAGACCGGAATCGTCGACCAGATTCGGCGCGAGCGGATGGCGATTCAGGTTGTGGCTTCGCGCCTGGCCGAAACCTTCGGTCATCGCCTGGTTTCTGGCTTCGTACTGCGCCCTGCTGGTCCGCTCGAAGGGGTAGAAGTCCGGAAAGACACCCGCACAGAACATCCGATAGGTCGCCCGAATTTGCGGCCAGTAGTTCAGAAATGGCACGTCGTCGATCACATGAATCTGTGTTTCCGGGCAAGCCGCGGCGATTCCGTCGAGGAATCGGGCGAAATCGTGAGGGCCCTCCGGATACGTCAGATATTCCGACCAGGCACAGATCAGAATCAGATGCCGAATTTTGAGGCGGGCGATGTCCCTGGTCATGGTTTCGACCATCGCGGCGGTCTGGGCCTGATCGGCGGCGCCGCTGCGCGGGACGATGTTCAGGGCCAGCTCGCCGACCAGAAGGCCATTGACTCCATGCTGGCGAGCGGCATTGTCCCAGGATCCGGCGGTCATGATCGCGTGACTGTCGCCCCAGACCACGAAGCCGGGGGCGGCCTGGCTCGCATCGCCCAGAATCGTCGCATTCGCCATCAGTTGCCCGGCCTGGCTCGAAGCGATGACGGACGTCATCGCTTTCGAGTCATTGTCCACAAGTGTCCGGACCGGTGCCGGCAGGGCGGCGAGCCGAAACCGCATGCCGTCGGTCGCCGTGACGAAGCCGGCGATCGCGATCATCACGCTGTTCGAAACGGCGAACATCGTGAACATCGCACGGCGGGACGCGAAAACTTCCCGGCGGCGAATCGGCCCTTCGACATATTTCCAGGCCATATAAGCGACCGGAAACGTCATCGCCACGAAGAGCCACCTGGCAACACGATAATCAGCGAGGAACACATCCGGGAACGCGATCAAGGGCCAGTGCCAGAGATAAAGCGAATAGGACATCTTGCCGATACCCACCGGCCAGTCATGCGCCAGCGGTCTGGCTGTGCGCGTCAAACCCCCGGCGTTGGCCGCGATGAACAACCAGGCGCCGGATACGGGGATAAGTGCCCAGTAGTCAGGGAATCTCAGGTTTTCCCCGAACGCCGCCATGCTCCCGAGGATCGTTGCCAGCCCCAGGGCCGAAAGCCCCTCGCGCCTTCCTGACGAGAGCTTTTCCAGCGGATTGGCCAGGGCCAGCGTGCTGCCCGCCAGAAGCTCCCATGCCCTGGCCGGCAGCAGATAGAAAGCCGCCTCGATATCCACGGACCGCGACCACCACATGTTCACCAGAAACGAAGCCCCCGCCAGCAGAATCAACAGCCGTGCCAGACGATTCCGCGACATGCCGGCGAAGGCCATCATCAACAGCGGAAAAATGACGTAAAATTGCTCCTCCACCCCAAGCGACCATGTGTGCAGCATCGGCTTCAGCATCGGAAAGCCCGTGAAATATCCGATACTGCGCCAGTAATAGAAATTCGGAATGCTGAACGACAGATACAGGTTCGCATTCGCCAGAGACTTCAGCTCCTGAGGCAGGTACAGACAAGCCCCAAGCGCCAGCGTAAAGATCTGGATCAGCAGCAGAGCCGGATAAATCCGCCGGATCCGACGTTCCCAGAATCTTGCCAGGCTGAAACGACCCGCGCCCAGTTCGTCAGCGATGATTTTGGTGATCAGGAAGCCAGCTCGACTTTCGCACTTTTGATTCGAAACCTGATTCGAATCCGCCATCCAATG
>CAZSQA010000060.1:0-26873 GCA_964608915.1 uncultured Isosphaeraceae bacterium
CCCCCCCCCCCCCCCCCCCCCCCCCCCCCCCCCCCCCCCCCCCCCCCCCCGGGGTCAGGAGCCTTTTTGGCAGATTCTCGCGGACAATTCGAGCAAATCCGTCCCCTTTACTGTTTCACTCCCGCGGGCAGTTCACATAAATCCATTCGCAAATTCGGCCCAGGAGTTTGCCGGCTTCGGATGCGCTTACGGCCGGGGTGTCGCCGGAGGCGGGCCTCGTCGGCACGTCGTTGAGGAACATGCAGAAAACCAGCGGGCGGTTGTGGGCTGTGTCCAGATATCCGGCCAGGGCCTTGCTCGTCAGAACCGTCCGTCCGGTCAGGTCGTTGTCGACGAAATACGTGCCCGTCTTGGCCCTGACGTGCCCTTTGGCCGGGCTGTCCGGGCCGACGGCCTTCGAAAGCGTGCCATCGCGGCCCAGCACCGGCAGCGCGGTTTCATAAGCCGCGAAGCCCGGATGCTTGCGCATGTTCGTAAGAAGTTTCACCGTCGCCCGGGGCGTAACCATATCTGCCCGGGCCCCGCCGGCGCCGCCTCCGAAACTCACCTCCTCGGCAGGCACGCCCAGCTTCTCGAGCATCTGACCCTCGATCCGAAGGCCGTCGTTCAGCGTTCTCTTGCCGTCCGACGCGGCCAGCACCATCGGCAGCGAACTGGCGTAAAGGTTATGGCTGACCTTGAGGATAACCTTCACAAATTCGCCCAGGGGAGGCGAATCATACGTGGCCACGGTCGGCAGTGCGGCCGTTTCGCTGCGGGAGGGCAGCTCAAGGGGCTCGGAGGTACCCAGCGGAGATGCTTCCACCCGAATACCCTGCCTGCGCAGGGTTTCGATCAAGAGCCCCCGGGCCCAGGCAGGCGGATCGACCACTTCGAAGCTGCGGATCAGGTTCTTGCGACCGAAGGGGATCGTTCCGCGCACCTGAACTGAGCGGGGGCCGAGTGTCGTCAGGGTGACTTTGACCGGGCCGTCTTTTTCGACCGTGGTCACCCGAAAGTCGACGCTCAGCGTCGAAGTCGCGGGCACCGTGCGAAACGTCGCCGGCTCGCCCGCAGACTTGCCGGCTTCGATCACGACGTTCACCAGATTGTCGTTGATCGTAATCGCCGAAACTGTGCGCGGGCCGCTCCCGCTGGAGGGCGAAGGGCGGAACAGCCGGTCGTCCACCATCACCTCGCCCGTTACGCTTTTGATGCCCGCGGCCGCAAGGTCACGCGCCAGCAGTTCGAAGGCATGCAGCGGGTCGGAACTCACCAGCGCCGCCGAATCGCCGCCATAGGTATGGTCGTTGTCCTCGAAAAGCATTTTCCCGTCCGGTGCCGTCCGGCCGCCCATGGCCATATCGCCCGAAGCGATCAGAATGAGGTCGCCCTTGAGTTCCCCGTTGGCGTCGACTACTCCGCGACGTTTGATGACCGTACGGAACCGGTGATCCGGCCCGAGCTTCTCCAGAGCGGCAGCCGTGGTGAAGAGCTTCGTCACCGAAGCTGGCCCGAACAGACGCCCGGCGTTCTTTTCGTAAACCACTTTGCCCGTTTCGGCGTCGGCGACCAGCAGGCCCCAGTGGGCGTTTTCGTAACCCGAAGTTTTCAGAAGCTTTTCGATCCCGGCCGCGAAGTCCGCCTCTTGCCCGTTCGCCTTCGAACCGATCGCACCGACCGAAATCACGGCGGCGAAGAGCATGGGCAGGATGGAAAAGCCGAGAGGCTTACGGAACGAGAACCGGATCTTCGGCATGGTCGGAAAGCTCCATGAGATGCAGGCTTTTCCCGTGGCGGGCCCGTGCCGGGGCATCATAACATGCCTTCGGTGATCGCTCCCAGCGCCTGCAGGAAAACTTCGATGTCGGCCTCGGTATTGAAAGGCCCGGGGCTGACCCGCAGACTGCCGTCCGGAAACGTGCCCATCCGTTTATGGATGTAGGGCGCGCAGTGCAGGCCCGGGCGAATGGCCACGGCGAACGACGTGTCGAGCATCGCCCCAAGCTCCGAAGGGGCCAGCCCTTCGGGCGTTCGCAGCGAAAGCGCGCCGACGTGCCGGCCCGGGTCCCAGGCCCCCAGGATGCCCAAGTGATCGGAATGGGCCGCCACCCAGTCGACCACCTTCTGCAGCAGATTCACTTCATGCAGGCGGCCGGGCTCGACGCCCCGCTCCAGTACCCATTCCAGGCCGGCTTTCAGGCCCGCGATGCCGGCCACGTTGGGCGTGCCGCCTTCCATTTTGAAGGGCAGGGCATCGGGCTGAACTTCGGTCGAAGAATCGCCGCCCGTGCCCCCTTCACGCCAGGGGCGAAGCGTCACACGCGGGCCGACATACAGTGCTCCGGTGCCCGTCGGACCGAACAGGGCCTTGTGCCCCGGGAAGGCGAGCATGTCGATCGGTGTGCGCGAGAGGTCGATATCGACCACGCCCGCGGACTGTGCCGCGTCGATCAGCACGTAAGCCCCCGCGGCTCGAACGGCTTGGGCGATCGGTTCGATCGGCTGCAGCGTGCCCAGCACGTTGGCCGCATGGGTGATGGCCACCAGCCGCGTTTTCGGCGTGATGGCCGCGATGACTTCGGCCGGATCGAGATAGCCTTCGTGCGAGGCGACCCTCGTCAGCGTGATCACTCCCGCTTTTTCCAACGCCCGCAGCGGCCGGCTGACGGAGTTATGCTCCAGGTCGCTGGTGATGACATGATCGCCCGGGTTCACCAACCCCTTGATGCCCATGTTCAGGGCATCGGTGCAGTTGAGCGTGAAGATCCACCGGTCCGGCGATTCGCCCCGGAACAGCCGGTTCAGCAAGTGCCGCGTGTCATCCAGGATCCGTTCCGAAGCCAGCGCCATCCTGTGACCGGAACGGCCAGGGTTGGCGATGCTGGTGCGGGCGAACGTATCCATGGCCACATAGACGCTCTCCGGCTTCGGGAAGCTGGTGGCGGCATTGTCGAGGTAGATCATCTTGTCGTCTTCTGGTCAGCTGCCCAGATACTGGGCGTAAAGAGTCTTGGCCCTGGCGATGTCGTTGGTGCCCTTGATGATGGCACGGCCGTCCGGAAACACGGTGAATTCGTGGCCGTCGGTCTCGAACCGGAGCATGAAGTCGTTATGGCGGACACTGCCGATTCCGGTGAGTTTGGCGGCGAGCAGGGCGAAGTCGAGCTTGTCGGCCCGGCGGGTGGCGATCTGCACGGCGTTGCGGCCGCAGAGGGTCGTCGTGTGCGATCCCATGCGCCCTTCCAGCCAGTCGAATTCGCGGCGGCGGCACGTGGGGCAATCCACTTTGCCGAGCAGGCCGGCGACTTTCAACTGACGGAACGACCAGTTCCAGAGGTCGACCATGATGAGGTCCCGGTTGAGCGATTCGAAATCGCCCGAGAGGATCTTGATCGCCTCGATCGCTTCGAACGAAGCGATCGTCGAGACCGCCGGCCCGAGCACGCCGGCCGTTTCGCACGTGGGCGTCATGCCGGGCGGGGGCGAATCTTCCACCACGCAGCGCAGGCATGGCGTCTTGCCGGGCAGGATCGTCATCGTCTGCCCTTCGCTGCCGATCACGCCGCCGAAAATCCAGGGCTTGCCCAGCTTCACGGCCGCGTCGTTGATCAGGTAGCGGGTTTCGAAGTTGTCGGTGCCGTCCAGGATCAGGTCGGCGTCGGCCACCAGGTCGAGGATGTTCGTGTGGTCGATGTCGGTCACGACCGGCTCGACCGTGATCGACGAATTGATCGCCCGCATCTTGCGCGCGGCGGCTTCGGCCTTAGGCAGGTTGGAGGCCACGTCGTCTTCGTCGAACAGAATCTGCCGCTGCAGATTATGAATTTCGATGAAGTCGCGATCGACCACCCGGATGTGGCCCACGCCGGCCCTGGCCAGGTGATTGGCCAGAACCGTGCCCAGGGCCCCGCAGCCGCAGATGGTGACGCGTGATGCGCACAACCGCCGCTGCCCCTCTTCGCCGAGGGCCCGAAACCGCATCTGCCGGCTGTATCTTTCCAGTGGATCGCTCACGCAACACCCAGACTGTTACTAGACAGGAACTTCCAAGACAGGATCGGGCCGAAGGCCTCGCTTTTCGAAGCGAACCGGCGGACTCAGCCGCCCGCGACGGCCGGGATGATCGACACTTCGTCCGCCGCGGCGACGGGCGTGTCGAGATCTTCCAGGAACCGGATGTCTTCGTTGTTGACGTACACGTTCACGAACCGGCGCAGGTCATCGCCGTCGAACAGCCGCGAACGAAGTTCGGGATATGCCGAGGTCAGGGCGTTGAGCACTTCGCCGACGGTCGAGCCATCGGCCTGGGCTGAATCGTGACCACCGGCATGCGGACGAAGCGGCGTGGGGATACGGACAACTGGCATCGTTCTCTGATCTTTCCTGGTCGATAGCGGTCCTGGATCCCACCCGGTTCGGTCAGATCCGCCACGGTGGCGAAGCTGTGGTCGATCGTGCGGCGATCCTGAGGACCTGGTTGAGTTTTGCCCCCAGGCAGAATGTGCGGCACGGCACAGTGGATGAGGGCATCGTTCAGCGTTTCGTATCGGCGGACGCGGGATCGTTCGCGGCGTTCGCCCGGGGAAATGGCGGCGAGCATTCCGAATGCCGCCGCAAGGGTTTTCAGCCCAATTGCGAGGCTCAGACTCCGGCACCCGCCAGAATCTCGCCCGCGGCCGTGCTGGCCGTGTTCGCGGTCGATTCCAGCAGGGTCTTGAAGTCTTCCAGTGTGGGCCTGATCACCTGCGGGCGGGCGATGCGGTCGATCAGCGCCTCCTGCGTCTTCAGGCCGTTGCCCGTGATCGCCATGACGACCCGGTCCTCCGGCTTCAAATGGCCCATTTCGACCATCTTGCGGGTCACGGCCACCGTCACGCCGCCGGCCGTCTCGGCCCAGATGCCTTCGGTCTCGGCCAGCAGCCGCATGCCTTCGACGATTTCGTCGTCGTTGACGTCTTCCGACCACCCGCCGGTGTTGCGGATGAGCTGGCTGGCGAAATAACCGTCGGCCGGGTCGCCGATCGCCAGGCTCTTGGCGATCGTGTCCGGGTTCCGCACGGGCTTGATCTTATTGGCGCTGGTCTTCACGGCATTGGCGATCGGGTTGCAGCCGGTCGCCTGGGCGCCGAACATGCGTGTCTGCACCGGTGCTTCGAGCAGGCCCAGCGTTTCGAGTTCCTTGAAGGCCTTGTGGATCTTGCCGATCAGGCTGCCGCCGGCCATCGGAACGACCACGGCATCCGGTGCCCGCCAGCCGAGCTGTTCGGCGATTTCGAAGCCCATCGTCTTCGAACCTTCGGCGTAGAACGGCCGCAGGTTGACGTTCACGAAGCCCCAGCCGAACTGGAACGCGATCTGCGAGCACAGCCGGTTCACCTGGTCGTAATTGCCCGTGCAGGCCACGACCTTGGCACCGTAGACCGTCGCCCCCAGCACCTTGCCCTGTTCGAGATTGTCAGGGATCAGGATGTAGGCCTCGAGCCCCGCGGCGCTGGCGTTGGCGGCCACGCTGCCGGCCAGGTTCCCGGTGGAGGCACAACCGACCGTCTTGAACCCGAGTTCCACGGCCTTCGAAAGCGCCACGGCCACGACCCGGTCCTTAAAGGACAGTGTCGGGTGATTCACGGCGTCGTTCTTCACGTACAGATTCTTCAGTCCCAACGCCTTGCCGAGCCGTTCGGCACGCACCAGCGGCGTGTAGCCGACATGCTTGCCGACCGTCGCCGGGCCGGAAAGAGGCAAGAGGGGGGCATAACGCCACATGCTCGCCGGGCCTGCCAGGAGCGAATCCCGCGTGACATGCCCCTTCATGGCCTCGTAGTCGTAATCCACTTCGAGCGGGCCGAAGTCATCGGGACAAAAATTCAGCGCCTGCTGGCCGTGCATCTTGCCGCAAAGCCGACATTTCAGACCGTTCACGAAATGAGGTCGATGGCTCACGAGGCATATCTCCCGGGAAAGGCGTGCTGCCGATCCGAATCCGAACTGCTCACGCACCTGCGGTCAGGCGTGACTGTGGAGTTCTTACGAGAATGGGAGATATCGACGAAACAAACGGGTATGACTACGTAGCGTATGCCAGCCTGGCATCGTTCAAGTCATACCGTTCATCTCATCTTCCCCGCGACTTCCGGCAGAGCCGAAATTCGGGAGGGAGTTAGCACCAGCGTTCGGAATCGTAATCCCGAACCGGTTGCTGTGGCGTCACAGGGCCCGTCCCTCAGCCACTCTCGATAAGAGAACCTGCGTAAAAAAGTAACCGACGATGCCCCACCGGTCAATAGGGCACCGTCGATTTCAGCGAATCGAAATTCCTGACGAATACGTCGAAGGTCAGTCGTTCGCGGCTTTCACTTTCCCTTCAGCCTTCTTCTTGGCATTCGGGTTGCCCTTCAGGACGATCTTCGAAGCCTTCGCCTTCTCGTGGGTGATGTCCAGGACCACACCCTTCTTGAGCTTCTCCAGCGGCGACTTCTTGATCTCCTTGCCCTTCGCATTTTCGAAAATCGTGCTGTCCGTGACCGTCACGGTGACGTTCTCAGCGTCTTTGCCCTTCGGCTTCACGACGATCTTCTTGCCGGCCACGTCCACTTCCTGAACCACGCCCAGCAGCTGATCGGCCACCAGCGGAGCCGCACACACCAGAGTCATCGTCACGGCCGTCAGAAGAAACCGGAATTGCTTGCGCATCGAATGTCGTTCCTTGGATTGGTTGATGCCACGGAAAACCGGCTCACCCATGCGAACCGGTCGATCCCGCATCACGTGCGATCACGGGCTAGTCCTCGCGGAGGGTCCTTCATCTCCCCCCACGAACGGATTCCATACACCGGCGAAAAGGAAAAGTTTCGACCGAGATCACCATGCGCGCCAGGTCGAACGATCGGCCCCCCCATTTTCTGCGAAACAGAATCGAACGTTCCCGGAATTCCTTCCACTTCATTGGATTCCGGTGCCGGCACTCGATATGATGACTTCAGGCGGCTCTGAAAGTCCTTCCTTCTCCATCCACTTCTAGGGCTTTCGCTTTCCGCCTTTTCCGTAGCGTCCCGGCCTCTCGGGCCGGGCGTCATTCTTTTGAGCGAAATCGCATGAATCACATCTACCTGCGTCGCCGATCGAAGGTCTACCTGCCAAGGGCATCGGGGACGACCCCGCTGAACGTCATCGCCACGATTCAGAAAAATCTCGAATCGCTCGGATTCGTCCTCAGCAAGGAATTGTCGGAGAGGTTGACGCAATCGAACCCGGATCTGGTGGACTTCTTCTACCACAAGCTCGTCAGGAACCTACGGGAACTGGTCGGCGCACATCGCCCCTTTACTCCGATGTACCCGAACTTTCCGCAACAGGTCATGGACATGCACCAGGCGGAATTGTACTTCAACGCACTGATGCATTACTTGACCCTGACCTTGCACGAAACCGAAACCGCCACGCGACAACCGCTCGACGACTGGCCGAGTCTCAAGGAAATCCATCTCGGCTCCCGCGACGATTTCGAAGAAATGTTCCGTCTGCTCGCCCGTTCGAAATCTCCGTATTCGGCTCAGGACCAGGAAGACGTGAAGTGGTTCGTCGCTCAATATGGCCGTGGCATCCTGCGTCTTCTGTCGAACGAAATTCCATGCAAAGAGAATCTGGCAATTCTCGGCTCCGAACTGATTCGTCACGTCCCGGATGCCGTCGGGTATCTTGATTCGAAGGTCCGAACCGCCACCGACGTTCTCCGCTTCGCGGCGGCTATGAGCAAAGGCGACGCCTCCCTCTCCCAACCTTGCAAATTCGGCAAATTCAGCCGATCCGAACGTGCCTTGCTCTTGAGCTGGATCGAACGCTCGGAAAGCCGAACCGAGGACATGCTGAGGTGGAAGCCACGCTGGATTCGCCTGGGCGAGCGACTGCATCCGGGCGAATATGCGAAGCGATTTCCGAAAACCGCTGCGGCATTCGACGTCCTGCGTAACGATCGCCCCTCCGAAACCTTCAACAGCCACGTCGAGAGAAGGCTGGCAGCCAGGGATTGGGCTGGCGGGCTTTACTTGCTCGATACCCGACCCGGCGATTTTGCCCGGCGTCTCGATCACGTCGCAAGAATTGCGAACGAATATGCCCCGATCGTCGTCGATCAGTTCGCCCGGCGAGCCAGTTCGGTGTCGACGCCCGTGCTGCTTCAGGCTCTGGCCCATTTTCGACGACGCGATCGTCCTGTCGAAATCCGCACGTTCTTTCCCAAGGGAAGCGTCGCGAAAGTTTACGGGACCACCGATCGTTTGCCCGACTTGCCGGAAGAGATCTCGGCCCGGCTTACGACAATCTGCGATCGTACGCTGGTCGATCGTTTCGCGAAGCTCCCGCCACTGGGTCGATGCTATCTTGACGAGCGTCTGAAAAACTATCTCGTGCCGTTCTCGCAGCGTTCGGCTTCGAAAGCTCTGCGGACATTGGTTCGAGGCAGTCGAATTGCCTTACCCGATGGCACGACGCTGCGTTTCTTCCTGTGGTGGAAAAACGGGTCCAGCCGGACGGACATCGACCTCTCGGCCGCGATGTTCGATGCGGATTTCGGTTGCGTGACCACGATCTCCTACTACAACCTTAAGGACTTCGGCGGGCATCACAGCGGGGACATCGTCGATGCGCCCAGAGGGGCTGCCGAGTTCATCGACGTCGATGTCGAAAAAACTCTGGCTCATAAAGTCCGCTACGTCGTCATGTGCCTCAACAGTTTTACGGAACAGCCTTACTGCGATTTGCCCGAGTGTTTCGCTGGCTGGATGACTCGTGAGAGGCCGGAGTCTGGGGAGATCTTCGAGCCGAGAACGGTCGTCGACAAGGTGGACGTGAGTTCGAACACCCGAATGTGCATTCCGGCGATCTTCGACCTGGCCAAACGCGAGATCATCTGGGCCGATATCGCACTCACGAATATCCGATTCCATAACAATGTAGCGAACAACCTGAGCGGCGTATCGCTCATGCTCCGCGCATTGACCCAACTGAGAAAGCCCGACCTCCACAGCCTGTTCGACTTGCACATCCGTGCACGTGGAGAGCAGGTTGCCGACATCGAATCGGCCGAGACGATTTTCGCACTCGATCGCGGTATCACGCCTTTCGACCTTGACCGAATCATGGCCGACTTCGTTTGACTGCTCGATATCTGGGCCGGTCTGGCGTTATGCGCAACTGCCTCCGAACAGATCACTTCCCGATGCAAAACCGCGAAAAGATCCGGTCCAGGACCTCTTCCGTCGCGTCCTTGCCCGCCACCACGTCAAGCGCTTCGACCGCGGCACGAAGGTCGATCGCCACGAGTTCGTCGCCGCCCGATGCCGCCATCGTCCCGGCCGCCTGGACGAGCGATTTCCCGGCCGATCGCAACGCTTCTCCCACCCGAATGCGCGTACCCGCAACCACCGTGTCGATTTCGGGTTCCAGACGATCCAGGCGATCGGCGATCGCCTGCCGCAATTCCGGCAGCCCCAGCCCCGACGCCGCACTCACCGGTATCGTTTCATTGCTGCCAGAATCGCCAGGCCCGCCGAGGTCGGCCTTCGTCCGCACGATCACACGCGGCACATTCCCCGGCAACGCCGCTTCGAAAGCCCCGATGTCCGCATCGGGCTCATCGACCGGAACGCACACGAGAAAAAGATCGGCCAGCAGCCGTTCCCGCCTGCCCAGAGATTGCGACTGCGCGTCGATCGGCTCCGCGGTTTCGTACTCGCCTGCGGTGTCCACGAAGACGACCTTCCGGCCCAGGCCAAGATCGGCCCGGGCTTCCAGATAGTCACGCGTCGTGCCCGCGACCGGCGAGACCAGAGCGCGGCCGGATCCGCCGCAAAGGGCGTTGAAAAGGTGACTTTTCCCCGCGTTCGGCCGGCCGACCAGCACGATCCGGCGGTCGGATACTGGCCTGTCCCGATTCGATTCGACTTCCGACAGCCGCCGCAGTTCCCAGGCCGATCCACGCAGCTCCTCGGCCACGACGTTCCGGGAAATCGGGTCGACGTCGGCTTCCTCGACGAAGTCGAGCGTCGCCTCCAGCCAGGCCGTCAGGTCCAGCAGACGGCCCCGCAGCCGGTCGATCCGCTGCCCCAGCCCGCCCGCAAGCTGCCCGAGCGCCACCTGAAGTTGCTCAGGCGTCGTCGCCTGAAAAATGCCCGCCACGGCCTCGGCCCGGGCCAGGTCGATCCTGCCCTTCACATAGGCCCGAAACGTGAACTCGCCCGGCTCGGCCAAACGGGCACCGGCTTCGACACACCGTCGCAACACCTTGTCGGCAAGTACGTTCGGCACTTCAAGGTGCAGCTCGACAGAAGCCTGCCCGGTGTAGCTCCGGCCCTCGGGCCAGAATTGCAACCGGCCAAAGATCGCGGGTTGACCGGGCAATTCACGAATTTCGATCTGGAATGACGAAGCCGTAACTGGCTGCGATTCCGGAATTCCCTTCACGACGCACGAAACGACGGCCCAGCAATCCGGGCCGCTCACACGGACGATCGAACGGATCGCCGGTCCATTGGGCGAAGAGATCGCGGCGATCGTGTCCGTCGTGTTCGAAAGCAGCATCAGGGCTGGCTCATCGCTTCGAAAGCCATGCCGCGGCGATCAACGCCGGCCTTTTTTCGGGCGGGCCTTGCCGCCGCCGTTGTTGTTGCCGCCGCCACCGCCGCTTCCGCCCTGTTTGTTGCGGTTTTCGTTCTGGATCGTCCGCTGCTTCTCGGCCTCTTCCAGCAGCTGATTCCACTTCGCACGCCAGCCGGTCGCGGGCTTCTGTTCCGGCTCCGTCGAAGGCCGGCCTGAGCCTCGTGTCGATGACCCGGCGGAGGAAGCGTCGGAATTCTCGATCGCGATCGTGGCGAGCGGCGAGCTATGCACCAGCTTGGGCAGCAGAAGCCGTTCGCACACGGCCCAGAGGCTCGAGGTGATGAAGTAAAGCCCCAGACCCGAAGGCACCTTGTAGAACATGAAGCTCATGAAGACCATCATGACCGAGAACATCTTCTGCTGCAGTTCGGCCTCTTCGTTCGCCGGCGGCGGCGAGAAAAGCTTCATTTGAAGCCACATCAGCACGACAGAGAGCAAAGGCAGAAGGTTGAAATAATCGCCCAGGAACGGCACGGTGCCCGGGAACTTGAACAGGGCATCCGGCGCTGCCAGATTATCGATGTACAGAAACGGGGCATGTCTCAGGGCAACGCTGTTGTTGAGCGTCTGCCAGAGGCCCATGAAGACCGGCAACTGGATCATGGCGATGAGGCAGCCGGAGAAGGGGTTCACGCCCGCCTTCTTGTACAGCTCCATCGTCTCCCGGCCCTGGCGTTCCTTGTCGTCCTTGTATTTGTCCTTGATCGCCTGCATCTGCGGCTGCAGTTCCTGCATGCGCTTGGCCGTCATGGCCTGCTTGCGCGAAAGCGGGAAGATCATCAGCCGCACGACGACCGTCAGCAGAATGATCGCCAGCCCGTAACTGCCCCTGGACGCGCCGAAGACGCCGCCCAGCTTGCGAGTCGCGGCATAAGTGCCGTTCAGCAGAGGGCTGATGAACGAACGGGCCAGCATGCGCGAGCCCGGCACTGCCCAGCCCCGGCGGTAGGTCGTCAGCTCCTCCGCGCCGTAGGGCTCAAGCGCCTCGCGCGTTTTCGGCCCGAGGTATACGGAATATTCGTGCGTCACGGGCGCCGTGGGCGAGATGCGCTCAGGCCGCGTCGTCAGGGTCACGGTCATATCGCTTTTGTTCGGGTCCGTCGGCACCGGGCCGATCAGTTTCTCCGTCGATTCCGAAATCCAGTTCTTCTCAGCCGTGTCGATGCCCGCTCCCTTGAGCGCCACGAACGTCGCGAAATACTGGGTCTCGACCCCGGCGAAACGGATCGGAATCGTCACCAGCTCCGGCGGATAACCCGAATCGGGGTCAGTCGATTTGGCCACGTTCAGGGCCGACCGGCTGATGAGCGAAGCACGCGGGTCGCCCGGCGCGTAGAACAGGTCGCGATAGGTGTAACTGTACCACTGGCCTTCCAGCGGCAGGCCGTGCGGGCCGATCAGCCGGTACGACAGACTCCGGTCGGCGTCGCTTTCCAGGCGAACGCTCAGGCCGACATCCTGCCGCCCTTTGGCGACTTCGAGCGTCTTGACGATCGTCACCCCCGGAATTTCCGGCGGCTTGTGCCTGAACGTCACCTTCTGGGTGTCGCCCGTCGTAACCACGGCGGGGGCGTCCGGTCGCTCCCGCACGACTTCCCAGACGACGGCCGAAAGATCCACGTTCTTCTCTTCACCGTCCACCTGGCGGATCTCGACGGCCAGGCTGTCCGGCGACCCGCTCTGGCGCTGCACGTAAAGCAGCTTCTCCTGCGTGTTCTGACCTGGCAGGTGATCCGCGGCGAAGCTCGAACTCTCGGCCAGAACGACCCCCGCGCCCTTGTTCGTCACACGCAGGTGGAACGGAAAGCCCGACTGCGGGTCCACCGAGCCGAGATCGATCGACTCCTCCGGAAAGCTCGGCGCAGCCGCCTGTGCCGCCTTCATCTCAGGTGTCGCGGCTTTCGTCTCAGCCGGTTCGCCTGCCTTCTTCACCGCGTCGCCGGCGTCCTTCTTCGCGGCGTCGGCCAGTCCGGCGGCTTTCTGAGCGGCCTTTTCGTCAGGTTTCGGGAAAAACCCGGCCTGCTCAAGCGCCGTCTGAAGGGCGAACATCGTCAGAAACGACACCATCAGAAAAAGGAAAAACCGCTTCTGTTCGTTCATGCTCAGGTGTCGTCCAGTCCGATCGTCGGCGATTCGCGGCCGCCGGTACTCACCAGCCCGCCCGCGGTTCGTAGCCCGTCAAGAGAACATCATAGTTTTCGACCCGGCCGGTTCGTCAATGGCCGACACGCCAGGCAAGCCCGGCTTACGGTGTCGATCCGTTCACTGACCCATGCACAGCCGGTCGCCCAGGTACCTGTCCAGCGAAGCGATCGCCTGAATTTTCTGGCGCGTGATCTCGAACGGATAATCGAGCCTGCGATACGACAGCTTCACCGGCTTCATCACCGGCCCGCCCGGCTCCTCGCGGCCGTCTTCCAGGATCAGATAACAACTGCGGCGGTCGCGGTCGCGTGGCTGCCCCACGGACCCGACGTTGATCATGTACTTGCCACGCTCCAGCGTGAACTCATAGCCATGATCCATCGGGCAATGGAACTGGTGGTTCTCCGTGAACACGCCCGGGATGTGCGTATGCCCCTGGAAGCAATAACTTTCGACCAGGCTGAACAGCCGCTCGATCTTCCGGTGGTTGTAGACGTCGTCCGGAAAGACATACTCCGACAACGGGTTACGCGGCGAACCGTGCACGAACAGAAAAGGCCCGTCCCGATGATAACGGGGCAGGCCGCCGAGAAAGTTCAGTCGTTCGGCATTCCGGGGGTCGTCCGACCTTTCGAGCTGCTCACGTGTCCAGAAAATCGCCCGTTCCGCCCCCTGGTTGAACCCTTCCGGATCGCACAGGGCACCCATGTCATGATTGCCCAGCAGGCAGATCTGACAATTAGACATGATCAGATCGAGACACTCTCGCGGGTTCGGACCATACCCGACGACATCGCCGAGACAATGGATCACCTCGACTCCCTGGTTTCGGATATCCGCGAGAACCACCTGCAAGGCTTCCAGGTTCCCGTGAATGTCGCTGATTACGGCGCGACGCAATGCCAAGGCTCCTCGATGAACGATCGTGCGGAAGTCGAAGTCCGAAGACTTCCATTATTCTTCGTACGGCATTCTCCAAAAATCAACCGATTTTCTTCGTTCCTCACGATGTTCGCACGCAGGACCGGTATTGTCCAGAGCCCGGAAATGCCCATGCCCCGATTTCACCGATACCGGATCACGAATCCCCCGACGGTTCCCAGCCCCCGCCTTGACCCCGAACCGCCCCGCCGCCGAAAATCGATGCAGCCATTTCGCCACGACCACCACGGGCCATCGCCACGCCGTTTACGCCGAAGTCGATTGAGGACCACCACTTGCCCCTGATTCTCGGCCTCGACACCTCGACCCGCCACGGCGCCCTCGCTCTCGTCGACACCCGCACCGGCCAAATTTGGACCGACGACCACGTCGCGACGCAAAACCACGGCCGTGAACTGGTTCCGTCCATCGGCCACTTGATCTCGGCCGCCGGCCGCCGAATGACCGACATCGGCGGGATCGCCGTCGGCGTCGGCCCCGGCTCCTACACCGGCCTGCGTGTCGGAATCGCCGTCGCCAAGACTCTGGCCGAAGTTCTGAGCGTGCCCGTCGTCGCGCTCGACAGCCTGCTCCTGCCTGTCCTCGCCACTCCTGAAACTGCCGCCGGCACAATCCTCAGCATCGCCGACGCCCAGCGCGGGGCCGTCGCCCGATCGGTCTACGCCCGCGAATCCCCTTCAAGTGAATGGGGCCGCCGCTCCGGCCCTGAAATCCTCGCCTGGGGCGAACTGAATCGCGAGTCGATTGACCTCGATTCGCTCCTCGTCACCGGCCCGGGGCTCGAACTCGCCAGCAAACTCGGCCCGACCGGCCTGCCCGAAGCCCCCCGCGAAACCTGGTATCCCGCGTCCGACGTCCTGGCTAGGTGGATCCTGACCCAGTTCGAATCCCAGCCAGCGGTCGACGCCGACACCCTCGAACCGCTCTACCTCCGCCCCAGCGCCGCCGAAGAAAAACGGGCCGCAACTCAACACGCATCCGGTTGAGAACCTACGCATCGAGAACCACCAGTCATGGCCCAGCCCGCGGAACAGTCACGCACGAAAGACCTGTACGGCCTTCAGTGGAACCGCTACCGGATCGTCCGCCCCGAAGAAGATCAGGCCACACTCCGGCTCAAAACCGGTCTCGATCCCGCCGATTTCGCCGGCAAGCTCGTCCTCGACGGCGGCTGCGGCATGGGCCGGTATGCCCGCCAGGCCGCCGGCTGGGGCGCTGACGTGGTCGGCCTCGACATCTCCGAAGCCGTCCGGGCCGCTTATGATACGACGGAGCCCGAGCGGGCCCGGGTCCAGGTCGTGAAGGCCGACCTTCTGCGTATTCCATTGCCGGACAACACTTTTGACATCTGCTACTCGATCGGCGTGATCGACCACACGCCCGACCCGCGCCAGGCCTTCCTGAATCTGGCCCGGTGCGTGCGTCCGGGCGGGCTCATGGCGGTGTGGGTCTATCAACGGCAAAGCCCGGTCGTCGAGCGGATTATGCACATGCACCGGGCCATCGCCCGCAACCTGCCCGTGCGTCTCGTGGAAAAACTCAGCCGCTGGAGCGTGCCCATCGGGGGCCTGAAACGCCGACTGGCGAATTCCCCCAGCGGCCTCGTGCGCAAGCTTGGCCTGGGGCTGCACGCTCTCACGATCGGCGTCTCGATGCACCCCGACCCCGAAGTGCGTGCCTGCGACACCCTGGACTGGTACGCCCCGAAGTACGTGAGCCACCACACGCCGGCAGAAGTCGAAAGCTGGTTCGAAGCCGCCGGCTTCACGAAAGTCCACGACCCGACCGTGGGAATGTCACATTTTCATGCCGGGCAAGGCCAGGGAGTGCACCGGGTGGGGATCAAGAAGTAGGATGGGATAAGAAGAAAAGAGGTCCTGACCCCTTTTGCCCTGACCCCTTTTGCCCGCGCTCGAACTGCGAAAAAGGCTCCTGACCAATTTTTGCTCCTGACTCCTTTTTGCTCGCTGGAGCTTTCCTTTCGGCGATGGCGGTCCAGGCGATATCATATGCCTGACGATTCCCCAGTTCGCGATCGGATGGCCATGGTCTCTGACAAATTCCTCTCCGTGTTTTCGGGCCCTGTCAACGGCTTCGTCACGATCGGCCTGATCGTGGTCGCCGGGCTGATCGCCGCGAACCTCATCCGACGCGTGCGCGGCATGCCCGGGCTGTCGGGCTACATCCTCGTCGGCCTGATGCTGGGGCCGAACGTGACCGGCATTCTCTCGCGCGAGATGCTCGAACGGACTCAATCCATCGTCGACATCGCCCTGGGGCTGATCCTCTACCAGCTTGGCGTGGCGCTTGACATCAAGGTCGCCTTCCGCACACGCGGGCTGCTGGTGACTTCCGTGTGCGAATGCACGGCCACCTTCGTGCTGGTCAGCCTGGCAATGCTGGCATTGGGCGTAGGGTTGCCGCATGCGCTGCTGATCGCGGCGATCGCCGTCTCGGCATCGCCAGCCGTCCTGATGCACGTGGGCCGCGAAATGCGAGCCAGCGGACAGGTGACCGATTCGACGAGAATCCTGGTGGCCCTGAATAACCTGGCATCGGTTTCATTATTCTGGGCCGTGCTGCCCTTGATGGAACGGAGCGTCGGCGAGACGGACACACCGACGCTGATTCGCCCGCTTTTCGTCGTGACGGGTTCCATTTGCCTCGGCACGCTGATGGCCGCATTGAAAGTCTGGATGGCCCGATGGATCAAGCATGAGGCGGAATACCGGATCGCCCTGATGATCGGCACGGTGGTCCTGACGCTCGGGCTCGCCCGGATGGCGGACTTGTCCTCGTTGTACTGTCTGCTCGTGATGGGGGTGGCGGTGCGGGCTTTCGACCATGCGGACATCAAGTTGCACAGCATCGCGCTCGGGCCTTCGACGGAAGTGCTTTACATCATCATGTTCGTCACCGCGGGCGCCGCGTTTCACCCCAAACAGAATGGCATCGTCTTATTCGCGGTACCGCTGCTGGTGCTGGCACGCACGCTGGCGCAGTGGGGTGTGGCTTACGGCGTTTTGCGTCGCTGCGGAACACCGGCGGATCAGGCTTCCGCGACGGGATTGCTGCTGCTGCCCCTGGCGAGCATGGCGATCGGGCTGACACGCCGCACGGTCGTCTTGTTTCCGGACCATGCCGAACCGGTTCCGGCGATCGTGCTGGGGGCGATCACGCTGCTGGAAGTGATCGGACCGATCGCCGCAGCCTATGCATTCCGCCATTGCGGCGAGGCCGGCAAGGCTCAGACGCAACCTGAAGCGGAAAGTTAAATCGTACGGAACCTGGATGACTTTTCAATTCCGTTCGAATGATTGCCCTGGCCTCGCGCGTGCGAAACATGCCAGGGCCATGGCGCTCAGTGCGGCGAGAATGAGGCTGCGAGGCTCAGGCACAATCACGGGTGGGAGAATCAGATTGCCTAAGAATTCGTAGTTGTAGCCCAGCGATGCCGTGTTGCGGGGATCGAGCTGATCTCGCGGCGTATTGAACATCGTGGCGTTGAAACCGATATTCGTCAGGTTCGTCGGATCGCCGAAACCGTCCATCCGGTCGTCGAGATCGGGGCCATCCATGAAAGCCATGTAATCGTCGGCCGTCGTGGACCCGGTATTCGCCTGCCAGAGTGTCCACGCCATATCGACCCAGGTGTGGAGCAGCCAGAAGAACGGGTCGTCGACTGCGCCGGCGATCGTCCCGAATTGCCCGCCGACGGTATTGTGGATCCGATTGTGCCAACTGATTTCCAGGTCCATCGAAAACGACTCGAAGTCTTTATCCCTGGCGATCATGGCAAAAAGGAGTTCGGGTGACCCAACGAAATTCCAGTCAACGTTTTCGAGGTACGGACGTTCCAGGGCATGCGTTCCAGTTTCGGGCCCGGGATTGACCGTCGTCCAGAGCCCGGCCGCGAATGGCCCATCGGTGACGACGACCGGACTGCCTATCCCGCCGACGAGATCGGACGGGAACCCGCCCCGCGTCAGGTTCCAATACGGCATCGTGAAATTGCCGAACTTGACCGGGTCGAGCTGGCGGATCTCCGTCTCGAATTCCCACATCATTTTGCGGTGCCAGGGCAGGAAGCCGGAATTCATGTGAAGGCGAAAGATTTCGTGCAGCCGAACGTATTCGTCGTAGCGGTTCGTCGCCAGGGTGCCATCGCCACGTGCCGGGGCGGCCTTCATGGCGAAGATCGCATCGATGAATAGCTGGCGTTCCGAGGAAGACAGCGTATATGCATCGCGGCGAATACGAAGCAAGTCGGCCGCTTCGACGGGCGCAGCCGCCACGAACCAGGCCAGAACGGACATCGGCACAACGATCGATCGAATCCGGCCGTCGCGCATGGGTCACCTCATCGCAACAATCGTGCATTCATTATTCGAGTCAATGTAACAGCGAACCTTCCGGAATGCCATGATGACTTCCGAACGAGACCATAATGCGGAGGGGGCATTCAAGACGACGGCGGTCACTTCCCAGGCCGAAAACAAGCAATTGGGTCGACCTTCAGGCCGTTTGGACGTTCGATCGGAACGCCCCCCCCGTTCGCCATCTGCCGACCGGCGATCTTGATTCATCGAGTCGAATGCCCACTATCACGAATGATTCCTTTGACTTATGCTGAAATGTAACGTCGCGTGTGACGGGCCGTCGAGGTTGTTTCACGAGTGAATGAATACAGAGTCAAGTTCGCGCTTTTTCGTCGAACTCAACTTGAAAGTGGACTCACCGATGCACTTCAGCACCATGTCGAAAACCACGATCGCGATACTCGTTTCACTTGGCGGGGCAGTCATATCGAACTCGCTTTCGGCGCAGACCGACGAAATGCGAAAGCTCGATGGCGAGTGGATTTTCGTCGAGGATCGAACCGATGGACGTTCCCTCGAGCAGATGGGCCCTCCCATGTCCTCGAAGTTCTCGATTCGAGTCGATGATGGTGCGTTCGTGCTGAACGGCCATGGCTCCGGCCACCGCGATGTGCGAGTCGCGATCGACGGCTCGGTGACCGAAGTCAAAGATCCGATGTCGATCGCGCGCTATCGCGGCACTTGGAAAGACGGCACATTCGAGTACGAACTCACATTCGAACGCCTGGCGGGCAACTCGCCCAATGCGATCAAGCAGATCCGCAGAAAGTTTCGCGTGACTGCGGACGGGTTGCTTGCGAGCGTGTCCGTCGACCCTCCGGTGGTGAAGGACTCAGCAGGGCTGTACCGCCATGCGAAGGACATTGCGATGCCGGAGATGGCCAAGGCCAGAATCGATGATCTGGCTTGGCTGGCTGGGGCTTGGGTCGGCAGGCGAAGCACAGGGTCGTCGACCGAGGAACGCTGGAGTCCACCGCTCGGCGGCGCGATGCTGGCTGTGTCGCGTTCGGTCAACACGAGCGGCAAGATGTTCGCATTCGAATACCTGCGTATCATTGAGCGCGAAGCAGGGCTGGTCTATGTCGCACAGCCCGGCGGCGCGCAGCCGACCGAGTTCGTACTCACTGAATTGAGCCCGACTCGCGCTGTGTTCGACAATCCACGCCATGATTATCCGAAACGCATCGTTTACGAACTTTCGCCCAAAGGCGGGCTGATCGCCACGATCGGATTCACGAGGGGAGGCACTCCCAGGCGCTTCGAATTCGAACGCGAAGGCCGGTAGAATTCGATCTATTGCAGCCGAAAAGGGGACGGGGGTCATTTCCTGCCCAGGCTCATTATGCTTCTCCGAAAGCTCAGAAAAGACCCCCGTCCCCTTTTCGGTCGTCCCCTTTTCGGTTCCACTATTCTGCCTGCAGAATTTGCCAGCCTGTGCCAAGAAGGGGTACGCTCGCGCAGGCGGGGCCGCCGTCCCGGGCCCGGCCAGCGATTCTTGCGACGAGAATCAGGCCGGAGCGTTCATGAGCGGCGTTGAGGATTTCTTTCGGGATACCGCTCAGCGGGATTTTCGTGCGGCGATCCCATGGCGAATTCGGCTGACCGGCCCGCACGCCCACCGTGACGTAAAGGAACCGCGCCGCTGGCGGGCCGTGAACGTCCTGGCCATAAAGCCCAAGAGTGCCGTCCGGCCGGGCCCGCACTTCAGCGGCAACCTCCAGGGTGACGGCTTCAGGCGTAATACGCACCGGCGGCACGATCGAATCACGACCCCGCTGCATGGCCAGCGCGACGCCTGGTATGGGGTCTTCGATCATGACTCGCAGCGTCACGGTATCAGGCATTGAGTATCTCGAGAGTCGGTGAAGTGGCGAAGTCGTTCGATCGGGAATCTTGGCAGGTGAAGGAGATCATCAGTCAAAAAGGGGACGGGGGTCATTTCCTGACCAAGCTCAGTATGCTTCCCCGAAAGCTCAGGAAAGACCCCCGTCCCCTTTTCCTTCCTCCTCCCTGCTCATAGTGGTCTGCGTGCTGACGAAGGATACGGGCCGTTACCACGCCAGAATCCGCCGACCTTATAGCCTTGTTCCTTTGTGCCGACCATCAGGAGCCGATAATAGAACGCCTCGTTCCCGCCCGAGCCTTTCAGATAGATGTTCATTGCTTTCTGGCCCAGTATTGGTCCGTATTCGATCGCGGCGACCTCCGTCGGACGCCCGGCGGGATGCAATTTCGAGATTTCGGCGGTCAGTTCGCCTGCCGGGAAAGCCCTTTGCATCTCGGCTGAAAGATCGAGATATGCACTTGCGACGTCGTTTTTGACGAAAGCCGCATTGGCGAAGTGCTCAGCCGTCGCAGCCGCGCTTCGCTGGTCGTGCGAGATGACATTCACGGAAAAAAAGGCAACCAGAATGCAAAAGATCACGGCCAGAAAGATCTTGACGGCACGTGGCTTGATCAACGGCCCTTCCGAAACGGATGCCGATACTTCCGTCGGATTGCCGGCAGCATTTTCGTGAGAAGGTTCGTGCATCATAGCCTCATAGATTTCGACGGGATCCGAATAAGCCGCCGCCGAACTGTTCGATTCCGCAGGTAAATCCCTGGCTGGTATCGCGTAGGGGGGTATTTTTGTCCCTGAAGCATCTCGTCCAGCGTGTTTCTTGGGCGAATCGCTTCGAATATCAATCTGACAGGCAAGGCGTTCCGAAGCAAGGCGTTCGTGGCAGATACTTGAGCGTCGATGCAACCGGTCGCTGACAAAAGGCTCAACCGAAGTCCGATAAGATCGGAATCATGACAATAAAATAAAGGGGACGGGGGTCATTTTTCGGAAATGACCCCCGTCCCCTTATTCTGTTCAGCGGCTCGGTCGGCCGGGGTTCGCGAGCCGCTCATGAAGCTGCGACATCACCTCGGCATATGCCGGGTCATCGGCCAGGTTGGCGTTTTCCGCAGGGTCGACCTGGTGGTCGTAAAGTTCCACGCCCGAATTGCCGCCGTCCCATTCGACGAGCCGGAACCGTTCGGTGCGGATCGACCGGCCCATGATCGTTCGAGTATTGCCGGCCTTTTTCTTGGCAGCGACTTTGACCTGATCAGCAGCGGCGCCGGGCACCTGCCGCGTCACCTGGGTATAGGCCGGATGATCCCAGGCTGAATTCGGATCGTCCAGCAGCTTCACGAAGCTCTCGCCGTCGGTCTTCGGCGGCTCGATTCCGCACAGGTCGGCCAGTGTGGCATGCAGGTCCACCAGCTCCACAGTGCGGCGGCTGGCCCGGCCGTTGCCCTTGCGGCCCGGGGCATACACGATCATCGGCACGCGGGCCGATTGTTCGAACAGGCTCATCTTCATCCACTGGCCGCCATGTTCGCCAAGCAGATAGCCGTGGTCCGAAACGAAAACCACGACCGTCCTTTCCGCCAGCCCTTCGTCTTCGATCGCCTTGAGCACCCGGCCCACCTGGGCGTCCATCTGGCTGATCGAGGCATAATAGGCCCGAGTGAAATGCGATAGCTTCTCGCCTTCAAGCCCATAATTCGGCGGCTTGATGAAAAACGCCACGGGCGGCACTTTCGAAAGGCCCGGCGGAGTGGGCGAAGGAATTTCGAAAGTCTGGCCGTCATAAAGCTTGAAGAACGGTTCCGCCGCGACGCACGGCACATGCGGCCGGTAAAATCCGCCAGCGACGAAGAACGGCCCGCCCTTGTGCTTGCGGATCAGCCCGATGACATTGTCGGCCACGATGCCGTCCGTGTGGTCCAGCCCGTCGCCACCGGTCTTCAGCCAGCTTACCGATGCCCCCAGTCGGCCCTTCTGGCCCGTGTATTGAATCACGTCGGCTTCTTCGGTTTTGTCGCGGCCCGAGGGGTTCGAAGTCTCCTGCCACGAGGGCGAGTCGTCCAGCCCAGCCGTGCCGATCTGCCCGGGCACGCCATAGTGATACAGCTTGCCGACGCGGGCCACGAAATAACCGGCCTTCGCGAAGGTCTGCGGCAGGCTGACGGCATCCGGCACGTTCTGGCGGAACTGCGTGGCATTCTCGTAAACCCGCAGCGTATCGGGCCGAAGCCCTGTCAAAAAAGACGCCCGAGAGGGGTTGCACAGCGGGAACTGGCAATAGGCCCGGTCGAACCGCACGCCCTTTTTCGCCAGGGCATCGAGCGCCGGCGTCACGGCCTTAGCATCGGCATAACAACCCAGCCGGTTCGCCAGATCGTCGGCCACAAGGAACACGACGTTGAGCCTGTCGGCCACTGCCGCATTCGAAACTGAAGCAGTGGAGGCAAAAACGGCCCATGCAAGAACGAACGCGGCGAATCTGGTCGGCGGCATGGCGGTCGATTCCTGTCTAGTAGTTCTTGGGCGTGAACGAACGAAACCGATACCGGAGCCTGCGATTCAGGCACCGGCATCGATCTTCGAATCGGTTCGATTTCGATCAGCCTAACCGGCCCGGGCATGCGATGCCAGAGCCGGGCGGCGGGCTGGTCAGACGCCCTGGCGGTCGAGCTTCAGCTCAGCGACGAGTTCCGCTGCGGGCAGCCGGTAGCCGAAGTAAAAGTCGCCGAACATGCCGTAAACGGCCGAGCTTTCGTCGAACCGCATGGTGTAGACGATGTCCTTCAGATAGCTCGGGTTCTTGCCCCAGAGAGTCACGCCCCATTCCCAGTCGTCCAGGCCGGTGGACGACGTCACCACCTGGATCACCTTGCCGGCGAATTTCATGCCGCTCTTGCCGTGCTGCGACATCATCTCGCTGCGGCGGCTGAAGGGCTGGGCATACCAGTTGGCGTCGGGCACTCGGGTTTTCGACATCGGATAGAAGCACAGGCATGGCCAGTCCGGGAATTCCGGAAACAGCCGCTGCTTGTTCATCGGCCCCAGACGCTGCTCATAGGTGCGAACCTTGGTTTTGTAGATGTCCGACTCCGGATCGACGCCCTCGCGCACGAGCGTCTGCCCATATTGCTCGGCCGTGGGCACGTATTCGGAAATTTCGGTGATCGAATAGAACGAATAGGTCGGCACGAGCGCTGGCCCGAGCGGCCCGGCTTCGATCTCCGTCTGAACGGCGTTGATCGCCCGAATGTCTGGCCCGCTGGCCACGAAACCGAAGTCGGCCTTATGACCGACCACCGAAAAGGCGTGGAACTGGGTGATCGGCTTGTCGTCGCCGGCATCGGGCGAAAGCGCGCTGGCCAGTGCTTCCAGAGCGGCCTTCCGCGAAGCCAGGGGCAGGGCACTGAGCGCCTGGCGGTCGACGCGATAGAACATATGCAGGAAATGCCAGCCCCCGGCCGGCACCAGGGTCGCTTCGATCTGTTCGCTGGCGGCCGGGCGGTGGCCATGCTGCATGGGCTGGGTGGCGGTATGTGGCGGTCGGCCAGGGGCCGGCGATGCGTGGTCGGACATTTTCTCTTTCCGGATAGCGGTTCGTGGCGACGACCGGCCCCGTCTGGTGATGGCTGATCCGTTCGGCCTGCGGAGTTTTCTTCACCGGCCGCGTCGTCATGCAGCTATCGTAGTCATGAATCGGGCGCTGGCTCAACCTTCCCGTGACGTTCGCACCGCCGCACCGTTGCCGAAGTTCTTGCCGATAAGCTAAATTCGTATCAGGTTTCGTGACGTTCCGAACCCGATCGAAAAGACATCCAGAGAGACTCGTTCCACACATGCAGCGCACCCTGATCATCTGCAAGCCCGACTGCGTTCAGCGGCGGCTCACCGGTTCCATCCTCGCCCGCTTCGAAGCCAAGGGCCT
Source organism: uncultured Isosphaeraceae bacterium (assembly GCA_964608915.1). GTDB lineage: Bacteria > Planctomycetota > Planctomycetia > Isosphaerales > Isosphaeraceae > QWQI01. Next base: position 23,867 of record CAZSQA010000060.1, read on the forward strand.
GAAGATCGTGGCCCTCAAGCTGATCCAGGTCGAAAAAAGCCTGGCCGAAAAGCACTATGCCGAACATAACGGCAAACCGTTCTTCGGCGGCCTGATCGACTTCATCACGGGCGGCCCGGTCGTCGCCGGCGTGCTCGAAGGCAACGAAGCCATCAGCGTGGTGCGAACGATGCTGGGTGCCACCAACGGTGCCGCCGCCGCCCCCGGCACCGTGCGCGGCGATTTTTCGATCAGCAAGCAGAATAACCTCGTCCACGGCAGCGATTCTCCCGAATCGGCCACCCGCGAAATCGCCCTCTGGTTCCCTGAAGGTGTCGTCTCCTACGACATCGCCGGCAGCTCATGGGTTTTTGACGGCGCCTGACCACGCCGCACCGGTCGAATTCGCCGAACTCCGGAAACGGGCCGCCCCTGCGCCCGTTTCCATCGTTCGTTTCCGTGTCTGGTCCACCGCAAGCCGGTCGCCTTCCCGAAGCCGAGCCCCAACCGATGCCGCCTGATCCACGTAACGTCAAATTCCCCAACGCCTTTTATATCCTCCTGCTGGCCACCAGCACCGTGTTCGTCATGACGGCCCTCGCCTGGCTCGTCGCGCCGGCCCTGCGCGAAATTTCGGAAAAGGAACAGGCCCAGGGCGGTTCCGGCCGTGTCGATGCCCGCTCGCTCGCCCTCGGCGACTGGATCGATCGCAACGCCGTCACACTCCTCACGGCCGAATTCGGCGTCATGCTCGTCACCGGCGCCCTCGCCATGGGCACCGACAGTCTCTGGGAGCGCCGCCAGAAGGCCTGATCTTTCCGCACCTTCGAAACCACCCCCGGCCTGAACCTCAGCGGATCGGACATGAGCACCCACGACGCCATCCGGGCCGAAGTCGAAGACCTCCGCCGCGCCATCGAACGCCATAACCGGCTTTATTACGTCGACGCCCAGCCTGAAATCAGCGACCGCCAGTTCGATGCCCTCATGGCCCGGCTCGTCGAACTCGAAGCCGCTCACCCCGATCTCGCTGACGCCAACAGTCCCTCCCAGCGCGTCGGCGGCAAACCGCTCGAAGGCTTCGCCAGCGCCCGCCACCTGGCGCCCATGCTGTCCATCGACAACACCTATAGCCCGGCCGAAATCCGCGACTGGGTCGCCCGCATCACAAAGCTCCTGCCCGCCACCGAAACGCCTGAATTCACTATCGAACTCAAAGTCGACGGAGTCTCGGCCAACCTGCTTTACGAACGCGGCCAGCTCGTCCGCGGGCTGTCACGGGGCGACGGCGAAACCGGCGACGACATCACGGCCAACCTCCGCACGGTGAAGTCGATCCCCCTCGCACTCGAACCGGCCGACCATGCCCCGAAGCCGCCCGAACGCATCGAAATCCGCGGCGAAGTCTACATGACCTACGCCGAAATGGCCCGCTTGAACGAAATCCGCAAGGCCAAGGGCGATATCCTTCTGGCCAACCCCCGCAATTCCACTGCCGGATCGCTCAAACTGCTCGACAGCCGCCTGGCCGCCCAGCGTCACCTCCACTTCGAAGCCCATAGCCTCGGCTTCGTCGACTGGCCCGCAATGCCCGTCCGGTTCTCGGACCTGCTCATATCATTCCGCGCCTGGGGCGTGCCCGTCAGCCCGTTCTGGCGCGTCTGCCGGAACCTTCAGGAGTTGCTCGAATACGCCGAAGAATGGCGCGAAAAACGGGCCTCGCTCGACTTCCCCATCGACGGCCTCGTCATCAAGGTCGACCGCTTCGACCAGCGTGAAATGCTCGGATTCACTTCGAAAGCCCCGCGCTGGGCCATCGCTTACAAATACGAGGCCGAAGAGGCCGTCACGCGTCTCGTCGGCGTCACCTTCCAGGTCGGCAAGACCGGCAAAATCACGCCCGTCGCCGAACTCGACCCCGTCCTCCTCGCCGGCACCACCGTCCAGCGTGCGAGCCTGCACAATTTCGACGAAATCGAACGCAAGGACGTCCGCGTCGGCGATCTCGTCGTCATCCAGAAGGCCGGCGAGATCATCCCCCAGGTCATGCGTGTCGAAACCTCGGCCCGCACCGGCGGCGAAGTTCCCATCACCTTGCCCGAAGGCTGCCCGGTGTGCGGCCGGCCGATCGAACGCGTTCCCGGCGAGGTCGATTACCGCTGTACCGGGGGCAGGGCAGGGTGCACGGGCCAGCTCAAAACCTGGCTTGCCTACTGGGCGCACCGCACCTGTATGGACATCGACGGCCTCGGCGAGAAGATCATCGATCAGCTCGTCGATCAGGGCATGGCGGCCGGCCCGGCCGATCTCTATCGCCTGACGGTCGAAGAGCTTGTGACGCTCGAGCGGATGGGCGGCAAATCGGCCGAGAATCTCGTCGCCGCGATCGATGGCAGCAAGCGCCGGCCGCTCGACAAGTTCCTCACGGCTCTCAACATCCGCCACGTCGGCGAACGCCTGGCCGAAATCCTGGCCCAACGGTTCGGCACGCTCGACCGGCTCGAAAAGGCCACAGCCGAAGATCTGGCCGCCACGCCCGAAATCGGACAGGTCGTCGCCGCTTCGATCCGTGATTTCTTCGACCTGGAAAGCTCGAAAACCCTGCTGCACGAACTGGCCCTGAGCGGCGTCGACCCGCAGCCGGTCGAAGCTCGCAAAACTACAGGCAATATGCCCCTGGCCGGAAAGACGGTCGTACTGACCGGGACCCTGCCGAAACGGGCCCGCCACGAGGCTGAAGAGATCGTCAAATCACTTGGCGGGAAAACGTCCGGCTCCGTCTCGAAAAAGACCGACTTCGTACTGGCCGGCGCCGATGCCGGCTCGAAGCTCGAAAAAGCCATCGCCCTGGGCGTCCCGGTCGTCGACGAAGCCTGGCTGGAACGCCTCTCCGAATCTTCATCCACAGATTCGTCCGCGACAGAATAAGGGGACGGGGGTCAGATTCAGATAAGGGGACGGGGGTCATTTCCAGGAAATGACCCCCGTCCCCTTTGTCATTGTCTCAACCCTGCCGGTCGTAGCGGAT
>CAZSQA010000061.1:0-26477 GCA_964608915.1 uncultured Isosphaeraceae bacterium
CGTGTGCGCCGCCCCCTACGTCGAACGCGCTATTTCAGAGTAGAATGCGTATGAGCCGATCGGCCCGTCCGGCGAGGTAAACGCAATGCATCGCTGCCCGTCCGTTGAGACAGGCAGCGATGCTTGATTTCGTAAGCATGAGGCTCCGAACCGAAATCGGCCCGGACCTGGAAGGTATCGATCAGCCCGCCTTGGCCAGCTTGAGCATGGGCTTGGCGCGGTAGACGACGGAAGCCTCGACGAAGGCTTCGAGCAATTGCGTATCCAGAGAGATCAGACCATCCGCTTCGGGATGCCACTGAACTCCGACACACCACCAGTCGGCGTCCGTATGGGCGATGGCTTCGACCAGGCCGTCGACGGCGTGAGCCATCGGGGCGAAACATGGGGCGACTTTGCGTACCCCCATATGGTGCATGCTGTTGACGTGCATCTCGTCAGAACCGTAGATCTTTTCGAAGAGCGTTCCCTTCACGGGATGCACCACGTGGCGATGCACGCCGCCGTTGATGTCATTGTGCGGAAGGCCGCGCGGATATTCCTCAGGCAGATGCACGTAAAGCTGACCGCCCATGAAGACGTTCAGTTCCTGCATTCCGAGCCCGATTCCCAGCACCGGCATTTTGCGCTGCTGGCAAAGACGCACGAGCAGGCGGTCCGCCTTTTCGCGTCTTTCGTCGATTTTTCGGACCGAAGCGTGATGCGGCTGACCCATGAGGATCGGGTCGAGATCATCACCCCCGGAAAGAACGACACCGTCGAGCCGATCCAGCAGTGGATTCAGATCGGTGTCCTTGGTCAACGGCGGAATCAGCACCGGAATGCCGCCAGCCGCGGCGACGCAGTCGAAATAGCCGCTACGCATGAAGCTGTGCGGCATCTTGTGACGCGCCGTAACGACGAAATCGGTGTTGATACCGATCAATGGTCGGTTCTTGTCCCTCATGGTGTTGGCGTCCTTTCCAATACGAGGTGCAGTCTGGATTTTTGGGAACCGTCCGTGATTCAGCGGATACGGATGTTTCTCCCAATCCCTGAGAGAATCCGAATCCTCATGACCCGTTCGAGCAACTGTGCGATCGCAGGTAGGAATGATGGTGAAGGTAAGCTCGATCGGATGACTTTGAGGAATATAACGATCGTTCCGGAGGACTGGCAACAAAAAAATCGAAAAAATGAGCTTGTTCATTTTCGACGACTCGAATGACAGGTCAGGCGAGGCCCATCGACGGATTCGCCCACTGGCATGCGAGGTGCGAAATTGGTAAAAAGAGGACATGGCATTCCGATTCGATTCGTATGCCATGCATGCCGAACGCATGTCGGCATACCCCGCCTTTCGGAGCCAGCATTCCGCTCTCCATTCTCCTTCATATCGACGGAGGCTTTCCTTGGATGGTTCGTCCCTGACTCCCACTCCCCCGAATACCGACCGCCGCACGTTTCATAAAATCGCGTCCGTCGTATTCGGTTCGATCCTCGGTCTCGTGCTGACCATTCCGGGGGCGGCTTTCGTTCTCTCACCGGTCCTGAAGCGCAGCGAAGCCGCAGACGGCGCCGGTGCCGACGATGGCTTCCGGCCGATCGCGAAACTCTCTGATCTCGAAGACGGCATCCCCCGCGTCTTTCCGATCCTGGGCAAATCGACGGACGCCTGGGTGCGCTACCCCGAAGAACCCATCGGTTCGGTCTGGATCATCCGCAAAGGCAAGGAAGTCAGCGCTTACTCCGCCGAATGCCCGCATCTGGGCTGTGCCGTCGGGCTCGGGCCGGACGGCAATTCGTTCTATTGCCCGTGCCATACGAGTTCCTTCGGCTTCGACGGTCAGGCCAAAAACAAGATCCCGCCCCGCGGCATGGATTCGCTGGAAGTGAAGATGGCCGCGTCGCCTTCGGGCGACGATCCCGAAATCCTCGTGAAGTTCCTTCGATTCCGAACCGCCGTTCCGGAGAAGACCCCCCTTGTTTAAGCGACTTTCCGACTGGTTCGACGACCGAACCGGTTACAAGCACCTGCTTGAAGAGGCCCTGGACGAACCCGTCAAAGGCGGGGCCCGCTGGCGGTACGTCTTCGGCTCCGCCGTCACGACCGCGTTCATGATCCAACTGGTGACCGGCGTCCTGCTGATGACGGCCTATTCCCCAAGCTCCTCCACGGCATGGGGCTCGGTCTACTACATCAGCTACGAAATGGTCGGCGGATGGTTCGTTCGCGGCCTGCACCATTTCGGTGCCCAGGCCATGGTCGTACTGCTGTTTCTGCACCTGATCCAGGTTCTCATCGCCGGGGCCTACAGGTCGCCGCGTGAAGTCAACTGGTGGCTCGGCATGGTGCTCCTCTTCGTCACCCTGGCCTTCAGCCTGACAGGCTATCTTCTCCCCTGGGACCAGAAGGGCTACTGGGCCACGAAGGTCGCCACCAACATCATGGGTATCACGCCCGTGGTCGGCCCTTACGTGCAGAAGGTGGTCGTCGGCGGCAACGAATACGGCAACCAGACGCTCACACGATTTTACGGCATCCATGTGGGCGTGCTGCCCGGCCTTCTGGTGCTGACGCTGGCCGCTCACATCGCCGTGTTCCGCCGCCACGGAGTGACGGCACCCGAAAAAGCCACCGGCTCTGACCCGTTCTGGCCGAAGCAGGTTTTCATGGATACGGTCGCCAGCCTGGCCGTACTCGGTGTCGTCGCGTTCTTCGCCGTCGCCGAACGTGGCGCGCCGCTGGACGCCCCCGCGGAACCGAGTTCGAGCGACTATCCGGCCCGCCCGGAATGGTACTTCCTGAGCCTGTTCCAGATGCTCAAACGGCCGGAATTCGCCGGCGAAAACGAAATCATCGGCGCGATCATCGTGCCCGGTGCCATCGTGACCGCCCTGTTCGCGTTTCCGCTGCTGGACAAGATCCTCCCCCGCAAACTCGGGCATTTTCTGGCCTGTTCGCTCGTCTTCGCCCTGGCCGGTGTCGCGGGCCTGCTCACGATGCAGGCCTGGAAAGAAGACGCTGCCAACGCCGACTTCCAGGCGACCCGGGCCAAGGCCGATGTCGCGCGCAAACGAGCACTGTTCCTGGCTGGGCATCCCGACGCCGGAGTACCGCCGGAAGGTTCCCGCTATGTCCTGCTGAACGATCCGCTCTACGCCGGCGCATCGGTTCTGGAACGCAAGTGCCTGTCGTGCCACTTCTACGACGGCAAAGGCGTGCTCGAACGGGGCCACGACGGCAAGATGGTCATGACGAAACAGATCGCGGCTGACCTCAAAGGCTTCGGCACACGTCCCTGGCTCGAAGGCTTGCTCTCGAATCCTTCGGACGCGAAGTATTTCGGCTCGACACCCCAGCTCAGCGGTATGGCCCAGTGGAAGAAAACCACCAAGCTCAAGCCCGACGAGCTGAAAACCGTGACCGACTTCGTCGCGGAGTTCTCCAAAGTCGGCGACGAAGAGACGATCGACGACTGGCTCTCGCGGAAGGAAATCTCCGAGCACCCGGGTCTGGAACTCTTCAAGAAGGATTGCGGCCGTTGCCACACCGTCGATGCCGAGGGAATCCTGGGCGAAGGCGGCGAAGTGGAAGCCCCCAACCTGTTCGGCTGGGGCAGCCCTCGCTGGGTGCGGCGCATGATCCGCCACCCGAATGCCGCCGACCGATACGGTTATCTCGAAGAGAAAGACCAGATGCCCGGCTTCGGTCAGACCGAGCTGAGCGATCGTGAGATGAGCGTTCTCATCCGGCTCTTCTCAGGCCAGTACGTGCCGGCAGATCCGTCGACCGCCGCCGCCGGACACTGACCTATTTCAGCCCTGAATGTCGTTCCCGATGACCTTCGGTCTGACGGCGTAATACGCCGCTGGGCCGAAGGTCATCGCACACGAACCGTGCCGATGCGATTCCGCCCGGATCTGAGGCCGCCGAAAGATTGCGGACTTCACACCCAATGGCCCGAAGAATGACGTTCGAAGGGTTGACGTCGCCAGGTTGGCCCAACCAGAATATCGTAATTGGTGAGTCGTCCGTGACGATTCCCTTGCATTGAACATATGCACAGATAACCGAGGTGAAGATCGTGATACGTGAGCGCGGCCGTTTTCGACTTACCACATTCGCCTTGAACTCGATTCCACTGTTCGCGGCTTCCTTCGCGTTTGGGCAGACCGCGTCACCGCACGCCCATGGCCCTGAAGACGCCGCCAAAACCTCGGCCGCCACAGCGCCGGCAGCTCCAGCCCCCGCCACCGGTTTTTTGTCGGCTGCGGCATTGAGGATGAAGCAGGACGTCAGTTATCTGGCCGCCGACGCACGTGAAGGCCGTGGCCCCGGCACGTCCGGAATTGACGATGCCGCCGATTACGTCGCGGCCGAGTTCCGCAACATCGGCCTGAAGCCCGCTCCGAACGCCCACGGTTACTTCCAGAAGTTCACGATTTCGAACGAGCCACAGCTGGAACCCGGCGCCAAGCTGGCGGCGTCGACCGACAGCAGCCAGATCAGCTTCGCCCTGGATACGGATTTTTCGCCATTGTCCCTGGGTGATGGCGGCAAGCTCGCAGGCAAGGAAATCGTCTTCGCCGGTTACGGTATCACGGCGAAGGACGAATCGCTGAAACTCGACTATGACGATTACGCCGGCCTCGACGTGAAAGGCAAAGTCGTGCTGATTCTCCGTCGGGAGCCGCAGCTCGACGACGAAAAATCAGCCTTCGCCGGCAAACGCAACACGGCCTTCGCCGAGTTCCGCCACAAGGCCACCAACGCCTTTCAGCAAGGTGCCGCAGCGGTCCTGATGGTGAACAACATCGCGGGCAGCGAAGGCAAGGACCCGATCCTGCCCTTCCGCGCCGCGGGTATGAGCCGCAACAGCACGATCCCGTTCGTTCAGATCACGCGTGCCAAGGCCGACGAACTGCTGAAAACAGCCGGCGCACCGACGTTGGAAGCTCTCGAAAAAGAGATCGACGCCGACGGCAAGCCCCACTCGCGGGAACTCAAAGGCGTTCGGATCGCGATGGATATCTCGATCGTCCGCAAACCCGTGAACGTCAAGAACATCGTGGGCGTGCTGGAAGGCTCGGGGCCGCTGGCTGACGAAACGATCGTCATCGGCGGGCACTACGATCACCTGGGCTTCGGCGGCGAAGGCAGCCTGGCCTTCAACTCGCGTGACATCCACAACGGTGCCGACGACAATGCCTCGGGCACGAGCATGGTCATGGAAATTGCCCGGCGGCTGGCTTCGCGGCCCGATCCCCTGCCCCGCCGCGTCGTCTTCATGCTCTTTTCCGCCGAAGAACGTGGCCTGCTCGGCAGTCAGCATTACGTCGACAACCCACTTTTCCCGCTCGACAAAACCGTCGCCATGATCAATTTCGACATGGTCGGCCGTCTCAACGATAATCAGGACCTGACCGTTTACGGCACGGGCACGTCGCCTTCGTTCGAGTCCATCGTCGACGGCCTCGGCAAGGCCGCCGGGTTCAACATCAAGAAGATCGCCGACGGCAGCGGCCCGAGCGATCACCAGTCGTTCTACCTGAAGAACATCCCGGTCCTGTTCTTCTTCACGGGGACGCACAAGGATTATCACCGGCCGTCCGACGATGCCGAACTTATCGACGTCCAGGGCATGGCTCGAATCGCCGATATGACCGAACTGGTCATCCTCGAACTGCTGCGCCGGCCCAAACGGCCGGAATTCGTCAAAGTCGCTGGCCGAGCCCCCGGCCCGGGCCGTGTCGCCATGCGTGCTTATCTCGGGTCGATTCCGGACTATGACGACGCCGGCAAGGGCGTCAAACTCTCGGGTGTCCAGACTGGCAGCCCCGCCGAAAAAGGCGGCCTGAAAGGTGGAGACGTCGTGGTCCGCATGGCCGGCAAACCCATCGGCACAATTCAGGACTACATGGAAAGCCTGTCGACGAAGAAGCCGGGCGACGAGATAGAAGTCATCGTCAAACGCGCCGACAAGGACGTCACCCTGAAGGTCACGCTCGGCAACAGGCCCGGTAACTGACAAGGCACTCGCGATCGCACCGGACTGGTGCGTAAATCCTTACGGATTCGACCAGTCCGGCGTTTTCGGCAATCCGCTGTATCGACCTTTCCGGTCTGGGAAAAGATGCTCGAAAGCCGATCGTTCTCTCGACGCAGCTTCGGAATCGCATCCGTACTTTCCGGGCTCTCGGGATGCGGCTTCGGTCGGTCGCCACTTTTTGACCTTCTCCCAGGGAAATCCGACGGCATCCTGCGCATCCTGACCCCCTGGGGCCCGGGCCTGCGAAGCCGTTTCTCCGAAGCGTTCGCGAAATGGTCGACGCACGAAGGTTTCGCCGCCGTCCCCATCAAGTGGCTTCCGGTACACGATTCCGAACTGGCGACGGCTTCGATCCGTCAACTGCTTCGAAGCGCCGATGTCCTCCTCGGCGGGCGAATCGATACGGCGGACGTATCCGAATCAGGCGAATGGGCACTGGCGAATCTTAAACCGATCCGCTTGCCTGTCTTGCGTTTAAGCAACCCTACGGAGACACGTGAGCCCGCTCCGGACGCGGCAGTTCCGGCGGTTGACGATATCGCCAGGAACATCCGTTCAGGAAGAATCCGGGCCGGCGAAGTTACTCTTGCCCTGAGCGATCAACCTGGCGACCCATTGACACTTGCTTATTTTGCCGGGATTTTCGAAGATGCTCCGGATCAGGCGTCCGGCTACGCGCGGTGGGTGAGGCTCGTCGGGAATTCGACGAAGCTCGCCGAGAACTCATCCGAACGTCAAGTCAGGCTTGATCTTTCGGACCGGGCAATGGTCGATCGCAAGATCGTATTACCCTGGAGCGGAGGCGAAGGCACAGCCAGGGCACTCGGCATTCCGGAGACCAGCGAGCCCGCTTTCTGGCCGGAAAACGCGATCTGGCGAATCGATTCGAAAAAGGCCGCGACGATTCGCCTCCTTATGGATTTCTGCCTGCGAGACGGCTGGGCACTGTCTGTCGGTCCGGTGATACCGAACGAAATGCCACGAAACGAATTTCGCACCATGATGGCCGAAATCTTGCGCATCTCATGCGGTGATCAGGTCCGAAACGCCTGGAACGCGATGCTGGCAGCACCTGGAGACCGGTCCGCGGAAGTCGAATCCTATCTGGCGACCCGTCCCCCCTGGCCGCCAGCGTCCGTGATCGAAACGCGAACGAAGCGGGGGTTCGAATACGTCGTCTCTCTGGCTGAGCAACTGGCCGTCGACCAGAACCAGAGAGACTGGCTGATCCAGGAATTCGGCAAGCCGGAAAGCGAGTCGGATTTTCGTATGCTGGAAACCGCCGATAACGGTCGACTCGGCGGCTCGGCCCGTTTCGGCAACTGGTTGAATGCCGAATGGACAGCCTGGATCAGGCAAAGATGCAGGCGTGCGGAACGCTATTCGAAATTCGGCGGATCGGCGAGGCTCTCAGCCGATGTCTCGGAGCGAAAAGGAACCTGAAAGCCCCATGATCCGCCTGACGATCCATAACCTGACCCTTCGCAGGGACGAAATCACGTTGCTGGACGAAGTCAGCATCGAAGCGCGGCCAGGGCGGATCCACCTCATTCTCGGCAGGCCGGAATGCGGCAAAACCGTGCTCGCTCGTACTCTCGCGGGGCTGGAACCGGACTGCACCGGAGAAATCTATCTGGACGGCAGGGACTTCATCGACATCCCGCCCGAGAAGCGCCGAATCGGGCTCGTTCAGAACGATCCGGGCCTCTGGCTCGGTTATTCCGCGGGAGCGAACGTCGATTTCGGGCTCAAACGACGCGGCATCGCCCGCCAGGAACGAAAAGACAGGATTTCCGAAGCTCTGGGCTGGTTCGGTGTCGACAGCCTGAAGCATCGCCGTGTCGAAAGCCTTTCGCGCATCGAATCCCAGCGAGTGGCACTGGCACGGGCACTTGCGGTCGATCCGCAAGTCATGATCCTGGACGACCCTCTCACGGGTCTGAACGAAACCGAAGTGCAGGATCTCCGCGACGATATCGTCCGGGTACAGACCGAGCAGCGGGTGACGACGGTCGTACTGGCACGCGACGTCGATCCCTGGTGGGAATGCGCGGATCGTATCAGCCTTCTGCATGACGGCCGCATCCTTCGGTCCGGCACTCCCGAAGAGGTCTTCCATCGCCCTGAAAGCCTTGAAGCGGCAGCGTTTTTCGGCCCCTGCAACGTCATCGAAGGAGTTGCCGAGGCGATCGATCCACGCGGCGAAGTGCTCGTGCTCACGGCCTGCGGCCGATTGCTGGGCCGGGCCGCCACCGCACAAGGCCTCGTTCCCCGGCAGGGCGATCCGGTCATCGTCATGTTCAGGCACGAGGCGATCTCGCTGGGTGGCGTGACAGGATCAAGCTCAACGCAGGTGAATCGTATTCCGGTTCGTCTCGTTCGTTCGACCTTCGCTGGCCGCACATATCGTTGCGAACTTGCGGCTCCTGGAGAAATCCCCCTGACGGCGACCTTGATCGCGGGCCAGGCTACCGGAATTCGTCCTGATACGAATCTGACGGCACTGATACCTTCGGAAATGATGAGTGTTTCAGCAGCTGGACGAAATCCGGAAGTCGCGCCCGTTTGACGGAACTCGTGACTGCTGAAGACCGTCAGAAGGGATCGTTTTCGGTGTTTCTCATTTCCGCGGGAGCCGGCACGAATCGCTCGTCATATTGAGACAGCGACTCGAATTTCATGATGTCACGCAGGAATGTGAATTTCGCCGTGCCAGTCGCGCCGGAGCGGTTTTTGGCGATGATCAGCTCAGCCTGGCCAGGCGAATCGTTCGGGTCGTAATATTCGGGGCGGTGCAGTAGAAGAACGATGTCGGCGTCCTGCTCGATCGCGCCGGATTCACGCAAGTCCGCCATCCGAGGCCGACGGTCTTCGCGAGTTTCGACGCCTCGATTGAGCTGAGATAGTGCGATCACCGGCACTTCCAGCTCACGAGCGAGCGTTTTCAGGCGCCGGCTGACTTTGGCGATGTGCTCCTGTCGGCTCTCGCGTGAGTCTTCCTGTTCGATAAGCTGGATATAGTCGATCAGGATCAGGCCGATTTCGTTACGCAACTTCAACCGGCGTGCGTTCGCCGTAATCTGCAGCACCGTTCGCGACGGAGTGTCGTCGATGAACACGGGCACACTTCTCAGAGTCTCAAAGGCTTCACCGATCTTCGACATTTCGAGCGTTCCGAGATGCTGACCGGTACGCAGCTTGTGCCCTTCAACCCGCCCGCGTGCCGCCAGAAGCCGCTCCGCCAGTTCCATCTGACCCATTTCGAGGCTGAAAAACAGCACCGGCTTGCCAAGATTGACGGCTACGTGATCCAGCACGTTCAGGGCAAGCGCCGTTTTCCCCATGGAAGGCCGAGCCGCCAGGATTATGAGCTGCGAGCCCTGAAACCCGCCGGTCATGTCGTCCAGATCCTGAAACCCGGTGCCGACGCCGGAAACGGCTGATTTGTTCTCGGATCGTTCGGTGATCCGGTCCATGGCCGAGAGGACGACATCGCACAACTCGACGGTCTGGCCAGCGGCCTGCGCATCGGAGATTTCGAAAATACGCGACTCGGCCGCTTCGATCAGTTCGTCCGCGGTCAGCGTATTGGCATACGAAAGCTGAAGGACTTCGGATGAGGCCTTGATCAGGGCCCGCATGACCGACTTCTGCTTGACGATTTCGCTGTAAAACTTGGCGTTCGCCGGGTGCGGAACGGCCTGAGTCAGGTCGATCAGCCCCTCTTCGGCCCCGATCTTGTCGAACTGTTGAAGCTGAATCAGTTCGTCGGCGAGCGTGATGAAATCGACCGGGCGATTTTCCAGATACATCTCCCGCATGACGCGATAGACGATCTGGTGCGATTCGCGGTAGAAATCCTCAGGTTTGAGCACCTGAGTGATATCGTGCAAAACGTTATTGTCGAGGAAAACGCTGCCGAGCAACCCGCGTTCGGCTTCGAGACTGAACGGCGGCAAACGGTCGACGACCGAATTCTTGCCGTTGGACGTCGTGATCAGTTCGTCTTCCAGACGGGCCATGGCGAAATCCTCTTACATAGCCTCGGGTGGAACCGGCTTTTTCGGAACCGGTTTCGACGCAAGAACCCAGCGATCGTCCGGCGAAACCGAAACGGATGACTGGGTTCTCGATCCTGCCGATGAGTACGTGCCTGGAATACGGTGAAAGGTCACTCCGTATGTGCGGGAACGACCCAGAGATTGATCTCGGTTTCGACGTCCATTCCGAGATGAAGGCGAATGGTGTACTGACCGACTTCCTTGAGCGGACCGTCGATCTTCACCATTTCTTCGGTCACTTCGTAGTTATGAGAACGAAGCACAGTGGCGATCTGGTCCGCGTTGACGGAACCGTAGAGATAACCTTCAGGATTCGAATTGGCTTCGATCGTGACGGATTTCTGATTGAGCTGGGCGGCCAGGCTCGCGAGTTCGGAACGCTTGGCGGCTTCGAGTTCGCGGGTGCGCCGCCTGTGCTGTTCGACGATACGCAGGTTATGCGCCGTAGCGAAGGTCGCGAGTCCTTGCGGAACAAGGTAATTCCGGGCGAATCCCGGGCGAACTTTCACGACTTCGCCCGTCTTGCCGACGTAGGGAACGTTGTGCGTGAGGATGACCGTCTGTTGGCCATTCTTCGCACGCAGGGGGTGATTCTTGCGCCGCTCGACGCCTGGTTGACGCGGCGGGCCAACCGGCTTCGCCTTACCTTTGGCCGATTTGGCGGACTTTGCGGTACTTGCCATGGTTATCTACCTTTCCTCTCGAAATTCTCGCGTATCGCTATTGTTCGGTGTCGTCGGACGATCCGTCCGGGAGCCATGTCGTGGCAGGTTCAGAACGGTATGTCGTCGGCCGAGTCGGGCGGCCCTGGCTCAACGGGGGCCGCCGGCTTGCGGGGCGGAGCGGCTCGGTCCGCCATCGACGGACCGGAGGGTCGCCGTGCGGCGGAACCTCCGGAGGGCGCGTGGAAACCACCTTCATCCGAAGTGGGAGGAGGAGAGGACGGCCCGTCCTCACGACGATCGAGAAACTGGACTCGCTCGGCCTCCACCTTGATCTTCGACCGCTTTTCGCCCTCGCGGGTTTCCCAGGTCTCTTCCTTCAGATACCCTTCGACGTGAACGGCCCGGCCCTTCTTGAGATACTGACAACAGTTCTCGGCCTGACGATTCCAGACTGTGACGACGATGTACAAAGTCTCTTCCCGGGTATCGCCTTCTCTCGTGGCATACTTCCGGCTGGTCGCCAGCTTGAGATCCGAAACCGCCGTACCGTTGGGGGTAAAGCGAAGTTCCGGGTCGTGAGTCAATCGACCGATCAGAAAGACCTTGTTCAAATCCGCCATCTGTGCACCTGTTTCGATTCGCCGGACTCGGACCTACGATCGGACGTCGATGAGGGCAATCGTTCGCATGTCACTCTTCGTCGCGACGACGACGACGCGGCCGGTCATCGTATTCGTCATCCGACCGGCGTTCGTCTTCCACGGAAGGCGTCGAACTCATCGCCGATGCGATCAAAGGTTCCACCAGCTTGGGATGGATCTTCATGACCATTTCTCGGAGGATCATGTCGTTCAGACGGCAATCATGGCTGATCGCGGACAGGGCCTGAGCGTCGACCTTGAAATAAGTCAGCAGGTAAATGCCTTTGCGGTGGCCCTGTATCGGGTAGGCCAGCTTGCGCTCGTCCCACTGACGGGTCGCGACGATTTCGGCATTCTGGCGAGTCAGGATTTCATGAACCTGAGCGACGGACTCGTCCCAATTGACCGAGGCTTTGACGCCGTCGAGAAGAAACATCGCTTCATACGTGTGAACGGGCAAGGATCGAACCTCCAGGAAACCGGTGGCCGCAATCTCCTACGCATTCGGAGAAGCCACCGCGATATGGATCACGAACATGTATCGGACCGAAGCGGAAGTGATTCGGTCAAAACGTCGAATCAGGACTAGGTCGAAGGAGCTTGTGGATCGGAAAGGCCGTTGAATCGATTCATCGCCATGCCCAAATCCCGGGAAGCCCAAACCCCAATCGCCTGAATCGCTGTCAGCAAGCCGTCCTCAAGAGCTTTCAGCTCACTGGGACGGAACTTCGCGAGGACAAAATCGGCGGCGTCCAAAAGTCCGCGGTCGCCGATCCCGATTCGCATCCTCGGAAACTTGTCGGTTCCGAGAACGCGAGAAATGTCACGCAAGCCTTTCTGACCGCCATCGCCACCCCCAGGCCGGATTCGCACCCGGCCCAGCGGAAGACTCAAATCGTCGCAAATTACGATCAGATCCTCAAGAGGAATCTTGTAAAATCGGACGATTCCCGCGACCGACTTGCCACTGGCATTCATGAATGTCATCGGTTTGACGACCAGAACCTTGCGGAAATCGATCTCGACTTCAGCGACTTCGGCATCGAACCGCTGCGCGAACCGAATGTCAGGGCACCCTGAGACGAGCCGATCGATCGCTTCGAAGCCCACGTTATGACGTGTCCGATCGTATTTCGATCCCGGATTTCCCAATCCGACGACGATTTTGGGACCGGACACCAGTCACGTGCTCCGCTCAGTCGACCCACCTGGCTCGCGAACCAGGGGAGAACCTCAGACTTCGGTCTTCTTCTCAGGCCGCGTGATCACTTCGGGTTCGCTCGCGGCGGGTTCGGCCGCTTCGACGGCGCCGGCCGGCCGAATCAGGTGAACGATGATTTCGTCTGGCCCGGAAACTGCCGAAACCCCTTCGGGAAGCTGCAGTTCCTTGACGTGGATCACCTGACCCAGGTGCAGACCGGAAACGTCCACACGAATGTAGTCGGGGATCAGGTCGGCCCGGCAACGCACCTTCACGCTGTGGTGAGGCATGTCCAGCATTCCGCCTTCATTCACGCCCGGCGCTTCGCCGCGGATCTCGATCCGCACTTCGCTTTCCACCAGTTCGGTGAGATCGGCACGGAAAAAATCGACATGGATCACTTCGCGACCCAGGTAATCCCACTGAAGGTCACGTACGAGCACCGTCTCTGGCTTGCCGTTGCCAAGGTCCAGATTCAGAACGTGCGAGCCACGCTTGAGAATCCCGGTGATTTCCTCGGACTTCAGGCTGATCGGTTGAGGAGCCTGTTTGTGACCGTAAATGATCGCGGGAACGTCGCCGGCGGCACGCAAACGGCGGCTCACGCGTGTCCCCGTGCCTTTATTCTTCGCTGTCTCTCGCGGTTTCGCCGCGACCGTCACGATCGTACTCATCTTGAAGGAGTTCTCGCTGTCTGAAACAGGATCCAGTCGGACCGCCGGCACGCTGGACGCATACCGAATCGATCCCGGGGAACAGGAGCGCAATATCTCAAGGCTCCGCGACGTCGCACCCGCCCAGGGTTACGCGACGAACGATTTGAGCCCGGATTCGGAAACCGAACCCGGGCGTCGATTCCGAAGAATATACAAGATCGGCTGTCGCTTGGCAAGTCGAGCCGCGCTGAATCGCCCCGAAATCACGGCCCGAACGTTCGCGACTCGTTGACCGGCAACGACTCGAAACAGAGCCTCGTTCACTCGACCGGTTCGAGATCCACGCGCGGCCCGACGGCGGCGAGGGTCATCGGTCGCATCGGGTACCTGTTCATCAGGTCGATCACGTCATCCGGCGTGACGGCGGCGTATGCGGCGATTTCCTCGTCGAGCGGTACGTGCCGCCGGAAGTAGGTGTAATAGCCCCCGACAGGCATGAGTCGGCCCATCGGCCGCTCGGACCGGATCATTGAGCGGGCAAGGATCTTGTTGCGGGCCCGATCGATTTCGTCCTGGCCGATCCCGTGATCACGCACCCTGTGCAGTACATGCGCAACGCGGTCGAGATTCGCTTCGGCGAATTCGGGATCGCAGCCCAGGAACAGATAATAGGCACCGGCATGGTCATATTCCTGATAGGAAAGGTCGCACATGTCGGCATGGCCGGGATGGACGATCTCCCAATAAAGCCGGGAACCGCTCGAATCGCCCAACGCGACGGCCAGAATGCCTGCCGCATAACGCGCACGGTCTTCCAGAGCGGGCGCCGAGCTCACCAGGACGAGCGTTTCCTGCTGATCTTCAGCCCTCTCAATGCAGCGAAACCCGCCGCAGCCGGAAGTCTCGGCGACCGTTCGTGAAGCCTGGCCGACGGGCTCCCAGGACTCGCACCGGGATTTCGCCAGGTCCAGAAGCCCCGGCCATTCGCCACGACCGGTGAACGCCAGAACGATGTTTTCAGGGGCATAACGCCTGCGAAAATAATCCCGCATCCGATCGACCTTCATGGCCTCGATCGATTCGACCGTTCCGAGCACACTGCCGCCCAGCGGGTGCCGGCCGAAGTGGGCCGCTTTGGCCGCTTCGTAAGCCACCATCATGGGATTGTCGTCATACATCTTGATCTCTTCGACGATCACCTTTTTCTCGGTGTCGAAGTCGTCCTCTCTCAGCACGGGCCTCATGATGTCCGACAGTACGTCGAACGCGGAGGGCATGTATTCCGGCAGTGCCGTCACGTGGTAGATCGTATCCTCTTCGCTGGTCTGCGCGTTATGGCGCGCACCGACGCGGTCGAAATCGCGATTCACAGCCAGTGCGTCGCGCTTGAGCGTGCCCTTGAAGAGCATATGCTCGAGAAAGTGCGAGAGGCCGCTTTCGTCGGCGGATTCGTCTCGGGCACCGGTTTTGACGAAAAAGCCGGCGGCGATCGAATGCGCCTGTTCGTTCAGTTCGGCTACGACGGTCAGCCCGTTTGCGAGCCGGGCTTCATGAAAACGCATCATCCTACGGAACCTCTGGTGCATTCGACCTCTGGGAACTTTCGGTCAGACAAGCCGCGGCGTTACGTCGATCACGACGGACGCGTCGTCATGCACGCCAGGGTCATCGGCCTGCACACGAATGCCCGCGAGCCCGAGCGCGGCGATCAGAGCCAGCGTGAAGCCAAGCACGATCCCCGTTCCCAAACCGGCGAAAACCGCGGCGACGAATGCGGCGATGACCTTGCCAGTCAATACGACGACGCCGGCAAGGTGGGTTTCGATGACAAGGACGAATCGTCGGATCGCGGCAGGGTCAAGCATGGGATCGTACTCCGAAGATCGTACATAAGACGGGCAAGGCGGTCGATTTTCGATCGACCCACGGTGACGTTCACTATGTCAGGCGGATTCGACCCGGAGCGGTTCGGGCCCCAGCGTCAGAATCGTCCGTTTTTCGAGTTCCAGCTCACTGGCATGCCGGCTGACGTCCTCCGCCGAAATCGATGCCAGTGCCAGCCGAATTTCGGAGATCGAACGAACTCGGCCAAGATGATAGAAATCGGCCGCCAGAGTGGCTGACCTCGACAGGCTCGACTCCTGCTGCATGACCAGACCGCTCAACAGCCCGGCACGCATCATGTCAAGTTCTTCGGTCACGATGCCGTCTTTTCGCAATCGCTTAAGTTCGCCCAGTGTCACGTCCAGCGTTTCCTGAGCACGTTCGGATCCGGTCCCGGCGTAGATGAGTGCCGCGGCCTGCCTGTGCATGGACTCGTATCCCGCATAGACCGTATAGCACAGGCCTCGCTTTTCACGAACCTCGGTGAACAGTCGCGCGGAAGCGTAACCGCCCAGAATGGCCAGCGCCGCACGGGCCTTGTAATAATCCGGATGATTGATGTCCAGTGTCGGAAAGGCCATCGTGATCTGGCACTGGTTGGTTTCTTTGGTATGGTGCGCGACTTGCGGAACCGGCGAAACATGGGGTGGCAGATCGACGGGATGGGACTGCCAGTCACCGAAGAGCTTGACGACGAGATCTCTCGTCCGCTCGAAATCGAGCGATCCAGCGATGGCGAGAATCGCGCCCGAGGGCTGGATCAAAGTCTCGAAGGCCGTCTGAATGTCGTCGCAAGACATAGCCTCCAGACCACTTACCTCGCCGCCTGAGTGCCGGCCCCAGGCTGGCCCGAAGTAGCGTTTGCGCAGCTCGGTCATCGCCAGCGAGGCAGGGTCGTCCTCTAAACTCGACAGACTCTGAAGCGAGAGAGCCCGAATCGGCTCGAGCGAATCCGCCCCGAGGTGAGGCCTCAGGACCATGTCGGCCATCAGTTCCAGAGCGGGCTCCACACTGGTGCCGAGCATCGCGGCCGAAAGCGACAGATGCGTCACGGAAGCGGACTGGTTGTGCGTGACCCCCAGCGAATCGAAAGCGGCGACGAGTTCCGATGCGTCCCTGGGCCCTGCCCCGCGCACCAGCCATTCCGCCAGCATGGCGGACCGTCCCAATCTGTCCGACGGATCGAATGCGGCTCCGGCCGGGATCAGCAGGGTCATGGCCGCGGATCGCAAAGCCGACATCGGCTCTGCCACGATCGTCAATCCGTTCGGCAGTTTTTCGATTCTTACGGCGGATTCGGTCACGCGGCAAATACTCCCAATCGAGCGGATCTTGACTCTTCGCTGCATCGGTGTTCGGTTCGCAAGCCCCAATCATAACACCGAAGGGACTTCGGCCGAAATAGTTTCGTCGGAACCGGTTCGTGGAAGCGAGACGACGCCGGGCCGAATCGGGATGCATAATGGAATCCGAAACGATCGTGTGCACAAGCTCGGGGCTATCACGAACATGAATGCGGCAGACGAAAATCGGCGGGATGCGTTCGATGACTGGCACCGGCTCCGGCAAGGCCTGATACGTCTCGGCCTAGAACGCCCCTGGCCCGAAAGCCTGGCCTGGATCGGCGTACTTCATCTGGTCGCCTGCGTCGTCTGCCATGTTCTCTATCGTTACGTGACGATCGCGCCGTTGCCTTATCTGGCGACGTGGTCCGCGCAACTGGCCGCGAACGTCGTGATGCTTCGCAGACTCCATGGCCGGGGGTGGAGCCGCTCGCACCCGCTGATCGGCGTGTTGACGCGCGTCTGGCTCACCTTTCTGATCATTTCCTTCAGCGTCACGAGCTACAGCGAAATGTCAGCCGATCAGGCCAACACCTTCAACTGGTTCAAGCCAGCCTGGGCAAGCCTGTCGTGCTTCGCCTGGGCGATGACGGCCTGGATCGTCAGCCCCTGGTTCGTCCTGGCCGCAGTGTGGACATGGGTCATGGGCTGGGCCATGATCTACAGAATTCATGATGCCTACCTGATTTACGGAATCGGCTGGTCCGCCCTGCTCTGGGCGATCGCAGCGATTCTCATCAGAAAACGCTCTCGAACTCGGATTCCGTCCACGAATGACGCGGAAACGCTGGCTTGACGCCATGCCTGACCGTAAGCACGGCGTCCGCCACGAGATCTGACGGCTCCCGACGACCGATCATGTCGTGTACTGACCGACCTTGTAATCCGAAAGATGTGCGCGGATGTAGTCGATCGTGGCCTCGAGCCCTTGCTCAAGCGAGTGTCGCGATTTCCAGCCGAACGACTCCTGAGCCAGCTTCGTTCCGGCCAGCAGGCGCCCGACTTCGCTTTTCGCCGGCCGCACACGCTGCTCGTCGGTCTGCGCCTCGATCCGTACACCCATCAAGCGGCCGATCGTTTCGACCAGTTCGCCGATGGTCAGATCTTCGCCTCGACCGACATTGATCGTTCGACCGAGTGCCGCGTCGCAACTCGCGATCGTAACGAAGGCAGATGCCGTGTCCTTGACGTAAGTCAGGTCTCTGCGGGGATCCAGCGAGCCCAGACGTACCTTCGGGCTCACCAGAGCCTGCGTGATGATGGAGGGGATGATCGCCCGGGCCGACTGGCGCGGCCCGAATGTATTGAACGGACGCAGGACCGTCACCGGCAACCCGAACGATCGGTAATAGGAGAGCCCGAGAGCGTCCGAGGCGATTTTCGTGGCGGCGTAAGGCGACTGCCCCACCAGCGGATGCGATTCGTCGATCGGCACGTACTGAGCCGTTCCGTAAACTTCGGAAGTGCTCGTAAGAACGACTCTTTCGATCGTGTCGCTGTCCCTCGCGGCATCCAGAATATGGCACGTGCCGAGAACGTTCGTCTGCACGACGTCCAGCGGATTCTGGTAGGAGTAGGGGATCGCGATCAGCGCGCCCAGATGCATCACCCACTCTTGACCACGTACGGCTTTCCGCACGGCTTCCGGGTCTTTCAAGTCACCTCGAACGATTTCGATCGCGTTCGAGACCTGTGCCGGGAGGCGATCGAGATGGCCTCGGTCGTCCCGGCCGTTATACCGCACGAAGGCGCGAACGTCATGACCGGCTTCGACCAGCGTTTCGACGAGATGGCTGCCGATGAACCCCGCCGCACCTGTCACTAACGTCTTCTTGCCCATGACCTTCCCTGATTCCTGGCGTTCCGGAAACCCAATGTCGCACGACATCATAGCGACTGAAACCTTTTTCGCAACCGGAATCCCCCGGTTCACCGGACAACTCAACTCAAACGGAGTTTACTTGGACATTACATCCATTCCCCCTGACCTTCTCGAATTACGGAAACCAAAACGACACCGTAATCCTCAGATTTTAGACAGATGGATTTAAGCCCCTATCTACCGCAAGACGATACGACTTATGTAGACAGGAAAATGTTGAACAGATCCGAAGCATTCGGTCGCTGACCCCATCCAGGGAGGGACAAGGGAGCACCGCTGACACGACTCAGGAGCGTTCTCCCCATGGCTCTTCGCATGATATTGACGGCGATGGTCGTTTCGATGAGTCTTCCGTTGCCCAGCGTGGACTCCTGCCGCTCGCTGGTCAACACCATGAACCAGGAATTTTCCGCGGCACTTTCCGATGTCGGAACGGAGCTGGTATCCCGCTTCCCCGATGGGACGGAACTTCTTGCTGTTGCGGCTGTTACCGAGCCCGAAGCCCCGATTCCGGGCGAACCGAAAATGTATGAAATCGACGAAACCTTCGCGAACATCCTCGACGAATTCGCGAATGAGGCGGCCCGCCCGAACATGGAACGGACCGCCATCGAACAAGCGGTGATCGACGCCAGGCGTATTCCTCTGGAGCCGGTGACCCATCCGCTCCCGCCAGCAGCGGAAGCCCTCGATCTTCTTCCCTCCGCGGCAGATCTGATACGATCGGTGTCCGAAGAGCGTCCGGTGCGCCCGGTCGATTCCGAGAGCCGGGAATGGGCAGACGTCGTTGTCGGCCAATGCGGCGAGACCTCAACGATCGATGATTCGATCGAAATGACGTATCCGGTCAATTCCGCCGATATCGGTCCCTGGCAATGGATCGACGCTCATGGCGAAGGCGAATTCTCCGCAGCCCTGGTGTCCGATATATCCTCCGAACCGGCCAGGGCTATGGTCACGACGGTCGGATCGATCACGCCCGAATGGATCGCGGCTCTGGGTGAGAAGGTCGTCGAGGACCGCTCCGAATCGATCGAATCCATCGTCCGGGACGGCGAACCCGGCGACGTACATGCGGATGCCGGTCACGGCACGACGATCCGCGACGCATTCCGGAAAACGGCCGAGGCCATCGCCTTGTGGTCGAAAGTCATGACTCGCCCCTATTGAGAGAAGAATAAGAAAAGGCTTCCTGCCTCCTACTTCTTCTTCAGTCGTACGTTCAGCCAAAAGTCCCGGAGCTACTCCGGGACTTTTCAATTTTTCGATTCGTGTCCCGATTGCCGGCCCAGGTTATTTGGGCCAAACGTAATTCCTGAATTCGTCGTCATTTCGATACGTCACATCCGTGAACTCAACGAATCGTTCTCATATCGGTCGAACTTTCGGGCCGAGGACGGCGTGCTCTCCCATTTCGACCTGGATCGAATAAAGAGCGTGCCATGTGCGTCAGTATCACATGAAGGTCGGGCGGATCGTGACGGTTCTGACGATCGCATCGCGGGATCGCCAGGCCGAATCGATACGAACCGGTTGTGCTGCACTGGCATCGTCGTTTCGAAGATGCGATACTTGCCTCATCGACACAATTCAGCCAGTTTGCCGATTCCTCATTTCCGCTGAGATCCGCACACACTCCGGTCAATTCCGTAAGTCGCGGCCCTCGATCCGGAAATGATGGTATATTGGATGCAGTGCATGGCCGGGGAAAACGGTCCAGAATTGGAAGAACGCGCGATCGCGATCGTCAGGGATTCCGGAGCGGCAGGGTCGCCACGAGGGAACCGAATCGGGCAAATCCGAAAATCGTCGTTGAAGGCTGAAATGGAGACTCGCGACATGCTGAACCGTTCCCGTCTACGAAACAGAACTCTCGCCCTGGCGTTCGCCGGGATGTCCTGGGGCTTTGTCGATTTCGCCATAGCGGATTCGATGCCGCTCTCCGATCAGCTTGTCAATTTGGGCCGCCAGGCTCAGTCGCAAGGCCAGTCGGTCGAAGCCCGCAGGTTTTTCGATCAGGCCCTCAAGCTCGATCCATCGAACACGAAGGCTCGCCAGGGTATCGATCAGCTCGGCGATGTGCGTCAGGTCGCGATGAGGCCGATGCAGGATCCTCCTGCCCCGGCGGAAGAGCAGCCTCCGGCCGCGGCCGGCGAGAACAAGACGGCGACTCTGGAAAACGTCGCTCAAATGGAATCGGTCCGGAACCAGCAGTTCGCGGCCGAAATCCGTCAGAAGCAACAGGCTGCCCGGAATTATCTGAACGGCAACAATCCGGACGCGGCCCTGAACGCCCTGCGTCAGGCCCAGAACATGGTCCGCTCGGCGACGGATATTCCCGAGGCGACCCGCGTCCGACTCGACCGCGAAATCCAGGCCTCTCTGCTTTCCGCTACGCGGGAAGAAGAACGCATCCTCGAGCGACAGGCCGAAGATGCCCGGCTGGGTTCGCTTGCCGAAGCCCGCTCCCGCGCCCTTCAGGAATATGAAGACGTCAACAAAACGGTCGACGTTCTCCTGGAACAGTTCGATAACCTGATCAATCAGGGCATCTATAACGTGATGTACTCAGGCGGGTTCGGAAGCATTTCCGAATCGGTCGAACCGTTCGTCCAGGCTCGTCTTCTGGCCCAGAAGGCCCGTGCGATGCGTCCGAACGAAGAAGCTCCGATCGCGGCCGAAATCGTCGCCGCCCGGATCGGTTTCTACGCTCTGGCACGCGAATACGAAGCTTTGAAGGAATTCAACTTCATGCTTTCGCTGGCCGACGTCGACCGTGCCGCGGTTCCCTTCCCTGACGACCAGTTCATCGCTTACCCGCCTGTGGACCGGTTCCGTGAAATCACGGAAAAGCGTGCCAAGTACCGTGAAGCCACGGACCTCGTGACTCGGGATCCGCAGAGCCAGTCGATCATCGACAAACTCAACGACCCGATCTCACTCCCCTTCCCGAACGAAACGCCGCTGGAAGACGTTCTGAAGTACATCACCCAGAACACCCAGGGGCCCAACGACAACGGGATTCAGATCCACGTCGACCCGATCGGACTGGAAGATGCCAGTGCCACGATGCAATCGCCCGTGACTCTGAATCTTGAAGGCGTGCCGCTGAAACGCGCCCTCAAGATCATGCTCGACCAGCTCGACCTGACCTACACAGTTCAGGATGGTGTCCTGTTCATCTCCTGGAAAGCCGCTGAAGATCTCCCGACCGACCGTCGCGTCTACCCCGTCGCTGACCTCGCCCTGATCCCGATGTCCCTCATGACCGGCTTCCCACCCCTTGGTGGTGGCGGCATGGGTGGTGGCATGGGCGGTATGGGTGGTGGCGGCATGGGTGGTGGCATGGGTGGTATGGGTGGTGGTGGCATGGGTGGTGGTGGCATGGGTGGCATGGGTGGTGGTGGCATGGGCGGTATGGGTGGCGGTGGTATGGGCGGTATGGGCGGCGGCATGCGTTCGATGCCCGTCGCGCCTCAAGCCCCCCGGCAGGGTGCCGGCACCTTCACGGAAAAAAAAATGAATTGAACAAGGCTTACCCAGGCCCCGCAAACCCCGCAAACCGACCGAACCAGGCATCGCCATCGATGCCTGGTTCTTTTCGTTCCGGGGGCTTGCCCCAGCCCAGCGGCTCATTCCTCGAGCGTGAAAAACGCAAGCAGGAAGCGGCCAAACGCAATACCGCGAATCCTTCCGCAAAATCGCTCGTGAAACAGAAACTGGCCGACCCGATCACGTTTTGGGACAACTATTACGCATCGCCCAAGGCGAACGACGACCCGGAAGACCTTCTCGGGCTCGTCGCGCTGCTTCGAGTCGACAAGAAGTTTCGCGATATCGAGGGTGCGGTACGCGGCTATCTCCGGCATCATTCGGATATGGCGGAAGTCTGGATGTACGACGTCCTGCTGGCCGCGATCGAAATCAACAAAGGCGACGAACAGGAAGCCCAGACGCTGGCAGGATATGCCGCGCACCTGGCGAAAGACTCCACGAACCCGAATGATCTGTTTCAGGTCGCGGACATTCTTCTCCTGCGCAACTGGCTTGAGCCTGTCGGAGCGCCTGGTTACAAGGCGAACCTGGGCGACATCCTCGAACGCCTGGAGAAAATGGTGCCGCATCGTATCGAACCGATGCTGATGAACGTGCTCCTGGCCGAGAGAACGGCCAACCCGGCCCGCATGGCCGAAGCGGTCGATTCGATCCTGTCGATCGGCTGGCCAGGAAGCGACGAAGGTGTCCGTCGCGAAGCGAAATCACGGACCGATTCCCTGGCGAAAGCGCTGAGAGCCGCGGACCGGGGCGACGAGGCAAAAGTGCTTCTGGACCGATATGCCGAATCGGCGACCCGGGATCTGGTGATCCGTCTGAAATGGACAGGGACGGCGGACCTCGACCTCGTGATCGAAGAGCCGCTGGGAGCGACAGCCAATTACGACACTCCGCGCACGGTTTTCGGTGGCTCGCTCATTTCCAATGGCCGGGGCACGAAATCGGACTCGAACGCGGAAGAGGCGTATGTCTGCCCCCGGGGATTCGATGGCAAATATACCGTGCGAGTGAACACGGCCTACAACTCGCCTGAAGATGCCAAGTCTCTCGTCCGTAAGGCCCAGCTTGAAGTGATCATGCATCAAGGCACGAGCCGGGAGACGCGAAAGACCTACGAAATTGACCTGACCAGCGAGCCGGTCGCTCCGATCGTGGTCGAACTGACAGGCGGCCGGAGGACCGATGTCCTGCCGTTCCTGGCACCTCAGCCGCTCCCGCCCCTGCCAGAAAAAATCACGGCCAAAATTCAGGAGAAGATGAAGGCCCAGAAGTCGACCACACCGATCGGAGCAGGCGGCTCACGCACAGGACCTGCTCCCAAAACGGCAGGTTCGAAGCCGATCGTCGTCCCCGATTATCAGCCGAAGTCCACCAAAGCCATTGACTTGACGAACCCGAAGCCGAAATGACAAGTTCGTTCGTCGATCGAGTGATTTCGATGGCAAGCGGCGGCGATCAGCCTCGCTTGTCCATCGCGGCTTTGAATTCGCCGAACAGATAAGCCGAGTCGTGCGGTCCCGCCGACGCTTCTGGGTGGTATTGCACACAGAACACAGGCAGACTTTTATGGCGTAAACCCTCGACAGTATTGTCGTTCAGGTTGACGTGCGTCACTTCGGCGTGATCCGGAAGACTTGCCGCATCGACCGCGAAGCCGTGATTCTGAGTGGTGATTTCGACCCTGCCCGTCCGATCGTTCCGGACGGGGTGGTTCGCGCCGCGATGGCCGAATTTCAGCTTGAACGTGCGGCCGCCGAGCGCCTGCCCCAGGAGTTGATGCCCCAGGCAGATACCGAAGATCGGAACGCCGTCTTTCTCCGAGCAATCGACCATCAGCTTGCGAAGGGTGGAAATCGCACCCGTCAATGGTTCAGGATCGCCCGGACCGTTGGAGACGAAGATCCCGTCCGGCTTCAGTTCGCGGATCGCTTCCGGACCATGACTGCCAGGAACGACCGTAACC
This sequence comes from uncultured Isosphaeraceae bacterium, assembly GCA_964608915.1. Taxonomy (GTDB): domain Bacteria; phylum Planctomycetota; class Planctomycetia; order Isosphaerales; family Isosphaeraceae; genus QWQI01. The sequence goes on from CAZSQA010000061.1 coordinate 23,884, forward strand.
CGGCAACCTGAAGAGACGAGATGCCGCGGGATGTTCCATTTCATGCCGAAGTCGAGTGCCACGACATGTTTCGCCTGAGCCGACTCGCTGCCCTTCGGCTCGCCGTAGAGCGGCTCGCTCCAGGCGATGGGAGCGTCGATCATGACATCGCGAGTGAGATCCAGGCCCACCAGTCCCGGGCTGGCTTTCACGCGGTCGACGAGTTCGGCATCCGAAAGGGCGGAATCGACGGCGATCATGCCTCGCATCGCACCCTGGCTTCGGGTCAGACGGACCAGGCGGCGGGTATCGACACCCAGGATCCCGGGAATCCCGTTGCGTTCCATATACCGGCTCAAATCTTCTTCCGAGCGGAAGTTGCTGGGTCGATGAGCCAGCGATCGGATCACGAATCCGCGAACCCAGGGTTTCCGGCTTTCGGCATCGTCCGAATTGATCCCGTAATTGCCGATTTCGGGATACGTCATCGCGACGATCTGGCCATGGTACGACGGGTCAGTGAGAATCTCCTGATATCCCGTCATGCTGGTGTTGAATACGACCTCACCCGTCGCGATGCCGGGGGCACCGAAGCCGGATCCTCGGAAGATTTCCCCGTTTTCCAAAACAAGTCGTGCGGGAGGTCGCATGGACATGGTCGTTTCGAGCGTCTCCAGGAAAGTCAGTCTTCAGGTCCCAGGCATCCGTTTCGACCATGCATTCTAACGAAATCCGACCGGGAAATGCAGAATCCGGCACCCGGGACTCTCCGAAAAATCACTGCAAGCTCTTAATACACTAGACTTAAGACACCGATTCCGGTCGTCGGATTTTCGGCTGAGCCAGCCAGGATACGAGAGCCAGGATCGCCGCAACGCCCAGGACGATGACGAGCCATGTGAGCCCCGCCGCAGCGTCGTATTTTTCGCGGAACTGGCTCACGAGAAGATGCCCGCCGGCCGGAACGGACGAAATCCTCCATAAAGGAACGAGAGCCCAGGAGGGCGAATTCCAGAGCCACCAGCTCGACAGAAGTACCGATGCCACCGGAATCCCGACCTGACTTTTCCTTCGGACGACTTTGGCCAGTTCGTCTGACTGGCGTTTCGGGATTCCCATCGTCCTGGCCGCCTCGGCCGCGGTCTTCGCGATCCTGTCCGGCGAATCGGCCATACCCCTTTCTACTGGGAATCGTCGCATCGAGCGGCGGCCGACCCAGGAGAATGCGAAGAAGACGAAAACGGCCAGCCAGATTTCGTCGATCATCCCACCGATCACGGCCCCTCCCGGCCCGGAGAGAGGCCCCTTCGAAACGATCTCGAGAATGGCGACCGAGCCAATCGATGCTTCCAGTGGCCAGAACGAACATACGGAGTTCAGGAATCGGACGGCCCGCCACGTATCGGCGAACCGGGCCAGAATCGCGATCGAAACGGCCGCTGCCAGCGAGACCGACGCCCCGAAGGCGAACGAATCGTTCCAGGCCCAATGACTCTCGGCAAAATCTCCTGCGTTTTTCAAGCCGGCGTTCGTCCAAAGTCTCGCGCATACCGCGATCGTAAGCAATGCCGCCAATATGAACGGCCAGCAGGCCAAAATCAACCATGTTCGGGAGAGTGCCGTAGGGCTATCCGCTGCCCTGGTCCTGCTTGGGTCTTCCGACGCGGCGAGAACGACCGGGCCCCGTTTTCCGCAAGCGATCCGAAAGGCGAAAGCGACGAGGCACCAGATCGCGAACGACCAGACGAGCCACGAAGAGGCATCGACGGCCCCCCTCAGCTGGCCTGAGCCAAGCGAGCGTGCCACATGGGCGATCGGCCAGTTCGACAATCCCAGAAAAAAGACGGGGGCCGGGTCGAACAGGCAAACGCCTGCAATTCGCTTGATCTCTTTTCGGTAATTCGCGGCGACCCGTGGCAACATCGTCATCTTGAACGCCGCGATCGAATCGCCGGAGAGAGTTCGCACCGCATCCCACTCAGCGAGGGAGACACTTCGCGCCGCATCCGCCAGGATGTCGCCAAGCCGGGTCGCCCCCCACCATGCGACCCAGCCGACCCAGACGTAAAGCGATATCGAATCAGGAATCGCATTCAAGCCAAGGGCGGATCGCCCCACCGCGAAGATCGCCGGGAAGACCCAGGCCGGAATCCTGCCCGGCAAAAAGGCGAGTGTCCGAAAGATCTTGAACACCGGTCCGCCGCAATGCGCTGCGGACAGCCCCAATGCGGTTCCGAGAATACAGGAAGCGAAAGCAGCCAAAAAACAGCCAGCCATTGCGAGCGAGAGGGTTTGACGATTTTGGGCATCGGCGAGCACGATCGCGGGCAGCAGGAATCCGACACGCCCGGCACCAGAGGCGAAATCCGTGACATAGAAGGCAGCGTAAAGCACCGGCATCACGAAAATCGCGACGAAGGCGGCTTTCGAAATCCAGGCGAGAACCTTTTCGCGAACCGGGCGATCAGTCATGCCAGCAATGTCGTCATGCACTTGCCGAGAATCCGCCGAAACTCAGGTGCGGCTGACGGAGCCCGATCGGAATTGGGGGGCATGCTTTCGTCACTGCCGCTGTCGAGGGATTGTAACCTGTCGATTCGGATTCTTAACATACT
>CAZSQA010000062.1:0-26138 GCA_964608915.1 uncultured Isosphaeraceae bacterium
GCAACCGGGCCGACCGCCTGCGACGACGGCTCGACGGCCTGAAAAAGAGTCGTAAGTCGTTCGCCTGGCGAGCCCAGCAAGCGGCCGAGCGGGAAGCGCGCCGGCTCAAAAAGGAAAGTGAATCGGCCCTCAAACGGTACGAAGCCGAAGTCGCCGGCATGAGCCACGCCTGCGCCTCGTCCACCTCTGCATATCCCGCATACGAAGAAAGTGATGGCATGCCCCGCATGCAGGATTACTTTGGCTGTGCCATAAATGGCGACCTCCGGATTCAGGCCACCCCGGCGACCCCATCGAACGCATCCGGCGAAACAACGCAACTCACATCACATCAAGATGATACGATTGAATTGCGAAACGGATTTCACGCCGGATCCGGGGCGACGGACGGGCTCGGAACGGACGCGCTCGACGATTTCGACCTGGCCGACGAACGCCCTGATGCACGGGCCGAAGCCTCACGGGCGAAGCTGGCGGGCGTTTCGCGTGAAGCCGCCACGTTTCGGGACCGGATGAAGATGATCCGATATCGCGACTGGTCCGACGCGCGGGACGTGATGGCCGACGAGGCCGACATTCTGAGGCAGTTGATGGCCCTGCCCGAGTCGTTCGAGCGGACGTTCACGATCCAGGCCCTGTTCGGCTCGGCCAAAACCTTCCGCCGCTGCTGGCGGGCGTATAAAACCTGGGCCGATCCGAGCCTCGTCGCCGCAGCCGAGCAGGCCTATCAGGCGAGCGTGAAGTGATTTCGGTTCGTAACGTGATTCATTCGAACACGTTACGAACGTTCTTTGACAATTCGGATGGATTTGCGTTCGTCTAGGGGGATTTTGCCGGGTGCGGCAAGCGAATCGCCGCACATGCCTGTTTTTCGACGCCCGATTTCGGATACGATTTCTGAGTGATCGACAGTCGGAACCGAAATGAGTCAATCCCCCAGCCGATCGGGCCTTGAGATGCGACGACCTTTCCGCCGTGCAGTTTTCCGGATCGCGATCCTTCTCGTCGCGATTCTGTGTACCCAGGTTCGCCCGGCATGGGCCTGGAATGGCCGGGGGCACAGGCTGATCGCCTGGATGGCGTTCGAGCAGCTGGACGAAAAGACGAAGAACGAGCTGGCCCGGATCCTGGAGAAGCATCCGGCGGAAGGCCCCTGGTGGCGTGAGGCCCGCTTCAACCCGCGTGACGAGCGGCTGGCGTTGATGGTCAACGCGTCGGTCTTTCCGGATCAGGCCCGGCCGGACACGAAGTTTTCCCGGTATTTCCGCCCCCGGGCCCATTATGTCAATCACAAGCTGATCTACGAGCGGAACAAGCCCGTCCGCCTGGAGGAACCGCAGACGCGGCCTTCGGACGAGAACGTGATCAACACGTATCTGGCGCACGTGAAGACGTTCAAGGACCGGAAAAACACGCCAGAAGAACGTGCCGTGGCCCTGAGCTGGATCATTCACCAGGTGGGCGACGTGCATCAGCCGCTGCATGCCGCGGCACGGTTCTGCCCGGCCACGCCGAACGGCGATCAAGGGGGGAACCTGATCGAAGTGCCGAACGACAACGGCCCGGACAACCTGCATGCCTATTGGGACGGCGTTCTGGGTCGTGAGGAGAACCCGCCCTCACTGGACCGGGAATCCCGCCGGCTGCTGCGTGATTTCCCGCGCGAACGATTCCGGGACGAACTTCAGCGGGCGAAGATTCAGGACTGGGTTCGGGAAAGTGCAGAGGCCTGCCGCGACGTGGTTTACGCCGATCTGCCGATCGACGAGACCCGGCTGCGTGACCTGCCCGTGGGTTATGCCGCGGATGCTCGGAAGCTCTCCGAACGCAGGGTGGCGCTGGCTTCGTACCGGCTGGCGGAAGTGCTTCGAGACCTGGTTTCGGACCGGGGTCAAAACCCGCCTGAGCCCAGGCCCGAGCCCGCGAAAGCGGGCGCTGCGGCCGGTCGCTGATTCGTGGAAACCGGCGGATCCCCCGACGGCAAATTGACTTGCGGCAGACCTCGAAACTCGGATTGACCGAATTCGGGGTGGCCTGTATCTTCCGCACCACACGTCGAAGCCTGTCAGTCGATCGTTCGGCGATCGAACCTGGCGAGCCTCGTCAGGCAATATCGCGCGGAACCAGCGGCGAACAGGCCAGGGACGACTTCGAGCGCTCCATGGAAGGATGCGCATTTTCGGGTCAGTTCCTGGGACCGGTGAGGTGACTCATGGATGAAAACCTTGCCCGTCCGACGTGTGAGGGCCACGATGAAGAAGGCCCGGCGCTATCGGTCGTCATACCGGCATATAACGCCGCGGACGATCTTTCGCGATGTCTGCAGCGACTGATCCGGCATGCTCCGCCGAGCTGCGAGATCATCGTCGCCGACGACTGCTCGACGGACCGAACCGCTGAAATCGCTGAGATTTACGGCGTTCGCTACTGTCGTACGGAAAACCGTGCTGGCCCGGCCCTGGCCCGGAACCTGGGCGCGCATGAAGCGCGTGGCGAATGGATTCTGTTCATCGACGCCGATGTGCTGCTGCACCCTGGCGCTGTGTCGCGAGCCTTCGGGCATATCGGGCAGGACGCTTCGATCATCGCCCTGTTCGGGTCTTACGACGACCGGCCTGAGGCTTTCGGCCTGGTGAGCCGGTTCCGGAACCTGCTGCATCATCATGTGCATCAGTCGGGCCGGTTCGAACGGGAACGTCGCCCGGCCACGACCTTCTGGACCGGCTGCGGGCTGATTCGGCGTGACATCTTCCTCAAATTCGGCGGCTTCGATCACGAACGGTTCGAGCGCCCGGCGATCGAAGACATCGAACTCGGCTACCGGCTGACGGCTGCCGGGCACAAGATCGTGCTGGCCAGGGACGTGCTCTGCACGCACCTGAAGCCCTGGTCGCTGAAGGCCATGATCCGGACCGACTTTTTCCAACGTGGGCTGCCCTGGAGCCTGCTGATGCTGCGGGAAGGCAACCGAAGCCAGGACCTGAACGTGGACAGGCGGCAGAAACTGGCAGCTGTCTCGGCAGGAATATCGGTGGCTTCGCTGGCGGGGATGCCGTTCGAACCGGCGTTTTCGGCCTTTCTCTTCGCCTGCTCGGCACTTGCGGTGGTTTCGATCAATCGGGCCTTCCTGGGCCTGCTGCGCCGAATGGGCGGTTCGAAGCTGGTCGCGGCGGGCGTTCCACTTCTGTACGTATATTACCTGGTCTGCCTGTCCAGTTACGCCACGGCCCAGGTTTTGCACAGGTGGCACCTGGCGTTCGGAGCTTCCTCAGGGACGTCTCCGGAAACCGGGCGAACCAGCCGCGAAATCGCCCGACATCAACCGGCCGGGCCGCATTTCGCCACCCGACATGTGCCTGGTCGAACGGTGGAAGATTCACCTTCAAGGTGATCGGGCAGGGCCCGGGCGGTCGCTCATGAAGCCTGAAATGCCAACGACTTCCGTCGACGCACGACGAGCCGGTCGGCCTGTGATCCATGTCGACGGCAGACGCCTGACGGCTCAGGCGACGGGCGTCGGGCGGTACCTGAGCCTGTTGCTCGAAAGTTGGGCCGATGCCGCCGACCGGCTGCCCTTCGAGCCTGTGGTGATCCTGCATCAGGACCGGCCCGGGCATCTCGACCCATGGAAGCGGTCATTCACTTGCGAGGTTTCCGGAAGCCAATCGCCTGGTTGGGTTTGGGAGAATTTTTGCCTGGCCTCCCGGGGGCGGCGTGATGGTCTTCTCTTCGCGCCGGCGAACCTGGTGCCCCGGCGTTGGCGGGGGCCCGTGGTGCTGGTCGTGCACGACACCTTCTGCGAACATGCCGACGCGCAAATCCCATGCCTGGCAAGACTTCGATATCGCGAGCGGTATCGCCGAAGTGCCCGCAGGGCGGATCTGATCCTGACCCCTTCAGAGGCCACTGCGGACGACGTGCGCCGCCACTTCGGCATTCCCGCCAGCCGCATTCGGGTGATCCGGCCCGGCACGCGGCGCGTCACGGATGACATAACACGCAATTCGATCAAGGGATACGAGCATCTCGCCGACGAGCCCTTCGTGCTGTTCGTGGGCAAAACTTCGGCCCGGCGCGATTTCCCGGCGATCGCCGAGGCCGTCGAGCACATTTCGCTGGGCGGGTGGGATTTGAAGCTCGTCCGAGTCGGCCCGCCGATGGCCGAACCGGTTCGGACCGAAACCCTGATCGACCTGGGCCACGTGCCGGATTCCGTGCTGGGCTGGCTTTACGCCCATGCCCGGGCTCTGGTGTGGCCAAGCGCTCGCGAAGGCTTCGGCCTGCCCGTGCTCGAGGCCATGGCCCACGGCTGCCCGGTCATCACCAGGCCTGTGAATGCCCTGGCCGAGCTGTGCGGCGGGGCATGCGTGGGGCTGGCTGACACGACGCCCGAGAGCATCGCGGCCGCCATCCTGCCGATGCTAGAGGACGGCGAACTGCGTGCGGGGCTGATTCGTAAGGGGCTTGAGCGGGCGAAGGCCTTCGACGGGCAGACCTTCGCCGATGAAGTCGCCGGGGCGATCGCTTCGGTGATGCCGCTCACTCGTCGAGCCACCAGCGGGGCGGAATGACGGGTTCGAAACGGCTCCTGGGGCGGCTGGCGGTCAGAACCCAGCACTGGCCGAGGTCGTGCCAGCCCAGAAGGGCGATGCAGATGCGCTGGACGGCGACGAGCGACCGGCTGGCCCGCCAGCGCACGCCGACGGACCCGAGGCGAACGGACTCGAACCGCTCGCTGAGCAGGTCGGCCCAGTGCTTCAGATCGGCCAGATAGCGATGGGTCGGGTCGAGGTGGGCGGCGCAAGTGCCCAGCGCAGGCACTCGGACGACGAGCTTTCCTGAAGGCCGCATTACCCGCGCGGCTTCGGCGATCGCCGGTCGCGGGTCCGCCAGATGTTCGAAGACGCTTTCGGCCAGGATCTCCTCGAACGATCCGTCGGCGAAGGGCAATCGCAGGGCATCGGCGCGAATGTCCACGCAGCCGGGCAGGTGGCGGCGATCGACATGGACGTAACCCGGTTGCCTGTCCGCCCCGCTGCCGAGACTCAGCTTACGCAGGCTCGCCGGCATGGTTCGGGGCTTTGTGGTCATGCCGCGAGGGTCGCGCGGGTCGTGCCGTCCGGCAGTTCAGCCGGGCAGACGGATTCGGCCTGATCGATCTGTGTGCGAGCCGCCCAGGCCAGATATTGCTTGAGGTGGGTCTCTTCATCGAACCGGTTCGGGATCGATTCGGCTCCGGCGCGGCCCAGGGCGTCCGCCAGCGTTTCGTCGTCCGCCAGGCGCCGCATCGCGGCCGCCAGCGAATCGGACGAATCGAAAGTGAATCCGCCGCCTGTCGATTCGAGCAGTTCAGGAAGTGCCCCCAGATGCCGCCCGAGAACCGGCCGCCCTTGAGCGAAGGCTTCGAGCACGACATAACCGAACGTTTCCGGCACGAGCGACGGCACGATCAGGGCGCGAGCCCCGCGAATCAGCCGGCGCAGGTGGTCGCCTTCGAGGATGCCTTCGAAGATCACGTTCGGCATGCCTGCGGCCTGCCGGCGCAGGCCATCGCCGAATTCGCCATGGCCGGCGATGCGCAAGTCCATGCCCGGGAGCTGATCCATCGCGCTGATAGCGTCCTGAAAGCCCTTGATCGTTTCGAGCCGGCCGACACAGGCGAAATAGGGCCGTTCCCGCTCACCCGGTTCCGGCCGGGTCTCCAGCCTGCGGGCGAACGGCCAGTCGTCCGGCAGAAAATAGGGCAGGACGTCGATGGGCCGATCGATTCCCCGGTTCCGGTGTTCTTCCGCGGCCGAACGGCTCGGCACGATCAGCCTGTGGAGCCGTTCGAGACCGCGTTTCATCAGTCGGCCATGCCGCCAGAGCTGGGGCGGGCGGCCGCTGGCCAGCGAGCAGCGATGGCACTTCGGGCGGTCGCACAGGCGATCGTCGGACCGCCACAGCACGTGCATCGGGCAGACCAGCCAGTGCTCATGGGCCGACATCAGCCGCGTGGCCTGGCCGAAGTCTCGCAGCAGCAGCCCCGGGCCGCCGATCAGCGAAAGGTTATGGAAATGGACGACATCCGGCACGATGCGCCGCACGATGTCGCGGATCAGGGGCCATTTCGGCCCTGGATGGCCGGTCTGCTGTGTCCAGAGCGGCGAAAGCGGCCCCAGGCCCGATTCCAGCCCATGCACGAAAACGCCTTCGGGCGTTCGATACTCGCGGTCCGGATATGTCCCCCGAACCAGTTCGAAGGCGTCACGGCAATAGATGACGTGCACCTCGTGCCCCCGGCGCGCCAGGGCCCGGCTGAGGCGATCGACGTAGGCCGAATCGCCGCCGAAACTGTGCGTGCCGAAGAAGCTGGTGAGCATGCAGAATTTCATCCGGCGCGACTCCGGATTCGCGACGCCGGGCCGGCCACGGATTCGATCTCGTGCCACAGCATTCTGCCGGCATTTTCCCAGCGATACCGTTCGGAGCGAACCAGCCCCCGGCCGGCCAGCGACCGCCTCAGGGGTTCGTCGTTCGCGAGACGCAGCCAGGCGGATCGCATGGCCTCGACGGAAAGCGGGTCGAAGGCCAGTCCGGCATCGCCCACGATCTCCGGCAGCGAGCCGGCCGTGCTGTGCAGCACCGGCGTGCCGCAGGCCATGGCCTCCGCGGCGGGCAGGCCGAAGCCCTCCCAAAGCGAAGGCAGCACGACGGCACGTGACCGCCTGTACAGAGCAGCCAGAGCATCGTCCGGCACGAAGCCAGGCAGGTGGATGCGGTCAGCGCAGCCGCTTTCGGCCACTTTCGCCCGAAGTTCGGGGATGTGGGTGTGGAAGGTGTCGGCGAAGTCGCCGACGAGCACGAGATCGCCGGTCGAAGCGGGCAGCCCGGCGAAGGCTTCGATCAGGCGGATCAGGTTCTTGTGCGGGCTCAGGCCACCTACATATGTCCACAACGGCCTGTCGGCAGGCAGTGCGAAGCGTTCGGCAACCTGCGAAAAACTCGGCGAATCGACTGGCGGACGCAGGAAGGCAGGGTCGACGCCTTCGGTGAGCAGGCCGATCCGGCTTTCGTCCATCCGGAAGAATCGGGCAAGGTCGCGACGGGAGGTTTCCGAAACTGTCGTCAGCCGGGCGGCAGACCAGCGGGCCGCCTGCTCCTTGAGCCACCAGAACCAGCGGCCAGACCGGGTCGGGAAGACCAGGTCGGGCCGGTCGACAGCGAGTGTGTCGTGCATCGTCACGATCAGGTTTCGAATTCCCGGCAATGGCACGAAAGTCATCGATGACGGGTAATAAACGACGTCGTAACGCGCGGCCCGCACGGCTCGCATCATTCTGCCGATTTCGGCGATGCTGCGGTTGCCGCTGGCCGTAGCGGCTTCGAGGGTCATGCGGCGCGAGTGCACGGCGCGGATCGACACGCCGGCCGGAATGTCCATGCGGGCGACGGTCGCTTCATCCGCGAAGATCTCGAGGCTGTGCCCCGGGTTCGACTCGACGAGCCCGCCCAGTATTCCGCGAGCGAACCGGCCGAACCCGCGCCGGTTGACGAGGCAAGCCCCGTCGAAGCCCACCCGAAGGGGCCGCTCAACCGAGTTTTCCGTCCGTTGTTCGATCATGGTTGCCGTCCTTGATGGCCATGACCAGATAAGAATGCCCAATGGGAAAATTGACAAGCCCAGTCCCTGAAATTCGGCTCTCCACGAACGCGCACCAGCCGGCCAGAGCATGCCCGGCCGGCCGCCTTTGCCAGGCTGCCGGCAGACCCGACTTGAACGGCGCGGCTTCGCGTGAGCGGCGCATCCGGCTCCGCGCGACACGTGCCACGTCTTCCGCCAGGCCCCCGCACACATTGAATCGGCTTGATCTTGTGACTCTTAACCCCGCTTCGGCCGCCCAGTGGTGCAGGCAGGCGGCATCGACGATCGTCGTATCGTTCGCGCCACCACGAAACAGCCCCGGCGCATTGGTCCGCAGCAGCAAAATGCCCCCCGGGCGGAGCCGGTCCGCGATCGACCGGATCGAGTCACGTCGCCGCTGCGCTGCCACATGCTGCAGCACATCGAGCGCGGTGACGACGTCGAAGCGTCCAAGCCCGGCGGGCAATTCGGGCAATTCGCCTGGCAGGATCTCCAGCGCAGGGCTCGCCCCCGCGGCCTCGACCGCTTCGATCTCCGGTTCGACACCCACCCGCTCGCCCCAGCAGCCCCAATTTGCCCAGAGCCTCATCCGCGTGCCCGTTCCGCAGCCGATGTCCAGCCAGCTCCAGGGGGGCGGTGAAAGCGGTGCCGCTTTTCGCAGAGCATGCCGCAGCCAGCGCCGTTCGACGTGCTCGATCGATCGGCCCCACCAGTGCTTCAGCGAGGCCTGGTCCAGTGCTTCGAAGTATTTCGCCGGGTCAGCCAGCGTCACGGCTTCAGGCATCGGCATGTGCTCCACGGTCGTTCCTCGAAAGCCTGAAATCGAGGGTTATCCTCGTCAGGATCCGCTTCAGGCGAACGGATCGCGCCCGCCCTGCGCCCGATTCGCCGCGACTTGCCCAGGTAAATTTACGAACACAAATTGCCCCAAGCATCCACTCAACCACGAGGAAGGCGAAGTAACCGGCCGACGGCACGCCGAGCGAGGCACCTGCAAGGATCAGGCCGCAACACAGGCCGAGGTGGGCGGCGGGCACGGTCCGGGAAAGATCGTCGCGCCGAAGCGTCGTCCAGAAACTCGTCGCACACAGAAGGATCACGATCGGCGCGAACCGGACGGTCGTGACGATGAGCGTTTCCCGGTCGACGAGCGATCGCGGGCCGAAGAGAGTCGAAACGATCAGGGGTGCGAACGCCATGCTGGCCAACGTCAAGGCCGCCCCGGCAGTCAGGGCGGTTCTGGTCGCGAGCAGGAAACGGCCACGCACGGCAGACTGGCTTTCACGAGCCAGCAGCGGGCTGAGTGCCCCCAGGTAATTGGCGATCGGGAACACGGCCGACATCATCAGCGACCGGGCCGGGGCGATCGTGGCCCAGAGTCCGGGCGCCAGCAGGCCCAGCAGGAAGGCATCGGCATTCCACGACATCACCCGCAGCCAGCGGCTGAGAGTCTGGTCCAGGCTCCGGCTGAAAACCGCCCGGCCGCCCCGACGCAGCAGAACGATCCACCGGCCGCCGGGCAATCCGCCATGCCAGGCCGAATCGATCCACCAACAGGCTGCGACGGACGCCTCGGTGAAAGTCATTACCGCCGCAATGTTTACGGGATCCCGAAGGGAAATCGGCGCGGCCAGAACGGCGATCGCGGGGACCAGGTTTCTTGCCATTTGCAGAAGGCCGGCCAGCGCGTATCGCCCCTGAACCCGTGCCGCCAGGTCCGGGACGAGAGCCTGAAACGGCAGCCCCAGAGCCAGAAGGATCGCAAGCGATGAAGAAGCCTCGGAACATCGCCAGGCGATCGACACGAAAATGCCGCATGCGAGCATGGCCAGGGGCGTGCGGACGATCAAGCCGATCGCCGTCCATTCCCGCAAATGGCCGGGATGCCGCACGGCGCTGCGCTGGGCGACGATGTCCAGGCCATTGCGCGGCAGCAGCAGGCACAGCCCCAGCGCCACACGCAGCCATTCCCAGCCTGCGAAGACCTGTGCCGGCCAGCTCGAACACAGGGCCCGAAACACGACGAACCCGGCCAAGATCGAAATCGCGTCGGCGATCAGCAGCGATTTGGCCGGCCAGCGCAGCGGTGCGGTCATCGTGCGGCAACCTGCGAATCGGGGCTTTGCGACGACGCGTCGAAAGCCTCTTTCGGCTTTCGAAGGACGACTTCGCCGATCGGCCCAAACCGCCTGAGAATCGCCGAACAGACCGGCACGGTCGACAGGCGCCCGAGCATTCTGGCCGACCGGGCACGCGCGGAGCGGTCCTCAAGGGGCCAGGCACGTGGGTCCGCCGCGCGGTCGGTCGATTCGATGCCTGGAAACAACCCGTAAGCCAAAGCGGCCCAGTCCGCACCGGTGCGGCAGGGGGGCCAGAAGATCGGCCCGCGACGGAACCTGACGTATCGGCTGGCGAGCCCTTCCGGAAGCAGCGGCAGGCCGACGAGGCCGACATGTGGGTCAGGCCCGGGCCAGCGGCGATTCGGAAACCACAGGACGAGCGAGCCCCCCGGCCGCAGGACGCGCAGCATCTCCGCAAGGGCCACGGCAGGGTCGGCCACATGTTCGAGCAGACTGTCGGCGACGACGACGGCGAAGCTGGAGTCCGCGAACGGCAGGCCTTCCGCGCAAGCCGCGATCAGACGCGGGCTGGAACGCCTTCCGGCAGTCTCTCTGTGCCCGTTTCGATCTCCGCTTCCGCACGTGATCGATTCGAGCCGCTTGCGGGCGACGACAAGCCAGCGGGCGGCGATGTCGGCACCGACGATCTCTCGCCCGGCTTGTGCCGCGGCTGCGACGAACCCGCCCGTGCCGCAGCCGACTTCGAGGACGGGGCCTTCCGCCGGAATACGTGCCAGCAGAGCCGAGCCCCGGCCCTGGGCGTCCAGAATGTGCGCCACGAACCGGTCCTCACGGGCCCGGGAAACGTCGGCCGTCATGCGGTAATAGTGCCGTGCCAGCCCTTCGAGACTCTCGAACCGCTCGCGGGCGGCCAGTCTCAGGGCCTTTCGGGTTTCCTGATTGAGGCTCAGGTATCGGTCGGACATAGTTCGCAGGTCAGGAAAGCCCGCCGCGTCCCTCGTCCGGAAGCCGCACCGGGCGCACCCGACGCCGCACTCCTGGAAAGGATCCGCCGGGAAACCCGCGCGGCACCGGGGGCAGACGACGCGAAGGCCTCGAGCGGCCCCTGTCTTCGCTTCGGCCGAAGCCATTTTCAGGCTAAGTCGCGGTTGCACAGGCAGCGCTCCGCCGGGGCAAAAACCGGGCGATCGATCGCCGGCAACGTAATTTCAACAGTGCCGCGTGGCTCGGGCCAGCCCACGCCCACTGCGAAGCCGCGCCGGGGCGGACGAGATCATAAAGATCGATTCGTGGCAGGCAGGCCCGGTCGCTTTCTGGCCATACGCGTCCAGGAACGGTGCCGAAGCCGGTCATGCCGCATTCGGTCACGATCTGCCTGGCCGTTCGCGGGGCATCGCCATAGGGGTAAGCGAAAAAGCGGCAGGGGCGGCCGATGCAGTCTTCGATGGCCTTACGCGAGGCTTCGATTTCGTCACGCTGCCTGGCGGCTGACAATGCGCTCAATCGTGGATGCGTCATCGTATGGGCCCCGATCGACCAGCCATGATCGGCCAGGTCGCGGATCGCGGCCCAGCTCAGGCATGGCTCGCGTGGCACCCACGCAGGCTGGCCGGGCCAGTCGTTACGCTTGCCCACATGGTCGACGACCGCAAAGAGAATCGCCGGTGCCGACAGCGATTCAGCCACAAGCCCGACAGAGGCCAGCGCATCGTCGAAGGTCAGGATCGGCCGGGCGGCTGGCTCCATCTCCTCATTTCGCTCAGCAGTCGCCTGTCCGGTCGTCCGCGTCAGACTTGCGGGTTCGCCGAAGCCGCAAGAATGCTGGCGGCAGGCGTTCGACCAGCGAAGGAACGCATCGACAGGCACGTGCGTGGGCGTCGCCGGCCCGAACTCACGGAAACCATGCGCGGCGACGACGACCGGCCCGGTCATGCGCAGAGGCTCCGGGGAACCGGCTCGCCGATGGAACGCAGACGATGATCCATGACCGCTTCGGCCTGATGTCGCAGCGATTCGACGATCTCGGCGACACGGGCGCCGTCGCGGGCCGTGGCGAAGTCGATCGTGGCATTCGCTCGCGATTCGCCCCGAATGGCCTGGCGGAGGGCCTCCAGCTCGCGGACGAGGCTCGGCTCAAGCCCCGGAGCCCGCAGCCCCATCCATTTGGCCATGATCCGGTCACGCAGGTGCCCGTTCGCCGTGCTGGGCTTGCCGTATTCGACGATCTCCGATCTCCATGGAAACGCCGAGATCCGGGCCACGCCTTTCTCGAAGACGAATTCCATCGCGAGATAGGGCCGATCGGGATGTTCCCAGGAACATTCCGCCCGCAACGTCACGCCGGATTCGCTTTCGCCGCAGAATTTCAGGAAGGTGTCGATCTCCGGTTTCCGTTCGTGCCAGCGGGCCTCTTCCAGCTTCATGGGGCCCAGTTCGCCGACGGTGGCACGAATCAGATCCACCAGGTGCGAGCCGTTGTCGATGAGGACCCCGCCGCCCGATCGGCCCGGATCGCCATGCCAGCCAGCCAGTATGGCTTCGCCGGGCGGGTGGCCGATGGCGGCTTCGACGTGGCAGACCTGCCCGAGCTGGCCCGATCGCACGCATTCGAGCACATCGTTCACGGGCGAATAGAACCGGTGGTTGAACCCCGTGGCCAGCACGAGCCCCCGGCTTTCGGCCTCGCGGGCCAGATACGAAGCCGATTCGGCATGAATCGTCAGCGGCTTTTCGCAGAGCACGTGCCGATGGGCATGCAGGGCGCATTCGACCTGAGTGTCATGAGTCGCCGGGGGCGTGGCGACGAAGATGACATCGGCTGCGGAGCCGACGATGGCCGAGGCTTCGTCCGGCCAGTGCTCGCAGGCCAGTTTGCGGGCGGCCGCCGCCGCGCGTTCGGCGTCGCAGTCGTATACGCCGGCAAGGCTCCAGCCAGGGGCGAGCCGGATCGCCTGGGCCCGCCTGAGTCCCTGGCCGCCGACACCCAGAACGACGGCACGCAGAGAATCGGAGCGACGACGTCTTTGAGCCATTTTCTTCACCTGAGTCGTTCGAGATTGACGTATTCGAAAGTTTGCGGCGTTCTGCGATCGCGGTTACGGAGCATCGGGTTCGAGCAGCTCGACGTCCTGAACGGTGACGAGTCGGCCGCGCAGGTCTTCGTGATAACGCACCCGACCACGTATGCCGACCTTCTTGCCCAGCCACTTTTCCACCGGAGCCGCCGGTGGCAGTTTCAAGTAGGCGATGGTCAGGCCGGTATCGCCGATGAGGTTATAGAGCAACTGGCCGTCGACATCGCGTCGCGACGGCAGCAGCAGGCCGCTGATATCGAATCGAGGGGCGGCCCGGGCAGTGACCGGCGTTTCGGGTTTCCGTCCGGAGGGGTCGTGCGAGCGGCTGCGGCGCATGGAATTCCAGAATTCACGCGACGACCGGCCGATCTCTTCCTGCCGTTCGGCCATGGTCCTGAGACGGTTAAGCCGGCCCGCCTGGGCTGGCGAAAGCTCGCGCCGGCCGAGCGTTTCGCAGGCGAGCAGAATGGGCCGGAAGTCCCAGGAAACCAGCGGCTCGCTCATGATCACACGAAACCGGGATTCGAGCGTTTCGAGGGCCGAATCGGGGTCGGCGGGCAATTCGAGGGCACTGACGGGCCCTGCCGGCCGCGAACTCGCTTCGGTGGCGACGTCCGCGATCGGATCGACCCGAGGCCCTTTCGAAGGCTGCTCCATAAGGTCCGGCCCCATCGCTTTCGCCGGCTTTTCGCCGACCAGCGAATCGGGGATGTCGAGAATCGCGAGATCCTTGATCGACTGGCCTTTTTCGGGCGGACCGGCGGCCGGCGAGGCGGGCGAATCGATCGACGGCACGGGCTTGACCGGGTTGACTTTTTCAGGCTTGCCGGGCTGCTTCACGGGCATTTCGGCGATATCTTCGGCGGGTTTGCCGGCCTGGGCGTCGTCGGCCAGGGCGAGAGCGCCGGGGCCTTTGGCGGCGACGAAGCCGTCCGGCTCAGGCGTTTTTTTGTCGTCGATGCGGCGAAGGTGCTCCCGCCGAACGAACCGGGGTTCGATCGAAGGCGGCTCTATGGCCCGCCAGGTGAGCAGGCCCTGACGCTGCGGAATCACGAGCGGCTCACGCGGAAGGAGCCAGACTGTGGCCCCCGAGGCGAGATCGACACCCGGCGGCCCGGGCAGGCGTGCGCCATGTCGGCCGGGGCGGAGGCGGGTCGTGGCGGCCCGCACGCGGCCTTCACCGGCCCGGATTTCGCTGACGTCCGACTCGAGAATCCAACTGATGGCACCGGCCGGGGGCTTGATACGCACCCATTCGGATTCGGGGGAAATTTCGCGGATCCAGACCAGGTCGCCCCGGTTCGATTCGTCAGTGACGAACGCGGCATCGTTGGGCGACTGATGGATCAGGGCACCATCGGTGACGACTTCGGCCATGACCCAGCCGGCACCTTCGGGGGCTGTATTCCTGGCCTGATATGCCATTGCACCGGCGAACGAAGCGACAATGGCCGACATGGCCGCGATCGCACGGATCACGGCCAGCCGGAGTGTCGAATTCGCTCGCGATTCGTGCATCATGTCCGACTCATCGCCCCGTTTCGGTCAGATTCCCGCTCCGGCGTCTTCGTGTGTCGACCCTGTCGATTGACGCGAAGTCGCCGAACGTGTGCCGAGATGGTGCCCGCGCAGCGGTTCGGCTTCGGTTTCGCCGATCGAGGGCAGGGCGTCGCTCCAGAGCCTGTGCAGCGGGGCATGGCTGTGCAGGCGGCAGCGGCGGGCGAGGGAATCGAGCGGGTCGCCGACGAGGTCGACGTTTTCGAGTGCCAGATTGCCCAGGCCAAGGCGTTCGGCCAGAACCAGATAGCCGATATCGCGGACGTTCATGCCCATGAGCCGGGCGACGACGCCATCGACGGCCACCGGGTCATTGCCCACGACAGTCCAGCCGAAGTTGCGGGCTCGGCCGAAGCGGGGGCCTTCGCCGTCCATGGCGCCGAAGCCGTCGACGACGGCCAGCCGGGGGCCGATGAGCGAATTGAGCCGGGCGAGATTCACATGCAGGGCCGCGATCGATTTGACGAATTCCCGGCGCGGCGGCCTGAGGCGATCCCACCGAAGCTGGCCCGAGAGCGATTCGAGCTGCAGTGGCACCTGCCTGGCCCGGCCGAGCGTGGTGGTGGCCCAGGCCACGGCGGGGCCATCGCCCTTAAGCCACTGCACGACCTGCTTCTTGAACCCCTTAAAGCCATTGCCACCCGGTGCATAGCCGTGCATGCGGATGCGTTCCTGGGGGTGCACGCACGACATCTGGTTCTTCATCGATGCCGTGAGCATCGTGTTCACATGCGTTTTGGCCAGGGCGACGGAAACATAAAGCCCGGCATTAGCCATGGTTGCGCTGACGCGTGTTTCGTGCGACGAGCCGTCGGTGGCTCGGGTGCGGAAGGTCGTCCACTCGGTTTCGTCGCGGTTGATGTCGAAGAAGCGGACGGGCCGATTCCAGAACATGCGGCGATGGCCGAGCCGTTCGAAACCGGCGCTGGCGTCGGTCGCGCCTTCGGCGATCGTGAGTTCGGCGGCGCCTCGGGCGTAAAGGAAATCGGCGACGGCCCCGACGGTCGTCGCATGGGAACTCGCTCGCTGGTCCTGGTGGCTGACCAGGTTGATTTTGACGACAGTACCGTGCTCAGGCACTTCGGGCCAGGCGTCGCCCAGGAGGTGCAAAGCCTGCGCAAGTGCATCCTGACGACGAGGATCGGTGACGATCGCCACGCGCGAACGGCGATGCATGTGGGGCACTCCTTGCCGGGTCAGTCCTTCGATGAGAACGCCAAAGTTGCCCAATTTTGCGAAATCGTCAAGGCCAGTTGCGGGACAGGAGCGTCAGATATCGATACACGGGCGACTTCGACAATCAGCTGGCTGGAGTACCTAGGCCCCGCTGCCGACACCGCTGCCGACCGGCGTAATCCCTTGAATCGTCCGAAGTTCCCTTGCCGAATCCGGGGCCAGGATGCCAAAATACGTTTAGTTCCGAACATTTCGGCGAATCGTGGTGGCCAACGCCCGTTCGCAAGGGTCGAGTCGGCGAAGCGAATCATGTCTCTCGTGCCGGATGTCAACGGATGTATGGTGGGTGAGTCTTGCGGCATGCGGGCTTCATCCATGCCTCGCTGGTGCTGGATCAGCCAGGAACGGGCGATCCCCCAGCGGCTCAAGACGGCCCTGAACCCCCGCGCCTGCCGCAAGATCGACGCGGACGAGCCGGTCGACTTCCTGCGGGCCAACCGCATGGAGAACCTGCCCGCCGGCCAGATTCTCGTACTCGACGGCTCCGACGGACAGATGGACGTCGTGCAGCTCTGGCTGCGGCACCTGCGGCGGGATTCCGCCACCTCGGCCCTGCCGATCCTCGTCTGGGCCCACTCCGGGCGGCTGCAGATCGCCGAATGGGGCGACGACGACTTCCGCCTTCTGCCCGACGGCGTCATCGGCCGGGCCGACTGGAAAGCCCAGGACCGCTGGATCGACCGGATCGAAACGATCCTCAGCAAGCGCATCCAGCGCCATTTCCGAATCGATGTTCATCTGGACATGCACAGCCGCATGGAATCGCTCGAACGGACCTCGCAGTGGATCATCGACTGCGTGCGCCCCGTTCCCTGGATGGCCGAAAAACTCGGGCGGCTGCGGCAGACGATCTTCGAACTCGGCGGCAATGCGATCGAATGGGGCAACCACGGCGACCCTGAGAAAACCGTGCACATCCGCCTGCGGGCCGACGACCGGAGCCTGCACGTGATGGTGTCGGACCAGGGCCCCGGGTTCGATCGCCGCAACCTGCCCCACGCCGCGGCCGAAGACGACCCGATCCGGCATCTGGAAATCCGCGAAGAACTCGGTCTGCGGGAAGGTGGCTTCGGCCTGATGATCACCCGCGGCCTGGTCGACCGCATGGTTTATAACTCGACGGGAAACACCGTGCTGGTGACGATGCGCCAGCGCAGCAGGAATTGAGCGGGCCTGTTACGGAAATTCGGCACAACTTACAAACGTTGAAACCGGGAAAACCTGGAAGAACCGCCCCCAACGAGCCGGAAGCGTAAGCAACGGATGAATTTACGCGATGTGTTACGGTTGTCTGAACATGATTTTTTGCGATATCCCCGATCGCGGTAGTTTTCGCCGCAATCGGTTCCGCCGCTTACGCTTCCGGCTCGTTCGGAGCACTTCGTCGCTTATGCTTCCGGCACGTTCGGACGACTCCGTCGAATGCGTTTGCGGCTATCGAACCGGCCTTTTGCCGATGCGGATCAGGGCGCGGGCCGAGGTGCCTGGCGGCAGGACTTTCAGGCCGCCTTCGATGCCCCGGGATGCCAGGTTGATCGCGTCGGTCGTCTGGGTATAAGGTTCCAGGGCGATCGCGTTCGGGTTCCATGAGGGCGTGAAGACGACCAGTTCCGTGAACTCGGGCGAGGCGGCCAGGAAGACTTCCCGGCCGATCGTTTCGTCGATCAGGTGGCACTCGCTCGAACCGTCCGAGCCATGTTCCAGGCCAGTCAGGACGTCGTCGGCCTTCAGGCCAGCCAGGGGCAAGCCCTGGCGGAAGTCGAGTTCGGCGGGCAAGGGCGTCTGGCGGCCGGTCGGCAGGAAGCCTTCGAGCTCCCAACGGCGCGCGGCGGGAATGACGATTTTCGACTTCGCCGTGTCGGTCTCGCCCGTGAGCGGCATCCGGAAGTAGGTGTGATAACCGAGGCCCCAGGGCAGGTCGACGGTGTCGGGATTGCTCACGACGGCCTCGATCGTCAGCCCACCCACGCCGAGCTTGCAGGATACGGTCAAAACAGCGTCGGCCGGCCAGTGTTCACGATGTTCGGGGGCATCGACGGAAAGCTGCCACCGGGCTTCGACTCGGGCATGGTCGTCGCCACCTTGTTCGGCGATGACCCGCCAGGCCGAGCGCAGGGCATAGCCATGAATCGCATGCCCGCTGGCGTTGGCCGGAGTGGCGTAGGCCTTGCCCTTCCAGGTGTATTTCCCGTCGCGAATCCGGTTCGGAAAAGGGAAGAGAACGGGATTGCCGTAGCGCGAAGGATTGGCCTTCAGCTCGCCGAGCGAAGGCGGCTCAAGCAGGATGGGCGTGAGCTTGCCCGCGATATCGAGCCGCAGCGAAAAAATGTTGAAGCCAAGCTGCGGAGCCACGCGGGCCGTGGCGCCTGACTCGGTATCGGTCAATTCGATGACTTCGAAACCATCGACCTTCTGGCGTTCGACCGTGAATCTCATCGCGATTTGATCCTTCTCCCGTTCGATGGTTTTCGATGTGCCGGCCCGATTTCGGAAATCACTGCGTGCCTTTGATCTGCATGTTTTCGGCTTCGATCAGCAATTCCTCGACCCATTTTTTCAGTTTCGGGTCGATGCCCGGTCGCGACTTGAGCCCTTCGAGCGTGCGGATCCAGATACGGCGGCGGATCGGCGAAGTGATCGTGGCCCGCATGGGGGCCGTGAGAGCGGCACGAAGCTCGTCCGATTCACAGACCAGCACGATCGCGCGCCAGGCGGGCGCGGCGTCTTCGATGGCCGCGCGCGAAAGGGCACTTTGCAGCCGGACATAGCAGGCCGTTTCGATCATCCGCGTGAGCTTCTTCGAGCGTTCGCTGGCTGGCACGTCTTCGGCGAGCGAGATCGCCAGCTCGTGGTGATTCGTTTCGATGGCCAGGCAGCCGAGGAGTTCGTCGCGGGTGGCCCGCATCGCTTCGGGCAGCGAATTGCGGTCGACGGCTTTCAGGACGGAGAGGACCGTTTTCGGCGACTGTTGCGATTCGGCACCGGTGGCCCATACGAGATACTGCCGCACGCTCCAGGCGAACCGCGCCAGGGGGGCGGAATCGCTCGGCGGGATCGGTTCGAACGTGAACGCAGGCCAGGAGTCGACCATGGGCAGAGTCGTTCGGGCCGGGCGATCGCCGGGCCGGGCGACGGTCATCATCGGGTCGCCGAAGACGATCAGCCGCCACGGGTTGCCGAACGGTTCACGGCCCGGGTTCTGCCGCACCGCAGCCGCCCAGGGATAGCCTTCGGCCAGGGCATCGGCGATCAGCCCGGGCGAGCGGAAGGACTGCAGATAGGGCTCATGCACCGAGCCGAAATAGCCGTAAGCGCCGTTCACGAGCCAGCGGCCGGCAATGGTGTAGGGGTCCTGGGCATCAGCGGCGGAAAAGCTGTGGATGATGTGCACGCGGGTGGGATCGGTCCAGGGGACGTCCCAGGTGGTGCCGCTGCCGCCCCGGAGGTTGAACGATGACGGGTTGCCCGAGGTGTTGATGATCAGCAGTCCGGCGGAATTTTTCGGCAGGAATGCCTTCTGCCAATTACCCAGACTGCCCGTGCTAACCTGTTCCGTCTTAAACCCGAATTGAGTGAGCCGCGCATTCGCGCCCGATTGGGCATAGCCCTGGAAATTCGTATCGCCGGGGTCGTAGCCGTTGAAGAGAGTGGCTTCGGTGGGCTGAAGGAAAAGCCCGCACATGACCTGATAGACCTGCTGCTCGAGCGAGCCGACGATGCGGCCGACGTAAGCCCAGCGCGCGGCGATGCCCTTTTCCTTTTCCGGCAGGCGGCAGAGCAGATCGTCCAGGCAATTGATGCCGTCGGGGGTCTGGTACTTGTAGGGCATGTCGCCGACGAGCGTGACGAAGTCGACTTCGTCACCGATCTGATCGGTCGCGACTTTCGTCTCCTTGATCATCTCGTTCAGGCCCAGCGTCCGGCCCGTGGCTTCTTCGAAGGTCAGAAGATCTTTCCAGCCCTTGTTTTCCGGCCAGAGCATCAACCCCTGCCGACGGCCCGCCGCTAACGCTGCCGCGGCAACGGAGTCATTGCCGCCACGCGTGAGGACGACGCCAGGGGCCCGGCGCTCGACGATGCCCGGGCCTTTCATGCCGTCGCGAATGAAAAAGAGCTGGCCACGGATCGGTGCCTTCGGCTTGTTTTCCTCGGAGAGCACGGCGCTGATGGTGGCCGTGAGCGACTGGACCCAGACGGCGTCGTCCGGCAGAGCCGGCGGCCGTTCGGGGAATCGGACGATCTTCTTCGGGCGGAATTCGCGGATGAACTTGACGGCATATTCCGTATCGTCCATCAGGATCGGGAAGTAGTGCTTATCGTCCCACTTCGCCAGGACTTTCAGGAAGGTCTCGCGGTTCGGCACGAGACAGACGACGTCGACGATCTGGCGGGTCTCCGCAAGTGACCTCTGCCACTTGACCGAAGCGTTCGAAAGCGCGACATCGCCCAGTTCCCGCAGGCTTTGCGGCACTCTGTATTCCGGTTTTTGCGGTTCCCTGGGCGGGGCCTGGGCGGTCGCTGCGGCTGCCGAGAGCCAGCACGCCAGCGGGATCGACACGAACCGGTGCGGAACGACCGAACGCAACCATCGCATACGAGATTCTCGATCAATGCCGTGGCAGGGTGTTGCCCCGGGGAGCGTCGTACAGCGCACCGCCACGCGAGCGAAGCGACGACCCCATCAGCCGGAGAACGAACCCGGCGGGCCGTGGCGTCGTTCCTATCCAAAGGAGCAAGGTATTCGCTATGATATGCTCGCTGGAATCGCCATGCCACTGGCCTGGCCTGAAGAAGCTACGAACGCGAGCGGAAACGACGGAACCGGAATCATGAAAAAGGGCGGAATCCTCAATCCTTCGATTTGTTCCCTGATCGCCGAACTTGGCCAGGGCGACGAACTGCTGATCGTGGACGCCGCATTCGCCCTGCCGCCGGACGCATACGTCATCGATCTTTCGCTGGTGCCAGGCATACCCCGGTTCATGGACGTGCTCAAGGCCGTCGCCCATGAACTGGTGATCGATTCGGCCATCATCGCCCGGGAAATGGCCGACGACAATCCCGAGATTTACCGGGAAGTGACGCGGCTGCTCGACGAATCGTCGATCGACGAAATCTCGCACCATGAGTTTCAGGAACAGGCGGCCGACGCCAAGGGCGTGATCCGCACGGCCGAATTTTCGCCCTATGCCAACATCAAACTGATCTGCGGCAGCGCGTTCTGACGACGTGACCCCGCCCCGGCCGATTCCGGAATTCGATTGCCGGACCGGCCTGAGCACGCAATAATATCAGTACAGGCGGCTTGCCATGGGTGAGCCGCCGTGCGTTCGATCCGGAACCGGAAGCGAATCATGAAATCGAAGTCGATCGTCCTGGCGTCATTCCTCGTGCTCATGTTCGCGGGCGTTTCGAACGCCTGCCCGAACTGCAAGGACGGCTTGGCCCATTACGATGCCGCGAATGGCCGGGCGGGCTCATCGACCAATGGCCTTCAGGCCGGGTTCAGCTACAGCGTCATGTTCATGCTGGCCGTGCCGATTTCCATCCTCGGCTTCGGTGTGACGAAAGTGCGCAAGCTGGCGAAAGAAGGCCGGCTGCCGGAATTCTGATGATCGCACTGCCTGGGAAGGGCTGAGGCACAATTCGCCGGCGAGCATCTCTCGGACGAAATTATTGCGGGATAGTCACGGATTTTCCTGTTCCGATGGGCAGGGATCAAGCGAATCAGCGGCAGGATGACGCCGCCGCAGCACGGACTCATTTGCCGGCGACGTTGCCGCCCGCGACCGCCGGAGCGAACTTCACGGTGCGGAGCAGCTTGCCGTCGTTGCCGTTGAAGACGTAGAGCGAGCCGTCCTGCCCGGCGGCGTAGACGACCGTCATTTCCCTGTCCGCGGCGGCCGTGAAGAGAAAATCGGGCGCTCCTGCGAAGGTCCGGGCGATCTGGCCGTTGTCCGGGTTCCAGAAGCGTGCGACCTTATCGCCGGCCGCACCCAGAACGATCGGCTTCGTGGCTGACCAGCGAACGCTCGTGATCTGCTTCCCGGCATTTTGAGCCGTCCGGACCTGTTCGCCGGTCTCGACGTTCCAGAGCTTCAGGGCCTGATCTGCACCGGCCGTAGCCAGTTGGGTCGAGTCGGGCTTCCAGTCCACGCCCAGCACGTGATTGGTGTGCCCCTCCAGCGGCCTGAGTGTTTTGAAGTCGGCAAGCCGCGTGACTTTGGCGAACTTGTCGGCTGCGCAGGATGCGAGATAAAGGCCGTCAGGGCTGAATTTGACGCCCAGAACGGTATCCGAATGGACGCCTTCAAGATCTTTGAGCACGGCGCCGGTCGAGGCGTCGACGATCTTCAGCTCACCGGACCGCGACGGCACGCCGCTGCCGACGGCGATCTTCCGGCCATCGGTCGAGTAATCGACGCACAGAACCCGGTCCGAAAAGCCTTCGAGCGTTTTCAGGGCCGCCAGTGCGCCCGAAAATTTCCACGAATCGACGGCCCCGGCCTTCGAAAGGGTGTCAATGCGGCCATCCGCAAGTCGAACGGCTGTCGTCAGTTCGACGGCCGGCGCGATCGGCGAATCGGCACCGGCTGACCAGGCCCACTCATCGGCCAGCGAAATCGAATCGAGCAGCCGGGTCAGGCCATCGGCATGCACGACCAGAACGCCCGCCGTGGCCGTCGCGGGGTCGAGTGCGACAACGGGCTTCGCGTAAGCGGCATTTTCGCCCCGTTTCGCGGCCAGGTCGGCCGAGAAGCCTGTAATTCGACCATCAGCCTGGGCGATGAGGATCGATCCGTCACGCCGGTCGCGGGTCAGGGTCGCCACGGGCGGAGCCGCGATCGCCTGAGTGCGGACCGACTTGCCGGCTTCGGCGTCCCAGAGTTCGAGCGTGCCTTCCTTCACAAGGGCCACGAGCGATTTGCCGTCGCGATGTGCCGAAAGAGCACGCACCGGCCCTTCGGTGCCTTTCCATTCGGCGCCGGGCTTGACGGCTTCGGCGATTTCGAAGATCTGGATTTTGCCGTCCGACCTGCCCACGGCGAGCTTGCCCTTGGCCAGCCATTCGGCCGAGGTCGCCGTCGTGCCCATCGGCGGGTCGATCTTGTGCAGGGCCTTGCCGTCGCCGGAGTTCAGAATGTGCACGACGCCTTTGGCGGTCACGATGGCCGCGACGGCGTCGAACGGCGAACGGGCGAAGCCGGCGGCCAGGCCTTCAGGCCATTTCAGCGCGACGGTTTCGGCACGGGTTTCGAGATTCACGCCCCGGACGACCGGTTCGGTGGGCGAGATCGCCCAGGCCAGGTTCGAAGCCGGATCTTTTACGAATCGAGCGACCGGGAAAGGGACTTTGTCCCACCGGCCCGCCTTCACGACCTGCGGCATCGTCCAGCGCGTGACTGTCTTGAACCCGCCGATGCCGAGTTCGCCGCCATCCGGGCGGAATCGCAGGGCCCCGATCGCGTCGACATGTTCGACGATCGTCTTGAAGACGAAGCCCGAAACCGGTTCGACCAGCCGCAAGGCCGCGCCCCGGCCCACGGCCAGAACACGGCCGTCGGGTGAGACATCGAGGGCATAAATCGGCGCGAAGCGGTCAGGCAGCGGTTTCAGGGCCACCGTGGGAGCTTTGGCCGGTTCGGGGGCAGTTTCCGAGGAATCGTCCTTCGCCCCCTGGTCAATCCAGAGCTTGATCAGGGCGGCTTCTTCGGACGACCACGGTTTCAGGTCCTTCTTGTCCTTCGGAGGCATGACAGGTTCGAGCCTGTGAGCCCCCATGCGGAACATCAGGCTCTCGTCGGCCTTGCCGGCCACGATCGCCGGGCCCGACTTGCCGCCCTTGAGCATCTGCTCAACGGTTTCCATCTTGAGCTTGTTTTCGGCCAGGGCGTCGTTATGGCAGCCGGTGCACTTGGCTTCGAGGATTTCGATCACCTCACGCGAGAAGCTCACGGGCTTGTCCGCGGCACGCTTCAGGTCGGCCAGCTCGATCGGTTTTACGGCCGATTTGGCGGCGTCCTGCGCTGTGGCGGGCGTGCTGAACCATGCCGAAGCCATGCCCACGGCGAGAACGAACGAGAGGTCGAAAATTCGGGCGATTCGGTGTCGAAGCATGATCGGAATGTCTCGAGAGTTCAGGCGATATCGAGGAGTGTTCGGGCCAGGCGGCGTCAGGGCGTGACGATCAGCGTGACCGGGCGGCTGGGCAGATTCCAGTTGACGTTCGGCTTTTCCTTGGCTGCGGGATCTTTGGCGAACCCGAATGGCGCTGTGCCGGTCACGTAAACCGTGTGCCGGCCCAGGGCCACATTGGCGCCGATTTTCAGCTTCAGCACGGCTTCGGCCTTGTCTTTGGGCACTTCGCCGGTGACGGCGTCCATCTGGGCGGGGAGGTTGTCGAGCTTAAGCGCGATCGGCGCGTCGAATGGCGCGTTACGCCCGGCGGCGACGGGCAGGTCGACCGTCTCGCCCCGCTTGGCGAAGATGCGCAGCGGTTTGGCTTCGAGCCGGAACGGCACAGGGGTCGAACGCACGGCGAGCCAGTGGTCACGAACGTAGCGTGACACGCCCCGCTGCTGGTTCGGCTGCCCGACGAGCGGCTTCACCAGAGCACCGCCGAGGGGCTCCTGGCGGCTTTCGAAGGGGGTTTCCCGCTTCTGCCCGGGCACCCAGTCGACCGAATCCTTGCCGTCGGACCAGTCCGAACGGCCGCGCAGCTTGAGCGGAAACTCGCCAGCGGCCGCATCGGGGGCGACTTCGACGATCATGTCCTGCTTGCTCACCCCGGGGCCGAAGATCACTGGCCAGGCCGAGACGCCCGCCGGCAGGCCGACAGCCTCGACCCGTACGGCACCGTCATAGCCGTCGATCCGTTCGAGCAGCACAGGAACCGCGAACCTGCCGCCCGGGAAGATCGCCGAACCGGCCGGGCCGGGGTCGGCGGGCATGGCGATGATCCTGTAATCCGGGCTCTGCCGGCGCACCACGAGCCGGTAATGGAACCGGGCATCGCCGTCACGCCGGTTCAGGTGTGTCAGACGTATGACGTAAGCCCCTTTTTCGGGAATCTTGTGGGTGAAGCGGGGGTCGCGCGTGGCCTTTTCGAACGTCGGGCCCATCGGATTGGCGCGAAACTCGTTGGAATTGGTCAGTTCCCGGGCGATCGATCCGTTCGGCTCCAGATGGAACAGGGCAATCTGCGGCTGGGCCATCGAACGCTGGCGCTGGGCGGAGACGTCGAACGTCCAGACTTCGTCCTTCTCCGACTCGAAAACGAGAAAGTCCGTATCGCCAGGTGTGCCGAACGTGCCGGAGAAATCGGCCGGCACCTGAATCCGCTGGCCAGTTTGCGAAGTGTCGTTCGACTCGATTTCGACCTGAAGCCGGCCTTGGGGCTGGGCAATGGGCAGTGGGTCGACAAGCGCCGTGCCGCGTACCGTCGAAAGCTGGGCGACGAACGGCGCGACACCGTACGAATAGGCCCCGAGCCCCCCGGCCCGGGCCGGATTCGGTTCGAAGACGAAAAGATCGCTGACGGATTGTTCCGGCTGGCCGAATAGCGGCGGGAATTCCGTCGTCGACCGGTTGGTGTCGCCTGGCGTCAAGCCTCTGCCAAGAACGCGAATCATGGCCCTGTCGCCGAAATCGCTCAGCAGGGCCGCGTCGACCGTCGGCCCGCCGTGAATCGTCAGACGGTAGCGATGGGCCGGCGAACCGCCGTAAACGGCATCGGAAAGGTCTACTCGATACTCGCCGTCTTCGGGCAGAATCATCTCGGTCGACGCGTCGTAGTCGAACCCGTCGAGCGCTTCGGCCACCACATTGCCACGCGGGCCGAAGACACGCAGCGACGAATCGAGCGGCGAATCGAGAGCATCGGCCTTCACGGCGATCACCACACGCATGCCTTTTTTGGCCGTGAAACGAAAGCGGTCGACGTCCGTCGGCGATTGCACGCGGCCGTTGATCGTCACGGGCACGTTCACGGCCTGAGCGGCGGCATCGTTCGGCTCGATTTCGGCGATTTCCGGCAGAGGGCCGACCACGAAAGGCACCGGGTTCGAAATGCCCCAGGCACCGACGCCACGAATTTCGTAAACGCCGGAAGGTGTGCCGGCATCGGCCGCGATCGACCACTTGCCGTCGGCGGCTTTCGTCGGCTTCAGGCGTTCGTCGGAAACGATCAGCCGGGCAACGCCTTCGAGATCAGCCCCCGAAATTTCGATGCCCACGTTCGCGCCGGCCTGGACGCCCGCGGGGAAAACCCAGTCGATACGCGGCTTCGGCGGCTGAGCATCGGCCTGGGCGAATACCAGCGCCAGAACCCAGGCGGCTGAGATGAACGTCAATCTGCTGCAGGAGTTACGCATGGAAGATTCGAGCCGCGGGGGTGGGTCGGAACCGGCGGGGCAGGGCGGTAGCGGCAAAGTCATCGCCACCGTTCCAGATTACGTCCAGTGTGCGATGCGAAGGCCCGTTTGTCAATGGAGCCAGAAAAGGGGTCAGGTCGGCTCTGTAGAAAACCGCAATCTCACCTTGACCGATTCGGGATTTCTGGCAGAA
>CAZSQA010000063.1:0-13149 GCA_964608915.1 uncultured Isosphaeraceae bacterium
GTGTGCGCCGCCCCCTACGTCGAACGCGCTATTTCAGAGTAGAATGCGTATAAGTTGAAGGATTGGTCTTTAAATCGATTATTGAGAGAAATCGGCAAAGTGTCTTAATTTGACTTTTTCGCCATATATTCTCTATAAAGACTTCTCGCTTGACGACGCGACCAGAACCCTCGTCGCCGACGGCCACGTGGAAGTCGACGGCCGGTACATCTATCGGATGAAGCGATTCGCGATCCGGCTGGAGTGATGAACGACTTCGAATTCGATCGAATCGATATGAATTCGAAGGTCTAGTCCAGGCCTGATGAATCGCAGTAGAGTTGCGAAAAATCTCATTGAGACATGATTCGCAATTCGGACGAAATGCCATTTATTTGGCATTTCGTCCGAATGTTCTACGATCGATCGTACAATTTCCGCAATCGTTTTCGGCCAGCATCCGCTGAGATCGATCATTCTGTGTTCGCTCCTACCGGTCCTGCGAGTAAATGAGGGTCGTATAGGGGCCGATCCGGACGTTGCCCGAAGCCGGCAAGCCGTCCCTGCCGGTCGTGCGATTTTCGCCCCCATCGGCGCTTCGCTCGATTGAGGCTTCGACATCGGCGCTGGGCTCGTTTCCGAAACCCTGGCTGTAGCCGTTCCAGTCGCTGTTGAACCGCATTCGCCATGTTCCCGCGGCAGGAAAGCCGAGCGTATAGTTTTCGTGGGCCATGTGCGAGAGATTGACGACGACCACCACGTCGTCTCCCGGGCCTCCCTGATGCCAACGATGATAAGCGATCAAATTTTCGGACTGGTTCTGGTGAAACGTGTTCAGGCCCGATCCTGTCAGCCCCCTGGTGTGCCCCCACCGGTTCAGCCTGAGATGAATCAGGTCGCGGTACATTCGCACCAACCCGCTGAACTTTTCGGACTTGTGCCAGTCCAGCGGTACCGAGTCCTGGAACCAGCCGTCTTCGAGGAACTCCTGGCCCTGAAACAGCATCGGGATTCCCGGTGACGTCAGCACGAGTGCCGCCGCGAGTGTCGTGCGTTTCTGCGCGAACCAGCTCTCCGGATTTTTCGGATCGATCTCCGAGGCGACCCTCGATTTGCCATTGGCCACCTCATCGTGCGATTCGCTGTAGATCACCCGCTGGAAGGGATCGCCATTGAAATTCCCGGCGATGGCTCGGCGCACGCTTTCCAGCGAGCGGTTTTCGTCGTAATCCGTGATCACGGCCGCCCGCACGGGATGCACGAAGCGCGGTCCCCACTGAGCCGTGAAACCGGCCCCGCCCTTGTCCACGGGCTGGGTCATCATGGAGTTGTCGTGCAGGTCCTCGGCGATGGTGATTCGTTCCGGGTGATTCGCTTTCGCATCGCGATTGATCCACTGAACCAGGCTCCAGCCATCGGGCAGGACTCCGCCCGGATCGCCGTCGCCCCGAACGCTGCGGATCCAGGGCGTCGCGTCGAAGCGCAGGCCGTCCACATGGTATTCTTCCAGCCACATCATGGCGTTATCCCGGATGAACTGACGCACTTCCTTTCGGCCGTAATCCGGGCGTGTCATGCCCCAGGGCGTCTCGGCTCGCCAGTCGTTATAGAAGTAAATTCCGCCCTGACCGTTCTGGCTCCAGCCGTCGAATTGCCACAAATCCAGATCGCTCGGGCCGAAGTGATTGTAAACGACATCCAGAATCACGCCGATTCCCGTCTGATGGGCGGCTTTGACGAACCGCTTGAAACCGGCGGCACCGCCGTAATTGGTTTCCACGGCGAAGATGCACGAAGGGTTGTATCCCCACGAGGAAAAACCGGCGAACTGAGCCAATGGCATCAATTCGATGACGTTCACGCCCAGGTTTTTCAAATACTCGAGCTTCTGGGCCGCTTCCACGAATTTGTCAGACTTGCCGTCCTCCGTGTCATGGAACGTTCCCAGATGCATTTCATAGATGACCAGTTCATTCACGGGCGGAAGATGGTAATCGTCGTCCTGCCAGTCGAACCGCGGGTCGTGCACGACCGCGTTTCCGACGGAACTCGTCACCTCGCGGGCACAGGGGTCGATCCTCGAGAAGACCTTGCCGCCGCTCACGATCCGAAATCGATACTCATGACCGATCGCGGCCGAGGCGATATCCGCGTACCAATACCCACCTTCGCCTTCCCGCGCCATGGGATGTGCCTCGGGCGACCAGGCGTCGAAAGCACCGGTCACGAAGACCGCGTCCGCATTCGGGGCCCAGACGCGAAACGCGACTCCGGCTTCATGCGGAATCGCACCCATTCCGCCGTGTACGGTTTCGTCCGCATGATTCGGCATCTTGCAAGTTCCCGTTTCGCTGGTTCTCTTACGCTAAGGCAATGGTATGACCTGACCCGTCTCCATCTCAGCAAATACCGGCCTCGGTTGTCGAAACTTATTTCGGGAAATATCCGGATAAACCTGTCTTCTATGTCCTGGTCGGCGTATAGTCAGGTTGTAGGATATTGATGAAATTAAATCGACCGACTACGAAGACCGACGCCGGGTACCGTTGCGGAACTTTGCGTTACGGTCGGATAAACAAGCGAATCAAGGGAGAAAACGATGAGTCTCGGAACGCTGCTTTTGATCATTCTGATCGTCATTCTCCTGGGTGGTCTGCCCACCTGGGGGCACAGTCGCAACTGGGGTTACGGCCCGAGCGGCGGCATCGGTCTGATCCTCATGATCGTGCTGATTCTCATACTTCTGGGAAAGTTCTGACGATCGCATGAGAGTGACCGGAGGGCAACGGCATTGCAATGCCCTCAGACAATTTCCGATGGAATCGACGAAAGATCGCCGATTTCCACTGCAACCGATTCGAAATCAAGGGAGAGACATCATGAACTGGGATCAAATCGAAGGCGACTGGAAGCAATTCGCCGGCAAGGTCAAGGAAAGATGGGGCAAGCTGACGGACAATGATCTGACCGTCATCGCCGGGAAAAAGCAGCATCTCGCCGGAATGCTGCAGGAGAAATACGGCTACGCCAGGGAAAAGGCCGAGAGCGAACTCGAGGAGTTTACGAAGTCGATCAAGGGCTGATCTCGTTTCCATCAGGGTAATGTGTCATTCCGCGATAACCTCGGGAAATTCGTACAGAACTCTATTCGCAAGTCTTCGAATCGTTTTCGAATCGCTTGCGAAATGAGCATCGGAATTCTCCACCCGAGGTTACCGTCAATCGGACCATGACAATTCCATAAATATCTCAGAAGGAGATATCGATGCTCCGATATGCAATCGCTTTCGCCATCCTGGCTCTCTTCGCGGGACTGCTGGGTTTCGGCGTGCTCGGTGGAGCCTTGGCCATGGCTGCCAAAATCTGCCTCATCATCTTTCTGGTCCTGTTCGTCATGGCCCTTTTCTTCGGAAAGGGAAACTGAGGGTTTTCGACTCAGTACAGGATCGATCGAATCGTGGACGCGGCGCTGCGCCGCGTTCGCTTGACCATTGTGACCGCCCTCCTCAAGCGAAACCTTGAGGCGCCGTTCCCACTTTCCGCCGCATCCTTGTTTCATTCGAGATTTCCCTTTCCACGAATTGGCCCAGGCACGGTCGTTTTGATGAGCTTCGAAACTGTCAACTTCAGGGCAACGCAGTCAGTCGTGTCGAATATGCCGGAAATCTGACCGCTTTTTATGAATGACTTCCCGAATTGCGATTCGGAATGTGGCATTTTCCGGAAAGTCATTACTGATAAAGGATCTTTCGCTTCTCTCATTCGCAATTTTCGAAGAACTACGCGAGCCATGAATTCCCAATCCAAAGTGGTTTCGAACGACTTAACCAACCCGGGCCCCGCCGCCAATGCCCTCAAGCACGGCTTCTGTGCTTCGAAAATCCTCTCGGCCGAAACTCTCGAACGGGCAGAATCGATCCGTGAGGATCTGCTGAAAGCCCATGAACCATGGTCACGGGAGGAATCCGATGCGGTCGATCAGCTTGCGATCGCCCGGGCCCAGCAGTTCGAACTCGAACGTGCCCTGCATCTGAAAATCACCGAAGAAAAAGCCCGGGCCATGGAGCTTTTCGAACGGGCCGCTCTCGACACGTTCGCTGCCGATCTGGCCAAAGCCCGCGAGAATCCGTCGGTCTATGCCCCGCTGATCGGCCTGACATGGCACGGTGCCGTTTGGCTTCGCAAGCACTGGCTCCAGGTCGCGGACGACCTCGCCGCCGATCTTGCGGGAAGCATCTCGGGCATCGCATTTCAGGCCGCCTGCGATTGCGCCCTGGCCCTCGGCGGAGCCTGGCAGGTCGATCAGGTCGATGCCGCCTCAGCCTGGGTCATGGCAAGCTATGTCCGTATCGCGCCAGAGCCCGAGGCCGCGATCGATCTTTGGGTCGACCGCTCGAAAGCCCCTGATGGCCGCGCGTTCGCCCTGGCCAGGGCCCATCGGCTGGTCGATAAAACCCCGGCCGATCCTGCCGTCGCAGCCGCCGATCTGGCTGAGAAAGCGAAAGCGGAAAACGATCGCTGGTCCCTGCAGGCCAGCAAGTTACGTGCGAATTACGAAACGGCGCTGGCTCATGCGGCCGAAGCCGCCGTGGGCACCGGCTCAGGCGACGCGAAGCTCGAAAAGGAATTCCGCCTGCTGAATCGCTATCTCACGAGTGCCCGCAATCGGGGCGATCGGCTCGAACGCCGGCTCGACCAGCTCAAGAAAGACCGCAAGCGGCTGGCGTATCGCCT
Organism: uncultured Isosphaeraceae bacterium; assembly: GCA_964608915.1. GTDB lineage: Bacteria > Planctomycetota > Planctomycetia > Isosphaerales > Isosphaeraceae > QWQI01. The sequence continues at coordinate 4,714 of CAZSQA010000063.1, forward strand.
TCAGCGCGACGCCGAACGGGAAGCCCGCCGCCTCAAGGCCGCCAGCGTGAAGGCCATGAGCACCTTCGAAAGAGAGTCGAACGTCGATGCGCCGTATCCCCCGGCCGCTTACTCCATCGCACCGGAATATCCCGTAAATGCAGATTGGCGATCAGAGTTTCGTAATCGGGATGATTCCCGTGACTCCATAAAAAGCGAGAAGATGGGTGTTCAGGCGGTAGCCGTCGCGACGTCGCCCGGCCCGTTGGACGAGAACCCGGCAGGTTCGCTGCAAGTCCAGAATCCGAAAAAGGATGATGCCTTTTTTCGGAACGGATTCCGTGCCGCTTTCGGGTTGCCGCCCGAACCGGTGTCGAACTCCGTGCCCGTCGAGGTCGGCCGAAAATCGTCGACGGCTTGCGGATCGGTCGAGGAATCCGGCTCCTCGTGGCTCGACGCATCGGCGCCGCTCGAAAGCCGTCTGCGAATGATGCGATATCGGAACTGGGCGAACCCCGCGGCGATTCCGGATGACGAAGCCGCGATTCTGAGGCGCCTGTCGGCGATGCCCGATTCGCTGGACCGGGATCTGGCGGCGCAGAAGTCTTTCGGCTCAGTGAAAACGATGCGGCGGTGCTGGCGGGCGTTCCAGCGTTGCGCATCGCCGGGGACAGGTAGCTGATGAGCCGTCACGATCATGACAATTCCGCTGGCGATTGCTAAGATGATCACTTCCGAAGACGCGGCCCGCCGCGTGATTCCGCTGGCCCGTGGGTCTGGCGTGTCTTCTCCGAGGTCCGACCTGTTCGATGCGTTACGAGAATGTCTCGCTGTCTGCCATCGCCTACGAACTGCCGCCCGTCGTCGTGCAGACTTCCGAACTGGAAAGGCTGCTGGCGCCGACGATGGACCGGCTCAGGCTGCCTGCCGGTCAGGTCGAAACGCTCACGGGCATTCACGAACGCCGCTGGTGGGAGCCTGGCGCCAGCGTGGCTCGCGGGGCGGCCGCCGCGGGGCGCCGTGCCCTGGCCGATTGCGGCCTGACGGGCGACGACATCGACGTGCTGGTCTATACCGGGGTGTGCCGAGAATCGTACGAACCCGCCACGGCGTGCCTGGTCGCCCACGAGCTGGGCGTGCATTCCGGGGCCGCCGTGCACGACATTTCGAACGCCTGCCTGGGCGTACTCAACGGCATGGTGGACGTAGCCAACCGGATCGAGCTGGGGCAGGCCCGGGCGGGGCTGATCGTCTCTTGCGAATCGGCCCGCGACGTCATTCTGGGCACGATCGACAAACTCAACGCGAACCCTTCGATGGAAGCCTTCGTGCAGTCTCTGGCCACGCTCACGGGCGGCTCGGGTGCCGTGGCCGTGCTGATGGTCGACCACCGCAGGCTGCCGCATCTGCCCGGGCCCAGGCTTTTGGGCGGGGCGCTTCAGGCGGCGCCGCAGTTCCATGACCTGTGCCGCTGGGGGGTCGAAAAAGTGCCCGGCGTCGGCCTGCGTGAATATATGACGACCGACGCCGTGGGCGTGCTGAAGCACGGCGTGGAGCTTGGTCAGCGCACGTGGCGGGTGTTTCTCGAACGCCTCGGCTGGCGGACGGAACAGGTGGACCGTGTCATCTGCCACCAGATCGGCACGAAGCACCGGGAGACGATCATGACCACGCTCGGCCTGAGCATGGACAGGGATTTCTCGTCGTTCCCGTTTCTGGGCAATATCGGAACGGTTTCACTGCCCCTGACGGCGGCCCTGGCCGCGGAGCGGGGGTTTCTCCGTTCCGGAGATCGTGTCGGGTTTCTGGGAATCGGCTCGGGCCTCAATTGCATGATGTTGGGACTGGAATGGTAAGCGCACCCACCGAACGAACGACGACTGACGCCCGGCCCGCCCTGGACCGGTTCCTGCACGATCACCCCGGCCGCGATGTGGTCGTCGAAGGCGGGCACAAGCTGCATGTGATCGACGAAGGCTCGGGCAGGCCGGTCGTGATGATCCACGGCAACCCGAGCTGGGGCTTTTATTACCGGAATCTGCTCGAAGACCTGTCGAAGGATCACCGCGTGATCGTGCCGGATCACATCGGCATGGGCCGGTCCGACAAGCCGGGCGATTCGAAGTACGAATACACGCTGGCCCGACGCGTGGCTGACCTGGAGAACGTGCTGGATCAGCTTGGCGTCACCGGCGACATCACGCTCGTCATGCACGACTGGGGCGGCATGATCGGCACGACGTTCGCCACGAAGCATCCGGAACGCATCGCCCGCCTGGTCGTCCTGAATACCGCCGGCTTCGGTCTGCCGACGGATAAGCCGTTCCCGTGGTCGTTGAAGCTCTCGCGGAATGGCTCCATCGGGGCCCTGTTCGTGCGCGGGCTGAACGGCTTCGTACGTGGCACAGCCTGGATCGGCACCAAACGCAATCCGATGCCGGCCGACGTGAAACGTGGTTATTCATGGCCTTATGACAGTTGGGCCAATCGCCGGGCCGTGCACCGGTTCGTGCAGGACATTCCGCTTTCGCCGAAGGACAAGGCCTGGCCAGTACTCAAGCAGGTCGAAGCGAAGCTGCCGGGCCTGAAGGGCAAGCCGATGTTCGTCGCCTTCGGGCTGAAGGACCCGGTCTTCGACGCCCGTTTCCTCAAGGGCTGGACGGACCGCTTCCCCGAGGCTGAAGTCGTGCGCTATCCCGACGCCGGCCATTATGTGCTGGAAGATGTCGGGCCGGAGCTGGTCGGGAAAATCCGGCAGTTTCTCGAACGGACGTGACATCGATGGCCCGCGACCCGAACATCGCCTGGACATTGACCGACCGCGCGGCATCCGACCCGGAACTGGCGGCGATTTTCGAGCCCGGGCGAGGTTCGCCCGTGAAGCGGCCTTATGACAAGGTGACGTTCCAGGAGCTGGAAGCCTCCGCCAATCGGCTGGCCCACCTGCTTCGGTCGACGGGCCTGACGCCCGGCACCCGCGCCGTGCTGATGGTGCCCCCGTCGCGGGCCTTTTTCGAGCTTACCTTCGCCGTGTTCAAGGCCGGCATCGTGCCTGTGTTCATCGATCCGGGCATGGGCATCCGGGGGCTGGGCAAATGCATGGCCGAAAGCCGGGCGACAGCCTTCATCGGCATCCCTAAAGCCCACATCGCCCGTCGATTGTTCGGCTGGGGCAGAGGGCAGATCAACCGGTTCGTCTCGATCGGCAAAGTCTCGGGTGTCGTGAAATCGCGCGTGACAGGCCAATCGGCCCACATGCTGGATGCCGCCGGATTCCCCGCTGAACCGCCCGATTCCGCATTCGGGCCCGACGAAACGGCCGCCGTGCTCTTCACCAGCGGCTCGACCGGCCCGGCGAAGGGCGTCGTCTACACGCACCGGATCTTCAATGCCCAGGTGCGGGCTCTGCGGGATTTGTTCGACATCCGGCCGGGCGAGGTCGACCTGTGCACTTTCCCGCTGTTCGCCCTGTTCGCGCCGGCTTTGGGGATGACGTCGGTCATCCCGAAGATGGACTTCACCCGGCCCGGGAAGGTAGACCCGCGAGAAGTGATCGTGCCGGTCGAGAAGTTCGGCGTGACCAATCTGTTCGGCTCGCCGGCACTTCTGCGCCGAGTCGGCGAGTCTGACGAGGCTGCCGGCATCAGGTTGAAGAGCCTCAAACGGGTCGTTTCGGCCGGCGCGCCGGTGCCGGCTAACGTGATTGCCCGGATCGTGGCGATACTGCCGGAAGGCTCGCAAGTGCACACGCCCTACGGAGCGACCGAATCGCTGCCCGTGGCCTGTATCGGTTCGAATGAAATTCTGGGCGAAACGGCAGCCAGAACGGCCAAGGGGCATGGAGTCTGCGTCGGCGTGCCTGTAACGGGAATGAAAGTCGCGATCGTCCCGGTGACGGACGAGACAATCCCGGCATGGTCCGATTCTCTTGCACTGCCGCCGGGCCAGATCGGCGAGATCGTCGTTTCGGCCGACCAGGTCACGCAAAGCTACGACGCCCGTCCGGATGCCAACGCCAAAGCCAAAATCCTCGACACTTCGACCGATCCGCCCCGGTATCGCCACCGGATGGGCGATCTGGGCTATCTTGACGATCAGGGCCGGCTCTGGTTCTGCGGCCGCAAGGCGCACCGGGTCTGGACAGCTTCCGGCCCGCTAGACACGATTCCGACCGAGGCCCTGTTCAATCAGCACCCCGACGTGTTCCGGACGGCTCTGGTCGGAATCGGAGAGAGGTCGAACCAGATTCCGGTAATCTGTGTGCAACTGGAACCGGGGCGGAGCCGGGAATGGAAGCGGATCGAAGCCGAGTTGGTGGCGATCGCGCGGCGACACCCGCATCTGTCCGGGATCCGGCATTTCCTGCCCCATAAGGACTTTCCGGTCGACGTGCGGCACAATTCCAAGATCTTCCGCGAAAAGCTGGCCGTCTGGGCCTCGGGGAGAGTGCGCTGATGCGTGTGCTCGTGACCGGCGGCGGCGGATTTCTGGGCGGGGCGATCGTGCGGCGGCTCGTGGCTCGTGGCGACGAAGTGCGCAGCTATTCGCGGTCAGTCTATGACTGGCACGCGCCGCTGGGCGTGGCGTCGTACCGGGGCGACCTGACGGACATCCAGGCCCTCTCGAACGCGATGGCCGGCTGCGACGGCGTCATTCACGTGGCGGCCAAGGCCGGCTTCTGGGGGCCCTATGCCGAGTATCGCCACGCGAACCTGGACGGAACGCTGGTGCTGCTCGATGCCTGCCGCAAGTCGGGCGTGAACCGGCTGGTTTATACGTCCACACCCAGCGTGGTGCATGGCGGGGCGGGCCTGGAAGGGGTCGACGAATCGCAGCCTTATCCGGCCCGGCACGCATCGGCCTATGCGGCGACCAAGGCCGAAGCCGAAAAGGTCGTGCTGACGGCGAACGGACCGGATCTGGCGACGGTGGCGATTCGGCCCCACCTGGTCTGGGGGCCGGGCGATCCGCATCTGGTGCCGCGGCTTGTTGCACGGGCGAAGGCGGGACGGTTGAGGAAGATCGGCGACGGCCGGAATCTGGTCGATACCGTGTTCGTCGACAATGCGGCCTATGCTCATGAGCTGGCGCTCGATCGTGTCGCCCCGGGATCGCCCGTGGCCGGCAAAGCCTATTTTATCGCTCAGGGCGAACCGAAGCCTTTATGGGAAACGATCGAGGCACTCATTCTGGCCTCGGGCGGGCCGAAATTACCCGAGAGGGCCGTGCCGGAGAGAGTCGCAGTGGCCATTGGCGGCATGTGCGAGGCGGTCTGGAAGACTTTCCGATTGCCGAACGAACCGCCCATGACCCGCTTCGTGGCCCACCAGCTGGCGACATCGCACTGGTTCGATTTGACGGCGGCCAGACGTGATCTGGGCTATGAGCCGATCGTGAGTTTCGAGGAAGGTTTGGAGAGGCTGCGAAAAAGCGTCTAAGCCTGATTTTTTCGTTATTTCATTACCTGCAGGAACTGGATTATTCGTTTGATTTGAGTCGTTCGATTTGACCTGATGTGTTGGTATATTTCGAATCGGAAACGCGAAATTGTCGCTCGTAGCTGAATTGCCTTGCGAATCCTCGACAAGACCATGTAGCACCGGCATCCTGCCGGTGATAGAAGGCGAACGCATGGTCAGTCGCAAGCGGCAGGATGCCGCATCCACTTGGATTCAAGAAAGTCGCACCGGCATCCTGCCGGTGATTGCAGGTCTGAGATTCTCGCAGTCCTGTCGCCGTACGTGGCAGGAGGCCGCGTCCATTACGGAAAAAGCCTCCGACGTGCCTGGAGGGTACGTCGGAGGCTCGAACTTCGGTCGAATCCGATCGGTATCGCCGGGTGGCGGTACGAGGGCGATGCTTCGTTCCTCGTACCGTGCCGAGCGGTCCGGATCAGACCCGGTTCTTGTTCTTCAGGGCAGCGGCCGCGGAAGCGACCTTGCCGACCGTGTTGGCCTTGCCGGCGAAGCTCGGCTTGGGGGCGACCGTCTTCTTGACCGGAGCGGCCTTCTTCACCGGAACGGGTTTGACCTTGATCGGCTTCTTCACAGGGCCGTTGGGGCCGTTGTTGGGGTTAAGCCGGTACTTCAGCGGCGGGTGTTCGACCACGGTGCCGTTGGACAGCGTCTTGTAACCCGTGTAGTACTCGGTCGGGATAACCCAGTTGATGTACGCGTACGGGTTGGTCGGAACGGCCGGAACCGGGGGTTCGAGCAGGCCGCCGTCGCAGAAGACGTGGTTGAAGCCGCCGTCCAGAGCCATGCGGTCATAGTTGACCGGATCGGTGATCTGGTGCGAGTAGGCCATGTCGTTGCCGGTGCCGCCCAGCACGGTTTCCTGAATGCCGTCGTCGCCGGCGTCGAGGAGGTTGTTGTCGTTGCCACCGTCCACGCTGTCGAAGCCCATGCCGCCGTAGATGGTGTCGTTGCCGTCACCGGGCAGGTAGGGATCACGCGGGGCGTGCATGGTGTTGGCGGTCAGCGGGGTGCCGCCGAGGATGACGTCGTCGCCGTCGCCACCGTAGAGCATATCGCCGCCGGCACCACCGTAGATGGTGTCGTTGCCCGCCTGGCCGAAGGCAACGTCGTTGCCGTCCGGCACGAGAGCGCCGTTCGTGTCGACCAGGGCACCGGCGATCATGTCGTCGCCAGCGCCACCGACGAACTTGTCAGCACCGTTGTCGTACATGATGGCACCGAAGAAGACGAACACACCGAGGGTGTCGTTACCTTCCTGACCCCAGAGCTGGTCGTCTCCTTCGCCACCGTTGAGGAAGTCGTCGCCGTAGCCGCCGAAGAGGGCGTCCTGGCCGGCACCGCCGAAGATGGTGTCGCTGCCGTCCAGCGTCGCGTTGCCAGGATCGGTCGGATCGAGCGTGCCCACGAGCACGTCGTTGCCGTCATTACCTTCGATCAGGTCGTCACCCAGGCCACCGTAGACGGTGTCATCGCCTTCGTTGCCCTGGAGGGAATCGTTGCCGTCGAAGCCCGTGATCAGGTCGTTGCCGGTTCCACCCTTCACGGTATCGTTGCCGCTGCCGCCGTCGATGGTGTCGTTACCGGCGTCGCCCATCAGCGAGTCGTCGCCGGCTCGGCCTCTGATCAGGTCGTTGCCGTCGCCGCCGAAAGCGGTATCGTTGCCGGTGCCGCCATCGATGAGGTCGGCGTCAGCATCGCCATAGATCAGGTCGTTGTCGGCATCACCGAAGAGCGAATCGATTCCGGCCCCGCCCCAGATGGAGTCGTTGCCGGCTCCACCCTCGACGTAGTCATTGCCAGCACCGGCCTGAATCGAATCATTGCCGTTGCCGCCGAAGACTTGGTCGTTATCGTTGCCGGCATCGATGACGTCATCGCCATCTTCGCCGTAGATCAGATCTGCGCCGTTTTCGCCCTTGATGATGTCGTTGCCGGTTCCGCCGTAGACGGTATCGTTGCCGTTACCGGCTTCGATGGAGTCGGCGCCGTCGTTGCCGTAGATCAGGTCTTCGCCGTCCCAGCCGACGACCGAGTCGTCGCCGGTCGCGGCGAAGACTGTGTCGTTGCCGGAATCGCCGGAGATGAAGTCATTGCCCGGCTCGTCGAAGTCCGAAGGCAGAAGCGGGTTGGCACCCATGACCAGGTAGCCGATCAGGTCGTCGCCTTCCTGACCGAAGAGCGTGTCGTGGCCGAAGCCGCCGTTGACGGTGTCGTTGCCTTCACCGGCCCAGACGAAGTCATTGCCGCCAACTGCCGCGTATGGGGCGATCGCGAACGCACCGATACCCATCACGCCACTGTCGCAGACGACACCGGCACCGACGCCCGAGCCGGTCGCATCGGCCAGAATCAGGTCGTTGCCGGCATATCCGTAGATGGTGTCGTTGCCGAGACCGCCCAGGATCACGTCGGCGAAGTCGGTGCCGTGGAGTTCGTCGTTGCCCGAGCCGCCGATGATCGTCGTGCCGCCCTGGAGGACGTCGTCGCCGCCGCCACCGTTGATCAGCACCGAGATCAGGCTGAGCGTTTCAGGGGCGACATAGATGTCGTCGCTACCGAAGCCGCCGAGGATACCGAGGGTATCGGACGTCGTGGTGTTGAAGAGACGGACGAGGGCCGAAAGGCCGTTGACGTCCACGCTCGCTCCGGTGGCGCCGGGCGTGGCCGTGACGTCGCTGCCGGCGTTGGAGGTCTTGACGACGACGATGTCAGCCGCGATGTCGGCAGAGCCCAGATCGGCATCGATGGCCGTTACCGGGGTGGGTATCATCGAGGCGATTTCGAAGTAGTCGGCCGCACCGCCACCGATCAGGCTGATGTGTTCGACATCGGCCGCCAGCAGCGAGCCGTCGTTGGCGGGGCCGCCCGGCACGTCGACATTGATGCGGGCCTGGTTGACGAAGGTGCTGTCCGGGCTGACGTGGAAGCAGTCCGTTCCCGCCGTGCCTTCGAGCACGAAGGCGTCGTAACCGGTGCCGCC
>CAZSQA010000063.1:13249-25537 GCA_964608915.1 uncultured Isosphaeraceae bacterium
TTGACCGTCTGGGTGATGAGGTTCACGCCGCCGGTCAGGTCGATCACGTCATTGTTGGCCGTGCCGAGGACTTCGAGCACGTCGGGTGCGCCGCCGATCAGGGCGACGTTGCCTTCGTTGACGTGGATCAGGTCGGCGCCTTCGCCTCCGATGACCGTGACCTTGCTGACCCCTGGCGTGGCCTGGACGGTGATGTCGAAGAAGTCTTCGCCACCCTGGCCGTCGAGCGTCAGGCCGAGAGGCTGAACGAAGTTGCGGGTGACGCTGAGCGAGTCATTGCCGCGGCCGGAGCGAACCGTGAGGTGATCCAGGAAACCGCCAGGAACCACGGTTCCACCCAGGAGGGAAACCATGACCGGCAGACCGGTGACTTCGGTCGCGTCGGTGAACAGCGAGCCGGAGCCGTGCACCGAGATAGCGTCGTCGCCATCCGTACCGGTTACTGTGACGTTGTCGCCGAAGGCATCGGCGAAGCCCAGGTCGAGATCGATCCGGGTCAGCGTCGTGCCGGCGAGGTTACCGATCGTCGTGTTGTCGGCACCGTCGCCTGTGTTGATGCTCAGAACCTGAACATCAGCCATGTTCACGAAGAACGGAACCAGGTTCGTTCGCTGGAACAGCGTGCGGCCGACGAGGTTGGTGACGAGGAAGTCGTCGCCGGATGCCGAGCCGTTGATGATCTGCCGGTTCAGGCCCGTGCCGCCTTCGACCACGTCGTCGCTGTCGCCGTTGTTCCAGACGAAGGAGTCGGAATCAGCTCCGCCGAAGACGAAGTCGACGCCGCGACCTGCCGTGATGCGGTCGTTGCCGTCTTCGCCATAGATGTAATCGCTGAGCTGGCTGCCAGTGATGTTGTCATCGCCAGAGCCGCCGTAGATCGTCGTCAGGGCACCGCTGAACGTGCTTGCGTCGACGACGTCGTTGTCAGCACCGGCATTCACGTGGAACGGAATGGTGCCGTTGCCCGTGATGGTCACGCTATCGTTGCCGGCATAGGCTTCGATTTCGATGACTTCGACGTTGGTGACCGAGTTCGTGCTGACATTCAGGCCTTGCAGGATACCGACCTGCGTGAAACCGGCTCCGAGATCGGTCGTGTTGACCGTGATCGTGTCGGCCCAGAAGGTGCCCAGGATCAGGATCCGGTCGTTGCCGCTGACGCCGTCGATCAGGTTGACGCCGAACGGCACGATGAAGGTGTCGTTGCCGGGGCCGCCGATGAGGACGGCGTCGGCTTCGAGGGTGTCGTCGCCTTCGCCGCCGTCGAGAGTGAGCGTCGCGAGGGTCTCGGTGCCACGTTCGGCTTTCAGGTGATCGTCGCCGGCGAGGCCGAAGACGTTCAGGAAATTCGAACCTTGAATCGCCGTGCCGTAGTACCGCAGCTGATAACGCAGGCCGGTCGCGTAGATGGCCTGGGTATCGTAGGGCAGGACGCCCAGACGGATGTCGTCGTTGCCGAGCGTGCCGTCGATATCGAGGATGGCTTCCGCAGCGGTGCTGAAGTCAGCGACGAGTCGATCCAGGACGATGCCGGACATGTCCTCAACCACGGCCCTGGCGTCAGAACCAATGCCGCTCGCGAGGAAGAGGCTCGGCACGGCGACAGCCACGAAGCCCTGGAAGGGGTCGTTGTCGTAGACCATCTCGTAACCCACGCCCCAGCGGTTCACGGCGAAATTGTTGACCCCGCCGTCGGCCCCGATCGCGTTGATTTCGTCGTTGACGCTGCCGCCCGTGAAGACGTCGCGGCCGTCTCCGGCACTCCAGACGAAGACGTTCCAGCCCGGGCCGCCCTTGACGTCGTCGTCGCCGAGGCCGCCGACCAGGGTGTTGATCCCGTCGCCGCCGGAAATGACGTCGTCGCCTTCGTTACCGTCGATGAAGTCGTTGCCCGAGCCGCCGCCGAGGGTGTCGTCGCCGAAGCCGCCTTCGATGGTGAGCGGAACGAGGACGACAGAGGAGGCGTTGATGTAGTCATCGCCGAGGCCGCCTCGGAACACTCCTGGACGCGTCAGGTTATCGACCTGAAGACGGTCCGTGCCGGCTTGAAGGTCGATGATCAGAGTCGTGTAAGGCAGGGGGCCGGGAGAACTCGGGCCATTGTTGTCATACACAAAGACGGAGTCGTTGCCCTGACCGGTAAAAATCGTGTTGACGGTTCCGAAGAGCGAGCCGATCAGCGTGTCGTCGACGTTGATCACGTTTCCGCCCGAGCCGCCCCAGAAGTTCAGGGTGTTCACGGCATTGTCGTAGCTGATTTCGCCGGAGGGCTGAGCGCCCCAGACGTAACCGAGCTTTGCCAGGAAATCGACCCAGAAGCTAATGCTGTCCGGAGTGACACTGCCGGAATCGTCGATATTGACGGTCGTGTCGCTGGCGGCGTCACCGGAGCCGTAAACGTAGATGTTGCCAAGGACGTTGTCCAGGCTATTGGCGCCCGTACCCAACGGCCCGTCGCCGCCGATGTTCACGACGTTGCCGGATCCGTTGCCGGTATCGACGAACGTGTCCGTGTCGGTGCCGGTGCCGTAGATCGTGACGATGTCGTCATCGTCGCCGGTGGCGATATTCAGATCGTCACCGGTGTTCCAGACGCGAACGACATCCTCGCCGGCACCGGTCGAGACGCTGACGAATGCGGAAGTGTCGATAATGTCGACGGTGTCGGCATCATCGCCCGTGTCGATGAAGACCGGGGCTTGATTGTCGAAGACGGAGACGAAATCCTGGCCGCCGTCGAGGTTGATATTGACAGTGAAGGTGTTGCCGAAAACGGTGGCGGTCTCGCTGTCGGCTCCGCCGAAAATGTTCAGTATGCAGGCGTTGTCGAAGACCTGGTAGATGTTGAACCCGGATCCGCCGAAGATGTCGACGTTCTGTGCGAAGCTGCTCGTCGAATTGATCTGGAAGAAATCGTCGCCGGAACCGGCGTCGATCGTGGCGGTTTCGATCCCGTCTCCGTAGGTGATCGTGTTGCCGCCACCCCAGCTGATCGTGCCTTCGCCGCCGATGTTCTGGCCGAGTGTCCAGGTGCGTCCCGCGGCGTTCACCGAATCGTTGATGCTAAAGGTGCCGATGCCGCCGGAATCGATGACGTGAATGTCGCCGAAAATGTCGTTCACGCCGGCGACGATGTTGCCGATCACGGTCGTGTCAGGCACGCCGAGGCCGGTGTCGATATTCAGAAGCGAGAAGATGGGGGTCGACCAGACCTGCACGAAGTCATTGCCGGAGTCCGTGTCAATGTTGACGATGTCGGCGGAAAGGCCGAGATTGAGGACCGCGACGTTGTCGTCGCCACTGCCTGTGAAGAGGGAGACTTCGGTCACGCCGGTGCCGTAGGACAGGAAGGCGGTCGTGTTCCATTCGATGCTGCCGTTATTCGTCGGCGTCTGGTCGAGAGTCCAGATTCCGTTCGAGACGTTCGCCGAATCCTGAACCGTCAAAAGGGCGACGCCGCCCGAATCGATGACGTCGATCGTGCCGAGGATCGGGCTGACGCCCAGCAGGTTGGAACCGATCTGAGTCCTGTCAAGGAGCCCGGCTTCCGTATCGATGAAAATGAACGAATTCAGGGGCGAGGAGACGACCTCCACCGAGTCGTCGCCATTACCCGTGCGGATCTCGACAAGCGAGGTCAACGGGATGTTGATGACCTGCACCGTGTTCGTGCCGCTGCCGTTCGCCGTCAAGGCCGATCCCGGTTGAATCACGACGTTGATGATTTCGGCGGTGTCGGTGAAGTAGTAATCGCCGGCGAAAGTGTCGACGACCAGATCGTTGTCGATCCCCGAACCCTGATAAAGAATTTCGTTGGTCGCCGTCAGGGTGATCTGAGCCGCGAGCAGACGACGATCTTCCAGCGCGCCTTCCCAGATCAAGGGTGTCGCGAGCCGACGGGCGGCACCGCTTCGGAACTTCGATTGCTTGCGACTGTTGACGAGTCGTCGTTGTGCACGCTTCTTGAACATGGAAAATCTCCCTATCGCTGTGGACCCGGGACGTTGTCCCGGGTAGGTAGCAGTTGCAGAAACTCGGAGTCAAATCTCAAGGAATCCGGGAAAGCCAAATCGGTAGGCAGTCCCGGACATGAAGTCGAGGGTTCGTGCGGAAAACACGGAGTTAATGACGTATCTCCCGCAGAATATGCAGTTCGCCTATTACTAATAATGAATTCTTTCTGCTTAGTCGAGCGAATTCCGCCGATCTTTTGGAAATTTCCTGAATCCTCAGATCGCAACCGTAACAGACGTTCCAGATGTGCAGGATCTACTGCTGGCCAGGCAATTGCCGGTTTTGTTAAGTTCGTATACGTAAAGGTTTGTCATGATTCCGAATGGTCGGGGAAAGACGCTGAAGATGTCGCGAAACCGATCGGTCCGATCGATGAGCGGCTCATATCAGACGCCAATTCCGGATCTTGTTGTCCGTTTCGGTTGCTTTCGCGGACTCGGATTCGGCCTGCCGGAAATGCCTTCGATTGTTCTTCCGGGAACCTCTCAGGGTTCCTGCACTTTGAGTTCGTAGGCCTTGGCGTCGATCAGAAATTCGTAAAACGCCAGAAGTCCGCAAAAGTAAAGACCAGCGCGACCGTCCAAAAATCCCAGGCGGACAAAGTAAGCGTAAACGAACCGGACGAAGGGCCGAAACGGCAGCCGCAGATAGATCCTGCGGAGGTGCCTCTTGAGGCGTTTGCCGCGTCCCAGCCCTTGAGGAATCGGATCGTTTTTGAAGTGGTCGCGCTGGATGGCCTCCCAGGTGGCGTAGCGGTCATGTTTTTCGAGCCAGGTGCTCAGATCCGGATAAGCGTAATGGTCCAGTTCATGGACGAGCCGTCCCGCGCGGCCCTGGAGAATTACATGTTCATGTGCTTCATTGTCGCCGGTGCGGGCGCCAGGCGGCACGGGCATCTTCTCGAACCGACCCAGGCGATGGCGGAACAACCGCAGGTTCCAGCATTCCGAGTATCCGCAGTGGCGGATGCGCCGGCCGAGGAAGAAGTACTTCATGTTCAGGTAATAGCCGTCGGCCTCGTCGGTCGCGATGCGGCGGGCGATCTCTTCGGCCAGTTCGGGCGGGGCGACTTCGTCGGCATCGACGATCAGGACCCAGTCGTTGGCGAACGGCAGGTTTTCCAGCGACCAGTTCTTTTTCTTCGGATAGGTGCCGTTGAACCGGAACTGAACGACTTTCGCCCCGAATTCGGCGGCGACTTCCGCCGTTTCGTCGGTGGACTGGCTGTCAATGACCCATATTTCGTCGGCCCAGGCCAGGGCGGGCAGGCATCGCCGCAGGTTCGCGGCTTCGTTCTTCACGGGCACGATCACGCTGACAGGGGCTTTGCCCGTGATGCGGGCGGGAACTTCGGCAGCGGTCGTGGCTGGTGTTTCGAAAGTCGTCGACATGTTTCTGCCTTACTCCACGAAACCAGGTTTCTGCCCGCCGCCGCGGATCCAGTCATACACTTCCACGAGCCGCCGTGCCTGGCTCGACCACGTATAATCGCGTTCGACCAGCCGATAGCCCCTGTCAGCCAGCGCGGCACGGTCACCGGCGTTCATTTCGGTTTTGACCCGGTGCAGGGCCGCAGCGATCGACGCGGTTTCCGGCTCGCACACGATGCCGCCTTCATGATCGGCAAGTTCCGGAAAGTGGCAGGCCGTGGTGATGATCGCCGGAACGCGGGCGGCCAGGGCCTCCAGCACCGACATGCTGAAGCCTTCGCTGCGGCTGGGCAGGACGAAAGCATCCGCCGCCGCCCACATCTTGCGGGCCTGTTCGCCGCCGACATGGCCGACCATCGTGAAACGGCCGCCAAGGCCAAGTTCCTGCATCTGAGTGGCGAAGGCGGCACCTGCGCCGTCCTCGGCTCCGGCGACGAGCAAGTGCCAGTCGTCCGTCCGGCCCCAGGAGGTTTTCAGGGCGTCGGCCAGCATGTCCAGCCCCTTTTTCACATGCAGCCGGCTCAGGAACAAAAGCGTGAACTTGCCCGAGATCTGCGGCAGGTCGCGTTCGACTTCCTCGCGGGAAGGCAGATTCCGCAGCGGTTCGAGTGCGACTCCATTGGGAATCCAGGCGATCGGCGTTCGGGGGGCGATCCGCCGCAGGTGTTCGCGCTCGGGCCGGGTGAGCGCATGCAGGCACGAGGCATTGCGCAGCACGGCGCGTTCGACCAGCCGCAAATAGACGGCCTTTTTGATCGCCTTCTGCTTCAGAGCCCAGGGCTCGGCCATTCCATGTGCGGCCACCATGTAGGGCACGCCGTGGCGGAGGGCCTCGCGGCCGCCGACGCGGGTCTGAATCTGCCAGAGACCATGAATGTGCAGCGCATCGGCCTGACGCACCGTCTGGCGGAAGTCGGTCTCGGGGCCCGAGAGTTTCAGACCCGGCGGCAAGTTCAGCAGTTCCGTTCGCGAGGGGGTCGTGGTCACGATCTGAGTCGACCCCGGTGCCAGTTCGGCCAGAGCGCCGGTCATGCCGAGGATCGAAGGCACCATGCCGCCGTCGCGGACGGGGTCAAGGCCGTTGCAGAGGTGAACGAACCCCGTGGAAACGGTGTCAGGGGCCATCGCCTCCGAACGTTCGTCGAGCATTCCGGCTTTTCCGTCGATCGTGCGAGTCATCGTCACCGGGCTCCGTCGGTAGGTCTGTGGTGTCGTGTCAGGTGCGGTACGGGGCTTCGTCGCGGCACGGCTGCTTCAGGGCAGCATTCTGGCTTTTCCGAGAGGTTTCGCGGCGGATTCCAGTGCGGCAAGTGTGCCCCCGGCGAAGCGTTCCGGCCCCCAGGCGCGGGCGACCGACCGGGCCGAATCACCCAGAATCCCGCGGGCCGCGGGGCTCAGGGCGGCCATGGCCGTCAGCCGCTCGGCAAGCTCTTCGGCATCGAACGGGTCGAAGGTTTTGCCCGTCGGCATACCCGATGCGGGAACGAACGTGCCGGCGGCACCGCAACGTTCGGAAATGAGCAGCGGCGCGCCGCACAGGGCGGCTTCATTGACGACCAGGCCCCAGGGTTCGCTGCGGCTGGCCAGAACGAAGGCCCCGGAGTGAACGTACCAGCGGGCCGTTTCCTCGATCGGCAGAAAGCCGGGCCAGCGGCACAGTTGATCGACCCCTTCAGAGGCCGCGATCGACTGAAGTTCCGCTCTTTGAGGCCCATCGCCGACGAGCGCCAGATGCCACGGGGCCGATTCGCAGCGACGCACATAAGCGGCATAGGCCCGAATCAGCGTTTCCAGGTTCTTTTCAGGCGCGAATCGACAAACGGTCAGAAAATAGGGGGCCTGCATCGGCTTTTCGGCCGCGCGGGCCGATTCGGCCATGGCCTCGATCGCGGCGTTGCCCACGGCGTTATAGCCCATGTGAATGCGATCGGCCGGCATGCCGAGATCGACCAGATAGGCCTTATGGCTTTCGCCACCGACGACGGCTGCCTGAAACCGAGCCACGCGGCGGGCCTTGATGGCTTCTTTCCACCAGGTGCGGGCGTGGTCGACCCGTTGAGATTCGGACAGCAGGATTCGCAGGGCACCGCTGGATTTCGCCCATCGGGCCATTTCGAGCGATTCCGGCCGCACGTAGCCGACGGCTCCGATGGCGGTGGGCTGATCGCGGTCGAGCCGCGACCGCATGGCGCGACGGCATTCCGAAGCCGTGAGCGATTCGACGCTCCTGTCCGGGAACAGCCGGACGTGCCGGTACGGCGGTTCCGCCTGGCTCTGACTGGCGGCCCATGGGTATTTTTCTTCCGTTCCGGCCAGTTCATAGGCGATCAGTTCGCCGCCATCGCTGCGCAGGGCTTCGCCGAGGGCACCGAGCCGGGCGCGATGATAGGGGCCGAAGTTCGTGAAGCAGATGGCCAGAACATGTCGGGAGGTCGCCATGGATATCCGTATCCTTTCGTTCGAGGGGGCTGCGTGCCGCGGGGCCCGTCAGGCGGGCATCCTGTCCAGCGGCATGGGCCGGTTTCGCCAGTCTTTCATCCATTTGGCCCAGCGGGCTTCGGCTTCGGTCTCGGCGAACCGGTTTACCACCCAGAGGAAGACCATGGGGGGCATGATGGAGAAGCCGTAGATGTAGTAGAACCAGACGAAGGGGTCATCGTTGACGGTCATGAGCCAGGCGTTGTAGTAAGTCAGGGCCCACCACGCCTGTGCCCAGCAGGTGAACTGATAGCGCCGATAGTATTCGTAAGCGGTGCGCAGGCCCGTGGCGAGTACGGAGAGAACGATCGCCGTGGCCAGTGCGCCGCCATTGAGCTGGGTGGCGCCGAGAATGCCGATGGCGGGGCCGGTGAATTTGTCGTCTCGCTTGAATTCGCTGCCGGCCATCCAGGCGGCGATCCATTTGTCGCGGCCGGGCAGGGGCTTGTCGGGCCAGACGACCCGCGGAATGAACGTGGTGAAGAGCCGCAGATAGTTCGCCCCGTAGTCGAATTCCGAACGTTCCGGCACGGTCGAGAACATCAGCAGATAGCCGCCGTATTCTTCGGTCTCTTTACTGCGGAATTCCTTGCGGTGGGCTTTGGGGTTCTCGGCTTCGACGAGATTCAGGTTCACCAGGGCGGTG
The DNA here is from genome assembly GCA_964608915.1 of uncultured Isosphaeraceae bacterium. Classification (GTDB taxonomy): domain Bacteria; phylum Planctomycetota; class Planctomycetia; order Isosphaerales; family Isosphaeraceae; genus QWQI01. The sequence goes on from CAZSQA010000063.1 coordinate 21,818, forward strand.
GAAGGATCGAAATCGACGATGAACTGGACGAACCCCGTGGCGCTGCGTTCGTAAAGCCTCTGGTTCCGCCATGCCAGCGAAACCGCCACGACGAGACTGCCGACCACGGCCAGAACCGTCAGCACCACGAGCGGCGGCCGTTTGAAGCGAGGGCCGTAATAGGCACAGGCGCAGGCAAGAATGCCGATGAGCGAAGGCGACCGCTTGCCCTGGAAGATCCACAGCAGGACGAAGCAGAGCGAGACGGCCAGGCCCGCGAAGAACAAGGGCCGCGAAGGGTTTTCACGCCGCGAGCCGGTGACCATCAGCAGAATGCCCGCGCCGAGCATCATGAAGTAGAACTGGCGCAGAAGGTGTTCGCCCTGCGAGGTTTCCGTGTCCTTACCCTGAATGATCATGATCACCGAGCAGAAAAAGCCCCAGGTGAGCATGAACGGCACCAGTCCGCTCAGGGCCGGCATCGACCAGTGATACGGCGCCCGTGGCATTTTGCCCGAAAACCAGCGGCCCGGGCCGAACCAGTAGACGAACAGGAACAGCGAGATCGCCCAGAGCGAACGCCAGTTGGCCGCCTCGACGATCTGCTCGCCATGCACCGAGACGGCCCAATCCCGATAGGAAAGTGCCTGCACCACGTAGACCTGAAAGAAGCCGATCATGAACAGCCAGACCGGCGCGAAGGGGTCGAACCGCTTGCGGAAAACGAACAGGGCCCCGAAGATCAGGGACAGGATCAGGCCGCCCGTGAGGTAGGCCGGGAAGGTCTCGTTCATGCGAGAGACTCCGCGGCTTCGCGGGCGGCGGCATTCGCGGCCTCGATCGTTCGCCGGATGGCTTCGATCGTGCGGTCGCGGTAGACGTCCCAGGTGTGTTCCATCGCCCGCTGACGCGCCGAGGCCGAGAATCGGTCTCTCAGCCTGGTGTCGCCGCCCAGCCTGATCATGGCGGCCGCCAGGGCCTCGGCGTCGGCGGCGGGTACGATCAGGCCGTCCGCCTCATCGCGAACCACCGAACCGGCTTGCGGGGTTGTGATGACGGGCAGCCCGCTGGCGAGCGCTTCGTAACAGACGACGGCCGAGCCTTCGAACAGCGTGGGGAAGACGAAGACGTCGTGCGAAGCCATCAGCCGGGGCATGTCGGCATAGGCCACCCGGCCGGCCATTTCGATCGTGGGGTCGCCCAGCGGGATCTTGTCGAGCGCGCGGCAGGGGGCCTCGCCAGCCAGAGTCAGTGACCAGCCCGTGCGGCGCACCTGCTGCCAGGCCGTGAGCAAGTCGCTGAGGCCCTTGCGTTGGGTGATCCCGCCCGCGAACAGGAACCGGCACCGTTCGGGCGTGGCATAGCGCGAGGCCGGCAAAAAGCGTTCGACATTGGCGGCGTAAGGAATCACGCGGATTTTTCCGGCCGGCACGCCTGAGCGGGTTTCGACGAGCCCGGCGATGTGGGGCGAAGGGACCAGGACGACGTCAGCCTGATCGAGATCGCGGCGGCGGCGATCGTGCAGGCGACGGAGTTCGTCCATATCGAGCGATCCGTCGCCCAGATAGAGCGGGTAAAAGTCCGGCACACGCTGGCGTTCACGGTCGAGAACTTCGATCTCTTCGTCCATATGGCCCGTGACCATGCTGAGAATGACCTTCAGGCCACACTTGCGGGCCGCATCCATGGCGAATTCGGAGCCGACATCGCTGAAGAACACGGCCACTTTCGCACCCTCGGCCGCCCAGCGGGGCATGGCCTCGGCACATTGGCGGTCGAACCGGTCGGTGCGATATTTCGAAAGCCGCGTGCGCAGCCGGGCGGAGTGGCGGCCGGCGCGATTCTCGGCCCGGATCAGAAGGTCGTACGAAGGGAATCGTTCGATGAGCCGCGGGTCGACACCCGGCACGATGCGGCGCTTCAGGCCGGCATGGAGCCGTTTCGTCGCAGGAATCGCGGCCGTCAGGCGTTCGAAAAGGCCTGGCCCGTAGTGATAACCGGTCACGAAGCGATGCAATAGCCCATGGCCGGCAAGGCCCTGGACCAGTTCGTAAGCGGGCGGCCGGGCATCCGGGCAGAAGACGAGAACGGAGTTCGCTTCCGGATTTGTCGTAAGATGATGCCGCATCATGATCGGCTTCCTGCCAGTGCTCTCAGAGGGGTCCATCCTTGCGTAACGCTATTCATAACATGAATCAGGGTGACGATCAAGCCATTCGTGCCAGTCAGGCCAGGCCGCCCCGGATCATGTCCCGGCCCTGAATCCGGTCCGGCTGAGCAATTCCGAAGTGCCCCAGCACCGTCGCGGTGAAGTCGATCAGGTGCAGATTCGACTCGGGTGCCTGCCGCGGCTCGATACCAGGTCCGCTGGCGATCCAGCACCCTAGGAAGTCGTGATTCGCGAGATCCTGCCCTGTGTCGTTTTCGGCCGGGAAGAGTGTGTCGAGCCCCACCAGCCCATTCGATCGCCTGCGAAGTTCGGAGAAATAGGCGATATAATCGGGAGGGGCGATGCCTTTCACTTCCTCGTAAATGGTCGACGGCTTAAGCACTCGGTTACCCATGGGCCGGCGGGCGGGGTCCACGACGCTTTCGAGGTCCTGGACAAGCTTGCGGCCGAAGGCCTCGGCCTCTTCGGGTTTGAGCACGCCCTGAGGCTCTCGGCCGGCGATGTTGAGGAAGATGCGGCCATAGTATCCGCCTTCGCCCCAGGCCCGGGTTTTCGACCAGTCGACGAAGGCGTTTTCCAGCCGGGTGGGCTTGCCGGGTGGTTTGAGGAAGACGAGATCGCCCCGTTCGGCCAGCCACTGATTGATGGCGAAGCCGCCTTCCATCGCACGGGCTCCGTGGTCGGAAAGCAGGTAAACCGTGCGAGGTTCGGCCACTGTGTCGAGCAGCAGGCCGATTTCTTCGTCGAGGAGCCGGTAATAGTCGATCAGGATGCCCAGGATCGGGTCGATTCGGGCTGCCTCTTCCGGCGTATTCGCCTCTTCCGGCCAATCGCGCCAGAAGGCGTGCTGGGCACGGTCCAGGCCGATTTCGACCATCATGAGGAAGTCCCACGGGCGGCTGATCGCCAGGTGGCGGACCAGGGCGAATCGCTTGCGAGTCATGCGCCAGAGATCTTTGCGCAGGCGTTCGACTTCGTCCGTGCGGAAATTCTCGATGTCGAACTCGTAGGGGTGCACGCTGGGCAGCGTGGCGATTTCCTGGGCCAACTCGGGAGGCCAGGTGTAGGCCGACTTGATGGACGGGGTGAGGAAGTCGGCGACCAGGCCGCCATTGACGGGCCTGGGCGGATAGGTCTGGGGGATTCCGATCAGTAGCGACCGCAGGCCAGCCTGATCGAGATGGTTCCAGACGCGTGGCTCGTCATTGACGAGCGATGTCGCCGTGAACATTTTGCCGTAGCCGTGGTCGGACCGGTTACGAAAGCCGTAGCAGCCGAGCTGGCCGGCGTCCAGGCCGGTGGTGGCGACCATCCAGGCCGGCACGGTGATGGGCGGGTCGCAGCTCCGCAGCGGACCGAACCGGCCGTTGGCACGGAGCCGGTCGATATTCGGCAAGTGGCCGGCCAGGCGGTGAAAAAGCAGCTCGGGGGCGGCGGAATCGAGACCGATGACCACGAGTCGCGGCGGCTTAGGCATCGTGAGGTTCCGAAAAAGGGGTCAGACCCCTTTTTCTTCTTCAGGGCGGATTTTGGTCCGAAAATAGGGACCGCCGAAAAAAAGGGGTCAGACC
>CAZSQA010000064.1:0-24166 GCA_964608915.1 uncultured Isosphaeraceae bacterium
TTCGTAAAATTTTCCCTCAATTCCGGAAAAAAGTACCGATCGATCACCCGCTCTTTCCGGATTTTGTAAATTTGCCGACGATTTCTTTACCTTTTTACAAGCCGGATTGTAAAAAAGGAATCGCCACCGCGATTTTGCAAGATTCTCTCAAGAACCCGGAATGCCCGTGCACAAGATTCTCGACCGTCGAACCTTGTGGCTCATTCTCTCCCTCGGGTTCACGCTTTTATGGATATCCCCATCCGGTTTCGATCTTCTGCCGGTCGGTGGCGATGCCACTCGCTTCGGCCTGGGGCTGATGAGTGAACTTGGCCGCTCGGCTCACGAGATTCGCCCGCCACTCTGGAACGCCCTCTGGGGCTACGGCTTCCCGGCCCTCGCAGAAAGCCAGCTCGGCGCATTCTACCCACCCCACCTGCTCCTTTACGGCCTGCTACCGTTGGAATGGGCGTATTCGGCCGATCGGATTCTTCACGCGATTTGGGCAGTCCTGGGCTGCCTGGTTCTGGCCAACGCACTTGGCCGCTCAGCCGCCGCAACCTGCCTGGCCGGTGCCGTCTTCGCAGCTTCCGGGTTCTTCCTGGTTCATGAAACCCATCACTGGGCCTGGCCGACGACTTCGTGGATGCCCTGGATCTGGTGGTCGATGCTGATGGTCATCAGATCCGGCAACCGGTCGCGCCCCGACCTCTTACGGCGATGCTCGATCCTAAGCGTGTGCGCATCGATGCCCGTGCTGACCGGCCACTTTCAGATGGGCTTCGTCAGTCTGGTCGCCGGATTCGTCTTCGCAGCCGTTTTCGCGGCAACCGATGAAGGGAATCGGGAACGAAAAAAATCCTGGCCGGAATTCACGGGAAAAATCTCCGCCGTTCTCGCCGGTTGCGCATTCGCAGCCATTCTGACCGCGATTCAGATCTTTCCGACTTTCGAACTGGCCAGGCTGGCGAACGATCAGCGTGACTGGGAGTATCTATCAGGCTTCGCCGCCCCGCCGGTGCACTGGCTCGGGCTGATTTTGCCTGGCCTGGGCCGCGGCTTTCCGTTCTGGCGGCCCTTGCTCTGGGACCAGTTCCACACTTCGCCGGAAGAGCTGTTCTTCTACGTCGGCCTGGTTCCTGTCTGGCTGGCGATTTTCGGCGCGACCCGCACCTGGCGCACCGATTCTGCCACGAAGGCGCTCGTCGTCACTCTGGCCGTTTCGCTTCTGCTGGCGGCCGGGCCGTATGGCCCTGGATTTTCGCTGGCGATCCGCCTTCCAGGATTCTCCTATTTTCGTGCCCCAGCCCGCTGGACTGCTGCAGCCACTCTGGCCCTGGCCTTGCTCGCGGCTCGCGGGCTGGATTCGGTTGGGACAGCACAAGAAGTTCCCGCGCGATCGCTCCGGCGGTTTTTCGTACTGACTTTCTGTCTCGCGTGCGCGGCAGTCGCGGGGCTCGAGGGCTCGATCCGCCTTGCTGAAACGTCACGCGGTACGCCGCAACCGATCCTGGCCAAGCTCGATCTCCTCAGACGCTCCACCATGCCGCCCTGGAGCGATGTTGGCTCATGGCAGGATTGGGTCCGCCGCAGCGCGGCCACGCCTGCGGCACTGATTCCGCCTTATGTCAAGCCTTATACGAATCTGGACCGGCAGCGGTTTTCGGCCGATCGAATGGCGGCTTACGCCGAAGAGGCCGGGCCGCAACTGGCCCTGCTGTGCGCTGGCATTGCGGGCAGTTTCCTGATTCGCGGTTCAAGAAAGCGCATGGCAGGCCTGATTCTCTTGCTGCTGGCCGCGGACGCGGCGATTCAAGTGAAATACCGGTCGATCGAGCTGGCCCCGGTAAGTAGCGTCGCAGCCCAAAGCCAGGTGCTCGCGCGCCTGAGCGAGCTTTCACGTGACCGGGACTGGCCTCTGGCCGTCGCGGGCGACCTCGGTAATCTGCCGATGGCGGTCGGCGGTTCGCCGATCCGGGCCTACCGGACTCTGGACGTCCCCGTGATGCCGGAACTCGACCCGCTCTATTCCAACCCCGTCGAGGCGGTCAGCAGGAAGTCGGCCCGGCTGGCGGGCCTGGGCTATATTCTGATCGATCCGCCGACATGGCGGACGCTGCGGAACCAGTGGCGGCTCGATGAGGAAATCGAGTTCATCGAAGATCCTGCGCTCTGGAGCTGGCTGACGTCTTCGCAAATTGCCCAACGGGGCGGATCGACGTTCGCCCTTGTCCGCCTGTCCGGCGATCTGGGCAGAGCATGGCGAATCGCAGAGGCCGATCTCACGGCTCAGGGCATCAGCGAGTGGACGGAAGCGACTCGCCCGGAACGGTTGGAGTCTATCGCGGCCCTGGCGAAACCGCTGCCGGTCAAGCGACAAAGGCCGGAAGAAGTCTCTATCGAAGGGCGAACCGTGGGCCCTGAGCTGTGGATCGTCAGCCAGTGGTCCGACCCGAACTGGCGGGCGACGCTGAAGAACGGCGATGGGGAGGAATCGGCTGTCGCGACCTTACCGATGCATGGCGGCTGGCAGGGTGTTCGAATACCGCAAGCTGGCCAATGGAAGCTTGTGATACGTTACGAACCCGGCAGTTATGAACAGGGCGCGGCGATTTCCGCCGCGGGCTGGCTGACACTTGCGGCCGTCATGGCCTGGGGTCAGTTCCGGCGACGGCGGGCGAAGGAACTCGATCCGGCCATGAAATGACGCCCTCTGGGCAAGTTATGCCGTGTAGAGGCATTTCCGGCACGATTCGCTCACTCGCGAGAACCCGGGCGATCGGCTAGAATATGCACGCGAAGGAAAGTCCGAAGTCGTCCGAAGTCGAATACCGATCGCTTCGCAGAAGAGGATACGCCTGAAATGATACCGGTCGCGGTGGTGGGTGCGTCAGGTTATGCGGCCCGTGAACTGATGGGGATCCTGGCACGGCACCCCTATGCCGAACTGGTGATGGCCACGAGCCGGGCAGACGAATCCCCGGCGGTCGATTCGCTTCATCCGTCGCTGCGCAGGATCGTCGATCTCACCTGCGTGCCGTTCGACGCCGACCGGGTCGCCGAATCGGCCCGATTCGCGTTTCTGGCCCTGCCGCATGCGGCAAGCCTCGACGTCACACCGGCCTTGCGGGAGCGTGGCGTTCGGGTCATCGATCTTTCGGCCGATTATCGTCTGAAGGATCCTGCGGTTTACGCGGACTGGTACGCTCATGCACACAGCGACCCGGGCGGGCTCGCCGAAGCCGTCTACGGTCTGCCCGAGATCTATCGGGAACTGATTCCGAAAGCGAACCTCATCGCCAACCCCGGCTGCTATACGAGCACTTCGATTCTGTCGCTGGCGCCGCTGATCGCCGAGGATCTCATCGATCGAAAATCGATCATCATCGACGCCAAAAGCGGCGTATCGGGCGCGGGCCGGTCGCCGAAGCTGACGACCCACTACCCGGAATGCAACGAGAACTTCTCGGCATACGGAGTCGGTCGTCATCGTCACACGCCGGAGATCGACCAGGTGCTTACGGATGTCGGCAGGCTGACCGGCGAACCGGTCGAAGTCCTGTTCACGCCGCATCTCGTGCCGATGGATCGCGGCATTCTGGCCACGATCTACGCCGAGCCGAAACGTGAAGTCAGCGAACGCGACCTGAAGGAACTCTACACCGATTTCTATAATGAAAGTCCGTTCGTGCGGCTGTGCGAGGGCCTGCCCGGCACGAAGGATTCGGCATACACCAACTTTTTCGACATGACTTTGCGTGTCGTGCGCGGGCGAATCCTGATCGTCGCCTGCCTCGACAATCTTCTGAAAGGCGCGTCAGGAGTCGCCGTCCAGAATTTCAACCTGATGATCGGACAGGACGAAACCCTCGGATTGATCTGACATGGTCGTTCGAGCCGGTGACCGGTGACTTCGGCCTCTGCTCTCCGACAGACAGCTGAAACAGGCAAGATGAAGCGATCGTAAGGATCGCCCGTCAGCCTGATTCGATTTTGCTTATTCGCACCGCCCTGATCGATTTCGAATCGTTCAGGGCGGTGATGTTACTTATGAATTCACGTTGCATTTCTTTCGCCCCCGGACGCCCGGTCCGGTTATTGAAGAAGCCCTGCCATCATGAGTCCGACACCGCCAGTTCCAGGAACGCCGGTCCCTACATACCGGGGGTTCGAAAGTCGATCGACGCGAAGCGGCTCCGCCCCGTATCCGAGCAGGATCGTGGCGTTCCGGAACGATAGCGGTCTCTGGTCGCCGACACAGCTGAAACAGGCATTCGATGTCGATCACGTCGCTCACACGCAGGATTTCCTGACCAGTCAGCGGATCACCGACAAAACCGAAGGCGCCGAGCTTCTGGTCTACGACAACCTCGGCATCGGACTGCTGCGTGTCGACGATCCCGACAAACTGGATCATCTCCGCCGGCGCCTGAAATACTCGCCCGACTACCGGATTCTCAGGTCCGACACATCGTCGAACTGGGCGGTCGCTCCTGAGCCCCCCTGCTCGGTTCAATCGAACGACGATCCTGACGACAAAGAAAAGCCTGAAGATCGTTCGACACAGAAACGCCTGAATTTGCCGCCTCTGCGTGCGGCACAGGTCAAGACAGGCGGCTTCGAGGACAATCGCCGTCAAAGTTGGGCGATTCAGGCCTGCGGCATTACGAATCGCTGGACCGGCCATGGCGCCAGGATCGCCATTCTCGATACGGGCATAGACCTGACCCACCCGGACTGGCTGGATCGAAAGATCAGTCATCGCAGCTTCGTCGACGAAACGCCCCAGGACTTCCATGGCCACGGGACCCAGTGTTCAGGCCTGGCGGCGGGCCAGCCGGTCGACAGGGAAGTGCCGCGATTCGCCGCGGCTCCCGCGGCCGATCTGTACGTCGCGAAAGTTCTCGAAAAAGACGGCTGCGGCAAGGATTCGGTCATTCTGGCCGGGATCGACTGGGCCATGGGACAGGGTTGTCAGATCCTGAACCTTTCCGTCGGCGTCCAGTCGAACGCTCTCGACCCGGATCCCGTCTACGAACTGGTCGGCCGGCGGTGCCTGAAGTCGGGCGTTCTGTTCGTGGCCGCGGCGGGCAACGACAGCAAGCGTCCGAATGTGATCCGGCCCGTCAGCAGACCCGCGAACTGCCCTTCGGTATTCGCCGTGGGCGCAGTCGACAGGCAATTGCGGCTGGCGTCGTTCACGAACGGTTCGACCCCCTTCGGCAAAGGCCAGATCGACGCCGTCGCCCCGGGAGTGGATGTCTTCACGACAAGCATCGGCCCCTCGCCTTATGGCCGATTCTCAGGCACGAGCATGGCCGCCCCCCTGTGTTCCGGCGTGGCTGCCCTGCTGATTCAGGAAGATCCCGATTGCCTCGGCCCTCGGCTGTGGCAAAAGCTGGCCACCGTAGCCCGCCGCTTGCCGCTGCCTTCCACGGATGTCGGCCTCGGGTTGATTTCGCTGCTTCAATACAAAAAATGAGCCGTGTGAAAACCTTCGCGTCGAGATTCCGTCCGGACTCGTCTTGGCAGATTTTATCGTTCGGGTATTCTTGGCGGCAGTCGCCTCGGGGATCGCGTGGTTTCGTCGAACGAAGCCTGTCGCCTGGACCCCGGGATTCTGCATGTTCAGACGCTTTCGGACATCCCGCAAGGATGGGGGATCACCGATGAAAGATACGCTTCGTCTTCGGATCGGCGCAGGGCTTCTGGTCGTCACGACCGTCGGCTCATGGGCTCAGGCCCAAAGCCCGTTCCGCAATCCGTTCTCGAGAAACAAGACGTCTACGTCCAGCACGCCCGGAACTTCGGCCCCGGCCACTTCGGCAGCCCAGCCCCGGGCAGGTGCCACGGGCACGGCGTCGCAACAACCCGCCAGCGGACAGCCCCGAACAGGCTCGACCGCCGCTCGCCCGACAGCGGACCCTGCCGTCAAACCCGCATCGACCAGTTCCGCGGCGAAAGACGCAAGACGCGATTCCCAGGCGATCCCGACCAACGGCGTTCTGCCGGCACTCACGCCCGTCGAAGACCTCCAGCAGCCGACGATCCAGCTCCCCACAGAGCCGGTCGAGCCGTATCTGCTCACCAAGGAGTGCGGCCCTTTCATGGTCGTCGCCCACACGTTCCGCGGGCCTGATTCGGTCCGCTACGCCCAGGCACTGGCCATGGAACTTCGCTCAGCGCATCAGCTCGCGGCTTACATCTATTTCAAGAAGATCAAGCCGATGAATTCGAACGTCCGCGGCGTGCCGCCGACCTCGACACCGGCTGACGGCGACGGCCGGATTTCCGAGCCGGAAGTCTATCGGATTTATGACGAAGCCGCCGTGCTCGTCGGTGATGCGGCGACTCTCAAGGACGCGGAAGCGATCCTGAAAGTCGTCAAGAAAGTCAAACCCGTCGTGCTGGAAAACGTTCCCTCGGTTTTCCCCTGGCGCAAAGGCGCGGGGCTGAAAAACGCCGTCGTCACGGCCAACCCGCTGATTCCGGCCCAGCAGCTTTTCGCACGGGAAGCCGATCCGCTCGTTGACCGCATGAATCGCGGCCCGCATACGATCTACAACAACCCGGGGCCCTACACGCTCGTCGTCGCCCGGTTCGCGGGCCGATCGACGTTCGGCGAACCCGACGCCGATTTCCTCAAGGATTCGAACCTCAAGACCAGCCCGCTGGCCTCCGCCACGGACGAAGCCGAACTGCTTGCCGCCGAACTGAACAAGGACCCGATGCTGAAAAAGGTCGGGCTCGAGGCTTTCGTCTATCACGACCGCAAAAAGAGTGTCGTGACTCTCGGCTCTTTCCCCGAAAAGATCGACGCGAAAGACCTGCCGAAAAACCAGAAAGTCCAGTCCATCCGGCAGCACCTGGACAAGCTCAATCAGCAATACCTGGGCACTGGCAAATTTCAGTCGCCGCTCACGCCGACGGACGTCATGGCCGTGCCCCAGCGCGTACAGCAGCAGAAGTCGACCGCCGGCTTCTTCCAGCAGTAAGCCCGGCAAAGACGGTCGCTTCGAACACTCGTCAAGAAACGGACCGTTCCCGCGCCGGGAGCGGTCCGTTTATACTTTGGCGTACGACGCACATCGCATACGCCGGAGCACCAGGAAAAACATGTCTCAGCGGCTCGTCATCGGTTCGCGGAACACGAAAAAAGTGAAGGAAATGCGGGCCCTGATCCGTCCGGCCTGGGCGGTTCGGCCCGTTCTCGAAGGTTGGGAGATCGTTGGCCTGGAACTGTTCCCTGACGCCCCCGAACCCGACGAGACCGGCACGACGTTCGAAGAGAACGCCCGCATCAAGGCGAGCGAGTTCGCCAGGGCACTCGGCGAATGGGTTCTGGCAGACGATTCCGGCCTCACCGTGGACGCACTCGGCGGAGCCCCCGGCGTGCTCTCGGCCCGATTCGCCGGCACCCACGGCGACGATGACGCGAATAACGTGAAACTCATCGAATCTCTGCGCCACGTACCCCCGGACCGTCGCGGGGCGGCCTTCGTCTGCCGGCTTGCCGTGGCTGATCCTTCCGGAGCCATCCGGCTGGAAGCCTCAGGCCAGTGCCGCGGCCGAATCGTCGACGACATCCGTGGCGGCGGTGGTTTCGGATACGACCCGCTCTTTCTTATCCCTGAATATCACAAGACTTTCGGCGAACTCCCGGCGATCGTCAAACATCAGTTGAGCCATCGCTGCCGGGCGTTCGAACATCTTCGGACCGCTCTGGCGAATCAGGATCCGCTGGCTTGACATCGCTGGCAGGCTGGTCCGCACCGGTTTGCGGATCTTCCTCCGTAACCGCTCTTTCGAAATGACGGAATGCGGGAGACCGAAACAGATTCCGCCGATCTGCCCTGGCTCCCGCGCCGAATCGGGGCGTCGTCCAGGGCTCGGCCACCGGCAGCACTTCTTCGTGAATCAAGGCGTCGAGAAAGTTCGCCTTGGCGATCATTTCCACTTCGACGAACCGGCTGGATGACTGGAGCGGGAAACGTCGCAACGTATCCGTTCTAGCGAGTTTGTAAGGCGAAAGCGGGTCAAGAACGCCTGCACCCCAGAATAACCCCCGGCCCATGGAAGCGACGGTGCGTGCGATGCGCGTCGTCTTTGACGTGCATGGCCTTGCCCCGAGAGCGAGATCGCACATGTCGATCGTCTTGAGCAGCCGCTCCAGGATGTCGCGGTTCCATTCGGCCCGGTAGTCAGAAATCACCACGATCGGTGCCGACACTTGAGCCAGTGCCTGTGTCAGGGCGTCGCCCCAGGAAAGCGTTTCCGGCTCGGGCCAGACCGGTATGACCTTGCCGAGCCGGCCTTTGCGCCGAAGCGTATCGACGGCTGATGATGTTTCGACGATGCCGGGTACAGGTCGATCAGAGAGGCAAATCAGGTCGATCGGCACATGGCCGACCGGTGCCCGAGCGAATCGGGCCGTCCAGGCATCGACTTCTTCGGTGGCTTCGGTGGCGGTAGGGGTTGCGGCCATCGGCGGTCCGTTCAGGAGATCACCACGGTGCGGTCCAGCCACTCGCGTACGGACTCGCGGTAAGCGGCCTGAAGTTCGGTTCCGACCGGTCCCGGCTTGCCGGAGCCGATCGTGGTTTCGTCCACAGTGACGACGGGCATCACTTCGATACTGGTGCCCATGAGCAGGACCTCGTCGGCCTTTTTCAGGTTTTCCAGAGAGATCTTGGCGTCTTCGATCTTCTTGCCCAATCGCTCGGCCAGTTGTCCGGCCAGCAGCCTTGTGCAGCCAGGCAGAATGTTGTCTTCGCCCGGTGTGCCGAAGATTCGGCCGCCTTTGACCCAGAGAATCGAGCTGTGGGTCGCTTCAGTGACCATGCCCTGCTTGTCGAACAGGGCCGCCTCGAAACCGCCCTGACGCTTGACGTGCTCCAGGGCCAGGCAATTCGCCAGCAGGTTCGTGCTTTTGATATCGCACCGCCCCCAGCGCTGGTCCGGGTGTGAGATCATCTTCACGCCCGACACGCGGCACGCCTGCGTTTTCGTGTCGTCATAGGGCTTGATCGCGATGAATTCGGTCGGCGGCACTGGCGGATCCGGAAAGGCATGGGCTCGCGGCGCGACGCCTCGGGTGATCTGGATGTAAGCCAGGCCCTCACTGACTTGCGTTTTGCCGATCAGACGATACATGCGTTTTTTGAGGATGTTCACATCGATGCCGCGGATTTCGAGTTCGCCAAGGCTGCGATCCAGCCTGGCGAAGTGCTCGTCTTCCAGCCACGGGCGGCCACGGTAGAGCCGGCAGACTTCGTAAACGGCGTCGCCGAAGATGAACCCGCGATCCCAGACGGATACTTTGGCCTGATCGGCGAGCAGGAATTCGCCATTGAGACAGACCTGCCCGGAAGCCTTGGTCAATTCAGGGATCATGGTTCGGTGATCTCGCGAAACGGGAAGGAATCTCGAAGCATCGATCGATAGCGTCCGAGGCTTATGGTATCAGGATCGTGCGAGCCGCGAAACGGGAGGCGGGTCGAGAGGAAACCGCGAACGCGATCGAGGTGGCCGGACACCGATCGGTCCAGCCACCTCGAGGGGTTCGTTCGACGTTCGATCTCGTCACTCAGCGTTTCGGCTGAGCTTCGCCGGTGGCGACTCCACGCGACTTCGGATCGTCCTCGCGGTCAAGCTGCTTGGCGATTTCGGCCGATGTCCGGACCAGACGGTTCGAGACCTTGCCGGATGGGTCGATCAGGAACACCGTCGGCAGACTGATGATGCCGAACTCGGTGGCCAGACGCCCTTCCATGCCGCCAGGCTCGAACACGATCGGCAGCGAGACCGGATTCGCCTTCAGGAACGTCTGAAGATCTTCGGCCGAGTTGTCGAGGCTGACGGTGACCACTTCCAGGTCGCCCGACCGCGAAGCCGCCAGCTTCGTCAGTTCGGCCAGATCTTTGCGGGCCGGTTCAGCCCAGCTCGCCCAGAAGACGACTGCCACATGCTTGCCGGAAGCACGCGAAAGATCGACCGTCTGGCCCGTCGTCGTCTTGCCCTTGAGCGTAAGCTGCTGACCGACGATCTCCAGACGCTTCAGAGCCCCGCCGGCCTTCTTGCCCGACTCGGTTTCGGGGAATTGCTCCACGAGACGCTTGTAGAAGACCTTGGCCTTGTCTTCGTCGGCATTGAATTCGTTGATGGAAGCCAGTTGCTGGAGCGCTTCGGGAGCTTCAGGGGCCTTCGGATATTCGGTAAGGAATTTTTCCAGATTGGCCATCCAGTCGCGCTGAACCTTGATCAAATTCGCGCCCGGCTCTTCGTTGGCCAGGGCGAATTCGGCCGCGATCTTGCGGAAGGCGACGTAGGAAGCGATCGATGGATCCTCGCTGGCCAGCTTGTCGAGCACCTTGAAGCCATCTTCATAAGCGCCCGTTTGCGAAGCGGCGGCGAGGCTGTCCACGATCTGGCGAAGATAGACGATCTTGTCCGCCTCAGGGGCGGACTGCATCACCGTCTTCAGCACCGGAACGCGCGAGACGTGATACCGGGCGATATCCTGCCGATTGCCGGAACTCAGCGAAGCGGCATTCTTCGTGTCGTAATCGGCCAGGGCTTTCAGGGCCGCATCCAGAGCCGGATCGGCACCGTTGCCGCCCGGCGCAGCCGAATTGCGGTAAACGATCGAACGGATCGACTCGGTCTCTGCCGCGGCGGGCTGTTCGGTACCGCCAGGGCTGATCACACGGGGCAGAGCGACGAATTTCCAGGTATCGGCCACCCGGATCATCTCAGGCACCTGCAGATAGCTGGTCTTGGTCGGATCGGAAGCACCGTCGCCGCCATTGACGAAAACGACGCCGTTTTCGTAGGTCAGCAGGTCGTCGGATAGCCCGCCGGCATCGGCCGGAATCACGAACGGCATGTGGCCGTCGAACCGCAGCCAGGTGGTCTTGTCGTTCCATCCGACGAGCTGCTTGACCAGCGCGTCGACACCGGCGGCACGATTGGCCGAGGCTTCGGCGATCTTTTTGGTCGATTCGACCGGAATTCCGACGGCGGCCAGATCTTCGGCCCGAACCATCACCGATTCGAGCAGCGGCAGATCCTTCGTCACCAGGGCTTTCACCAGCACGTGGCTGGCTTCTTCGGCGGAAAGCCGCTTCCAGCCTACGATCCGGCTGCCGCGCACGAGGGCGATCCGCGAACCGCCCGAATTCAGCCAGCGGGCTTCGTCGAGCTTCTGGTCGCCGTCGGTGTCACTCTCGCGATAGACTTCGAAGCCGTCCTGATAGTAGCTCCACTGATTGAGCTTGCCGGTGCCGCGGGCGTCGACGAACTTGCGGAGGATCCGGCCCTGGCCGTCGCGAACCACCCAGCCGTTGGGCTTGGTGACTTTCTCGAGCTTGCACTTGGCCAGCTCTTCAGGCGTCGTGGGCGTGTCATATTCGGTCGCGGCGGCCTGAGTCGGCTTGAACCCCTTGAGGATTTCCTGGGGATCCTGCGCTCTGGCCGTTCCGGCCGCCACAAGTGCGCCGGCCACCGTGCCCAGCGAGCCTGCCATGCGAATCCACCGGCGTCGTCCGTGTGCTGTCGCCATCGTCGCGTGACTCCTTACGCGTAGTCGGGAATTTGTCGAGTCTCCGGACTCTTGCCGGAAATCTGCCACAGATCGCCCAAACGGGCAAGGTCAATATGCGTCGATTCGCCCGGGCGGAATGGCGCTTCGGAGAATCGCCGCCGAGCCGCGTCGAGAATCGTGGGACCGAACCGGCAAGTCCTGAATTCGCGACCCGATCGAACGCCACCCTTGCATCGGATCGCCCCCCAAAATAGATACCTGCTGAAATTTTAGCACCAGCCTGTTGACACCCACTCACACCGTGCTATGATTTTAGCATGATGCTAGAGCATTAGCACGCATCGATCGTCTTCCATTCAGGCGAAGGCGGAGCGACTTAAGACAAGGAGCGAACGAACGGGATGGCAAAATCGTCGAACGATCCGCTTTCGCGGCGTGAGCGGCAGATCATGGATGTCGTCTATCGGACAGGCCGCGCGACAGCTGCCGAGGTTCAGGAAGCCCTGCCCGATCCGCCGAGTTATTCGGCCGTGCGGGCGATGCTCCGGATCCTCGAAGAAAAAGGCCATTTGAAACATGAGCAGGATGGCCCCCGCTACGTCTTCCTGCCCACCGTGCCACGCGAAAAGGCCCGCAGATCGGCCCTCCGTCAACTCGTGACCACGTTCTTCGAAGGCTCGACAGCGCAGGCCGTTGCGGCCCTGCTCGGCGAGCCGGACGCCAAACTCAGCGAAGAAGACCTCGAAAAGCTCTCCAGGTTGATCGAACAGACCCGAAAGGAGGGTCGTTGACTATGACTCAGCTCATCGCCCAAATCCAGCAATCGGCAGACTACCCGCCCCAGTTCGCCATGGCGATCGAAATCGCCCTGAGAGCATCGTTGATCCTTGCGATCGCCGGCCTGGCCACCTGCGCCTTGCGTCGATCGTCCGCGGCGTCAAGGCATCTGATCTGGAGCCTCGGCCTCACGGCGACGCTCTTGATCATCCCTCTGACGATTCTGCTGCCCCGGCTGAACATGCGAGTCCTGCCCGAAACACAGCTTCCGCAGCCTCCCCCGGCCGCATTCACGGCAAAGTTCGACATCGAATCGAACCCGAGGACGGAACCTTCGAGAGTCGCTGCCCCCCTGCCGACCGTCATCGGACCAAGGCATGACATCATGCTTGCACGGGGCGTCGAACCTGTATCCGAACCTGAGTCTCATCGATCGCTCTGGTTCGCCGGGTTCTTCGCCGTTTGGCTGGGCGGGTCGGTCGTCGTTCTGTGCCCGCTGGTTTATGGTATGGCACGCACGCGCCGCATCGTACGCCGGTGCGTTCCGCTGACGGATACCGCATGGAACGAACTGGTCGGCGAAGTCGCTGGGCGAATCGAGCTGCTTCGCCCCGTCACGCTGCTCAAAGGCCAGCCGGCGGAAATGCCGATGACGTGGGGCCTGTTCCGGCACGTCATTCTGCTGCCGGCCGAGGCGGAAAGCTGGTCGCGAGAACGACGCACCGTGGTGCTTCTGCACGAACTCTCGCACGTGCGGCGGCGTGATTGCCTGACTCAGGCCCTCGCCCGGCTGGCTTGCTCCGTGCATTGGTACAACCCCCTGGCCTGGCTGGCGGCAAGGGAACTGCGATCCGAGAGCGAACAGGCCTGCGACGACCTGGTGCTCAGCTCTGGCGAACGCCCGTCGATTTACGCCGGTCATCTGCTCGAAATCGCCCGGTCGCACCGGACTTCCGCGAACCTGTCGGCCGCGGCGGTCGCAATGGCCCGGCCATCCCGGTTCGAAGGGCGATTGCGAGGGATTCTCGACACCACGCGGAACCGCCGCGTGCCTTCACGATGGCTGGCGGCGGCGAGTCTCGTGGCGATTCTTGCGATCTCCGCGACGATCGCGGCCGTGCGGCTCGAAGCTCGTGCCGTTGAAAGCCGTGTCGTTTCGGGGACGATTCAGGCTCCTGACGGCAAGCTGGTCGAGGGCGTGTCGGTCCACGTAATCCGCACCCGGCCTGCCTGGGGCAGATACTGGAACCCACAGCCGGTCGACATTTTGGGCAAGGCGATCACTGATGCCGAAGGGCGGTTTCGGGTCGATCTCGACAACTTCGACCAGAATGCGGAAGCCGATTACGCCATTGTGACACAGGCTCCGAAGTTCGGCCAGACGACTTCGAAATTGAAATCGCCTCTGGGCGCGATCCCGGAACCGATCAGGCTCGAAGCCGAGCAGCCGTTCAGGATCCGCATCACCGACCGTGAAGGCGTGCCAGTGGCCGGGGCGGACGTTCGCCTCGAATCCGCCTATGCGAAGAGCGGCGACGCGGGCTTTTCCGAGTGGGTTATCACAGCCCTTCGGGCGAGCGACGCCTCGAAATTGCAATGGAAAACCGACGCGGACGGCAAATTCGCTCCCACCGGCATCAGTCCCGGATTCGAAATCGCCTTCCGAGTCACGGCGCCTGGCTTCGGCCAGCAGCGGCTGCAATTCGACAGCGACTCCGAACCGAATGCCGCGACGCTGAAAATCGGCAAGGCCTACATTCTGGAAGGCCGGGTAACGCTCGGCAATGGCGGTCCCCCGGCGGTAGGCAGCCGAATCGAAACGCTGAGCATGTCCGAGAACTATGGCATGGGCATGACGCTCGGCCGGGCCGTGGCGACGACGGACGCCGACGGCCGCTACCGGCTCGAAGTCGCCCCAGGTGCGAGCATCCGGGTGGAAGCCTTTCCGCCTTCGATCGAAGCCGGGCCGTATCTCGTCCGGGGCAAGCTGATCGTTCCCGGCGTCATGACGGCCCACCGGGCGGATTTCGCTCTGCCGAAGGGTGTCCTGGTGCGGGGCCGGATCGTCGAAGCCGGTACGGAGAAACCCGTCGCCGGCGCGATCGTGTTTCATCAGGCTCAGAAGAAAAACAATCCCGATTATGTCGAAGAGGATGCCGCCGCCTGGTTCAACATGGACAAGCAGCATGTCTTCACGGACAAGGACGGCCGATATGCGATCGCCGTCATGCCGGGGCCCGGCTACCTGCTCGCCAATGCGCCGACGGGCGATTTCGTTCCTGAAGAAATCCCTTTCGTCGAGCTGTACGGCGATCTCATCTGGCCAAATCAGCGGATCTATCCTGATGCGTTCCGGAAAATCGTACCGAAGGCCGGCGAAGGTCCGATCGACGTCGACCTGTCCTTCCGCCGGGGAACGCCCCTTCGCGGCGAAGTTCTGGCGGCTGACGGTAAGCCGGTAAAGGACGCTATCCTTTTGAGCCGCTGGTACGTGCCGCCGGATCAGATGACGCTGGAGACGGACGCCGGACTGCCGATTTCGAACGGCCGCTTCGAACTCAAAAGCTGCGACCCCGCCGGTTCGGCCCAGGTTCTGCTGCTGGATGCGCGTAACCAGCAGGGCGTCGTCGTCGATCAGAAGGGCGACATGCTGGCTGGCGGGCTGAAGGCCACGCTCCAGCCCTGCGGTTCGGCGACCGTGCGATTCGTGAACGCTGAAGGGAAACCCATCGTGGGCCGGGCACCTGGGCACGTCGAGCTCGTGCTCACACCTGGCGAGTCAAGTTCGGCGGGCCTCTTTCTCATGTACGGACGAAAGAAGCAAAGCCCCATCGTGGCGGATTCGATCTTCATGGCCAACCTCGATCCGCAGCGCTACCGCGACCTGAAAACCGACGCCAACGGCCGGATGACGTTTCCGACGCTCATCCCCGGTGCGACTTACCGGGTCGAAGTCTTCAACCAGACGGTGAAAACGCAAATCGAATTCACCGTGAAGCCGGGAGAAGTCCGGGATCTCGGCGAGTTGGTGATCCGCCAGGTGGGGAGTGCGTTCTGAAAACGTCAATCCCACGATCACTTTCAGAAGCCCTTGGGCATTGCCGAGGACTTCGATTTTGACTCTTCGGTCAGTGGCGAATCGGAGATTCAAGGCGACGCGAATGCGATCAGCCGAACATTTCAAGCAGCGAACCGAATCGTTCGGTCCGATCGAACGATTCAAAAAGCGAAACGATCCTGATCGTATTGATCAAGACGTTCAGGATTCGTCGTTTCCGTTGATGCTCAATGATCCAGCGTCGCCGATTTCGGGTACGAGCCCAGCACGTCGACCCGTTCGGCCATCGATCGCATTTTGGCGATTGCGGTGGTTACGGCCGTGTCGTCGGTGTGGCCTTCGATGTCGAGGAAGAAGAGATACGAAGGATTCACGTCGTCCGAGCTGGGCCGTTCGGCCACAGGGAAAGACTCGATCCAGGTCATGTTCCGGCCCGCTTCGAACAGCGGCGAGGTCACGGCCGTGTGCAGGGCCCCGGAACGGTTCGGCACGCGCACCATCAAGGTCGTCTTGTCGTTGCCCGTCGGCTTGTCGCACGAGACGGCCAGCACGGCGAAGCGGGTGACGTTGTGCGGGTGATCTTCGATGTCCGTGGCGAGGACGTCGAGCCGATAAGCATCTGCCGCGGGCTTGCCTGCGATGGCGGCCGCCCCCGGCTCGGCCTGGGCACGCTCGGCGGCGGCGGCGGTGGATGTCGTTTCGATCAATTCGGCATGCGGCAGATTTTTCGCCAGCCAGTGGCGGCATTGCGAAAGGGCCTGCACGCGTGAATAGATACGCCTCACCTGGCCCCGTTCGCAGCGGCCCAGCAGGCAGTGGCGGACACGCAGGCGGACTTCGGCCCGGATTTTGACGTTCGGCAGGCGCACGAACATATCGAGCGTATCGGCGATGCGGCCGTCGGTCGAATTTTCCAGCGGGACGATCCCGAACTGGCAGCGGCCGGTGTGAACTTCCTCGAACACGGCCGCGATCGAGCCGACGGGCACGTGCTCGACCGAATTGCCGAACTTGGCGATGGCGGCCATGTGGCTGTAGCTGTGCTTGGGCCCGAGGCTGGCGACGCGGATGGCCTCCTGCGTGGCGCGTGAGCCGCTCATGAGTTCGCGGAAGATCAGGCGCAGGCTGTCCTGAGGCAGCGGGCCCTTGCTCAGGCCAGCGGCCCGGGCCAGGACTTCTTCTTCACGAGACGGGGACCAGACTTCGAGGCTGTGGGCGGCCTTCACCTGACCGATGCGAACGGCGACCGAGGCCCTGTCGTTGAGCAGTTCGACGACCTTGTTAAGTTCGGCGACGAGCGTTTCGTCGAGTGCGTCGATGCGCTTGCGAAGATCCCCAAGTTCTTCCACGGGAGGGCGTTCAGATTTGGTCGGTTCGCTGGTCATGGGGTCGTTTCGTGGTCGTTCGCGGCGTGGTTGGTGTGCGTGCCTGAAATCGGTCCCGGCATTATCGCCCTTACGGTCCGAAATTCCAAGCACTGGCTGACGGATCGGCAGGACGACGCGCCGAGACTGAAGCGGGGGCCTCGGTCCGGCCGATAAACGAAAAGGCGATTTCGGCGAAGGAATTCCAGCGAAACGCCCCGAATGACAGGGGCGAGCGAAATTGCCGTCAGGCCTGGCCAGGGAGGGTCGTGAGCCATGCACACAATTGGCGTAAGCCGCCCGGTTCGTCAGGCACTGGCCACATTTCTGGTCGTCGTGACGATGATTCTGCCGACACTGGCGACATTCTGGTGGGCATGGTCCGTGAACCGCCCGGGGCACGTGCGAGAAGTCGAAGTGACGCTTTCGCGAGCGCTGGGCATGCAGGTGGGCCTGGAAAGCGTGATCTATCCAAGCCCCGGCGAGATCGAGCTGACCGGCGTGGTGTTCCGCCAGGAAGAACCGCGCGGCCGCGTGTTTCGCGAAGTGGCCCGGGCCAAGGCGCTGGCGATTCATGAAGAGGCCGACGGTGTTTTGCGCGTCGAAACGCCCGAACTCGAAATCGTTTCGGAAGATGCCGAAGCCGCCGTGGATCAGTTGGAACGGCTTCTGAAAAAGGTCTCGCTGGATCATGCCTCGGTCCGTCAGGTGAATTTCGTCGCCGAAAAGTGCGTCTTCACGCTCGATTCAGGCGCGACCGGTCAGCCCGTCCGCCAGAACTGGCGAGGCCTTGCCGGCACGGCCGAATTGGGGGCCGATCAGCTCATCGTGAAGGCCGCTGGCTGGTCACATTCGAGCGATGACCGTACGAGGTGCGAAATCCGCCTGGCCAGGCGCAGGCAGGGCGAACGGGCAGAAACGCGCATCCAGATCGCGACGATGGAAGGCCCGGCGCTGCCCGCGACGCTGCTGGCCCCGGTCTTCGATGCGAAAGGCTGGTTCGGCGATCGGGCGAAAGTGCAAGGCACACTCGAGCTGACCCGCGTGGAAAGCGAGCCGTGGGAGGCCAGCTTCTCGGGCAGTTTGAGCCAGGTCGACCTGACTTCGATGGTCAACGGCCGCTTCGGGCTTCACCGCCTTGCAGGAACCGGGCAATTGCAGGTGCGCACGGCCCAGTGGTCGAATCGCCCAGGCCAGGGCCCCGGCTGGCGTGAGATCGAAGGCGACCTGACCTCCGGCCCCGGCAAGGCCAGCCACGGGCTGCTTCTGGGTATGGGTCAGCAGATGCGCTTCCGCCTGGCCAATTCGCTGCATAAATCGGTGGAACCAGGCCAGGAGATCGAATTCGGATCGCTGGGCCTGAGCTTCCACCTCACGGACGACGGCCGTATTCGCTTCACCGGTGCCTGCGGGCCAGATTTCGCGCCGGATATCGTCGCGGTTTCGTCAGCAGCCCGGCCGACGCCGATTATGGCCGCCCCGACCCAGGAAGCGAACGTTCGAGGGCTGATCAAGACCCTCTTCCCCGTCAATCTTGCCCAGACCGATCTGCTGGTTCCGACGACACGCGAATCGCATGCTTTTCAGCGATATCTGCCGATGCCGGCCACTGATCCCGAACGGGCCGCCGTCTTGCCAGCGACGCACCAATCCGGGAAGATGCGACGCTGATTCCGGCTGCGAAGTGCAAGCCGGCACCGGCAGAACATCCTTTCGGCACGAATCGCGACATCGATGACGATCTGGACCTGGCTTCTGGCCGCTCTCGGCCATTCGATCGGCTGGGGTATTCGCGGCAACTTCGGTCATGAAACCGGTGCCATGCTGGCGGGCGTGCTCGGCACGATGGGCGCCGTGCTACTGACGGACAGGCCTGAATGGCACCGGCGAGCGGCCGTTTTCGCCGTGCTCGGGGCCATCGGCTGGTCCTTCGGCGGCAGCATCAGCTATATGCAGGTGGTGGCCTATACCCACTCAGGCCATTGGCCCAGCCAGCTTTACGGCTTCGCCGCCCTGTTCGTCATCGGCTTCTGCTGGGGCGCGCCGGGGGGCACGGGCGTGGGTATCGCGGCGAGCTGGCCCGCGGCCCGCATCGCGGACCTGTTCAAGCTGATCACCGTCGTCTTCGCGGCCTGGTTCGTTCAGGGCTGGATCATTCTGCCGCGACTGGCCGGGAGCGTCAGCCGCGAACGATACCGCGAGCTGACATATTGGTATGACACCGACTGGATCGCCGCGGCCGTGGCCCTGGCCGTCATCGCCTTGTGGTCGATTCCGAAAAGCCACCGAAATGTCGCGACACGCCTCGGATGGGCGATGACGCTCGGCTGGTGGGCCGGGTTTCTGCTTCTGGTGAATGTCCTCGGCATGCGGATGACACCTCCCCGGGGCGATAACTGGGCCGGCTGCGTGGGGATGATCGCCGGTATTTTCGTCTGGGCCGCCCGTGAAAACGAAACGCTGCCGAAGCTGACGACCCTCGCCTGCGGCCTGGTGGGCGGGCTGAGTTTTTCGGCGGCGCCCATGATCAAACTGTCGCTGGCCGTGGCCACGGGCCGGGAAACGAACTGGCACAGCGTGATGGAACAGCTCACGGGGTTGATGAACGGCATCGGCGTGGCCTGGGCCGTGGCGATTGCGTATCGAAGCGCCGAAGCGAAACGCCCCGAGGCACGCGAGCCGATCGCGGCCTTCTGGCAAGGCTGGTGCTTGGTCTTCGTCTGGATTCTCGTGACGTTTCTGAATCTCTGGAAAAACGCCGAGGAGTGGACCAAACAAGGCGCTATGGCCGAGCGGCTCTACGGAATCCGCGTGCTCGACTGGCTTTATGTGGCCTATGCCGGGCTCGCGATCGTGCTCGTCGTCGCGCTCATCCGTAATGCCCGCAAGCCACTTGCCCTGGTGCCAGCCACTCCGACCGGGAAAGGCCAGTGGATTTATCTGATCTTCCTGTGGTGGATCGTCGTCGGCAATTTTGACCGAGCCCAGGTGAAATTTCACGAACAGAGGCTGATCACCGAAGGCATCATTTTCGTGAACGCCCTGGTGTGCACCACGATATTGCTGCTGGCTGAACCGAAGCGGCTGGTCGCGATCGAGTCAAGTGCGGAAGAAAACACGGGCCCCGACAATCGCTGGCGCAGGCTCGTCCAGTTCTCGGTGGCGGCGACGATCGTCGGCATCGTCTTCAATTTCTGCGTCGTCAGGGGCATTTTCGGTGACGAATTCGCCGGGCATGCCTCGCTGCACATCCGCTTCGGCCCCCGGTCGACGGTCGAAACCGGGCCGAAGTGACGACCGGACTCGATTCATGAAAACAAGCATGAAATCAACCACATGAACGGCAATATTCTGATCGAAGTGCCTGTAGAGACCCTCGACGACGCCCTGGCAGCGACACGCGGCGGTGCAGGCAGGCTGGAACTGTGTGCGGCGCTGGAAGTCGGCGGGCTGACACCCTCGACAGGCGTTCTGCGTGCGATCCGCGACGAATCCCCCCTGCCAGTCATGACCATGGTCCGCCCCCGCTCAGGCGGCTGCCGATACGGCGACAAGGACTTCGCCGTGATGCTCCGCGACCGCGACCTGCTCATCGAAAACGGAGCCGCCGGCCTGGTTTTCGGCTTCCTCGACAACGACGGCGCCATCGACGAATCACGACTCGACCGTTTCCTCGAAGGCATTCCCGGCCATATCGAAACGGTGTTTCACCGCGCCTTCGACCTCGTCGGCGATGCCGGACGATCGCTGGAAATCCTGATCGATCGAAAAGTCACTCGCATTCTCACGAGCGGCGGCAAGCCTGCCGCGCCTGAAGGGTCCGAAGCGATCCGAAAACTCGTCACGCAGGCCAGCGGCCGAATCCAGATCCTCGGCGGTGGCGGCGTCCGGTTGGAAAATGCGGCTGATATCGTCCGTGCCACGGGTATGAAACAGATTCATGCCTCGTGCCGGGCCACGGCTCAGGATCGTTCGGCACGGCTGCATCCGGAAATCCGCTTCGGCCTGCCCGAACTGCCGCCCGAGACCCAGCACCGCCGCACAGACGCTGGCCTCGTCGCCTGCCTGAGAGCCGCTCTCGCCGAATTCTGATCCGTATTCTTACAAGTTATGCCTGCAACGAATCGACAAGCGCACGAAGAATCCCGCGATCTTGCGACCGCGGGATTCTCCGTTTGCATCAAGGGGGGCTTGAACTTGCGTACCGATCAGTTCTGACCGGAAGCTTGCGGAGCAGCCACGGGGGCAGCGGCCGGGGCCACGGCGACCGGAGCAGCGGCGGCAGGAGCGGCAGCCGGAACCAGGACGCAGGTGGTCACGGGGACCTGGGTCTGCACCTGTTTGGCCACGCATTCCATGACGGTCAGCTGGACTTGCTCAGGCACCTTGCGGCAGACGGTCCGGGAAACGACATCCTGAACCTGGCGGGGCCGCATTTCGCAAACCTGAACGGGCACTTCGTTGTACTTCACACGGGTCACGTTACGCATGACCTGCTGCGGCACCATCTTCTTGACGACCTGCTGAACGGCAACGGTTTCCTGAACGGGAACCATCTTCGTGCGGCAGACGGTCTTGTATTCGGTGGAGGTCACGGTGCGGCAGACTGGCTTTTCGACGTAGTCCTGAACGCACTGATAGCCCGTCACGACCGGGCGGACCTTGCCATGACCGCAGCCGCAGCCGCCGTGATGGCCGCACTGAACGACGTTCTGAACGATCGGCACCTTGCGGGTGACGTACATGCCCTGGGTTTCCATGACCTTGTGGTAGCGGGTCACGGGCACTTGCTCGGTGACTTGCGTCGGCACCATGCGGGTGATGGTCTTGTTGACGATCTGGGTTTCGCAGACCGGCGTGTAGATCGTCGAGGGAACCTGCTCGCAGACCGTGTAGGGCTGCTTGACCATTCTGGTGGTCATGACCGGTTCCATGATCGTCCGGGTGATCGGCACTTGTTCCGTCGCCATTTCCGTGCGATAACGTGTCTGCGTCACCACGCGGGGCTGCTGCTCGTATACCGTCTGCGTGACGGTCTGGTAGGTCGTGGTGGGCACGGCCACCATCGCGGGCGCCGGGGCGGCGCAAGGGGTCTTGCCGCAATGGCAAGCTTCGGCCGTGGCGCTGAAGGCACCCATGGCCGTTACGCCGGCCAGCGCGAACCGGACGCGGGCGGTCAATCCTGTAAACATCGTCGAATTCCTCATGAGGTGCAGTTTTACAGCGCAGGTACCGAACGAAATGAGCACGTCGATTGACGGCGACGACGGGCCCTCCGCATATTGGACGATCTCCATGCGAATCTATCACACGACGCCGGCAAAGCCAACCTGATCGCTAAACTTTACGAGGTCGCCCATGCCCCCCATTTCGAATTGTCCTTACGATCGATACGACCGCTACGTCCGGATCATGGCGATCCCGGCCGTGCTGGCGTCTCTCATCATTGGGCAAGGATGTCGCAATGGGGGGGAAGTCCCAGGTGTGGAAGATCTCAAACGGGAGCGTGCGGCGAAGCCTGAGGGCGTGCTGACGGTCGTGCGCAAGCTCGATCTCGGCACGCTGCCGCTCAACGGCAAAATGGAACTGATGCTCTCGGTGAAGAATCCGACTTCGAAGGAGATCACGGTGACCGGCTACGACATCGCCAGGCCTGGACTGAGCGTGGCTCCGGCGACGTTTTCGATCGACGCCTCCGAATCGATGCCCGTGACGATCGACGTGCAGCCCGCGGCGACGAAAGACCCCGGCATACACGAGTGGGACATCGCCGCGAAAACCGCCGAAGGCGAACTGGCCTTCAAAACGACGCTCATGCTGATCGTGAAGGACGACGTGATCGTACGTCAGAGTGATGCCGACATCCGCGAGCCTTGAGCCGGCCGGTTCACCACGAAGCCAGAATTTCCGCTGTCCCAGGGCGTGAACATGATCCAGCCAGTCTCATGGAACACGACATTTCAGCCGCGTGACGCGAAATGGTTCGCGCGAATGAATCGTCCGCTGAGCGAGAAGAAGTTTGCGGTCATTCGCCACAGTAGTCGCAGGGGCGCGCCGTTCGGAACGAAGG
Organism: uncultured Isosphaeraceae bacterium; assembly: GCA_964608915.1. Taxonomy (GTDB): domain Bacteria; phylum Planctomycetota; class Planctomycetia; order Isosphaerales; family Isosphaeraceae; genus QWQI01. The sequence continues at coordinate 22,791 of CAZSQA010000064.1, forward strand.
AGTGGGCTTCGCAGACCGCCGAAAAGCTGGGATTGGAGTCGTCCCTCCGACCCCAGGACCGGCCAAGAAAGCAGGAAAAGTATGATGTCCCCTTTACCTCTGGCGCGACCAGCCAGGAAAACGGGACTGGCTTAAGCCCGCGCAGCGATCAGGCTTGTGCCTGTCCCGGTTTTCCGTCGTGGAATATGGATGAAGCGGGGCACTGGGGTGCCGGGTTTTCCTGTTTCCGCCGGGGCGAAAACCAGTCTCTGATTTCTCAGCATTCTGCGCATGATCGCAGTTTTCTACAGAGCCCTCCTGACCTCTTTCCTGCTCTCGTATTTTAGGAAGCCAACGTCTTGCCATGTCCTCCTCCCCTCAGTGAAAGTCGTGTCAACAGTCCGCCCGCGAGCGCGACCATCACCTGCGGTGCCGTAAGCACAGCCGTGTAGACGCTGTAGAGGATGAAGGAGCTGAGGCCGAACCTGGCTAAGGTAGACTCCGGCCCGATTCCGAGGCTCCGGAGAACTTCGACGGTCACCTCGCCGACTCGGAAGAGGCCCAACCCATGGAGGAAGCGCGGCTCTGGCAAGAACCACGCCCCCCACCGAGAGCAACACCCCCAGTAGACGAGCATCGCCATCATGCCGAAGATTTCGAAGCCGATCAAGAATTCGCACCGATCGCGTTCGCGCGATGCGAGTTCTAAAAGCCCCAGGGCCAATATGTTGAACATCCCCAGAAGTCCGAAATCGAAGATGTAGCCGTTGGAAAGATCGAGCGCCTGATCAAAACCGACGAGCGACCGGGTTCGGGGTCCGGCCGCGACCACTCGAAGCCATGCCAAGTCCACGGCCAAGATCGCCGTCAAGACCATCGTCTTCGAGATTGACAGGCGTTTCGTTCTCATGGAACCATTCCAACCCTTTCGACTCACGAGGATCAGGTAAACGAGGGCCGGCCCGAGCGCCACGATGGCGGTTACGAAAATGGCTGACGCTCCGAGCGAACCTCGTGCCCTAAGAGATTCTCGCATGCGACACCCGTCCCCTGCCAGTGGTTCACCTAGTTCGCGGCCGCGCTCGATCGCCGCTCCGACCAAAGGTTGGCCTTGGTGCACCTTGAAGTGGAAAAGGGGGCAGAAGCGAATGGCGATTACTATAGCCTTAACTCAAATCCAGGCATTTGGTTGCGTCCGCTTTTTTTCGTCGATCTATCATGAGGTGGTGCGGATTCGAGGGGCAAATTCAGTGTGTGGCTCGGTGCTGATCACCTGTCACTCGTTGCTGATCGGCTCGCAAGCGAGACATATGTCGATTCTTCACAAAGTCTTGCCGTTAAAGTAATACGCATTCTACTCTGAAATAGCGCGTTCGACGTAGGGGGCGGCGCACACG
>CAZSQA010000065.1:0-22662 GCA_964608915.1 uncultured Isosphaeraceae bacterium
TTTCCATACCAGAAGTCGAACATAATCAGCGACTTGAGTCAATAACAGACTCTATTCGGCCGATGGCCCAACACGGTTGGCCCGTTCAAGGCCAAACCGCGTGTTCGAACCAGGTATCCCACACAAAGTCATTCCGAACCCATTCACATCGGAAAGGCCCGGAAGATGAAGACCACGAACGCCGATGACTTCGTCCTGAACGAACTCGCCCGCCTGCGAGCGGATCTCGAAGCGAATCAGGAACGGCTCAGGGCCACGCAGCGGCGCCTCAAAGCCACCTGGGCCGTTTGCTTTGCCGTATTGCTCGGCGGTCTGGGCTTAGCCGCCAGCCCGACGGCACAGGCCCAGTTCGGCATCACGCTCGCTTCGCTCAACACCCGCCTGACGGCCGTCGAGACCAAGACCACGCCCCTATCGTACAATGCCACGACGAAGCTCCTCACCGTCACCGGCGCCAATGTCATGATCATCGACGGCACAAACTCGACTGAAAGCACGAGTGGTTTAGGCAATCTGCAGGTCGGTTATAACCAGATACGAGGTTTCGAAGATGAACGCACCGGCTCACATAACCTCATCGTGGGCGATATGCAAAACTATACGTCGAGCGGTGGCCTTGTGGCCGGGTACCGCAACGAGATCAGCGGCCGCTACGCCACGGTCAGCGGCGGACAATTGAATACGGCCAGCGGCGAGTACGCCTCGGTCAGTGGCGGAGAATTGAATACGGCCAGCGGCGACAACGCCTCTGTCAGCAGTGGACTCTACAATTTTGCCAGCTACCCGCACAGCTCGGTCAGCGGTGGATACGCCAACACGGCCAGCGGTTCTTTCGCCTCAGTCAGCGGCGGAGTAAGCAATACGGCCAATGACGACTACGCCTCGGTCAGCGGCGGATCAAGCAATACGGCCAACGGCAGCTTTTCTTCGATCAGCGGCGGGACCTTTAACTTAACCTTCGCCGACGGCTCCTCGATCCATGGTGGACAATGGAACGCAACGAACGGCAACTTCTCTTCGATCCTCGGCGGGAAAGAAATTTACCTCAATACAGGATTTGCCACTTATCCCGCCGGCCCCTGATCGACACCGAATTTCGAACGGATGGCAGCGGAGAAATCACCCTGACCCCGTTCCGAAGCATGGACTTCGGTGAATCATCCAGGCTAAAGCGTCTCCGAATGAAGCCCTCAGAAGAAAGACGTGACTGACGGAATCGGTCTGCAAACCCGCAGGTGATCCCGATCTCGGAAATGAAGAATCAAGGCTGCAGCGCCGTCGAAGCGATGCGGTCCAGATTCACTTTGCATTTTCGAATTCGAAGTCGCCCCATCACAACCGCCCGATTGCCAGCCCGCCATCGACGTGAATCACCGCGCCGGTCGAAAAGTCCAGATCGCCTCGGGCGATCGCCGCCACGGCCCGCCCGACGTCTTCCGGAGTTCCCCAACGCCGCTGAGGCACCAGACCGGCCTCCATGAAACGATCGTACTTTTCCCTCACCCCGGCCGTCATATCCGTCGCGATGATGCCGGGCCGGATTTCCGTCACCACGATTCCCTCTTCAGCCAGCCGAGTGGCGAAGAGTTGCGCGACCATGCTCAGGCCCGCCTTCGAAACGCAATACTCGCCCCTGGCCACGCTCGCCAGTTCACTGGAAACCGACGTCACGAACACGATGTGCCCAGCCGGGGGCATGCCGGATTCCTGACCGGATTGGCCGGAACGAGGCACGCCGCTGGCGGCGGCACGAGCTTCGATCATCCGTCGTGCGACATATTGGGAAACGAAAAACGGCCCACGCAGGTTCGTCGCCAGGACGGTGTCCCAGCTCTGCGGCGTCATTTCCAGCAGGTCCGCCCGAACCTGGGGCGCGATCCCGGCATTGTTGACCCAGACATCACACCTTCCGAAGGTCAGAAAGACGGCCTCTGCCAGTGCGATACCGGCATCGATCTCCGCCAGATCCGCTTCGAAGGTCACGACTTCAGCCGCCCCGGCCGCACGTGCCAGCCGCGCGGCCTCTTCCGCGGCCGCTCCACCGGTACGGGAATGGATCGCCAGACGAAAGCCAAGCCTGGCCAGTTCCAGCACGATCCCCCGGCCGATCCCGCGCGATCCGCCCGTGACTACAGCGACCTTGCTCATCCCGCGACCTCCCCGACCATACGAAACCTCGTCCTGTTCCCGAGCCCGAACCGCAAGACCCAAGTTGACTTTCTGCCCGCGCACGTGTCAAATGGTTAAGTCGGGAAATGCGTCCATAGCTCAGCAGGATAGAGCATCGGTTTCCTAAACCGAAGGTCGTTGGTTCGAATCCAACTGGACGTATCGCAAACGATTGCGAACGAGATGCTTACGCGCCCGTAGCTCAGTCGGATAGAGCAACGGATTTCTAATCCGTCGGTCGCAGGTTCGAATCCTGCCGGGCGTATTCGGGAAAAACAAGGGAAACAATGACATCACAAGCCCTTACGGCAAGTGAGCCGAGAGGGCTTTTTTCGTCAGAAGTGGTCATTCGTTCCCCGAAATCGTCAGTCGTTTTCAAGATTTAGTGTAAGCTGGCGCATAAGCTGGCTTTTCGGGTGAACCTTGAAAACAAGGGGGTTCGTGATTCGGATCGAGAATTCGAGTGCAAGCTGAGTGTAAGCTGAGTGCAAGCCAGGGGGGCAATCCAGGCAAGTGAAGTGTGCATGCATTCGCGATTTTCCCTTGGGCATACCCCCTATGATCCTGTAGGGGGGCCGATACCCCGTCCTAATCGTCCTAATGTCCTAATTCGGTCGTCTGGAATTCACGCAACCCATATTCTCACAATGGGTTGCGTTCCATGTGAATCGTGTTTCTCGATTGTCCTATTGCGTCCACCATGTCCTAGCCCCCGGTTCGGGCTCGCTTCTTTCCCTTCTCAGCCGGTTCCGGCTGGCCATTTTCGGGGAACGTCGAATCCATCGCGCCATGAAGGTCGAGAAGGCTTACGTCGGTGTAAAGGTTCGCCGTCAAGGTCGGGGTCGAATGCCTCATGATTTTCTGGACGTTGACCAGGGGAACCCCGTTCCTCAGCAGATTCGTGCCGAGACTCATCCGCAGGGCGTGAATGTCGAGAACCCGCCCCTGATCGTCCTTTTTCGGGATTCGGGCGTATTCGAGGTCACGGTCGAAGATCTTGATCAGGTTCTCGGGAACCTCAATGACGAAATCCTCGGGCGTTTTCCCCTCAATCTGGCGAGCCAGAACCGGAACGATCTTCGAAGGCAGGGGGACGATATCGCCCCGCTTGGCTTTGGTCGATCGGGCTTCCAGCAAGAGGCAGGGCCTCGGGCCTTCAAGCGCCACGGACTTCACACGAAGTCGACGCAGCTCGCTGAATCGCAGTCCGGTGTAGAACAGAATCGAGTAGATCGTCGACCGGTTTTCGCCCGCCTCGATCAGCTTGGCACGGGTCGAGTCGCTGAGTTTGGCGACACCGTCGCCCCGGTTCTTATGCATAGCGTCATGAAGTGGTCGAGACTTTGCGGCCTCGATCAGTCGCAGGAAGTCGGCTTCCGTCAGCGCCCGCCGAACGTGCCGACGATCTTCCGCGATGCTGGGCTTTTCGAGCCCTTCCAGGGGGTTCGAAGTCAACCGGCCGTCGCGGACAGCCCATCGGCAGAACGAGACCGCCCCCGTCAGCCGGTGGTGGACCGTATTCGCCCCGAGACCGCCCGCCAGTTTCGTCTCAGCGTATTGCTCAAGATCTCTTCGGCGGATGTCACCGATGGCTTGCCAGCCGCATTCCCGAGCCAGCATACGGACGATATTCGACGTGTCGCTGATGTGCCGCTCCGAACGCCTCTTGCCACGCATGTAGGCTTCGAAGTCGCGCACGTGTTCTTCCAGGGGCCTTCTCGTCTCTTGCTTGGCTCGAATGTCCTCGGGCTTGAGAATGCCCGCCAGAACCTTCTCGGCATCGGCTTCCCATCCCCGTAGAACCGCCTCAGCATTCGCTCGCTTTTCACAGCCCGTCGAACGTGTGATCGTCCGGCCGTCGACCGTGTATCGTGCAGACCAGGTTTCGCACTCGATCCGGATTCGGCCGTTCGGGGTCAGGTCCGCGACATGCTTTTTCCCGTTCGTGTCCGTCCATCGCGCCTTGCCGCCGCCGATGACCGCGCCAGCCGGAACGGGTTTCGTGAATTTCGGTCGAAAGAGATAACCCATCGGTCCGGCCTTTCTGATCGAGGATCAATGCGGGGTTCCCGTCACTGTCATTCATTGTCAGAAATCGTCAGAAAGAGTCAACCCCCTGATACGATATCAGAAGGCACTAGGTTGTAAACTCAACCAATACAGATACTTGCAAGCCATAGATTTTCAGCTTGCACTCAGGCTTGCACGTTTTCCCGAAAATTGGGCATTTCGTGTCGAGTTTGGGGCAGCGTTTATCGGGCTCGATTTCGAGGATGTTGACCAGGGCATCGACAAACGGCGAACGATCTCTATTCCGACTTCGTAGACTTCCGCGCCTTGTTTCGCGCCATCCGTTCCGCTTGCTTGACCGTCGGCACGCGCACCAGGATTCCGAAATCGCCATCGTCGTCGGGTTTCGGCTTCGGTTCGATCGTCAGGGTTCGCCGCCCGTACCGTCTCGGGTACTTCCTTTCCAGAATCCAGGCCGATGCTTTCCAGTCCGTTGCCCCGGCCGCAGAGATCCGGCTGAGGTGGAATGCCTCGAAATCGGCCTCGGCTTTTCTGACTCTCGCCTCGATCGTCGCATCCTTCATCCATCGGTGCAGAGTGGTTCGACCGATTCCGGCTTTCCGGCATGCGTTTCCGATCGAAAGCCCTTCCGCAATCGCTGAGACGATGATTTCGAGTTTCGCCGCCTTGTCTCTCATCGTGCGTTCCTTTTTTACGTGTTCCGAATGTTCCGTTCGGCCGCATACCGTTTGAGGATTTCCAGTCCGGCTTCATTGATGATCAGCTTGGTTTCGCCGTCGATCTCATGAAGTCGGCATGCACGGGCTTCCGCCAGTTTCCGAATGCACTCATCCGGAATTCGTGTGCCTTCAACCGCACACTGGAAACGAATCTGGGTTTCGGTCAGTCGCTCGTTCAACTTGGATCTCCATCTTGAGGTTCCAGGGAACCGGCAGCCCGAGCCCTTGCCAGTGCGATTTCTCGGGCTTCCTCGGGCGTCAGAACCCGGACGAAAACGTCATCGTCCGAATCGCGCCTCGGCATTTCGATGATGGTCCGTCTGCCGAATTCTTTCGGGTACATCCGCTCCAGGATCCAGGCCGATGCCCGCCAGTCGGTTTTCGAATGTTCGCGGATATTTCGAAGGTGGAACAGTTTCCCTTCCATCCGGGCCTTGCGGATTCTTCTCGCGATCGAGTCCGCTTTCGTCCATCGATACAAGGTCGATCGAGAGACCCCGGCCGCGAGGCAAGCGGTTCTGAGGGGTACACCCTGCGAAACCGCATCGATCAGGATTTCGAGCGTTTCGGCTTTATCTCTCATGGCAGCCCTTTTTCAGGTGTCCCGTTTGTCTCGTTTCCGCCGATATTCGCGGGCTCGAAGTTCGCCACGTTGCGCCGCGTCATACGACCGGTTGACGTTTTGAATCCAGCGAGCCAGCCCCTCGGCACTGACGCCTTCGATGTAGCCGTCTCGCTTCGCCGCCATGATCGAGGACTCGATCAATTCGTAGCTGTTCAGCCTGTAGTTCATGGTCATACCGTGAGCCCCCATGATTTCGGGTTCACGCGCCATCGCCCCCCGGCTGGCTGGCCAACAATGATCCGGGCCTTGATCAGCCGATTGAGGATTTCGTCCAGGACGTCGGGTTTCGGCCGGATCCTTCCAGGGAACACTTTGTTGAGCCAGGCACGGTCGATATTCTCGGGCCGATCTTTCACGATCTTCCGTATCACCCTGCGATCGTTCCGCCGCAGCCCGCCCATCGATTCCAGGATCTTCGCCGCGCAGCCGAGGAAATAGTCCGCGACCGCCGCAGCAGCGTTGACGTGATACCCCCGGATAACCGGCCTCGGGTTCGTGCAGGAGTTCAGAACCGCGTCGACCAGGGCGAACGTCAGCGACCAGTGCGCGACATCGTGCGGAATCTTGGAAAAGAACCCCGCCAGGGGGCCTTCAGGGTCATCGTTCAGGCAGTCTGTCATCCGGCATTCGAAGGCGTGAAACGCCTCAGCCGCTCCCCGGTCATCCGCCAGGTCGAGAACGATCAAGTCGGTTCGAAATTCTCCCCGTTCATCGGTCCGGAACCCGAGCATGCGACGAACGATCGAATCCCACTCTGGGCACAGCTCCCCGTCGTCAGTGTCCAGGCTTGGCGGGTCCGGCCGGTGGTGATGGTCGGGATAGCAGAATAGCAGCCGCTCGATCAGCCCATCGCCCGGATCTTTCAGGATGTCCCCGAGCTTCCCCGGTGGAATGCCCCCGAGGACCGTTACGGCGCTTTTCGGCACATATCGCAGCCCGCCAGAAATGCGATCGAGCGAAAGGTCTCCCCCGGTCCGGGCCGATAGCCAGTTCGACCGGTCAGCGCCTTGACCGTTCGTGAATTCGCCCATGCCAGCGAGCCAGGTCGTCAACTCATCCGGCGAATAGAGCAGCCCGAGTTCGTTCTGGCGGTGGCACTCGATCAGCGCCGCCAGCGTTGCGGACCGCATTCGGACCCGCAGCATCGGCGGTTTCGGCGGTTTGGGCTCGCCTCTAGGCTTCGCTTCGCATTCGGCTTCCCAAGCCTGAAACCGTGCCAGGGATTGCGCGACCAGCGCCGCATCGCTCAATTTCAATTCCCGTTCGGCAAAGCCGATGGAAGGTGACTTCCCGAAACCGACGGGCGAGACCAGGGCATACCATGCTGAGGGCCATGAGATCCAGTCGCTACGAATGCGCACCGCGACAGCCCGCCCCGTCGCAGCTCCGAGAACCGCCAGCATCGAAACCGCGACCAGGTCGGTGTGAGTCCGGATCGACTCCGCCGCCTTCACCGCGATTTCGCCCAACGGTTCCGGAATCTGATCGATCGGAAACGGCTGAGTCTCGACATGCCCGAGGACTTCCAGGTCGATGTCGGGGAACGTCTGGCCTTCGATCCATCCGGCCGGATCGGCCGAACGGGGGGTCCGTTCAATGGACCGCCTTTCGATTCTGGCGGGAACCAAGCCTTGCCGAGCCGGAACCCCGGCAGCCGATTCCCGCAGCAGTGAGCCCCGGCCCGCGACGATCTTCCCGGCTTCTGTGATCTTCCTGCGAAGATCGGCTTCGCTCCATGGCGGTTCGCAGCGAGCGTTCCACGTGCTGAGGACTTCGAACGCCTCGGGCTCGCTGAGGTCGAACCCCGCGACGATCTTCATGGCCGTGGTGAAGGTCCGGTCATGACCGCCTTGACCAGAGACTGCCGGTTCGACTCGATCGAGATAGGCCAGCGCCCGCGACCGGATCGATGGCCAGTCCCCGGCCGTCCGGAACCCCGAGCCCGCGACCGGGTCCGGCAACTTCTCGCCAGACACCGCAGAACCGCCTTGGCATGCCCTTGGCGGCTTCTCGGGAACGAAACCCGCCAGATATTCGGCAAGCCAGTCCAGGGCCTCTTGCGCGGCCTTAACGGGCTTCGGATCGGCCGCCCCGGTCATCGCGACGAATCGCTTCGTGTGGAAGACCTGCGCGTTATGGTGGTCTCCGCCGAATTCGACTTTCGAAACTTCGGCTGGCCACTTCCCTCGGCTGAGGAAATGCATGCCGGTTCCGCTCGCTGAGACCTGCGAGAAGGTTCCTGCGAATCGTTCGATGATGGGCTTCGCCCATGCCTTCACCGTTCCGTCAGGATCGAGGCAGCCGTCCAGGTCGATGAAGACGATGTCGGTTCCGTCCGTCGCATTGTCGATCGAGAAGCCGAGCCCGCCGCCGTGCCGCTTGGCGATTGCGACCGCCCCGGCGAAAGTGGTCCGGGCCTTGACGTGATCCGCCGCCCGCCCGGATGAATCGATCGGCACCTTCCTGCCTTCGATCATACTCCAGGCATGCCAGCGCTTCAGGTCCGCCAGGTCTGGCGGAACCTCATGGATTTCTGGTACTTTCATGATGCAGAATCAATCTCCCATCGCCCCCCGGCCGCAGAACCGGGGGCGTTTTCGTTGGTGCCTCAATTGCCGCTCCGGATCCGCTTTCCGCCGCGACCGCCCGAGCCCGTCAGCCACTTTTCAAGGGTGGCGCGAGTCCAGAGACGAATCCGGCCACGTGCCACGTCTGCAGGTGGTCCGATGCGATGAAAAGTCGATGGCGAGACTCGGCAGAACGCCGCCGCCTCGATCCGCTTGAAAGCCCCGGTTTCGCTCATGAGGTCATTCGAAATCGCCATGGATGCTATCTCCAATTCACGGGTTCGCGGTGGCTTCACAATGAAGTCACTCGCTACCGCCGATAGAATGCTAAACCGGTTTTCGATTGCGATAACGGAATCTCGGTTGCGCAACTATCAGCAGCCGAGAATTAAGCTATTTCAGAGGGGTTCGCGCAACTCAGTTGCGCTTTTGTCGAATGAATCACTCGGCAGTTCGGGCATGGTCAATTTTGAGATTTAACCGACTGCGGAGTTCTGGACATTTAGTGAGCCCTTTCCCGATTTTCATCGATGCGGTGTCCTTATGAAGTCTCTCTTGCGGATCCTGAAATCGATCCGAAAGGAATGCCCTCAGTGCCTTTCCGGGACGTTCGCCGCGCCTTCCATGTCTGAAATATCGAAACAGTTCTTCCTCGGGCAACTTCTCGACCCATTCCACATAAGCCCGAGCCAGCCAAACGCCATCCAAACCCCGACTTTTCGCGGGGCCTGTAGGCTTCCGCCCCGGCTTCGATCGGCTGTTAGGACGGATAGGACCAGTAGGACTTCCCCCGTTTTCGGGTTCGCCTTTCTCTAAGTCGCCTTGATCAAGAGGCTTGCCATCGGTCGAAACCGCGTGATTAGGATCATAGGACGAATAGGACGGGGGGCGGTTCGGAAGTTTCGAAGGCAAGAGCGCCTTCAGTTCATCGATCGGGCCGGATGCTCCGGAAATCTCCAGCGCTTCAATGACTTCGGAAATGCTCCGAATCTCGAAAACGTCGATGAAATTACCTACGGAATCGACGGGGGTTCGATACAGAACCTTGCCATCTGGCAATCCAGATACGACCAATACGATGGTCGACATATCGATACTTTCGTATACAGGGCCTTCCTCAACGAAGCCCGCGATATTCCATCCGCCAGATTCAGTGAATCGAAGCATTTTCCGAATACGTTCATCCGCGATGTAATGAATATCTCCGGCAGAAGTCCGAAACCGGCTTTGTTCCAGATAAGGTTTTGGGCGATTCTCCTTTCTGGTTTTCGAGGGTACCAGGGGAATCATCGATTCGAGTTCATCGATCGGGCCGGTTGCCTTGTTCGCCCGAATTGTTTCGACCACATCACTCACACTTGCGATGCGGAAATGGTAGTCCATTCCGGACGGCGCACCGTCTGTCATCCATTCTCGATAGAGGACCTCCCCTTCATTCAAAAAATCCACGACCTTCACTTCGATCGTCGAATACTTCTCGTACTTCAAGCGACCTAAAGGATCATAAACCCGATGGGCATTCCCGTAGCGGAATTCGAAACTCCGCAGAACCGTTTCAGGAAGCAAGGCAGTCGTGCTTCCAAGCCTCGAAATGAAAAAGTCCATACCGTTCCCCTACTCTTGAGAATGCCCCGAGACTGGCCAGCCGAGTAGGTAGTGAGCCAGCCAGCCCCGAGGCTTACGGGGTAGCTAATCCCGCATCGATTTATTCTATCGTTCCGCGACGATGTCAGGGAATGTCGAAAATAAGTGCAAGATTTCGTGCAAGACAGATTTCGATGATATCGCAAGTCATTTAATAATATGAACTTACAGTGTTTGTATTCTGGATTTCTAATCCGTCGGTCGCAGGTTCGAATCCTGCCGGGCGTATTCAGGAAAAACAAGGGAACCGACGACACCTCAAGCCCTTACGGTAAGTGCTCCGAGAGGCCTTTGTTCGTCAGAAGTGATCATTCGTTCCCCGAAATCGTCAGTCGTTTTCAAGATTTAGTGTAAACTATGATGTAAACCAGCTTCCTATCGAAAGCCTTGTTTTCAAGATATTCAGCCCGATCGGCATGGCTCGGCATTGTAAGCTCGATGTAAACCGGCAAGCCAGAAGAGGGTATTTATCATGCATGGGTGGATGCATTTATAGAAATGCTTCCTGAGAGATTACCTATCTTCCTACGGGATGCCAGAAGGGGTTGGTGCAAACCGAATGCAAACTGGCTTGTCTATCTTCCCTATCCAAGCGGAAGGTGGGTCGGTTCTGATTGCCTCCTGCCCGCTTTATCGAAAGGAGGATCCGTCCTATGGTCCTAATCGTCCTAACGACGTTAATGCCAAAAGCGATAATCTGCTCATCCGTTCTCCAGGATCCACTTCGTCGCAAAGTGGGCGAGTTCCGTGCCGTTGCTCAGGTCCAGTTTCTCGCGGATTCGGTCGCGGTAGGTCTCGATGGTTTTGACGCTCAGGTGCATTCGCTCGGCAATCATAGCGGTCTTCAAACCTTCGCCGATGTGACGAAAGACCTCCAGCTCCCGATTTGCCAGCGAGTCGAGTGGCGAACGCATGATTTCCTTTCGCTCATCGCCTACGCTGCGGCGTAACATCGTCTCGATCATTGACTCGCTCAGGTAGACTTTTCCTTCCAGCACTTTCCGGATGGCTTCGACGATCTTGTCGGTGGCCTGATCCTTGGAGACGTAGCCCAGTGCACCGGCTCGGAGAGCTCTCTCGGCGTAAAGCGATTCGCTGTGCGATGACCAGACGAGCATGCGGACTGAGTAATTGTTGTCCTTGATCCGCTTGATGAGGTCGATTCCGCAGCCCGTTTTGAGGGAAATATCGACAATGGCCACGTCGGGCTGGGTAACGGCGACCAGGCGCAGGGCTTCGACCACGTCTGCGGCCTCTCCGCAGACTTCCAGGTCAGATTGCCGACCGATCCTCATGGCCAGCGCCTCGCGCACGGCCGGGTGGTCGTCGACAATGAGAACCCTGGATCGGTTCTTGACTCGATTAGGACTCATGTGAGTTTCTTGCCAGGGTGCATGTTACCAGAGTTCCCGCCGGCTTCGCCGGCTCAATGGTCAAGGTCGCACGGATGATCGCAGCTCGGTTGCGCATGATCCGCAGGCCCAGTCCGCGATGATTCTCGCTCAGGTGGTCTGCAAAACCGATTCCGTCGTCCTCAACGCGCAGGATCAGTAACCGACCCGACCTCACGGAAATACGGATATTATGGCATTGGGAATGCTTGATGGCATTGTGCGCCGCTTCCTGGGCGATGAGATAGAGGTGTGTCGCGATCTGGTTGTCTTCGACGAGGACCGGCCTGGGGCAGTCGAAGACGCAGGCCGCCTTCCCATCCTGACGGATCCTGGCCGCAAGGTCTGCCAAAGCCGCCATCAGCCCCTCGCCATCGACCGAGACGGGGCATAATCCATGCATGACGTTTCGCAGTTCCCGGACGCTACGCTGCAATCCCTGGACGAGCCGATCGACCAGTGCCGAGGCTTTCGAGGGATCCGACTGGAGAGTTTCGGCCAGGTCGCCCGCCACCATGTTGAGGGCCGTCAGTTCCTGGCTCACGCTATCATGCAGATCCTGACCGATGCGGCGTTGTTCCAGCGATGCGATCTCCACGACCTCGCGTTCCAGTTCCTTTCTCCGGCTGACATCGAGAAGGATGCCGGTGAACAGATTCAGGTGATCCACCTCGCTGACTGAGAGATCGACCGGGAAGGTCGAACCATCCTTGCGCTGGCCTTCGACCTCCCGACCATTGCCGAGGATGTGCTTTTCGCCGGTCTGGCGATACTTGGCAAGGTACGGATCGTGGTAATCGCGATAAGGCGAGGGCATGATCATCTTCACGTTCTCGCCGATCATTTCGGCGGCTGTGTAGCCGAACAGCCGTTCGGTGGCAGGGTTGACGGCCTGGATAAGGCCCTGTGCGTCGGTGGTGATGATGGAGTCGGTCGCGGTGTCGAGAATCGCCGCCAGATGGGCTTCGCGGTTGTGCAGGAAACCGGCAGATTTCTCGATGACCTGGGCATGGCGTTCCGCGACATTGTCTTCGGTCATTTTGCGCTCGGTGACGTCTACGAACGTGATGACGACTCCGTCGATCCGGTTGTCCAGAGTGCGGTACGGCAGAATCCGCCGCACGTACCAGCGGCCGTCCTCCGAGCGAACTTCCTTTTCGCTTGGTATCAGATTGCGCTGCAATTGCTGAATCTCGGTCATCAGGTCGTCGTCGACGAACCGCTTGACGATATCGACGATCGGCCGGCCGCAGTCGGTGGCGATGATCCTGAACAGCCGAGGCGCGGCCGGGGTGAACAGCTTGATCCGCAGGCCTAGGTCCAGAAAAACGGTGGGCGTGTCCGTGGTGTCCAGAAGGTTGGCCATGTCGTTGTTGGCCGCCTCCACTTCTTCGATCTTGTCGTGGAGCTGGTTATTGACGGTGCTGAGCTCTTCGTTGAATGATTGCAGCTCTTCCTTGGAAGTCTCCAGTTCCTCGTTCGCGGACTGGAGTTCCTCGTTCATCGACATCACTTCTTCGTTCGAGCCCTTGAGTTCTTCATTGGCGCTTTCGAGTTGCTCGATGGTGCTTTGAAGGGCCTCTCGCGTGGTCTCCAGTTCCCGTTCGAGCTGGTGCAGCAGGTCCGGCTCTTCCGTGTCGGCGCGTGTGCCTGGATCGGTCAGTGATTCGGCAGCATGAAACGGTTGAGCATGAAACGATACCAGCATCAGGCCTTCGTTCTGCCTGGACGAATCGAGGGGCTCCGCCTCGATATTCAACCGGCGGATGTCGCCCACGTTGCGCAACATGACGTCATGGATGCTCTGGCGCGAATTGTCGCGGATCGCACGGCGGATCACGACGCGCAACTTGGATGCCAGGCCCCGGCGTGCCATGGCGAATAGATTCTGAGTGGGCGGACCGCCAGGCTGGACGAGGTAGTCCTCCGTCGGCCCGGCGAAGTGCAGGACTTCGTAGTTTCGATTGATCACCACACAGGCCAGTTCGAACCGGTGAAGAAGCGAATTTTGAACCAGTTCGGCCAGCTTGGGTGGTGCCACCGACCGGCTGACTGCCAGTGGCGTGGTTTGACGTGGCTCCGACTGCATGACCGGGAACTGCAAGTCTTCCGCCCGATTTGGACCGATGCGCCGGTAAATGCGCCATTTCTTCGAAACGGGTTCGAAAAGTTCCGTTTGTCGGCCAACCGTCTCCGACGGGCCCAGAATCAGGTAGCCGCATGAGTTGAGTGCGAAATGCAAAAGGGCGAGAACCTTTCTCTGAACCTCTGGTTCGAGATAGATCAGCACATTGCGGCAACTGATCAGGTCCAGCCTGGAAAAAGGGGCGTCGGTGATCAGGTTCTGATTTGCGAATGTGACGATCTCGCGTAACGGCTTGGTGACCTGCCAGGCCGATTCGTCCACCTGCGTGAAGAAACGGGCGAGCCTCTCCGGAGAGACATCGGCCGAGATCTCCGCGGGATAGATTCCCCGGCGGGCGACTTCCAGCGCCTTTTCGTCGACATCCGTCGCGAAGACCTGGATCCGGCACGGGTTGTGCGATTCCGCCTGACGCTCGAGCAGCATCATGGCGATGGAATAGGCCTCCTCGCCTGTGGCGCAGCCGGGAACCCAGACACGGAATGGAGCGTCGACGTTCTTCGCCTGCATCAGTGGGGCGATGGCTTCCGTTTCCAGCGTTCGGAAGGCTTCCGGATCACGGAAGAACCTGGTGACGCTGATAAGCAGGTCCCGCGCGAGTTGCTTGACCTCCTCCGGATGATCGCGAAGATGTGCGAGAAAGCCCGCAAGGCTCTCGAAGTGGCTCAGCCCCAGCCGCCGTTCAAGGCGGCGTGCCAGCATTCGCTTTCGATAACCGCGAAAATCCAGCTTCGTGCGGGTTCTCAGCAGGGCCAGCAACTGATTCAGGTGGTCCGGCGCATCCTCGACCGCGGCGACGACCTTCTCCCCATCGAACGTGAAGTGGCGCGCGTAATTGACAAGCGCCTCCGGCATACGCTCGACGGGCAGGATGTGGTCGGCAAGTCCCGTGGCGATCGCACTCTCAGGCATGCCCGGATAATCAGCCGTGAGGGGATCCTGAACCAGACTCAATCCACCCGCGGCCTTGACCGCTTTGAGCCCCAGTGTGCCGTGTGTTCCTGTCCCGCTGAGGATGATGCTGATCGCTTTTTCCAGCTGATCGGCGGCCAACGATCGCAAAAAGTGATCGATCGAAGTTTGCCAGCTGCCTCGCTCAACCGGCCCGGTCAAGCGAAGCACGCCGCCTGCGATGGTCATGTTCTTGTTGGGCGGGATGATGTAGACGCGGTCGGCCTCGACGGCCATGCCTTCAGAAGCCTCCATGACCGGCATGGCCGTGTGACTGCTGAGCAGCTCGACCATCAGGCTTGCGTGTGTGGGGTCGAGATGCGGGACCAGGACGAAGGCGATGCCGCTGTCTGCTGGCATGACATCGAAAAACTTCTTGAACGCGTCGAGCCCGCCCGCGGAAGCGACCAGGCCAGCCACAAGCAGTTCCTGCAGACCTCTTTCGCCGGACAAAAGACTATCCTCACCCGGCAGCCGCTGCGAGTCGACACCGGGTTCGGGTTCTCTGGCCGGGCGATTCCGATTTGCGGACGGTCTGGCCGCTTCGGTTGCCGAAGTCGATTCTTTCGCTCTTTTTTTCGCGGCCATAGCCCGCTCCTCGGTCATTCTTCGATTTCGCTTTTCACATCATAACCGCCGCTGCTCGAACATGATGCCGGGCGATCACAGACGCTTTGTGTCGGGGCTTCCCCTACAAATACTATCGCGAGGCCCCCGACTGTGTGGTCGTCCTCTTTCCGGTAATCTTACCCTCAACGTTTCCAGTGTCGCTGTAAATGGGCTGCGACACCAGCGCAAGCTGAAAAGAAACGCATCCCACGAAGGGTCCGTCCCCCTAGATTTCTGAGGTTCCCCGTGAAAAACCGACTGATGATCGCCAATCGCGATCCTGAGTGGCTGGACGTGAACCAGATTTTCCTCGGCAGACTGGGTTATGAAGTTCAGACCTGCACGGACGGGCTGGAATGCCTCGCGAAGTTACGATCCGAGGTGATCGCCATGCTCGTGCTGGATCTGGATCTGCCCTGGGGTGGGGGCGACGGAGTGCTCGCCTGGCTGCGTGAAGAAAGTGCAGCACCCAGGATTCCCGTGTTGCTCATGGGGCCGGCTGCCGCCAGGGCGGACAGATTCGAATTCCAGGAATGGCCTGTCGTGGAATTCCTGCCGAAGCCCGTCGGGCTCATTCAGTTGCTGGACGCTATCCGCTCGGCTTTCGAAAGGCAGGAACGAACGGAGCCATCGGGCCTGAATCATGTTCGACAAACTCAGAGCGTAACCTCGGACGAAAAGGTGTATTGACCATGAGCCAGTCCGCCACGCTTCGAACGCAACAATGCAACACTCAGGCGATCGATACGCCTTCGGCGAACTCCCGATACCTGATGCCGAGACCCGAAGACCGACACCTGGCCGAGCGGGTCGAAGAAGCCCTGCGTGCGAGCGGCTACAGGGAATTGCAGGTGATCAGGGTCTCCGTCCGGACTCAGGTCGCGTTTCTCAAGGGTCGGGTCAGCAGTTATCACCTGAAACAAATCGCGCAGGAGACTGCTCTGGCTGTTCAGGGAGCGCATCAGATCCGCAATGACCTCGATGTCGTCCAACCTAGGCGAAGCCACCAGAAGGCATAGCCCCATACAGCGACAACGGTATGCCAGGCTGAGTGATCCGGCGGACCAGAATTGGAGTTACGACTGATGGAGCAGAGTTTATCGAAACGAGCAGGATGCTGCTCTGAGTTCACTGCGGGATCGCAATGCGATGTCCTGGGCGCCATCTGCGGTGTAATTTCAAGTTTCGAACAGGACAATCCAGTCCGGGGTCCGACCGATATTCGTTGCCACATCATTGGTGATCTTCTCGTCGTCCGCCTCGTAGTCCGCCTCGGGGGTGTGCTGCCCCCGGCCGAACAGCGACTGGCCAGATCGGTCCTGGCCGTCAACGCCCAAAATGAGATCCGAAAGTCCGACGATACCGATGCGCATCTGTACCACCATTAAGGAGCATGACCTTGAGGACCCCTCTGAGCATGGACTACTGGACGCCCTGCGTCATCGGTCAAGACGTGCTGAGTCGGTTCGCCTTCGAAACTGGCCTTGCCGCCTATTCGAAACTGCGGGGATGAATCCGGGGTTCGATCTGTGTCACATGAAGGAGTGAATTCACAATGAAAGCCGTTTTCCACATCAACTTCACCGACAGCAAGCGGCAGAAAAATGGACTCAAAAACGTCAACAACATATTGAAGGAAGAGAAGGGAGCCGAGATCGAGGTCGTTTGCCACGGCGCAGGGATCGTGCTATTGGTCAAAGACAAGTCAGAACATGCGGAGGAAGTGGTCCGCCTTATGAGTGAGGGAGTCACGTTCGCTGCGTGCGAGAACACGCTGAAGGACAAGTCGATCTCTCAGGAGAACCTGCTCCCCGATGTGACGACTGTTCCGTCGGGTGCAATGGAGATCATCCGCAAGCAGCAGAAAGGCTACGGCTATTTCAAGCCGTGAGCTGAGATCGAGTGCGCGGGAAACGCGCGGGATGAAGATCAGGTCGCGATTTTCGACAGTATTTCGAACCATCAGGATCGAAATGACATGGATTCGAACGACTGCATTGGATCCCAAAGGCGCTCTGGCGAGCGTCGAAAGATCCTTTGCGAAATCTCTCACGAAAGAGACGCTGCTATGAAAGGCTTTGTCGAGGACATCGAAGGACTCGCTGTCAAGAATGTCGATTTTCGCCAGGTGATTTATACCGCGAAGCACTGCCAACTCGTCCTCATGGCGTTAACGCCCGGGGAAGAGATCGGATCGGAAGTCCACACGCTCGATCAGTTCTTTCGCGTGGAAGAAGGGGCAGGTGAAGCCGTACTCAACGGCGTTCGAACGCCAATTCGATCAGGCTTCGCAATCCTCGTTCCGGCAGGGGCCAAGCATAACATCATCAACACAGGCAGCGTGCCTCTGAAGCTCTACACGATATACGCTCCGCCGAATCATCGTGACGGAGTCATCCACCATACCCGCGCGGATGCGGAGGCCGACAACGAACACTTTGACGGCAAAACGACGGAATCGAATCGAGCGGGAACCTGATGCAACTCTCGCCCTTGTGCGAGCTCGCACCAGCTGCGAGTTCGCGACACGCCGAACGAAGGTCGATCGAATTGAAATCATTAGATCGCTTTCGCCATGTGACGACCACAACAATGCAGGATCATCGATCCGGTGCACAAGAATTGGAGTTGCGACTGATGACTCAGGTGATAACGAACCATCATGGAGCGTGTCGAACAGAGGCCCCTGAGAAATCGCAAGGGGAAATCCAGGCCGCCATCTGCGACCGGATCGCGAGCTTCGAGCAGGATTGCTTCGGCCGGGGACCCAAGTCGATTCACGCCCACCTGATCGGCGATCTCCTCGTGGTCCGTCTCTGCGACGTGCTGACTTCGGCCGAAAAGCGGCTTGTCAAGTCGATCCCGGCCGAGAATGGAAGGAACCTTCTCAAACAAGTCCGGACCCAGCTTGTCGAAACGTCACGACCGATCCTTGAAGCCATGATCCAGGAGATCACAGGCGCCACTATCCTGAGCCTGCACCATGACATCAGCACGGTGACTGGCGAAGAAGTCATGCTGTTCACGCTGACCGAAACGCCTCGATTCCGCGAATCCGGAAGGAGATGAACCCCGAGCCTGCAGAAGTCGAAACTGAATCCAGGTCTTTGACATGTCTTCACCTTCCGGATGCGAGGTCAAGTCGATCGCCGCAACCGGTTCAAGACATGAACGGCAGCGTATTCGAAATGGAAAAGAAATGCCAGGCATTGCCAGGAACGATTTCGATGAAAAATGTAATTTTTCGAGTTTTCTTCCTTTACTTTTCGATGTGTCTCGCAGATAATGGTATTTGTGCGGGATATCATTCCGCAGCGGGACCAGTTTCAATCCATCGGATGACTGATTAAAGGGTAGGTCGAACCATTCGACAGCCCCGTTAACGAGTAAGCCGATGAGAAGCATCACCGACCAGGTGCGTGTTTCTCATCGGCTTTTTTCGTTTTCGGCAGTCGTCTCACGGCACGCGTCGAGAACCTGCATCCCGCCTCGCTTTCCCGATATCGAAATCCTGAAAGGACAACCTGATGAGTAACATGATCCTGTGCGTCTGCATGCTCGCCCTGGGCCAGACCCAAACACGCAGCGCAGTTAAGGAACTCCCGCTTCCGATCGATCAGAGCTATCTTGCCCGAGCGATCGAGTGCACCATCGCCGAGGTGAAATTCGCCGAGACAGCGGTGGAGACGACCAAAAACGAGGGCGTGAAAAAGCTCGCCCGGACAATTGAAGAAAGCCACAACGGCTGCCTCAAGAACCTCATGGCCGAGGCGTCGAAGCTCAAGCTTGGCGTTGTGGAAGGTCTGAGCAAGGAGCACAGGCTGGACACGGCTCGCCTGTCGGAACTCAAAGGGGAAGAGTTTGACCGGGAGTACGTTCGCGGCGTCATCGAACGCCACGAGAAGATGGTCAAGTGCTGTGATGGACAGATCAAGGATGGCAAGGTGGATGGAATCACCAAAATGTGCAAGGACGATCTGACTGTGATCAAGCAGCATCTGGCTGCCGCTCGCAAGGTGCAAACGAGTTTCGAAAAGTAAGACACCTCATTGATGGTACCTGCCATGTCGGCAAGGACCAGCGATCTGACAAGGAGAATCATGATGGCGACTGCAACGAAGATGGTGACCGGAGCCTTTCGCAACCAGGCCGATACCGAGAACGCCTTTGACGCTCTCAGGGCACTGGGCTATGGCGAAAGCGAAATCGATGTCCTTATGTCTGACAAGACGAAGACGGACTGGTACTCGCAGAGCGGCGATGCCGACAAACACAGTGTCGGGAACTTGGCCGTGGAAGGTGTCGGAGTCGGCGGAACCGTGGGCACTGCGATCGGGGCAACCCTGGGCGCAGTCGTCGCGATCGGTACCTCGATTGCCGTGCCAGGCCTTGGTCTGGTTGTGGCTGGCCCCATCGTCGCCGCCCTCGCCGGTGGCGGAGCTGGCGCCTTGACAGGTGGCCTGGTCGGCGGCCTGGTCGGGCTGGGAATCTCGGAAGAGAACGCCAAGGCTTATCAGGAGCTGCTGCGTCAGGGTGGGGTCGCCATGGGCGTCACACCCCATGCCAGTGAGGACATCAAAAAGATCGTGAACGTGTTCAAGGAAAACAACGGCAACAACATCATTTACAGCTGATTGCCGATGATACGGACCGGGGGGGGGCGAATGAAGGGATTTTCCCGCCCCCTGGTCCATTTCGCTGCCGAAACGGTTCGATCGGTTGCCAAGGGCTGACACGGCACCGAAAGAACGTCGGACGGGTTTTCACGAATCGCATCTCGTACACCAGGGACATATCAATGAATCATTCAGAGCGCAATCGGTTCGGCAAAATCACCTGGGGGCTCGCTGCTCTGCTCGTCGGTCTGCCGCTGCCCTTCGTCTTGCTCGCATTTCTGGTCGGTGGCTGTCGATGAGCAAGCGAAATGGAAGTCGGAACGTACTCGTAACCGAACCCCTTCAAGTGGATGAGGGTTCGAAACTTCGAAGGGAGACGACCGTGGTCAATTCAGAATCGACGTTGGCACTGGAAGATCTGAAACCCGTTGGTGCACGCATTTGCTGGGGGGCGATCTTCGCGGGTGCCGCAGTCTCGCTGGGCGTGTATTTCCTGCTTGGCATCCTCGGCACGGCCGTCGGATTGTCGATCAGCGACGGGATGAATCCCAAAACGTTGACCAATGGCGCGATCGGCTGGGCTGTGCTCACCACGTGCGTCGCGCTATTCTTCGGCGGTGTCGTGTCGAGCGTCCTCACGGTTGGTGAGAACAAAGTCGAAGCAATGCTGTACGGCGTCATCATGTGGGCCGTACTGATCACGTTCTTCGTGGGTCTCGGAGCCGCGGGAGTCAACAGCGGATTGAATGCCATGGCTGAGCTCACGAATCAGGCGAGAAATGGTACGCCGCCGAAATGGGAAGTCGCAGCATCGGCAGTCGGCGTATCCGACGAGAAAATCGCCAAGGGGCGAGAGATCGAAAAGGGCGATAGCATGCCCCCGGAAGTTGAAGTCGACGCAGCGACGGTGTCGCGACTCACATGGTATTCGTTCTTCGGGCTTTGGCTGTCGATGTTGACGGCCAGCCTGGGTTCGCTGCTCGGAGCAGGCCCGACCTTCCGGTTCGCGGGTCTGTATCCGATGGCCCGATCGTCGTCCGCTCCGATTCCTCTTCAACGAAGCTGAATCATGAACTTTCGAACTCAACGAACGCCGTTTCGTTGAGGCCGGTAGTCCGATTCGTAGTTTGTCGGAAATGATACGAAAAATCCGATTTCGCCGATGAGCGGCCAATCTCACGAATTCCAATCCCTCACCAGCCATAATCCAGGAGAATTCGAAATGAATCTGCGATTCCTGTGTGCTACGGTCGGCTTCGTTGCGCTGACTTCCCTTTTTCCCTCGTTCCTTCACGCGGCGGAAGTCGTCCAGACCGACATGGTGATCACTTCGCTCGCCAACCGCATTTCCTGGTCAGCCATCCTGGCCGGATTGGTCGTCGCCCTCGCTTTGCACATGGCGTTCAGTACGCTCGGTATCGGAATCGGCACCGCTAGCATCGACGCGTTCGATCGCAAAAATCCGACGGAAGGTGTCCCGACGATGCTCTTCATGTGGATGTTCGGATCCGGACTGATCGCCTTGTTCGTGGGCGGATGGGTCGCGGGATGGTCCTCAGGCAGCTCACCCATCGACAGCACCATTCATGGAATCATGTCCTGGGCCCTGGCGACTGTCGCCATTCTGATCCTCGGTATGACTTCGGTCGGCTATGCCGTTGGAGGCATGTTCCGGATTCTGAGCGAAGGTGTTTCGAAGGTCGCCCAGTCCGCCGCCGCTGTTGTGCCGAACGCTGCGCAAATGGCTGGTGAGTTGATCGGCATCAATACTCCAGGGATCAACTGGAACTCCATCAAACGTGACGCTGAACGACTCTTTCAGGATGTTGGCGAGGAAACGAAAGAGCTGGTCGCTGTCGGTTCCGAACGAAGTGAGGGCGATCACGGAAACAACGGCCACCGCAATCGTTCGAAATCCAGTTTCGACAGGCAGGACATTCTCGAGATGGTCGAGAAATCCTACGGAGTCGTGCGAGACGGCATCAAAGACGAGGACCGTGAGGGTCTGAAGAATGCCCTGGTGAACCGCATGGGCGTGAACGAAGATGACGCCAAAAGAACGCTCGAAAAGTGGGAAACGAGCTACGCAGAGGCGAAAAAACAATATCAGAGCCACCTCGTTGAGGCGGAGCGAACCGCCCGCGAAAGTGCGGACATCGCGACCAGGGCTGTCAGCCGAGTCGCTTTATGGACATTTGCGAGCCTCATGTTCGGCATGATCATCGCAGGGCTTGGCGGGTACATGGGATCGAGCATCAGTTGACAGTGCTGCTCGAACGAAGAGCATCATGCGAGATTCCTGCCGGCATCACGGGATCCAGGCGGGTGAAGGTGATGGAATTGAAAACTCCAGCGACAAGTGGTCAATCTGGCACGACGACTTCCGTCGTGTCGGAAAGGCCGGTTCTCTACGAACGAAGGAACTTCCGATGAAGATGGCAACGCTGCACGATTTGTATGTGGACGAACTCAGGGATCTCTATAGCGCCGAGCAACAACTCATCGAGGCGCTGCCGGAGATGGAGAAAGCGGCCGATGATCGTCATCTGGCCAAGGCATTCACCACCCACCTGGCCACGACGAAAAACCAGGTCAAGCGTCTTGAAAGGATTTTCGATGAACTCAAGCTCAGTCCGGCCGGTAAGACATGCAAGGCCATGAAAGGCCTGCTGGCAGAAGGCAAGGACACGATCGCCGACGACGCCAGTCCCTCCGTGAAAGATGCGGCCCTGATCGCGTCGGCCCAACGGGTCGAGCACTACGAGATGGCCGGCTATGGCTGTGTGCGGACTTTCGCACGTCTGCTTGGCTTCGAAAAAGCTGCCGACTTGCTCCAGGCGACGCTGGACGAGGAAGGCGCCGCTGACAAGGCCCTTACTCATCTTGCTGAGACAGTCATCAACGCTGAGGCTGCCACAGGGAAGCGTTGAATGCGAGCGGTTTGATAGTCCCCGGCAGAGATTGAGAAATGACACGTCTGTTCGGCACAAGGTTCGCACTGGCCTTGGGAAGTGTCATTTCAAAATCCCTGTCGCGGATGTTTATACTTCGCACCCCAACCAATGACACATTCCCGCGTCGCTACATTTTCGGTATGATTTGACTTCGTTCGCTTCGATTCCGCAACTCGATCATCGCCAGCGTCGCACGGAGGCACGCCATGAGTACCTGGTTCAAGTTCGATCTCACCGAGGCCG
>CAZSQA010000066.1:0-22068 GCA_964608915.1 uncultured Isosphaeraceae bacterium
GCATCGCCGAACAGGTCGACGCCGACGGCGCGGGGGCCGGCTCGCCCGTGACCACCTGGACCGTCTTCGACGGGGAAAATCCCTACGCCGACTTCGACGGGGCCGGCTCGCTGACGCAGCGCTATCTCCACGGTGCCGCCGTGGACGCCCTGCTGGCCCGGTCCGACGCCTCGGGCGTCACCGACTGGTATCTGACCGACCGGCTCGGCTCGGTGCGCGATATCGTCGACACGTCCGGCACCGTGCTTTATCACACGGGCTACGACAGCTTCGGGAACAAGGTCTCGTCATCCGGCTCCGGCGGCGACCGCTTCGGCTTCACCGGCCGGGAACACGACGCGGCGCTGAACCTCTACTACTACCGCGCCCGCTTCTATGATCCGACCACGGGCCGCTTCGTGAGCAAGGACCCGCTCGGCTACGACGCGGGCGATGCGAATCTGTACCGGTACGTGGGGAATGGGCCGACGAATGGGACGGATCCGAGTGGGATGATTGTATGGATGCCCATATTGATATCTGTTGGGAGTTCCACGGTAAGCGGAGCTTTGGGAGGGCTGATTGGAACGAGATTTGTAACGGACGACTATGGCTTAATTGCACTTGGGGTCATATCCGGTGCTATTGGTGGTTTTGGAGTAGGAATATCGGGTTTATCTGGAGTTCCTGTCATTGGGGACGTGATTTCAACGGGTATCTCATCCTATGTAAATTCAAAGTTAACTTCTATGTACAATGGCCGCGATCTTTCGATTATCGATTTAATATCTGGTACCGGATCGGCAAGTGGGGCTGCTATCGCTTCGGTAAAATTGTATGAACTCGATGTTCGGAACCCAGTCATTAAAGGCAATATTGATGCTAAAGGGATGATCACACAATTATTCCTTTCGGGTGGAATTGGTGCAGGAACAACAATTTTAGGCTCAGTTATTGAATCTTTAGCAAACTCTTTGGTGAGCATTGGAAAGAAACATCTTAAAAACGCAGATGCGGAGGCTGGCAATAGTGCGATCAATCAGTCAATGATGACTCATAACCCATTTGGCAATAGAGCAATACTTCCAGATGGTCAGCAATTCATAAAAGACACTGATAAGTACGAATATATACTCGATCCATTGTTTAATAAGGGTATTAGTATGATAGCGTCAATTCGAGGAGTTCTTGAGGAACCGAGGACATGATCGGAATGATTGTAGACCCATACATTCTTGCAACAACCATGATTGTGACACTAGGTATGTACGTCATAACGTTACAGCTCATGAGCTTGAGCTTTGTCAGCAACAGCAAAGCTGTATCTATTCGATTAGCACGCGTCGTTGCTGTTTCATGCTATGCTATGCTAGTATTGAATCTTTATTCACTACAATATACCGTCCCAAGTTCTCAGATTGACAACGGCACACCGATGCGACATGCGATCACAAGGAGCCTCATTGCTGTATTATATATCGCATTAGGGATTTGGGTGTTTCCCTCACTTCGTCGCAACCGATGCCCTAAATGCGGAAAGCGTTCTCTGCAATCGATATATCCTGGTTTAGGAAAGTATAGGTATATATGTTCTCAATGTGATTATTGCATTCTATCACGACGATACCTTAATGAACATCCAGACGAGAGACCTCAGGAGTCATCTACCAATTCATCAGAAATCGGAGACACACATGCTTGTCAGCCGTAAGCTCATATTAAGTAACGATGTAAGTCTACTTTGAGTTATTTGATAATCATATCCACACTTCAATTTGTCGCCTCGACAGCCTCCATATCATCCGGGCATTCCTCCAAAACAGCCTCCCAAAGCCTCCGCGCCGTTCGCAAGTCGCCCTTTTCCTCCGCGATCCGCGCCAGGTTCCGCCGCGTCAGGTGCCCGTAGATTCCGACATCCACGCTCGAAAACCGCTCCGGCCGTTTCAGCGTCAGGATCCGGTTCCAGCACGCTTCCGCTTCGTCCCGTGCCCCCAGCGTCCGCAACGCGACGGCCTTGCGGTACAGAAGCTCGGCATCGTCCGGCGCGATCTTCAGGCCATCGTCGCACACGGCCACGGCTTCGTCCGGCCGCCCCAGCGACTGTCGGCACTTGGCCACCAGGGCATAGAGCTTGCGCGTGATCGAGTCTTCCGGCTCCGAATGGGCCAGGCTCACCAGAAAGTGCCCCAGCGCTTTTTCCCATTCGCCTTTTTCCACGGCGATGAACCCGAGATTGAACCGCACGAACGGTTCGTCGGGCGATTCGGCCAGAACCCGCTCGAGGATCCGCGAATCGCGGTCGAGCTTGCGGCGGCGAACGGCTTCGTCGACGTAGCCCGTGTGCCGAATGACGATATCGGTCCACTCGACCGGGATGCCGGCTCGCCGCAGGGCCGGCAGGATCTGTTCGTGCACGGGGTAGGTCCAGCGGACGTCGGGCCGCAGCGGGAAGAGCCGCATGTGATCGACGACGGTGCCCTGGATCTGGCCGTCGGGCGTGGCATCGCAGGCGCAGCGCACCACGAACGCGGCCGGGCGTGACGGCGAAAGCCGGTCGAAGAGCGCCCGCAGGGCGGCGCGGTTCACGGGGTCGACGCGGTCGTCGGCATCGAGCCAGAACGCGTAATCGCCCGTGGCGTGCCACAGGGCTTCGTTGCGGGCGGCCGCGAAGTCGTCGATCCAGGGGAAGTCATAGACTTTCGCGCCGAAGTCGTGGGCGATGCGTTTCGTGGCGTCTTTCGAGCCGGTGTCGACGACGACGATTTCGTCGAAGAGCCCGTGGACCGATTCCAGGCACGCGGCCAGGTTCGATTCTTCGTCGCGGACGATCATCGTCAGGCTGACTTTCGCCTTTTCGTTTCCGTTCGCGACCGCATCGGATCCGGTCCAGAGACTGAGCGTGACCGGAGTGCCGCACCGGTCGGGGTCGAGATTCCATTTCGCGGCGAATTTCCGCTGATTCTCGGCCAGCAGAGCGCCGGTATCGATGCCGGCTTCGGCGAACGTCCGGCTGCCGAAATGGTGGACGAACAGGTCATGAGCGACGGCCAGCTCGTACCCTTCGGCCACGAGACGGCGGGAAACGTCGTCGTCGTCGAAGAACCCAAGACCGAACGACTCGTCGAGAAGGCCGATCCGCTCGATGGCGGACCGCCGCAGCAGGATGCAGAAGCCGGAAAGCTTCTCCGTCGTGAACCACTGGCCACGGTGGGCGTCGCGCCATCGCGCCGCGAATTCGTGCATCCGGTTCAGGTTTTCGTAGGCGACGTCCGGCACGAGCTGGGGAGGGGAGACATAGTTCGACATCGGTCCGACGGCACCGAACCGATCCCGGGACGTGAGAAGGGCCGTCAACTGGTCGAGCCAGCCGTCGGTCACGACGACGTCGTTGTTGAGCAGAAGCACGAAATCACCTGATGCCTGCCGGATCCCTTGATTGCAGGCCGCCGGGAACCCCTGGTTCGATTCGTTCCGCACGATTTTCATCGGAAAGCCGGCGACGTCCGCGATGGCGTCGAAATACGCGAACGTGCCGTCCGTCGAGCCGTTGTCCACGACGATCAGTTCGAACGGCCGGTGCGTGTGCGTGACGAGCGATCGGACGCAGTCCCTGGTGAACTTCAACGCGTTCCAGCAGGGGACGATGACGGAAACGAGCGACGAGTCTTTTGCGTGCCTGCTCTGATTCATGGTTACGAAGCCCTGATCGGTCACGGAAATCGTATTTCGTAAGCGGACGGAAAGCGGAACGCTCGTGGCCGGCGAAAGCGGAACCGACAGGAATTCGCCCGAATCGGCGGGGACGATTTCGGAAACGCCTTGCCCGAGTCCGCACGCATTCTCTCACGCGTGGGACCGTCCGGCAAACCCTCTCAGTCCAGATTCGCGCAGTTAGAAGGCAATTTCAGAGGACTTTCCCCGCATGAACGGTGGGTATAATTGCCATCCCGGTAGGGCTTTCAATCATTTCATCGCCTGATGGATAATCATCGATTCTTAACTTTCGCGGCGGATCGGAGGGCTGATTCGACATTCAGGCCAAACGGTCTATTTGACTGTTTTTCCCGAGGTTTTTCGGAATCTCTCAGTCTTGAGACTCGCATCGTTCGGGCTAGATTGGATTGCCCCCTTGAAGCGAAGGACGTACTCAGATGGCCAAGCCATCCGAACTTTCGCCCGAACAACGTATCGAGGCTTTGTTGGCTTTGCTTCGGCGCGAAGAACTCGCTGCGCGGATCGCCCGTAGGTTCGAGATCTCCGAACAGACGCTCTACCGCTGGCGCGACGAATTTCTGGCTGTGGGCGAAGCCGCTCTAGCCAGCCGAAAAACAGCTGACCAACTGAAGGCCAGGCAGATCGCCGATCTGGAAAAACAGATCGCCAAACGGGACCAGGTCATCGGCGAGCTGACCATCGCGAATCGCGCTTTAAATAAAATTGGGGACACTTCGAATCGACTGCCGAAGTCTGTCAAACCGTTCTCTCCGGGCTCGACGAACGGCCCGGTTGCCGCCTGACCGCTGTCGTTGGGGCACGTGGCCTTGCCCCTTCGGCCTGGTATCCGTCAGCAGTCGCTCTGGATCAACGGAAACAGCCAGATCCGCTAGCCTTGACAGGTCGATCCGGCGAAGGCCGGGCCGGTCATCGCGATGGCCACCGACAACCCGTGGTACGGCTATCGCCGCATCGCCGTGATGTGTCGCAGGGCCGGGCACTCCATCAACGATCGCGAGGTCTATCGCGTCATGAAGCGGGAAGGGCTGCTGCAGCGGCGTCCGCCACGCCGGGCCGAGCTGCATCAGGCCGCCAAGCTGTTCGAACTGCTGCCGTAGCGGCCCAACGAGCTGTGGCAGATGGATGTCACCTACGTGGACATTCCCAGCCATGGCTGGTGGTATGCGGTGACGGTGATCGACTACTTTTCCCGCTATCTGCTGGCCTTCCACCTGACGCAGAGCTACAGTGCCGCCGAGGTGTCGCACGGCCTGAAACTGGCTCGCGAGGAAGCCGAAAGTGTCCATGGGCCGCTGCGATTTCCGCCGTTTCTGGTGACGGACAACGGATCGTCGATCCTGGCCCGGAAAAACCCGGGGGTTTGTAGGGGGTGACTACGCTCATGTGCGGATTCCGTACCGCACGTCGCAGCAGCTTGGGCTGTTGGAGCGATTTCACGGCACTTCGAAGAAAGAGGAGAAATAATGGCTGGACCTGAAACACGCGTCATTGCGTGGGTTACGCTTTCTGTCGTCTAGAACAGAACCGCAGAGCCACATCGGAGTTCAGGTCCATGCCACAGATCAAAATACGCTACGTCGGCCTTGATGTCCATAAAGCGACCATTTCCATCGCTGTCGCCGAAATCGGCCGGAGCGAGCCACGGTTCATCGGGAAATTTCCGTCCGATTGGGCCAGCCTGCACAAGCAGATCAAGAAGTTGGCCGAGGGGTGTTCCCTGAAGATCTGCTACGAAGCCGGGCCCACCGGCTATGGCCTTTACCGCAGGCTGATTCAGGAAGGTTATGACTGCATCGTCGTCGCACCTTCGAAAATCCCTGCCAGACCGGGCGATCGCGTCAAGAACGACCGCCGCGATGCGACCCAGCTCGCTCGATGCCTGCGGGCAGGCGATCTCACGGCGATTCAGGTGCCAGATCCCGACACCAAAGCTCTCAGAGACCTGGAACGGAACCGCGAAGCCGCCAAGCGGGCCGAGGTCGCCGCGAAAAACCAGCTCGGCAAGTTTCTTCTGCGCTACGAAATTCCATATGACGGCTCGCTCTGGACTCAAAAGCATTTCATGTGGCTCCGGGGCCTGAAATTCCCGAAAGAGGCCCAGCAGGCCGCGTTCATGGATTGCCTGGAAACCGTCGAAGCCGCCATCGCCCGCGTCAACCGGCTTACTGCCGAGATCGAGCGGCTCGTGCCGCAATCGTCGCATGCCCCGCTGGTTACGGCCGTCAAAGCGCTTCGAGGCATTCAGACCGTTTCGGCCGTGGTCATCGCAGCCGAAATCGGCGACCTGCGGCGATTCCCGTCCGCCGAGCGATTCATGGCCTACGTCGGCCTGTGCCCAAGCGAGAATTCCAGTGGCGGCCGCTTGCGGAAAGGTTCGATCACCAAGACCGGCAACCATCGAGTCCGGCGGATCCTGGTGGAATCGGCCTGGCATTATCGCACGCGGCGTCCTGTGTCGCAGGAACTTCGGAAACGGCTGGATGCCGTTTCGCCGGAAGTCCGCCAGATCGCGCTCAATGCCATCCGCCGATTGCAATCGAAATTCGAACGCCTCCAGATCGAAAAGAACAAGAATTCGCGAGTGGCGGTCGTGGCCGTTGCACGAGAGCTGGCCGGCTTCATCTGGGCGATCGGCCAGCAGGAGAATCTGGTCGCATCGCAAGCGGAGATGACGACGAATCCTCCGCAAAATCGCCCCCGACGAGAACCGAAACCGCAGCCTCCGGAAAGGGTACGCAAACCGAAGCGAAGCCAGGAACCGGTCGCGACATCGACCGGATCGGGATGAGCCAGTCACAAGCTCGGCGGGAGTCAATGCGGAACCAGGTTTTGCGGGAGCGATGAGCGATGGCATTTTGCAGGGATCCATGAAACTTGCCGGGTTCGGAAATCGGCGGCGAATGACGAACATGGGCTTCGAAGCCCGAAACGGAATCTGAAAGGATGGGGTATCGTGACGAACGGCGAGCCTGGGGAACTCTAGAGGTACGCCTTGAGCCACTTCGAACCGAAAGGATCGTCGTGACGCTCGCTTAGGAGAATCGAAGACAGCCCCGCGGCGGATCATTATCTGCGGTAACCAACCCACGCATATCAGATTGATCCAACGTCGCAGAAGCCGTTCGTCACAACCCCCGATCACCAGAATGCGAAACCCAATAAAGCGAAAAGCACGACAATTGACAGGTCCAGCCATATCAGGTGTACTGGCAGCTTTACGACAGCCCGCAGCATGCCCGCGAGTGTCTTGACCGGTTCCGCGACCAGTACAACACGAACCGACCGCATTGGGCCCTGATTCCCGAGAGCGGCGGCGATCTGCTGGTTCCGGCGGAAGCTTATGCCGAAGCCCGTTCGATTCGCATCCCGCGATGGCAGCCGTGGGCAATCGCGGCGAAAGCGAAGCTGGAATCGGTTGTTCTGGAGGAAGTGGAGTGATGCGATCTCAAAACGTTGCAGCAGTCATTCGATAACGCGTCGCAGCCTTCCCTGGCTGGATTTCGTCGGCCAGGTGCCGACGACACAGGATAGAGGTGACACCTTTCCGATAGACCCCTCTACGAACTTCACTGTTTTCCGGGTATTCACGGTGTGTACTGATGAACCAGTCCCGAACCGCGAGAGTCTCACACGAAATCGGCCAAATCGATTCTCGGGGAACTGCGAGCCAAAACACTTCCGCGAAGTTGAATGGCCCCTACCTTGTCATTGATGGCGAATTAGGGATCTTCGGATCCCAAACTGTTGCGGCGTTTTCGTCGAAGTTGTTTTCAACGGTGATACCAGCGTTGGCGTACGTGATCGTTTCATCAA
Organism: uncultured Isosphaeraceae bacterium; assembly: GCA_964608915.1. Lineage (GTDB taxonomy): Bacteria > Planctomycetota > Planctomycetia > Isosphaerales > Isosphaeraceae > QWQI01. The sequence continues at coordinate 7,528 of CAZSQA010000066.1, forward strand.
TCACTCCATCAAACCAGTTCCATGGCCAAATTCTCCATCCCCTGGCACCCTCTTCCAACCCCCTTGGATCCACCGAGCTCACCGGCCCATTCCCCACATACCGATACAAATTCGTATCGCCGGCTTCGAAGCCGATGGGGTCGTTGCGGGTCCAGCGGCCGAGGGTCGGGGAATAGTCCCGGTTGCGGAAGTGGTACAGGCCCGTGTCGTAGTCACGCAGGCCGCCCTGGAACAGGTGGATCGACTCACGCGGCGGACGCGGCCCGCCGACGCCCCAGCTCGACGTCAGTTGCGTGTGCGTGCCGTAGGGGTCGTACACGTATCGCGACTGCACGCCCGAGCTTGTCGTGCCCACGGCCGTCACGTTCCACTGGGCGTCGTGAAGGGCGTATCGCGTGGTCGTCAGCGTGCCGCTGGTGTAATCCAGCCGGGCGGTCAGGGCGTCGACGTAGTCGATCGACCAGAAATATTGCAGGTCGACGTCGCTGGCCGAGGTGCCGCCATCGCGTTCCTCCAGCAGCTGCCAGCCGGTGGAATAATAAAAGTGGGTGGTGCCCATCGAGGCCGAATCGGCTTCGACCCGGCGGCTGAGGGCGTCATAGGCGTATTCCACCTTCGTGACGCTGGACGGGCTGAGAACCTTGACGATCCGGTTCCAGGCGTCGTAGACGAATTGCTGGCCGGTTTCGTCGGTCGTCATGCTGCCGTTGGCGTCGAAAGCGAGTGTGGCGGAACCCACGCCGGTGACCTGATTCTGGGCGTTGTGCGTACGGCTTTGCCCGGTGCCGTTGGTGGAAAGGGACTGCCAGTTGCCCATCGCGTCGAGGTCCCAGGCCTGGGTCCGCGAGGGCGAAGCCACAGTATCGAGAATACCGTCGCTGTTGGAGTCGGACAACACACCACGGGCGAAATCGGTGAGTTGGTTGAGGTCGTCGTAATCGTAGAGTTCGCCGTAGCCGGAGCTGAGCAGATTGTTGCGGAATGTCCGGTTGCCGACGCGGTCGTAGCCGTATTGGTAGCGATCGATGACGGTGTCGGTGGCGTCACGCCAGACCTGATCGATGCCCCGGCCGAAGCGGTCGAGGCCCGTGTATTTGTCGCCCGCTTCGGTATTGGCGGCGGTGTCGCCCGATTTCTGGAAGCATGAAGGAGGGGGACAGTTGCCTATTTGGTCTGGACATCTGGAATAGCTTACCCAAACTACCAGATAGGCTCCTGACCGGCTCTGTAGAAAACCGTGATCATACGCAAATTCAGATGAATCGGGGACTGATTTTTGCCCTGACGGAAACGGAAAACCTGGCTCCCCCCAGTGCGCCGCTTCCTCCATCTACCACGACGGAAAACCGGGACAGGCACAAGCCTGATCGCTACGCGGGCTTGAGCCAGTCCCGGTTTCATGGCCGGTCGCGCCGGGCGCTGGATTGCCCGGCACATCCCGATGGCGACTGGATCGCGTCTGACCTTGCAAATCCATCGCATCGCAAATCCTTGAGAAATCGGGGACTGGCTCCGGCGCAAGCGCAGCGAAGCCGGTGCCTGTCCCCGTTTTCGCCCTGGAAGTTACAGGAGATCCTGGCACCCCAGTGCCCCGGCTTCTTCCATCTGCCACGACGGAAAACCGTGCACTGATATGTCCCAGCTTGCTCTTGAAATGCTGAAGATGGTTTTCTACAGAGCCCTCCTGACCCCTTTTCTTCCCCCTGACCCCTTTTCTTCCCCCAGCTTACCAGCCCAGTAGCGGCTGGCCCAAATACCAACGCATTTTCTTTGCGACGATATCGATAGATGATTCGTCACCAAGTATAAGGAAATGGCGATCCGGATCAATGTCTTCGTCAATTTGTCCGAGTAGAGATGAATTCTCCACCACATAGACACGCGAATCAGGACAAATTCCCGTTTCCAACCATAATGTTGTAGATCTCTTCAAATACTCATCGATAGGCTCATCGTCACGATACGCTCCAGGTACAGCACTCCAGTCATATTTCGAATAGTCAATGACATGAAACTCCGCAAATGACGAGCTTATTCGGGCATGTTTTACATGATCGAAAACCATGCGTACTCTCCTGTACGGGTATCCTGTTTCATCGTGGCTCATATTGAATTCTTCAGGTTCTGCAACTATTTGAACCTGTTTTGAAGACCACACGCGGTTGGAACTGAACTGTTTGAAGAATGCAACAAAGTCAACGCATGCGTTGTATTCTCCTTCCTTCCACTTTAATTGAAGGAAGGCAGTAGATGGAGAAATTGCCCAGGGAACATTGATGTTCGCAAGGCGTGGCAAATTCTTGGATGTGTTCATATCCGCCTCTTTGGAAGTCTGATCACTTTGAGTATCCTATCGTCACCTTTTCTGGGAGTTACCGGGATTGACGGACTGGGAAGTCGCCCTTTCGGTAAAACTGGGAGCTCCCCAAGTCGATTAAGAAGTTCTGGTGTTGGTTTTATCTTTATCTTGATGGTAGGTTCAAGTCCTGCTGCACACAACGCAGCAAGCGAGCGAGAATTTGCCGAAACAAATTGTCCATTATGCTCAAAGTAATGAATTGGTAGATCATCCGGCGATAAAACTTTATTTCGCAAGTCCGCAGCAACATCATCGATTGAGCGACCTGCAAGGTGAGGCGGGCGTCCATCTATACCAAAGGCTGGGCCAATACGTCGTTGGCCGAATTCAATTTGTCCTGCGTCTCGCTTACTAGCGTCTTGACCACCACCGCCACTCCCACTACCTAACCCAAGATCAATGCCAAAACCCCCAGCAATCCATTGAATCCATCCACTTATCCCGCCAGTTGCTGAATCGAGCGCTTCCTCACCGACGTCTTCCACAACCTTCTGAGACATATGCCAGATCGTATCCTCAGCCTGGCACATCGCACTCTTTGTGTTCATCGATCCCACGCTTCCGTCCGATTTAACAAATGATCTGGGTAACGTCCCGGCATTCATACTATTTGCGGGAAGGAATCCCATGATTGGGTCATTGGGCTCCAACCCCCACGGATCCACCCCATTCACCGGCCCATTCCCCACATACCGATACAAATTCGTATCGCCGGCTTCGAAGCCGATGGGGTCGTTGCGGGTCCAGCGGCCGAGGGTCGGGGAATAGTCCCGGTTGCGGAAGTGGTACAGGCCCGTGTCGTAGTCACGCAGGCCGCCCTGGAACAGGTGGATCGACTCACGCGGCGGACGCGGCCCGCCGACGCCCCAGCTCGACGTCAGTTGCGTGTGCGTGCCGTAGGGGTCGTACACGTATCGCGACTGCACGCCCGAGCTTGTCGTGCCCACGGCCGTCACGTTCCACTGGGCGTCGTGAAGGGCGTATCGCGTGGTCGTCAGCGTGCCGCTGGTGTAATCCAGCCGGGCGGTCAGGGCGTCGACGTAGTCGATCGACCAGAAATATTGCAGGTCGACGTCGCTGGCCGAGGTGCCGCCATCGCGTTCCTCCAGCAGCTGCCAGCCGGTGGAATAATAAAAGTGGGTGGTGCCCATCGAGGCCGAATCGGCTTCGACCCGGCGGCTGAGGGCGTCATAGGCGTATTCCACCTTCGTGACGCTGGACGGGCTGAGAACCTTGACGATCCGGTTCCAGGCGTCGTAGACGAATTGCTGGCCGGTTTCGTCGGTCGTCATGCTGCCGTTGGCGTCGAAAGTGAGGGACGCGGAGCCCACGCCGGTGACCTGATTCTGGGCGTCGGTCGTACGGCTTTGCCCGGTGCCGTTGGTCGAAAGGGACTGCCAGTTGCCCATCGCGTCGAGGTCCCAGGCCTGGGTCCGCGAGGGCGAGGCCACAGTATCGAGGATACCGTCGCTATTGGAGTCGGACAACACGCCACGGGCGAAATCGGTGAGTTGATTGAGGTCGTCGTATTCGTAAAGATCGCTCAGGGCCGCATCCACGAGATCGGCTTCGAACAGGCGGTTGCCGACACGGTCGTAGCCGTACTGATAGCGCTGAATGACAGCGTCGGAGAAGTGGTTTTTTCGCCAGACCTGGTCGATGACCCGGCCGAAGCGGTCGAGGCCCGTGTATTGGTCGCCCGCGTCGGTATTGGCAGACGTGTCGCCCGACTTCTGAATGTAGGTGAGGTACGAAATCGGCGAGGTTTTCTTCACGATCCGGTCGAGGCCGAGATATTCGTACGATTCGGACGTGATCGCGGCATCGGCGGACGTGACCATGGCGGCGGAGGTGACGCGGCTGATGGCCCCGTCGACGGTGCCGCCGTAGGTGTAATTGATCTTGGCCCCATGGGGGTAGACGACTTGCGTCAGGCGGCTGTGGTTGGCTCCGCCGCTCATTTCGCTGTAGACGTACTGAACCTTGGGCGAGGTGGAGGTGTTGACCGCCCCCGAGTGGGACTGATATTCGGTCGTGACCTGGCCCAGGCCGTTGTATTCGCGGACGACCTGATTGACGATCGAGCCGCTGGAGGTGGCGTCGTAGCTGGTGAACGACAGGGGCTGGCCGAGGGTGTCGTAGGTGGTTTCGAGGCGGCGGACGGCCCCGTCGATGCCGGAGCCGAGCGTGGCGGCGACGTCGGACGTCATGCGGCCGAGGACGTCGTAAGCGTAGTTATGGGTGGTGCCGTTGCGGTCGGTGGAGGTGATGAGGTCGCCGAGGGTGTTATAGCCGACCGATTCGTCTTCGGTCGCACTGGCCGCGCCGGTCGATTTGTCGGGGTGGCGGACTTCGGAGAGGACGTCGTTCGAGTAGAACGTGCTGCCGACGGTGGGGGAGGCGGCGTAGAGATAGGCCGTCGTCTGCACGGCACTGGAAGGGAGCACGGCCTTCAGCGTGAGGATGTCGCCCAGGCCGTTGAAGGTGTATTCGGTGGTGCGGTCGGACGAGTCGGTCGGCGTGCCGGAGGTGTAGGCCTCGATCGTTTTGGTGGTGCGGCCGAGCATGTCGTAGGTGGTCTTGGACACGACGCTACGGGGATCGGTGACGGTTTCGAGACGACCGGCGGCATCGTAGGCGTAGCTATTGACGAGGACGGTGTTCGACCGGGAGGGCACGGAGCCGGGGCGAGTGTAGGACGAGCCGCCGTTGGTGCCGACGTTCACCGAGTCGGTGACGCGGTTGGCCTTGTCGTAATACAGGGCCTGATAGCTGACGCGGGCCTTGTTGCCCGTGGTGGGCGTGCCGAGAACGCCGGTATCGCCCGAGCCGTTGTCGTGGAACCGGTCGCGGTTGACGACGAAGATCAGATTACCGGCGGTGTCGTAGGTGTAATCCTGCTGATTCAGGACGATATCGCCGGTGACGTCGTCGGCATCGGACCAGGCGGAGTCGCCGCCGCCGTCGGTGAAATAGCGAGCGGAAAGGCGTCCGGCACCGTCGATGGTCGATTTGGTGACCAGGCCACCTGGGGCTGCGGTCTTGATGGCATAGCCGCGACGGTCGTACCAGGTGTTGGTGGTGAGGGCGTAGGTCGAGAGAGCACCCGTGCTCTGGTTGACGGAATACTGGGACTGCTGATAGACGCGGCCCTGGGCGTCGTAGGCGAACTCGACGTAGGCCTTACGCAGGGATGAGCTGGGGGCCGTGGTGCCGGGGGTGACGGTATCGCCGTCGTAGACCGCGATCGAGGTGGTCTGGCCCAGGTTGTTGAGCGTGCGGAACGTGATCGGTCGATTGACGGAGGTGCTTTCGCTGGATTCGACGCCGTCCTTGGTGGCGACGAGGCGGTTTCGCCAGTCGTAGACGAGGTCGGTTTTACGCTGATTCGCCGAATTCGAGTCGGGATAGAGAATCACGCGGGTGAGATTGCTGTCACCGATCGTGCCGCCGTCGTATTCGTACGACGTGGTCTTGAACATGTTGTTCGGCGAGCCGGAACCGGCGGGGTTCGTCGAGGTCGCCCCGGTGTCGTTCGTGCCGACCCATTCGCTGACGACCCGGCCGAGGGCATCGTAAACGGTGCGGTAGATCGTGCCGGAGGGAGTGACCGTTTTGTTCAGGCGGCCACGCTGGTCGTAGCCGTAGACGGTCGAGTGGTAATTGCCGGAGGAACTGTCATTTGATGATGAGCCGAGATAGGCCGTGGCGGTGGCGTAGGTGACGCCGGTCAGCGAGAAGTAGAGGAGTTCGTCGACGACCTGGCCGCCGTTGTTGGTGATTTGCCGGGCGAGGCTGCGAATGTTGGATGCACTGATGGTTTCCTGGCCGGTCGGGGCGTTCGAGGTGCCGTCGTACGTCGGCGTGGCGGAAGTCGTGAGCGATTCCGTGTAGACGGTCCGTTGTCCCGATGAAGCACCCGACACAGGCCAATATTGGCGATAGACTTCGATCGGGCCTGTGGTGGTGTGGGCCGAGGCATCCCAGCCGCGATAGACGCGAACTTCGTGGGCGGAGTCGTTGTAGACCGTCCAGGTGACGTTGCCCTTCGGGTCGATCCACTGAACGGTGCGGCCGATCATGTCGACCTGAAACGTGTCGATCAGGTGCAGGCCGCCGCCCGAGGGGGTAGTCCAGCCGCTGGGCAAATTGGCGAAGTCGGACGTCTGGGTCGTGTCGACGTCGGTAATCTGCTTGACGACGGCACCCGAGATCGTGTCATAAGCCGTGTAGCTGAGGAAACCGGCTTGGTCCTTGGACCAGATGACTCGGCCATGGATGTCGTAGAACACGGTCGACGTGTCGGCAGTGCCGGGACCGTTTTGCCCGGAGGTGACGGTCGGTTCGGTGACGGTGACCGATTCGATCCGGTTCGTACCGCTGAACCAGGTGTAAGCGAAGGAAGTCGTGCGGGGATCACGGTCCGTGAAACTCGGATTCGAGCCGCTGTCCAGCCCGTAGACCGTGTTCGCGGCGATCTCACTGACCGTGGAACCGCCAGCCGTGTGGGTATAGTAGGTCCGGAGATTTTGGACGACGGGCGTGCCGGTTTCGCCCTGCTGGACGTAAACCGCTTTGAGGAGACCGTCAACGCCGCCTGCGACGGAGGAGGTCGCGGTCGTGGACGTGTAGTATTCGTACGTAGTAATGAGGCCAGCGGAATTGCGGAGGTAGGAATAGTCGCCGCTGACGTTGTCGAGGAGGTCCGATTTCGTGTCGTCATAGCCGCTGATGGCGGAGGTTTCCGCAGTCATGATCAGGCGGCCGTCGTCGTTGTAGCGATAGTAGGTTGCGTGTTCACTAAGAACTTTCGCGACTTCGGTCGGAGTGTAGACTCCGTTCACCGTTTGATTGATATAAAAGTTGCTCGGGAACCCAGTGTAATAGGTGTCTGGTACTTGAAACGTAAACGTATCGTTGTCGATTCTGGTAACGGTGACAATCCCGTTGAAAAAGTCCGGCAGAACGCCAGAAATTGCGACTCGGTCCCCTGTTTGGAATCCGTGGTTGTTCGCCGTCACAGTAAAGTTCGGGTTCGGTTGAGCACCACTGATATTGACGATTGAGCTGACAGTAATGATATTCGTGTCGACATCGGCGAATACCGTCAGCAATGGCTGACCAAGTTCGTTGGTATAAGCGATACTCCGGTCATTGTCGGCCCAAGACGATGTTCCATCAGGCATGTACTCTTGCGTCTTCGCACGCCAAGAATCGAATTCGAGCGTATTGTAACCTGCATCAACGGAGTCCGTATTCGAGGTGTACGAGAATTTATAAGTGCCTAAACCTCCAGAGCAACTCGAGCACCCTGAAGCTTGAGCGATCTCCTCAATGACACGATACCTCGAACCCAATCGATATCCGATACGAATATCGTAATTGCTGCCGCTGTTCCGAATGTCCGCACCAAGACCGTAAAACCCGCCAGCCCCGACATGGTCAGCCCATCTCTCATACTTAAAAAAGTGATTGACATACGATTCGATATCATCATCAGATGCAGCATCGTAATTCGGGATTTCAGCTACCATCCGCGAGAAAGACGGACCTTCGATGACGGTTTTCAGCCCGCTCATCACTTTTGCGTCCATCGCATCAGGAGACGTAGAGCTGTATGTCATGTCCCTCCTTGGTTCGACGGGTGCGGGACCACCTGTCGTCGCGGAGTTGTTCGTCGGACCTTCAGCCCCTCCCGAATACGTTTCTCCCGTAAACTTGTAATACCGGTAATACTTGGTATCGACCGTTTCCCAAGTCGTTGTACCCGAAATCACGGCATCCTGAACTTCTGCGAGTTTCAAATCGCCGAGCCTTCCGTTCGGATCGTTCTGCCAGGACGACCCGTTCCAAACCCTTCCGGTGTAATAGGTATAGTTCGTGCGGCGAACGGAGATCCAACCACCGGATCCGTTCGATCGCTCAAGCGTCACGGTTTCCAACAATTCAGGCGGAGTGGCGGACGCGGCCGTCACAAGATCATTCGTCACGGAGTCGTACGCATAAACGATTCGGACGACCGAACCTGCGACCGAGTCCGAAATCGTCACGCTCGTCAAATAGCCATTTCCATCATAATTCGTGCCGATGAAGACAGTCCCGTCCGCAGACGTATAGCTCTTGAACTTGCCGTATTTCGATGACAGATCCGTCGCCATCGAACCCGTGATCGGTTTGTTGCTCCCATCCCGTCGAACGTCATAGAACTCGACGACGTTGCCGTTGGCATCCGTCAATTTCAGAGCTGGAGTCGGATCGGGCGTTTGCTGAAGCGATATCTTCATGTCGCCCCATGGGGCGTAATTCGTGTACGGAGATGACGTCGGAACCGCAAATGTATAGGAGGTGGATCCACCTGCAACGACCGAAAGTCGAACGTCGTTCTCGGTTCCGCTGAGGTAGCCTGCTCCGAGTGCTCCCCCCGGTATTCCTCCGTCATTGACTGTCCCGGTCACCACCACATAAGGCAATTCGCCGATCGCCCAACCATTTCCGTTGAGACTCGAATTGTTCAGCCCGCTCCAGCTTCTGGTATGCCCCCAATTGATCCCCAATGGGGCAAGACTATCCCCCAAATCATCGGTGAAAATGACGGGAAGACCGTCGTAATGTCGAACCGGGGCTTCAGTTTGCGAAGACGAAAATTTCCCGATGACGTTCGGCGTGTCCGAAATCCCAGGTGATCCGGGACAACATGTCGAATATACGGGCACAGGCCATTCGTCATTTGGAGCATTCCAAACGAACCCAAGAACGATTCGAGCTTCGAGGTTTTCGACCTTCGGATTCCGAACGATATTGCGACGATTGCTCATATCGAAATCTCCGGCGAACGAGGGAACGCAGTTAGACGAAGGCAACGCAGTTAGACGAAAGAGCCAAAAGCTGCGAAAAGCAGCAGCGGCATCTGCATTCGATGGAAACCAAATTACGGAGCCGTCCTGAGCCGCGTCAAGAAAAACGAGAAGATTTTGCCGTTATTTTCTTGTGAATACCCGGCTGGTCGCAGTAAGTCGTTGCAGTGCTTTCGACTAGAATGCTATCCCAAAAATCTTTCTGCTTGAGGGCATCGATTCAATTTACGCCGCCGGTTATATAGCCGACAAGCAATAATTGTTGCGCGATGAACAGTTTTGCGAAATTCAGATGATACCAATTCCGACCGCGACTAGAATCGTATTTCCTTGCGTTCACGATTGAGTCAGGGATTTCGAATGACGAACTCGCCGAACGGTCACCTGGAGCGAGAAAACATGTCAGACCCCGAGAATGAGGCTTCGTATCGACTGGCTGACGCACTTCGCGGCAATGACCCGAAGGTGATAGGCTCGGCGAGGTCCGACCTGGGCCTGACCCTCGCGAATTCGAAAAGGACCGAAGAAGCGATCGAACAATTCGGAATGGCGATCGGGATCGCTGAAACTTCGAACGACCATTCTCTGCAAGCGGATATTCTCAGCAACCTAGGGCACGCATTGCTGACCATGAATCGGGCTTCGGAAGCCAAGAACGTCTTGGAGTCGGCTATTTCCCACGCGAACTCCGCGGGGGATGAATTCGCGAAGAAACTGATCTTGGAACGGTATTCTCAAAGTCTTTCGCAACTCGGCCATTCTGCCGAAGCGATTTCGATTTTAGACGACGCGATAAGAATCGCTCGAACCGTCGGAGACCGGAACCAGGAGTTTCGACTACTGTGGCTCCAGGCTATCGAATACGCCGGGATGTCTCAAAGGAATCTCGCCATAAGAAAAGGGCTCGAGTCCGTCGGAATCCTCAGGACCATGGAGGCAGATGAGTCGAGATGGTATGCCGAACAGTTACGCAAGTATCGCGACGAAGGCTCGATCCTGAGCCGAGAACTGCGTCCAAGCGCAACACAGCCGGCTCAACCCTCCGCGACAGGTCCCGGATTGCTGAGAATGGCGTTTACGGCGACGAAAGCGATGGCTTCGTTCCTCGGTTCAGGCATGAAATCGGCATCCGAAGAGGTTCGAGATGCCAGACGAGCGACATGCAGCCTGTGCGAGCATCACACAGGTTTGCGATGTCGAGTCTGCGGTTGCTTCACGAGCGTCAAAAGCGGAATGGCGAAAGAACGCTGCCCTTTGGGGCGTTGGAAGGATTGAATCTGGCCATTTGCTAGTTGACTCCGGAATCAGCCTTGCCGCACGAATTGACCAGTGCCTTGGCCTTCGACACCGTGCCCATTCTGGCCAGGTCAATGAGCCCCATCGCTCCGTTGAACGCTGCTCTGGCGTAACTGCCCTTCTGTTAAGCCTGGTATCCGACGACGAGCGAGCTGCCGGGAACGAGGCCCCAGAGGAGGCCGCCGATGGTGAGCCCTTTGCTTTCTTCTGCCGATGTCCAGCCACGGCCTCGAACCCAGAACGGGTGCTCGGGCGTCGTTTCGATCGTGTGGCCGCCCACACGCAACGTCATCATCTGGGCCAGGTTGCGGAAGACTTCCTCGACCACGCGCGGCTGCGGAACCGCCTCGGGATCGCTCTCGTCCTGGGACAGCACCCAGTCGCCCGGAGCGATTTCCTCGATCGATTTCGCTCCGAACGGCGTCAGAATCGGAGTCCCGGCCGCGAAACAGCCAAGAAACTCGTAAGACTCGACATCGAAGCGACAAATTGACGCCCCACTGGTGGACGCGTCGTCGACCAAGCCCTTCCCGGCGTTGTCGAGGTTGCCGCGAAAAAGTCGCAAGCCGTCATCGCGCAGACTCTTGGCGCCCTTGGCCGTTTGCTTCAGGAATCCAGTGAAGCCCCTGATGCTGGAATTGATGACCACTTTGCCTTTCGAAACCGCCCCCATCGTGAACAGGTCGAACAGGCCCATCGCGCCGTTGAACGCGGCACTGACGTAATTGCCCTTCTGGTAATCCTCATATCCGTCAGCCAGCGAACTGCCCGGGATCAGGCCCCAGAGAATGCCTTCGATGGTGATCCCTTCCCCTTCTTCGGCGGCGGCCGCTTCGGGGTCTTCGGCACAGTTATTCTACGATTGTTGTCCAACCCTCCAATTCTGCTCATGGCCTCTTCGTGTCACAGTGCAATCTTGTCAATCATTATTTTACCAAGGAAACGGCAACTTTGACTTCAATATATCAGGATCGACCTTCATGACTTCGTCTTTATCGAAAGGCCATTGGGATTCATAAAGTTCTTCGAAATCATCCAAGTCTTCAGACTCATCAAAGCCTTCAGACTCATCAAAGTCTTTAGCAATTTTTGTAAAGTAGAATCGCAAAAATGTCCATAAATTTGAAGCTGCAACGTAAGAAATTTGATCAGGGTCGATGTTGCAATCGACGAAGGCCACCGGTTCCAATCCGGAATCTTCGCGCAGGAGGACATAAAAGTTGCCGAACCCATCGTTCGCAACCGGTATCCATCGGTTTGCACGCCAACTGGGATGTCGCTCATATGTGACTTCGATGTTCTGAATCGAACGCGGAGTATCGATTCCGACCATTCCCCCTGGCCCAATGAATGGCCCGTTGGTAGTCTTTAACCAATCTCGGAAGACATTCAAGAGTTGGATCCCCGTGCGATTCTCAAATGTCGTAAGCTCCTGATCTGATAGCCCGTTCGGAATATCTTCCCCAGGAGGCAGGACTGCTGCGAATGCCAATCGAATGGCTTCATCCCTGTCGAATTCGTTCATGACCGATATCATCCTATGTAGACAAAGAAACCACTGAACTGATTGTCAACCCTCAACGCTTGAGCGAGGACTTCAGCTTGTGTAGGTATTCTACCATTCAATTGGCTCTTCCATACTCGCCACGCAATATCGATTTGATCGTGAGGTCCTTTCCGTATGGCGATGAGGTTAGCTTTTCTGTTCGGGTTTGCATTCGGAAAGATATGCGACCATTCAAGTGGAATCCTATGATGAACTTCCATATCCTGCGAACCCGCACTCTGACCAGTTCTTCTTTTCCAAGTCCTAGCTGCTGAATTTCGGAACGAGTCTCTCTGTTTTGTCGTGAGTTGCTCTGTGATAGGGTCCTTTAGAAAGCAGCGGTTGTGTGCCCAAACCGAAAACCCCCACAAGGGGGAGCCCACGAAATACGTGTGGTCCTCGGCCACTCGCATGTTGAAGACCGGGATCAGGGCTTCCGAGAACTCTTTCGCGTCCAGCGGGACCCACTGACCGTCGTGGCTGCGCAGCTCGTCGCCCAGCTCGATCGCTTCGGCCGGTGTCCAGCCCCGGCCCCGGACCCAGAACGGGTGCTCGGGCGTCGTTTCGATCGTGTGGTCGCCGACACGCAGCGTCATCATCTGGGCCAGGTTGCGGCAGACTTCCTCGACCACACGCGGCTGCGGAACCGCCTCGGGATCGCTCTCGTCCTGGGACAGCACCCAGTCGCCCGGGGCGATTTCCTCGATAGGCTTCGACCCGAGTGATGTCAAAATCGGTGTTCCAGCTGCGAAGCATCCTTTCCACGTCTTTGTCTCGACATCGTACCGGCAGACCTTCGCCCCGCCCGCTGCGTCGTCGATCAAGCCCTTCCCGGCGTTGTCGATGTTGCCGCGAACCAGGCGGAGGCCGTCGTCCATCAGGTTCTTCGTGTTCTTGGCCGTTTGTTTGACGCCTCCGAAAATCGCTCGCACGCCGGATTTGGCGATGGCTTTGGCTTTCGACACCGCACCCATCGTGACCAGGTCGAACAGGCCCATCGCGCCGTTGAACGCGGCGCTGACGTAATTGCCTTTCTGGTAATCCTCATATCCGTCAACCAGAGAACTGCCCGGGATCAGGCCCCAGAGAATGCCTTCGATGGTGATCCCTTCCCCCTCCTCGGCGGCGGCATTGGGACCTCTTCGAGAAGCTCGGGGTCGAAGGCCGAGCGGCCAGGGCAAAATCGTCGACACGTGGCCAGATCATGCCGATTGATATCCACGTTCGGCCAGGTTATTCTGCGTGTAAACCCATGCAATTCCTAGTGTTGCTGCCGGTTAAACTAGAATGACCCATTTTCTCCTCTAGAATATTTGACCTGATTGACCGAGATAATACTTGCGAATTTCATGGCAATCACATATCAGAGTGATGGGCAATTCATCGTGATCATTCCAATCTTCACTGAAGGAAATGCCGCAAGAAGGACATGTCCAACTGACATGGCTTGAATCACTTTGATTTCCTAAATGAACTTCTACATCAACGTATTCCGCGTTCACCTTTTCTTCACGAATCCTCCAGCCAATCGTATTCAATTCGTCAGCCCATAGGTCACTTATCGCATCAGAGGATTCCTTTGGGTCGCCAAATGCGTAATGTGACCGAATCGATGAAATGGCGCCTTCTCTCGTTAGAGAAATCACATAGTCAACTCCATTTAATTCTCCAATGAAAATGTGTAGAGATTTCATTCGACTCTTCATGTTGACCTCAATCGATGTTCCGAAGCGCATTTTGAGTCAATCTTCGAATGTCTGTTCTTAGTAGTGCCGCCACTTGCGAGGGTTTCTTTAGCACCCTCCCCCGATGAGTCGTTCGCCATATACCATTGGAACCTCTCCCTTGAATCACTGCGATCTCATTGCCTCTCGCATTATAGATGTGTATGTGAAATCTCTCGCCTCTAGACAAATTGTTCGTGTCAATCCTGAATGTATGGATACCATCAGAAAATGTGCCTTCTACACCAGCAGCAGACTTCCAAGTTCTTGGAAGCTGGAAAGTGGATTTCTGGTTGGATACAGTGCGGGAGAGCCTCTTTGCCCCGCCATCCGCGGCGAAGCCCAGAACCTTCTGGTCCTGCGAGTTGAGCTTGCCACTCAATACACCAGAGACGACCATCTCCGTCAAGAGGCCGGCTTCCGCTCCCAGCCGATCGCCCACCACATTGCCCGCTTCGCCAGAGATGGCATCGATCACCTCAGCTTTGACCCGGGATTTGACCACCCCGCCAGCGAAAGCCCTCAAACCTCGCGCTTTGGAAAACCAACCGAGCGACAGCACGTCGAGAGTGGCAAAACCCCCATTAAGAAACATTCCACGATAATCGCCCGCCTTCCAGCTTTGATAAGCATCATAGTACGAGATGCCTGGAACCAGGCTCAGTAAGATGCCGGTGACCGACAGGCCCTCGCCTTCTTCCACGGGAGGCGCATCGGGGTCTTCGATGATGGCCGGTGGCATCCAGACGGCTTTCGTCGCCG
>CAZSQA010000067.1:0-21472 GCA_964608915.1 uncultured Isosphaeraceae bacterium
CTCTCTATCATGACGTAAGGAGATCCAGTGTCTACCAATCTTGGGGAGGGTCAATCCTGAAAGGCAATGAAGTCAGATGGATTGCTTCTTTCATAACAAACCCAGTTACAAAGATCGCTTTTCATCAATATACTCGTAACAACGCTACCACCATCTCCTTTTGGTTTCTCAATTCGCTTGTAGAATCTATCTTCGAATAGATTCTCGGGAAGAAGGTTTTCGATACCATTCAAAACCTTTTGGTTATTTGGGTTTTTAGGGATAGACCTTTGAAATAACATTTCACCAAAGTCTTCCGCCTGTTTATTTGTATCATTGTCGAAGAGAAGAAGGACTTTTCGATGAAATCTAGAAGCATTATGTTCCAGAAAAACTTTCGCCTTTTGGAGGTGAGAATCCCCGCCCCCTGTTGATCCCGATTTTCCAGAAGTGCCAACCTGACTGATTTCGATTGAACCCAGCAAGTCAGCATGACCCAGTAAAGCAAGTGCTTGGGTTAAGTAAGTCGGATCCGTTTGACCTTCTGTAAGAACCAACGGTTTTGTTGCAACACCGATTTGTTTCTCGATTTCATCTTCAAACACTTTGGTCTGGCTGAAAACATCAATGGCCTTCTTTAGTTCCTCAAATCGCTCAGCAGTGATCCTTCGACCCAATGGCAACTCAACGAACTGCACCCCATCAACGCCGAACACTCTTTCCATCCCAAGTAAAAAAAGAGGCGAGTGAGAGCTCACGACAAACTGTACCTTTGGAAACAGCTTAAGTAGTTGAGGTAATACTTGATATTGAAGATCCGTGTGGAGATGCGAGTCGATTTCGTCGATTAGGACAATGCCATAAATCTGATCAAGGCTCACTGACTTCGCTAAGTTGCCATCAGCTTCAGCGTAGCGGATGATCGTGGCAAACATATTAAATAAAATGGACTGGCCTGCAGATAAATGCCTTAGAGACGGAACCACGATCCCATTACCCAATCTAATTCCCAAACGTCCAAACACAGCGTTTCGATAATTGACAAACAACTGTGCATGCTCATCCTCCATAATCTCTTTCAGTAAAATCTCTACGTTCTTTCTCCCCGCCTGTAACATGTGAGTCTCAGAAACGCTTCGCCTGGGAGTATCGAGTGAATAAGACGACTGTGAATCAGTGGTTCGATCTTCAATTAAATCCACGTCCAACATAGAGTCTAGCATTACATCCATGAGCCATCGAAGGTTTGAATCGCATGCACGCTCAACGATCAGGGGCTTCTCTAAATCTCCATGATGTCGCAAATATTCACCAAAGACCATTTCATCCAAAACCGCTTGTGAATTAATCCAATGCGGCTTTTCGTGCCTCGACGAAGGAAAGAAACAAATTGATCCCGAATTAAACATAGATTCTATTCGATCCTCATTCCCACCCACTCCTTTGTAAACTGGCTTTACAGATCTCCATTGATGGACATGCTGAAATCTTCCTCGCAACTTCTGAGTTATAGAGCCGGCATTGATTACACCGACCTTCTCTGAATAGTTCAATGCTTGCTCGCCATCCGAGAACTCGATAAAACAATAATGTGCTTCGGACTGATTTCGACTGTCACCGGAACTTGAAATCTTTAAAAATGGAGCAAAATTACTCGCTTGACCTAGGACCACATCGCGAAACTTTTTTTAGCAAGTTCCGCAAGTGCATCCAGAATGTAAGCAAGAAGAATCGATTTTCCACTGCCATTCTTGCCGACGAGGATCAATGGCTTTGGGATGCCGTCGGGCGTTAAATCTAATGAAAGGTCCAAATCTTCAATCGGCCCAACATTATGAATTAAGCACTCTTTTAAATACATCTGTGGATTCCTTTTGTTGAGTTCATCAATCAGACACGCTCTTGCGAATGGGCGAAATGTTGCGGTGTATCAGATACAGCGAACTTCGCCAGCTCTATCGCCCATAGCAGAACTTCAAATCATGATGTCTTGTCGCCTACCGATCCTAGTTTGGACGTGGACGTTTGACAAGAAATATTGCTGAGAAGCCATATCTCCCTCAATTGTAGTGTTCATTTTATTAGCATCACTCCAGCCGGATCGCGAATCGCTTCATCCGATAGATGTACCGGCCGTCGACTTCCACGTGGCCGTCGGCGATGAGGGTTCTGGTCGCGTCGTCGGCTGAGACGACGTTCATGACCGTCGTCATCAGACGGTCGGTCGGCACCACCTGGCCCCGATATTCCCACTCGTGATCGGTGCCGGCAGGGATGCCCACCACGCGGAACTGGCCTGAGCTGCCCCAGCGGCGGACGGCTTCGGCCTTCATGAGCTGAACGAACGCCTCAAGCCCCAGAGAGCCGGGGACGACCGGGTCCTGATAGAAGTGAGCGTCGAAGAACCAGGCGTCGGGCTTCACAGGCGTCTCGCCCACCATGTGCCCGAGGCCGTTCGGGCCGCCGTTGGGCAGCCAGCGGACGATCCGGTCGATCATCCGCAGGGTTTCGCCGGGCAGCGGTGCGGCTGACGGAAAATCCTGTTCCGGCAGGCTTTGGTAGCGCACGGCCGGGTCAGGCCGCCAGGGTTCGAAGCCCCGGATGCCGATCTGGTTCTTGAGGGCTTCGCGGTCGAAGAAGCCGAAATAGGTGGTGCCGGAATAGACCGGGGCACCGGTACGGTCGACCATGTCCATGCGGAAATGCTGGATGATCATGCCTGCCGAGTGGGAAAGATTGGTGAGTTTGACGGTGGTCGTCAGCCGTTCGTGGCTGGCGGGCACGGGTTTGTGCCAGCGGCAGGAACCGCCGAGATTGCGATAGGCGAGGTCGTTCGTGCTGGTCAGGGCCGAACCGACGTAGCTGGAAAGCCAGCCGCAAACCTGCAAGGCGGCTTCCTGAAGCACGGTGAAAGGGATTCGGCCGGTGCGTTCCTGGGCGAAATACCAGTCGTCCGGGTGCACGTCGTATTCGCCGATGGCCGTGCCGCCGGCTTTCATTTCGAACGGCACGCCGGTGACGTCCGTCACCCGGTGCAGGAAGTTGAAAGGCGGGCGCGGCAGGCGGGCGAGCTTGCGATCGGTGTCGAAAATGGCGTATTGGGCGCCGAAGCATTTCGAAGGTGCCCCCTCGGCGAATTCGAGGATCTGCCTGTGCGTGTACTTCGCCGGGCGGGCGTGGCCTTCGGCCGACTCGGTCGGATAAAACCCGCCCGCGAAGGGCTGGGGCGTTTCGGCACGGCGGTCGGAAGAAGCGGGAATCGTGCCATTGACGTTCGAAACGTTTCGCCAAAGCGATTCGACGGCATCGCGGGTGACGCCCGTATAGCGCAGGGACATATCACGCATATCGACGATCGGCTTGCCGTCGGCGTACATCAGGGCATCAGCGATGCAGTAAGGCTCGGGCCCGTAGCCCAGTTCCTTGATTTCGATCTCATAGGTGACCGTCTTCGTCGATTCGAGCACCTGGCCGCGGCAACGCAGGCGGCTTTGCACGCCCGGGATCGGCTCCAGGGCCACTTCGGGGCCGTTTTCGCAGATCCAGCCCATGCGCATCAGGTAAATCCGCAGCGTGTGCAGACAACATTCGTACATGAGCGTGCCAGGCATGACCCGGTCGTCCACGAAGTGGCAGACCATGAACCAGGCTTCGGGCCGGATGTCGAACTCGCCACGAATGATGCCCAGGCAGAAGCGGCCGCCGGCGGGGTCGAGTTCGGTGACCCGGTCCACCAGGTGCATGAGACCCGAGGGGAGCGTGACGGGGTCGTGAAGCTGAAGGCCGGCGAAATCAGGCCCGAAGGCCGCGGCCAGATCGCCATGGCGGAGGGCGTCGATCTGGGCGACGGTGAACGATTCCCGCTTCATCGGGGCAAGTGCGCGCCAGTCGGCCGGCAGCTTGCCGGGCCGGTGCTTGAGTTCGGCCGTCGTGCGGACGATCCCCTGCCCGGCGGCGAGGGTTTCCGGCGTGAAGAAGCCGGCACAGCCGTCGCGCATGGACATCAGCGGCTTGCCGTTGACGGTCGCCTCGAACGCGAACCGGAAGAGGTGCGTTTTGTCCTGGCGGAAGAAGTTGAGAATACGGATATCGTAGACGATAACGTCGCCGGGCCGTGGCAGATGGTCGTAGAAGGCCACGGTGGCGTCGAGCAGGCGATAGACGGCCAGGCCTTTGGTTTCGAGGTCGATGCCCAGATAGCCTGAGAGCATCAGGTCCGCCTGACCTGATTCGACGGCGATGCACACCGGCACGCGGTTGCAGTCGAGGTACCAGTCGTTGGGGAAAACGTCGTGCTCGGTGACGATCCGGCCGCTGGTCATCGAAAGGGGCTCGCCTTCGATGGCCGTCACGCGGTCCACGAGCATCAGGGGCAGGTCAGGCAGGCGCACGCGAGTGGGGTAGGAATCGGCCGCGGCGTACTTCTGACCGAAGACCGGGGCGATGGGCCCGCGGCCGTACGTCAGGCAGAGCCCCCGCGAAAGGCTGCGAGGCGGGTCGACGGGCACAGGCAGGGCGGCGTAGTCGATGTCGATGTGCGGGTGACCGCTCGTGGCCCGGGGCTCGGCATCGAAAGATCCGGCGTGAAAGCCGTTTTCGAAGACGTCACGGAAGTCGCCGGCTTCGGGCAGGGCGTCGTCGGATTCGACGAGATAGCGATAATCTTCGAGGAATTCGGACCAGAGGTTCTGGAATTCCGTGTGGGCTTGCACCGTCGCCGCGTTCGCACGGATCAGGGAAACCGCCAGGCCGGAGGAACGAGCGACAGCGGAGACGGCCTCCGGACGGGGATCGACGGGCGATTCGGACATGGTGTCGGTACACTCCTGAGTAGCGGTGCCGGACGAGGATGCGACGGAAAATCTGGCATTCGAAGTTCTTACGATCGCCAGGGCCCCTGCCACTGAAGCGACTGGCGCGGCTTCGAACGGCAAGTCGGGCGAAAGGTCATGAACGGTTTCGGGCGCGGGCAGCGGTCGAACCGGCTCGAGCGGTTCCGAACGCACCGCGAAGGGTTGTTCGGCCACGGGCGCGGCGGCCGGCGGTGCCGGGATCGGCACAGGCGTGGGAGCGGTTTGTGAACCGCCGATGGCCAGACCGATCCAGTCGATCCGGCGCACGCGGGGCGACTGAAGCCGCATGTCGGTCGGCCAGTCGATGGGCAAGCCGCCGACCTTGAGCGAAACGACCGCCGACGGGCCGTCGGGCAACCCGGTGCCGTAGACGCGTGACCAGCCTTCCTGAGATGTCCCATAACCCAGGACGAACAGGTGCGACATGCCCTTGAGGAAGGCCTGCACAGGGTCGCCCACAGGCGGCGTGAGCGTCACGGTGCGATGGGGCCTGTCGCTGAGGATGCGCTGGATCATCCGCGAACACGACCCGCCGGGGCCGATTTCGACGAAAATCTTCGATCCCTCGTCGCTGGCGGTTCGGACGATCCCCTGGAAGTCGATCGCGTTCGACGAAAGCCCGGTGATCGCCTCGGCGGCCGATGAAGAGGTCGGGCGGTAAGCGGCACCGAAGTGGGCGCTGTAGATGCGCATGGGCCAGGGGTCCTGCACAGGCAGGGTGTGCAGGGCCAGATAGTCGTCGCGCACGGACTCGGCCAGCGGCGAATGCATGGTGGAAACGATGCCGACCGGAAGTTTGCGGCAGCGGAGTTCGGCCAGCAGACGGTCGACGGCGCGTTCCTGCCCGCCGACGACGACTTCGTCCGGCGAATTCACGATCAGGATCGAGGCCCGCGATTCGCCCGCAAGGGCTTCGCGGACGGCTTCCGCCGATTTCGGCACGACGACCGTGACCCAGTCCACCGGTTCACCGGCGGGCAGATTCCAGTAGCGCCGTGCGGCATTGCACGGGCCGGCGAGTTCGCTGCGGAAAAGCTGCGACTCACGCATCCTGTGCCAGAGTTCGTCGCGATTTCGCCACGTGCCGCTGGCCAGAAGTGCGACGGATTCGCCCAGCGAGAGGCCGATCATGGCTCCGGGCTCCACGCCGACGGCACGGACGAAGTCCGAAACGGCCACTCCGATCACGGCCTGGCCGAAGATCAGCTCCATGTGATCGCCGGCCTTTTCGGGCACGGGGCGATCCCAGAAAAGCCCCGGCAGGATGGATTCGCGAGGCCCGGACCATTTCGTCGCGACGGCATCGAACATCTCCGGCCAGCGGACGGAAAGCTCGCGCCCCATCCCCGCGAAGGTATTGCCCATGCCAGGAAAGACGAACGCCAGGTTCTCGGGTGTGCCGAAGCCGGGTTCATAGACGAATTCGGACCGGTTCGGAATCCGCCCCGGGGGCCGGACCGTGCCCAGCCGCACGGCCTCGCGGGCTTCGCCCAGAATCCGGCCGGCGTCGGCAAGGTCATAGAGCCAGAGAGCGATCCGGCTTTGTCCGATCGGCGTCGGTTCCGCCAGCCTTCGGCCGCGCCATTTCGCCGCGGCCTGGGCGACGGAATCGCCTGCGGCAGCCGATGAGGCCAGTTTTTCGCCGAGCGCGTGCAGAACACGTAGCAAGTCGGCCGGGCTCGGGGCGTCCGCGTGAAAGATGCCGACCTGGTCGTCGGCCGTCAGCGCGGCCACGCGATTCGCCGTCTGCCCGGCCGGCTCGATCAATCGAATGACTTTGGCCGAAGTCTCCGATCCGGCCAGCACTTCCCGGGGCTTCTCAGGCCGTTCGGGGAACCAGAATCGTGGCCTGTCGTCCGGCGCGAGGGGCCTGGAACCGCTGGCCGTAAGCATGCGGGCCGGCTCGATCTTCGTCCGCAGGGCGAGATAGTCGCGGACGAACGCCACGAACCCTTCGGAAGCTCCGAAGACGAATTCGTCGTCGCCCTGGTTCGGCGGAAACGTTCGTCTGACGTCATTTCGGCCGGCCGGAGCAGACAAAATCTCGCAGCGTATGGCTTCGGAGGCAGGCTCAGCGTCGGCCCGGCGGAGAATCAGGGCGAACGCCGAGTCGCACAACACCACGCGGCCCGCGGCGATTTCCGCCTTGTTCTCCCGGGCGGTGAGCCACTCAGCCCAGGCATGACGGATGTCGGTCGTCAGGTCGACGGCACCGACGAGAGCTTCGTCCACATGACCGTCGGCGATCCAGCCGCAGGCCACTTCCAGAGCCGTCAACCCGGCATGCGGGCCTTGCGAGATCGTAAAACTGGGGCCGCCCAGGCGGAACTCACGGGCCAGTCGGCTCGCCGCGATCGAAGCCAGATTCCCCATCACCCGATTCGCCGTGAGGGGCGGCCCGAAGGCGTCGCGGGCTTCGATCAGGTCACCCGATTGCGACGCGCTGGTGTGATGCGGATCCGTCAACGCCCAGCGGAGCTGGAAGTGATTCGTCGCCTGATCGAGCGCGACGGCCAACAGAACGGCCGTTCGCGGGCGCGGCTGCGAGCCCGCCCCAAGCCAGCCGGCTTCGGCGGCGGCCTCGTGCGCGGCGTTCAGGATCAGCGCCTGCTGAGGCAGGATTTCCGCGAGTTCCGAGGGCGGAATGCGGAACCGGCCGATCGGCACTTCGACCGAACTGACAGGCACGCAAAGGGGCGATTCCGGAGTCGGAGCATGCTGGGCGTCGCTGCCGGGAGGAGCCAGGCCATACCACGAATCGGACGCGTCGCGGACCGGCAGCCTGCCTTCGACGAGCGACGCCGTCAGGCTTTCGAACCCCTGCCCGGTGCCGACCCGGCCGCCGAAGCCCGCGATGGCGACGGAGATCTCGCCAGAACCCGGCTGAGAATTTGCATGAGCGTAAACGTGCCCGGGCAGGAATTCCTCGACGATCAGGTGGGCGTTGATGCCGCCGAAGCCGAATCCGCTGAGGGCCGCACGGCGGGGGGTCGACGCATCGCGCCGGAGCCACGGCTCTCGTTCCGTCAAGACGCGGAACGGTTTCCCGCCGAGTTCCATGCCTTTGCGCGGGCATTCGAAGCTGGCCGTCGGGGGCAGCGTTTCGTGTTCGAACGCCAGCAGGAGCTTCGCCAGCCCGGCGGCTCCGGCGGAAGTCAGGCCATGGCCCACGTTCGACTTCACCGAGCCGAGCACGCAGCTGCCGGGAGGAGCCGAACCGCTGCTCCAGAGCGTCGAAAGACTACGGAATTCTTCGGCGTCGCCGACGGGCGTGCCTGTCGCATGACACTCCACAGCGTCGATCTGCTCCGGCAGTAGCCCGGACTCGGCATAGGCCGCCTTCATGGCCCGCAGCTGCCCTTCGGAACTGGGGGCGAGCAGGGCGCCGGAAATGTCGTTCGAGAGGCCGACGGCACGCAGAACGCCGAGGATCCTGTCGCCGTGTTCGAGGGCGTCACTCAGGCGTTTGAGCAGAAAAAGCCCCCCGCCTTCGCCGACGACCAGGCCATCGCCCCGTTCGTCGAACGGCCGCGGCACGCCCGACTTGCTCAAGGCATGAAGCTGGGCGAAGCCCATCTGGGTATACAGGCAATCAGGGCGGGAAAGGCCGCCGGCCAGCACCGCGTCGGCTTCGTGCCGCCGCAGCTCGTCCATCGCGAGCCGGAGAGCGTAAATCGACGAAGCACACGCGGCATCCAGCGTATAGGAACGTCCGCCCAGGCCGAGCAGGACGGATACGAGCCGGGCGGGCAGCGATACCGGGTCGCGATTCCAGAGATTCTGCACGTGAAGCGGCCGGGGCTCGCCACGACGCCGGGCCATCTCCCATGAGAAAAGCTCCTGAGACCACTGCGCCGTGGCTTCCGTCGGCAGGGCGATATTGCCAAGGATCACCGAAACGCGGGACCGGTCCAGCCGTTCGGTGCGGGCCGACGTCCAGGCCGCGGCGGCCGAGTGCACGGCCATGGCGAAGACAGGGTCAAGCGTGGCCGGGTCGATCGTCGTCGGCCAGGGCAGGTTTCGGGAATCAGGGCGCCAGCGGCTTTCGACCAGGCACGCGGAAAGGCCATAGACTTTGTCCGGCGCGATCTTGCCCTGTTCGTACAGACGCTGCGGATCGACCGGCCAGCGGTCCGGCGGGATGGCCGCGGCCATCGTCCGGCCGTTGGCGACGATATCCCAGAATTTGGCCGGAGTGTCGGCACCGGGGAATACGAGGCCCATGCCGACGATGGCGATCGGTTCGTTCGAAGCGTGTCCGTGGGTGCGATGCATGTCTTGTGGTCGTGTCAACGTCGTTCGACCTGCGGCAGGGCGTTACGGCGAAAAGCCTGTTCCAGGCGGGCGTCCATCACTCCCCGGATCCCCTCGACGATACCGACGACATGGCCGGAAGTGTCGCGGACGACGGCTTCGGCCTCCACTTCGAAATCGTTCTTCCTGCGAAGCGACAGGCGAACCGTGCCTCCGGCAAGGGCCTCTTCATCGACGGGCCGCCACACAAGGCGGCGAAAGCCCATCGGCAGGCTGAAGCGGTCGCCCGTCAGCCGGGGCCACGAGCAGATGCCCTGCATGACGACGTCCAGCACGAGCGGGTCGACGATCCAGCGGGCCCTGGATGGAGAAGCGTCCCATTCGGCGGGGCGGCTCGCCCCTTTGAGCACTCCGGCGAACTGAGCGGCATCGAAACGTACATCGCCCGAAAGCCCCTGAAACGCCGGGCCATGGAAAAGCAGTTGGGAATAAGGCGGGGCGGAACGGTCCGGTGTGGATCGGCTCTCGAAGGCAGGATTCGGATCGAGCACGACCGGCTTGGGTGCCAGTACGATCTCGGCGGTGGCCTGGTCGAGAGTCTTGCCGGTTCGGGGGTAAAGACCCTGAATGGCGAGCTTCGCCGTGACGGGCCCGGAGGGTGCGTAATCGACCGTCTTGATGCAGGCCTGAAGCGAGGCCGGGCCGGAATCGTCGAGCACGACGCCCTTGAGAACCGACATGTTGCGAACTTCCGCAAGCTCCAGCCCCGGGATTACTTGCATCGCCGCTTCGATCATCCATTCGGTCAGCAGTGCCGTCGGCACGACAGCCGAACCGTCGATGACATGGTGCTTGAGCGCGGGCCATTCGGCCAGGTCGCACGGCCGCTGCCAGACGATGCGCGTGGCATCGCCCGGCAAAACCGCGTGAGTCGTCGCAGGCCCTGGCAGGACGACTCCGGGCACGGCTCGGTTGGGCGTAAAGAGCCGCCCGTCGCCTTCGAGCACGGAGACTTCGACGCAGGGCTCAGGCTGAGGCGCCGCACCGATGAGTTCGAGCAGCGTCCACGAACCCGATTCGAGCGGAATCAACCCGACGCCTTCGGACGAAAACACCTTTTTCAGGGCGGGCGTCACCATGCCGCCATCCCACGGCCCCCAGCCGAGCGAAAGCCAGCGGCAGCCGGGATATCGGCGCGACTGGTCGATCGTGAGTTTGTTGAGCATTTCGTTGGCAGCGGCGTAAGCGGCCTGACCGACCCGGCCGACTCGGGCGGTAATGGACGAAAAGACCGCGAAAAACCGCAGCTCGGACGCATCCATCGCATCCAGAAGATTCAGCATGCCGCGCACTTTCGTACGCAGAACGGGCGCGGCGGCCTCGGGGGCAAGGTCTTCGACGCGTTTGTCGGCCAGAACGCCGGCGCCGTGAATGACCCCGCGCACCGGGCCGAAGGACCGGGTCGTCGCGGCGATGGCCGATGCGACCGCGCCAGCGTCCTGAAGATCGACGGGGCGATAGACGACCTCGGACGCGAGGCCGCGCAGGCGTTCGAGGTTGTCGCGTACTTCACGATCGGCCAGGATTCGCTTCGCTTCCTGCACGAACTGAGCCGGCTTTTTGCCGGGTCCGCCGGATTTGACGAGCGCCGAGATCAATTCGGCCTCGGTGCGTGCGGCTCGCAGCTGTTCCGGTTCGGCGGCCGGCTCGGGGCTCCTGCCGAGCAGCAGAAGAGTGGGCCGGGAGACCTCGGCCAGGGCTGTCGCCACCTGAGCTGTGACGCCACGCGCGCCGCCGGTGACGATCACGAGTTCGCCCGGGCGAATGACGTCCTGCATACGGCGAATGTCGGCGGCGCTCTCGCGGGCGATCGGCTCCAAAATCGGCGTCACCGGCGATTCGATGTCCCTGTCCGAAAAGCCTCGCTCCACGGGGCCGTCCATGAACAGTTCGGCCGCAACCTGCTCGGCGGCGGCGGCCGGCTGCCATTCGGCCCAGCGCTGGTCGATATCGAAAACCCGGGCGGCGACGTCGGGCCATTCCCAGGCGAGGGTTTTCACCAGTCCGGAAAGCGCCGCGGTCGGCCAGCCGGCCAGTTCTTCGGCGTCGGCGTCAGTTTCGAGTCCGAAGCAGCCGTTCAGGCGCGTCAGCCCCGCGACGAAAGCGAATTGACTTCGGCCTGATTCCTGCAATGGCCGCGAAAGCCTGGCCACCAGACGCAAAACGCGGCCGAAGGCCGCGTCGTCGTAGGCGTCAGACATGTTCAGAACGAGCCCGGTGAGCCGTTCGGGGGGGTCGATCCGGTCGATCGCCGCGTCGTCGTTCGGGATCGTCCACAAATGCGCTCCGGACATCTTCAGAACGCTGGCAATCGATGCCACGAATTCGGAACCGTCGTCCAGAACCCAGATTTCGTCGCCTGGGCCTGGTTCGTAACGGTTTCGCGGCGAATTGTCGAGCGAGCCGATCGTCAGACGCGAAGTCCGCACATTGGATGTCTGCACCTGGCGGGCTTCGCCACGCACACTCGTCCGGTCGGGCGCCCCGCCTCCACCGGTGCCAGGGCCGTCGTCGTCGGGGCCTTCGGGCGAAATCTCGACCAGGGCCCGAACGATATCGCCGAGCGTCATCAGCGATCCGAACTGGTCGGTACGAATGTGCGGCAGGTTCGGAATGCGTTCTTGAATCGCCGAGAGAATCTCGACCCGCTTGATCGAGTCGATCCCCAGGTCGGTATCGAGCTGCTGGTCCATTTCCAGCATCTCGACAGGATACCCCGTCTTTTCCGCCACGACCTCGCACAACAGAGCCGAAAGCGATCGGAACTTGCCGCCCGCGTCAGCCGATCGAGGCGCCGGCTGAGGCTCGGCAGCGGCCGGAGACGGAGCCGGAGCTGACGCCACGGCAACAGGTGCCGAACCGGGCTGCAGCGAGTCGAGCAGACCGACGACATCGCCCAGAGTCCGCAAGGCACCGAACTGGTCGGTTCGCACATGGGGGAGGTCGGAACGACGCTCCTGAATGGCCGAGAGGATTTCGACCCGCTTGATCGAATCGATGCCCAGATCGGCGTCGAGCTGCTGGTCAAGTTCGAGCATTTCGATGGGATAGCCCGTCTTTTCGGCGACGACCTGCAGCAGCAGATTCGCGGAGGTGCTTGCCGGAGCCGCGGCCGGTGCCGCATGCACGGGCGGAGCCGACACGACCGGTGCAGCCTGGGCCACAACGGCCTTCGGCGGTTCGACGTGCCGGACGGGTGCGGGAGTTGCCGGGAAAACCGGCTGGGGGACGTCGCTCACGGGCGGGGCGACGACATTCGGAGCGGCCCGGTAGACCGTCGAAGGCACCGGCACCGGCTTGCTGACGACCTCGGCGAAAACCGGCTCAGCCACATGAGGGGCGACCGCGACAGGGGCGACCGGTTCGGTCGTGCGGAACAGCGCCTGAGGCTGAATCGCGACGGGCGCGGACAGCGAATCCGCGACGGTGTCTTCGGCTCCGGTCTGACCGGTCAGGATCATGCGGACCGTTTCCTGGGCATGACGCTGAGTGGCAAGGAACTGGGCATGCACCGCCGCCGTTCGTTCCATAAGGTTTCGGAGCGCGGCGAGGGCTTCTTGTCGCGAATCGTTCGGACGTCGGGTTGGGTCAGCGTGCACCGGATGTTCCTTCGGAGTCATTCGGGATCGGTCTTGCAGGCGGTTCGTGGTCAACGGTGATGAAGTCGGCGAAACGACGGATACCGGGCCCGGTTCGGGCGTCACCCCGGCGGGCTTCTTACCCAGCGTCAGATCCCTGCGTTCGAGGTCTCCGATTTTGGTGGATCGTGAGCCGTTTGCCAAGGGGGCGGAAGACGAAGGCGATTTGACCTTAACGGTCGTTCCGGATGTCCCGTTCGTATCGATGGCGGCGAGCCGTGAGGGGGCTTCCGCAGCCGGATTGGGCTCGCTTTTCGAAGCGACGGTCGCCACGACTTTTTTCGCCGGCAGCGGTTCGGGCGCGGGGATCGTCGGCTTCAGATTCGCGCCGGCCAGCGGCACGGTCAGTTTACGCGGCTTTTCGACCAGGTAAGCTGCGGTCGTCGTCGGTGCCCAGTTCGAAAAATCGACCGGGAAACCGCTGGCCCAGATCCGGCCCAGGGTGCGTGCCAGGTCGACGATCGCCCGGGCAGGCGTGACGGCAGGCGATTCGGCGAACGAAAACACCTCGGCCGAGGCCGGCTGGGCGAGACACGACCGAACCAGGCCGGACAGGCGGGCGTCGGGGCCGATTTCGAGGAAATGGCGGCAGCCGGCGGCCTCCATGTTGCGAATCATCGCGACGAAGTCGACGGGCATCGCGAGCTGGCGGGCCAGAAGCCGGGAGGCTTCGTGCGGATCCGCCGGATAGGGCGTCGCAGTCGAATTCGCATAGACGGCACGTGAGACGGCATTCCAGCGAGTCGATGCGAGCTTGCGGGCCAGTTCTTCCGCCGCGGGTTCGACCCAGGGGGAATGGAAGGCCGAAGCGACTTCGAGCCGCTTGAAGCGAATGCCCCGCTGGGTCAGCAGACGCTCCAGGACGTCGAGGCTGGCCACCGCACCGGCGACGACCGTCTGCGACGGCGAATTCCGGTTGGCCACGAACACCCGGCCACGCATGTCGGGCGTTTCGAGGGCATCCGCCCAGGCGTTCTCGGGGGCCAGGATCGCCGTCATTCCGCCGGGGCCGTAACGCCGGTCGGCCTCCATGGCGGCACGGGCCATCGCCCTGCCCCGAAGCTCGACAAGTTCATGGATCGTCGCGGGCGAGAGCCTGCCCACGGAAGCGAGCGCGACCAATTCGCCCAGGCTGTGGCCCGCCACCGCATGCGGCGCGACGCCGAACTTCGCGAGCTGACGAGCCAGGCCCAATTCGAGAGCCGCGAGTGCCGGCTGGGCGATTTCGGTCCGGGTCAGTTCCGCGGCGGCTTGTCGCCGGGCATCTTCGGACCACTGATTGACCGGGTAGATCTTCGAAACCAGATCGCCCGGCTTGCGACCGGCGGCGGCGTCCGCTTCCTGAAGCGTGCGAGCGACTTCGGGGAACCGGCAGGCGGCATCGCGAAGCATTCCGGGCGATTGCGCGCCCTGCCCCGCGAAGAGAATCGCCAGTTGCCCCTTGGGCGAACCCGAACCCGGGAAAATCCCTTCCGAAGCGAACGGAGCCAGCGGTTTTCCAGCCTGAAGGGCATCGACCGCTTCGAACAGGCGCTTTTTGAGAGCATCGCCATCCTGATCCGCCCTGATCACGACGGCCAGGCGAGCTGCCGACTGCGTCGCCGAGGCGGCACGACTTTGGGCTGCGAGCCGGCGGAAGTCGTCCCAGGAAGCATCGGCCGGAATCGCGTCGATTCGCTTGCGCAGATCCTGAACGTCGCCGGCGGAAATCGTCAGCAGATCGACATTGGGCGACCAGGCGATGTCATCGGCCGTGTGCGGGAATTCCTCGAGAACCGCGTGGAAGTTCGAACCGCCGAAGCCGAACGCGCTCACGCCCGCCCGGCGCGGGTGGTCGGGCCGGGCCGGCCAGGGCCTGGCCGCGTCGTTCACGTAGAAAGGCCCGCCCGGTTCGGCGAGTTCTTCCGCCGGGCAATCGACCTTGATCGTCGGTGGCAGCACCTTATGACTCAGCGCCAGTGCCGCCTTGATCAGCCCAGCGATGCCAGCCGCGGCCTTGGTATGGCCGATTTGCGATTTGACCGATCCGATGGCACAGGCGGGGACGTCCTTGCCGGCCCGGGCGGCGCCGAAGACTTCGGTCAGGGCCTTCACCTCGATGCCGTCGCCCACCTTCGTGCCGGTGCCGTGGGCCTCGATCAGCTCTACCGTCGATGGATCGACGCCGGCCACTTCGTAAGCCGCCTTCAGGCAGCGGACTTGCCCTTCGGCCTTCGGCGCGTAAACGGCCTGGCCGATACCGTCGCTCGAGGAACCGACGCCCCGGATCACGGCGTAAATGCGGTCGCCGTCGCGCTGGGCGTCGTCCAGCCGCTTCAGGACGATCGCGCCCAGGCCCTCGCCCAGCGATGTGCCGTCGGCGGAGACGTCGAACGGCCGCGCGTGGCCCGACTTCGAAAGGGCCGGCGTCTTGCTGAAACACATGAACATGAAGATGTCGTTGAACGTGTCGAAACCGCCCGAGACGACCATGTCCGACCGGCCGGCCGCGAGTTCCATCACGGCCAGATGGACTGCGCCGAGCGAGCTTGCACAGGCTGCGTCGACTACGCAATTCGTGCCGCCCAGGTCGAGCCGGTTGGCGATGCGACCTGCCGTGACGTTGCCGAGAAGGCCGGGGAACGAATTTTCCTGCCATGAAACGTAATGGGCCCCGATCCGGTCGACGACCTTGTCGGCCGTTTCGGGATCGACTCCGCATTCGGCCAGGGACTTGCGCCAGATCGGGTGGCCGAGCCGGGCACCCAGGGGGATGACCATTTCCAGAGTGCCGGTGACGCCGAGGATGACCGACGCCCGATTCCGGTCGAACGATTTGCCGGCCGCGCCATAGCCGGAATCGACGAGCGCGTCACGGGCGACGACCAGCCCCAGAAGCTGGGTGGTGTCGATCGCTTCGAGGTTTTTCGGCGCGATGCCGAAGTCGAGGGGGGCGAAATCGACGGGGTCGATGAACGCGCCCCGGCGGCTGTAGGTCTTGTCGGGTGACTTCGGATCCTCGTCGAAATAATCCGATGCCATCCAGTGGGTCATCGGAACTTCGCGGACGCAGTCCTTCCCTTCCAGGATATTCGACCAGAAGTTCTCGGGCGAATTCGCCTGGGGCAGGATGCAGGCCATGCCGACGATCGCGACCGGAACGTCGGGACGGGCCGAGGAAGTGCGAGGTTCGTCGACGGGGCCGGTTTCGAAGCGTTGCCGTATCAAGAGTCAAGTCTCACTTGGGCTGCGGGTCGACCAGAAAATCAGTGCCGGATCGAAGTCGTCAGAGTGTTGCGGTCACCGGGTTTACGCCGGGACCGAGGCGGGTTCGGGCTCGCCGGGCGATAGCGAGGCCTGAAGTTCGAAACCGTTCAGGGGCCTGGGGTCGGGAACGCCGGGCGGCAGTTCCGCGCCCTGAAGCTGCGCGAAGCGGGCTCGCAGAAGCACCGCGGCGCCATAAAGCAGGTTCAGATTCACGACGGGAGCGGTCCGCTGCAGCGGGTCGTCCAGAAAGCTGCCGCGGGCCCAGTCGTTGAAAGCCGCCATGGCCGGGCCGCACCAGACCTGATAATCCATGACCCGGTCGGGAACGCCACGATTCGCCCAGCGCGAAGATTGCCCCAGATACCAGCGGAACACCAGAGCCATCTTGTACTTGGTGTCTTTCGCGGCGCGTTCGAGCTGTTCCGGGTCACGAGCGCGGAAGAAATCCTGCGTCTCCTGCCAGACCTGCTCGATGGGGCAGCGGAAGATGGTCGATTCCAGCATCTTCCGGTCCTTTTCGGAGATGCTCTCCAGCGACTCATGATTCCGGTAAAGCTCGTAAAGCCGGGCGGCGCGCATCGGGAACAGCGTGCCCCGTTTGAGCACCTGGAGCTTCACGCCCATTTCGAACATGTCGGCGGCGGGTGCCATGGTCACTTCGGCCTGGGAGGCTTCGGCCAGCATGCGCCGGACCGTGTCCGACGAACCGCTTTCGCGACAGGCCTGGTTCACGGAGCCGGTCACCAGGTAATCGGCCCCCATCGTCAGGGCACCGGCGACCGAGTGGGGCGTGGAAATGCCGCCCGCGGCGCCGATGCGAACCTTCGCGACGGCGGGGAATTCGCGTGCCATGCGGTCGCGCAGGGCGATCATCGTCGGGAACAGAACGATCGCAGGCTGGTTGTCCGTGTGGCCGCCGGAATCGGCTTCGGCGGTCAGATCGTCGGCCAGCGGAACCTGGCGAGCCAGCTCACCCTGCTCCGGCGTGATCAGGCCGCGGCGGACGAGATCGTCGACGATCGGCCCGGGGGCCGGTTCGAGGAACCGCCGAGCCACCTCAACGCGCGACACCTTGGCCATGAGCCGGTGGTCGGACACGATCGCGCCGGTCGATGCCTCACGACGCAGGCCCGACGCACGGTAATAAACCACCGCGGGAGAGAGATTCAGATATGCCGAGGCTTCGACCAGCTTGACGCGGCGATGCACCAGCGTCTCGGCGATCGACCATTCGAGATTCGGCTCGGACGGATTGTGGATCAGGTTCACGCCCCAGCCCGGCGAATCGCCGAGATCGTCTCGCAGTTCGTCGATCCGCCGGCGGATTTCGTCGATCCCCTGACCGGCCGCGCCGTAAATGCCTACGAAACCGGAACGAACCATCGACCGAACGAGCGCCACGGAGGCGATGCCGTTCGCCATCGCTCCGGAAACCAGGGCGTACGTGGCGCCATGGGCCTTGCGAAAGGCTTTGCTGCCGAGATCTTCCGGCGCGATCGCGGGAATCGTCACTGGCGCGCGCCCAGGCACTTCGATCGTCAGATCGCTACGCAGATCCGCCAGCGCGGAATTCCAGGAAAGGACCAAATCCGCCGTCGATGTTGACACTTACGATTCCTGAAGCACGATGCCGATTCGAGATGGAGTTCTTTCGAACCCCGGTCGACTCCGAAGGTCCGCACGATCGCTCGCCATTGCCCTCGACTTTGGGAAGCTCAAAGCCAATTGGACAACGAATCGAAAGTTTATGGCAAATTCCTTCGAAATTCCAGAAAAACACCCCGTCTTACCAGAACCGAGGCGGTAAAATCGGGACTTCAGGTAAAAGAAAAGCTCGCCCGGTGAGGGGCGAGCCAAGGTCGAACGAGGGTGGATGACGGGATTCGAACCCGCGATACCCAGATCCACAATCTGGT
Source organism: uncultured Isosphaeraceae bacterium (assembly GCA_964608915.1). GTDB lineage: Bacteria > Planctomycetota > Planctomycetia > Isosphaerales > Isosphaeraceae > QWQI01. The sequence continues at coordinate 17,947 of CAZSQA010000067.1, forward strand.
GCCTTAACCGCTAGGCCACACCCACCATGTCCGAAAATTATGTTAGCCTGATGCGAACGTCGGGTCAAGGCTTTCGTCCGACGATCTGGACCACTCCTCATTCGGAACGGGAAGCGCTATGACGCGCAATGCGAACATTCGGACGGCGATCGTCACCGGCGCCAGTGCCGGCATCGGCCGCGAACTCGTCCGCCAACTGGCCAGCCATCCGAAACTGGCGGAAATCCAGATCATCGCGACCGCCCGGCGCGGCGACAGGCTCGATTCGCTGGCGGCCGAATTCCCTGCGGGGCGCGTGCTGCCTTACGTCGCCGACATCACCGATCCCGCTCAGAGAAAAGCACTTATGGAGTGGGCCAGGGAACGCTTCGACCGGCTCGACCTGATCGTCAACAACGCCGGCGCGGGCACTTATGCGGAATTCGAGAAGACGCAGCCCGAGGCCGTGCGGAACCTGATCGCCCTCGACGTCGAGGCCGTCATCGACCTCACCGCACGCGCGATCGAATGGATGAAGCCGGCCGGCAAGGGGCAGATCGTCCAGGTTTCGTCGATCCTGGGCGAAGTCGGCCTGCCCTATTCCGCCGTCTACGTCGCTGCCAAGCATGCCGTCAACGGGCTCGTCAAAAGCGTGCGCTACGAGCTGGCCGGTTCGGGCGTTTCGGTCTGGGCCGCATGTCCGGGGCAGACCGTCTCGGAATTCCGCGCCGTCGCCGGCTCGGGGCTCAGCAACGACGTCGGCCGGGGTGCGGAATCGACGGAAAAGGTCGTCGCCAGCATCGTGCGGGAAATCCTTCGTGGCGGCAGGCGGGCACAGTATTACCCCACCTGGCAACCCTGGACGATTTCGACCGTCGCCTGGGCCGCCCCCTGGGCGTGGGACAGGATCATGCAGAGATATCGGAAAACGGCGGCCGCGGAAGACCTTGGAATTCAGGACACTTCGAGCCGGTAAAGGGCTGCCGAACCGACACGGTCGAACCCAAGCCTCTTGTACATGGCATCGGCAGGCTGGTTGGCGGCGTCGGTCTGCACGCACAGGCGGCGGAAGCCAAGTTCGGCCACGCACTTGATGCATTCGGTCAGGAGCAGCCGGCCGTAACCTTTTCTGCGATGGGAGGATTCGACGAACACGTCGATCAGGCCCATACGTGAGACGCCGTCACCCCGGCCGTAAAGCGACATCGGCCAGAGCGTGGCCGCGGCGATGCGGTCGCTGTCGTTACGGCCCGTGATGCGGATGGAGATCGTGTGGAAGCTTTCCAGGGCAAGCGATGTCCAGGCCGGGCAGCCTGGCTCGTCTTCGATGACCTTGAACCGCGACTCCCTGCGCAGGATCGCATTATTGACGTGCCTCGGCTCCGGCCTGGTCAGGTCGAATTCATAAAGCACGGATTCGGCGACTTTGCGGAATCCGCAGTTCAGGACAGCTTCATGCACCTGGGGCGTCCCCGTGAGGATGCCCGAAAACTCACTGCCGCCGTAAAGCCCCCAGTAGAAGGGGTTCAGGGGCGAACGGCCACCGGCGTAAATCACCTTCGCCCCGGACGCCGCGAGCCACGCCTTGCCGGCGGCAACGAGTGTGGCGGCGACATCCGCATCGTCGCCGCAGCAGACGAGCGCGACGGTGCCGAGCGTGCGATCGAGCTTCCAGCAGTTTTCCTCAGGCACTTCAGGGCCGAAGCCGCAGTGGACGAACCCGAGGGCAGCGCCCGATTCGTCGTCGAAGGCCAGAATCAGCCCATCGGCTTCGAAGTACGGGCGGGAAAGCACGAACTGTTCGAATTCGGTGCTGGAAAGGGGGGCGGCGACGAACGGCCCCACCATGTGCCTGTTCCACAAAGCCACGATTTCGACGACATCGGTGTTTCGAAACGGCCTCGTGCGAATCACGGAGATTTCCCGGAAGTTGGGTCGTAGTGCGAATGGCGAATCATCGCGAAGTTCCGCCGGGGCAGATTCAGGGCACTTCGACGAGGACGGCGTCCCCTTCGACCTTCACAGGGAACACGTCCTGCTTGACACGACTGCCCAGCGGCGTCTTGCCCGAGGCGACATCGAACTGCCAGCCATGCCAGGGGCATGTCACGCAGGTGCCGTCCAGTTCGCCTTCAGCCAGCGGGCCGCCCTGGTGCGGGCAGATTCCGTCGATCGCGTGGTACGTGTCGCCGACCTGAAACACGGCGATGACACGCCCCTGATGCTCGAATTCCAGCGCCTTTTTCGGGTGGATGTCCGACACGCTCGCGACGCGAATCCATTGTGACATGGAAGCGAATTCCCCCTGCCTTGCCAAGTCTCCGACCATTCGAACCCGTTCGCGGGCCCACTGAGAGAATTATAGCGATTCGTCCGGCGAATCCCAACAGAGGCAACGCATTCGAACGTTCCGGATGACGAAACGATGCCGAACGACCGGCATCTTCGGAACGTGTGTTCCGGACGATCGATCGCGAAATCGTCGTGCTGGAGGCTAAGATGAATTCGCGAAAGCCTGGTCCGTCGCGATGCCGCTCGCCTGAACCCTGGAGTGCCCTGCCCGATGACGCCTGAACCGCTCGATGCGCTGGTCGTGGCCCCCCACCCGGACGATGCCGAACTCGGCGTGGCGGGGACGATTCTGTCGATGGTCCGGGAGGGGCTCAGGGTCGGCATTCTCGACCTCACTTCAGGCGAACCGACACCACTCGGCTCGAAGGCCAGACGCAAGCAGGAAACCGAAGCCGCCACGCGGGCGCTTGGCATCGCCTGGCGGGGCAATCTGGGGCTGCCGAATCGGAGTCTCGAAGCGACCCTCGAAAACCGCCGCGCGCTGGCCGAGCAGTTTCGCCTAATGCGTCCCAAAGTCATTTTCGCCCCTTATTGGGAAGACGCACACCCGGACCACCTGGCCGCGACCGACCTGGTCGAGGCCGCGAAATTCTGGGCGAAACTCGGCAAGTCGGACATGGCCGGCAAGCCCTTCCACCCGGCACGCATTCTGTATTACTTCAGCGTGCACCTGCGGATCGTCGAACGGCCGTCGATCGTCATCGACATTTCGGAATTCGTCGACCGAAAGCGCAAATCCCTCGAAGCCTACGCCAGTCAACTGGTCGAAAACCAGCCGCCGGGCGAACCTGGCGTAATCGACCGGGTGATCGAACGCAACCGCTACTGGGGCATCATGGCCGGAGTCGGCCACGCCGAACCGTTCGCCAGCCGCGAACCGGTCGGGCTGAAGTCGTTGCGGGATTTCATTCCGTGATTCGAACGAATCTCCAAGGGCCTCGATGCGTCTTCGTCGACTTCCTTCGAATTCATCGGTCGATCTCGCTTCCGCCGAGAGGGAGACGTTTCGCCGAACTCAGACGAATTCATCGGTTATCCGTGACGGCCTTTCCGATTTCGTCCTTGTCGCCGTTTTTTTTCTCGCGATCCGTGGCATCGAATCCGATTCCATTTTTTCCGTTCGGCGAGATGATCCGAAAGCTTTAGGAGTTACGCGATTGGTGTAAGTCTGAGCACATTGCGCTCTGTCTCTTTT
>CAZSQA010000068.1:0-21269 GCA_964608915.1 uncultured Isosphaeraceae bacterium
GTGTCAAATGGGCAATTCGTAAGATTCAATGTCTACTTTTTGTGGGGAAGACCAACTGACAGATATCACACCCCAAATGACGCAAGTCTTCCACAAGACTCAAAGGCAACACCGTGGATAAGCATTGATGTTTCTATTTATTTGTTTATCTGATTTGATCGAACTCGATTTTAAACTCAATGCGACTTCTTTTCCCCTTGTAGACTTTCACTGATGTATACACTTCCTCGGCTAACTGCATGATTTTCGCCATTGACTTCTCTTCAATTTCAGGTCCAAGATAAATCCCTACAAGGTCTTTGGGATCGTACGAAATCATCCTGTCTGGCTGCTCACAAAACGACCTCCACTCATGCTCATATTGCCAAGACTTTGCTTTAGAGAGAAACAGTTTTGATATCCCAATGCTTGAAGGCTCATTAACTATCAATGAATGAAGACTATACGACGGAACTGTGCCCACATATTCAACAGGAAGGAGATTACTCAACATCCTCGCTCTTGTAGACAATTCTAGGCAAAATCCTTTAAACCTCTCACCATAGTGCGCCCACATTAAAAGATCGTCGTTTCTTGACGAAAAACACGCGACTCCTAAATTATTCCGGCTTTTCGCTAAATGATCGTCTATTACTTTGTACATACCTTCATGCAACTTCGCACCTAAGTCATCGCCTTCGTATTCAAGGATTTCTTTTTTTGCTTGTTCTGGGAATCTATCGCTCTGTTTTACATATTCTTTTATCGTCATTAGTTCATTCAAGGTTGACGGAACTATATTCGGAAGAATATCACAATCATATGGGTCGTTAAATCTCTTCACCGATGAGTAATAGACCGCATGGTTTTTAAGATTTTGCATGGAGTAGTCTGTAATTCCCTGAAACTTGTAGACATGCGATGGTCTATCAGGAGCCACGATCATTTTGTCCACTTTTTTTACCTTGGGTCTTGTAGGGCAGAATACGGGACTGGAGCCTAATCGGATATCGGATCATCAAAATCCGGTGCCATATACACCAAAGAGCCTTTACCCAGCCCCGGCTGGCGGCGGCGTGGTTCGGTTCGCTCGCGGCTCACCACGAGCCGGGCCACTTCGTTCGAGCCGTCCACGATCCGGATCTCGTCGCCCGGGTGCATCCCGCCGATGATCTCCCGCAGCTTCGCACTCGCCTCGTCAAGCGTGATCGTCGTCGACATCGCATCCAACCTCCGGCGTTCGATCGACATCTCGTCGAACGACTTGATTATCCCCCGGATTCCATCGTCCGGCAACATCCGCTTACGCAAGATCTTCCGGCAGTGATGCAGGGCACGAGGTATCGTGCCGTTTTCTTCTTCACCGAATCGGCACGATACCTCGTGCCCTACACATTGACCGCCCGAATCACCGCACGCACCGGGCTGCCGTCGGAGCCTGCGAGCTTCAACGGCAGGGCGATCAGGTCGTAGAGGCCCGGCGGGATTTTGGCCAGCGTCAGACCTTCCAGAATGTGGATGCCGCCCCGGCCCAGGGCGTGGTGCCGGTCCAGCGTTTTCGAGTCGAGAGGGTCCACCGAAGGCAAGTCCAGGCCGATCAGCTTCACTCCCCGTTCGGCCAGCCAGGCCGGCAAATCCGGCTCCATCACCGGGATCGACTGCGGAAACGGACTCCCCTCCGGCCAGCCGCCGGTGCGGAACAGCACCCGCGGTACGATCGAAAAATCGAGCGATTCCAGCGCCTTTCGCCAGCAACCTGGCGATTCCGTCACGTCCGCCAGCCACGCCGGGCCGATGAAAACGGCCGGATCGAGCGCCTCGATCGTCGCGCCGGCCGGGTCGAAATGAAACGGGGAGTCCACGTGCGTGCCCGTGTGCACGCTCGTCACGATGCTGCCCACATTGCAACTCGCCCCCTCGGTGATCTTCACGCCCAGGTCATAGCGAAAGGCCACATCGCCCGGCCAGCATGCGATGGCTGCGGACAAGGTGCGGGAAATGTCGATCCAGCCCGGCTTCATGGCAATCGCTCCTGAATGAAAATTGACATCATGTCACCAGCGCATCGGCCGCACCGGCCAGTTCATCGGGATTCGCCAGCAGCCGGGCCAGAATTTCGACCGCCCGAATGCAATCGTCACCCGAATTGTAAAGCGGCGAAGGGGCCAGGCGGATCAGGTCCGGCGGCCGGAAGTCGGGCACGACACCATTGCGACGCAGGGCGAACGATACTGCCCGCGCATTCGTGACACGCACCGAAATATGACCGCCACGCCGATTCGGTTCGCCTGGAGTGACAATTTCGGCCAGCCCCGGGCCGATCTGCTGATCGACCTCGCTCCGTAAAAGGTCAGTCAATTCCAGCGATCGTGACCGAATTCGATCGACGCCGATGGACCGGATCATTTCGAGCGATCCCAGGAGCGGCGCGCAACTCAAGACATGGGGAGTGCCGATGGCGAACCGGTGCACATCGGCCGCCGGCGAGAAATTCGATGCCATTTCGAACTGCCGGGCCGGATCGCTTCCGAACCAGCCCGCCAGGCCCGGCAGAATGCCATGAAGTTCGCGGGCGACATAAAGCCACGCAGGTGCCCCGGGGCCGCCATTGAGCCATTTGTATCCGCAGCCGAACGCGAGCCGCACGCCGGACTCATGAAATGCATGATCGACGATGCCGGCCGAGTGGGCACAATCCCAGGCGACGAGGACGCCCGAGCGCTTCGAGGCCTGTTCGATCCGTGCCATGTCCAGCGCCTGCCCGGACTTGTAAAGCACGCTCGGCAGAACGGCCATTGCTAGCGACCTGCTGGATTCGATCTCGCTCGCGAGGGAATCATCGTTGAGAATGAGACCATCGCACGATTCGAAAACCCTGACATGGGAGGCCGGATCGAGCCCCCTGCCCTTCAGGAACGATTCGACGGCATATCGGTCGGACGGAAATGCGAGCGAGTCGATGAGAAGACTCGACCGTCCTGATTGCGGGCGATAGAAGCTCTGGAGAATCTGGTGCAGTTGCACGGTGGTGGAATCACCGACGAGCACTTCATCGGCATCGGCACCCAGCAGCGGTGCCAGCAGCCCCGAGAGCTTCCGGCCCATCGTGAACCAGGGTTCGTCGCCTTCCGTCCACCCCTGAATGGCCAGATCGGCCCACGACTGGGAAATGCGATCGAGCGACGCGATCGCCCCCCGGCTGGCAAGCCCGAGCGAATTGCCGTCGAGGTAAATGACACCCGGCGGAATCAGAAAATCATCGGAAAGGGGCGACAGATGGGGCATGGAGCGTCAGCGAACCGTCCCGGCCGGCAGATCCAGCACTTGCGAAGCGGCCAGACCGTTGCCGAAGGTTTCGAAGTTTTCGAATGACCACACGACTTTCTTTTCAGGAGTCACTTCGAAAAGCTGCGGCTGCCCCTTCCCGGCGTGGCAATTGCCCACGATCGTATTTCCATTGGGCAGGCGGGTGATGGTCGTCACCCAGGCCAGCGTGATGCCCGGTAGTACCTTCTGATCGATCGACCAGACGACCTTTCCGGCCGGGTTCACTTCCAGCACGCGATTGTTGTTGCCGCCGCCGATGAGCGTATTGCCATTGGCAAGTCGAACGGCGCCATAAACCTCGACACCGTGCCCTTCCGGGCCATGGCCGTCGGATCGCGGCCGTCCGCCCAGGTCGAGCGTGTAGCTCCAGAGCACCTTGCCGGTTCGGTCATATTCACGCACAGTGGCGTCGGCCTCATGGCAAACGAGATAGCCGCCGTGTTTCATCCGGCGGACCATCCGAGTATCCCTGTGCGGATGGGGGTTGTCGACGGTCAATGGCATTTCGAAAGAGATATTGCCATCCCGGTCGACTTCGACGATCCGCCGGTTGCCCGACTCGGCCACCATCACGCGGCCATCGTCCAGGGGCTGAAAGGCGTGTACTTCGACACGGCCGTCGTATCCGGCCCTGGGCCTGGCGTCGTAGCTCCAGACGATTTTCTTGTCGGGAGTCACTTCCACAACCTTCGTCCGGCTCACGGGCAAAAGCACGTTGCCGCTGGCCAGCAGGTGCAGATCGTGTGCCTCAGCCTTGTTTTCGAAATGCCACAACACCTTGCCGGATTCGTCGACAATCGCCACGACGCCCTTGTCGGCCGCGAGAATGCGGCGAGAGCCAACGTTCGCGGCGGCGATGCCGTGATTCGTGAAGACGCCGGCCGAGATACCAGCGAGGGCCGAAATACCGAAGGCACGGCGATTCGATTTCGAAGACGTTGCTGGCTGCATTTGCGGGCTCATGGTTCGGTCGGTTCAGGTTGGGTTGCGAGAGTCGCCGCCAGGCGGATCCGTTCTGGAAACCGGGACGGTCCGAAAGTTCGACGAAAGTCGGACGTTTCGACCATTATAAATGAACCAGGCCGAGAGGCAACGGATGCGGCGGGGTCGTAGGACGATCGGCGTCATGGCGTGGCGGGATCTGCGGCGTCGGACCGATACCGCGATTCGATCCGATCGATCGCCGCGCTATCCCAGATTTTGATGGACCCGTCCCAACTGGTAGACACGATCCGGCGGCCGTCAGGGCTGAATTCGACGGAGTTGACATAATGCGAATGACCTGCGAGCGAAAGCACCTCAGCGCCAGAAACGGTATCCCAGATCTTGATGGTGTTGTCCTGGCTGGCCGTTGCGAGGCGTGTTCCGTCCGGGCTGAACCTGGCATGGCGAACGACATCGGTGTGCCCTGCGATTTTCGATACACTGGCCCCTGTCGTGGCATCGATCACGTGAACGACCTGCTCGGAGACGATGAAGATTCGCTTGCCGTCCGGGCTGAAATCGCACAGATCCGCTGTCTCCGAAGGTGCGGGAAACGAGGCGACCTGTTCGCCTGTGACAGTGTCCTGGATCGAGACGTTCGAGCTGACGCCCAGGATGCGCGTACCATCCGGTGACAATGCCGTAGAGTAGGAGTTGGCGGAAATCTGCTTCGCTGACCGGATCGGTTTGCCGTTGGTGAGATCCCAGACGATGGTCGTTCCCTCGATGTCGGTCGAAACGAGTTTCGAACCGTCGCGAGCGAATTGCATTCGGATAACCGGTTCCGAATGCCCGGCCAGCGTCATCGTTCCCCTGCCGCTTCGGGCGTCATGAATTATGATTTCGGTGTTGGAGTTGAAGGCGAAGAGGGAACCGTCCGGGGTGAAACTGCAATTCCACACAGGTGCGTTGGCGGAAATCGAAAGCCGCTCGACGAGCGTTCGCGAATTCCGGATCTTGACGACGCCATCTTCCGAAGATGAAATGATTTCCGAACCGTTCGTGCCGAACGCAGCGGCCATGGTCGCCTGGTTTTGACCAGGGACTCCGATCGATTCGGCGTCGAAATCAGGATTCCAGATGCGAAAGGTTCCATCGAACCCGCTGGTCAGGACGCGCTTGCCGTCGGGTGCGAACGAGGCCGACCAGACGAAGCCCGTGTGCCCCCTGATCATGCGTTGCATTTCGCCGGTATTCGCATTCCAGATACGGGCCGATCCATCCATACTTGCGGTCACGATTTTCGATCCGTCCGGGCTGAAGCCCGACGCGGCGACATTTTGGGTATGGCCTTTGAGGGTGAGAATTTCGGCCCCGGTCGAGGCGTTCCAGAGTCTCGCGGTGTCGTCGCCACTCGACGTAAGGATTTTCGAACCGTCAGGGCTGAAAGTGGCGAAACCGATGATGTCGGAATGCCCCTTGAGAGTAAGCTTCGTCTCGCCGGTTTTCGAATCATGAACGGTCGCCGTCTGGTCAGATCGCGCGGCGACGATCCGCGAACCATCGGGGCTGAAGGCGGCCCAGTTCGCTTCGGCCGGAAATCCCAGGATGATCGATCCGGTCGCGACGTCCCAGACTCTGATCGTTTTGTCTTCGTCCGTCGCGAGAATGCGATCTCCGGCCGGCGCGAAAGCCGCCGAAAGGATGCGTTCGCCAAGCCCTTCGATCTTGCGGATTTCGGTTCCCGCAGCGACGTCCCAAATGCGCACCGAGTTATCCGAACAGGCCGTGATGAGCCGCTTTGCCGCACCGTCCAGACTGGCGTATCGGAGTCGGACTTCGGGGATCCGGATCGTGCGAATTTCGCTGCCGTCGGCCGCGCGCCAGATTCGGACGGTTCCGTCGCCGCCGCTCGAAACGATCAGCGAACCGTCGCGCGAAAATGTCGCCATGTCGCAATGGGCTTCATGCGCTTGAACTCTCATCAAGTCGGAATTGCAGAGCCGGTCGACATAATTCCATTCCCAGCCGCGCAATTCCGGCCTGGTGGCATCGAGCAGTTTGCGGGCACTGCCGGCACGATTTCTTTGCCACTCCTGCAGGGCAACTTCGATGGATCGGCCGTATTCGACCCGTTCTGATCGATTCAGCAACCGTTCGGCAGTGGATCGGGCCTTCGATAGTTCCACGTTGGCGATTCGGAATCCATCTCGGGCAGTTTCGGCTTCATTCCTGGCCAGCGATTCGAAATCCCGGGCGACGGATGCGGCCCTCCAATTCCAGGCGGCCGCCGATCCCAAACCGCCGAACGAAAGGGAAAGGAGTCCGAGCGACCATGCCGCTGCCAGAGTCGGCTTGCGACGTGCCCATTTGGCGATCCGTTCGACGGTTCCCGGGGCTCGCACGCTCACCGGTTCGCCGGCGACCCAGCGGTTCAGGTCATCGGCCAAAGCCTCGGCCGTCGAATAGCGATCTTCAGTCCTCTTTTCCAGGCACTTCAGGCAGATCAGCTCCAGGTCGTACGGAATCCCGGCATTCCGTTTTCGTGGCGAAACCGGCGGCTGGTTGCGAACGGCGTCGAGCGTACTGACGACGGATCCTTCGGAAAACGGGGCCGACCCTGTGATCATCGCATAAAGAATGGCGCCAAGGCCATAAACGTCGGTCGCCACGCTTATCGAACCACGGTTTCCGGCGGCCTGCTCAGGGCTCATATAAGATGGAGTGCCAAGAATTTCGCCGGAGGCCGTCATTTCGTTCTCGGCTCTCATGAACTTCGCCAGGCCGAAATCGGTAATACAGGGCTTGCCTTTCGAATCGATCAGCACATTCGAAGGCTTAAGATCCCGATGAAGAATACCACGCATGTGTGCATGCTGAATCGCATCGGCGGCTTCGATCACGAATCTGGCCGCCATTTCGAAATCGGCGAGGTAAGTCTCCAGCCGGTCGCTCAGGGTTCCGCCTTCCAAAAGCTGCATACTCAGGAACCGCTGATGTCCGTGCGTACCGACTTCGAAGACTTTCACGATGCCGGGATGATCCAGCAGTGCGATGGCCTCGGCTTCGTTCTGAAACCGGCGAAGTTCGGACTCGTCGGACAGAATCCCCGATCTCACCATCTTCAAAGCGACTGGCCGGTTCAGACTGATCTGACGCGCCATATACACAACGCCCATACCGCCTCGACCAAGCGGGCGATGGATTTCGTAATCGCCAAAATAAAGCACTTTCGTGCCTGGTCTCAGCGATGCCAGAGTCGCAACGTCCTCCGGCCCGTTCGTAACTTCGCTGACGATCGTCGATCCCGACAATTCATCCGGCGATTCCGAACCAGGATTCGAATTGCCCCCAGCGGCATATGTCTGCGTGGAAGCCGTCGACGGTTCGGTCTGCCCCGAATTGCCCGCTTCTTCAATTTCCTGACTTAGCTGCGAATTCGAAATTGAAGTGCGATCGGTCCGCGGGCGATCTTCCGGGGCCGTATCGATGATGTCCGAATGAATCGTCGGTAATTCCAGGCTCGATGAGACAGAGTCAGCTAAGGAGGCACTCACGTCGTCAGGAATTTCCTGGCCGCACTTCGGACATCGATTTGCGTCATGTTTCATTCTTTGATCCGGATCGAAACGGTGATGCCCGAAATCCGAAACGCTCGCGAACCGCCGAAAGCGTTTGCGCTTATAGATCGACGATCATTGCAGAAAACTGCGGGCATCGCAAGTTACGTGATTCGGATCGAAGGAATCACATAGGTTCGAAGCATCCGGGGTGTCGATATCTCACGTCGACTCTTTGCCCATGAATCCTGAGGCACTGCCCGCAGCTCGTTCACCGGATCCCCGAAACGGTGGAATGCCGCTCGCCCCGGTTTCCCGGATTTCGCCCGATTCCGCATGCGACTTCCCGTATAATGTCCTGCACTTCACCGATCGATCGCGGCCCGAGTTCTCCACAGCCATCGAAACCCGGAAATGACAATCCCATGAAGCGTGCCATCCTCGTGCTCATGTTCCTGTGCCTGTGCCCGGGAAGTCATGACCTGCGTCCGGCGCTGGCCGACGACCCGAAACCACCGGCTTACCGGATCTTGCCGGCACGCGATCGCCATCGGGTCGTGACTCTCGACCTGAACCAGAAGGGCGACCTGCTCGCGTTCCAGTGGACGCCCGAAAACGGCGACGACAACGTCCTGGAACAGGCCCCGATGCTGTTCGAAGCGAAATCGGCGAAGGAAACCCGGTTACCCCTTCTGAAAGGCTATACGGCAACTATGCCCGCGGCATTGAGCGACACTCGCGTCGTCGTGGGCCGGGCTTCACGTCCAACGGTCAACAATGCCGGCCAGCGGCTGCCGTTTCCGGGCGTGGCGTTCGTGTGGGACGAACTGTCGGGCATTCGGAGCCTGGGTGCACTCCCGGACGACACGATGTCGCACGCCGATTCCATTTCGGCCGACGGCATGATCGTCACCGGCATTTCGATCGGCCCGAATCGCGTCCGCGCCTGCGTCTGGCAGCGCAAGGGCGACACCTGGGAAATCAAACCTCTGCCGCAGGAAACCATGCACCTGAACAGCCAGAAGATCGCGATCAGCCGGAACGGCAAATATGCCGTGGGCGTGGATGGCCGTAAACCCACGCTCTGGACGCGGGGGAAAGATGGCGAGTGGACCCGCGAACCGATCGGCGAGAACGATTCGATGATCACCCGGGCTGTCAACGACAACGCCTTCGTCGCGGGGTTCCGTTTCGAGCAGGACGCCCGGACCTCGCGGAATGCCCTGATCTGGAGCCGCGAGACGGGCATGAAAGTGATCGAAAAGCCCAGGGGCTACGTTTACGCCGAACTCAGTGCGATCAATAACCGCAACGTGGCGGTCGGCTTCGTCGATGGTCCGCATGGCTCAGAGATCGGGCCCAACGCGTGCGTCACGGAGAACGGCCGCCTGCGGATTTTCCCGGAGCATCCTGAATTTTCGTCGGCGACGGCCATCGACGATCAGGGGAACGTCGCGGGCACTTTCGAAGAAAAGGAGCAGCTCGAAATCGACGCCGCGATCGAACCGCCCGCCAAAACACGAATTCTTCCGAAGAATTGAAATCCGGATCGAGCCGCATTCGCATCATTTTTGACATCTCTTCGGCAGTTCCGGAATCGATCCGTTCCACATGGACCGAACGAAACCCTTTGAGTACCGTATGAATCACGCGAATTCGAAATCGGGTCTCTGGTTCCGGCATGCCCTCTATTGCGGCTTCGAAGTCGTCGACGGGCTCGGCAGATGCTGGTTTTTGCTGCTGGCCACGCTTTCGGTCGCATTTCTGATGGCATTCGTGCCGCAGGGGCGTGAAGCGCTCTGGGCCGCCGGAGCCGCGGGGCAGGAGTGGCATGTTCGTGCTTTTTTCGCGACGAGTTTGACCGGTGCGGTTCTGGTGATGCTCTTCGCTTCGGCGATTCTCGAAGCGGGCCGTGACCCCGATTCGCCGGTTTCACATCTTCAGGACTATGTCCGATTCACGGTTCCGGGCTTCATCGGCTTGCTCTCCGCGTTTCTGGTGCCGTTGCTGATCGAGCGCCAGGCCGGCGGCAATCCCTGGCTGCTGCCGCAAAGGCGAGACGAATTGCGAGAGCTTGGCTCTCTGTTCCAGCGGCTTGCCGTGCCCGCCATCGTTCTGGCACGCTGCCCGAAAGTGATTTTCCTGCTGGTTCGCCCCTGGCGAGCCGATCGCCGTCAGCGTTTCGGGCTGGCGGCCCTGCTCGCATTCGGCGCGACAGGGCTGGGGCTCGATGCGATTCCGTTCGGACCAGGCGTGCTCATGCTTGCGTTCGGCCTGATCGTCGTCGACATATTCTGGTGGCGTACAGGCCAGGAGCCAGCGATGCGACTGTGGCGCAGGCGAGCGGCGGCCGTGCTGGCGGCTGCCTGGATCATCGCCGGCTGCTGGCTGGGGTGGCGACCTGAGTCACGCGCGGCGAGACTCGGGCCGGCCACTTTGATTCTGTTCGCAGAGGCCTTCTGGCTCGCCGTCGTTTTCGCGATCTATTCCGCCTTCGGCCGATGGTTGACGCAAGGGGTATCGGTCGTGGTCGTTCTGATCGTGGTTCTTGCATTTCTCACAGGTCCTTTCAATTTACGCCCGATTCGCACGCTGAGGTCCGAAATAACTTCGCCTGAAGATCCACCCGCGACGCTTTCGAAACATATCGATGCCTGGCTCGAATCCCGCCGGTCGAAAATCGTGGCATCGTCCGAACCTTACCCGGTTTTCGTCGCCTCCGCGGAAGGGGGCGGCATTCGTGCCGCTTGCTGGACGGCTGGCGTGCTCTCCGCACTGCAGGATTCCGAGCCTGCATTCGCGGAACACCTGCTCGGCATCAGCGGGGTTTCGGGCGGCAGTCTCGGCGCTGCGACATTCGTCTCTCTGGTGCATGAATTCCATGAAGGCAAAATCGATTCGACATCGCGCGATTTCGAAGGCGGAGCCGGGCCGATGCAGCGACTTTCTGACCAGGTCCTCGGTCGCGACTTCCTTTCTCCCGTTCTGGCCACGATGCTGATTCCCGATGCCGCGGCTTGCCTTTTGCATCTCGACGACGCCAAAGACCGGGCATCCGTCCTTGAGAAATCCTTCGAAATCGGATGGCTCAATGCGACGATGTCCGACGTCTTCGAACGCCCGCTGCACGCGCTCTGGCGTGGGAATTCGAACCTCGCCGTGCCGGCTTTGTTCCTCAACAGCACGGAGGCGGACACCGGCGTCCGGATCGTGAATAGCCATGTGACGCTCGAACCCGAGACATCAGCCGCGATTTCGTTGCCCCTCATCGTCCCGGCCAAGGCTCTCAGGCTCAGCACGGCTGTCCTTCTGAGCGCACGGTTTCCCGTCATCAGCCCGATCGCGATCGTTCGAAATGCGACCGGTGACGACGCATTGCATGTCGTCGACGGCGGCTATGCCGATAATTCCGGCACGGTGACGGCAGCCGAGATCGTCTCGGCCCTGCACGCCTCGGCCGCCCGGCTTGGACTGCGGGAAAAGGTGCGTGCCGTGGGGATCGTCATCACGGACAATCCCGTGGAAATCGGCGAGAAGTCCGCCGATGCGGATCGCCAGCACCGGGAGAATCTCGAGAGAACCGCGGCCGGAGCCGTGTTGGCTCCCTTCGAAACTATGGACCGGATTCGCCAGTCACTTTCGGCGAAACACCGTGCCGCGTTCGCCGAAACGCTCAGCCGCTCAGGTGGCGAAGTGCTCGACGGTTTCGCCCTTCAGGCGAGCAGGATCGAATTTCCCCTCGGCTGGATGCTCTCTCACGGCACCCGTACGGCCCTGACGGACCAGATCGAAACCCTTTCGAAAGACCCATCCGGCCATTTCGAAAGAATTCGCCGACTTATCAGGCAAGCCCGCGAACCTGCCGGAACCGGTTCGAAATGAAGCGACCGGACGCCTTCGGACCGAGTTTCGAAGGCGTTCGCGAAAAGCCGGGAAATTTCCTGTCCAAATTCCCTCAGGATGCGTTCGGACATTCCGGAATATCCGACTTGTCTGATATATTGTCCGAATCTTCGATGTCGAGCCCGCCGAATACGCCCCGCCCGCAACCAGGAGCCTCGCCCCACGATGCACCGACGCAGCTTCCTACAGGCATCCCTGAACGCTTTCGGATCCATGTCGCTGGCCCAGCTTATGGCCTTGCGAGCGGCGGCCGCCGGCAAGACGCGAACGACCTCAGGCAAACCCGCCGACCGCGAAAACACGGCCCTGATCGTCGTCTGGCTGCAGGGCGGCGCCAGCCACCTGGAAACCTATGACCCGAAGCCGGACGCCCCCGCGGAAATTCGCGGGCCGTTCGGCAGCATCGCCACCGTCGCGCCCGGCGTGCGGATCAGCGAATTATTGCCGCTGCATGCCAAAATCGCGGACCGGTTCACCATCTTGAGATCGCTGGTGCACACCGGGTTTTGCCATCAGCAGGGCAATCAACAGATGTTCACAGGCCATCCGGAGCAGATTCTCAAGCTGAAGCCCGAGCATCCGGATCTGATGTGCATCGCGAACCGCATCCGCAGCGAGCGGCCGCGGAATATTCCGGCCTATGTCGGCGTGAATCCCATTCCGTATCTCGGTTCGTCGTATCTCGGCACGGCAAGCGAACCTTTCGCTGTCTATGGAGACCCGAATCTGCCGAATTTCCGGGTCGACGATCTCGGGCAGTTTCAGGGCGAGAAGGAACGAAGGCTGACGAGCCGTCTGAGCCTTGCCGAACGATTCGACGAATTGAATCGATCGGTGGAAAGTTGCATTTCGAGCGATGCACTGTCGACCTTTCAGCGGCAGGCCCTGAAAATGCTGACGAGCCCTCAGGCCAGGGCAGCTTTCGACATCGGTCGGGAAGACCCGCGAACCCGCGACCGCTACGGCCGGAACACATGGGGGCAGCGTTGTCTGCTGGCCCGCAGGCTGGTCGAATCGGGCGTCGACCTCGTCACCACGAGCCTGGACGGCCCCCTTTGTGGCCGAATCGGCAACTGGGACGATCATGCCGTCAACCATCACGTTTTCGATGCGATGAAGCAGCGGTGCCTGTATTTTGACCAGGCCGTGAGCGCCTTGATCGAAGACCTTTACGCACGCGGGCTCGACAAGCGGGTTCTGGTCGTCGTGACGGGCGAATTCGGCCGTACGCCGCGCATCAGTTACGATAAGGACTCCGCCAGCGGTTTGCGTCAGCCTGGCCGCGACCATTGGCCCCGAGCCTGTTCGCTGATTTTCGCGGGTGGCGGGCTCGATGGCGGCCGCGTGATCGGAGGCACCGACGCACATGGTGCCGATGTCGTCAGCCGCCGCGTGGAGGTACGTGACTTCCTGGCCACGATTTACGCTCATCTGGGCATCGATGCCGCATCGATTTCGTTACAGGATCGTACGGGACGCGATTTCCCCGTTCTGCCGACAGGCGAAGCGATACCCGAACTGGTGGCCTGACGATCGCGGATTGTCGTTTTTCGGCAACTTACGGAACTCGCTCGGTCCTGCCTTTTCCACAAGGGCGCTCGGGCTCCCGAAGTTTCCGTGCACCGAACCCGGATCGTCGTATGTAAGCCGGATCGAAGATTCCATGCTTGTTTTTTCGTTTCAGCTTCTTCATATGAACAATCCTTTTGCGCATAATGTTGCCTCAGATCTTTCGAACGGAAACTCCGTCTCGAAAGACATGTCACTCACTCTCACTCGTGTATTTCCCGAAGAAAGGAAAACCCGTGCGCTGGAAGAGCTTCATTTTCGTATCGATCCTATCGCTCGCCGTGTCGTCGACCGCAGGCGCGGTCGACGTATTCGGCAATGGCAATCGCGCATCGAACTCGAATCTGGGTGGCTATAACTACATCGCCAACAATGCCTGGGCCGTACCATTCACGCCTGGCGCTTCGACTGCGGAAGAACGGGACCTGATGGGTGCCTGGGTTCTCATCGGCGGCAACAACGAAATCGAAGTCACGATCGACCTCGCGATCTACGACGATGCCGGCACGAATCAGGGTCCGACCGGTCCGTCACTCGCTTCAGGCTCGCTTGTGGTTCCGGCCGGCAGCCTCGTCGGCTGGCGGTTCGTCACGTTCGTTTCGCCCTTGAGCCTGACGGCAAGCGACAATTATTACCTGTCGCTGGAAGAACCTACAGGCCTGGGAGGCTTCATCTGGGCGGCCCCGTTGTCCATGGCCTACTCGGATCTTTTGTCAGGCAGTGATTACGCGATCACGACAGGCGGAACGCAGAACATCTGGAAGCGTGTCGGCACGTCATGGAACGACGCGACGTTCTCCGTCGACACGGCCGGGTTCGGCTTCCAGCTCGTCACGGTTCCCGAGCCGTCGACATACGCCCTGGCCGCGATCGCGACGCTCGCGATGGGCATGGTTTCACGTCGACACCGGCGTCTCGCCTGATTCGACCGAGTCGGACGATCCCAGAAATCGAAGGCCCTGCGAACAGCAGGGCCTTTTCTCATTTCGATGATCCCTCAAATCGCGGCGATGTCCATTTGGGAATCCGCACGCGATCAGGGCGTCGCAAGCGTTTCGAGACCGAGCCGCAGCCAGGTGACCGAGATGTTTAAACTTCCCTTCGAATTGCAGTGATTTCAGGATCGCCGTCACGCCTTTCAGGCATCCATCGCAGGATGCGTGTCGAATCCACGACGAGCCCTGGAATGCGGGGAATGGAATCGAAAGAACGGGACCGAACGGGCTTCGAAATGATGCTTTTCAGGAAATCCAGTACGCCCTGAGCGAAATGAAGAGAGGTTCGTGGACATGATCCACGAACCTCTCTGAGCTCCCCGACCTGGACTCGAACCAGGAACACTGCGATTAACAGTCGCATGCTCTACCAATTGAGCTATCGGGGACTGTGCCAACAATATACCGCTGGATTCGGCGAAAATCAAGCCGTTGCTGCAAGTCGTTGGCGTAGCGGTCAATTCGCCTTGTCGGAAGGTGCGGGCTTCGTCGGCTCCGCGTCGATCTTCACGTGCTCGTCCAGGGCCTTTTCGAGAAGGCCGACGATCAGGGCGTTCAGTGAGGCCTTGTCGTCTTTAGCCCAGGACGCGAGGCTTTCGTGGATGTGTGGGGGCATCCGGATCTGAAAGTGAACCACGGTTTCCGGCATCTGAAGTCCCCTTCGAATCGCTGCGATTCGGACGCATTGAGAATGGTCCTTAGTCACTGGCTCCATGCACGCACACATCATCCTCAAGAGTCTCTAGTTTTCTGTCGCCTTTCGGGCTTGTCAACTGAATCGTGCCGATTTTCGTCGCCGACACGTTGACGACGCCTCGAACGAAATCCACAACCTACTACCGAATCGAATCTTGCAGCCTCCGGACGACGATCGCGACAGCCATGCATCGATCTGCCGCTCGAGTCGCTCGCCAGGAAAATCGAGGTGCGAAACGATTTCCGGACTTCCCTTGCAAACCCCTTGTCCGTCATGACCTGCAAATGTCGGACATCCCGATCCAAAAATGTGTGCGTGTGCGGATCGGGCGAAACCCGGAATGAGACATCACAAGGAGTCGGTGAGAAAGAAAAATTCGCTCCCCGTGTCCGTTCAGCGGCATGGGGATATAAGAAGTGAGGAGGCAGAGTATTGGCCTCAATATTCTGACTTCCCGGCTTGCTCGCCGTCGTATTTGGACTTCGCAATCTGGGCGGAAGGCGAGGTCGACCTGACTCGGGGTCAGGATTTCGCACGGCGTTCACAAGTCTATGGCCACCGGCGGTTTCCGCCGGTGGTTTTTTCGTTTTCGATTGAGCCCTGATGCGAGTTTCGCACCATTTTCCGCCTCGAAATCCGAAGTTCATCGACATGTCGTTCCGGCACGGCCGGGTGTCGCTCGTTGAAGGTCGGGAACTCCGAATCGCCGAACGCGTGGAGACAACCGGTGGAACCTTCAAGGGCTGTGGGATATACTGACTCGAGTCACAGTCCGAATGTCCGAAAGTCATGAGCCTGGCGTATCGCGAAATCGCCGGCTCGACCTGGCGACATAGCGAAAACACGAGCGAAAACATGCCGCGACCTTCAGTTCGGGTCGTGGTTCCATGAGGAAATCCATGAGTACCGACTCGGAATTGCCCGGAACGTATTACCCCGGGCTGGAAGGTGTGATCTCCAACGAAACCGCCATCACCAATCTGGAAGGCCGCAAGGGTGATGGCGACCTGGAATACCGGGGCTACCGGATCGAGGACCTCGCCGAGCACGTCAGTTACGAAGAAGCTGCTTATCTCCTTTTGCATGGAGAACTTCCGAACGCCGTCCAGCTTGCGGAATTCGATGCTCGCCTGAGGTCTCAAAGGCAAATCCCGGCCGAGCTGATCGACCTCCTCCGGCATATTCCGCGTGACGCTCATGCGATGGACGTGCTGCGAACGAGCCTGAGCGTAATTTCCCATTTCGACCCTGAAGTCAATGCGATCTCCACCGACCATGCCGCCAATGTGCGGAAGGCCGAACGGATCGTGGCCAAGACGGCGACCGCCGTCGCGGCCCGGGAACGCCTGCTCGCCGGGAAAGACCCCGTCTCGCCCGACTCTTCGCTCTCGCACGCCGGCAATTTCCTCTATATGGCGACGGGCAAGAAGCCAAGTGCTTCGATGAGTCGCGCGTTCGACCTTTCCCTGGTGCTCTACGCCGAACACGAGCTGAACGCATCCACCTTCGCCGCAAGGGTTACCGTCTCGACGCTTTCCGACATATACTCCGGAATCGTCGCCGCGGTCGGCACGTTGAAGGGCCCCCTGCATGGCGGCGCCAACGAAGAAGCCTGGAAAGTGCTGGTCGAAGTCGGTTCGCCCGACAACGCCGAACACTGGATTCATGACGCCCTGGCGACCAAGAAGCGGATCATGGGCTTCGGTCACCGTGTCTACAAGACCGGCGACCCGCGCGCCCGGATCCTGAAGGTCTGGTGCCGCAAGCTCGCGGACGAAATCGGCGAAGACAAATGGGAAAAAATCGCCGAACCGATCGAACGGGAAGTTACGGCACAGAAGAAACTTCCGCCGAACGTCGACTGGCCCACGGCCCGCCTCTATCACTATATGGGGCTCGAAACCGACGTTTACACGCCGATCTTCGCCCTGGCCCGAGTCGCGGGCTGGTCGGCCCACATCATCGAGCAACTTGACTCCAACCGGCTCATGAGGCCCAGGGCTCGATATACCGGCCCCGCGAACCGCCCGGTCAAGCCGATACAGGAACGCCGTTGATCGGCCCGTGTTCGTCGTGAGGATGACGCAGCAATCGCTCTTCGACGCTGCGTCATGCTTTATGTCACCGGGCCACCCCGTTCGTATGACGGACACACGGCGTCCTTCCGAATTCGGGAAATACTTTCCCCAGTCACCTCGTAACACCTGAACCGGCAGTGCCTTGCGAACTGCCGGGGCGGGATTGCTATACTGATTGCTCGATCGGCCGGCAAGGTGCCGGTGATTCGCAGAACACATGACAGGAGCCGAGAATCTACTCGGAACCACCCTTCGATGGGCCTTTCCGATCTGTTGCTGGTAATTTTTCTCCTCTTTGCCAATGCCGTCTTCGTGGCCGCCGAATTCGCTCTGGTGAAAGTGCGGATCACGCAGATCGAACAATTGGCCGATGAAGGCCAATGGGCTGCCCGAATCGTTCTCAAAATACTCAACGATCTCGACCGCTACATATCGGCGTCCCAGCTGGGGATTACGCTCGCCAGTCTCGGCCTTGGCTGGACGATCGAAAGCTCGATCGAACCGGCGATCGATTCCGCCCTCGTCGCCATCGGCTTGCCGGCAGCACACGAAGGCAAGCACGCGCTGCCGATCGTTCCGGCCGTGTCGTTCCTGTTCGTCACGTTCCTGCACATCTCGCTCGGGGAACTGGTTCCGAAAAGTCTGGCTATCCGCATCGCCAAGCCGGTCGCACTGTGGACAGGCCCACCACTGCTGATCTTCTATTACGTCTTCTATCCGGCCATCTGGGTGCTCAACTCCGCCAGCGAACTCCTCCTGAAGGCCTTCGGCCTCGGGAACTTGTCCGATAAGGAATTGCTCCACACCGCCGACGAGCTTCGACTGATCGTGGCTCAGGCCGGCGAGGGCGGAAACTTATCGCGCAACGAACGCGTCATGATCGAAAACGTGCTCAACCTCGAAGAGAAAACCGCGCGCAAGTTCATGGTGCCCCGCCCGGACATCATATATTTGAGCCTCTCCCGGCCCATCGAAGACAATCTCCGCATCGCCCGTCAGGCTGGTCACACTCGCTTTCCGCTTTGCGAAACCGACCTCAACACCGTCATCGGAATCGTCCACATCAAGGACCTTTTCCAGACCGTCATCGGCCAGGGCAACCTCCGCCCCGACCTTCGCAAGCTCGCTCGCGACGTTTCGTTGGTGCCTGAATCGCTCCACCTCGATCAACTCCTCGTCGAATTCCAGCGCAAGAGAGTCCACCTGGCCATGGTCGTCGACGAATTCGGCAACACCATCGGCATGATCAGCCTGGAAAACGTCCTCGAAGAACTCGTCGGCCCGATTCAGGACGAATTCGACAAGGAATCGCCCGCGATCGAGCAACTTACCGAAAACGTTTACGAAGTCGACGCCACCTGCCCCCTCGATCGACTCACCGAAATGATCAGAATCGACATACCCGAAACGGACGCCGACACCGTTGCCGGTTATGTGCTCGACAGGCTCGGACGGCTGGGAAGACCTGGTGACAAGGTTCCTCTGGAAGACTGGACGCTCGTCGTCGTTCAGGCCGATCCGAACCGAATCCGCCGCCTGCGTCTCATCAAGTCCGAAAGCCCGGAAATCACCGAAGATAATCTGCCGCAGCCGGAGCCTTCCGCCGAGTCGTCCGTGACGGCTCGCGAAAGCCTCGACGCGGAATGACCCGCAAAATCTGGCGGAACCTCATTTCTCTCAATGGGTTGTGTCGCGTGCGCGCTCCATTTCCAGAACGCTCAGCGTCGTTCTGAGTACCGCATCCGGATTCAGCGAAATGCTGTCGATACCGCATTCCACCAGGAATGCGGCGAATTCCGGATAGTCGCTAGGTGCCTGGCCGCAGATACCGATTTTCCGCCCGGCGGCCTTCGCATCGTGGATCACGCTGGCGATCGAACGCGTCACGGCCGGGTTCCGCTCGTCGAAGATGTGCGCCACGATTTCGGAATCGCGGTCGACCCCCAAAATAAGCTGGGTAAGGTCGTTCGATCCGATCGAAAATCCGTCGAAAACTTCCGCGAACTCTTTCGCCAGGATCACGTTACTGGGAATCTCGCACATCACGTAAACTTCCAG
Organism: uncultured Isosphaeraceae bacterium; assembly: GCA_964608915.1. Lineage (GTDB taxonomy): Bacteria > Planctomycetota > Planctomycetia > Isosphaerales > Isosphaeraceae > QWQI01. The sequence goes on from CAZSQA010000068.1 coordinate 19,091, forward strand.
GCCGTTTTCGCCTTGCACCAGCCCGTTCCGGGCCATTTCGGCGATGACCTTGTGCCCCTCTTCCACCGTGCGGCAGAAAGGCACCATGATTTTCAGATTCGTCAGCCCCATGGCATCGCGCACTTTTTTCATGGCGCGGCATTCCAGGGCGAAACCATCGCGATATCGATCGTCGTAATACCGGCTCGCCCCGCGGAATCCGATCATGGGGTTCTCTTCCGTCGGCTCATAGGGCGAACCGCCGACGAGGTTGGCATATTCGTTCGTTTTGAAGTCGCTCAGCCGAATGATCACGTCTTTGGGATAGAAAGCCGCGGAGATAGTCGCCACGCCCTCCGCAAGCCGATCGACGAAAAACCCGGGCTTGTCGTCATAACCTGCCGTGAGGCGGTCGATTTCGTCGCGGACATCCGCATCCGTGATTTTGTCGTAATCGAGTAGCGCCTTCGGGTGAATTTTCACATGATTCGAAATGACGAATTCCTCACGTGCCAGCCCGACTCCGTCGTTCGGCAGAAACGAAAGCCGGAATGCTTCTTCGGGATTTCCGACGTTCATCATGATTTTCGTCGCCGGCCGGCCCGATTCCTGGAACGAATGCCGCTCGGTTTCGAACGGGATCGCCCCGTCGTACACGAACCCGGTGTCCCCCTGGGCGCAGCTCACCGTCACCACCTGCCCCTGCGACAGCTTTTCCGTGGCGGATTCGGTTCCCACTACGGCCGGCAAGCCCAGCTCACGGCTCACGATGGCGGCGTGGCATGTCCGCCCGCCCCGGTTCGTGACGATCCCCGCCGCCTTCTTCATCGAAGGCTCCCAGTCCGGGTCGGTTTTGTCGGCCACCAGAATCTCGCCAGGCTGGAACCGGTGCAAGTCCTTGACCGACTTCACCACACGCACCGGGCCGACGCCGATCCGGTCGCCCACGCTCCGGCCCGTGACGATCGGCTCGCCGGGTTTGCCGGTCAGCCGGTACAGTTCGATCGCGTCCGTCTTGCTTTTGAGAGATTGCACCGTTTCAGGCCTTGCCTGCACGATGTACATCGTGCCCGTCCGGCCGTCCTTTGCCCATTCGATGTCCATCGGGCAGGCTGTCCCTCGCCTGGCTGAGTAATGATCTTCGATCATGCACGCCCAGCGGGCCAGAGTCAGCACTTCGTCTTCCGTCAGGCAAAACCGCGTGCGGTCTTCAGCCGGAACGGCCACGTTCCGCGTCATTTTGCCGCCGCCGGAGTCATAGATCAGCTTCTGCTCCTTCGACCCCAGACGTTTCCGCAAGATCGGCCTGAATCCGGCCTTGAGCGTCGGCTTGAACACGAGGAACTCGTCCGGATTGATCGCCCCCAGAACCACGTTTTCGCCCAGGCCATAAGCGCCGTTGATCAGAACCGCGTCGGAAAAGCCGGTCTCCGTATCGATCGAAAACATGACACCCGCCGAGCCGAGGTCCGAACGCACCATTTTCTGCACGCACACCGAAAGCCCGACCCTGCGGCCGGCGTAACCCTTGTCCACCCGGTAAGAGATCGCCCGGTCCGTGAACAGCGATGCGAAGCACCGCTTGCACGATTCCAGCAGCGCCGCGACCCCCTGCACGTTCAGATACGTTTCCTGCTGCCCGGCGAAGCTGGCATCGGGCAAGTCTTCGGCCGTGGCGCTGGAACGCACGGCCACGTCGGCGGTTCCGCCCGATTCGGCCGAAAGGCGTTCGTAGGCCGCACGAATGGCGTTTTTCAGGTCGTCGGGCAATTCGGCGTCCATGATCGCCTGGCGAGCCGCGGCGCCACGTCGCTGTAAATCAGCCGTGTTCTGGGTATCGATGCCATCGAGGATTTCACGCAACTTCCGATCGACACCCGTGCGTTCCAGGAAGTCGAAGTAGGCGGCAGCCGTCACCGCGAACCCGTTCGGCACGGCGATGCCCCTGGGCACAAGCTCACGATACATTTCGCCCAGCGAGGCGTTCTTGCCCCCGACCAGCGGCACATCTTCGATTCCGATCGTTTCGAACCAGAGAATTTTCGAAGCCGGATCATGTCGAACGGGCATAAGTCGTTTCTCCCCATTTTTCGCATCGCGAGCGCCGTCGATGGCTTTCGTCCAAACTATCAGATCCCTCAATACCTCGACTTTCGCACATTATCACGCCGCTCTGAGCAATCGGCCAAGCGAAGCGGCG
>CAZSQA010000069.1:0-18589 GCA_964608915.1 uncultured Isosphaeraceae bacterium
CGACCACCTGCGACTTTTCCACACCCCAGGCCGCCAGAAAAGAGAGCCCCCAACAGATCACGACGGGCACGTTCGCCGCGACCGTCTTTCGGTCGCCCCGGTTCCTGACCAGCAGCAAGATCAGGAACGCCGTGACCGGGAAGACGGAAGCGATGGAAAGCCATGGAATCGATATCAGAAACGCGGCCGTCGTCCAGCGGCAGGCGGAGTTCGCGTCCTGAACCGACGGTTCGAAGGCCGGTTCGTTCCGCGTGAGTCGGTCGATCATGATCATGACGACGACCGTGGCCAGCAGGTCAAACGCATATGGCTTCATTTCCTGGCAATAGTATAGGGCGTCGGCGTTCACTGCCATGAGCCAGGCAGCGATCAAGCCGGCCTTACGAGGCAGAAACTGGCGGGCCCAGAGACCGAAGAGAACGAAGGCAGTCGTTCCGGCCACGAAGGCCGGAATTCGCAGTGGTATGACCTGCATTCCGCATACTGCGTGAATCGCTCTCAGGATCATCAGAAATCCTGGCGGGACGACCTGTTCCTGCTTCAGGGGGCCGACGATTCGGAAGATGGAACCATCACGGACGTTGGTCAGCAGCATCGATTCGTCAAGCCAGAACCAGCGGGCGCAAAAGATGCCGAAGATCCGAAGGCAGATGCCCGTGATAATGATGATGGGCCAGGCATAATGCTTGAGGAACTTACGCAAAGCTTGAATGTCTGCCGCCCAGGCTTTCGTATCGAAGTGTTTTCGAGCCGGGCGGCCCGTCGGTTGTCGCTGTAGATTCGGCAAAGCGTTCGATTCCGGTTCGGTTGGCAGAGAAGTGACGAGACCGTAAGATCATACAACGAAAGCCACGCCAGCGGGCGCTGGCTTGCCTTCCGTTTTCGCCTCGCCCTCTCCTCTACAAGAGTCGATTCGATGTTGAACGTCACCTGGTTCGGGCATGCGGCTTTTCTGCTCGAGTCGCCCGAATTGTCCGTGATCGTGGACCCGTACAAATTCCCCGACGCGGGCGGATACGAACCGGTCGACGCTTCGGCCGACGCGGTCTTGATCAGTCACGTCAATGACCGGTATCACAGCCACACCGGTCAGATCCGTCCGGGGTTCGAGTTGCTGAAGGCCTTCGAATTCCCGCCGGAGGGTACGACATTCCGCGGGGTACGTTTTCGCAGCATCCCTGTCTACGAAACGCCCGAGAAATTGGCGGGTGACGAAGTGACGGTCATTCGATTCGCCATGGGTGGGCTGGAGATCGTCTATCTGGGCGATCTTGGCCATGCTCTCAGCGATGCCGAATATGGCGAACTCGGGCACCCGGATCTGGTAATCGTCTCGACTGGCGGCAAGCCGACGATCGCGCTCGAGGAACTCGTGCCGATGATCGACAGACTCGCCCCGAAATGGGTGATCCCGATGCACTTCAAAACGCCGAAGGTGAATCTGAACATCCTGCCGAACGAGGCCTTTCTTGACCTCGTCGGCGAAAAATACGGGATTCGCAAGACCGGCACGCATTCCATCTCATTGCCTGTCGAACATCAGGGGCAACGCCCCGAGGTGATCGTCCTCGAGCATTTGCGATGAAAACCGGTCAGCCGCCGGTTCGAGCAGCGTTCAATCCACGATCGTCCTGAGCTTTCGGCTCACGGCTTCGATGAGCACTTCCAGGTCGCCAGCCGCTGTCGCGGCGATCGTCTCCTGATAAATGCCGTATCCGAAGGTGCTCGCCGGCGGAACGTAACCGGGTTGCCAGTCGTTCGCCAGGGTGCAGACGAAGACGGGCCGAAGGGGATTTCTGGCCCTCAGCTGAAGCTGAAATACCTGGTACAGCTCGCCGGGGACGAAAATCCAGATGCCATCGCCGAGCATTCCGACGCGAATGTTCAATGGATAAGCCGGGCCTGGCACGAGCGCTCCGAGACGCGTAAGCTGCCTGGTTCGCTGCTCGACTTCCGCCCTGCTCTTTCGGACGGTCGCCTCGTCGCCCGCGTCGCGAGCCTGAATTTCCTTTTCCTGCCAGTGTTCACGTTCTGCCGTCGTCACTTCCACGCTCGGCAGGTCGTGACGATACGGCAAATCGACGACGAAGTCAGTCCATCGGCAGATCGCGAAGCGTTCGGTGTCCGATTTCTCGACATCGAGATGTCGCCAGGTACCGATCTCTGTGCCTGAAGTCACTGGGCCGGAATAGCGATACTCCTTGCCCGGCGGGGGCATCGTCGCGAGAGTGGCCATGGTCGCATAACCGACCTTTCGGCCATTGCGGTCGGCGATTGCCGGATCGCCTACGAAACCCTCGGCGGGGCCGAGATCGCCGGAAGCGCCCTGCAGAAAGAGGCAAAGACCGCCTGCCTCGCGCTCGACGACTTCCCGCATGGCGCCGACCCAGTCGGGGCTGATCAGGGTATTGTCCCATGCCAGGGTCGTCGGGTGACAGGCATAGTTCACGACCGTGGCCAGACGTTCGCCATCGGCTTTCAGGAATGAGGCGAGCAGAAGCGTGTCGTCCGCCGCTCCGCCTGGATCGAATCCGCAGACGAACCGGCCACGTTCTTCGTCAAAAAAATCGCGATGGCGCGCCAGGTCACACCTGCCCTGCTGATACACCACCGCGACAGGTTCCACACGCGATTGCGCTTCGGTGGCAAGTTCTGCAAGCTTCGCCGCGAGCGATTCCAGATAAGGCCCCAGCAATTCACCGCCAGGAAGGTGGCTGCGAGATCGCGACATCCAGCCCGAGCCATGGGTGTGCGTGAGCGTGACGAGCACCGAATCGCGGGGAACCGACACGGCCCTGGAGATGGCGCTGCGGATATTGTCCATCTCGGCCGAATCGAGCACGCAATGATCGAGCGATACGACGATCGAAGCTCCTTCCGCGGGAGATTTGCTGTTTTCCGCGGCGTGTTTGCCTGACTGGAGCGGCTCGATCCAGAGCATCGTCGCCTCGAGCGGGCGATGCACCCCGGTGGCCCGGTCGTGCAATGCCGCGCCCCACATCCTGTGATAGATGCCCACGGGCGGAGTGATATCGCAACGTGCGGCGGCGGCTCGACAGCGAGCCTGTGCGGTCCTGACGACGTTCATGTCTCGTCTCCCAGAAACGTTCCCTTCGGATTGAGCATGGCCCAGCACACAGCGTCGATGGCCATGATGCCCGCGAAAAGGAAAAGGATGAGGTTCCAATTACCCGTGAAAGCGACAAGACGGCCCGCCGTGACCGGAAAAAGCGCAGCACCGAAATTGCCGCACATGTTCATCGTGCTGAAGACCGTCGCGACGTGTCGGCCGCCATAGCTGATCGCTACCGTGTATCCGCTGACGCCGCCGAACGATGCGCAAAAGGCCCCCAGCGAGATCAGCCCGATGCTGGTGTTGACGTCTCTCGCGAAGTACGAAGCCACGATCAGGGCCGAACATGCGGACATTCCGGCGATGGCGATGCCCTGACGGCTGAGGCGGGCATTGCCGGTGCGTCGATACAGCCTGTCGGAAAAATAGCCGCCACAAAGGCTGCCCAGGACCCCGCCGATGCCCGCGACGGTCGTGAGCTTGCCGGAAGCGAGCAAATCGACACCACGCGTTTTCTGCAGGAAAGTCGGGAACCATGTCAGGAAGAACACCATGCCAGCGGCTCGGAAGAACTGCTGACCGCACAAAAGCGCGACGGATCGGTCTGACAAAAGGCGAGACCAGGGGACGCCGTTGCCTTTTTTCGAAGAATCGTTGCCGGCGGGCAGTGCGTTCGCGGGGATCCGGACAAGAAATGCGGCCGTCCAGATGATGCCGGGAACGGCGTAGATCATGAGCAGCGTCCGCCAGCGGTCAAGCCCGATGCGGGCCGAAAACGGTACGATCGATTCCATGAATCCCGCCGTGAGCACCGGGGCCAGAGCACCCCCGATCATCATGCCGCTTGCCAGAAGCCCCGTGGCCCGGGCCCGCTGAGATTCCGGAAAGATTTGCCCCAGTGCTTTGGCCGCACACGGAAACGCCCCGGCCTGAAAAGCCCCCATCATGCCCCAGAGAATGACGAGCGACCAGAACCCGGTCGCGAACGCCGCCGCGAGCGTGGCCAGGCTCCATGCAACGGAGAAGATCGCAAGGGCATGGCGGCTGCCGAGCCGGTCCGCGAGCCGGCCGCTGGGAATCTGCATCAGGGCATAGGCGAAATACCAGGCGGACTGCACATAACCCATGTCTCGAGCGAGATCCGGGAATGCCAGATCACCGGCGATTTCGGCCGCAGGCACGCTCAGAGCCGCACGCTGAACGTACGCGATCGCCGCGGATACGCACAAAAACGCCAGTACGGCGTAACGTGCGTTCATGTAATCATCTGTGCGATCGTCGGTCTCGGGCATCGAATCGTGTTTCAGTCTCGCGGGTTCAGGATGTGCTGGAGCTGATCGAACAATCGATCGACCTCCGCGGCGGTTTCGGAGTCGAGAGACCATCCGAACGGAGCCCGTCTGCGCTCGGACCGAAACAGGCCCCGCTTGACGAGCAGGTACTTCTCGATCGCGAGAAATCCGTCCAGCCCGGCCTGCAGCTGAAGAACGACCAGCGCGCAGATGGGGAAATAGATCCGATAGGCCGCGGCTTCGTCGCCTGCTTCGAGCGCTTTCCATAAGGCCACGATGCCGTCCAGCAAGTCCATGCCCGGCATCGTGCCGGCGATGCCCCGGCGGAAGCTGTCCACAAGTAGAAAGCCGCCCGAGCCTTCGTAGATCTTCGCTCGGCCGCCGGACCGGTCACGAAGTTCGGACAAATTGGGGCCGATGGGTGAGGCTTCCGGCTTGAACAGGATTTTCTCGTCTCCGTAACGTTCCAGCAGCCGGTCATACACTTCGAACGGGATCGCCGAACCGACGTAGCCGGAGGCGTCCTGCACGACGATGGGAATGGAAACTCCGTCGGCCAGTTCCCGGTAATAATCGATGTGAGCCTGGACCGAGAGCCGGGTCGTCAAAGGCGGTGCCGCCATGACGGCGTCGCAACCGGCCGATTCGGCATGACGGGCGTACGACAAGGCCTGTTTGCCGCTTTCCGAGCCGACCGCCGCGAAAACCGAACCACGCCCTGCAGCGTATTCGACGATTTTCTCGGTCAGTTCACGCCGTTCTTCGACCGTGAGCCTGAGTATTTCCGAAACCATGCCGGTGCCGATCCCGTCGGCCCCGACACCGAAGGCCCAGTCGATCTCACGCTTGAGCGATTCGCCATCGATTCGGTCCGTCTCATCGAACGGGGTGTGAACGATCGGCAATACTCCGGTCAACTTGCGCGGCATCTGCGATTCTCCAGCCAGTTCTGACGACTCTTTTTCGATTCGTACGTTCGGTCGCTCGGCTCGTGCGGTTTCACCAGTCGCCGACGCTGCCGTCGCGGTAGAACACCCGCTGCAGCTCCTCCTGCCGGAACGGATGCTTACGCACTTCGTCTTCGTGCACTTCCACTCCCAGGCCTGGCTTGTTCCCCGGCCGCACGGTGCGAGTGGCCGCGTCGATGACATACCCTTCCGACACGACGTCGCCACGCCAGGGAACGTCGCTGTGGACCGATTCGCAGATCACGTAACTCGGCTGAGAGAATCCGAATTCGATCGATGCCGCTGTGCTGACGGGCCCCTGCGGATTGTGCGGGGCCAGGGCGATTCGATAAGCCTCAGCCAGGGCCGCGACCCTGCGAGCTTCCGTGAAGCCGCCGCAATGGGTGATATCCAGTTGACAGATTTCGCACCCGCGTGCCGCGAACAGTTCTCGGAAAGCTGCCAGATGCGTCACACGTTCACCGGTGGCGATTGGCGTGGAGACCGCCGCGTTGATCGCGGCCAGCCCCTCGACGCTTTCGGGCCAGCAGGGTTCTTCGAGAAAGTAGAGCCCATAAGGCTCCAGCGCATGTGCGAAGCGCATTCCCATCGCGGGCGAAGGCCGGGCATGACAATCGACCATAATGTCCACGGAATCACCGACCGCCTCGCGCATGGCGGCGACACACGCTTCAGCGGCCTTGACCGGCTGGAGACCCTCGACGGGCATCGTCGGCGGCACGGCCATCGACTTGAATGCCGTAAAGCCTTCGGATACGGCTTGTTGCGCTAGTTCGCCGAAGCGCTTCGCGTTATCCACCGGTGTTTCGTAAAAACTCTTCATGTCGCCGCCGCCGAGGTGGCAATAAAGCCGGACATAATCACGCACCGGCCCGCCCCAGAGCTTGTGGCACGGCACACCCAGCGACTTTCCGACGATATCCCAGAGTGCCAGGTCAATTCCGGCGATCGCCGTGGACCGAACGATCCCGCTGCCATGCCAGAAGTGTTGTCGCCACATCATTTGCCAGAGATGTTCGACGCGTGACGGATCCTCGCCGACGATAAGCTGCGAGAGATCCTCGATCGCGCCGATGACGCCGCGCGTGTGCCATTCCAATGTCGCTTCGCCCCAGCCAAACAGCCCGGGCTGATCGGTCAGCACCTTGACGAAGATCCAGTTCCTCATTCGGGCGTGACAAACGAGCGTTTCGACGGCGGTGATTTTCATGACGGAGGTTTCGACGGTCCGGGTGAAATGGGGAGCGTGGTGGCGAGCCGGTGTGCAGCGGGATCGAGTTCGTCTTTTGCCGATTCGGAAACACCGTGCAGCACGGCGTCAGTCCGGGCGGGCGGCGCACCGTGAGTGGAAAGCTGGCCCGGGCAGGACAAGAGGATAACAGGATCAGGACACCGGTTCGACCCCTTGCCATGCGACTTCTCTTATTCGGTCGATGCGCCGAACGATGATGAGAGAAGTGATCGTCTTCGGGACATGGAATTTTCTCTACCAAAGAGGATGTTCAGAAAATACTCTGCGTGGTGTCATGACGATAGAATCGAGTGACGACCCGTTTCTCGCGGATTGACTGGCGGGATTGCCCCGCACACAGGGAGTTCGAACCCGAATGGCCAGAGCGACTCGATCGATAGGTAACTTATGGATCTGGACCTGCCTGGCGGCGAATTTCCTGGTGCCCCAGGGTGCGAGCTCCGTCGAAAACGAAATTCGCCCGCGGCTGGCGATCCTGACCGACATCGGCGGCGATCCCGACGACCGTCAGTCACTCGTGCGGCTCATGGTCTACTCGAACGAGTTCCGAATCGAAGCCCTGATCGCATCCGCTGCCGGAACGCGTGGCGAACTCAAAAAGTCGATCACGAGACCCGAGCTGATCCATGAAATCGTCGATGCTTATGAGTCCGTCCGCCCTGCTCTTTCGAAACACGCCGCTGGCTGGCCCACGGGAGAAAGCCTGAAAAACGTGGTCAGGGCCGGCAACCGGTTTCGGGAAAAGGCCCACATCGGCGAAGGGCACGACACCGAAGCATCACGGTTGTTGATCGAACGTATCGACGCCGGATCGCCTGAAGACAGGCTCAATATCTCGATCTGGGGCGGACAGACGGACCTGGCCCAGGCTCTGTGGCGTGTCAGGAACGATCGCGGCAAAGAAGGCCTTGCTGCTTTCGTAAACAAGTTCCGTGTCTACGACATCGCTGACCAGGACGGGATCGCCGACTGGATGCGCACGGAATTCCCCGGCATGTTCTACATCCTTTCGAAAGCCCCGCGTGGCCGTGACGGACGGGAAGCGACCTTTCGCGGGATGTATCTGACCGGCGACGTTTCGAACACGAGCCGCGAATGGATCGAAGCGAACGTGCGATCGACCGGCCCGCTGGGTGCTCTTTACCCGGCTCGCACAGCGAACGCCCCGAACCCGCATGGCTGCCTGAAAGAGGGGGACACACCATCGTGGTTTTATTTCCTGAAACCTGGAGGAAACGACCCGGACGATCCGTCACGCCCCGGGTGGGGCGGTCAGTTCGAAAAACGACCGGAAGGCTGGTACCGGGATTTGCCTCTGAAGGAAGGTCAGGACCCTCGCACGACCGTCAGCCGATGGCGGAACGACTTTCAGGCCGATTTCGCCCGGCGCATGTCCTGGTGCCGATGATGTTCGATCGATCTCAGCGTACCGCATTGACGTCTGTCGCGGAACCGGAGAAAGCCTTTTCGGCGGAATCGACGAATCAGCGGCTGGCCAGCGAAGACCAGCGCACGACGAGTTCGGCAAGTTCAGGCTTCGGCTGTTCGGCAGACGAATTTGCCGCGAAATAACGTTCCTCCACCGACCGAATCGTGGAGGCGAGTTCGTCCTGCATGGCCTGGGTGAGTCGGCTTTCGTTTTGCAATCCGCGCAGAAGCCCCAGAACGGCGAATGGTTCGATGGGCGTTACCGAATCCGGTGCGACGGGTTTCTTTCTCATGGATTTCCAGATCCGAGGAATGGCTAGCGCGGCGATGACGACCCCCGCGATCGCCGCCAGAATCGCGTAGATCTGGTTCGTCCGATCTACTTTTCCGTAGCGGGCCGTGAGCGGTGTGACGGCTTCGGCGGCGGCCAGATCGGCATCCACATACTTCTGATACACGGATTTCGCGGAATCGCTCAGCGGCTTGGGGAATTGCAACTGGCCGGGAAGTTGCGTCAGCCCCGCGGCGGCCTTGAGCGTCACCAGCGATGTCCGTTCCGAAAGGATTCCCGCCGCACTCGAATCTTCGTCGAATTGCGAAACGGAAAGCCCCTGATCGTCGACCTTCTCGACCACGAATGACGGGATACCGTCGAGATCCACAAGCTCTCCGACCGGCGGCATGAGACCATGCCCGGTCGTCTTGATTTCGATGATCAGCTTGCCTTCGGCCGATTGGCGTTCGTCGAGAATCTGGGTGATCTGCAGGTCGCGGTACGGCCTGGGCGTCTCGTTCGAAGCATCGCAATTCAGGGCCACCTGGGGCGACTCGACCGGCAAAATGACATAGCCCGATGTGTCCATGAAATCGAGATCGAGCTTGAGCGGCGGAATTCGATCGACTTTCGGACTCTTCGGCTTCAGCAGAAGATATGCATAGGGCGTGACCCGCCAGCCCATCTCCGCCAGAGGCATGCTCGTGACTTTCTCGGTCTCGAACGTCACCGACAGCACTTCGAAATGTTCCTGAAGTGCCCGTGTCGCAGCCTCCTGGAATTTGTCCCTGTAGTTTTCCAGAGGCCGTCCGTAGTTGTAATAGAAATAGCTGCCCTGGTTCTGATTCTGCAGATACCGTGCGAAACCGCCCGATTCACGTTCGATCTCACGCGTGTGCCGGATGTTGACGTAGACGCCGAAGGGTTGATCAGGGTCGACGGCCGTCGGACCGTCAACGGCCGCTTCCAGCTGGATTTCCCGATTGAGATCTTTGTAGTAGTCGTAGACCTTGCGGGCTTCGTAAGCCTGCGGAGCATCGCCCACGATTTCGAAACCGGCCTTCAGATAACGGAACTTGACAGCCGGAGCCAGGGCACTCATTCGCGTGAAAAGTTGATTGGCGAACCGGTTTTTGTGCGATTCGGCTGCAGCTCCCGGCAGGCTTTTCATCGCCTCCCGGATCAATGCCGGCTGCTTCGGTTCGGGTACCGTGGTTTCCGTGATCTGCCCCGGCTCGCACGCCCCCAGCCCCGCATAGAACCACTGGTCGAAGACGTCGTTCGTCTGCCTGTCCGCGGGAAGATTGCCCGCGACCTTGACATACTGAGCGGCTGCTTCGGCGAACAACGCCAGCGCCTTGCGACGGACAGGCATATAATCCGGCGAAAGCGAAATCTCCTGCTCGAAATTGTTGCGGTCGTGGATCAGGGCCGCCTGTGCGGCTGTCAAAGACCACTCCTGAGGATATTTCGATCGGGCTTCGTCGACGACTTTCAGCGCGGTTTCGTAGCCTCGCAGGACTTCCTCGCGAATGTCCTTTTCTTTTCGTTTGGTTTTTGCCTGATCCTGCACGGCGGGCCTGCGCCACAGGCCGGCCAGGTTCGATCGCATTTGCTGTGCCAGGCGGGCGATCGTCTCGGGTTTGAGGTTCTCCATCGGCCCGAAAACGGACGTGATCGCTTCGGTGCGATAGACTTCCGCCGTACTGTGGCACGTGGTGAACGCCTTTGCGATGAGCGTTTCGTCGATCGGGCGGATCGGCAGTTTCTTGAGCCTTACCAGCCAGCCGCTCAATTCCTCCAGGTTGCGCTGCTGTTTCGAACGCGTCAGCGGGATGCTCTCCGCCTTCTGCTCGAAACCATAGATGAAGATATAAGGGTTTCTCTGGTTTTTCGCCTGGTTCATGTCGTGGTTCGTCGTCCAGACTTTCACGAATTCCTGCGCGAGTTCGCGTGCCATTTCCGGCTCACTGCGGGCCACTTCCTCGATATGCGGAAATGCGTCGGTTTCGCCGCCCATCTTCAGATAGATTTCGGCAAGGGCTTTGTGGATGTTCGGATGCAAGCCTCGGTCGACCCGTTCGAGCCAGCCGCCACGCGGAGCCAGTTCGACCATCTCCCGCGCCGGCAACGCCTGCGGCAGGTTCGGATTGCCGACGGCGATGTTCGGGGTTTCCTCGTCCGATGCGTAATAAACGTTTCCGTAAATGTCACGCTGAATTCGAGGTGCCGTCGATCGGTCGAACGTTTTCGTCAGCCGGGCCTCGGCCAGCCATGCGGCCGCGAGCGTCGTCAGGCTCTCACGCCACTGGTCCGCACGCTCGGGCGAAGCCACGAGAAGTGCGTCGACGGCCGTTTTCAGCATTCGCATATTCTGAAGCCGAGGCTCGCTCGAACGAATCGATGTCCGCAACTGGGAGCTGGCCGATTCGCCGAGATTCGTCAGCAGGGCGACGCCTCGATCGGGGCTGCCTGCGAACGTTTCCTCGAACCACTTTTTCGAAAGGGCTTTGTCGATCTTCGGAACAAGCGATACCGCCTGTCGCGTGGCTTCGTCACGTGCCTGGCTCTGTTCCGGAGTTTTGACATCCAGCGCCATTACAGCCTGAAGCGCAGCCCACGCCTGATTGACCAGTTCAGGAGTACCCAGACGGTTGTATTTCGCGAGAGCGTGCCGGGCCGAGAGATTCAACTCGACCGGATCGCCTTTCGCCTCGTTGCTTTCCGGCGACAGTACGAACGGTTCGGCCTCAGCCGCAAGATTCGCGGCGCACAGAATGACGGCCGCATCGCGCCTGGACAAAACCGGCTTCGGTTCCTTCCTCTCGACAAGGTCTCGCATCTGCTTGACGAGTTCTTCGGTCGCATCGGTCTGGCGCCGCACCAGAACGACCAGCTTCGCCAGCGGTTCCCTGTCCGCTTCCTCGACCGGACCCGTGGCGGCGTTCGCCAGAGCCGAAAAATCGCTGACGGACATCAGGTGCTGCTCGCTGGAACCCCGGCCCTGCATCAGGGCCATCACCTCCGGATCGTTCAAATTGAAGCCCATGTTCAAGTTGTTGATCATCGCCAGCCGTTGCATCATCATCGAAGACTGCGAAGAACTGGTGTCCGTCGGAATCGTCGAAGAGCTACCGCTTTTCGCCAGAGCGATCACGCCTGTCGTAAGAGACTGCCCGTCGCCCAGCGATTTGACGATCGCACGCCATGCAGCCACCCCTTCTTTCGGGGGCATTTTCGAAAGCTGCTGAGCTACGTCCTTCCAGCGTCCGAGTGTCACATTCTTCGCTAGATTCTTCAAATCCTTATCGAAGGCTTCGTCCTTCGCGGCATCGGCTTTTTCGCTATCCGATTTCTTGTCGCCCGATTTCGCTTGATCGGCCACCGCGATTTTGGCTTCGTTACCTTCCAGTACGACCGTTGCGTTCTCTTCGAGGCGTGCGCGCAATTCCGGCGGCAGGTTGCTATTGCCAGGCTCGGTTTCGTTCGCGTTTCCCTTCGGCTTCGCCAGCACCACGCCTGAGCTTTCCGCCCAGGCTTTCAGGATTGAGGAGGGTTTGCGGTCGAACGTCAGTTTCTCGATCTTCGCCAATCGTTCGGCGGCCGGATCCGCCTTTTTCTTTTCTTCCTTTTCCGATTTCTTGTCGCCGTCGGATTTTTCCTGCGTGCCGGCCTTGCCTGAATCGGTAGGTTTCTTGCCGTCAGAGTCTTTCTTTTCATCCGATTTTACGGAAGTCGTGACAGTCGTCGTGGAGTTTGCAGGTGTGATGCGTATTGCTTGAACCGCCTGCACCTGACCCCACGCGAGACTCGACCATTCGCTCGACCCGAGGATCGATAAGGTTACGAAAACGAAAGAAAGCCATCGCTGATTCGTACGATTCATCGTTCGCTCATCCTGATGCCGACTTCGAAGTGAAATCTCAAATGGCCCACACAACGAAAAAGACCCGCCAGTATCCGTCAGGACATTTCGAAAGCGGTCCTGACGGATATCGTTCGAATCTGGCGAGCCTTGTTCGAAGTGGTTCGGCGAATGGTCAAGACCCGCTGCCGTCAGGCGCTGGTCCGAGCCCTGCCCCACGACCGTCCTTTTTCGCATTCGGATTTGGCTTCTTGCCGGGGTTCTTGCACTGACCGGATTTGCAACCCTGGCACTGCTTCGGAATCGGAATGCCCTGCAATTCGGAAACGTCCATCCTGGCCAGGCGAATCGTGCCTTCCAGGTTCTCGCGATAAGTCTGAGCTGCAACGGAATCGCCGGTCTCTTCGGCGGCTTCGGCCAGGCGGCGATAACTCTGCCGGGCATTTTCCACGTCTGGTTTCCAATCCGCTTCGCCCAGGCCTTCCAGACGTTTCAGCCACGTCATATAAAATTTGGCGCTGGCCAGTGACGACAGCGCTTCGGAACGCGTTCCAGCTTCGGCCTTCGCGTCGCCCTCCAGGTCGGTCACAAGGGTTTCCAGATCGGCGGCCGCTTCGGGAAGCTGGCCGGAAAACATCTGGGCCTGAGCCTTCCCCAGACGAATCGACTGGGCAAGACGCGGGTTTTCCTGAGAATCGACGACCGCCAGCGCGGCATCGTATGCGGCAAGCGCCCGCGACCAGTCTTCGGCCGCCATCGCCGACTGAGCCGTGGCCAGCGAATCCGCGGCCCTGTCCATCTTCAAGCCTTGCTGGCCCGGGCCGAAATGATATGCACCCGCGAGAACGGGCAACGTCAGCCAGATCACCATCAGGAACGATCGCATGTGAATGACTCCCTCACAAGGCCCTCAGGTCGAATCGAACCAGCGCTTACCCGAATTATCCGCACGTTACTGCTATCACTCTACTCTTACCCTGTCCAGTGAGCAACGGCAACATGCAAAGTCCTATTTTTCCGGAAAGATCGCTTCGAACACCCGCGAGGCCTCCCCAGGGTGCTAGCCCTCTCTCCGCGAATCATTAGCGACGGGCAGCCAGTTTGCGTTCGGACGCTGGATCTATGCCGGCGTAAGCATGTCAGTCGGATGCTTGTCTCTGGATCCGGGTATGGCACAGCAGCACTGGCGGACCGATTGATGAAACTCATGGGTCGAAACCCATGAACGGAATTCGTTCCGGGTGAAAACCCGATCATCGTCAGCGGACGGGGCGCACTTGCACCCCGGGCCGCCAGCTCGTTCCCAGACAATGCAACAGAACGGGGAGGAAAGCCAGTATCGAAGCGGATAAGCCTGATGTCATCAGGGCGTATTCGCGGGCCCCGAGTCGTTCGAAAGCGCCAGGTTCGGCGCGGCCTGTCACCGATTTGATGAGATCCGTCGGCAGGTGCTTTTCATTACCGTCATGATAATTCCCGTTCAATCGCACGGCCATCTGGCGGAGTGTCGAGCTGTCCTGCCGCGAGGCACGGCCGTCGATGAATTTGCCCGATTTCGTGTCGCCCACGCCGACCAGAAGCACGTCGGAAACGGATGCGGGCCGCCTCGGCATGCCTTTGGGCGGAATCGTGTCGCCATCGGTGACGAGAATTACCAGCGTGCTTTTCGGCTGGAACGGCGCTGCCACGGCGAAGGCTTCCTTCAGGCCTGCGAAGAGGTCGGTCTTGCCAGGCGTGAATGCGAAATTGAGTGGCAGGTCGTTCAGAATGTTACGAACGACTTCGATGTCTTTCGTCTCGATCACGACTGGTTTCGCACCGTTGTAACAGGCAATGACGCTGGTGAGATAGCGTTCCATCGGCACCCGCTGAAAGAACGATTCCATCAGCCCCCTGGCGCGATTGCGACGGCTGAGCTTATGCTCCGGGCCAGCGTCCTCGAGAGTCATGCTCGGCGAAACGTCCAGGACGACGACGATGTGCTTCTTCTCTCGATCCGGAACGACCGCCGATTCATGCACCTTAGGCGGCAGTTCGATCAATAAAGCCAGCGCTCCGGCGAGCGATCCGAAGGCGGCGGCACGTAAAAAAGGCACGAAAGCGACCCACCGGCGAGGAGATTCGGCCGGACCGAATGCAAGCCTGCCCAGACGCCTGATGCGCCGGTGGTGAAGCCACTCCGCAAGCAGGAACCAGAGAGTGACGGCCAGAGCCGTAATCGCCGCGTTCACCATGGCGTGTACCTCAAACCGAGAGCCGAGATGGCCGAAATGCCGATGACGACAAGGCCTGCGACGCACCACGGTTCGAAATGGTCGAGCACTTGCGCCGATGTCCTCACGAATCGAGCACGGTTCATGGCGTCGATCCGGTCGAACATCGATTTCAGAGCTTCCGGATCGCCAGGCTGAAACGCTTCGCCGCCCGAGTAATGCGTGATGTTGACGATCTCTTCAGGAATGTCGCCGCCATCGATGTGAATGGCATAGACGGCGATCTCGTCACGTTTGAGCAGGCGGGCGATCTCTTCGTCCCGGCCGCTGTGCAAATCCGCGCTGGCACCGTCCGAGATCAGCACGATCAGGCGATCGCCTTCTTCCCGCGTGAGGAGCAGGTCGCGACAGGCCAGCAGAGCCTTGCCGATCTCGGTCCCGCCCATCCAGGGCGGAGCCTTGTCAGGTGCCATAAAAGGCGCCGCGTAACGGATGGCATCGATATCGTTGGTGAGCGGTACCCAGTGAAGCACGTTATTGCCGAAAAACGTCAGGCCGACGGCATCGCCCTGACGTTTGTCCAGAAATGCCTCGATCGCCTTCATCGAACCGTCGTAACGTGTGCCCGCGCCGAAGGGGGCGAGCATGCTTGCGGAGACGTCCACGCATAATTCGATGTTGGTCATGGCACGGCGGGTTTCAGGCACCGACAGTCTCTGTGGACCGGCCAAGAGGACGATCACCAGCGCCAGAATCAGCGCCGGCAGTGCTTCAGCGAAAGCGAGCGTCCGGCCAAGCCAACGTCGATGGGGTATCCGCGTCGCGTCGGCAGGCAGCGCTACGCGGTGGTTCGCCCACCGGCTCTGCCCATAGGCGAGCAGAAAAGGAACGGCCAGTGTGACCAGGACGAAAGGATGCGAGAACGAGAACGGAAGCATTTCCAGCATTTTTCAGCGTGCTCCATGTTCGACGCCATTCCCGAGGATTTCGAAATCCGGAACGGACTCGTAGGGTTTCAGCAGTTCCGAAATCTCGGCGTCCGAGGCGCGTCCCTGACCCGGAGGCATATGCAGCCATTGTTCGAGCCTGGCCAATAGCGGTCCTGCTTCAGCGTCCTGCTTCAGTTTCGAGAGAATCAGCCCTGGCGAGATTTCGGCATAGGCGTCCGATCGGGCCGTCCAGTATGCGATCAGCAGCGATTCCAGCTCGGCACGCCCGTGCGGTTCGATGGTCCCGTCGCAAGCGGCCTGCACCAGAGGTTTCAGACGCTGGGACACCGTCAGCGGTGGTGTATTTTCAGGTGCCGCCGTTTCGGTTATCCGCATACGATGGGACCAGTGGAAGAACCCGGCCAGCCCCGCGATCCAGAGCCCGACGAAAATGTTCAGTTTTGTCCAGTATGTCCACCAGCTTCGAATCCTGGGCGGCTCTGGCCGGGAGGGTTCGATCTTGCCGGGTTGGAGAACGCTCAGAATCTCGACATCGATCGGCGGCAGCTTCGGCGGCGAAGCTTCATGGCTCTTCCTCTGCAGGTATTTGGCCAGATCGTACCGGCCTGGTTCGAAGCCCGTGAATTCGAGGTCATATCGAAACGCATCGCCATGGCGATAGCTCTCGGCCACCCGAACGATCATCTTCGCCAAGGGATCGTCGGTCGGAATCGCCTCCAGCTCTCCCCCTGGTATCACGATCTGTTCGATCTTGCCGACCATGCCCACGGGGGCGCTGGCTTTTGACGGCTCCTGCGAAACTTTGGCCGCGATATTCTGAGCGGAGATTTTCACGCCGAAAATACAGAACAGGGCGAGAATCGGAACGCTGAGAAATCGGGCATTTCGACAAATCGACATCATCTGGCTCCTCTGCCGAGCATGTTTCGACCTGCGAAGAATTGTCTCAAGCGAGCGGCGTAGGGCCGGGAGACGTCGATCGTGAGACAGTCGATCCGGCTTTTCTTGAGCGATTCGCGCAGTCCGGCCGCGTCCGCCCACTCGGCACGGCCGGCTGCAATCACGTTTCGACCGGTTTCCGCTTCCCGGCCACGTACGAAGCCCGTCCCCTGTAGACCCGATTCCGCCGGATCCATCAAATGGATCACCGAGCAATCGTGAGCCTGAGCCGCGAGCTTCAAGGCTGGCAGGGCGGCCGGGTCGTGCAGGTCGCTTATGACGATCATCTGGCTCCGTTGCGGCAAGCGTGCCGCCAGCTCACCGACTCGCTGGCCGACGTAAGTCGGTTCGTCGAATCGATATCGCCTCAACCCATGGAGCCAGCCATGCACCTGGTCCTTGGAGAGGCTTTCCGGTCGCAGCAGCCCGCGACTGCCGACGCCCATGAACCCGACCGGCCGGATCGCCTCGAGCGATGCCAGGGCCACCCCGCCCGCGATGAACACCGCCACCTCATACTTCGATCTGCGTGTCGAGGCGATCGTCATGCTTGCCGAAGTATCGACCAGAATCCAGACAGGCAGCCGCTTGATCGCTTCGTATTCTTTCACATGCAGCTTGCCCGTGCGGGCCGTCACCCGCCAGTCGATCGACTTGATCGAATCGCCGAATTGATAAGGCCGGGATTGATGATACTCCAGGCCCGAACCGATGTAGGGAGACCGGTCCGTGCCGAAGGCCAGACTATCGGCGAGCCGTTTGACGGCGATCTGAAACTGCCGCGAGTCCAGAACCTCCGGCGATTCAAGAAACCCTTCCATGAGCGACGGCTCCGTTTCTGGAGTTTTGACGGAGCGTTTCGCCATGAGGGCCAAGCAATTCACGCAGCACCTTCAAGCCGGTCATGCCATCAGCGAGTGCTTCGTAATTGAGCCGAACCCTGTGCAGAATCACATCTTCAGCGACTCGATAAAGATCCTCGGGCGTGACGTAATTCCGCCCATGAATCAGGGCACGTGCACGAGAGGCTTTCACGAGGGCTATGCCGGCACGGGGACTGCATCCCAGCTCAAGCGCCGGATGAGACCTCGTGCGATTGACGAGTTCGATGACGTGATCCGTGAACGTCTCACTGACGTAAACTTCATGAACAGCTTCCATCGCTGAGACGAGGTCGTCGATCGAACCGACCGGCTCATGGGAAAGCACGTCGAACTCGGTTCGTGCCACGGCGCCACGGTCCTGACGCCGTACGCCCAGACGTGTATTGCGCCGTAGCACTTCCCGTTCTTCGTCAGGCGTCGGATAGCTGAGGCGATGACACAGCATGAACCGGTCCAGCTGGGCTTCGGGCAGTTCGAACGTACCTGCTTGCTCTACCGGATTCTGAGTGGCGATCACCAGAAACGGCGCTGGCAGATCGAACGTCTCTGTTCCGATCGTCACCCGGCGTTCCTGCATGGCTTCCAGTAGTGCGGATTGGACCTTCGGTGCAGCCCGGTTGATTTCGTCAGCAAGCAGCAGATTGGTGAAAATCGGCCCTTTCCGCGTATGAAAAACGTTCGTGCGTGGATCGAGAATCTCGCTGCCCAGGATGTCGGAAGGAAGCAGGTCGACCGTGAACTGAACTCTGTTGAAGGCGAGATCGATCGACTTGGAAAGCACCGAGACGAGAAGCGTCTTCGCAAGGCCCGGAACGCCCTGAAGCAGCAGGTGGCCACCCGTGAAGAGGGCGATCAGAAGCCGTTCGACGACTTCGTCCTGGCCGACGACGACTTCCCCCACGCGTGCCCGCACGGCGTCAATGAAGTCAACCGTACGGCGTGGCGGTTCGGGAAATGACGAATCGCCGGAGCTCGTATCGATCATGATGCGCAATTCCTTCTTCGAACCAAGTTTGGCCATGCATCAGGTAATCATCAGCCACCAAAGAGAATCGCACGGAACCTGGAGATACCTGGCCGTTCCGTGAAGCGTCGTCTCCAGCGATAGCCTTTCGCTCGCTCCGGATATCGTAATCGAATGCGCGGACCGACGGAACAATGACGATCGCAAAAAACTGCGAGTTTCTGCCGTACGATGCGTATCAAACCTGACGGCCCCCATGGCCAGGCCAACAGAAATGACAACGAAAATGCCGCTAATCACCTGCCAAACAAGCACATAAGAAGTCAGTCAAAGCGAAAGGGGTTACGCCTCTCGACGTAACCCCTTGGCTTGCATAGTACCGAAGAGAGGACTCGAACCTCCACGGGATTAACTCCCACTAGGACCTGAATTTAATACTACAGTTGCGTTTTGCTGAATTCGGTCGATCTGCTACAGTCGTGACCAC
>CAZSQA010000070.1:0-18278 GCA_964608915.1 uncultured Isosphaeraceae bacterium
GGCGACGATCAAGTTGCGGAATCGAAGCGAACGAAGTCAAATCATACCGAAAACGTAGCGACGCGGGAATGTGTCATTGGTTGGGGTGCGAAGTATATATTGCGGAGCTGCTGATCCAGTTCAAAACAAGCAGCGGCCTGCGAACCTGGTCGGAAGTCGGCATCGAACTCGACCGGACCGCTTCGACGATCACGGGATATCGCTCGGTCGGCCGTTGCCCGCCGCTTCTGAAGCCGCGTTTGGAAGGCCTCAGCCCATCGATTGTGCGGCTTATCTGCGGGATGACATATCGCCCTGGAGTCGAACAGGCTGTCGAATTCGCACGAACCCCGATTTCCGGCCGGAAGCCAACCATGCGGAAGGTGAAGGCTTTCATCCACGACATTTCGGCAGGTCATCAAAGGCCGCGTCCGAGGAATGTTGCCTTCACCTTCAACGAGATGGCGATGTCCATGAGCCTACGGGAGGGCGATTCGGTGCGAAGTGTGACGCAAAACCTCTCGAATTTCATTTCGGAAATCAATTCCGTTTCGAATCCTGAAGATTCGGCACTCTCGGTGTTGAAACACGAATTTTCGGCGAAGCATCACAGGAAACCCCGCCGGGGTATCTGATCGCATTTCCACTGACTTCGGATCCGCTCTGATCGTACGACGCCTCCTCGCGTCCGTACCCAGCCAACCTCTTTCGAAAGCCTGATCTTCAGGCACACTGACAAACCCTCCCGAATCGTGATTCGGCCCGGAGATCGTACGCCTACGCCTCCGGGAATTCGAAGGTACATCCAGCTTGTCCCGTATACAAGGAAATGAACATGTCATCATTCACGCATGTTGAGATCGAAATCGCCCGGATCGTGCCGGACCCTGATCAGCCTCGTCGCACGTTCGATGCGGCCTTCCTCGAGGAACTCACCGATTCTGTCAGGAAAAGGGGGATTTTACAGCCGATCCGCGTTCGCCCTGATCCGGAGCCGCTTCGCGATCTGTTCATCATCGTCACCGGCGAAACCCGCTTTCTCGCGGCGAAACGGGCCGGGTTGCAGACGGTTCCCTGCATTGTCGACGCAACCAACGCCTCCGCCGCCGACATTTTGGCCGATCAGCTCGCCGAAAACGTCATGCGGGCGAATCTGAAGGCGATCGATCTGGCTCGTGGAATTGAGCGGCTGAAAGCGGTTTCGAAGCTGTCCAACCAGGACATCGCCGATCGATACGCCATCAGCCCGGCGACGATTTCTCGGGCGATGGCCTTGCTGAACTTGCCGTCTGAGATCCAGGCGATGGTCGAAAACGGGCAGATTCCGGACTCGGCTGCTTACGAACTGTCACGCCTGCGGGATGAAGATTCGATGCTGGTTTTGGCCCATGCCGTTGCCGCAGGTCGCATGACTCGTGACGCGGTTGCCGAAGCAGTCCGGGAGCGGATCGGCCGCAAGGCCCGTCCGCAGAACGGCTCGCGAATTTCTTGCCGCACCCATAAAGGCGTCGGCATCACTTTCACCGCAACCGAGGGGTTCGACTGGGAGCTTTTAGCCGAATCGATCGACGAGCTTCGCAAGCAGGTCAGATCCCTCATGCGGGACGGCAAACCGGTCGGTGAACTGCCGAAGGCGTTCCGGACCGGATAACGCACGCCCCGCCCCTGCTTCGCATCGAAGCAGGGGCCGGGATCTCCATCGCCGTATCCACCCACAGGATGCCCAATACCGCAGGAGCTGTCACATGCTGATTTCTGGTCGATTCCGCCTGATGCATACCTGGCCATTTCGCGTGCTCAGCCGTTTATGCGGCCTGGCCATGTCACTGGCCGCCGTCGCGACCCGGGGCATGCTTCTGGCGGCGTTCCTGATGATGTTCGCGGCGGTCGCGATGGTGGCTTGGATCTATCCAGGCGTCGGAATCCTTGTCGCCGCACTGATGCTGGCGGCTCGCCGAGGTGCGATCACTTCCGGTGCGTTCGGCACCGCCCGTTGGGCCGATGAGCGGGACCTCGCACATGCCGGGATGCTCGGTGGCGATTCCGGCCTGGTTCTGGGCCGTTTTCCCCGCTCATGGCGGTTTTCCTGGTCCGGCGGTCTCCGCGTACTTCTCCAGTCTCCCCTTTCCCGATCCGCCTGGGCCTGCCGCATGGCCACGGGGGTCTCCTCGACACTGATCCGACTGCGGCATTTCACTCATGTGCTGGTCGTCGCCCCACCGGGCCGCGGAAAAGGCGTTTCCTTCTCGATTCCCAACGCGATGTCCTATCGCGGGTCGATGGTGATTTTCGATCCCAAGGGCGAGATTTTCGAGCATTCGGCCCGGATCCGGGCGGAGCGGTTCGGGCACAGGATCATCCGGCTCGATCCGGCAAGGCTGAGCGGTGCGAACGCTGATTCCATCAATCCCATGGACCTCATCGAGCCGGACACCGACGACACGCTCGAACGCTGTGCCGACC
The DNA here is from genome assembly GCA_964608915.1 of uncultured Isosphaeraceae bacterium. Taxonomy (GTDB): domain Bacteria; phylum Planctomycetota; class Planctomycetia; order Isosphaerales; family Isosphaeraceae; genus QWQI01. The sequence goes on from CAZSQA010000070.1 coordinate 2,443, forward strand.
TCGCAGATGCATTGATCAGGGATGATGAGCGGACCACCGACGTGCACTGGGTGGAAAGTGCCCGCCTGGTGCTCAAATTGGCGATCGGCTTCGTCGCCCACTACGCCCAACCGCACGAGCGGAACCTTCAGGCCGTCTGTGACATCCTGGCATCGCAGGAGCGATTCCAGAAGTTGCTGGAACATTTGGCGAATTCGCACTATTGCAGCGGGATGCTGGCCAGGACGGCTCTGGGTGCGTCGCATTACCGGGACAAAGAGTTGAACTCGGTAATGACGACCGTGAATCGGTCACTGGCCTATCTCGCATCGCCCCAGATGATCGCAGCGACGGCGAAAACGACGTTCGATTTCGAAGGCTTACGCAATGGCCGAACGACGCTTTATGTGATCCTGCCTGAGCATCAGCTGCGGACACAGGCGGGCTACCTTCGTATGGTGCTCTCCAGCCTGATCCGGGCTGCGACCCGCCGTGGTCCCGACGAATCCAATCCGCTCGTTTTCCTGATCGAGGAATCTGGCTTCATCGGCCGGATCCAGATTCTCGAAAATGCAGTCAACCTGCTTCGTGGTTACGGCATCAGGCTCATCCTCATTTTTCAGAGCCTTGCCCAGATCAAGGCGAGTTTCGGCGAAGACAGCCATCTCACCGATTCGATGGACACCCAGATCTTCTTCGGGATCAATGACATCGAAACCGCCGAAGAAGCGGTCAGCAAGCGGATCGGTGATGCGACGATCCGGACCTTTTCACGCAACTGGGGCTGGTCGCGGACGTTCAGTGCCCAGGGGGGTGTCGGCGGCCCGGTGCAGCCGGGGTCGGATTCGATCAATAGCGGCGGATCGTCGAGCGAAAACGCCAGGCGACTGATCAAGGCAGAAGAAATCATCCGGATGCCCGAAGACGAAGCGATCGTGCTGCACCGGTCGATGCCGCCGATCCGGGCAAAGCGGGTCTTTTACTTCCGAGACCGGGAATTCCGCCCAGGGCGGATCGGGCGGCCTGAACGTCTGGGTCTCACGGACCTGATGCGTGCGATCGCCGTTTGCGGGGTCAGCCTGGCCATGTGCCAGGGTGCATACCGCTTCACGTCCCTCAACGGCATAGCTCCCGGCGGCTCGATGACGGCTTTCGAGCCTTACGCGGTCGAGCAAGAGAGGGGTGTGCCCCGCCAGAACATGTTCGAGTCCTTCCCGCAGCAGGGCAGCATGCCAGGCTCGCGGTCCCGAAGGACAACGCGGAGACAACCTTACCGGAAAGGCCGGCAAGGTGGTTGGTGAGGTGGTTTCGATGGAGGAATTGCGATGAAAGAGACGCTCTCGAAGCTCGGCGAACTGCGTGAAGCGATCGCCACGAAGGTCCTGAACTTCTTCGAGCCTGTGATGCGGGACGGCACGATCAAAGCCGCCGCTTACCAGGGGATTGAAGAGATCGCGAGTGCCACGAAGGCCTTCCCGGATTCGTTACAAACCAACGCGATGGGAACGGTTTTCCACCCGCTCGCGAGCCAACTGGCCAAAGATCGGGGCGTTTTCGATCGGGAATCGAATGAAACCGCTTTCGATGAGGTCATGAAAGCCTCCGATCAGCGGCAAGCTGAGGTCGCCGACGACCGCGACGGCCTCGGCCGTTGATCGCAGCGACGGATCGCTTCAGGGCCAGGGAAGGCCACCCCGTTGTCCCTGCTCGATTTTCGCATCAATGACATTCAGCGACAGGAGTTCAACTCATGAATCCGATTCGAGATCAAATTTCGATGCGACAGCTGGTTTTGGCGACACTTCTCGGCATGCTCGCCCTCTTCTGTCCGAAACTTCACGCGGATGATGGTCCGCCGGTCCAGCAGGATCGTATCGCGGCACTGGATCAAATCCACGCCGCCCTGGCGAAGCTCAGGGCGAAGACCGACAAGGCGATTTCGGACGAAATCGCCAGGCTCGGCAATGAATTGTTGGCAGAAGCCCTCGCCGGGACGGAAGGGTTCGCATCAGAAGCCCTCACCTTCCATGGCAAATTCGGGATCGCTTTGGACGTGGTCAATGAGGCCGGTAATGAATTCGGCCGAATGATCAACGGCCTCTTCGGTGACAAGATCTTCGATGTCAATTCGGGGGTGACCGACCATTTCGAACGCAAAATCCGGGATCTGCTCGAAGAGCGGTTCCGGCCCTCGACTTTCAATTCCAAGCTCAGCCAGGCCGTGAATCGATTCACGGCAAAGGTCCATGCAGCTGAATCAGAGGCGATTCTCGAATTGGGGTTGGATATCGAGAACTTCAATGGGTCGATCCGATACTCGAACCCGTTGGACTTGGTGTTCGATCAGGAATCGCTTCGACTCGCAAACCGGGCGAAATCGATCACCGGTGGTGATCTTCTGATCGATGTCGGATCGCAGGTCTTTTCTATCCTGGTCGGCGACATGGTCGGCGATCAAGTCACCCGCAACGATGCCGGGCAGGGCGAACGGTTCGCAGTGACCATTGGAACGGGACTCGCAATCGATGAAGCCACGGCCCGATTGATCCGTTCAGCGGGCCATAAGCCGGAAGGCAACCTGGCGAACGAATATGCCACGTCCATCAGGAACCTCAACAACGCCTTGTTCGAAGGACTCCATGGAGTCGCGGAATTCCATTTGGCCACCTCGCTCGAGTTCACGCATCGTGATCCTGCGGTCCGCCAGGCGGCGGCACGGCTGGTCAAGGCCTTATCGGACAACGCGAATATCGGCCTTCGCAACGATTTTTCGAACTGGGCGATGCGGGTGTACATCCGCATCTGCGAAGAAGCGTACCGCAACCGGTTCGGCCCGGATGGGCTGAAGCCGTCTTATGTCGGGCCGGGATCGAAGAACACGACGCCGGTGGAGCAACTGCTGGGTCAACTCAACGCGGCGATCATTCGCTGGGAGGGTATGAATCGATGAAGCGACTCGCATACATCTGCCTTTTCGTCCTGTTCCTCGCGTATCCACAGGATACGCGGGGACAGGCCGGACGCTTGCGGATCGCCCGGGAACTGGGCGAATCGCTGCTACGCAAATCGACGTCAGGCGTGACGAAAAACGCCGATGACATCGCGGAGCTGCTGATGCGGAAATCCGCCGCGAAGGCGGCGGGGATTTCCGATGATTTGGCGGAACGGCTGGCCCCCCTCGCCGCGTCTCACGGCACCCAACTCAACGAAGTGACCAAGAAAATCGGTACTGGGGTCTTCTCGATCCTGGACGATGCGGGCGAACATGCCCCCCATGCCCTCCGAATGCTCAGCCAGCACGGCGACCGGGCGATCTCGCTGGCGAGCCGCCCGGAAGCACTGAAGCTGGTCGCCCGGCACGGCGATGAGGTCGCCGAAGCTCTGATCAAACACCCAGGCGTCGCCGAACCGGTGATCGCCAAACTCGGCAAATCTGCGGCCGAAGCCGTCCAGGCTTTGGAGCCGCGAAGTGCCCGCAGGCTGGCCCTGATGCATTCCAGCGGCGATCTGGACCGGATGGGCCAGACTGAAGCGATCCTGGCCCTGATCGGCCGCGGCGGTGACCGGGCGATGAATTTCATCTGGGAACACAAGGGCAGTCTGGCGGTCGCAACGACGCTGACGGCTTTCCTGGCCGATCCAGAACCGTTCATCGACGGCTCGAAAGACATCACGATCGCGGCACTGGACAATTCCGCCCAGGCCGCAGGCGAATTCACGCAGGCCGTGCTCGCCCCGGTCGCGGAAGCCACCGCTGAATCCCTCGGCGAGTCGATTGCGACCGTCGCCACGCTCGCCTTGGCATCGACGTCCGGTTTCCTCCTCATGCTGATGATCCGGCAGGTCACTGCCTGGATGGCCCGGAGGCGGAACAGGAATGTCCCGGTGTAAACCCTCCCTGCCCGCTCCCGGCCTGCCGTTTCGCACGGTGACCGGGAGCGGCTTCGTATCCGGACCAGTCTTTCCTAACCATGTCATGAGGTGCAACATGAGTATCGATGACCTTTCGATCCGCCTGGAGCGGGTCGAATCGCTGCTTCAGAAGCTCTACGAACGGGAAATCGTCCGGGAATGGTATACGATCGAAGAATTCGCCCGGCAGGTCGGCAAATCGGAGTTCACCTGCCGGGAATGGTGCCGCCTGGGCCGGATCCATGCCGCGAAACGGCAATCCGGCCGTGGGGCCTATTCGGAATGGGTCGTCAGCCATCGTGAACTGGAACGGTATCGGCGGGATGGACTCCTGCCGCTACCGATCCGGCGATGACGGGCGGCATCTCAGGGTTCGACGATATGCCCGAAAACTTTGGCGACCGCCTGCGTTTTCAGCTCCGGCGTGAGGTGACGATAACGCCGTTTCATGTCTTCGGAGACGTGACCGAGCATATCGTCGATGATCCGCTGGTCGACACCGGCGGCGGCCAGCGCGCTGGCGACCGAGTGCCGAAGCGTATGCAACCCTTTGACGACGGACCATTTCGATCCTTCGAGGGTCCGCTTGAAATGATCATGGCATTCCCAGACCGTGAGCGGTTCGGGTTGCCGGGCCACACGGCGGCGAACCGCCTTCAGCCTTTCCAGCTCCGATGTCGGTCGTTCGCCTGCCGGGCGATGACCGGTCGTCGGGCTTCTTTTTTTGCTGCGTGCGACTTCTTCCAGGTGGCAGAACAGGGCTTGCCCGCGGGGATGGATTTTCAGCCATTCGCCGAGTGCATCGAGCACGACCGGCGTCAGCGGTGCGAGGCGGGTTGACCGCTTGCCTTTGACCCGTTTCTTTTCGTGGATGGTGACGCATTTGCCCTGGAAATCGACATCGGCGATGGCGATCCGGGTCAGTTCCGAACGGCGTGCCCCGGTATGTGCGGCCATGCAGGCCAGCGGATAGATCCAGGGATGCCGGGCATGCGTGCGAACATGTTCGAGCAGTTCGGCGATTTCGCCCGGCCTGAGATAGAGCGAATCCCACAAGCTCAGTGCGGACGCCTCATCGAGCCGCCCGATCTCGATCCGACGCTGGATTTCGTCCATCGTCTGATACGGCGGCAGCTCATCCTCTTTCGGATAGACCAAACCCTTGTTCGGGCAATCGATTTCGATCAGGTCGGCATGCAGTGCCCACCGCCAGGCGGAGCGTAAGGTCGCGATTTCCTTTTTGATCGTGGTCGCGGAAATCCCTTTGCCCGCCCGCACCCGGACATGCCTTTGGAGGTCATCCTGGCGAAGCCCGGCAATTGGGGTAGTTTCGCCGTAGGTATCGACCAGGTGCATGAAGTGAATCTTGCTGGTGTAGAGCGTCGAAGCTTCGCTTCCGAGGGAGCGGGCTTCGAGGTATCGGTCCCTCAGGTGACCGAGGGTGAGCTGCCCCTTTTTCGAGTTTGGCAACAAAATGGCAACAGCTTTTTCGGGCGGTTTGCCGTCATGTTGGACGAATTCGCCGACGTCGAAACCGTCCGGAATCTGAATCAATCCCTGGTCGAGCCGCATCAGTAGATAGTCGGCCTGGGACTTTTTCGCCTCGGCTTCCTGCCGGGTGACTTTGCCGATGGGGACGAACCACTGCTTGCCGTGGTAGCGGAAAGAGAGGCGGAAACTGCCTTTTCGTTCGTGAAGACTGGCCATGGGAAACCCCCAATGCCACCCCAACGCTGTTGCCGAGCTGTTGCCAAATTGTTGCCAAGTGCGTGTCAGTCAAAGCAGAAGGGGTTACGCCTCTCGACGTAACCCCTTGGCTTGCATAGTACCGAAGAGAGGACTCGAACCTCCACGGGATTAACTCCCACTAGGACCTGAACCTAAGATCCAGGGTTTTTGAGGGTGTTTCGCTCGCGTTGCAATCGTGCTTCTATCCCATGTCATGCAAGAGATTGCGGCTGTTTATTACACCATTTGTATTTTAATCGTATTGGGCCGAAAGGGCCAATACATTCCCCAAATTTTCCCCAATAACCAATGAGTTATGCAAATGGGTGCTTCATGATTGATTTGAGGGTTTCGAATGTCTTGATCGCCCAGTTAGGCATGGTCTTACGGATTGTTCGAACCTACGTGTTGGGATCGTGTTTGATTGATATAGGGTTTACGTCAAAATCGCTCAAGGAGGGATTGGAGGGGGAGGCGATGGGAGGAGCGTCGATTCGTCGCTCACCCCGGGCGAAGCGGCAGCGGAGCGAATGGCGACGAATCGAGGCGACAGACTTTGCATATCTGCAGAATTCCTTAGCCAGACCTCGTCTTTCTTCAGGATTCTCTCTCGGTACTGTACCGTTTCACCCCAAATGGCACTTTCGGCAAGTGAGTGACGTGGTTCGTTTCCGGGTATATTGACCGATGGTTATTCGCCCGGAGATTCGAACGATGGACGACAACAGCACGAACAAGCGTCGCAAGTGGACACCCGCCGAGAAGATGCGGATCGTCGTCACCGGCATGCAGCCGGGGGTCGAGATCAGCGATCTCTGCCGGCAGGAAGGCATTCACGCCACCCAGTACTACACCTGGAAAAAGCAGCTTCTGGGCTCCGCCGAGCGGGTCTTCGAGCGGCCCGTGACCGAATCCCGTGCGTCACGCAAACAGGCCGAGGAGGTGCAGCGGCTCAAGAACGTGATCGCCGAGATCACGGCGGAGAACCTCGAAATAAAAAAGGGGCGTTGGGGTTAGAAGATCACGGCCAACTGCCGCCGGAGCTGCAGAAACGCGTGCATCAGGAAGTCGAACTGGCCCGCAACCGCAGCGGCTGGCCCGCGAAACGCACGCTCGCTGCCCTCGGCGTGCCGGCTCGCAGCTATTACCGCTGGCTGAAGCATCAGGCCTGGGCCCGCGAGATGACTGCCGAACCGTCCGCCCCGCCCGTGTCGCCCTACGAAGCTCTGCCCGAGGAGAAGAAGGCCGTGATCGACTACGCCCGCAAGCACACGCACCTGCGGCACCGCGAAATGGCCTGGAGGATGGTCGACGAGGGCGTGGCCATGCTGAGCCCTTCGACCGTCTATCGGATCCTGCGCGAGGCCGATCTGGTCTGCCCGTGGCGTCGTCGAACGAAGCGGATCAAGGCGGCCGCTGAGCGTGCGACGGCTCCGGACCAGCGGTGGAGCACCGACCTGATGTATCTGCAGGTCGGCGGCCAGACGTACTATTATCTGGGCTTTCTGGACGAATTCTCGCGTGTGATCGTGCATCACGAAGTGCTGCCGGGCATGGACGGCATCAGCGTGAGCGACCAGGCCCAGAAGGCGATCGAGACACTGCCGAAAGGCCCGGACTGCCGCGCGATGCGGCGACCTGAGATCCGGTCGGACAACGGCAGCTGCTACGTGTCGCAGGAATTCCGCATGGTGCTCAAGGAAAACGGCCTTTCGCACCAGCGGATCCGGCCGCATTGTCCAGAGGAAAACGGCCTGATGGAGCGTGCCAACCGGACGCTGCGTGAGAGCCTGGAAGACGAACCGATGGAGAACCTTCTGGAAGCCCGGCGGGTGATCGCCAGGCATGTCGAGCGGTACAATCACGAACGGCTTCACAGTGCCCTGGGATACCTTCCGCCATGGGAGGTTTACCGAGGCGCCCCCGCGGAACGCCTTGAACGACGGCGGCTGAAGCTGGCCCAGGCCCGCCACGCCCGCCGCGAACGGAACCTTGAACTACGCCAGGGCACGTTGCCTCTGGCCGCAGGAGGAAACGGACTCGTCACTTAACCTGACCGCCAGTTTGTGCCACTTCCGGTGAAACGGAACAGAAACTGGATGGTGCTATCGTGTTTGGCTTGGGCGGACAACATACGATATCCTTGTTTGTTTGACGGAAATCCTTGGGGAAAATATTTTGCGATAGGGACCGGCTTCGGAACGGTTGGTTGGTAGTTGCCAATTTCGTTTTCCGTTTGGACTTATGGGTGGTATCCGAAATATTCCTGTATTGGCAAGTCAGAGAGCGAAGATATTTTTGCGTTTTTTCCCTTGCAACCGTTTTCACCTGCTAGATAGCTTTGTTTCCAATCCGTGAAGTGGCGTGAGTGTCCTCAATAAATGGACATTCAATCACCAGTGCGATTCTTCATTGTGTTCCCGAATATGCAAATCAGACGGAGCTTCCGATGCGTTTCGAGTCTGGTCATGGTCGTAGGAACTCTTCTTCTTGGTTCGCTCGTAAAACGGAACGGTCGCGAGCTATACGACGGCAAGCACTGGCAACGTTCGCATCGATGGAATCCCTTGAGATTCGCTCATTGTTGACGGCGATACCGCCTGTCATCACCAATCTCCACCTGGTCGAAGATACTTTGCTTTCGGGCGATCAACGAACCAGCAATCCGTTCGTTGAAGGGACTCTCGTCGATCCGGACTGGGCCGGAACGAGTTATCGCGTTGAGGTCGACGTCAACTCAGACGGCATTTACGACACGTCTTTCCCAGTCACTCCGGGAACGCCTTTCCAGTTCGATCCATCTTCCTTCGTCACGTACGGTGCTCTGTCATTGACGTTCCGTGGCATTGAGTACTCGGTTTCGATGGAAGCGGACGTACGGGGAAGCGCAGACTCTTTTTCGTTCGACTTTCTGCACCCGAGTTCCGTGGTCGGAAACGATGCACCACGCCTTGCGTTGACGAATCTCCCAAACGCTGCGATTCCTGAAAATCAGTCGTTCGCGAACCGGTTCAAGGTTGCGGACATTCTGGTGACGGATGATTCGGTCGGTACGAACGCCCTTTCGCTCGCGGGGCCTGACGCCCGGCTTTTCGAGATCGACGGCACCCAGCTATTCATCAAGGCGGGAACGATTCTCGATTTCGAATCGCTTCCGATTCTTCAAGTGCATGTTCTTGCCGATGATTCGTCGCTCGGCGACGGCCCCGAGGCCACGGCGATCCTGATGTTCGGTGTCGGGAACGTCAACGAAGCTCCGACCGTTAAGCTCCCGAATCCGACTGTGACCGTGCCGGAGGTCCAAGCAAGCTCACGGGTGAAAATCTCCGACATCATCGTGCTGGACGATGCACTTGGTTCTCATACGCTGACGCTGTCTGGTTCTCAGGCGTCTTCGTTCGAAATCATCGGTACGGAACTGTTCCTGAAGGCCGGTGCCACGCTCGATTACGAATTCGCCAGTCTTGTGAACATTCGTATCGAAGCCGATGATCCTTCAATCGGCACGTCTTTCGATTCCTCGGTCATGCTGACCCTCATCGTGAGCGACGTCAACGAGGCTCCTGTCGTCACGACGTCGAACGTGCATTCGCAGGCGTTTCCGGAGAATCGTCGCTTCGATTCCCGGTTCGAAGTCGCTCGTTTCTCGGTCGCGGACGATGCGCTCGGTACGTACGTCGTCTCGTTGACAGGGGCTGACGCTTCCGCATTCGAAATCGACGGGAATTCGGTGTACCTGAAGTCCGGAACGCAGCTGGACTACGAAACCAATTCGTCCCTGGACGTGTCGATCGTCGCTTCGGACATCGTCAATTCGAGTCTACACACTTCCGCCGCCTTGTCGTTCGCGGTTTCGAACGTTTCGGTCCAGTCGTTCGCCGACGTACTGACGGTCGGAAATGACTATCGGGGAACCCCGATCGTTCTCGACGTCCTGGCCAATGACTTCAGCGATGTCGGCACCATCGCAATCGTATCGGTCAGCTCACCGGCGCACGGTACGGCTACGATCGTCAATTCCACGACCGGCACGAACGACCGCATCCGTTACGTTGCACCTGTCGGATTCACAGGAACCGTGACTTTCACCTATCAGGTCTCGGCCGGTTCGCAGAACTCCCAAGCGACAGTCACGCTCGAAGTCGTCGAGAGCGAAAACGTTAACCGGAACCCAATCGTCACCGTTCTGAGCGTCACGACCGTCGCTGGTCAGTCCGTTTCCGTTCGCCCTCTGCGGGGCGTCGATGATCTGGACGGCGACGACCTGGAAATCGTCGGAACGCCGACAGCTTCGCACGGCACGGTTCAAGTGCAAACCGACGCGAACGGCGAAACCGTTTTCGTCTACGCCCCAAATGCGGGTTACCAAGGGTCGGACACCATTTCGTTCGTCGTCGGTGACGAATACGGACTGACGACCAGCGCCTCCGTGGCGGTGACGGTGACCCATCTTGCCGTCAAAGCCGTCGCCGACCGCTATCAGGTCGTCACAGGGACGACGTTGAACGCGAACTCGACCGCGAAGTCGGGAACGTCTCGCTCCGTGCTCGTGAACGATCTCATTCCGTCGGGCGTGACCGCAACCGCGGCCCTGGTCACGGGCCCCTCGCACGGCACGCTCACCCTTCAATCCAACGGTACGTTCTCGTACACACCGAACTCCGGATACACCGGAACCGATTCGTTTTCCTACAAGGTGCATGACGGCGTCGGATACGGCGATCCTCAGACGGTCGAAATCGTCGTCAACGCTTCCGGGTCGCAGACCGGACCGAACGGCAATATCGCCCCGAGTGCCACGGGCAATGCCAATGGCGCCTACGATTCTTCCTTCGACGTAACGGTATTCAACGGCAATTTCGGTATCGATCCGACTTCCCGATTCTTGGCGACCGGGATTACCACCGGTTCGAACTCTTTCACTGCCACGCAGACGTACAACGAATCGACGACAGACCAAAATAACGTCACGACGAATTCCGTCACGGTCATCGGCCGGGAAAAAACGGTCTATTCCTCCGTGAACGGCAGCGGGGAATGGTCCTATCTCGAAACCTACTCGATCACGTTCGACGTGACGATGACCGTCCCTGGCGTATCGACGACTCACGTTTACGGTCTGGTCAGCTACACGTTCCAGGCTTGGGGCGATTCGACGTTCTCGTCCTACAACTTCTCGACCGTCAACAACATCATCGGGAGCGGCACGTATCTGACGACGCTTGGGGCGAGTGATATCACGATTCTCTGGAACGACAGCGAATACTCCACCCGAACGATCACCAATACGACTTATTTCGCATCGAATTTGTCCCTCGGCACCCAGGGCGGATTCTCTCAAAGAACGTTCTCGTATCTTGGAACGGGTCCGTACGAATACGAAATCGAAGGCGGAACGGTCACCGGAACGATCACCGTGAGGGGCATGGAAAGCTCGCTGGCGTCGACCTACGTCAATTACGCTCTTGACGATGCCGGCTGGGTCGCTCAAGGTGTCGGAACCGCGAACGCGATGACGGTCGACTTCTCTTCGGCAGCCGGTTCCGGGAACTTTCAGGTCACGAAGACCGGCGAAAATGGGCTCGTGACTTCGATCACGGGCACTCTCACCGAAAAGGACGACGAAGTCTCCCTGTCGAATACGTCAGCGATCTATCTGATGGCCTCGACAGGCTGGGCGCTAGCTTCCGGCGCGAGTACGGGAAACTACACCAGCGATTTCCGCGAGTCCACCGAAACGACCGGCAGCTACTCCTATCCGGTGACGGGAGGTTCCGTTTCAGGAACGATCTCGGGCCGTTCGAACGACTCGTCCAGGACGACCGCCTCCACGCTCGCTTTCGTCGTAGCTGGGGCATGGCAAACTTCGGGAGAAGCCCACGTTCTCGAATCGGGCGATGAGCAAAGTTCCTACTCGGGAAACGGTGATTATACGATCGTCACCGGAACGTCTCAGTCTCCGAATCATTCGAATGTCACAGGGCAAATCGTCGAGAACGGCGACGATTCGTCGACCTATTCTCAAACCATTAACCTTGTGCTCGAAGACGCAGAATGGGAGTTCGTAAGTAGCGCAGGCACATCCTCAGGGCAGGGAAGTCAATCCGCGATCCACAGGCGTCAGGAAACGTTCAAGACCACGACGACGGATACGGTCATCAATGGCCAAAGCTCCGGCGAACTCGTGTCCAGCGGAGGTTACGAATTTTCGTCAACCTTCGGCGCCGTAAAAACGTCCGGAACGGTTGTCGAATCAGGCTCGGGCACCTCGTCGGACTGGAGCGAACAGGCGTCTCAATTCGATTCGGACAGTACCTACACGAAGGGTTACGTCGAAGGTTCGACCACGTATTCAGGTTCTGGACGTATTACGGCATCCAGTCAAGATACGATGCTGTCCGGTTCGGAGTCTTCGTTCGAATTGGTGGATGGAGAGTGGACCAGAACGGAAGGGCTCGGACAAAGCACCGGGGATGGTTCGTGGACTTATCGCGACAAATTCGATGGGACATATTTGAGGTCTCTCGAAGGCGGCGGAATTCTTGGCTCCCATGGCTCCGAATCCAAAAACTCCGGTAACTATGATTTCGAAATCGCCTCGGTATTTACATCAGGTGATTGGGTCGATACCGGCACTCGAAACGAAACCGGTGTGTTTTCTGACCGAACGTATTTCGATGGTGACGGTTCGACGACCGTTACGACAACCGGAGAAAATGGTGCTACCAAAACCGTTACGAATACGCTGCATGAAGATGGATATTCGCGGTCGAGCGGTTCCTACACCACGGTGCATACTTTCGACGACGTCCTCGACTGGATTCTGACATCCGGCCAGGACAACCGGAGCGGGGACGGCGAGACCTATAGCGATTATTCTTACACAGGCACCTACAAGCGAAGTGCGAACGGGACATTCTCCGGCAGCTCGTCGGGGTCGGGTTGGAAAAATTCCTACTATGAGTTTTCCGGCGGCGGAAATGTCGTAAATGGAGCCTGGGTCGCGTTCGGAACTCGATATTCGGACTTTTCAGGTTCCGATAACTCGACTTCTTCCGGCTCCGGAACGGTCATCACGACAGGACCGAACGGTCAGACGCAGAGCACATTGACGATTGACGAATCGACGAACGACAAATCGAGTTATGGAGGTATCGAATTCGCTTCCTTGTCCGGAGGGAATTGGACCCCCACAGTCGGTTTCAGTGAAAATAAAGGGCGCGGTTCCAGTAGCTACAAAGGCGAAGAAAGTCGAGATTATTCGAATTCCCTTCCGTACGGTAGTCTTTCCGGTACCGAGACCACGGTGGAAATATCGAAAGAGAAATGGTCATCGGAAGCGACAGGCTCTGTCATCGATTCGGTTTGGGAATACACAGGCTCGGGAAAAAGCGATTCGCGTGAGTCTCGAACCAGGACCGTAAGCGCATCAGGCTCTTATTCGTTTACCGAGGGGGGCGATAGCTATTCCGGCAACATGGAGGAAGAGACGTCCGATTCGGTAACGTCGGACGTCAAAGTCGAAACCACGCTCGATCCGGAGGGAGAATGGATCACCAGCACCGGAACATCGAAGGCGGCTTCCGAAGGAAAAAGTGATCTCACATTCTGGACCAACGTAACGTACACGAACGAGTCCGTAACGGTCGACGGCCAGACCTACACAGGAACGAAGTCGGTCGGTTCTCTTCTGGGAAGCGAATATTCGTCGAAAGTCGAATCCCAATTCGAAAATGGTGCCTGGACCACGCCGACCGGTACTGCAAAAGTGGCTGATCGTGAGGGGTTTGTCTTAAAGATCCAAGGCACATCAGCCTATTCGACGACCGTCAATGGTGCCACGGTGTCCGGAAACTCCAATTTCCTATACAAATCGAAATACGTCGACAAAATTGCCAACAATTATGCTCTCAACACTCAAGGACAATGGGTCTTCACGAATAAGACTTTCGAAGGAGAGTTGAATGGCAAGTTCGACCTGAAGTTCAAAGTCGAGAATCAGCAATACGTCAAGACGAATCTGTCCGGACTCGTTCAAGGGTCCGGTTCCATAACGGGGACTCTGAGTCACGAACTGGCATACACAGCGAGCTTCGACGCCAACTACAAGTTCGACAAAGCTGGGTCAGAACGAGTCATAACGGGCGGCGAAATGTCGGTCACGAGAACGACTTCGGTCATCGACTCGTATTCCGGCACGGGAACTTATACCCGAGCGATGTTCAATGCTTCCGCATTCGCAGGAACTATCGAGGAAAGCGGTTCGTGGAACGACTATTGGACCACGACCGTCGATTATTCGATGGCCACCACGTCTTCGGGTGGAAAAGTATGGGCAATCACCAATGGCACCGCCATGGCATCCGGTTCGGCAAGTGCCAAGTTCGAAGCTGCAGGTGATGGGCTGGATACGGAATCGGATATCGGAGTCTCGACTTCGTATGCCGGAGTCGCGATCTACTACGTCGGTTTTGACGTCGGTACGAACGGGGGATGGGTGAATGCGAATTCGGCTGGGCATACCACGACGATCGATAAGAATTACGTCACAAGCGTCGTCGAATCCGAATCGTACACACAAGAAACGAGAAAGAACTGGTTTCAGGAGGGTACGCTCGAATTCGACGATATGACGAGTTCCTGGTCCTGGAAATTCGAAGGAACCGGGAGTACCCAAAATTCCGGTACGTGGCATAAATCGGTCACGACGGCAATCGAGGGAGATACGACAACGACCTGGTCGGATGGTGACGTCGGCTTCGAAGCGCGTTCCACCATCGATTCGATTGGTCATTCGCGTTCGGATGCTGCCTGGTTCGAACAAAGCGAGTTCGAGTTCGTTGACGGGGTATGGACCGAAATCGATGGCCAAAACAGATTTGCCATCGTTGAGTACGCTGAACACGATTCGGTGGCGACCAGTGAACTTTCCACGACGGGCGGTGCCTACTCGATCACGATGGATTCCCGGTTGGAATCGACCGGTGATTATTTCGGTTATTACTATCGAGACCTCCAAGGCCCTTCATCCGCACCGACCGGAACGATCACATGGGGGCACATTTCTTCATTCGCGAGCGAACTCGAATCTTCGGCCACTTATCACATCTCGTCGAATTTGACGATCCAGGACAACACTTATCAGGCCTATTCGGTCGAAACGCTCACGACCTCCAGCGACTTCACTCAAGCCTTCGCCGGAACACCCCAGGGCACGGTCTCGGGGATCGAGACGTACCAGCGCACCTACGAAGCCTCCGACCGCGTCTATTCCATCATGTTCGGGGCCTATTTCCAGAATTCGACTTACGGCGACACGACAAGCTGGACGTGGAACGACCCGAACCTCTCGACCTTCGATCCAGCGCAACTCGAAACGATTCCTATTCGGCCCCTGTCTGCGCCGCAGGGTACGCCGCATCCGTTCGCCGTTCCAGCGACGACGAAAGCCGTCTGGATGCCACCGGCCATCATCGAAGACCCCGATGCGCCGGCCGTGGAAGAAGGCGAGGGGCTGTCGGTCAGCGGCATCATTCGTAGCTTGATTCCAGGTATATCGCTTTACGATGCCTATCAAAGCTGGAAGGCGGGTGATTATCGAGGAATGTTTCTTAATGGGGGTGTCGGCACTCTCGACCTGCTGTCGCTCGGTACGTTCTCCAGATCACGAGGTCTGTGGGCTTTCGCCGGTGGGGTGGTCAAATCCCGCGTCAGAGAAGAGGTTATCGAGGTCGCCGCTGGCGAAGCGGGCAATGTGGTAGGCGATCGCCTGGGCGCGGAAGCCGGTCTATTGACGGAGATGCTCGTCTCTGGTGTATTGAGTGGCAAGCTCAATTCCCAGGACCAGAAGGTTCTGGGCTTCGCCGCGAATGGCGGGGCGAAGAATCGTAATGGTGATAAAATCCGTATTAAAGGTGAGAAGTACGAAGATTTCATAAGAAAAAACCGAGGTGGTGAAGGTCCATTTAAAGATAAAAGAACCGGCAGGACATTCGATGGAAAGCTCCCTGATGGGACATATTATGAAGCAAAATCTAGCTTCGGTCATATATTTAAAAGCGATGGAATAGACAAAATGAAATGGCGTTTATTTCAGAATCAGATTACTATGGGATTCTCAATCGCGAAAGCGAGCAGTGGAAAATATCTGCTCTTCTTAGGTACTCGACTTTCGCACATTATCACGCCGCTCTGAGCAATCGGCCAAGCGAAGCGGC
>CAZSQA010000071.1:0-16752 GCA_964608915.1 uncultured Isosphaeraceae bacterium
GCAGGATAGAGGAGCGCAAGGGAAGGCGCGCTATATCTGATTGGAAAGCGTATAAGACCCGATTCACTGACTCAACAATAAACGACGGAGCCCGTCGCCGGGCTCCGTCGTTTCGTTGCTTGCGTAGGACCTGACCGGTCCGGCCGTTACGACTTCGGCTCGAAATCGAACCGGCTTTCGTCCGCGTTCCAGTCGATCAGGATCGTCGCGCCGGGCGGGAACCTGCCGGCCAGGATCGCCGACGCCAGCGGATTGGCCACCCGCTGCTGCAGCACTCGCTTGAGCGGCCGGGCACCGTAGGCCGGATCATAACCCTCTTCGGCGATTTGCTCTTTCGCCTTGTCGGTCATTTCCAGCACCAGGCCGGCTTCGGTCATCTGGGCCATCATCCGCTTGAGCTGGATGTCCACGATCTTCCGCAGCTCGAAATAGCCCAGCGGGTGGAAGATGATCTTTTCGTCGATCCGGTTGAGGAATTCCGGCAGGAAGTTCTTCCGCAGGATTTCCTCGATGGCGTTGCGCATCGCGGCTTCGTCGCCGTTGTCGGCCATCTCGCTGATGACCTGACTGCCGATGTTCGAAGTCATGATGATCACGGCGTTCTTGAAGTCGACCGTGCGCCCCTGACCGTCGGTCAGGCGGCCGTCGTCGAGCACCTGGAGCAGCACGTTGAACACGTCGCGGTGTGCCTTCTCCATTTCATCCAGGAGGACGACCGAATAAGGCCTTCGGCGGACGGCTTCCGTAAGCCGGCCCCCTTCTTCGTAACCGACATAGCCGGGAGGCGCGCCGATCAGGCGGCTGACGTTATGCCGCTCGCCGTATTCGGACATGTCGATACGCACCATGGCGTTTTCGTCGTCGAACAGGAACTCGGCCAGAGCCTTCGCCAGTTCCGTCTTGCCCACGCCCGTCGGCCCGAGGAACAGGAACGAGCCGATCGGGCGGTTCGGATCCTGCAGGCCGGCACGGCTGCGGCGTACGGCGTCGGCAACGGCACGCACGGCGTCGTTCTGGTTGACCATCCGCAAGTGAATCTGGTTTTCCAGATGCAGCAGCTTTTCCCGCTCGGTGGTGAGCATTTTCGAAACGGGGATGCCCGTCCACTGGCTGACGACTTCGGCGATTTCTTCCGAGTCGACCTCCTTCTTGAGCAATACGCGGCCGTCCTTGCCCTTCGATTCCGACTTTTCGGCTGCGGGCTGGGCGGCTTCGGCGCTGGCGATCTGGGTCTCGAGCGATTTCTTGCGGGCTTCGATCTCGGCCAGCTTGCGGAAGACGTTTTCGTCCGGCCGCTCGCTGCGCTGCATCATGAGGTTGATCTCCTCATACTGCCGCGCGTATTCGATCTTGACCTTGTCGTATTCTTCCCGCACCTTCTGCACGTCGCCCAGGCCCGATTTCTCGAACTCCCACTGCGTGCGCAGGTCCTGCAGGTCTTTTTCCAGCTTGGCGATCTCTTCCTCGATTTCGGCCAGCCGTTCCTGGGCGTGCTCCTCGGTTTCGTTCTGGAGCATCCGCTGGGCCAGTTGCAGTTGCAGCAGCCGGCGCTGGATGACGTCGATCTCGGTCGGTACGGACTGCAGTTCCATGCTCAGACGGCTGGCGGCTTCGTCGACGAGGTCGATGGCCTTGTCGGGCAGTTGCCGGTCGGTGATGTAGCGGGTGGAGAGCTTCGCGGCGGCCACCAGGGCCGAGTCGCGAATCGTGACCTTGTGATGCACCTCGTATTTTTCCTTGATACCCCGCAGGATGGCGATCGTGTCTTCGATCGAGGGCTCCTCGACCATCACGGGCTGGAACCGCCGTTCCAGGGCCGGGTCCTTTTCGATGTGCTCACGGTATTCGTCGAGCGTCGTCGCGCCGACGCACCGCAGCTCGCCCCGGGCGAGGGCCGGCTTGAGCAGGTTGGCGGCGTCCATGGCGCCGTCGCTCTTGCCCGCGCCGACGACCAGGTGCAGTTCGTCGATGAACAGGATGATCCGCCCGCCGGAGTCGGTGACTTCCTTGAGCACGGCCTTGAGCCGCTCTTCGAATTCGCCGCGGTATTTGGCCCCGGCGACGAGCGCGCCCATGTCCAGAGCGATCAGCTTGCGGCCCTTGAGCGATTCGGGCACGTCGCCCGAGACGATCCGCTGGGCCAGGCCTTCGGCGATGGCCGTCTTGCCGACGCCAGGTTCGCCGATCAGAACCGGGTTATTCTTCGTCCGGCGCGACAGCACCTGAACGACGCGGCGAATCTCGCTGTCGCGGCCGATCACCGGGTCAATCTTGCCCTTGCGGGCCAGTTCGACAAGATCCCGGCCATATTTTTCCAGGGCCTGATATTTCTCTTCCGGGCTCTGGTCCGTCACTCTCTGGCTGCCCCGCACGTCCTTCAGGGCACCCATGATCGCTTTGTCGTTGACGCCCAGCGCGTTCAGCACGCCCTGCGCCTTGCCGGGAACTTTGGTCAGAGCCAGCAGCAGATGTTCGATCGAGACGAAGTCATCGCCCATCGTCTTGGCTTCGTCAGAGGCCGTGTCGAGGACTTTCGAAAGGTCGGGCCCGAGTGTCTGATCGCCGCCGCTGACTTTCGGCAGCGCCTTGATGCCTTCCCCGGCGGCCTTCTGGATCTGCGACGGGTTGATACCCAGCTTCTCCAGAATGGCGCGCGTGACCGACGGTGTCGGTTCCAGCAGGGCGGCCAGCAGGTGCATCGGTTCCAGTCGCTGATTGCCGTTCTCGCGGGCCAGTTCCTGGGTGCGCTGGATCGCTTCCTGCGCTTTGTGAGTGAGTTGTTCGAATCGGAATGCCATTGTGTCGATTCCCCCTTTTCTTGTCTTTTCTTACGTTCGGCAGTGGCGTTTCGTTCATGAATTCGGGCCGATTATCGGCGACTATTTACCGCCCCCGGTGAGCAGGTCGACGTCGGTCGATTTCCACGGGTGGTTCAGGCACATGACGAGAGCCTCTTCCCACGATTCCTCGGGGTCTTCCGGCCCTCGCAAACGCCCCGGGTTGAGATCCCACCAGCCGGAGCCAGGCTTGCCGGTATCGCGCCGAACGACCAGTGCCGCCAGGTCAGGCAGGCCTGATTTTTTGCACCTCAGGGACATTTCCCGCAGCAGTTGCCGGGCCAGTTGCCGGTGATGCAGCGGTCTGCCGCCCCGGCCGGCAAGTTCGGTGTAGCTGACCGTTCGGCCCTGGCGAATCGCTTCCCAAAGCACG
The DNA here is from genome assembly GCA_964608915.1 of uncultured Isosphaeraceae bacterium. Lineage (GTDB taxonomy): Bacteria > Planctomycetota > Planctomycetia > Isosphaerales > Isosphaeraceae > QWQI01. The sequence goes on from CAZSQA010000071.1 coordinate 3,211, forward strand.
GGCCAGGCCTGTCGCATCAGGGCATCGAAACCAGGCGGTCGGTTCGCAGCGGCGCTCATCGCTCGTTTCCTGTGACACGAATCAGGTGCCGGTGCCGACCAATTTTCCGAAATTCACCCATGAAAAAAGGGGGATGGCCGCTCGGCACATCCCCCCGAGATCTCAGGGTCATTCGGTCCGGTTCCGAATCACCAGCCGAATCACTTCTGCTCGAATTCGACGTCGATCACGTCGTCCGGCTTGCCGCCCGTCGCATCGCCGGCTTCCGCCGAACCGCCCGGAGCTTCGCCGCCAGGGGCCGCGGCTTCGGGGGCGGCGGCATAGAGCTTCTCGGCCATGGCCTGAACGGCTTTGGTCAGCTCGTCGGTGGCCGATTGAATCGCGGCCACGTCGTTGCCGTCCTTCGTCTTGTTGACCTTCTCGACCAGAGACGCGATCGCCGACTTGTCGCCTTCGGTCAGCTTGTCCTTGTTTTCGTCCAGGGTCTTTTCCACCTGGTAGACACGCTGATCGGCCGCGTTCCGGGCTTCGGCCAGGTCTCGCTTGCGCTTGTCCTCGGCGGCGTTGCTTTCGGCGTCACGCTGCATCTTGTCGATATCGTCCTTCGAAAGACCGCCGGAGGACTCGATCCGGATCGTCTGTTCCTTGCCGCTGGCCTTGTCACGGGCCTTGACGGACAGGATGCCGTTGGCGTCCAGGTTGAACGCCACTTCGATCTGGGGCACGCCCATTCGAGCCGGCGGGATACCTTCCAGGTTGAATTCGCCGAGGAGCCGGTTGTCCGACGCCATCGGGCGCTCGCCCTGGTAGACCTTGATCGTCACGGCCGTCTGGTTGTCTTCGGCGGTCGTGAAGGTTTCCTTCTTCTCGGTCGGAATCGTGGTGTTGCGAGGCACCAGAACGGTCATGACGCCGCCCTTGGTTTCCAGACCCAGCGAAAGCGGGGTCACGTCCAGCAGCAGCAGGTCCTTGACTTCGCCCGTGAGAACGGCACCCTGAATCGCGGCACCGACGGCCACGACTTCGTCCGGATTGACGCCCTTGTGGGGTTCGCGGCCGAAGATTTCCTTGACCATCTCCTGAATCCGCGGCATCCGGGTGGAACCGCCGACCAGAACCACTTCGTCGACCTGTCCGGCCTTCAGCTTGGCGTCTTCCAGGGCCTTCAGGACCGGGATCTTGCAGCGTTCGACCAGTTTGTCGGTCATCCGTTCGAACTGGCTGCGGGTGATCGTCATCATCAGGTGCTTCGGCCCGGAGGCATCGGCCGTGATGAAGGGCAGATTCACTTCCGCCTGAGCCTGGAACGACAGTTCCTTCTTGGCCTTTTCGGCGGCTTCCTTGAGCCGCTGCAGGGCCATCTGATCCTTACGAAGATCGATGCCCTCGTTCTTCTTGAACTCGTCGGCGATGTGGTTGATCAGGGCTTCGTCCCAGTCGTCGCCGCCCAGGTGGGTGTCGCCGTTGGTCGAAAGCACTTCGAAGAGACCGTCCGTCACGTCGAGAATCGAAATGTCGAACGTACCGCCCCCAAGGTCGAACACGGCGATCTTTTCGTTCTTCTTCTTGTCCAGCCCGTAAGCCAGCGCCGCGGCCGTCGGCTCGTTGATGATCCGGGCCACTTCCAGGCCCGCGATCTGACCAGCGTCCTTCGTGGCCTGCCGCTGAGCGTCGTTGAAGTAAGCCGGCACCGTGATCACGGCCTTCTTGACCTTATGGCCCAGATAGCTTTCGGCCGCTTCCTTCAGCTTGCGCAGGATGATGGCCGAAATTTCCGGCGGGCTGTATGACTTGCCGCCGACTTCGACCTTCACCGGATCACCCGACCCGCCGACGATCGTATACGGAATCATCTTCTGCTCGTCGGACACTTCACCGACGCGCCGGCCCATAAACCGCTTGATCGAGTAGATCGTGCCGGTCGGATTCGTCACGGCCTGACGCTTCGCCGGTTCGCCCACCAGCGTGTCGCCCTTGTTCGTGAACGCCACCACGGACGGGGTCAGATACGCCCCCTCCTGATTGGCGATCACCTTAGGCTCGCCACCTTCCATCACCGCTACGACCGAGTTCGTCGTGCCCAGGTCAATTCCGATGATCTTTTCGCCTTCTGCCATGTCTCGTTCCCCTTTTTTCGCTCTGTGACTTTTCCGCTACGACTGGTTTTCCGCCCAAGCTTTCGATGGCTGATTCCGCCTCGGCCCCCTTCGCCCCGCCGGCCTTCGCCCGATCGCCCATTCGGAGGATGCCACGCCATTATGCAACAGTCGTGCCAATTGCGGACATGGCACTCTAAATTCATACTGTCGTTACTTTTGTAGCAGATTCACCAGAGCCAGCCAATCGCGACAGGATCCAGAGACTGTCAAATTGACACCCAGGCAGTCCGTCAGGCCCGATCGACCGACTGCCATTTTTGCAGACGCGATTCGCCGACGCAAGGACTGGTCGTTCGGTCATGTGGTTTCAGGGCTTTTACGAACCTGGGAGATCACGGAAGCGGATCGGCCGGAAGGCTGCTGCGTGGCGTCGCCCGAGTTCGAATTCGCCGCCTGGTTGTGTGCCGGGGGCCATTCCATAAGATGGCGTCTCGTTCGTCCGTGGGCCATGGCCATGGCTTCCTGAAGTGCCCCCAGGCTGCCGGCGCCATATTTTTCGACGATTGCCGCCGCGATTTCGAAGGCGACGACGTTCTGCATGATCACAGATGCCGCCGGTACGGCGCAAACGTCCGACCTCTCGTAGCTGGCCGGCGATTCCGTCCGAGTCGCCATCTTCACGCTCGGCCCCCGCGCGGCCAGTGTGCTGATCGGCTTCTTGTAGGCCCGAACGACGATCGGCTCGCCGTTCGACGTACCACCTTCGATCCCGCCGGCGTTGTTCGACGGACGGCGGAAGCCGAACCTGCGGTCGGCGGCGTCATGGTCGGGGTCGTAACGGATCGGGTCCATGACTTTCGATCCCGGCCTGCGCGCGACTTCGCAGCCCAGCCCGAATTCGACCGCCTTGATCGCCTGAATGCTCATCACCGCCGCGGCCAGGCGGGCGTCGAGCTTGCGGTCATACTGAGTATGCGAACCCAGGCCGATGGGGCAGCCGGTGACGATCGTTTCGAGTATGCCGCCGAGCGTATCCCCCGCGGCCTTGGCGGCATCGATCGCGCCGACGATCGCGTCATCGGCCTGCGGATTGAGCGTGTAGACAGGGCTCGCGTCACGCACGACGGTATCGACGGCGAGCGGCTCGGCCTTCACGCCCCCGAGTTCGACGACATATCCGATGACGCCGATGCCCAGGTGCCCGAGCATCTGGCTGGCCAGAGCACCGACTGCCACGCGGATGGCCGTCTCGCGGGCGCTGGCACGTTCGAGAACCTGCCGGATGCCCGTCTCGTGCGAGAGCGAACCAGCCAGGTCGATATGCCCGCCGCGCGGGGCCTCCGGTTCGGCCAGTTTTTCGAGCTTGGCGTCGCGATTGATCAGCCGGAGCGTGATCGGTGCTCCAGTGGTCACGCCTCGATAAATTCCGGATTCGATCGCGATTTTGTCCGTTTCGAGCTGCTGGCGTTTGCCGCGGCCGTAGCCCCCCTGGCGACGTTTGAGTTCGAAGTCGATGGCGGCGAAATCGACCGGGAGACCGGACGGAAACCCGTCAACGATGGCGGTCAGTGCCGCTCCATGACTTTCACCGGCGGTGAGGTAGCGTAAACTCATCGGGAACCGACCTTGATGACGAATCGAACGTTCACTCGAAAACGACGCCCTGCTCAGGACGAACGCACATGCGGCGTATCGCCCCACGGGAATTCACGGCCCGTGATGAGCCGAAAGGCGTCGACGTATTTCTGGCGGGTTCGCTGCACGATATCCGCCGGCAGTGAAGGCGGCGGGCTGGCGTGATCCCAGCCGCTGGCGTCCAGCCAGTCGCGCACGAACTGCTTGTCGTACGAAGGCTGCGGGCCGCCAGGTCGATAGGCTGCGGCATCCCAGTATCGCGAACTGTCGGGCGTGAGGACTTCGTCCGCCAGGACGATATCTCCGCTCACATCCAGCCCCCATTCGAATTTGGTATCGGCCAGAATCAGCCCCTGCTTCAGGGCCATGGCCGCGGCTTTTTCGTAAATGGCCAGGCTTGCCTTGCGGAGCCGGCCGGCAAGATCGTGCCCGAGTTCGGCCGCCATGCGTTCGAACGGTACGTTTTCGTCATGCCCGCTTGCGGCCTTGGTGGCGGGCGTGAAGATCGGCTCCGGCAGCCGGTCGCTTTCGACCAGCCCCTGCGGCAGAGTGACACCGCAGACGTTGCCGCCGGCCTTGTATTCGCGCCAGCCGCTGCCGGAAAGATAGCCGCGGACGACACACTCGAACGGCACGATCCGCAGTTTCCGCACCAGCATGGCACGGCCTTCGAGGGCGGCCCGGGCGTCGGCGTCAAGTTGCAGAGGCGGAATGCGGTCCGCGATGGCGTCGATCTTGCTGGTGATTCGGTGATGTGCGATGCCGAGGTGGTCGAACCAGTGATCCGACAGGCCCGAGAGCACGCGGCCCTTGTCCGGAATCGGAGTGGGCAGGATCCAGTCGTAGGCCGAAATTCTGTCCGTGGCGACGAACAGAAGGGTGTCGTCGGGCAGGACGAAGATCTCTCGCACCTTGCCGCTGGTGCGTGGGTAATTCGAGAGTGTTTCGGACCAGGGTTCGTACACTGCGGGCTCTCGTGCTGCGAAAGTGCGAGGCCGGAAACGACGCGATACGGTTTTGAGCGTCGTCGGACCCTGCAGACGATTATAACCTTGACGTGGCAGGAACGTCATGCCGCCGTTTCGAATTTGGCCATCGCCGATCCGCGTGCCGGGGCCCGAAAGAAGATCGAAAATCCGTGAACAAAACCCGCGTTTCTGTCGAATTGGTATTGCATCCTTTCGTAGATCAAATACGATGGAATGTTCCGACGCATGCCCTGTGGGGCGGCAAGACTTGCGGCCGATCTCGCGAGACCGTCCCGCAAGTGTGCGAAGGGCCCGGTAGTCCGCTGCGACACCATTCCTGAAATCTCCCGGTGGAAGTCCGGGGTTTGGAGGCTCCTCGGTTGAACATACGCCCGGCACGCGTCAGTGACGTTCCCGCAATTTGCGACTTGATCAAGACCTTCGCAGACCGCAAGCTGATGATCCGCCGAACGCTCGGCGAACTCTACGAATCGATCCGCGAATTTTACGTCGCCGTGGAAGACGACGGCCGAATTATCGGCTGTGCCGCTCTTCATGTGTTCTGGGAAGACCTGGCCGAACTGAAGTGCCTGGCTGTTTCCGAGGCCGCCCAGGGGCGGGGTGTGGGCAAAGCGCTTGTCGAATCCTGCTGGAAGTCGGCGGGCGAGCTCGACATCAAATCCGTCTTCACCTTGACCTACGTTCCCGACTTTTTCGAAAAGTGCGGATACGTCCAGATCGAAAAAAGCGAACTGCCGCACAAGATCTGGAACGAATGCGTCCGCTGCCCGCTGTTCCCGAACTGTAACGAAGTCGCCCTGATTCGGTCGTCTCACACCGAAGCGAACGAACACGAAGTCGCTCAGACCGTCGCCGTAACGGCGGGCGTCTGATCACCAGCCCAACTTCGACGACGGATCCGCAAACCAGGCCCGGGGCGATTCGCTTCGGGCCTTTTTGTCGATCGATCTCTGTGCAATTCGCCGAAGCCGATCAGGGAGGCCCGACCTTCTCCATGATCCGCTCGACCAGCGGGGCCGTCCGGGTTCCGGCGGCTGTATCACGTACGGCCCAATCCGCCACGATCCGGTGCGTGAGCGTTTCCCGCGCCAAAGCGTAGAGGTCTTCAGGAACGACATAATCGCGACCGTTCCACCAGGCACGCGTGCGTGCGGCGCGGATCCACATTCGGGCCCCGCGCGGGCTCACGCCCCAGAGCACTCTGTCCTGTAGCCCGACACGTGATGGATCGCGCGTCGCCTGAACGACTTTTCCGGCCCAGTCGGTCAGTACATCGGCGCAGTGGATGCCCGCGATGGCTCGTCGAACCGTCAGAACCTCGCTGGCAGCGATGCCGATTACGGGTAAAGGTTCCGCAAGCGGCTCGAGGGGATTCCGCAGCAATTCGGACTCGGCCGATGCGTCCGGATAATCGACGGAGAGCCTCAGCAGGAACCGGTCCTTTTGCGACTCCGCCAGCGGATAGGTTCCTTCCTGATCGATCGGGTTCTGGGTGGCGACGAGCCAGAAGCCGTCCGGAAGGGCATGCGTTTCGCCGCCGACCGTCACCTGGGCTTCCTGCATGGCTTCCAATAACGCGCTTTGCACCTTGGCCGGTGCGCGATTGAGTTCGTCCACCAGCAGAATCGTGGTGAAAATCGGGCCAGGCCTGAATACGAAACCGCTGAGATCAGGCTTGAGGAATGCCGATCCGAGCACATCGCCCGGCATGACGTCGGGCGTCATCTGCACGCGCCCGAACGGCAGGCCAAGCACATCGGCAAGCAAACGGACGGTCGTGGTCTTGGCCAAGCCGGGAAGGCCTTCCATCAGCACGTGGCCGCCGCAGCAAAGGCCGATCGAGAGTTTTTCGATCAGGGGCCGCTGACCGATTACGCGCGTCGTGACGAGATCGGCTGCCTCGTGAAGACGTGACCGGATCGATTCGATCGAATTCGGATCGGAGGGTGAAGGATCGTCAGCGTTCATATTTCGACCCGCATGACGACCCATGCCCGCAAGCGATCAGTCGTCGCTTTTACGTTCCATGAGTTTACGAAGGATAGCGGTGGCCGCGTCGGCCGTATCCTTGTAAACCTCTTTCTTCGGCGCTTCGGCCACAGGCTGATCTTTGGTCTTTTTCTGGTAGAAGGGGTTCGATTCGTCGACGAACTCTTCGGGCTCCTCGTCGGAATCCGCTTCGTCGGCGTTTTCGTCCGTCTGCCGTTCGAAGCCCTGATCGTCCATCTTCGCGGCTTCGGTGATTCCGGAAGAGGCAGGAATTTGGCCGTCACCTGCTCGAAATGCCGTGATGGTGATCGTTTCGCCGGAGTAGACCGAAGCGGGTTCGGCCGCGATCTTCTTCTCGTCGCCGCCCAGCAGCAGTGCCGCGATCTCGTCGACCGGGCTTGCGGATTTCGGTTTTTCCTCGACCGCGGCGGCCTTCTTGACTTCCGGAACCGTCGAACCGTCGATCGAAACGGCGAATGTCAGCGGTCCGACGGTCACCTGATCGCCGCGTGTCAGAATCGCGGTTTCGGTGATCGGTTTACCGTTGACGAGCGTCCCGTTGCGGCTGCCCAGATCACGGACGTGCAGGGCATTGTCCTTGATCATGAACTCCGCATGCTCCCGGCTCACACGTTCGCTATTGGGACGCAGGTTACAGGTTTCGCCCCGACCGATCTTGAACTGGGGCGTCACAAGCGGAATACGCTTTCCCTCCGCACCATTCTGGAGGACGACCAATTCGAACTTCATCTCTCACCGTCCTCAATTGTCTGGTCGATCCGAACGTGATCCGGTTTCGATTCAGGATCTGATCGACCGCGTGTTTCCACTGGAATATTTCGGTCTGACGGGACGTGACGCAATATTACCTAATCTATCAGTTTTTTCGATGCGATCAAGGCAGGGTCGAAAGACCCTGACAGAAACGCATGAACGTGCGTTTCGATTCTTCGAGCTTTTCGTATCCGAAACCACCGTGACACGTTCGAGGATCTCCGCCGTCCCGATCTTTCTTCCGTCACGGACCGCGCCGCTGGAACGTGAACGTAAGGGAAGAAAAGTCAACGCTTGTCGAGCCACTCCTGCTCACGCAGCCGCTTGCTCCACGCATGCGCAGCCAGCATCGCTTCCGCCGGGAACGGAACTGACCGAACCGGCATGTCCCACAACCGGGCCAGACGTTCACCCAGCCCGGCCGCCCAGATAACCGGCGAAGGCTCACGAAACCCCGGCCTGAGGTCGAGCATCCCCGGCTGCGAGGCCCCCGGCCCCGTGCCCGGTGAACGCCAGCGGATCGAGCCATGCTGAACCGTAGCCCAGGAACGCCGCCTCTGGGCTCCGCCGACGAGTTTCACGCCGTCCAGCACGAGGTCATCGGCGTCGCCGTCCTCGAAGCACAAAAATGGCGACGGCGGCTTCACGCCAGGGGCACGCAGTGATGACCCGCCGGTCGAAGGCGTCGGAATCCCGAAACTTTTCTGATCCTGCGTAAGCTGCCGGCGGCGCACCTCGGCTCCGTCTTGGCCCAGAAGAGCCCCGACGGCATCGTGAACCGCCTGATACAGAGACCTCGCCTGAGCGCACCAGGGGTGCCTGGATGGCACGACGATGGCGTACGTCAGATCGCCATGGTGAACGATCGCCCCTCCGCCGCTGGGCCGGCGCACGACGTCGTATCCCTTCCAAAGGTCTCGCTCGGCTTCGGACGCTTCGTGCCAGGCCTGAAAATATCCCAGCGACAGCGTCGGCCGCGACCACGTGTAAGTACGCCACCAGATCGTCGCTGGCTCGTCGTGGGCGTGGTCGAGCAGAGCCAGATCCAGCCCCATCTGGGTCGGCCCGTCGGCATCGATGGTCGGCAGAACCGCCAGTGAAAAGCCGCCTGAATCGATCATCGTCGCACCACGATCAAGGGGCTTGCCAGCGAAGGACAGGGTGCTTCGCGGCACGTACTTCATCAGGGCGGTCGACGGGCGTCGTCAACGGCGCGGAATGGACCAGTTCGGCAGGTTCGGCGGCGATGGCCCGCATCGCGTCGATGAAGCCGTCGAGCGTCTGCTTCGATTCGGTCTCGGTCGGCTCGATCATCAGCGCTTCGGCGATGATCAGGGGGAAATAGACCGTCGGGGCATGATATCCGTAATCGAGCAGGCGTTTGGCGATATCCATCGCACGCACGCCAGTTTCGCGAGACATGGCCCGCGCGCTGGCCACGAATTCGTGCATGCAGCGATCGCCCATCGGCACGGGGTAAACGTCCTTGAGCTTCGCCAGGATGTAATTCGCGTTCAGCACGGCCATTTCGGAAACGCGACGCAGACCGTCCGGCCCCTGGCTCCGGATATAGGCCCAGGCACGCACCAGCACGCCGACATTGCCGAACGTGGCCCGCACCCGGCCGATCGAATCAGGGCGGTCATCGTCGAGCGCGTAAGTGCCGTCAGCACGGCGTACGACGATCGGCGCCGGCAGGAATTTCGCCAGGTGCTCACGCACGGCGATCGGTCCCGCGCCGGGTCCGCCGCCACCATGCGGGCCGGAGAACGTCTTGTGCGGGTTATAGTGCATCAGGTCCGCGCCCATGTCGCCCGGGCGAACGACACCCAGAATGGCGTTCATGTTCGCGCCGTCCAGATACATCAGTGCCCCTTTGGCCCGCAGCATCTTCGAAATTTCGCCGATCTGCCGGTCAAAAAGCCCTGCGGTGTTCGGGTTGGTGATCATGAACACGGCGGTGTTATCGTCGAGCTTCGCTTTGAGGTCTTCCAGGTCGACCAGACCGTCGGCACCGCTCTTCACGGTGACGGTTTCGAAGCCCGCGATGTGCGCTGAAGAGGGGTTCGTGCCGTGAGCGCTGTCGGGGACGAGGACATTCGTCCGATGCTGCCCCAGCGAACGGAAATGCGCCGCGGCGACCAGCAGGGCCGTCAGTTCGCCATGCGCGCCGGCGGCCGGCTGAAGGCTGACGGCATGCAGGCCCGCGATCTCGGCAAGGTCGTTCTGCAATTCGAACAGAATCCGTAGAAGCCCCTGGATCGTTTCGGCATCCTGCTGCGGATGCACCTGGGCGAACCCGGGCAACGAAGCGATTCGCTCGTTGCGCTTCGGGTTGTATTTCATCGTACAGGAGCCGAGCGGATAGAAATTCTTGTCGATCGCGAAATTCAGCTGCGAAAGCCGCACGTAATGCCGAACGACGGAAAGCTCGTCGATTTCCGGCAAAGGCGGTGGCGAATCCGCAAGAAACTCGGCCGGAATCAGAGTTTCGATCGGTGCCTCACCTGCTCCGCACGGGGCGATCACGCTCGAGGCTCGGCCGGGCCTGGAGCTTTCGAACAGAAGAGGCGGCAATCCGCTGGGTTCCATGTTTCGTTCGTTCCGGTGAAGGGAAAGAAGTGAATCGATCGGCCGGAGGCGATTCGGAATCGGCTCCGCAATCGCTCGCGCAGCACGAATCAGACGAGCGCCGCCCGCACGGCCTGAACGAGTTTTTCGATCTCGCCGTCTGTGCGCTTTTCGGTCACGGCCACCAGTAAGTCCGCCGGCCGGTCCGGATAGAAGCGGGACAGCGGAATGCCTGCCAGCACGCCGCTTTTCCGGCACTTGGCGGCCACGTCAGCGGCGGTTCGTCCCTTGTCGAACCTGACGACGAATTCGCGGAAGAACGGGGCGGAGAGTACGGCCTTCACACCCGGGACGGCGCTAAGCCGGTCGGCCGCCTTGCGTGCCTGCCGGGCCGAGGTTTCCGCCACCGTGCGAAAGCCTTTCGGGCCGAGAGTCGCCAGATGGATCGCGGCCCTCAAGGCCATCAGCCCCTGATTGGTGCAGATGTTCGAAGTGGCCTTGTCGCGGCGAATGTGCTGCTCGCGTGTCTGGAGCGTCAGGGTGAAGCAGCGGCGGCCTTTACGGTCCAGCGTTTCGCCCACAAGGCGGCCAGGCATTTTCCGGACGAATTCGGACCGGCAGGCGAAAAGCCCCAGGCTGGGCCCGCCGAAATTCATGATGTTGCCCAGCGGCTGCCCTTCGCCGACGACGATGTCGGCGCCGTACGATCCAGGCGATTTGAGCAGCCCGAGGCTCACGGCGTCGACGCACACGATCGCCAGAGCCCCGCGTGCATGTGCCGCTTCGATCAAAGCCCCGAGATCTTCGAGCGTGCCGAAAAAGTTCGGGTGCTGAATCACCACGGCGGCGGTGTCGTCCGTAATCGCAGCGATGAGATCCTCGGGCCTCGTTCGCTCGTCCACGCTCGGAACGACGGTTAGCTCCGGTTCGAGGTTCTTCAGATACGTCGCAAGCGTCTGGCGATACTCAGGATGCAGGGCGTCCGAAGTGACGATCCGACCCAGCCTGCCGGTGTGCGTCATCGCCAGGAAACTGGCTTCGACGACTGCCGTCGCGGCTTCGTACAGGCTGGCGTTGGCCACTTCCATCCCGGTCAGCTCGGCCAGAAGCGTCTGAAATTCGAAAATCGCCTGGAGAGTGCCCTGGCTGGCTTCCGCCTGGTAAGGCGTATAGGCCGTGTAAAACTCGCCCCGGCCGGCAAGCTGGTCCACCACGGCCGGAATGAAATGATCGTAAAACCCGCCGCCCAGAAAACATGGCTCGGTCGCGGCGGATTGATTCACGGCCGAAAGCCCGGCGGCATGGCTCGTCAGTTCCAGCTCGCTCTGCGCCGCCGTAACAGCCAGCGGCCGGTTCAGCCGTAACGCCTCAGGCACGACGTCGAAAAGTTCTTCGACGGAATTCGCGCCGATCGCGGCCAGCATTTCCGAGATATCTTCAGGAGTATGTGGTGTGTAAGCCATGTTCCTCTCGATCATCCATCCGCCTGACGACTGCCCGGCCGTCGCACTGGTGCGTACGCGGTCGGGCAGATCACGAAAGCCCCTGGCACGGGCTTGGGGCGCCTCAGTGCGATTCGGCCTCGACCAGGGCCTGATACTCGGCAGCCTTGCGAAGCCCGGACACCGCGGCAGGATCGTCCGGCTTGATCTTCACGAGCCAGCCATTACCGTAGGGATCGTTCGAAAGGAGTTCGAGATCCGCAACCACGGCCGCGTTGATTTCGACCACTTCGCCGGCGATCGGTGCGTAAATGTCGTTGACCGATTTGACGCTTTCCACCTCGCCGAGCCTGCCGCCGGCATTCACTTTTCGGCCCGGCTTGCCCAGATCGATCACGATCAGGTCAGTCAACTGTTCGACGGCGAAGGCCGTGAGGCCAACCGTCGCCAGGTCGCCATTGAGGCTGACCCATTCGTGGGATTCCGTATAGCGCAGATCCGCAGGATAATTCGCCATGACGTCTCGCTCCGCTCGACTTCTGCCTTCATTGTTCGCCGCCGCGACGCTCTCGACCGCAAAGCACGAATTTTAATGACTGATGGAAAAAAATGCGCCATGTCCGTCGCATTTTTTCCCGGTCGAAAGCTGTCAGCCCGCTCACTTGCCGGGCCGACGGTAAAACGGCATTTTCATGACGCTTGCCGGGGCGATCGTGCCACGAATGTCCACGCTCAGTGATCCTTCCGAAGGCGGCCAGGCGATCGTCCTGTCCACCAGGGCCATCGCGATGGCCTTCTGCAGAGTGGGCGAAAACGTGCCGCTGGTCACCTCGCCGACCGCTCGAGAATCGATAAGCACGACATTGCCCTGGCGCGCGGGCCGCTTGCCCTCGATAGCCAGCCCGACACGGCGCCGTGGCGGCTCCTGGGCGATGCGTTCGAGCGCCGTTCGGCCGGCGAAATCGCCCTTGTCGAGCACCACGAACTTGCCGAGCCCGGCGGAATAGGGATCGACGCTGAGTTCCAATTCGTGCCCGTAAAGCGGCATGGCCGCTTCCAGTCGAAGCGTGTCGCGCGCCCCCAGACCGCACGGCACGGCCCCGGCCTCAATGAGCGAATCCCAGACTTTTCCGGCGAATTCCGCCGGCACGGTCCATTCGAATCCGTCCTCACCCGTGTAGCCGGTTCGGCTGATCCTCGAAGGCTTGCCATCGATGAGCAGGTCTCGAAACCGGTAATAGCCGAGTTCGCCGACGCGCGGATCGGCCAGGGCCGACATGGCGGCGAGGGCCCCAGGCCCCTGCACAGCGATCATGGCGGTCGATTCGGTTCGGTCGTCGATGCGGGCGTTCCGGGAGTTCAGTTCGCCCAGTCTGCCCAGAACGGCCATCCGGTTCGACGCGTTACAAACCATGGCCCATCGGTCGGAATTGATGCGGTAGACGAGGACGTCGTCGATCACGCCGCCGAAGTCGTCGCACATGAGCGAATACTGGATCTGATTGTCCGCAAGGGCGAACAGGTCGTTGGTCGTGGCCCGCTGGAGCAGGTCCATGGCGTCTTCGCCCTGGAATTCGAGCCTGCCCATGTGGCTGACGTCGAAGACCCCCAAGCCCCGGCGTACGACTTCGTGCTCGGCGATAATTCCCGTGTATTGCACGGGCATATCCCACCCGGCGAAATCGACTATGCGCCCCTTGAGTGCCAGATGTCGATCATAAAGCGGCGTTCGTTTCGGTGTCGTCATCGGCGTTCGGCATCCTTATTCGACATTCAGACCTGATTATCCCTGGAATTTCCTTGCGTTGCGATCCTCCGCCGGGAATCCGGTTCCGAATGATACGCGGAATCGTTCGAAGACGAATAGATCCGGACCCCAACGAAAACGAAAATCGGCCATAAAAGACTATTTTGATAAGGCTTACATCGCACTCACCGAATTCCCTTCATCTCGTCTATTCGAATCCGTCGATCCGCATGCTATAAATGTTAGGAGTTACGCGATTGGTGTAAGTCTGAGCACATTGCGCTCTGTCTCTTTTG
>CAZSQA010000072.1:0-16325 GCA_964608915.1 uncultured Isosphaeraceae bacterium
CATTGGATGGCGGATTCGAATCAGGTTTCGAATCAAAAGTGCGAAAGTCGAGCTGATAAGCTTCCTCTTTTGAATCGCAGAAAATCCGATAATCATCGACAAAGCGGCAAAATCGAATCCCCTCTCCTCTGAGCAATTTATCTACACTATTGAGCGAGATCTCCGCGAGAAGGCGAGAAGCAGGTCCACCAACAGGCAAGCCATAGGATACGGTGCCGGAAAATACCTGTAAGATATCAACAATTCGTTTAACAACATCCTGTTTCACGCTGAGCCATTTTAATGCGTTTTCCAAGCGGTGGTGATAGATTCGCGAATAGAAATCGGAAATATCACAGAGAATCACATACGGGGTTTCGGCCGCATCTTCTGAAACAGGCTCATTTCCGTTCTTCCGAATAGCCTTTTTATCCTCCGATCTATGTTTAGCTTCCTTAGCTACTTCATAGCTCGTCACCATGAACTCACGCCAATTGACACTCTCATCAAAAATACGGCCATCCAATCCAGGTTTGGTGAAGCGGTAGGAAAAGACAGTTTTTTCGGATACCGGTATTCGTGATTTCTCAATAGCTGGCCCCATTTCGATTACCAGTGCAAGGAAATACGCATTCCACAGAGGGTCAATCTGCGTAGCCCACCGAAAACCCGTGTAGCCAACTGGCGCAAGTGTGTTGATGTTGTCAGGGGGATTCTTGGCTAGCTCGGCATCGAAGTTAGCATGCAACTTCTCCAGCGCATCTTGCACGAGTTCAGGCCTATCGTAAAACATATGCTTTTCGAACGAGAATGGAAAAATGTCAGTGTCTCCGAAGGTAGCGATGTTCTGAATCGCGGCCTTAATCGAGGGCGCAATTTGTGGCGGCTTCGGCGACTTAACTTTAGGCGCGATTTTTGTATCATTTTTGACCGTTTTGGTAGGTTTGGCTTCCGGAGATTTAGAAGTTGATTCTTTTTTCATGTATATATTCTTTCATTAGCGTTTTTTTGTCTCGTGATCAGCTGAGTCGGCTGCAGCGAGCCTAGAAGTGTATCTGCTTGATTGGAAACTTCGGATACTCTCCTTTTCTCCAAAAAGGAGAGTATCGCACTTTCTGGAAGTATCCGCATTTTTGATCTCATGATTTCTGATGTCATGGCTTTAGGGATGAACTAGGTATCAACTCACCGCCCGTCCGGTGATTTCATCGTCGACAGGAATTCGACGACGTCGCGGATTTCGCGGGGGGTAAGCTTGGTGGCCAGGTCTGAAGGCATCGCCGAAATGCCGGCGGCTCGTTCCTCGATCTCGGCCACGGGCACGGCGATCGGAACGGCGTCGGCCGTGACGACGACCACCTCTTTGGCGTTTTCCGACTTCAGCACGCCGGCGACGACGGTGCCGTCCTTCAGGGCCAAAACAATGGACTTGAACCCTTCGGCGATGCGGGCATCGGGGGCGACGATCGATTCGAGCAGCGTGCGGCGGTCGTAGCGGGCTCCGATGCCGTTGAGCACGGGGCCGACGTTGCCGCCCTTGTCCACCACGATGTGGCAGCGAAGACAGGCACCGGCCGTGCTGTTGAGGACGACTTTGCGGCCCGCGGCGGCGTCGCCGCCTTCCAGGCATTCGCGGAATTTCGCCAGGGCATCGCCGGCGGCCTTCGACGACTCGAGTGTCTTGACCTGACCGGCCAGCTTCGATTCCGGCTTGCCTTCGGCCTTCGCCCGGGCCGCGAGAAGCAGGTCGAGCTGAAGCGGAGCCGGAAACTTGCCGCTGATCATCTGCTCCATCCAGCGTTCGAGCAGCGGTGCCGCCGCGGTTTCGTTCAGTTGCCCGACGGTTTCGATGATCGCCTGTTTCTCACGCAGTGATCCGGACGCCAGCACGTCTTCGGCCAGTTGCAGGACACGTGAAGGATTGAGCCGGGCGAGAATGCGGCGAGCCTCGGCCCGCAGGCGGTCGTCACGATCGTGCAGGGCCGAATCGACGATCTCGGCCAGTTCCGAGGCGTCCATCGCTTCGAGTGCCAGTATCGCTTCGACCCGCAAGCGGCTGTCGGCGCTGGAGTTCGAAGCGATGTTCTTAAGCGCGCCCATTGCCGATTTGGTTTTGGCGATCCGGGCCGTGGCGATGGCGGCCAGGGCGACTTCGGTGTCCTTGTCCTCGATCAGCTTCTCGGCGAACGGCAGAAAGGCGTTCGCGGCATAATTCGTCTGATGGATCTCGATCGGCCGCCAGACACCCACGATCGGGTCACGCGGACGGCCCTCGCCCCAGGCGGCCAGACATCGAAGAGCCTCGGCACGCAGAGGAGCGGGAACAGAGGCGGAATTGCCGATTTCGACGAGCTTGCGGGCGTTTTCCAGCTCTCCCAGGCGCAGGTTGGCCGCGATCACCCGGCGCAGCAGGGCCGGATCACGCCGGGCCTGAATCAGGTCGAGCTCGGCCAGGGCCGGCATCGCTTCGGCGACGGGTTCGTCGTGAATGGCGCGGGCGGCTTCCAGCGCGATGTTCGAATCCTTGTCGTTGAGCAGTTTCACCAGCGAAGTTTCCTGATTGCGGCGCAGAACGACGGCCGCGGCCTTACGAACGGCCGGGCGTTCGTCGGCGATCATCGCATCGATCGTGGCCCGGTCATTGATCCGGCTGAGAGCCAGCACGCAGGCGTGCCGCAGCCAGGGATCCTTGTCCTGTGCGGCCGCGACGGCATCACGGATCAGCGGGGCCGCTTTCAGGTTGCCGATGCGGCCCAGGGCCTTGGCCGCGAAGAAACGCATCCGGTGCGAATCGTCCTTCAGCAGTTCGGCGAGACGGGTAAAAGTGGCAGGGTCGCTGTCCGGGATCTCGCCCATGAGCTTCGCGGCCTGGACACGAATTTCGGTCTCCCCATCGCTCAGCAGGCCACGCATGCGGGCGATCAGGCTTCTGTCCTTACGTGCCAACATGCCCAGACCCCAGATGCCGTGCAGACGACCGTAAAGCGTCTTCACCGATTTGCCGGTCGCGGCGGCTTCGAACGCGGCCTGCCCCTCAGTGCCTTTGGTCACCAGGGCGAACTGGGCTTCCTGACGCACCCGCATGTCGGGGTGATCGAGCAGCCCGACCAGATCCGCGACGGTCCGTTTCGAAAGGTCTTCGGCGATCAGCTTTTTCGTTTCGACCAGGTCGGCCCGGCCGGACATGTCAGGCCAGGACAGTTCGTAAAGGCGGCCCTTGCCGGGCTGTGCCCAGCCGTCGACCCAGTCGCTCATGACGAGACCGCCGTCGGGGGCGAAATCGACATCCGTCACGCACATGCCCCAGACGAAGTCCGTGGTGGACGCCATGCGAAAACCGGCGCCTTTCGGGTCGAGCGTGAATGTGCGTACGCCGGAGAGAGCGTTGGAGCCTTTGAAATCTGCCACGAAAAAGGTTTTCGGGAACCGGCCGCCCAGCCCCAGGCCCGGGTTGTAAGTGATGCCCGAGGGCCCGTTGCCGAGGTTATCGATCGGCGGCACGATGTAGGCCGCCTGGCCATCGAAGGGCGGATACCAGAGCTTTTCGGAATTCCAGGCGCCTCGGTCCTCGAAGAACTGATAGCCGATGCGCCAGCCATGATCGCCCCCTTCCACCAGGTACGTCACGCGGGCCTTGTCGCCGGAATCGCTGTTGTTGTCGTGCGTGAACAGGTTCCCGAGTTCGTCGAAGACCAGTTCCTGCGGGTTGCGCAGACCCCAGGCGTAAACCTCGAGATTCGAACCGTCCAGCTCGCACCGCATCACGCTGCCGGTATCAGGCAGATTCAACCGCCGGCCTTCCTTGCTCACGACATTGATGCCCCGGTCGCCGATGCTGAAATAGAGCCGGCCGTCCGGGCCGATCTTGAGCCCGTGCAGGTCATGCCCCAGGAAGCCGACGTGAATGCCGAAGCCGTCGTGCAGGGCCTTGCGGATGTCAGACTTGCCGTCGCCGTCGGTGTCGTTCAGAAGCCAAAGCTTGGGCAGGCAGGTGAAATAAACGTCGCCCTTGCGAGCCAGAACGCCGGCACCCAGGCCGTCTTCCGGCTCGCGGAAGCCTTCGGCGAAGACGGTGTCCTTATCGTAAACGCCGTCGCCGTTCGTGTCTTCGAGCAGCTTGACCCGTTCCTGCTCGACGTTATATGTCGGAAACTCTTCCTTCAGGTGCTTTTTGTACATGGCCACCCGGTCGGCCACGGTGCGGCTGGCCAGATCGTCTTCGAGCCAGTCCATATGGCTGCGGATGTCCGTCACGCCCTTGTGATGGCGGAACGTCTCGACGACGTACACCCGGCCTTTTTCGTCGAAAGCGAAGGCCACGGGGTTGGCCAGCATCGGCTCGGCGGCCAGCAGACGCATCTTCGCCCCTTCCGGCAGGCGGAAGCGGGCGATGGCTTGCTTGCCTTCGTCGGAGGCCTCGGCGACCGTGGGCCGATAGCGGCTCGTCTGCGGTACGTCGGCAGCCTGGGTGAATGTCGCTGCCACGACGAGAAAGCCCGGGAAGATCGTGAAAAATCGGCGATGAATCATGATGAGGTTACTCGATGTGAGCCGGCAAGACTCTACGAGCCTTCGGGATGAATGCGTGAATGGGGAGATTCCGGTCACGGGTTTCGCGCCGAACGGCGCAACCGTGAAGTATGGCGGAAATCATACCAGATCGCCCCCGGAATCGTCTAATCTCCGGGGGCGGAAGTGTCCACGATTCGTGCCGAAACGCCACATGCCCGAGGTGAGGAATCCGGTTCGGGAATCGAAGGCAATTCGGGAATTCGGTTGGGGAAGCGGTTGCCGCTCGTCACGATAAGGTGTAATTTGAATAAGGTGGTTCAAGCGGATCGGTCGAATGTGCCGATCCTTGCGGTGAATCTCCCTGCCTCGATCCCCCGGTTTTGCGTTCAAGATCTCGCCACCCGCCCGCTCCGGACGCCCTCCGATGCCCAGCAGGAAACGCCTCGCCCTGGCGAATTATCTTTTCGTGTCGATCGCGATTTTCGCGCCGGCCACGTTCGCGTTCGACTCCCCCGCACGCACCGAATCCAGCCCCTTAAAGCTCGTCGGCCCGACGGATCGCGTCCAACTGCTCGTCAGTGCCCGGACCCTTGAGCCGGAGACCGGCCGGTCGTTCGATATCGATGCCACGAGATCGGCCAGAATCACCTTCGCCGATCCCGCGATCGCCCGGGCCGATTCCACCGGCGGCCTCATCGGTCTGGCGGACGGCAAAACGGCCGTGACCGTCGATACCGGTAAGATCCGCACAACTTACGAATTGACGGTCACCGGAGTCGACTCGCCCCGCGAACCGAACTTCGAAGTGGATGTCCAGCCGATCCTCACGCGGCTCGGCTGCAACAGCGGCCCGTGCCACGGCAAGCAGCGAGGGCAGAACGGCTTCCAGCTTTCCCTCTTCGGCTTCGACCCCGACTTCGACTATCACTCGGTATCGACCGAGGACCGGGGCCGGCGTGTGTTTCCGACCTCGCCGGAAAACAGTCTGCTGCTGATGAAAGGCGCGGCCCGGGTGCCTCATGGCGGCGGCAAAAGGCTCGCCCCGGAAAGCCCCTATTACAAGACGATTCACGACTGGATCGCCGCCGGCTTGCCCCACGCCCCCCAGGACGCCGCCAGACCTGTGTCCGTAACCACCGAGCCCCGGCAGATCACGCTCAAGCCGAAGGCCACCCATCAGATGCGCGTGCTGGCGAAGTATACCGACGGCTCGGTGCGTGACGTCACCCACCTGGCCGCCTTTTCGTCGAGCGATTCCGTCACCGTGGCCATCGATTCCGACGGACTGGTGGCTGCCGGGCCTCTGCCGGGCGAAGTCGCCGTCTCGGCCCGGTTCGAGAATCTGTTCGCATCGACGGAAGTGACGATCCCTCAGCCAGGCTCGCTGCCGAAGGACTATTTCGAAAAGCTGCCGCGTTACAACAAGGTCGACGAACTGGTTTATGGCCGTCTGCAGAAGCTCGGCATCGGCGTTTCCGCACCGGCCGACGACGCGACATTCCTGCGTCGGGTTTCCCTGGACATCATCGGCCGCCTGCCCACTCCGGAAGAAACCGAAGCCTTCCTGGCCGACCATTGCCCGGAGAAGCGGGAAAATCTGGTCGATTCGCTGCTGAATCGGCCGGAATACGCCGACCACTGGGCGATGAAGTGGGTCGACCTGCTGCGGCCGAATCCGTACCGGGTGGGCATCAAGGCCGTGATCAATCTGGACGCCTGGATCCGCGACCAGTTCCGCCGCGACGTACCTTACGACAAATTCGTTTACGACATCCTGACCGCGTCGGGGTCGACGTTCGACGTCTCGCCCGCCACGATCTTCCGCGACCGCCGCGAGCCGGAAGAGATCACGACCGTCGTCAGCCAGCTTTTCCTCGGCATCCGGCTCGAATGCGCCAAATGCCACCATCACCCGTTCGAAGTCTGGTCACAGGAAGACTTTTTCGGCCTGGCCGCCCACTTCGCACGCATCGGCCGCAAGGGGACGGGGCTCTCGCCCCCGATCTCGGGCAGTGAAGAAGTCATGTTCCCCGGCAAGTCGGGGCGGGTCGAGCACCCGCGCACCGGCGTAACCGTCGAAGCCAAGCCCCTGTTCGCCTGGGCCACCGGCACCGACCCGAAGACCGACTCGGCCGGTTCGACGCCCGAGCCGAAAAAGGCTGGCTCCGACGACGACCTCAGGCGTACTCTGGCCGACTGGATCACGGCCCCGGAAAACCCCTATTTCGGCAAGGTGATCGCGAATCGCATCTGGGCAGACCTCATGGGCCGGGGCATCGTGGAGCCCGTCGACGACATCCGGGCGACCAATCCGGCGTCGAATCCCGAACTGCTCGAATGGCTGGCTCAGGATTTTCGCGCCACCGGGCATGATCTCAAGCACCTGATCCGCACGATCACGACCAGCTACGTCTACGGCCTTTCCAGCGTACCGGTCGAACGCAACGTGGGCGACACCCGCTTCTTCTCACGCCATTACCGCAAGCGGCTGCGGGCCGAGACACTGCTGGACGCCGTCTGCGACGTCACCGGCGTTCCCGAAAGCTTCACCGGCGCTCCGCCCGGCACGCGCGCGGCCGCTCTCTGGACATTCCGTTCGCCCAACGTCTTTCTGGACACGTTCGGCCGGCCGGACCCGAACCAGGACCCACCCTGCGAACGGCTTTCCGAAGGGTCCGTGACCCAGGCCCTGCACCTAATGAATGCCCCGGCCCTGCAGGAGAAAATTCGCGGCGATTCGGGCCTGGCGGCTCAACTTTCGAAGTCCGTTTCCGCCCCCGAAGCGATCGTCGACCGGCTCTATCTGACCTGCTTCTCCCGCAAACCCACGGACCGCGAGCGGGAGATCGCCCTGCGGGCGTTCGCAGATCCCGAATCCCGCAAACCCGGCACACAAGCCCGCCGTGTCGCAGTGGAGGACCTGCTCTGGGCCCTTCTCAACACGGCGGAATTCGTCATCGTCAACTGACCGGAACTCAAGCCCCTTTCACGTCACGCTTTCCGGAGACCTGAACCATGGCCCTGCATTACAATTGCGAACGTGTCGGACGGCGTGACTGCCTGAAACTCGGCCTTTCCGCCGCGACCGGTCTGGGCTTTTCCGACCTCCTTCGCCTGCGTTCCTTCGCCGCCGAAGCCGCCGCGCCGAACGTGCCGGGCGTGAAGATGCCCGCCACCCTGGCCCGGCCGAAAGCGATGCAGGCCCAGCCGACATCGTGCGTGCTCGTGTGGCTCGACGGTGGCCCGACCCACTACGAAACCTTCGACCCGAAACCGGGTGCCCCTAAGGAGATCCGCGGCGAATTCGACCCGATCGCGACGAAAACCCCCGGCATTTTCTACAGCCAGGAGATGAAGAAGCTGGCGTCGATCTCGGACAAGGTCGCCATCGTCCGCTCCATCTGCCACAATCAGGGCAACCATGGCGCGGGCAATCACTACATGATGACCGGCTCGCCCACGCGGATCCCGGTGGGCTGCGGCGCGTTCGTGAGCTTCCACCCGAGCCTGGGTTCGACCGTCGCCTACATGCGGCGCGAAGAACTCGGTGCCCTGCCCGGCTACTTCTCGATGCCTTCGATGAGCCGCTCCGGCGGGCCGAATTTCCTCGGTGCGAAGTATGCTCCTTTCGTCGTCGGCGACGACCCGAACCGTGAGAAGTTCCGTGTGCGCGACGTGGCCCTTCCCAGCGGCCTGACCGAAGGCCGCTTCGAAAGCCGCCGTTCGCTTCGTTCCGACCTCGACACACTCGCCCGCTTCGCCGATCCGGCGGCAGGTGACCCGGTCGTCGCGAACGACTCCTATGTACAACAAGGTTACGACCTTGTGACGAGCCCTCAGGCCCAGCGGGCGTTCGATATCAGCCTTGAGAGCGACCGCGTGCGCGACCGCTACGGCCGCAACGCCTTCGGGCAGCGGGCCCTGCTGGCCCGTCGCCTGGTCGAGGCTGGAGTGCCCTTCATCACTCTGTACGAAGGCGGCTGGGATCATCACACGAACCTCTTCCCGAGCCTGAAGAAACGTCTGCCCGGCTTCGACCAGACGGTCGCGACGTTGATTCAGGATCTGGACGAACGTGGCCTGCTCGACACGACGATGGTCATCGTGCTGGGCGAATTCGGCCGGACGCCGCAAATCAACAAGGACGGCGGCCGCGACCACTGGTCGAACGCCATGTCGGTGCTATTCGCCGGTTGCGGCACGCCCGGCGGCCAGGTGGTCGGCGCCACCGACCCGCGTGGCTATTCGGCCGTCGACCGGGTGCTGGCCCCGGAGAACTTCGCTTCGACCGTCTACCGCAAACTCGGCATCGACCCGGACCACATCCTCTACACTCCCCAGGGCCGACCGGCGCACCTCGTGAGCGACCCCACCCCGATCCACGAACTCATGGGCTGAGGCATTCGCAATCATCATGTCCAGCCTGTTCGTCGCCACTCTCATCAGCCTGAACCTGATCGCCGCCGCCCCTAAAACGACGCATCTTTATCCCTCGGCACTCACCCGGGGGGTGTTTCCCGTGCTCGTCGTGGCCGAAGGCGATACCGGAACCGATGCCAAAATCTGGACCGACGACGAAGCCCTCAAGATCGTCGCCGGCCCCAAACCCGGGCAGTTTCTGGCCACGGCCGAATCCGCTTGCCGCGCTGGCTGGCATATCGTCCGGCTCCATAACAAGGAAGGCGTTTCACGTCCGATTCCGTTATGGGTGGACGATTTGCGCAATCTGTCCGAAGCTGAGCCGAACGACCACCATGAAAATGCTCCCCTGGTTTCAGGGAGCCCGGGATCCGTGCGGGTTCACGGGCGGCTGGAGCGTAATGGCGATGTCGACGGGTTTCGTGTCCATGTGCCCAAGGGCGCGACGCTGACGGCGCGTGTCACGGCCAATCGCGTGCTGGCATCACCGATGGACGCGACGCTTCAAATCACCGACACGAAGGGGTTCGTGCTGGCTCACAATGACGACACTCGCGGCACCGATCCCGAGATCGTCTGGACGGCCCCTGAAGCCGGCGACGTGATCGTCCGACTGTTCGCTTTTCCGTCCGACCCGAATTCGACGATCGGCTTCGCGGGTGGATCCGCCTACATTTACGCCCTGATGATCTCGACCGGCCCGACGATCGACCGCGCCGCGCCAATCGCTTCCGACGCGAAACCGGCCGAAGTTCCGGTTTGGGGCTGGAATTTGCCGGCGGATGCTCGTGCCCCGTTCATCGTTCCCGAGCCTGACTCCGATTTCGCCCTGATCGGCCCGGAAGGCACGGAACCGGTTCCCGCTGTGCGAAGTCCGTTCCCGGTCACGGTCGCCGACGATAAGGGCGAAACACGGTTGACGCCGCCCGTTCTGGCTTACGGCCAATGGACAGAACCTGCGGCTCGCTCCAAGTTTCGTTTCTCGGCGAGAAAGGGCGAAAATTGGAACTTCCGGATCTTCGCCAAGCGCTGGGAATCGCCGGCCGACCCGGTTCTGATCCTGAAAAAAGCCGACGGAACGGTGGTTGCCGAGCAGGACGACAGCGGCAACAACAACCGCGACGTCGACTTCGCCTGGACGGTGCCCGACGACGGCGAGTATCTGGCCGAGGTGACCGACCTGCATCGCCGAGGCGGCCCTCGCTTCGCCTTCGGGCTCGAAGTGACGAAAGACGGTTTGCCGCCGGATCCGCTGATCGAGCTGAAAAACATCGAGATCAAAGCCGGCGAACGCAAGGAAATCAGCCTCAATTTCGACAAGCGCGCGGCGATCGACGAGCCGGTCAGGCTGACGTTCGAAGGCTTGCCGAAGGGCTTCCCGGAACCGAAAGCGGTCGATCAGGCCGCTCCCGCACCGGCCGAGCCCGCGAAAAAGAATACGGGTCGGCGGCGGCGAGGCGGCAACGCGCCAGCCCAGACGACGGTCAAATATGTCGCGACGATCACGGCCGATGAGGCGAAAGCGATCGGCGCCTGGTCAGGTCCGGTCCGGGCCTACGCGACGGACGTATCAGGCAAAAAGTACCACGTACGGTTCGCGGCCGCGGGCGATCCCTGGCCCCGGATCGGCGCCGACCACCTCTGGCTGACGGTGATCCCGCCCGAACCGCCGAAGGACGCGAAAAAAGAAGAGAAGAAGGAAGAGCCGAAAAAGGCAGGCTGAACCGGTTTCCGCGACTGCGGCCACCAGCTCAGGGATTGACTTCCCTGACCGACCATCCTGATATTGGGTCCTGCTCATAAAGCCAGCGATTCTGGGGCGTTCCGTCGAGAACCAGGCGATCGGCCCGGCACACGTTCAGGATCGCCACCGTGAAATTCTCAGGCGGATCGAGCGTTCTGGCCGGGTCGAGCGAAATCTGATAATTCACTTCTTCCTCAGGCCGGCGTGGCAGACCGGGATCGGGCCAGAGAAACTGAACCTTCGCGGCCGGCGAGAGTCTGGCGTAAGCATGCCGTCGTCGAAGGGAATTTTCCGAGAACTCAAGCGTGACCGCCCCGGAGAACCGGAACTGCTCACGTTCCGAACGAAAATACCAGGCGATTTGCGCTTCGGGCCGAGCAGCCAGTTCTTCGAACTTGGCGCTTCGGCGATCGGTGATCATCCAGAAATCCCACGGCGAAAACGGCGATGAACCGAGTTCGAGATCGCCGATGCATCCACGCATGACGACATGTCGCACCTGGGGAGTGCCGGTGGCATCGACATTCGCCAGAGCCGCGTAACGGCTCGTCGGATCATCCGCCGTCGATGCCAGGCAACGTTTAAGCGCTTCGGCCCAAGGGGGCGTGAGAGGGTCCGCCAGAGCCGCGAACGCGTCGCGCCATGTCCGTTTGTCGTAAGACCCCATCCGCAATCGCTCCGAAGAACCGCAAGTGCGGTGATCGCGGCATCCACCGGTCCGCAACGCCGCGATCGTCCGCTTCACCACAGTATAGGGCTATTGGCCCGATTCGTGACCTTCCGCGACGGCATGAACCGAAAAAAACGTGACGGCAATGTCGGCTGGAGTCACGAATCACTGCGAAGTTTCGACGCCCTGGGCCCCCTGAGCTCCAGCTCGGGGATTTTCTTCCGTAGTTCGTGCGAAACGTCGTCAAAGACACCCCGAGCTCGAGCTCGGGGGGCCCAGGCTAACGATCCAGCTGACTTCGACGGCCTGGAAGAAATCGTGACGCCCACACCCGCGCGCTCCCCGAGCACATGCTCGGGGAGCGCCGTAGCCCCTTATCGATCGATCGAATCAGATTCGGAGAATCTCGCTCACGAGGCATATTCCGAAAGTCCAATCGCCCGATCACCGCGTTCGAACCAGGTGGGCCAGGCGGGGGGCTGAATTTCAATCGATGAACGCCACATGCCGCATGGCCCTGGCCTGACTCTCGGTATTCAAATACACCCGGTGCCAGACCCGGCCAAGATGGATCGTGGCATGTTCCACGTGCCGGACGGTGCCACGCACGTGGACGACCGCGTCTCGCATTTGCATTTCCCAGTACCAGGTACGGGCTTCGCTGTTGACTTCGATGAGCTGAAGCGTTTCGAGTTCCGTCAGTCCGGCGGGGTAATTGCGATGCACGTAAACCCTGCCGCCGCCTTCCCGATAGAGTTCTTTCGCGATGTGGGGATTGCCTCCGCTGTCCATTCTCCTCACCATCGACGCCCTTGTCATCATTTCGTCGTGCATCACGGCCAGGGGGTTGGGGGGCACGAAATCGGGTGCGGGCACGAACATGAATTCGCCCTGGCGAAAGATCTTGACGCCGTTGCGAAGCCGCCGGTTGCGGTCATGTCGCCTCTGCGGCCTGAGACCGAGTAGCGTTTCGATCCCGACGATCTCTTTGGGCTTGAGCGCCTGCTTCGCGGTTTCGACGGTCGTCGCGGCAGCAGCTTCCGGGATGGCGGCGACGAAATAATGGCGTTCGTCATGCCCGCAGAGAAACTTCGAACTTGCGACATTCTTGTTGGCTGGATCCTTGATCATCAGCAGCAAGTGCCTGTCACGGGGCTTCACATCGACCACGGCGACATCGAAGTCTTCGGAAGCCGAGATGACGTATCGCTCCATGCGTCTGACCCGCTCGATATTGACCGAAGCACCGCCCCAGGTTCTGGGCCGGATGTCGGCCACGGTACCGATGCGGGCGAAACTGCGAAGAAGGTGAACCTTGTCTGTCGTGTTCATGATGCTATCGAAATCCTTGTCCTGAACAGAATCAATGCGTGCACGCAATTACGCTGTCGTCAAGCGACAGGCCTGATTCGAAGCTCAGCGCAAGGCGTGCGGCGAAAGGAAGGAACGGAATCGGGAAATGCCTGACCTGTCGATATTCGTGACCGTATGACCCAGATCGATCAGACCCGCGCAGCGGACCTGTTGAATAGGCGGACACGAAATCACGGCCAGACGCCTTTCAGGCATCTGCTCGGAAACTATGGGCACACGAACGAATGGCGAACTCAGCAGGGAATACCCCTGTGAGCGGAAGTTATCGACCCTTCGTGCGAACCGCGAAGCCGGACCGGATGCCTGAATCAGTCACGATCGACGCGACATAACGGCCACGGCCTGACGGATGGGCTTCGTCTCAAGTCTGAAGTCATACGTACGGGAATCGCTCCGAAACGGCGGCGTTTCGAATCGACGGGAATCAACATAACCGGTTTGCCCGAGAAACGACGATACGCACAAAAAGCGATTTCCCCCACGAGTCGAACGACACCATCAGCCGCAATCGTCATTCGAAGCATGATTTGACGCGTCAGCTGAGTCATCGTCAACCTCCTGAGGGTCTGATCATCGGAAAGATCAGCCGCGGGCGAAAGCGACCGCTCGATTCGAACGGGCTCCGTCATTATTCATCATTCGGCATCAAGGCGGGTTTGTCAAGAATTCGACCTCTTGAAAATCGGAGAATTTCCCGGTTCGGACTTGTACGGCACGACGAAATGCCGCAAAGTTCAGCCGGGTGAGAGCGAAAAGTCCGCCATTTTCGCGTCTCTGGCGGGACAGCACCCACCCTTCCCCCTTCAATGACCGGCCACGTTTATCCCGAAAGAACTGACCGCCGATGGATCCGGAATTCTGGCATGCGAAATGGCACCGCGACGAAACCGCTTTCCATGAAGGCAAGCCGAACGAAAGGCTCGTCAGCCACGCGAGCCGGCTCAGGCTCAAGCCCGGGGCTCGCGTATTCGTGCCCCTGTGCGGCAAGTCGGCCGACCTCATCTGGCTGCTGGATCAGGGGTTGAGGGTTGCCGGTATCGAACTCTCGCCGGTCGCCGTGGCCCAGTTCTTCGCCGGCCTGGAGATGACGCCCGAGGTCAGCCACGTCGGCCCGCTGGTGCGACATGTGGTGCCGGGCCTGGCGATCTTCCAGGGCGACATCTTCGACCTCACGGCCGAAGTTCTGGGCCCTGTCGACGCCGTCTACGACCGGGCGGCGCTGGTCGCATTGCCTGAGGAAATGCGTTCGAAGTATGCGCGGCATCTCGTGACGATCACGCAGGCCGCGCCGCAGCTTGTCGTAAGCTTCGACTACGACCCGGCCTCGATGACGGGCCCGCCGTTTTCCGTCGATGCCGCGCAAGTGCATGCCCTGTATGATGATACGCATGCGATCACGCGACTGGAACGATCACCCGTTGCGGATTTGCGAACGGCCCGGGATGCGTATGAAAGCGTGTATCTGCTGGAGCGGAAGGGCTGATCGATCGCCTGCAATTTGCGGCTCGCGACGGTTGGCCACGACGGAACGCCGTAATGTCAGACCAGAGACCGTCGGGTTCGACGCCAGGTTGTTTCCATCGCGAATCTTGCTGAAGATCAGGACGGACGACGCATAAAAATGGCCCCGATCATCCATTTCGGAGGACGATCGGGGCCGGTCGCGGCAGCTCGATCAACGCTTTTTGATCGTCTTCGGCGAATTGATCGTCTTTGGAGAAGCCGTTCGGTTCAGGGCGTTCGGACCGGCGAGAATGCCTGCCCCCGTGAAGTCACGCACATAGTTCGTGCCGGGCAGGCTCACACCTTGCCCGCCCAGATAGACGATCGATGTGTTTTTCACGCCGGCGGCCGGGTTCCCGGTGATCGTCAGCCGGAAAAGCTGATGCAGCGGCAGAGTCCTTGACACCGGGCTGAGCGACACGGTTTTCGTGGCCGTATCGTAAATGGCCGAGGCAAGCGGCACGCCACGGTCGTCCCGCGTGCCGAATCGCCCATCCTTGCCAGCGCTCACCAGCACATAGTTCGACAATCGGCTGGCCGATTGCGGGTCCATATCCTGGCTGAAGGTGGCGACGAGAATCGACGGTTGCTGGTGATAGCCGTAGCGTGCCAGCCCTGTCACCACTGGTGCCGCGGCGGCTTGCACCAGGAGTTCATAGTTCATGACCGACTGGAATCCGGCCCCGGTGCCCAGAACCGTAAAGGCGTAAGAGCCCGTGGCCAATGGTGTGCCCGAGATCAAGCCGTCCTGGGTCAGCGTGAGTCCTGCCGGCAACGCACCGCTCGTGAGTGCCCAGGTCGCGGGGCCGAGGGTGGCCGTCAATTGCTGGCGGAACGGCAAGCCAGCCACGGCATTGGGCATGATACCCGGCAGGATGGCCGATTGCTGCGGCGATACGACGTTCAGATAGACATAGACCGTGCTGCGCGGGCCATTGGGCTGGGCGATATCGATCGTGAGCTGGTAAGGGCCGCTGACGCTCGGCGCACCAGTCAATTGGCCGGACGGGCTGAGCGACATGCCAGGCGGCAGCGGCACGCTGCGCGGGTTCAGGCTGAAAACGTAAGGCTGCGACGCATTGCCTCCGGTGGCCGTCAATTGCCCGGTGAAAGCCTGCCCGACATAGGCCGTGATCGACTGCGGATCGACGCTCGGCGCCGCGAAGGTCTTGTTGTACGAGATCCCGGTGATGCCGACCGCCGGATTATTCGGATAGTGCGGTGGCTGCGGTGTCGTGCCCATCTGTCCGATGTTCAGGGCCGTTGCGACGATGTCGATCTGCCCGTCGTTGTTGAAGTCGGACACGGCCAGGTAATCGATGGCTCGCTGGTAACTATTGTCAAAGCCATCGGCGCTGTTGCTGTAGCCCTGATACAACGCGAGCGTGCCGAAGTGGCCTGTGCCGTCTCCCGCGACGATGCCGTATTGAGTCGATCGGTTCGAGCCACTGGCCACAGCAATGTCGAGATTGCCGTCGCCGTTAAAATCCGCCAACGCGATCGTACCGTTAAAGCTCGACAGCGCATCGAAGCCGTTCACCGCGTTGGTCGTGAAGCTGATCGGTCCGCCGGAAGGAGTCGTATTCAGATAAACGCTGATTGGTGCGGTAGATGCCGTCCAGACAGAGAAGCCGGGACTCGTCTCCCGCTTCAACCAATCCGAAACGTAATTCGGACTGCTGGCCAGGTCGACCTTGCCATCTTTGTTGAAATCACCGGCCACCAGGTTCAGGCCGTTGGCGGTGCCCGCGCTCGGAGTGAATACGCCACTCCCCTGAACGAACACACCGTTGCCCGGATTGGGGAAGACCGTCACGCCGTCGGCCTCGGGGATGGCCAGGTCGAGCTTGCCGTCTCCGTTGAGGTCGGCCAGGACTGAATTGATGACCGAAATTGTGCCGAATGCAGCAGCCATCTCGCCAGGTCGACTGGGTACCTCGCCAATCCCCCACTCCGCGCTCGGCTGTTTGAGTGTGAGAGTCGAGATCGGAGCGGACGCGAAATCACCGGTCCAGACGCCTCCCGAGGTCACCCCCGGGAAAACCTGGAATCCGGTCATCGGAAATACAAATAGGAGTTACGCGATTGGTGTAAGTCTGAGCACATTGCGCTCTGTCTCTTTTG
>CAZSQA010000073.1:0-15577 GCA_964608915.1 uncultured Isosphaeraceae bacterium
TCGCTCATGGAAGAATCTCCTGTCGGTCCGTCTCTCTATCATGACGTAAGGAGATTCAGTGTCTACCAATCTTGGGGAGGGTCAATTCCCAGTTCCCGCTGACCTTCCCCGAAGTTCGGCGTCTGCTCGTGCGGCATGTCTGGCCGCTGGCCACGACCCCGACGCACTGTCTGGCCTAGTCAACATGGCGACGCAGACATCAAGCCGTCGCGCGGATGTGCCATTACAAAAGCCGAGCGCAATCCCCTTGATAAAAGCGCAACTGTAGTATTAGGCGCGAATTCGATCAATCATCGGATCACGGCTCTTGTTTCCTTCTGCCGATGGGCTCAGAAAAACGGCCGTCTTGTGACCATGCCCCTGATGGGCATCGAAAAGATGCCCCTTGCGGAAGACCGTCGGCACGTTCGGCGAGCATTGACCGAAGCCGATTTCCTCCGGCTTGTCGAGGCCACCAGAGCACGCCCGTTACATGACGCCCTGAAGCGATGGCGAAGCGAAAGTGAGCTTAAAGACCCGCAACAAATTGATCGAGTGTGGCGAGATTCGAGCTTTCGTCTACCAGATGCTCTTCTACATAGGGCTTCGCCTCAGCGAACCCAAGCGTTTGAAGGTCAAGTCGGTGGACCTGAAAGGCGTTCGCCCATGCCTGTATCTGGAAGCACGATCGACTAAAGCGAAGCGAGGTGATGCCATCCCGCAGGTCTCGAAGATCGTTCCGCTACTGTCAAACTGGATCGAGGGTAAGACTCTCGAAGACTTCGTTGTGGACGTTCCGGATAACTTGCTCAAGATTTTTGATCGAGACCTGCAATTCGCCGGAATTTCGAAGCTTGACGACCAAGGCCGGGCTCTCGAACTTCATGCGCTGCGGATGAGTCTTGGGACAAATCTGCTGATGAAGGGAGTGCCTTTGCTGAACGTCCAGAAGATAATGCGCCATTCGCCCCCGACCCTGACTGCGAATCTTTACACCGACGTTAGCCTTCTCGACCTTCATGGCGCGATGGACTCTGCTTTTTCGCCCTCCGACCAGCCAGAAGCTAACACAGCCCGTTCTAAGAAATTAGGGTCGTAAGGGGGGGTTAGGCTCGTAGGACGCATCAACTTCTCGATCCTGCAAGTGGGCATTAATCGGAACGGACCCACCTTTTCGGTCGATTGCGGGGAATAGGTAAGCTGGTTTACACTGAGTTTGCATTGTCCCTTCTTGCATGCCGTAAGAAGAAGGGTGACTTTTCTGAATCCATTCCCAAGCATGTACCCACCCAGTCAAGACTTGATCTCTAAACCTCTGCCAGTTTGCACTCGGTTTGTACTGACTAGCCCTCCGTCTTCGTTGACCATGGTGTGAGATGCGGAAAAAATAGGGTTTCGCGGCTCAGTCAGTTTGCACTAGTTTTCGATAATGAGGGACGATTTTAGATGACGAATGATCACATTTGACGAAAAAAGCCCTTAGGGCATATGGGACATAAGGGCTTGGTGTGGCTTGTCTTGCCTTTGTTTTCCTGAATGCACCCGGTAGGATTCGAACCTACAACCTTCTGATTCGAAGTCAGTGACTCTATCCGTTGAGCTACGGGTGCGTGTTCGACATCATAGGGGAAGAAGGTTCCGGATTCAAGACTCAGGGGCGGGGCGGGGGCACGATCTGACCGAACATGTGGCCGAAATTCATGTTCCATAGTGGATTCTCTCTGCATTCCCGCTTCCGTTACCGCTAGAATGTTGGCGAATCCTCTCAAGGATTCGTACGATGCGGCGAATGTCTTTCGAGTGAATGATCCGTAACGCCCAAGAGACCCTGCAACGACAGGCCTGACCCGATGAACTCCGAAGGTTCCGTACGTAACTTTCCCGTGAGCAGGCATTTCCCGTCGATCGTCATCGGCATGTTCATGACGTTGACCGTTCCGAATTTCGCAGTCGCTCAATCCGTGCCGGATTATACGGGCGATCGGGTGTATCTGGTCGGCGATCCGAAAGGGATCGATGCTCAGAGCCTGAAGCGGGAAATCGGCAGGATCGAACAATCGAGCCGACAGACGTATTTCGTCGTCGCGGTGCGCAACACCGGCTCGGGTTCCGATTCGACCAAGAAGTTCATGGACAGGCTGGCCGACGTCTGGCCTGACCAGGCCAGGAAGCGGGGCGTGCCATTCGACATCAAGCGGGTCGTGGTGATCGTTCTGGGGGTGGAAAACCGGAAGATCGTCATTCTCGGCGGCACGGAGCTTCAGCAGAAATTCGCGTTTCGGGATCCTTACATCGACCGTGAGCTGGTCCGCCCTTATTTCACGCCGGTGGCTCAGAAGGGGGATCTGACGCAGGCACTGCGCGTGCTTCTGGAACAGACGGACCGATGGATCGCGGCCAAGGACAAGGAACAGGCCCTGCGCCAGTCGGAAATCGCCGCGCGTTCGCTCCAGTTGCGTCAGGAGGCGGAAGCCGCGATCGCGGAAAGCCGCAAGGAGCTTGCCGAAACCCAGGTGCTGCTGAAATCCCGCCACGACGAAGGCATGGCAATGACGGCTCTGGACGCCCGCATCGGCGAACTCGGCGCATCGCTCGATTCGGCGGCCGCCAGGTTGAACGAGAATCCGGCGGAGGCACTCGATGCCGCCAGGCAGGCGAATCGGGGCCTGCTGGAAGCCGCCGAGCAGGTGCGGCGCATCCCTCTATTGCGGACGGACCTTGATCTTCGTGTGGGCAAATCCATGGAGATGTTCACGGAGATCGCCGCCGCGATCGACACGGCCCGCAAGGCCGGCGTGGCCACGACCAGGCAGGAGGAGGCCCTGGATCAGGCCCGCATGAAGCTGGAAGAAGCCCGCGGCGCGATAGCCAAAGATCCGTATCAGGCGGAATCGCTCGTGAATGAAGGGGAAGGGCGGCTGCGCGACATCCTCACCGAGGCGCGCGCGCTGCCGCAGGCACAGGCCGAAGTGACGAAGCTGAAAGCCGAATCGACCAAAGCGATCGAAGTGGCGACGGGGCTGATCGTCGAGGCTCGCAAGCGGGGTATCAAGCTGGGCGATGCGGCTTCGGCCGTGAAGGCGTTCGAAACGGGTTTCCTGAACCTTCCGAAAGTGCCACAGGACGATCCGATCGCCCTGGCGAAAGCTTATCGGGAAACGGCCGCCGCGGCTGCATCCGTGGGTAATCTTCTGCCGCCGAAAATCGCCCGCTATCGTCTCGTGAACCGAACGCTGCCGATGGCGGCACTGGCCGGGATCGGGGCCGTCGGGGCCGGTGTCGCGGGGCTTTCCGTGCGGGCACGGCGGAAATACCGGCGTGAAGTGACGGCCCAGTTCGATCAGTATCGCAGCCGCGCCGTCGGGCTGATGGATCAGCTGGACGCCCTGCGGAAAGAGCACGAAACGCTCATGAAGGTCGACCCCGACTTCACCGAACCTTCGACGGGCCGCACGCAGGCCGTCTATCGCGAAGTGGAAACCGACCTGAACGGCCTCTGGGACAAGTGGCTGCACCTGATGGATGTCTGGGAGCGGGCGGACAAGCTCGTCCGCAGCGCCAGTTCGATGAATTCGGAACAGATCACCCAGGCCAAGGCACTGCTTGAGACGGACGGCGCTTTCGACGGCGTCGACGAACTCGTCGCCTCCTGCCGCACACGGATGGACAATCTCGGCCGAGCGCACGAAGACGCCCGCAAGGCCTTCGCGGCCGCGAACGAATCGGTGAAGAAAGCCGATCAGGCCATCGCAGCCCTGACCGATCGCAAGATTCGTCTCGGCTCCGAATCGAACGCCCTGGCCAGCGTCGTGAAAGTGCTGGACGAGGCGAAAGGCCTGATCGTGGCCGACCCGATCGGGGCGAAGGAGATCGTCGCCCGGGCCGACGCAACCTTGGTCGAAATCCACGGACGTGCCGGCCGGATCTCGGCACTGGCCGATCGTACGGAAGGCCTGACTTCGAAAATCGGGACGATCACAGCCGAGGCCGTGCAGCTTCGTGGCGACGGGCTTCTGTTGAAGGAGCCTGAAGCCGACCCGGATCCGAAGCTTGCCCGGGCCGGAAAAATGGTCGAAGTGGCGACAAACGAGTTGCGCAAGGCCGACGCGGACGCCGCCGAGCGGATCCTGGGCGAAACCGAAGCCCTGCTGATGGCGACCGAAGCGGACATGAAGCGGCATCAGGAAGCCCGAGGCGCTTGCCTGACCGCGATTCCCGAATCGCGCAAGGCGCTGGGCGAAGTCGAATCGGCGATCCAGGAAAGCGGTGCCGTTCTTGAGCGAATGCAGGCCTCGTTCGCGCCGGAGTCGTTCGCGGGAGTGGCGGACAGGGTCGAAGCCGCGGAGAAGCTGGCGAAGTCGGCTCGGGAAGGGATCGCTCGCGCGGCTGAGGACGCCGAAGAGCCGAATCAACGGTTTCTCGCGGCCATGTCGCGAATCGTCCAGGCCCGCGACGCGATCGCCAGGGCCGGTGCCGCGACGAAAGAAGTCGTGCAGCGGAACGAGGCCCTGAACGTCATCGCCGCGAATTTCCGCCAGGCACTCGCCGATTCGAAGTCGGCCGAGCAGGAAACGATGGCCCTGTTCGCCAAATCACGCGAAATCGTCAGCGACGAAGCCCGAAAGTCGCTCGATCAGGCGATGACGATCGTCAGACGCGTTGAGGAATCCGCCGCTCAGGACAAACCGAACTGGCCGGAAGCCGAACGACTGATGCAGGCGGCCAGCCGGGCGCTCGACCTGGCCCGTAATCAGGCTCAGGAAGACATCGCCGGTTTCGAGAAGCTTCAGGCACGTGAAAAGCAGGTGCGGCAGCGGCTGGAAACGGTCGGCCGAACGCTCGAACGGGGCGACAAGGACAGGCCGCCGGCCAATCAGCGATATCGCCAGGCCCGTGACCTGCTGCTGCGCTACGTCGATTCGGCCACTGACAAAACCTACGGCTGGGACGAAAAGCTGCGATGGCTCGATGAAGTGGCCGCCAACGCCGATCGCGCCGAGGAACTGGCCAATCAGGACATCAATCTGGCCAACGGCGCCCAGGCCGAGATCGAATCGGCCGCACGGTCCCTGCGCAAATCTCAGGCCTATTACGGCTCAGGCGTTTCCGCCGATCTGAGCCGGGCCGAAGCCCTGCTGACCGAAGCCCGCAAGCATCTGGCCAGCCAGGCCTATGAAACGGCCGTCGAAGCGGCCCAGGCGGCCGATCACGCGGCCTCCGTCGCCACGAACAAAGCCGAACATGCCGCCCGCAAGCGCAGAATGCAGGCGGACAGGACGATCGTCCTGGGCGACCCGATGGTCATGGGCGGCCTGTTCGACGTTCTCGTACGTGCTGGCCAGGGCATGGCCCGGCATTCGGGCAACAGCGGTTCGTCAGGCAGTTGGGGATCGAGCGGCGGGTCATCGACGCCCTGGTCCTCCGGCGACTCGAGCGGCGGCTCGTGGGGCGGCGGATCGAGTTCATCCTCATGGGGCAGCGGTGATTCAGGGGGCGGCGGTTCGTGGAGTTCCGGGTCGAGCCAGTCGAGCTGGTGACTTGCGAAGCGCAAAATCGAACCCGCTCGTAATCCCGGCTGGGATCACGAAGCGGGTTCGAATCCGAAAATACGCGATCAGAAGTCATTATCCCCGACCACTTCGCCGCCGTCGCGCGTGGTCAGCGCCTTGAGGATATTCTGCCGTATCGTGTCCTTGACGAACCGGAGCGATCCGTCGGCGAACAACAGATGCGTGCCGCCCGCATGGTGGCCGAGCAGGGGGGTGAAGCTTGCGTCCTCACCCACTTGCCAGTCGTCGGGCATTGTCCAGATGACGGCGGAATCGTCGCCGGTTTCGACCGTCATGATCGTTCGGGTGGTTCCGTCGGTGCAATCCTCGAACCTGCCACCGTTTTCGCCTGACAATATCGTGCCTTTGCCGAGAGGCACCAGATAGCTCGTTTTGCCTTCGGTGACGGGGTGATGGCTTTTGGGGCAGGCGAAGACGGCCGGCATTCTGGCGATCAGGGCCTGGTTGTGCTCGCTGTCCCAGGGTTCGTCCAGATGAAATTCGGAGTAAAGCTGATTCTCGTCGAGAAATGGCAGAAGTTGCACCCGCCAGCTCAAGAGGGGCTTGCCTTCGGGTGACAAAGTCGCCTGCCTGGGGAATTTGCCATAGGCCTGATGGTAATTGTGCATGGCCAGGCCGATCCGTTTGAGATTATTGACGCATCGATTGCGCCAGTGGGTCTCGCGAACGGACTGGATCAACGGAACGACGAGATCGCTCAGTAATTCCGGGCTGACATCGATGACCGCTCGATCCCCCTTCACCCGCGGATTCAATTTCTCCATCAAGCCGGCCGAAGCCGAGAACGTAGAGTCTTTTTTCACTACTTCGATCGCAATCGATTGGATGTTCGTCATCAGATTGGCGAGCTTGCCGGCTGTGACGGCGTTTTTGCCCTGAATCTGCAATTGCATTCCAGGTTTCTCGCCGGGAGTCAAATGCAATAAGCCCCATTCCAGGCCTTGTGTGAAATCCGTGACGGGCCCGCCGCCCAGTTCGCGCGGCAGAATTTCGACCGACTCTTCGAGTGCCTTGCGCTGAATGACGCTCGGAACGAGCAACATCTTGACCGGCGAGTCGCCGGCTGCGGAAAATGCCGCCGACAGATCGGCTCGAGTCGCGTTCCCGCCGGATCGATCGGGCTGGAACGCGCGGGAGCGTCCGCCTGCGATCAGGTTGCCGATGACTTCCACCGATACCGGGTCGGCATCGAATCGCTTCCAGAATCTGATCAGTTCAGCCTTCATTGCATTTGCGTCGCTGCCGGGCTTGAGGGTCAATGCGAATTGGGGCCTGGCTCTGAATTGGGCGGGATCGATCAGTAGAAAGAGATCCTGCCCGCCGACTTTCACGATCGAATCGATTTCTTCGCCGAGCGAGCGGATTTCCGCATCGAATTCCGTGTCTGCGGTCAGTTTTCCGGACATCCGTTTGACGGTCTCGACGAAATCGAGCCGGGTGAGATCGAAATGCATGACGATGGCGATCTCATCTCCCAGGATCGGTGCGATGACGGCGGCGGGATCGGCCTGCGCCGGAGCCTGCGCCGGAGATGCAAGCAGGAAGAGAATCGGAATCGCGAATGACATTGGAATGTTCTCCCGTTGACGATGGTTAGTGCGGCTAAGGAACTCAACGAGCCAGCTTGAGGAGATAATGGATCCTGAATCGTGGATCGTCCGGGGCACCGGGCAAAAGAGGTCCGGAAAGGGTGGCCGCTTCGCCCGAAATCTGATATTCGAATGCTTTACCGGTAGCCAGGTCGGTGGGCACAGGGGCTTCGGTGATCGCCTCGAGGTTCGGCGGCAACTTTCCTTCATGACTGTGAGCATAGAGCCGAATGGCCTCGATGGCCTGAATGGAGTCCAGCCTGCGTTCGAGACGGGCGAATGCCAATTGGCTTGAATTTAGACTCGGGGCCAACTCTCCGAAGAACGTCAAAAGGGGGTTATCGGGCCTGACTGTCATCATCGCGTTCAGAGCGTTGCCGAGTTTGTCGTACGAATCGCGGTAGGGAACGTTCAGCCACTTATACATGTCGTCACGTAATTTCCCGTATTCCCTGTAAGTATGCAGGCAGACAACCTGCAGGACAGGCATCGCCTTGACCTTCGTCTCAGGCCAGCCTTCGGCGATGAGTGCCCGGCTCGCTTGCGGATAGAGCCTGGCGGCCATGGCCGCGATCCGGAAACGTCTTTCGAAGCTGCTGAGGGTTTCTTCGGCACCCGGAGCGATGGGGCCCTGGCTGCCCATGAAGGAGTCAAGCTTGCGCTGGAGGGTGTCGGCGAACCGTCGGGCTTCGTCATCGCTCCAGACATGGTCATCAAGTACTTTCAGTTCAGGTATCTCACGTTCCAGTGTATGACGCTCGCCTTCGTAAGCGGGCCTCGGATCGATGAACGGGCGGGGCCGGTCGGCCAGAGCCCAATAGAGGCTCGGTGTGCCGGGGGCCTGGATCAGGTCCTGCAGGCAATCGATCATGAGCGAATCGATCGTTACGCCGATCAGAGCCAGGATGATATGGGGCCCATGGGCGACGTGCCTGCCCAGGGTCAGGCCCGTTTCGATCCAGTGCATCGCTTCGTCCGGCTTGCCTTCGAGGATTGCCACGCGAGCCTTGATCGACAGAATCCTGGCGAGGTTCCGCAACTCGTCCATCTCGGGAAGCGTCACATAAATGCCATCCGTTCGCTTGTCGAATTCCCAGTTGCAGGTGTCTCGGCTCGCACCTTGTTCCGCCTCGTTCGAAATGTTAACGAACCGATTTCGAAGCAGCTCACTTGCCTGTGCGAGCGGAATTTCGCGAATCGGGACGTTTGTCCATTTGCTGATAGGGTCTTCATGGGCAGAAGGAATCTCGCCGGACGCCCGCAGCGAATCCGCCATGCGGCTGCCCCTTTCCGAGATGAGCATCAGGCAGGCGCGATGATAGAAAATGGCCGCGTTGCCTTGAATCTGCTTGCGCCGTTCCGGCATCAGCCGATATTTCTGAGCGGGCACCGGGGCACCCGCTGGCCGCAAGGTGATTTCGATCGGCGCGTCGGCAGGGCGAACGGACGGCGGGTTCTGAGGCATCGGTGCCGCGTTGATGGACATCGACCACGCCAGAATCGCGCCAACGGCGAACCTCGCACGTGTTCGCGCCATAGTGAACACGCTCACAGGCCGGTTTGTCGAGACAGCGATTTTCATAGTGAGTCTCCCAGGTCGAATTTTTCGGATCTGCGGATTTTCAAGCCTTCTGCGGCAGTGAGCGGTTTATCGGCCGGCGCGAGTGCGATCACGGGTGAATGTTGCGATTGGCCCAATTCATCGAGGAACGTCAGGGGATGTTGTCGATGATCCGCCGGGATTCCTCGGGAATCGATCGCCAGGGCAGGCGCTGTGGCGATTTGCACAGCCGAAGCCGGTTCAGGTCGTTCGCTCGCGGGCGGCGATGTCTGCGGCACGCGAACGTAAACCGTCCGAACTTCGGGTGCCGGCCGGCGGGCGAGAAGAACGCCCTGGCCGATCGTGACGACCGCCAGGCTCGCGGCGATGGCGGGCCAGATGTTGCGTCCGGACCAGTGCGGCCGCTTCAGATCATTCGCATGCTGCTGACCGGCGAGGAACAGGATGCGGTCGCGATGGACGTGGCTGGCGGGTTTGAGCGAACCCAGCGCCTGCTCGAAACCGGTCAGGCCGGCTTCGTCGGATCCGTCGGGGTCGATCGAACGGGACATGAAACCCCCATAAGTTCTCTCAGAGTGACGATGCCGGCCTGATACCGGCGATGGACGGAGCTGCGCGATGATTGGACGAGTTCGGCGATTTCCTGAAAACTCAGGCCGCCCCACAGATGCGCCACGATCACTTCCCGCTGCTCGATCGGCAGCGAGCTGAGCGAGGCCTGAACGGTGTCGGGATCGAATTCGGAGCCGCATTCCGGCTGAAACCATGCCGGACCATTTGCCGCAGCCGCTTCTTCGTGCCGTTTACGCCTGCGACTGGCGATTCCGGCGTTGACGGCCCCGTTGCGGACGACTCGAAATAGCCAGGCTACAGGGTTTTCTGGCATGGTTTCGAGAACCGCCAGACGGACGAACGCCTCCTGCACGACATCCTCGGCCGATCCGCACCATTGCCGGGCATAAAGCTCCAGCGCCGGGGCATGGCGGTCGATCAGTCTTCCCAGCAGTTCAGGATCCATCATTTCCGGGCTTTCGATGCCTCACGACGATCCGCCACATGTCCATTTCGATCCACGCCCAATTGACAACGCGGGACGTTCTTCATCCCAATAAGTTTTGGAGAATGAATCCTCGAACCCGTGACTTTCGTCATTCCGGGGCCGAAATCGACTTCGATAAATAAGGCTATCACGCTCAAGCCCGGTGATCGAACGATCGCTGATGCTCGAGAATCCGTTCGATTCACCGAGAGAACGTGAGAGAGAGAGACAAGGGGCATTCGTCCGGCAACGGCTTTCGACGAGCATCGCCGGCGGTTCGAATGTGCCGATGCGAAACGGCGATCAATACCGGGCGAGCACTTCCCTGGCCGTTTCCAGCATTTCGTCGATCTTCGCGTCCTTCTTCAGAAGGCCGAGGATTTCTTCGTACGCCTTTCGGCCGCTCGCGACGGTCGCCGCGTCGACCATGTAGAACGTCAGGTCTACCCCGCCCACATGCTGGGCCGCCAGGCATTGCAGAACGTAGACGACGACCTTGTCGTTCCCGAAAATCCCCGTGCCGATGCCGCCGGTGTGGATCATGAATTTCTGATCGGCCGGGACATTCACCTGCGGCTCGTGCCCTGCGGCTTTCACGAATCCGGCGACGAACGTATTGAAAAGGTCCTGGAGCACCTCGATCTCTTTGCCCGTGAAAGACTTGCCGCCGACATGCCGACGCAGGTCCGGAGCCGCCATGGCCAGCACGTCGAAATTCCGGCCGCAGGTCTCTTTGGTCAGGTCGACGACATATTTGCGAAGCTCATCCTTGTCGAGAGCCGTCCACCAGTAGCGGTCGGCGGGTTTGGGGCTCGGCTCCGTCAGGTGGATCACGTGGTTCACGCCATAGACCACAAGGGGCCGAGGGCATCCCTGCCGCACGCCGACACCGTCGCCGTCGCTTGGCCTGCGGGTAATGTAATCGTTCGGTGAAGCGACGGCGTTCGCCAGTTCGGGCGATTCCAGCACCATCGTCTCTTCCTGGGCCAGGCCGTTGACGAACGCCCCGCCGCCGAGCCGGATATTGGCGAAGTCGACCCAGTAATTTTCCTTATAGCCCGCGGTGCCTTTGTAGTTGTATGCGGAATCGACCACCGTCGGCTTCCTCACGGGGTTGGCGCTGAGGAAAGTGTCTTTGGCGAAATAACCCGGCAGCGAGGTGGGTGTGATATCGTAGATTTCGCCATTTTCCAGGCCATTGGCGATCACGTCATAGGGCTTGTCGGGCCAGCCGATCAATTTCGCGTAACTGTCCCTGGCCCATTCGAGAATCCAGGCCTTGCGGATGACGTAATGAAAATTCGGGTCGGTCGTCGGCGTGCCGCCCAGCTCCTTTTCCTTCTC
The DNA here is from genome assembly GCA_964608915.1 of uncultured Isosphaeraceae bacterium. Classification (GTDB taxonomy): domain Bacteria; phylum Planctomycetota; class Planctomycetia; order Isosphaerales; family Isosphaeraceae; genus QWQI01. Next base: position 11,083 of record CAZSQA010000073.1, read on the forward strand.
GGCGTAAAGCGTCGGAAACTGGTCTTGAAACGCGGTCAGGTTCGACATGTGGGGCTCCAGGAAAATTCGTCGAGAGGCACCGGTTCATGCGGCGTTACATGTCAAAAGCCGAATTCCGGTCGAGGTTTCCGGTCGCTTTTGCTCGATTTCTACGCCTGGTGACATCGCGGGCCAGTCATCGAACGTAGCCGATGACAGCAAGGAATTTCTCGTCTCCGAAAAGCAGTGTCGTGTTGAGACGCCATCGGCCTTCCGGCGTCGATATCATGAACGCGGCGCGATACGAAATCAATGCCGGGGTCAATCGATCTCCGTGCACACATGCGAATTCAGGAGGGTTCGATCTCGCGCACAGGCTCACGAGATCGCAGGCCTCGCACTGGCCACGTTCGCCCGGCCACCAACGTCATGACACATATCATGATATCGACGGGTATCACACTTCTGGCCAGAATCGAATCCCGAGGCCATTCCATGCGGAGAATCATCGAACCTGGCCTAAACCTATGCTTATGCATCATTCGTGATTCAATATTCGCCCGGCTGCTCGCCACCCGCACGGGTGGACAATGCCCGCCAGGTGGCGACGGCGATCGTGTTTTTGACGAATCTCACGGAGCCGTCCATTATCATCAAGTGAACTCCGCTTGGATGAAGGCTGCGTGCGGTCATGGCTGAAACGCGTAGTGAATGATCTCCTTCGACGGCAGTCCCGTGCAAAGCGCAATCAGGGAATGGCGCGTTTGGTGTGGCCGTATGATTGTACATCGTATTGGCAATACCACCGGGCAACCAGTAGCGTCCAAGTGAGACTCGATACTGCGAAGGATTTCGAACGGGAATGCTGCAAATCTCGACCATCTCATCATGTAATGCGGACTCTCTCAATTCACCGCCCAACCCAGAGAACCAGAAATCACGGAAGTGATCGAAAACTGTCGATCCGCTCCCCATGACTCTTTCCGAGATTCCTGCTGTCATACTCAACCCGTCCGTAATCTCGGACGCCCTGATCGGTATGAGTGGAACGAAAACGCCGCCACCGTTGGGTGACGGTAAAATTGAAGACTCGATCCAATAAGGGTGCGGCCCCGTGCTCGCTCGGTAACTGTTACCCGGCATCGAACGAATGACGTCGGAAGGACAAATGAACGTGTCCACTCGTGTCGATTTTACTGTTTCATTGGCTTGATGATCTATCGCGAAGACAGTGATTCCACGAACGATCCCGTCTTTCGGGGTAAAGTTGATGCCGTCGAAAGCCGTTCTCTGCTCAAGATATGGCAAGATTTGAGTCTGTAGCGAAACTCGATCCAGCACGCCCAAAGCCCTGGCAGCTGGCGAGTCGTTCGAGACCCCTGCCGGAAAAGACCGATTTACCGATTCGAAACCTGCGACTGCGGCCCCAATTTGTTTCAGATGATTCATGCAGCTCGTCTTGCGGGCTGTCTCGCGAGATGCCTGAACGGCTGGGATAATCATTAGGGCCAGCAATCCGATAATTCCGATGATGACCAGCGATTCGATCAAAGTCAAACCGTGCCGTGTATGTCGATCATCATTCCAAGGCGTTCGAAGCGACAGGTGCGAATTCATGCGTTCATCCTCGGCATGACTGTGGATTGGTTTCGATCATTCGACAAGGCACGACACTGGCAACCGAATGATGGGCTGAACTTTCGAATCCGTTTCGATCTCGATCTCGTTCGTAAATGGACCTGGTTTCGGAGGGGCGATGATCGTCATCCCGATTCGTGACACCGTATCCGAAACCCGGACAATTTTCGTATCGAGCGGAACTACATCACCGCGAATTTTCACGGAGCGTATGACCAGCTTGTCGTCATTCAGGCTTTGTACCACGATCGTTTGCGAGGAAGCCTGACCGGTCGTCAGGATCCCGAAAAATATGCGGGACGGGACGATACGGTAGTTCCGACGGAATGTCCAAGTCATGGGCAGCTGAGTCGTCGCTTTCGTTTCGCCGCCGCAAGTAAGTAGGATCTCGATCTGCTCACGATGATGGGAATCGATATCTTTGGGTGTTACTAATGCCTTCAGTGTGCCTAACTTCGTTTCGTGGTTCTTATTCTCAGTCGGGTTCTTGGAATGCCCCGTCGCTTGGATTTCCTTGTTAGGAAGCCATCTAAGAATGAGGGAGTCGCGGGCCTCGCTGATCCGAACCTCACACTTGTCGCAAAGCGTTATGAATTTCGAAAAGACAGCGATTTCGAACTCGATCTCTCGATCCGCCGAAAGCTCGAATCGTTCGAACGTTGCAGGGTCGGTCTTTAGCGGAAGATCCGCTACCCAATCGATCAAGATTTCTGAAACCGGGTGAACAGGATCGCTCGATTCGACTTTGATTGTGGCCGCCCGGTGGCTCTGAGATTCTCCAATTTCGATACTCGCCTTCAATTCGGCGGCCTCGCCAGGCTTGAGAACGGATTTGTCGAACGCAACTTCCGTGCATGCGCAGCTCGCCTTTACGCTTTCGATTCGAAGCGGTACATCGGACGTATTCCGAATTCGTGATACGATAGGTATCGTTCGCCGATCTCCACCCTGGACTAGACCGAGGGAATGAATTGCAGGGCTAACTTCGATTTGACCTCCCAGGATAACGTTCGTCGAATCGGAAGTCTGTGTGTCCCGAGATAAGTCCGAATTGCTCGTTCGATCAATACATCCGCTCAGAACGCAAACTGCGATCATTACGGATGCGAGAACATTGCTTGAATGTTTTCTTAGCCGGGCAATCGCTAAAATGAGAACGCTAATTATCAGGAATGGTCCGATGGTCGCTCCGATTCTCATATAGATTTCGCGCGTCCGTCGTTTCGCGAGAATCTCTTCCTCCGGCGAAAGCGGACTTGTACCGATCAACAGGCAATTCCCGGTCCATTCCCGTTCGAACACAGGTACATCGATGGAGAATGTCCTCGGTGGATCTGCGATACGAACCACATTGCCGTCACTACCATAGATGAGAACGAAATGTTCGGGACCATATGACGCGATACAGATGAACCTTTCGCCAAGGACATTCCGTCGATATGTCAGATTGTCAAGCGAAGTCCGAACCGAAACCGTTTCGAATCCCTGTTTTTTCGCAGAATCGCTCAATTGCATCAAAGAATATCCCAGGGCACTCGGCTGCCCGAGACTATCTTCCATCCGTTCGAGTGTGAAATCCTTGTTACCCAAAGCGGAAAGCCCCAAGGTCAAACAGTAGAGGCCGCACCTCAGATCATTGTTGGTTTGCGAACTTGATTTTTCAGGCAAAGGGGATAAGACGGCCATAATGCAAGCGAGTGTCGAGGTGATGCTGATCATCATTTGAGAAACTCTCCTTTTTTGACGATTTCCAACAGGCTACGCAATTGAACGTCCGTGATTTCTCCTTTCGCGCGAGGATCGGCGTACGTCGTCCTGTTATGGATCAAGTCAGCGATCTGTACATTTTTCGGCATCTTTGCGATGATCGTGTCAAGAGAGAGAGAGATGTCGCCGACTCCGGGGTTCATCGATCGCACCTGTACGTCGAGAATGATATCTGCCGTCGAATCGTCTTTGCCTCCCAAAAATGTTCTCGAACGAACCAGCCTTACGACATCTCCTTCCTTTGACCACTCGTTAATGATGGACCAACGTTTTTCGGGCCTGCCTTCGGTCTGACTCGCAAGTCGAACCAGGTTCCCACTGAAAGGAAGGGAAAAATCGAATGTGGCCAAGTAACCTTCCGTGGGCCTTCGAGTCTCAAGTCGGATCAACCCGGTATCCAGCTGTTCGAAGTGGATTTCGTCCATCGGATCGGAGATGCCCTTGCCCAACGGTTTGTCAAAAAGCACTTTCCAAGTCGGCCCGTCCTGCAAGTATGGCGAACAGCAGACCGTCCAGAGAGGGTCTGGAGTAATGTCGAAAAGTTCGGAACGGGCAAACCTGCCGGTGGGCCCGATCGACTGGATCACGATCTTGTTACTCTTCGAATCGGCGGTGATTACCTTGTCCGGCGACCTTAGCATGTACTGCATCGGGGATTCTTCAAGTGGGGCATCGAACGATTTCGGAGGCCGGTAGATCGCACCAGGGTCGCTGATACGGTATTCCCAGTAGCGAGTCTTGCCTTTCCATCTGACTTTCGAATCCATTCGCAGTGATGCTCGACCTTTGTGGGTGACTGTAACGAGGGCTTCCATCGTCCCGGATTCGAACTTTTCGATGTTCGCTGCCTGAGCGTCGAGAATCAACTGCTTCAACTGCAAAGGGTCTTGCGACTGGGCCTGTGTCGCCAGGCTACATAGCGAAAAGACGCTGATGATAAACGAAGTGCCGTACCTGCGTAATCGAGATATACGGCAACTATCGACTACGTAAGAAAGAGTGCTTGTGCGGTTCATATTTATTGAGCGACGCATGATGTAGGTGCATCGATGGTTTGATTGATGGAAAGCGTCCTCACGCACCCGCCAATAATGAGCCATGCACAGTAGTA
>CAZSQA010000074.1:0-14492 GCA_964608915.1 uncultured Isosphaeraceae bacterium
CCGCGCCGTCGGCGTCGACCTGTTCGGCGATGCGGCGGTTCAGGGCATCGTAAACATAAGTCGTGCGGTAATCGACCGTGCCGCCCGAAGTCTTGCGCGTGATGCCGACGAGCCTGTCCCGATGGTCGTAGGCGAACGTGGTGACCTTGCCCGTGGAGGTATCGGTTTTGGCCGTCAGGTGCCCGGCGGAGTCGTAGGTGTAGGTCGCATTCGGCGAAGCCGAGAGCGTGCCGCCCGTGCCGACGGTGTAGCCGGCGGAATCGCGATTGCCGTTGGCGTCGTAGTCGTAGGATTCCGACCTGGCACCGGTGACGGACGTGAGCTGGCTGGAATTGTCGTAGGTGTAGGTCACCGATCCTTCGGCGTTGGTTTCGCTGGTGAGCCGGTTCGCGGCGTCGTAACCGTAGCGGAACGTCGCCAGCGAAGCCCCCCCGACGACGCCGTGCGTGATCGTGGCCAGATTGCTGGCGGAATCGTACACGAAGATCGTGCGCACGACGGAACTGCCGCCGGAACTGCGATCGATGCCGGTCAGACGGCTGGCGTTGTCGTAGGACATCGCGACGAGCGGACCGGCGACGCCCCCGAAGCTGCGGGAAATGGTGGTGAGGCGATGCGCCGAGTCGTAGGACCAGGTCGTTCGTCCGACCGATCCGAGATCGTCGACGAGGGAAGTTCGATCGCCGGAAGCGTTGTAGCCGTAGGTCAGCGTCACGTCGGGCTGGCCGGCTCCGGACGAAGTGCGTGCCGTCGCGAGACGGCCAGCGTCGTCGTACGTGAAGGTCAGGGTCGCGTCGGGATCGGAGATCGCCGTGACTTGCGATGCCGCGTCGTACGTGGTGGTGACGGTGCGCAGCGTCGATCCGCCGTTGAGCCAGCGTTCGTTGGTCAGACGCCCCGCGTTATCGTAGGCGTAAGTCGTGCGAAGCCCGATCGGATCGGTCTTGTCGGTCAGCTGATTCGCGGCATCGTAGGCGAACGTCGTCGTGCCGTTGGCGTCGGTCAGCGTGGTCAGACGATCGGCCGCGTCGTAGGACCAGGTCGTGCGGTTCCCGATCGGGTCGGTCAGGCCCGTTTGCCTGTTCGCGGCGTCGTACGACATGGTCGTGACGCCTGATAGCGCGTCCGTAATCGTGGTCAGGCGATCGGCCGCGTCGTAAGCGTAGGTCGTCGTATTCCCCTGATCGTTCGTCAGGGAAAGGAGATTCCCGGCTGCGTCATAGGTTCTGACCGTGGACCGATCGAGTGGGTCCGTAAATGTGACCAGCCTGTTTCTCGAATCGTAAATGTACGTCGCGGTATTGCCCAGCGGATCGACGACACCGAGCGGGTTCCCGACCTCGTCGTAGGCGTAGGTCGTGCGGTTCCCCAGGGCATTGTCGACGACTTGCCGGCGGTCCAGGTTGTCGTAGGTGATGGAGACCAGATTCGCGCCGCCGTTGGACGGATCGCTGATGCGCGTGACCTTGCCGGTATCGGAATACGTGTAGGTCGTGACGTTCGAGAGCGGATCCTTGACCGTGGTGACCCATCCCCGGTCGTTGTAGGTCATCGTCGTCGCACGATTGAGGGGGTCACGGACGACCGTGACTTGCCCTTCGGCGTCGTAAACCGTCGTCGTTCGGTTGCCCAATGGATCGACGACGGCCGTCCGACGGTTCAGGGCGTCGTAGACGGACGTCGTGGTACGGGACAGAGGATCGGTAAAGCTCGTCTGATTCCCTGCGGAGTCGTAGCCCAGAACGCTGGAGTAATTGAGCGCGTTGGTAACCGTCGTCACGCGATCCATCGCATCGTAAGCGTACGTGACCGTGCGGGACGCGGGGGCCTGAATCACCGTCAGGTTTCCGGACGCGTCGTAAACGTACGTCGTGCGATTGCCCAGGGCGTCCGTCATGCCCGTCATGCGGTTCACGGCGTCGTAGGCGTAGGTCGTCGAATAACCCCGCTCGTTCGTGACGGTGACGACGTTGCCTTTCGTGTCGTAGACGAAAAGATTCGTCGTCGAATCGGCGAACGTGATCGTCGTCAGACGGTCGTAGCTGTCGTACTGATACGTCGTGACGTTGTTCCGGGCATCCCTGGCCGTCGCGACCTGCCCCGTTCCCGTGTAAGTCAGGGTCGTGATGCTGCCGCCCGCATCGGTAAGACTCGTCAGATTGCCGTCCCCGTCGTACGCCGGGTACGTGTATTTCGCCCGCTCGTTACGAATGCTCGTGACCCGCGAATAACTGCCGTAACCGTATTCCTGATAGGTCAGGTCCGGGTTCGTGATCTTCGTCACGTTGCCGCTGGAATCGTAGGCCGCGAAGCTGATCCGGTTCAGACGGTCGATCGTCACGGTCGCGAGACCGTTCGAGTCCCGGTTGACGCTCGCAATATTGCCGTCCGCGTCCGTGGCCTGGTTCGGTTGACCATGACCGCGCCAGTCGGGACGAAGCGTGGTTTCGTGGGAATTCGGGTCCGTATGGGACGCGACGGCTTCGGCCAGAAGCACGGCCGGAGCCGGCGACATGGACGTGCCCGACGTGTCGTAGCCCTGGACCTGATACGGCACGATCGTTTCCGTCGTCGTATCGGGTCGCGTGATCGACGAGACGCGGCCGGATCCGCCGAACGTCACGGTGACGGTTTTCGAGCGTGGATCCGTGACGGACGTCAAACGAGCCGAAGCGTCGTACGAGAACGTCCAGGCGTTCGTGTCCGGCAACGTCACACCGGTCATTTTCGAGCCGGAGAACGTGAACGTGGTCACGCGCGACGCGGGATCGGTCACGGTCGAAAGCTTGCCGTTACCGTCGTAGGTCAGGGTCGTGACCTGGCCGTAGGGGTCAGTTACGGTCGAAAGCTTGCCGCCGCCGTCGTAGGCGTAGGTCATGCGGCGATCGTTCAGATCCTTGACGGTCGTCTGGCGGCCGCTCGTGTCGTAATAAATGGCCGTACCGTCGGTCAGCGTGCGCGTGTACGTATTGTCGCCGTTCTTGACGAGCGTGCTGAATTCTCCGGCCGGGCTGGTGTAGGTTCCGGTTCCGCTGCCGGTGTACCAGAGCGATTTGTTGCCGCCCCCGAGATCGACGATCAGGCCCCCGGTCGCGGCCGTGATCTTTTCGAGACCGTGGAGATTCCAGCCCGCGCCGAAGGGGCTGGAACCGCCGTTGAGGACGGTCATCGTACCGTTGACGTTCGTCGTGGTCGTGGAACCGCGCACGTCGCTCATCGTTACCGTGTAGTCGTACCGGCCGGTCGAAAGGGACGTCGCATCGGCCTGAAGCGCGACCTGAAGGAAATCGCCGGCCGTGAAGTCGCTGGTGTCGTAGTAATACGTCGTTCCGGCGGTACCGTCGAACGTGAGCTGCGCGCCGACCTTCGTGGGTACGGACTGCGCCGGGTCCAGGACATGGTGACTGAGGATCAGCGGCCGGGGATCGGCGTTGACCGAGTCGTACGAGAATACGAGCGAAGAAATGTTCGGGTTATACGACGGAAGAGCGATTGCCGTATTGACCGCTCCGGAATACGCGTCGACCGCGAGATTGTGGCTGTCGAACTTTGGCGTATCGGCAAGCGCATTATCAGGCGTCAGGACAGAAGGCCATGAATACGATGGTGATGACCCCGATGGTGTGACGCTCCCGGCGGGTACGAGAAACGTGTAGGTCTGAACTTCCTGGTGATTGCTCGCATCCGTCGCTGTCAAAGTCACCGTATTCGTACCGCCGCTGGAACTGCTTTTCCATTGGAACTGAAGCCGATGAGTACTGGTTCCGGTGATATTCTGAGCGTCGGTCAAGCCGCTCGTGTTCCAACTGTAAGTGACGCCGACCGCATCTTTCGCTTGTGCCCTGAGATCGACGTAACCATCCAGGGTGGCGTATTGGTAAGCGCCCGAAAAGAGAACGACGCCGTTGTCGTAATCGAGCGTGTAAAGGGGAAAGTTCGAAAATGACTCCATCGCGGAGGACATTTTCGGATCGAGCCCTTTTGCAGTGCCGTTGACGGCCTTGAGTTCGTTCGTGGCTTTCGGATCTGGCTGCTGCGCTGCCGTAGGCGATACCGGAGATGCGGTGGATACCGGGATCGAACCGCTGACCGCCTTGGGATCGCTTCCGGTCGATGGGTCGATGTCAACGGATTTTCCGGGACGGCCCAGGCGAGACGAACCACCGAATCCCTCCATCGCAGACCCGAAAGAAATGCTCGACCCGCCGCCCGATAACGAACCTGATGCCCCCAAATTCAGGACGGGAGCGTAGGGAATCCACGATGAGGTTTCATCGGTTTCGGGCGTGTTCGTGGAATTGGGATCCGGTCGCTCACGGCGTACTTTTGGCGATGCAACGTCGCTTTCGACCGTATTCGCCGATCCTTCGGCTTTCGCTTCGGATGCTTGCGTCGCTCGTATCGTGGAGTCGTGTTGCGGAAGAGTAGCCCGATCCTGGCTCGAAAGCGTGGGTTCCGCTTCACGCGATTCGGCCTTATGGACCGAAGGCAGAATGCTGAGTGCCGTCAGCCCAGTGAACGATAGCGCGATCTGGATCGGCTCGGTCGCGAGAGAACGTGTTTCCAGGGGCAGAACTTCAGCGAGTTTCATCGAGAGCTGACGATTGCGGGAACGAACGCGAGAACTCATCGAAGCCTCCTGAATTCCGCAAACTGGCACGATCAATTGATCTGGAAGAACTGCTTGAAGAGCGAATACCACAATCGGGCCGCGAACAATACTCGCGGTGTCCGATGGAAGAGAGAGAACGGGCCAATCGGACTGAAGTAACTAGCTATAGTTGTAGTGCCCAAATCGCTTGTCAAGAAATTTCCCAAATTTTTTCTGAGTCGGTATTTCCAATCGACCAAAGCGCAACGAAATCGGTGATCCCCTGGCCTGCCCGGATGACGAACGAACTCGCCTTCGATGAGCGAGACGAACCGGACGGATTTCAGTTAGAAGCCCCGCCCGATATCTGCCACCCGGAAGCTTTATGCCCTTGTGGCCAAGTGCCGGCAGTTGCTGGGGCGGCCCAACAAAGCCGTGGCGGTGTGAGACAATGGGCTGAAGATCGCGCCGGACAATGCCGATCTGCCTTACCGAAAGGTCGTGGCCATGCGGACGCTGGGGGCACGGGACGAAGCGGAAGCGTGCTGGAACCGGATCCTGACGCTGAAACGGCCGGAGCGGTTTTCGAGCGTGGACATCGGGATCTACGGACATTTGACTCGTCGATACTTGGCGAGGATCGCCGAGAAAAAGGGTGATTTGCGTAAGGCGCGGAGGTTTTGGGAGGAGATTCTTGTGGATAGTCCGGAGGATGGGGAGGCCGTCAATGGCCTTGCCCACATAAAGTAGACACCGAACCTTACGAATTGCCGCTTGTAAATCAAGATTCTTGCTCATCGCTTTTCCAAAATAAGATACCTCCCCGCGTTCCAGAACCTCCTCCGTTACAGCACGATGGCCTGACGCCATGTGTTCCGCATTGCTGCACCGGGGTGAGCGACCAACAGGGTACCTTCACTCCTCAGGTGCAGCCTCTTCGTCATTCAAACTCCCAAAGTCGCTGCCGTTCGAACTTACGCGTGCTTCGATAGCTCAGAGACGAATGCAATCGCGTGCGGTTTTAAAACTCATCGATTTATTCCGTTACGCCCCATGTCGCTTACTCGTGCGTCTCGTAGTCCCGTCGAGTCGCCTCATCCACCTTGAAACTTCGGAAAAACTCTATAGGAGCATTGTCATAGCAATTCCCCTTGCGGCTCATGCTCTGTGCGCAGCCAAATCGGCGGAGGTCTGCTCGGAATGCCGATGACGCAAATTGCGAGCCGCGGTCGCTGTGACCGAACAAGCCCTGCAGCGACGACTTCAATGCCGCGGCCTGTATGAACGCCAGAAGGGCCAGTTCGGCATGGGTGTTGCTGCCCGTGGCCAAGCCAATGATGCGGCGGGAATACAAATCCTTGATCGTGCACAAGTAAATATGGTTGAAGCGCGCAATAGATTGAAATGATGCGGACGTTCAACCTCGAAACGTTGTTCGAGCAGAATCGGTTGCGGTATGCTGTTCGTGTTTCGAATCGGTCGTGACGACCTTAAATTAACGAAACGCCCTGGCGTCCGGACACGGGGCAACTCGCGTCTAATCAGTCTGGCGACCGTGTTTTCGCAGCACGAATAGCTGTATTTCCGCAGCTGACGATTCATTTCCAGGCTACCGTAATCGTCGTGTAGCGGCAGTTCACGTCTCAGCTTGATTTCCTCCACGATCTCGGCTTGTTTACGAGCCAATTCTCTGGTTTTGCGGTTCCGCTATTTGCTATAGCCGGTCCGCGAGACTTCCAGCACGCGGCACTGAGCCTCGACGCGCCAGAGTGCCGCGTGCTCCAAGATGAACCGGTATCTCACTTCTTTGCACTGACACAGAAGGCCGTGGCCTTTTTTGGAGATTTCCCGGTCCAAGCGGGGCTGGTGATTTTCCTCGCGGAGACGTTTCAGCTCTGCTTCGACGGAAGTGCTTGTTCCTAATTGCTTTTCGAGCGTGACGTCGGCGTGGTACGCCTTTTTCAAGTTGCAGAACAGGTTCTCGCTGATTTCGAGGTCAGCGGCAATTTCGCGAGCCGAAGTGTCCTGTTAGACATGATTTAGGGTCCGCCGTCAGCATGAAGTCCCGCGTAAAGCTGTGTCTATGTAGTTCGCTCATGGATGAAACTCCAGTCGGTCCGTCTCTATCATGACGTAAGGAGATTCAATGTCTACCAATCTTGGAGAGGGTCAAGCTTCATTTTCGAGCTTGAACTCTTGACACACGGAATTTAAGCGATTAAATTACGAGAGTTGCGTCCGCATCTTAACACATTCGGGCAATGACTTTAAGAGTCCGTTCGTCCAAGTCCGCATTTGATAGTTCATGGCATAATTTCCTCAATCCGTATGGTTCATGCAAACGACTTCATTTTACTACTTCCAAATATTTGTGGCTCAGTTTCAAGATTCAGTCCTGAACCTCGTTCCACAGTTATCAGATTCTGACTGGACTGTCTTGATCATTACTGCCATCGTCTTTTTTGCGCTGTTCGCTCGAAGAATCGATCCTTCGAAGAAAATGCAATGCCGTCATTCTCAGGTCATGGTAAATGTATGTTTGCGGTCAACCAGACTCGGACTTGTCGGAAGGCCTTCTTGCATCGTCAAACGCGGCAAAGTCATGATACCGGAAGAATGGACAGGGTCGACCGTACTTGATCGGCACCATCTGAGTCAGATCGGTAAGGATTTCGTCCTGATCGAAGAGCAATTTGGGGTGCGTCCACCGTATGGCTATGTCGTGCAACCGAATCTTCGGCGTTATCGTGTACGAAATGACAAGAAGATCCGCTCATGGGTTTTGCTCGAACATGAGAAGATCAAGCAGGATCGCGCGAGGGTTAACTGATGACGATTGCTGGGGATATCAAATCTGATGCGGATCGATCCGACCCCGGTAGTCGCTGAGAATCGAGCGTTCCGCAAGCATTTTAAGCGAATAAGGCTCGATCCTCGATTCGTTCCCTGCCAGAATCGTGGTGAGGTACCTTCGGATATCGGCGTCGGTCGCGATCCAGTAGATCTGATTATTGGTGATCGAGGCTGTCACGATGGTGTTGAGTTCTTGATCGGTGAAGTCCGCAATTCCGGCCAACTCCCTCAAGACCGCTCGTGAGCATGCGAAGGTCGGCGAAGAAAGCAGTTTCGAAATCAGCAGCTCGCGACGAAGTTGATCGGCCAGCTCGATGTGACTGAAGTTCTTCTGAAAGAATGAAGCAAGGCAACGGTAAAAGCGAATGTTGCCAGAGTGGGCATTCTGCCATTCACGGGTCAGGAATTGCGAGAATTGGGATCGATCGAGGTCCGAAGCATAATCAGCGTCTGCGCTCAAGAGGTGCAGATCTTGCCCCTTCGGCGCGTAAAGAAGCAGAGATTCCCAGTTGATCGCGTCGCCGAGCGATTTGCCCTTTCCTGGTGGACTTCCGCGGAGCATTCGCTGATTCGCTCTGTCCGTGATTTCGATTGTCGCCGGGCACGAGGAACCTTGCGAAAAAATCTCATGAATCAGGAGGTCGGCCGTCAATGAGTTTCGTTGACTCGCGTCGTGAAGTCGGTCGAGGAGTCGATTCCGGATTTTCGACGATTCTTTGACGCTTGCCTCCAAAGCGGAGCATTCTTCGAATTGCATGCAAATCGAGGGCATATCTTTCGAACCCCAGTCTTTTCGGAGTTCGGTCAGTGTCGTGGAAAGGACCCGCTCGCGGTTCCGGTAGAATTCATCGACGACCTGATCGGTCAGAATCAAGGGATTCTTGCCGTGTTTGAGCAACGGCACCAATTTCTTCAATTGCTCCAAGTCTTTTTTGCTGAGCTGGTAGAACGACAGGAAAATGTTTGCGTCAATGAAGATGGTCATGTCATGTTTCGAAAGAAGAGCTATCATTCAAGAGTTTCGTCGTTTTCGTCGGTCATCCGTCCCAAGCCAGCCGACGAAACCAGCACTTATTCCACAGTCAAGAGACTGAGCATTCAAGATCGAAGTCAGTCATGCGCCGAGGTGCAGACCGATGCCGCCCTGCCCTGCGCGTTCCGCTGCGATTCGGTCTTGGTAGGTCTTCGCTCGGACGACGTAGGGATAAACCGATCGTTCAAGAGATTCCGGTTCGAATGCGTCGCGAGATGTGCCTTTGCCTTTCTGTCGGATCCTGGCCGTCACCGGCTGTTCGACAGAAACGCTCCTTTGGTTCGACCTGGCCGCCGTGGCATCGACCGTGTGACTGGCTTTCAGGGCCTTGATCCGCTCGGCGATCTCTGTGGCGGATTTACCGCCCGATTTGCCCTGATCCTCGGATTTGCCGGAGAGAGCAGCCTTCAGTCGGTCCCGCAGATCGGTCATTTCGGCCAGGTATCGGACGTGCGTAAACGGCTTTTCCACCCGGCCCTGATAGTCACGAAGCTGGGATTTCATGAGGTCGATTTTCTCGGATGCCTGCTCGCATTCGGCCTCGTAGGAGTTCGCCAAGCGTTCGATTGCGTTCAAGACGGCCCGAGGCCCCTGATGTTCGCGGGAAAGGGTCGATTGCCTGTACCCCGCCCCTTCCAGGAAGACGTCCGGGGGGAATTGGGGATGCAACACCATCCCGAACCTTAGCCCTTTAAATCGGCCCAATTCGATGCGGGTCGATTCGCCGACGTGTCGTGGCAGGGATTCGAGGCGGTTGGCCATGGCCTCGGCCTGATCCTCGCGGCCATAAGACCGGCCATCGATGACGACGGGCTTGTCGGCATTCTCCTGGGCCGTTCGCTGATCGGCTTGCAGGTTCCGCAGATGTTTGGCCTGACGCTCGATCGCTCCCGGCAGATCCTTGACGTTGCGGCGGGCGACATATTGCTCGTCCATGTGATTTTTCTTGAGCAGATTGAGCCGCTGAAGTTCGGCGTCCGCCTCGGCAAGGGTGAGAACCGCCGGATTGCCGGAGGCGATGGCTTTCACCTCGGCGTACGAGAGCTCTTGGCCGCCGATGTCCTCAGCGCGGCGGGCGGCGTTGTCGCCGGTCATGACCTGACCGATGAATTTCGCCTTGGTTTCCAGGGCTTGCCACATGTAGGCGTCGAAACTCCCTTCGGTCACATAGCGATAAATCGCGACTTCCTTGTTCGTGTTTCCTTGCCGCAGGATGCGGCCGTCTCGTTGTTCCACCTCAGCGGGTTTCCAGGGTGCGTCCAGGTGATGCAGTGCCGCCAAACGCTTCTGAACGTTGGTGCCGGTGCCCATTTTCTGCGTGCTGCCGATGAGCACTCGGACCGAGCCGTTGCGGACCTTTTCGAACAGGGCCTGTTTCTTGGCGTCCGATTCGGCTTCCCCCATCGTGGCGATCTGTTCGCGTGGGACGCCATGCTTGACCAGCTTCGAAACGATCTCCTCATAGGGCGAATAGCCCCAGTCGGTCGGGTTCACGCCCATATCGCAGAAGATCATCTGAGTTCCGAGCGTGGGCGTGGTCTTCTCCCAAATTTCCGCGACATTGTCGACCAGCTTGTTGATCTTGGACTCCGGGAAGTCGTGGGCTGAAGGGGTAAGCATCCGGGCATCGGTGGCCAGTTTGCGGCCATCGGTCGTGATCGCCAGGGCATTGTCGACACGTGGATCGACCTTCTGCGAACGCAATTTCTCGTAGCGATCGACCAGTTCCTGTTGCAACTCCCGCTGTTCGTCCGACATCGGTGCGGCGATGACGATCGGCTTGTCGCCTTTCAACGCGGGCCTGGGCAGATTGAGCATCTCAGCCGTCTGCACATCGGAAAAGGCCCGAAACATCTGCTGCAATTCCGGCAGGTTCGTGAACTTGGCGAACCGGCTGCGGGATCGCAGGCCCGAGCCGTCGGGCGAGATCTCCATACTGTCCACGACTTCGCCGAAAGTGGCCGCCCAGCCGTCGAAATGCTCGATGCCCCGGTCGCGAAGCCCTTCCGGATCCAGGAACCTCTGCATGGTGTACATCTCCATCATCGTGTTGGAGATCGGCGTGCCGGTGGCGAACGTCACGCCATGGCCGGGGTTCTGTTCGCTCAGATAGCGGGCTTTCATGTACATGTCGAAGGCACGTTCGCTGCCGCCGGTCTGAATCCCGGCCACGCGGTCCATTTTGGTGGGCGTTTCGAGATTCTTGAAGTAGTGGGCTTCGTCGATGAAAATGTGATCGACGCCCAATTCGTCGAACACCAGGCCGTCGTCCTTCTTGTCGGCGGCCAGAAGTTCGGTCAGCTTGCCTTCGCGGTTGGCTTTCTGCTTTTCGATGGTCTTGATCAGATTGCGATTGGAATTCTTCTGCGAAGCGTGCTCGCGGAGCAGTTCGTCATATTCGGCGATCTGTTCCCGCAGGAATCGTTCCTGGTATTCCTTGGACATACCGATCCGCTCGAACGACGAGTGGGTCACGATGATGCCGTCCCATTCGCCCGAGGCGATCTTGGCCGTGAGCACTTTGCGTTTGTCACGCGAGAGGTCGTCTTTCGAGGCCACGAGCAGTTTGGCATTGGGATAAAGCTGCATGAACTCGCGGGAGAATTGCTCCAGCAGGTGATTGGGCACGACATACATCGGTTTTTTGATGAGCCCGGCCTGTTTCATTTTTATACCGGTTGCCGACATGGTGAACGTCTTGCCCGCCCCCACGGTGTGGGCCAAAAGCGTATTGCCGCTGCTCATGCACCTCCAGACGGCGTCGTTCTGATGAGGCCGCAGGCTGATCGCCCGATTCATGCCGGGGAAATCAAGGTGCGAGCCGTCGAACGCTCGTGGGCGAAGGTTGTTGTAAGTGTCGTTGTAGGTTCGGACCAGCCGTTCGGTCCGTTCCGGATCGCTGAAGACCCAGGCCCTGAAGCGTTCCTTGATGAGTTTCTGCTTCTCGCGGGCTGCCATAGTCTCTTCCTGATTGACGACCCGCTCCTCGCGATCGCCATGGTCGATCGTGTCGTAGATCGTCGGGCTTTTCATGTTCAGGGCCAGTTCCAGCAGCCACGTGCCGTTGGCTCTAGCCGTGCCGAATTCCGAGGTCGCCGCGACGGAGGCTTTGGTCATGAAGTCCGGCTCCAGGCTCCAGACGGCGTCTTTTTTCAGATGGGCCACGCCCACCGAGCCTGGCGGTACCCGAAAGAGATCGGCCGCGAAAGCGGCGACATCCTTGTCCGGGATCCAGGGAGCCCCGAGATTGGCGTCGATATCGCCCGGCAGCACGTCTTCCGGCTGAACCTGGCTCAATGCCTGCGCGTTGCGGGCGAAGGCCGGGCCAGCCCGCTGGGCTTCGGCCCACTTCGTGCGGACATTGCCGGAAAGATAGACGTCGGCCGTATCCCACTCTTTGGTGGCCGGATTCTGGAAGATCAGGTCACCCAACTCGGCGATGACGTCTTCCTTGGGCTTCTTGTACAAGTGCGAAATGAACTCGAGATCGACCAGCCCCCTTTGGTTGAGGCTCACCAGGAGCCCCTCCTCCGCCGATCGGACGACAGTCACGGGCGGCGTCCGGCCCACCACATCCTTGAGCATGATGGCCGACTTGGCGGCCTTGCCGGTCATTTCGTCGTAATCTTCGAGCGACATGACGAGCATGGCGTCGGGATCTTCCCGGAACTTGACCAGGTTCGGCATGCGGCGGATCGTGCCGCCGTCGGCGGTCTCGCTGAACGTCGTTTTGTTGACCGGCCCGTATTGGTTCGCGAATCGGTCATAAGCCTGATTGAGTTCCTGGCGTGCTTCGTCACGAAACGCCTCTGGCCAGCCTTCGTTCTGAGACTGGAGCACGCGGCGGGCTTTGTCGCGGAGCCCGACCAAGGCCGCCAGACGCTGGCCGACCATGGTTCCGTCGGCTTTGAGTTCCTTGTTGCCGTACACGACGGGCGACCCCGTCCCGCCCAGGATCTGATGGATCGCCTTGTCGTCGCCGATGAAGAAGCTGCCCTCTTCGAGGTGCCGCTCCTGGGGCGGCGGCACGAATTTCTCGACCGGTTTCGAAATCTCGTTCGCGGTTTTTTTCTGTTCGAATTTCGGCAATTTGGCGACGGCCATTTTCAATTGGGCGTCGAGGTTGCCGTTGCTTTTGACGCTGAAACCTTCACCGCCGTAGAGCGTGTCCTTGGTCGAATAGTCGCCCAGGACCATCTCGGGATGATGGGCGAAGTAGGCATTGACGGCGACCGAGCGATCACCGACCGGAATCGTCGTGGTTTTGAGCCAATCGGGATCGACATGGCGGGCCGGTTCGCCGGGAGCCCGTTTGCGTAAGAAGACGATATCGGTGACCACGGCGGTCCCTTCGCGTTTGAAGGCGTCCGAAGGGAGCCGGATGGCCCCGACGAAATCGGCCTGGTCGGCCAGATACTCGCGGATCGCGGCGTTCTGCTTATCGAGCGTGTAATGCGAGGTCACCAGGCCCATGATGCCGCCCGGTTTGAGGGCATCGACCGACTTGGCGAAGAAATAGTCGTGGAGCGAGTATTTCTGCCCTTTGTGTTCGAGTTTCACGTCGGCGAACGGCACATTGCCGACGACGGCATCGATCCGGCCTTCGGGCAGCCGTGTATCGCGGAAGTTTTCGACGCGGATGTCATGTTCGGGATGGCGGAACTTGGCGACTCGACCGGAAATCGAATCCATTTCGACGCCGATGAAATGGCTGTTCGGTTTGGCCAGGGCCAGAAAATTGCCCGATCCGCAGCCAGGTTCGAGAATCGTGGCCGTATCGGGCACACCCATCTGCCCGAGGGCCTCGTGAATGGACCGGATCACGGTCGGAGAGGTGTAAAAGGCGTTGAAGGTCGTGCGTTTGGCGCTGTCGTATTCTTCGGGCGTCAGCAGGCTTTTGAGTTCTTCGCCCAGGGCCTTCCAGCCGTCGTCCTTGTAGCGGCCCGAAACCGGGTCGGGAAAGATCGAGAGGGCGACCGGCCCGAAACCGGAGAATTTGCCGAGAGTCGCTTTTTCCGAGTCGGTGGCCCCTCGCCTCTCGGCTTCCAGCGTTTTGAGCGTGCGAATCGCTTCCAGGATGTCGCGGGCTTTGGTCTTTTCCCCGGACGACAGAAACTCCCCTTCCGGGGGTGCTTTGTTGTCGAACCCGCTCGATCGCCGAGGTGTTTCGACTGTTCCGTTCGATTCGGGGGATCGGCGGATCTCGGAATCGGCGGGCTTGGACTCTGTTCGCCCAGGAAACTCCCCATTCCCGGCTTCGGTGCGTCTGGAATCCGTTTCGATCGAAGAATCCGGCCCTCCGAACGGCTGGGGTCGTGCCTTCGCGGATGGCATCGATATGGGGGGATCGTCAGCCAGCGGATCGAAGAGCCGGGACTGACCCCGTGCCGGTTTTACCTTTTCGACGAATGTTTTTTGATGAAGGCCATGGCCTGATCGAGCGAGAGGGGCTCGGCTTCGAGCTGAGCCGACTCGGAGCGTAAAAGGTTCACCAGTTCCTCCGTCGCTAGTTCCAGGGCCTCGGAAGAAATTTGGCTCATTTCGCTTTGCGGATTCAGGGAAAGCAGTTGCATTCTCCATGCCTCGTGACTGGCTCTCAGTTCGTGTGCCAGGTTTTCCAAGGTCGGTGCCAGTTGCCGCTTGGACCGGAGACTCTCGTAAAGCTCCGTTCGTTGTTCGAGCAGTTCCTGAACGATCGTTTTGTAAAGCATTTGCATCTCGTGGCGATTCTCGTGGTTTCTCATTCGGGTTATCGATATTTTTTGCGAGCGAGTCAAAGCCTAAGAGCGTTGGCTGGTCCCAAAGAGGCGGTCTTGTCGACATAAATGACCTTTCATCATCCTACCAATTCGTTCGCCACTTCTTGGGTCGATTCGTCAGGCGCGACGATTGACTTTCGAGTTCGTTGAGCGTCTTCGATCGATGTGTCCGAAAATCCGCGAGTCGTCGTCGAAAATGATTTCCATTCGCCCATCATCCCTATCGGCCACGTTTATGATCCTGCTCTTCAGAACC
>CAZSQA010000075.1:0-12970 GCA_964608915.1 uncultured Isosphaeraceae bacterium
TTGAATACATCAGAACGAAAGTCATCGCTACAGGCAAGGGAGAACCGCTCTAAGCTAAAATTTGATAATACGTTCGGTGATTGGAGCGGACACTGACGTACACTTTCACTGAAGCTCGCATTTATCCTGCCCCGCTGTTCGAGAATACCACCTTTTTCGGCCTGGCTCAATGAGAGTGGCAATAGGCAATTGACTTTTTTGTGCCCTTGTCTTGGGTCACCGCAAACTGGAATTTTGCTCTGCCGGCGCAAGTGACGATTCGAAACGTCCTATGACGGATATCGCGGCTTCCTGCCGCGAGGGTTTGTCGCGTTCGTGCCAGCCCCGGAACGGCGCAGACGGCGAACTCTCGGGCGATTCACCCCAAGTCTTGGTTTCGGCCCCAGACTCAGGCCGCTTCGATCGCTTGAAATCGGCGACGCCAGGAGGTCAAGTCGCGCCATGCAGCGCCCAGGCGCGTTCGAATCGATCGAGGGCTTCGGAAAGCGTTTCGCGGTCGACGGCGAAACAGATACGCAAGTGCCCTTCGCCACCCGGCCCGAAAGCCATACCGGGTGCGACCCCGAGACCATAGTCACGTACCAGGCGTTCGCAGTAGGCGAACGAATCCGACAGGCCATCGCATTTCGGAAACACGTAAAAAGCCCCCTCAGGGCTTGCCAGCGAGACACCTGGAAGCTTCGCGAGCCGTTCGACGGCCAGTTCGCGATTCGCCATGTAATACGCCAGCATTTCGGCGATCAGCCCTTCGCCTCGTTCCAGGGCGAACCTGGCGGCTTCCTGCGTAAAGCCGGCCGCATGGCTGACGACGAATTCCTGCAGCTTCGCTGCCGTGGCCCATTGCCCGGGCGGAGTCACGAGCCAGCCGACTCGCCAGCCCGTCATCCGGTAGGTTTTCGAAAAGCTCTGGGCGACCCAGAGTCTTGAATGATCCTCGATCGCGGCCAGCGGGCAGGGGGCCGCCAGCGATCCGTCGTAGACCAGACGGTCATAGACCGTATCGGCCAGCAGCCAGAGATCGTTTTCGGAACAAAGGCGCCCGAGTGCACGCCAGTCATCTACGGTAGCCGTCCACCCCGAGGGATTGCTGGGGCTCGCCAGAGCGATCAGCTTCGTCCTGGGCGTGATTGCGGCCTTCAGACGATCGAAATCGAGCCGGAAGCGGCCGTCTTCCGAACGGTCCAGTGGCACTTCGACCGGCGTTGCCCCCCGGACTCGAACCATCTCGCGCACATTGGGCCAGAGCGGCGAAATGACGATCGCCTCATCGCCCGGGTCGACCGTACACTGAATCGTCAACAGCAAAGCGATGGAACCGCTCGCCGTGACGACGACTCGATCCGCAGGATCGATCTCGACTCCGGAAAGCCGACGATAACGGGCTGAGATCGACTCCCGAAGTTCGGGGTAACCCGCGTTCGGGGCGTAAAACGTTTTGTGATCCGCAAGCCCTTTGCGGCCGGCCTCGATGATCGGCTCGGGTGTGGGTCTGGTGTCTTCGCCGTAAAAGAGTCGCAACGTACCGGGAAATCGATCCGCGAGCTGGGCGATCTCGCGGATCCGGCTGGCCTGCACAGATGCAGCTTGACTGAGGCTCGGCATATCTGCCCCACGATGGACGGTCGAATTCGAAAGATACAGGCCTGGAACGGTCAGTCTTTCGTGTTGTCTCGAATCGACAGAACAGGGCAGGGCGCATTGCGAACGATCGATTCGGCCACAGAACCGAGCAGTACGTGCGAAAGCCCCGTTCGCCCATGCGTGCTTATGACGATCAGATCGATCGGATTCCGGGACGCGTATTCCAGAACGGTGTCGACGGGTGCGCCCCAGAGCGCGGCACGCACGAGATTCACCTTGGGGGAACCAAGTTCGTCGGCCGTTTTCTGGAGTGCCTCCAGGCAGCTTTTTTCGCTCTCTTCGTAGAACTCGGGGGGCGGCGCCGCGACGATCATCGGCTCAGGCGCGATGGCCGAAACCGGTTCGGCAAGCGAATGCACAAGATGCAACGTGGCGCCGAATTGTTCTGCCAGCTCGAAAGCCGACTTCACGGCTGCCTCGGCGTGATGCGAAAAGTCCGTAGGTGCCAGAATGTGCTTGGGCCGCATGGGGTGTGCCTCGATTCGCGAGAATCTCTGAAAACCGAACCTGTACGCTCCGAATTTACCGCATCGGCACGGTCCGGACCATCAAACGGATTCGCCGCGAACCATTTTGCCGTAAGCACTTCGGAGCTTGCGGCTGATCGGACCGACTTCGCCATCGCCGATCGGGCGGCCATCGAGCTTCGTCACCGGAATCACTTCGGCGGCCGTGCCCGTGAGGAAGCATTCGTCGGCGACCAGGATGTCGTGCCGCTCCATGGTTCGCTCGACGACGGCGATCCCCAGAGACGTCGCAAGGTCGATCACGGCCTGGCGCGTAATTCCGTCCAGAATCCCGGCATCGATCGAAGGCGTATGGATCACGCCTTTCCTCACGATGAAGATGTTGTCGCCCGTGCATTCGGCCACGTAACCGGCATGGTTGAGCATCAGGGCTTCGAGGCAACCGGCATTGGTGCCTTCGATCTTGGCCATGATGTTGTTCAGATAATTGAGCGACTTGATCCGGGGCGAAAGCGCAGCGGGATGGTTCCGAATCGTTCCGGCCGTGATGATCGCAAGGCCGTTTTCGTAGTATTCCTCGGGATAAAGACTGATCGAATCGGTGATGATGATCACCTGAGGATCCGTCGTCCGCCGGGGATCGAGGCCAAGGCTTCCCGCCCCGCGCGTGACCACGAGACGAATGTATGCGTCCGTGAAATTGTTGATGGCCAGAGTGTCTTCGATCGCCCTGGCCATCTCGTCACGCGTCATCGGAATGACGAGATGAATCGCTCGGGCTGACTCGTAAAGCCGGTCGACGTGCTCCTTCATGCGGAACACCTTACCGGCGTACGAGCGAATACCTTCGAATACGCCATCGCCGTAGAGCAGGCCGTGATCGTACACGGAAATCTTGGCGTCTTCCTTATCGACGAACTTGCCGCCGATGTAAACCTTCAGGCTCATACCCCGGCATCTCCCTGGGAGTCGGTTCCGGCCGCACAGTTCCAGGGCAAGACGCCGTGAAAGTGCGGACGCGCGAATGCGTCGTCCGATTCGGCGAATCGCGTATTCCTGCCCGAATCAGGCCGCAAGCCCCGGAACGTAGGTTTCGACCAGGCCATGATTGAGACGGACGATTCGGTCAGCCTGACGAGCGACATTGAGGTCATGCGTAACGACCATCATAGTCAGGCCACGTTCCCGGTTCAAGTCACGCAGCAGCCGCATGACGCTCGCGCCGGTCTCGGCATCCAGGTTGCCTGTCGGTTCGTCCGCCAGAATCATCTGCGGATCGCCCGAAAGCGCCCGGGCGATCGCGGCCCGCTGCATCTCACCGCCGGAGAGTTCCGAGGGCTTGTGCTTCGCGCGATGCCCGAGACCCACCCGGTCCAGCCAGGCAGCGGCCTCTTTCTTCAATTGCTTCTTGCGTGAAAACCAGCCCCACGGCGAAAGCCGGATCAATTGCGGCATAAGGACATTTTCAAGCGCCGTCAATTCAGGCATCAGGTGATACGACTGAAAGACGAACCCGAAGGCCTGGTTCCGCAAATGATCCCGCTTGCGATCCGGCAGATGGTCGATTCGCTCGCCACGCAAGTAAATATGCCCGCTGTCCGGCGAATCGAGCAGCCCCAGCAGATGCAAAAGCGTACTCTTGCCCGAACCGCTCGCGCCGACGATCGCGACCATCTCGCCCTGCGCCACGGAGAAATCGACGCCGTGAAGCACCGGCACCTCCAGCGATCGTCCTTTGCGGTACGTCTTTTTCAACCCCACGGCGTGCAGGTGCATGTTCGTCACGTGTCTATCCTTCGACGGGAATGGAAATATCATCGCGGCCGGCTCCTTTCTGACGATCGAGCTTCCGGTTCACTCGAACCGGATCGCCTGGACCGGATGCAGTTTCGATGCTCGCTGAGCCGGCCAGACGCTGGCCGTGACGGCGATCAGAATGGCCCCTGTCACGACTCCAGCCACTGTCCACGGATCGATATGCGTCGGAATCTCGCTGAAATAGTAAATGTCCGGGTTGAATACGCGAGTCCCCGTGAGACTGTTGATCGCGCTTTCGATGTCGTTCAGATAATGCACGATCAACAATCCTTCGATCATCCCGGCACCGCAACCGACAATGCTGAGGGCCAGCCCGTACGACAGGAAAATGCCACGCACGCCCCCGTTGGATGCCCCCAGAGCCTTCAGCACGCCGATGTCTTTCGTCTTCTCGACGACGATCATCGAGAAAATCGCCAGAATGCCGAAACCGGCCACGGCGATGATCAGAAAAAGCAGCACGTTCAGGATGAACTGCTCGATACGAACGGCTTCCAGCAGCGGCCCCTGCTTCTCTTCCCAGGTGGCGACCCGGAAATAGCCAGGCCGGCTCGAGTCGAGAGATCTCTGAATTCGCTCTGCGACCAGATTGATGTCCGCGCCAGACTTCACCTGAACCTGAATCTGGTTCACGGCTCCGTTGCCGGCACCGTCACCCAGCATCCGCATGTATTGCAATCGCTCCAGCGGCACATACACATGCATGGAATCGTATTCCGACATGCCGCTTTTGAAGAACCCGACGACCGTGTAATCGTCGTAAGCCGCTTCCGGCTTGCGGCCTGCCTTGGGGAACGCCAGGCCGATCTTCGCGCCCTCGGGTGCGATGAAATCGTCAGTCGTCGACCCGGGACGATGAATCGTCGCCAGAGCGTACCCCAGAATCGCCCCCCGGTCTGGCACCTGTTCGGCCGCCTGCTGGGCCAGAATGTCATGAAGAGGGTCGTCCTTCGGAGTATCCGCAAGCAAATGTCCGGCCGGCGAATGGCTTTGCCAGGCCTTCGGCACGTCGAACGACGGCTTGACGGGCTTGCCGCCTTCGTCCTGCACGAATTCCGAGAAATCGCCGGTCTTGGCACGATCCTCAGGCCGAATGCCGATGACCATGACCTGCCGTGTCACGGCCTCGCCATTGGGCAGGTAGATCTTCAGGAGCCCGAACGTCTCCATCGTCGGAGCCGTGGCCGCGACCAGATCGCCACATTCGTCCTGAATGACGTTCTGAACCTCACGCCAGTCGTAGAAGCCGTCCAGGTCGTAACTTTCGACGACGACGTCGGCCAGGATACCGTGGAGGCGATCGCGCATCGTGCCGGAGAATCCAGCCATGACGGCATTCACCACGATCATCGTCGCCACCCCGAGCATGACCGAAATCACGCTGGCCAGGGCGATGTAACGTGTCTTCAGATACCGCCAGCAGAGCAGATACTTGTACATTTCGCGGGCCGTCCCTGGCTTGCTGCCGGTCCGCTCCGGCCCGGGAACCGTCCCCGGGATAAGAGCCGACCTGGATATTCCGTTGAGAACCGCGGCAATCCGATCGCCGCGGGTGAGTCTACCGACTTTTCCGATTCATTCGAATTCCGATTTCGGCTCGGGAATCGCCGATTCCGCCGCCGCCGCCGTTTCCGCGTCAGCGGATCTCGGTCGCAGGAGCGGAAACAGGATCACGTCCCGGATCGAAGCCTTGTCGAGCAGGATCATGACCATGCGGTCGATGCCGATTCCCAGGCCTCCCGCCGGAGGCATGGCGTGCTTGAGAGCGTCGATGAAATCGGTGTCCATCTTCGCCATCGAGTCTTCTTCCTTCTGGCCTGAAAGCTGGTTCCGGAAGAGTTCCTCCTGAAGGATCGGGTCGTTGAGTTCGGTATAGGCGTTGGCCAGCTCCATGCCCTGCACGAACAGTTCGAATCGTTCGGCCACGCTCGGGTCAGACGATTTTCGCTTCGTGAGCGGGCACAACGATGCCGGATAGTCGATCACGAAGACCGGCCCCTCGAGAGCATCTTCCACGTGCTCTTCGAAGAGTTCTCCGACAAGCACGTCGTGATCGACACCCGCGATTTCGAACCCTTTGGCCTTCGATTTCTCGACGACCGCGGCCGCGTCGGTCATCGCGCAGCCGACATGCTCACGGAAAAGTTCGGCATAAGTTCGGCGCGGCCAGGGCGGAGTGAAGTCGACTTCCCGGCCGTTGACGGTCCGGCGGAAATTGCCGTCCACCGCCTCAATCGCGGCCGAAAAGATCGCTTCCGTCAGATCCATCATCGATCGATAATCACCGTATGCCTGGTAGCACTCCATCATGGTGAATTCGGGATTGTGCTTCGTGCTGATTCCCTCGTTCCGAAACACACGCGCGATTTCGAATACCCGCTCCATCCCGCCGACCAGAAGCCGTTTGAGATAGAGTTCAGGCGCGATCCGCAAATACAACGTCAAATCGAGTGCATTATGATGAGTCACGAACGGCCTGGCGGCGGCGCCCCCCGCAATGGCCTGCATCGTGGGTGTTTCGACCTCGACGAAACCATGCCCGGACAGGGTCGAACGCACAGCCGCGATGATTTTCGAACGGCTCAGAAATGCGGCCAGACTTTCAGGATTCGAGAACAGATCCACGGACCTGTTGCGATACCGCTGTTCGATATCCGTAAGCCCGTGCCATTTTTCCGGCGGCGGCAGCAGCGACTTCCCGAGCAGGGTCACGCTCGAGGCGAAAATCGTCAGTTCGCCCGTCCGCGTGTATCCCAGATGGCCGTCGATTCCCAGCAGGTCGCCCAGGTCCAGTTCCTGAAGCGCGGCCCAGTGTTCTTCACCCACCTGACCTTTGCCGCAGAACACCTGAATCTTGCCGGTCCAGTCCCTCAAATCGATGAACAAGGCTTTGCCGGCCGTCCGGCGCAGCATGACCCGGCCAGCCACGCGTACCGTGGGGCCAGCCGGATGCTGACCGGAATCGTCTTTCGGCGGAATGCGGGATTCCATATCACGCACGGCGGCGATCGCGGCGTGGTCGTCGAATCGCTGGCCCCAGGGGTCACGTCCCAGTGACGTAATCATCTCCAATTTGGATCGACGGACGGATTCCTGATCCTCACCGTTGCCTGACGTCTCGCTCATCATGACTCCGTGAATTGCTGACCCGAAGCTGCGGGAAACGACCGGGAAAAATCGAAACCCGTGGCCTGAGACGCCATTGTAATCGTCTGCTCACATCGGTCAATGTCACTCGCCCGGCACACTTGCACAGACAAGTACTTGCCCAGGGCTTCGATGCGGATTGCACCGGCCTCCCGCGAGTTTACCTGCGTACTCGTTCCGGCTGTAAGGAAATCGGATCGATCTGAAGAATCGATCGTTCGATCGGACCGATGCTCTCGCAGATCCGCAACTTTCTTCCGGTTTCGTCACCAAAGCGAAAAACGCCGAAGCACCAATGAAACGGGGGTCAGCCATTTGGCCAACCCCCGAAATCGCACTGGACATTACACGGCGGTAGGTTGAGAGCGAATTCGCAGTGAATCACGGCGTTTCCGCATCGGAAGGACCTTCAGCCCCCCGACAGCCCGATCGTCACTCGGCCGAAGCCTTGCGGTCGAGCATCCGGCGGCGGACGCGAAGCCCGCCGACCGCGACGATTCCCAAGCCCATCATGATGAAGCTCGAAGGCTCCGGAACCAGCGACACGTTGACTTTCGTGTTGCCGGTGATGGAGAACGAGTAGGTGCCGGACTGGAGCAGCGGGCTGATGAAGCTCACGCCACCCAGGGTGTTGGTGATCGCAATCGTGTTCTCGTTGCGAGTCGCGGATCCCGCGATGGGCGGGAAGGTGTGCGAAAGCAGCGAGGCATACGAAGGCGAGCTGCCGGCGAAGACCGACTGGCCGGTCGCGGCGTTCTTGATGTCCATGCTGAAGTCGACGTTGGCGTCAGCGACACCTTGTTGGCCACCCGTCGCGTTGTCGAACGAAACCAGACGGTTGATGTAGTTGAACATCAGCGTCACGGTATCGGCGGACGACAGCGTGAAACCGCCGGAGATCGTCCAGTTGGAGTTGGCCGAGCCAACGCCAGCACCGGTGATCAGGCCTTCCGCGGCCGAATCCATCGAAATGTTCGCGTCAGCGGCAGGCACGATGGGCGGGTTGCCCGTGAAACCTTGCTGGAACAGCCAGTTCGGGTCGATGCCGAAGTTGTTGGCCGGGGGAATCCGGGTCAGAACGTCAGAACGGGTGAACGTGCCGACGGCCGGAAGATCGCCCAGGGCAGGAACATTGTTCAGCGTCGCGTTGGCGGAACCCCAGGGGGTGCCCGGGATCGTCGGGAAATTCACGCCCTGAGTCAGCACGGTCGCGTTCGAACCAGGCGCGGCGTAGGGAGTGGTCGTGCTGTAGTTCTGGGGCGGAATCGGGCCCGAGCCGAGGAATGACTGCAGAGCATCCATCACCGGCAGGTTGCTGCCCGTCCCGTTGCCGTTGAGCGTCGCGGCCGTGGTCGTCGCGATGCTCAGGTTGCCGTTGGTCAGATTGACCGGTGTGCCAGCCTGCATGTACATGTTGTACACCTTCTGCTCCGAGAAGGCATAGACGGAACTGGCATCCGTCTTAGGAGCCGAGGCTCCGAGAACGACAGCGGTAACCGCCAGAGAGGCGATCATGCTGGGTCGGAATCGGAATCTTGTCATGGAAGTGGTCTCTTTCGCTATCGCCGAGTTCTGACGTCCAAAGTTACGAAGTTCAGATCAGCCCTCGACTGTGGGGATAACTGTCCTCGATGCGATCGTCCTGGTACTTAGAATACGTAAAACCTCTCATCGTTCACGTACGATCCGTCCAGGAACGTGGTTATCATATTTCAGCCATTCGTAACGTGTCAATGATCACCCGCGATTTTCCGTTCGCTTTCGCTCTGTATGCCTCAGTTTTGTCTATCTTTTTCATCATTCCGTTCCCGAATCGTGGCAAAATCAAAGCACATAACCGATCAGGCATGTCCCGATCCGAGTCCATGAATATCCATAAACTCTTTTAAAATAACTGCTTGTGACATCGTTTACGTGTCGTTCCGGTGTGTCGACTTTCGATCGTAAGCCCTGTCTCCGATTTCGACACGAAAGTTGACGAAAATCTTCCCCTGGTGCGAACGCACACAGGTACTTCGCACAAAATGTCATTATTCGAACTCCGTAACCGGTTTATCCGCTTCGTTTCGTGACTTTCTGACGATCGCAGCGAAGCCCGTATCCACTGGGATTCCGGCCGTGCCGTCCGAATCCTGCATGCCTGAACGGCATGGATCAGCCACGCGGTCGCGGGCCAACACACCCTGGAATCCCGATGCATCGTCCGCAACGCAGTTTTCCCGGATCGTAAATCTCGTGCGAACGGTTCACCGGCTGCCGCGGGCATCGGGCTGATTTCGAAGGAAAACGAGCGGCTTTCGAGTGTCCCGCTTGCCGTCGCACGATCGCTGAAAAGACAGGATCAAAAAAAGGCCACGCCCGCATGGGCATGGCCTTCGAAATACGATAACGGTTCGAACGTCGGCGTCACGAGGCGGAAACGACCGATTCCCGCCTGAAGAATGAGGCGATGCGACGAATCGCTTTCAATCCTGACTTTCCATGACGTTTCGAAGTCGGCGGCGAATCCTCAATCCGCCGAAAGCGACGATGCCGAGGGCCGTCATGACGTAGCTGGAGGGCTCAGGCACCACGGTCACGTTGATGCTCGTCGTGCCGGTGATCGAGAAGGTGTAAACACCTGCGGGGATGGCCGTGGGCGTCACGAACTGAATGCCGTTGATCGTGCTGGTCAATCCGGCCGTATTGTCATTTCGCGTCGCGCTGTTGGCCAGCGGCGAAACGAGTTGACGGGAGTAGGTCGGCATGGACGCGAAGACTGATTCCTGAGTGGCCAGGTCCTTGATGTCCAGCCGAAACAGCGAAGAGGCCTCGGCCACTTGAAAGTTCACGTCCGAGAAAGATACCAGGCGGTCGATCAGATTGAAGGACAACGAGACGGAATCGCTCGCGGAGAGAACGAACGAGCCGGAAACGGTCCAGCCTGAGCTCGCGTTGCCGATCGTTCCAGGCGGCAGGTTACCGATCCCTTCAGCGACCGAATCGACGGATACGTTGGCGTTCGGAGCGTCCGGCGGGCCGCCGGTGTATCCAGCTTCGAAGAGCCAGCGCGGATCCACAGGGCCGGTCAACTGAGGCGGAATCCGGGTCAGGACATCGCTGCGGACGTAAATGTCCGAGGCGGAAAGCCCGCCTGCCGGTACGCCCGTCTGAACCGCATTCTGCAACCCGTTCGCAGTCGGGGAATACTGCACCAGAACGGTATCGTTCGGCACTCCGTAAGGCGCGGTTCCCGAGTAATTTTCCGCGGGAGCGGCCACATTCCCCAGGAAAGACTGGCTGGCGTCCATCGTGGGCGTGTTGGACGACGTTCCGCCGGAGCCTGCGAGCGTCGCCGAAGTGTTGGTCGTGATCGTGAACGGATTGCCAGCCAGGTTGGAAGGAGTCCCTGACTGAATCAGCATATTGTAAACTTTCTGCTGCGCGAATGCGTAAACGGTTCCAGCCCTGGAACTGGGACTCGACGAAACGCCGAACAGCGCCGCCAGAGCGAACGCCGCGAACGTTCGAGGCGAGGGGGCGATTTTCTTCATGGCCTGCTTCTCTTTCGATCAAACGGTGCGAACCGACGACCTGCTCCGATGACTCGGCCGGCTCTACGGATGTGAAAGTCATTCCCCTGCCGCGATCGACCCGATTCCTGCAATTTGTCGTCGCATTCAGAAGAACGGGACTTCGGTCCAATGAAATTTACGACTCTTACAGAATCGCTTCAACTCTTTTAGCCACAGCAGTTTCTGAATTCCGACAGATGAACGCAACTGCACGGATACGATTGAACGCAACCGCACTTTTCGCACCTGGGCGAATTCACATAAACACTGCACATGCAACGGATCGGTGAGCTCGAGGGCTCGCCTCCGGTCGAGAAACGTCAAGTTTCGAACGAACGGCCGTGTTGACTTCGCGCATCGGAAAAAATGAGAGACGGCCGCTGACGAACGAACGCGAACGAAGTCCGTTCCGATCAGGACGAAACCGTCTTGGAATTCGCCTTATCATGATCCGAATCGGGTTCACGGCGATCGAACTCGATCGAAGGAATATCCTGAACGGCCTCTCGCAGGTGATTTTCCCATTCCTGGCGCATGGCCATCAGGTCCTTGTCCGCTTCGGGAAAGACCCGGTACTCATGCACGGACAGATCGTCCTTGCGATATTTCAAAAGGTCGATAGGCGGGCCGACGGTCAGATTCGAACGCATCGTCGAATCGAGCGAAATCAGGGCGTATTTCACCGCATCGCTCAGGGTCGTCTTTTCGTAAACCACACCCCGGTCGAGGATCGGGCGGCCGTACTTGACCTCTCCGATTTGAAGGAACGGGCACTCGTCCGTGGCCCGGACAGGGTTTCCCTGGGGATAGACCATGTAAAGCTGATGATTCTGGTTACGGATCTGACCACCGACGATCAGGGACACGTTGAAAGTGAAATTGTCCCGTTCCAATGCCTCGCGATCGAGTTCGGCGACTTCCCGGACCCGGTTCCCGACCTCACGCACCGCGTCGTAGAACGTGTCGGACGAAGCCATCCCCCGGCCAGCTTCGAAATCCTGGCGGAGAAGCGTGATGATCGACTGCGAGCAACTCAGACTGCCGGAGGACAGAATCACGAAAACACGATCGCCCGGACGTTCGAAAATGTGCATCTTCCGGACTTTGTTGATCTGGTCAAGGCCCGCGTTCGTCCGGCGGTCCGAAGCCAGAACCAGTCCGTCACGTGTCACGATTCCGAGGCAATAGGTCATGGCTGAGAGTGCTTTCAGAGCTGATTCGAGCGATTTCGGCAGGTGTCGACAGCGGGGACGCCGCGGCGCGTCGAGCCGCATTCTAGGAAAAATTGACGGCGTTCGAAAGTCGAATCGACGAAGGACCGCGATCCGGCTCGGTGGATTCGCAACGCGAACCAACCTTCGAGCCGGTGCCATGGCGTTCGGAATTCGGAACTTATGCCATTCAGCCGGGAACCCGTGAAAGCAGCGGCGAGAGGACACTCGCCTGCTGTTGCTGGGTCTGCTGCGGATGACTCGTCGGCAGAAATGGCTGGCTCGCCAGACTCGAACGCAATTCCGCGGCGGCGGGAGATTGCGACCTCGCCCGCCCCAGGAACCCGAACGACATCCGATCGCGGTCGTGCGACCTCATCGCCTTGCGCGGGACGAACCCCATGGTATCCGACGGAAGTCGATCGACAGGCGAGATTTCCACGACGACGTCGATCGATTCGTCGGCCTCGCCAAGCCAGAGGCCGCGATTCGGCGGCACGTCGGAATAATCCCTGCCGTACGCGACGGTGATATGGTCGTCCGTCGCGAAAAGTCCGCGTGTCGGATCCAGATCGACCCACCCGGCACGAGGCCCGAACCAGACCTGGGCCCAGGCGTGCGTGGCGATCTGCCCGGGCTGATGAATGTAACCGCTGACGTACCGGGCCGGCATTCCCTTGAGCCTGGCCAGGCCGATCAGAACGTGCGCGAAATCCTGACACACGCCCCGGTTCAGTTCGAGAACCTCATCGACCGAACTCCAGGCGTGCGTGACGTCCGATTCGTACGTGATCCGCTCGCGAATCACGTCCATGATCCGCCTGGCACGATCGGCCGCCTGCTCGCTTTCAGGCCAGTCCAGCGAATTCGCCAGTTCGGTCAGCAGCGGCCCATTGGGAACCAGCAGGCTGGGCTTGAGCAGCTCCCGCATGTCCAGCCCCATTTCCGGAGTCGGGCCGGCATGCACCACGGCCCCCTCGATACGGGCGAAGACGTCCCGTCGATGCGTGCGGACATAACTCGATGCCATCACGGACAATCGGGAATAGGGCTCAAAAATGTTGAACAAGTCGACACGATTGCCGTCGCCATCGCGAAAGCTCGTGATCGGCGCCGCCGGGTTCGTGGCGAT
>CAZSQA010000076.1:0-12241 GCA_964608915.1 uncultured Isosphaeraceae bacterium
GGCTGGCATGGTCAACATGGCGACGCAAACATCAGGCCGTCGCGCGGATGTGCCACTACAAAAGCCGTGGGCAATCCCCATAACCGATGCGCAACTGTAGTACTAATGGCACTTTTGCGCCTTGCCGCCGCCAGCACCACGGCGCCTGTCATCGCCAGCACGACCGTCCCCGGCTCGGGCACCACTGTCGCAGTGATCTGCGGCACGGAAGAGATCACGAGAGCCCCTGAACCGTCCTGTGGGATCGTGATCGACAGGTGCGGAATCGCATCCGGCAGCAGCGAATCGTAATTCGGCTCAGGGCCCACCAGGTTCAGGAAGAAAGTCGTCGAGAAATCGCTCAGCGTGTTCATCGCCGGGCCCGTCAGCCGCACAATGAAGCTGAAGTTGGCGTTCGTATCGAACGTCACCGCCTGCAGCGCGCCGTTGAACGGGTAGCTCACGTCGTTGTCGATCGTCACGTCCGCCGGAAGGGGGCCGCCCGACGAGGCCCCGTCGAGCGTGATCGCCCCCTGCGTCAGGTTTGACGAGGTGAAATTCTTGATCTGTGCTGTAGCGGGTTGCGCTCCGGTGCCGCCGGCATTGAATTGAAAGTCGAGAAAGCCGGCCGTGCCATTGGCGATCGATGATGCATCGACCGTCACGAGTACTTCCAGCGCTTTGGCGGTTTGGATCGCCTCAACTGCGAACGCCATCAGAAATGCCACTGCCGCAATACGTACGTTTCGCACGGGATCGATTCCTTACGTTGTCTCGATGGATTCTGAACAGATGTTGACAATAACCAGAGGAGCTCAGGGCCCGGAACGGTTCCGGGCCCTCACGAAATGGTCTCATTCCTGTGCAATCTGCCGGATCACCCGATCACGGCCGAGGCCGAATAGCTGAAAGCCCCGCCGGAAAGGACGCGGAAGTTCAGCGTCACTCCCTGGGAGCCGCCCGCGGCCACGCTGCCGGCCGTCCAGGGCAGGTACCAGTCGGCCCCGTTCTGGGTGCCGCCCACCACCTGCACGCGTGACGGCAGCCCCGAGATCTTGATGGCCGTGGGCGTCAGCGTCACCGGCGAGGCGTTCGTGAACGTCACCACGGCCCGGAAATTCGACGTTCCGCGAAGGTACAACAGGCCGCCATAGCTGACGTTGAACGCCCCCAGGGTGCTGCTCACGGGCGTCACCGCCACGTCGTTGCCGTCGCCGCCGGTGTAGCTGATCTTCAGCATCTGGCCGTTGACCGACAGGAACGCCCCCTCAGGGAGACCGGCGAACGTGCCGGCCGTCGGGTTGGCCGACGTGTTCTCCACCAGCGTGAGCGACTGCCCTTCGTTCAGCGTGAACGACTGGAACGCCAGGTTCAGCGTCGACCCGCCCAGATTCACCCCTTCGGCGATCACCTTGTCGAAGGCCGCGGCGCTGGTGCCGTTCATGTTGACCGAAGCCCCGCTGGTCAGCGTCAGGCCACCCGAGGCGAACGTCAGAGTGCCGACGCCGGTACCGAAGCCTCCCGTGCCGGGCATGAGCTGCGCCCGCACCTTCACCGCGCCGGTCAAGGTACCGTTGCCCATCAGCCCCGGATTGGCGATCACGTCCAGGCCACCGCCCGTTGTGATCGATCCGCCGTAAATGGCCAGCGATCCGTCTACGGACGTCGTCGCCGTCGTGTTCAACACAGCCGAATTCGAACCGACATTCAGGCTGCCCTGAAAAGAGATCGCCCCCGCTCCGGCATTCGCCGTGAACGCCCCGGTGATCGATGTCGCTCCTGTAATGGCCAACGGCCCGCCCGTCGTCGTGATCGTGCCGCGCAGTTTCGTATTGCCGCCCGTCAGGGAGATCGGCGCCCCGGCGGCGTTGCTAGTCAGCGAACCGCCCGCACCCATCGTGAACGACGATCCCGCGAAGTTCGCCGAGATGCCGCCAGCCCCGGAAGTCGTCACCGAGCCGTTGATCGCAATGTCCGGCGGGGTGATCCCGGTGTCGTAATACGTGGCGAAACTGACCGAACCGGCGGAAATCGTGCCATCGATCGTGATGTTGCCCGAGGCGACGTTGTTCAGCCCCGTGGGCGAGCCGGTCTGAAGCGTCACGGCACCGGTGCCGGCGGTGATGGTCCGGCCGGCCGGCAGCGTGATGGTGCCCAGGCCGGCGTCGCGCTGGGCCATGACGACCCCGGCCGTCGAATCGGCATTGGCCGCAACGGTCAGGTTGCCGCTGTCGGTCGTGACGTCGGCATTGAAGATCACCGAACGCCCGGCCTGAACGGTCAGCGCGCCACCGTTGCCCGAGGGGTTATTGACGGCGAGGGCGTTCGAAACGGTGATGTCGTTATTGGCCTGAAGCGTCGTGGCCGTGCCGGCGCTCAAAGGTGTGGCGACGAACGCCGGGCTCATATTCGCCGGGCTGGCCGGATTGGCCGCGAAAGTGACGCCGCCGGGCAGGGGCGTCTGCAGGCCGACGTAAATTCTTCCTCCGTTCGACGAATACCGGTTGATATAGGTGCCATTGACGCTGTCCACAACAGTCGCCGTGGAGCCGACGTTCGTAAACGAGTTCGTGGCGGTAACTTTGCCGCCCGACTGACCATTCAGCAATTTGCCTTCGGAGCCGCTGATCCATGTCATAAAGCCTGGGTAAAAAGTCGAAGGAGGCGCGAACCGCTCCGGGCGGAAGATCACGATATTCCCGTTCGAAATCTCGGTCAGAATTTGCCACTGTTGGCTATCGATAAACTGAGCGCCGACCATTTCGAACGCAGTCGATCCGATCAGACTATTGGCTTCCGCAACCACGCCCGTCACGCCCTCAGTACCGCTGCCCCATGTCATCGCACCGACATCTGCCGTCGTGCCGTTGTCCCAGAACGGGCTGTTGACCAGGTAATTGCCATTCGAAAGAAGCGTGATTCCAGGGCCGTTTTGTGAGAAGCCACCCACCTGGTCGTTCGGCGTCGCACCGACAAGGCTGTTGGATGCAGACACCGTGCCGATTGTGCCCGCCGTACCGTCGCCCCAGGTTACGGCACCTCGCGAACTGTTCCACCCACTACTTGCGACCAGGTAGTTGCCGTTCGTAAGCGGTCTCACTGCCGAAGAACCGATAAGATCGAATGCGTTGGATCCTATGAGGCTGTTGGATGTCGAGACCGTTCCCGTTACGCTCACCGCTCCGTTGACCCATGTCACCGCGCCGACGTTCGTCGTCGTCCCGTTGTCCCATCTCGGGCTGCTTACCACATAATTTCCGTTCGAAAGTACACTCACTCCGTTAGAACCGACTTCGTCGTTCGCTTTCGAACCGATCAGGCTGTTGGATGTCGACACCGTTCCCGTGACGCTCGCCGCTCCGTTGAGCCATGTCACCGCGCCGACGTTCGTCGTCGTCCCGTTGTCCCAGTTCGGACTGCTTACGACATAATTACCATTCGTCAGTGCCGCGATTCCCGCCGAACCCACATTGTCGCTTGCCTTCGCACCGATCAGACTATTTGTCGCGGACACGGCACCTTTCACTCCCGCCGTCCCGCTGCCCCAAGTGACCGCTCCTACGTCCGCAGTCGTTCCGTTATCCCATACGGGGGTTCGAACGACGTAATTGCCGTTCGAAAGTACCGTCACGCCGTTAACGCCGACCTGATCGTTCGCTGTCGTACCGACGAGGCTGTTGGTTGACGATATCGCGCCCGTCACGCCAGCTGTGCCACTGCCCCATGTCACAGCGCCGCGGTAACCGTTCCAGGAAGAATCGGTGATCAGATAATTGCCGCTCGGTAGCTCCCTGATCGAGTCTTCGCCAACTCGGTCATTCGCGAATGAACCGATCAGGCTGTTGGTGGACGATACCGCACCTTTCACGCCCGAAGCACCGTTACCCCATGTCACCGCACCGACGTCTAAAGTCGTGCCATTGTCCCAGTTCGGGCTGCGGACCAGGTAATTGCCGTTCGAAAGCACTGTCACGCCGAAATAGCCGACCTGATCGCTCGTTCTCGAACCGATCAGACTATTGGTCGCTGACACGGTACCTTTCACACCCGCCGTGCCGCTGCCCCAAGTCACCGCACCGACGTTTGCAGTTGTGCCGTTGCTCCAGTTGCGGCTAATGACCACATAATTGCCGTTCGGAAGCGCCGTGACGTTTCCACCGGCGACTTGATCGTTCGCCGACGAACCGACGAGGCTGTTTGACGACGACAC
This sequence comes from uncultured Isosphaeraceae bacterium, assembly GCA_964608915.1. GTDB lineage: Bacteria > Planctomycetota > Planctomycetia > Isosphaerales > Isosphaeraceae > QWQI01. The sequence continues at coordinate 4,190 of CAZSQA010000076.1, forward strand.
AGTGCCCGTCACGCCAGCCGTGCCGCTACCCCACGTCGCCGCACCGCGAGCGCCGTTCCAATTATAGCTGTTGACCACGTAATTGCCGTTCGAAAGCGCCATGATACCACCAACGCCGACTTGATCGTTCGCAGTCGATCCGACGAGACTATTTGACGACGACACGGGGCCCGTCACGCCCGCAGTACCGCTACCCCATGTCGCCGCACCGCGAGCGCCGTTCCAGGAACCGCTGCGGATCACGTAACTCCCATTCGAAAGCGTCGTGATGCCGCCAACGCCGATGTAATCGTTTGCAGTCGAACCGACGAGGCTGTTCGACGACGAAACATTACCCGTCACGCCCGAAGTCCCGCTGCCCCACGTCACCGCGCCGCGATTGCCGTTCCAGGCGACGCTTCGAATTACGTAATTTCCGTTCGATAGCGTCGATATGCCATCGAAGCCGATCTGATCGTTTGCCAACGTTCCCGTCAGCGTGCTGATCAGGGCTCCCGTGGCACCGTTGTAGAGATACACCGCTCCGGCGTTCGACGCGACCGAATCGTCGAAGGGATCGGTCACCACGATATTGCCCGTCGAAAGTGGCACGATCGTATATCCGAAAAGGTCGCCCGCGTTCGGCGTCGGATTGACCAGTTCGAACTGGGGGACGCCGCTGACGGCGTTGTCGGCGATCACGATGTTCTTCGGGTCGAGCAGTAACTTGCCGTTTTCGCCCACATCCACCGTACCGGCATGATTCAGAACGCCCTTCGACGACACCTCGACCGACCCGCCCGGAGCCACGATCGTGCCTTGGTTCGTCGTCGATTCCTCCGACCACAGCACCACCGTGCCGCCCAGCGTGCCCCCATCGGCCGAAAGGCTCGTGTGGGGCGAAACCTGCAGCGTGCGGGCTTTGGTCATCGAAGCGTCCGACCCCTGCCAGCCGCCCACCTGGATCAGGCCGCCCTCGACATCGCCCGAAGCGTCGGCCCCGCCACCGATCCAGACGACATCCCGGCCCGAAACGCGAATCGCGCCGCCTGTGGTTGCCCCCTTCGCCAGCAGCGTGCCCGAATTGAACAGGTGGCCCGACGTGCCGCCGTCGATACGGATCGACCCGCCATCGCCCTGAGCGGCCGAGACGTCGATCGCGGCCCCTTCGGTCGCCACGTAATTCCGCGTGAAGTCGACGTTCACCGACCCGCCGGGGGCCGTGATCGTGCCCGAGCGGATCGCGACACCGGCCGTGATCGAAACCGTCGGCGCGGCGATGTTGCCGGTCTGAATCAGCCGGTCAGCCTTCAGTGCGATCGACTTCGAAGCCGTGAGCGAGCCGCTGGCGTCGATATTGAGAAGCCCGGCGGCCGCAAGCATGATCGTATCGGCAGAGACGGCGGCCGAGACGGTGATCGTATTCGCCTCGATCCGCAGCGTGCCTGCCTGGTTCACCGGCGCCGCGATGGTGACGGCCTGGCCTTGCACCCTCGTCGGCCGGGCCGCGCTGCCGAGCACGGTATTGAGCACGACGGTATCGAGCGGATCGTCGCCGGCGAGCCGGACGGACGTGAGCCGGTCGACACGCAGGCCGAGCAGGCGGCGGTCGAAGGCCGCACGATCTCGCAAGTCGCCGGAGTGGACGACGCCGTCGACCGTGAGCGTGACGAACCCGCGTGCCGACCGGCCGATTTCGACCGTATCGGCCCCGGACGTGCCCTGGATATTCAGGCTACCCTGGCGCGGCAACTGGCGGATCGAAATGACATGCGCCGATTCCCGGAGGAGGCTGGCTGGCTTCGAGCCGTCGAGCATCAGCCGCCGTTCGAGACAAAGCTTGCCTGGCATGAATTTCCGCAAGGTCCGGCCATCGTTTCGAGCCGAATTTGTTTTGACGGGATTCTGCGTCACGCTCAGGTGCGAATTCATGCTCATCATCGAACGGGTATCCTCTCGGTGCGTAATCGAAGCGGCACATCCACGGACGCAAATGCTCCCGTAAAAGTGCCCGAACTTATCGGGGTGATCGATGGCCAGCGCGGTCGTCCGAATCCCAACGTCCCGGCAATTTGTACGGGTGGCGTGTCCATGTAAATCCATGCGAAATCCCGGGCCCTGTCACTTCATCTTATTTTCGAATAATCCGTTCCGTTCTATTTGACAATGGTTTGTGGCTTTCGATTTCAATCCGGACCGGCTGGGCGTAAGCGCGAATTTAGCTTTGAGCAGAACAGGTGGATCGAATTGTACGTTGGCCCGTGGCAGAAGCTTTGCCCAAGGCAGAAACGATCGCCCCGCCCGACGGTGTGGGTTGGGCAGGAGCGATCGACGAACGAAAAATCGACCGTGAACAATCGTAACTCTTACGAAACGCATGGAATTCGTACAAGAAGAAATCGAACAGATCATTGACGAGTGTGCGGCGGCCGGCTGAGTGACGCATGGTAATCCAGATTTTGGCTTCGCCATGCCAGCGACCGGATATATGGTCGGCGGAATCGGGCACGCATGGATCGGACTTGGCTTGCTTGACCCGCGAGCCCTTTACGACTGCGAATTTCCCCGTCCTCAGCGCAGGTTTCACGACGAAGACTGCGACCTGGAGGGTCCGAGCGGGCTTTTCCGGGAACTGCAGGCCGAAGTGCCGAGCGACACAGGCAGATCCTGATTGGCTCTACGTTCCTGGCCTCAGCTTTGCCCGTGACGAAGGTCAGAATCGCGGCAGTGACGAAAATGCTGCAAGTTCTGTGCATGACCGACATTCGCGATGACTCCGGGGCTTGCTTGCGAAGCCGAATGCCGGATCGCTTCAACAATCAATGCGAGATCGGGCGGCGAATCGCTTCGGATGTTTTTCGGATTTTTTCGAAATTCTTCCTGGCTGCCCCTGAAACGAAGCATCCCAAGCATTTCCGGTCAATCCTGATCGCGATTTCGGTGACTTTGTCTCGTGGTCCAGAGCTTCACCTTGCCGGCGTGATCGCACGAGGCAAGGGTGCTTCCGTCGGGAGAGAAGGCAAGAGCGTTGACCTGGGCCTCGTGGCCTTTGAGGTCGAGCAGGTTCTGGAGAGTGAGCGTGTCCCACAGGCGGATCGTTCCGTTCATCCCGGCGGCGGCGAGCAAAAGGCCGTCGGGTGAGTAAGCGACGGACCTCAGCTCGCTGTCCTCGCTGAAGATCCGGGCCTTTTCGGACAACGTGACGGGGTCGAGGAACCGGATCAGACCAGTCTGATCACCCACGGCGAGCGTCTTGCCGTCCGGCGAAAATGCGAGGGTCGTGAACGGTCGCGGGCCCTCGATGGCAGCGATCTGGTTGCGCGTGAGAAGCTCCCAAAGTCGAACGGTGCCGTCATTGGAAGCTGACGCCAGGAAATTGCCGTCGGGGCTGAAGGCAATCTGGCGTACTTTATCGGTGTGCCCTGAGAGCACGGCCCGAGCTGCCATCGTATAGCCATCGAACAGGTGAATTTTGCGATCGTCACCGGCTTTGGCCAGGGTTTTTCCGTCGGGGCTGAAGGCCACGGAACGAACGGGGCTCGATCGCCCAGGGATGGAGCGGCCGTCCTTCCAGCGTTTCGTGTCCGTGAGGAAGCTGATGTCCCAGAGCCTCAGGTTTCGATTCTCGTTCAATCCCCCAGTCACCAGCCGCTGACCATCGGGCGATATCGCCATCGTCGAAAGCGTCGCGTAATGCGGGCGGCCTGAGGTGACGAGATCACCGCGCGCGACGCTCCAGAGCTTGATCGTCTTCGGTTCGTCTGAATTATCGCTGCCGCTCAACAAATATCGGCTGTCGGGCGTGAATGCCAGGCACCAGGCTTCGTCCTGATGGCCGGCCAGTTCGATGGAAGGTGCGGGAAACAGCTTCCATCGCTTGATCGCATGCCCTCCTATCAGGTAGATCGACTGGCCATCCGGAGCGAATCTCATTTCGCTGATCGTATCGAGTCGCCCGCCACAGGTGGCCACAACCTCGCCTGTGCGAACGTCGAAAACACGAACCGGCGTCTGCCCGCCGGGAATGCCCCAGGTCGTCAGAGCGACGTACCGGCCATCGGCCGAGAGAGCGCATACGACACTCGATTCTTCGCGATCCGTACCTTCCGGAAGGATCGTCTTCGAAGACTGGCCGGTGCGGTCCCAGATGTAGAACTTTTTCGAAGCGATCTGCAACACCACGGTTTCGGCGTGATCGGATATCCACATACTGCTCATTCCGGCCGATGTTGCCTCACAAGCGTGGATTCGGTCGATTTCGGCTCCGGTGGCCGTTTCGTGCAGGACGATATCTCCCCGGATGCCATCGATTTGTGCGAATATCGTTCCGTCTGGCGATACTTCGCACCACAAAACCTCTTCGAACCGGGCCAGTGAGAATTTGTGGACCTTCCCGGTGATGACATCGAACTTCTTGACCCTTTCTCCGAGCCGGTGCAGGAAGGCCTGGTCGTCCCAGGTCGGAATCGTGACCTCGCCGATCGGGTAATTGCCCAGCGGTTTCGGGTGGGCCGGGACGTTGCCGATTTCGTAGAGAAAGTCAAGAGATCCGCCTTCCGGCTTATATGCTCGGAGATAGAGAATGCGCCCGGAATTTGAGATCCGGAGGCTTTTGATGCCGCTGGTGGAAAGATCGAATCTTCCCGCGATGGCGCCGGAAGGCATGCTCCGTATCAGAACCTCGCTGATCTGGCCGGACTCCGTGGATTTTCCTGCCGATACGAGAGTGCGGCCGTCGGCGGATACCGCCAGGGCATCCACCCGCAAGCGATGACCCTTGAGGACGCGCGAGAGCTGGCCTGTGTCCGAGTCGACGATGGCGATCTCACCGGCTCCATTTTCGTACGCGATCCACTGGCCACCATCGAGCAGGATCGGTGATCCGACGCTACCGGAATGGCGAGGGTAGACGACGATGTCCCTGCTGGCCTGGCTCTGAAGATGATTCCAGGCGAAATCGCGCAGGTCCTTACCCTCCGCAGAGGTGCTGGCGTCATTGAGAATCTCCTGAGCGAGTTCGACCTGGCGATCGTCGAGGGTTTTCCGCGCATCGCGCAGGCGAGATGCGTAAAGATGCCGTTCCGAGAATTTCAGCCGGTGTTCGGCCAGGCTGCGGGCGGCTGCGGAATTCCGTTCGGCCCGGATCGCGCGCAGGGCCAGCCAGGTGCTCAGAATGGTCGCTGAAGCGAGTACCAGGCCCACGACCGAGACTGTCGAAAGGAAAACCTGGTGCCGACGGGCGAACTTGCGAAACCGATACGAACGGCTGGCCGGCGCGGCCGCAACGGGGCTTCCGCTCAGATAGCGCCCAATGTCGGCCGCCATTTCGCCCGAAGTCTCGTAACGCCGTTTGCGGTCCTTCTCCAGCGCCTTCATCACGATCCAGTCCAGCTCGCCTTTCAGCTTCGAACCGAGCCGTCTCGGCTCAGATCGTCGGGCATCGGCCACGGTCGTGCGAGTGTCGCCTAGCGAACTGAGACGCAGGCTTGGCCGGAGCGGTTCGTCCTCGCGGATCATCCGGCGCATTTCGTCGAAGGCGGCTTGCTTGAGCGTCTGCGAATCGAACGGCGTGGTTCCTGTCAACAGTTCGTAAAGCAGCACGCCGAGGCTGTAGATGTCGCTTCGGGTGTCGACGTCGGTGCCTGACAGGTCGGCCTGTTCGGGGCTCATATAAAGCGGAGTGCCGACGAACTGGTGAAAGCCGGTGTAAAGCGTGCGCTCTGTGAGGGCGTCACCAATGGCCTTGGCCACGCCGAAGTCGATGACCTTGGGCACAGGTTCGCCGTCGATGACTGTCACGAGAATGTTCGTGGGCTTCAGATCGCGGTGGATGATGCCCTTCTGGTGCGCGTGCTGGACGGCCCGGCAGACAAGTACGAAGAGGCAGAGGCGGTCGTCGATGGAACATTGCACCCGGTCGCAATATTCGGTGATCGGAATGCCGCGGACGAGTTCCATGACGAAGAACGGCCGGCCCTGGCTGGTCGTGCCACCGTCGAAAACTCGGGCGATGTTCGGGTGATCCATCATCGCCAGGGCCTGGCGTTCGGCCTCGAACCGGGCGAGGACCTGCTTCGAATCCATGCCGGGTTTGATGACCTTCAAGGCCACCTTGCGGCGGACGGGTTCGCTTTGTTCGGCCATCCAGACGATCCCCATGCCGCCATCGCCGATGGGCTCGATCAGCCTGTAGGGACCGATAGAAGAGCCGGCATGCTGATCGGACGGTGAACAATGCGAAAAGTCGGCCTGGAGGATCGCCAGGGGCGGTGATTCGAGGAAGCCGCTCGCCTCGTCATCCAGGGCGAGGAGTTCTTCGATCTGCCGCACCATGTCAGCATCGCCGGCATAATGCAGGAGAAACGCCGCGCGGGCTGCTGGGTTTTCGATTTCCAGAGCGGCGAAAAAGAGTTCCTCAAGATCAGGATCGGGCTGATTCATGGCTGACACCTTGGGACTTCGCTTGTTCCTTGATCGAGACCTTCTGGAAATTCATGCGAAATTCGGGGGCTAGAAGCACCAGTGAATTCGCGGGATTTAGGAACTTTCATAGTCTTCGTCAGCGTCTTTCAAACTTTTCAGCAGTCGAACCCTGGCGTAACGCCAGTGGCGCTGGGCCGTCGTTAGGGAGATGCCAAGGATGTCGGCCGCTTCGGCTTCGGTCATTCCAGCGAAGTAGCGGAGCTTGACGAGCTGGGCCTTGACCGGGTCTTCGGCTTCGAGCTTCGCAAGGGCGTCGTCGAGTGCGAGGATGTCGTCTGGCACGGTTGGCGCGGTGATGTCGATATCGTCGACGTTTTGCCGCTTGTATTGGCCGCCGTTCTTTTCGGCCTGTTTGCGCCGGGCGTTGTCGATGAGGATGCGGCGCATGGCCTCGGCGGCGGCGGCGAAGAAGTGGGCGCGGTTGGTCCAGTCGAGGCTTTGGCCTTCGGGTCCGAGAAGCCGGAGGTAGGCTTCGTGCACGAGGGCGGTGGCCTGTAGCGTTTGACCCGGATTTTCCCTGGCGAGGCGCTGGGCCGCCAGACGTCGCAGCTCGTCGTAAACCAGCGGTAGCAGTTTTTCGGCGGCTCGTGGGTCTCCGGCTTCGATGGCCGCGAGGTATAGGTTAACGTCGATCATGAGAAATACGCCTAAGCACCGCTCCCACGAATTGGGAACTGGAATTGCGGAAGTTCCAGTTCCCTTAATGATTCACCTTGAAGGACACCTTGATTCTACATCACGGAGGCTGACATGCGAGGCCGCAAGACCGCTTTGCGGATCGAACTGACCCCGGAAGAACGAGCCGAACTCGAGCGTCAGGTGCGAAGCACCACGCTTTCCGCAGGCCTTGTCCGTCGCGACCGCGGAGCACGAAATCGTCCTGTGCGTGGACGAGATGACGAGCCTGCAGCGCGGCCTCGCAAATCTCCCACGTTCGCGAGCCAGGCGAATCAGCCGACTCGCGTCGAGCACGAGTACGGCCGCTGCGGGGCGTTGAACATGTTCGCGGCTTTCGACACCCGTTCAGGCAAGGTTTACGGCAAGTCGGCCGAACGGAAGCGACAGGAGGAATTCATTGCCTTTTTGGAGCGGCTTGACCGCGAGGTTCCGGCTGCGAAGACGACGATTCACGTCGTTCTGGACTACGTTCGGATGCACAAGGCAAGAAGGTTCATGCCTGGCCGGATAATCATCCGCGATTCGTGTTCGTCCACCCTCTGGTGCATTGCTCATGAATGAACCAGGTGGAGCTGTGGTTCGGGATCCTGAGGAGGAAGCGACTGCGGATCGTCGATTTCGCCGACAAGCATCACTTTGCCGAACGCATGTCGGAATTCATGTCGGAATGGAACGAGATCGCACCCCCGTTCGCATGGACCACGAAGTCGGTCGCGAAGATCATGGCGAAATGCAAGATCGAGGATCACAATGACTTGCAGCCCGCCACAGCGGCGTAGGAATACCGATCTCTATTTCGTGGGACGGGTACTATACCTCACGCGGCCTGAACTGACACATTCTTGAAGGTCTGGAAATTCAATGTCATCATCGAGATGACTTTGTCTTCTTCCTCTTTCCGAAGTTTCCGCA
>CAZSQA010000077.1:0-10458 GCA_964608915.1 uncultured Isosphaeraceae bacterium
AGTTGGGCAGCGAGGAGATCGTTGACCGTGGCGAGATCCTGGGCGGATAACTCTCGCATGAACCGACTCCCGGGACGTGAAATCGACAGATCGAAGAATATCGATTCCAACAGCGCGGCAGACGGGTGTCAATCACGCAGGCAAAAAAACAAGGTTCGTCAAAGCCGGGCGGATCGGAAGCCCGGGACCCCCGAGCTCCAGCTCGGGATCGTTTTCCTGGACGTTCGTAGCGAGCTTCGGAATTCGACTTTTCTGAAAACCTCGAGCTGGAGTTCGGGGGGCCCCAGGACTTTGGGATTCGCGGCGATGGGTGAATCCAGCCGGATTTGCGTTCTGGAATAAAAAAGAAGACGGGCTCATGTCGAATGAGCGCGTCTCCTTGCAGATTTCGTACGGGATTGTGAGCCGAAGGCGACTCGTTTCAGCTGCCGAGAGCCTTCTCGATGGCGGCCGTGATCTTTTCGCTGTCCGGCTTTTCCTTAGGCTCGAAACGGGCGATGATCTCGCCGTCGCGGCCGATCAGGAACTTGGCGAAGTTCCAGCCGATATCGCCTTCGTAACCCTTGGCGGAGGTCAGTTCCTTGTAGAGCGGGTGAATGCCTTCGCCCTTGACGACGATCTTCGAGAACAGCGGGAAGCTGACGGCGTAGTTATCCTTGCAGAATTCCTTGATGTCGGAATTCGAGCCGGGCTCCTGCTTGCCGAACTCGTTGGCCGGGAAGGCCAGAACGACGAAGCCCTTGTCCTTGTACTTCTTGTAGAGGGCTTCCAGGCCTTCGTATTGAGGCGTCAGGCCGCACTTGCTGGCCGTGTTCACGATCAGGACGACCTTGCCCTTGTAATCGGCCAGGCTGACGTCCTTGCCGTCGATGTCCTTGACCTTGTGGCCCAGCACGCTCGTGCCGAAGGCGAAAGCTTTGCGGCCAGCCAGGGCAGCGGTGCCCAGAGCCACGAATACGCGACGCGAAAGACTCATTCGATGTCTCCTCGATAGAAACTCAGGATCGTTGCGGAATTTCGGGACCGAATTCCGACCAGTCCGGCGACCGGTTGGGCGAATCGGTCCGAAACGGTACCATACTATAGATGGACACCCCGAAGGCGAAATCAAGTCCTGACTCGCCTTAGCACCCTACGAGAAACCGCCAAGCCCCCACCAGCTCGAACTTTATGAACGAACAATCTTTCACCGAAGGTGCCCTCCGGGCTGTCCATTCGGCCGCCCGGCACGCTTCGGCCGGAAATCGGCGGTTCGCGGATCCGATGGACCTCCTTCGTTCCCTGCTGGCTGACGAAGAAAGCCAGGCCACCGTGCTGCTGGCCCGCTGGGGCATGGCCGAAGACACCCGCCTGAGCTGGCTGGAACGCACGGCCGAAGAGGTGGCGGCCGATGCGGCGGATGACGCTGCGGCCGTTCGGGAAACGCGCCATTCCCATGCCGCGGGGCATTCGCCGGCTCTGAAAATGGCGATCGCCGACGCCGAACTTTTCACGAGATCCATCGACCGGACTCGACCCGTCGGCACCGAGGAACTCCTCTACGGCCTGCTCAACAGCCACAAGGAAGCCGCCCGCCAGGTGCAGGCCATGGGCACGGACATGGAAGCCCTGCGCGACTATTTCCGCCGCCAGTCGGCCGACGAGTCCGAACCGCTTCCCTTGCCGGAAGGTTGCGAGCCGCTCGTTCTGGCCGACGCCGTCGAATCGGCCGACATCGCCCGGATCGTCGACGCCGCGTCGAATCGCGTGCGTGAGGGCCTGCGCGTCGTCGAGGATTACGCCCGGTTCGCGCTCGATGACCCCTCGCTGACACGTGGCCTGAAGGACGTGCGCCACCGCCTGGCCGAGGCGATGTCCGGCTTCCCGGCCGAGACGATCACGCCCCAGCGCGACACGGCCGGCGACGTCGGCACGCACATCATGGCCGTCGACGAAGGCCTGCGCACCAGCCCCCGCGACGTTCTCGTGGCCAATTTCAAACGGGTGACGGAAGCCCTGAGATCGCTGGAGGAATTCGCCAAGCTCTACGATGTCTGGGTCTCCGGCCGGTTCGAAGTGCTGAGATACGACCTTTACACGCTCGAAAAACGGATGCTCCTGGCCGTGACGGCCGTGCGTCGGCTGGCCGATACGCGTCTGTGCCTGCTGGTCGGCGACATGCCGACCCTGGGCGACCTGACGTGGGTCGTGGGCGAGGCGATCGAAGGGGGCGTGGACTTCGTCCAGCTTCGCGAAAAGAACCAGCCGGACCGTATCCTGCTCGAACACGCTCGTGAGATACGCATCCTGACCGCCCGTGCCGGAGTGCTGTTCGCCGTGAACGATCGTGTGGATATCGCCCGCCTGGCCGGAGCCGACGCAGTGCACCTGGGCCAGGACGACCTGACCGTGCGCGACGCGCGCCGGCTCGTCGGCCCGCGGATGATCGTGGGCGTTTCCACCCATGAACCGGCTCAGCTGAAGCAGGCGATCGTGGACGGCGGCCAGTATTTCGGCGTGGGCCCCGTGTTCCCCAGCCGGACGAAATCTTTTTCGAACGAGCAGATCGCCGGGACGGGCTATGTGCGCTACGTGTCCGAAGAGACGAAACTGCCGTGGTTCGCGATCGGCGGGATCGACGCCGATACGATCGACGACGCGATCGAGGCCGGGGCGACCCGCGTGGCCGTCAGCTCGGCGATCCTCAAGGCGGACAGGCCGCGCGAAGCAGCGAAGGCGTTGCGGAAGAAGCTGGATTCAGCCGGTTCCGCCACGCGCTGGAGCGAAGCGGGCCGCGAATCGTGAAATGAATCGAAGAGGTTGGCCGGCGTACCCCAATTTCGATCGCGGAAGAGGAAACGGTCGCGCGAAATCCGAAGTCTGTTGACTTCCTTTCAATTCAAACCCCTGAGTCTATCTCCGGGCGATTCGTTGGCGTTCGGCGATCGATTGACACCCCCGTCCGGACCGGTTAATGCTGGCATCTGATTTTGGGTCATACTTTCATCAGATCGTCTCGATCCGAAATTTCAGGTTGCGGCTTTCTGGCACTCTTTTCGCTTCGTATCAGGAGAGATCGACAATGGCGGATATTCAGTTCATCAAGGCTCGGCTTTTTCTTGAGCAGGGCAAGAGAAAACGTGTGGTCGCCTTGTTCAAGATCAAGGGGTGGTACATCAATTCAACGACTTCAGCGGTTCAGAATCCTGTGCCAGGCGGTGGCTTCCAAAATTATGTTTCGGCCAACAAAGCCATGAAGCGGGTCACCGAAAACGGCGAAAGGGTAACTTACCTGAAAGCCCTTTATCTGGGGCCTGTACTGAGGGCCCGGGTCCCGGACCTCACGTTCGTGAACGATTTTGTTTTCACGATCACATTGACGGGGGAAGGCTCGTCGTCCGTCACGGGGCCAGACGTACCGGCCGATGACTTCGATCCCTGCGATTACAGTTGACAGTTTTCGGCGGACGCTTGCGGCGGACCCGAAAGATCGGGGCAGGTTCTGACCGACCTGACGTCGACTCTCGCTCTGCCGATTCGTGAAGGCAACCATCCACTACGGCCAGATTAGTTCATGAAACCACCCATGCATGACACCGTCAAAACTTGACTGACGGGCATCCATGATGCAGATTACGTAAGCGATACTGCGCAGTGGTGGAGCGGTCGTTTTCCGGAAGGCGTCCGATGGTCGAGCGAAAAACCGAATCCGAAGCGAGTGCGGGTGTCATCCCGGCGACTCGGCCGGATGTCGATTCTCCAATCGACGACGATCCGCCCCCGACCGATCCGCTTCCGGCCGACGACATCGGCCAGTTCGACAGCTTCGAAGTGCGCACCGCCCTGCACCGGCTGCATGAAAATCTGGCCTTCCGGGTCGGTTTCGTCGGTGAGGATCTCGAAGCCGAAGACCGGCTGCTGGAAGAGATCCGGAGCTGGACGAAGAAGCTCGACGAATCCGTCGCACGCACGAACACCCAGGTTCAGATGGCGATGGACACGCTGACCGGGCTCGTCGCCGAAACCGACCAGCGGCTTTCAGGCGTGTTTCAGGACCTGAAAACAGGCCTGGCGACGACTCGTTCACTGCTCGACTCCAAAACCGACGATCTCGCCGACGTGCTCGATTCGGTCGGCCAGATCGGCAAGACGATCCGCATGTTGTCCATCAATGCCCAGATCGCCTCAGCCAAGGCGGGTGAGCACGGCAAGACGTTTTCCGTCGTCGCCCAGGAGATCAAGGGCCTGGCCAACGAGGCGACCCAGTCCAGCAACGAAGCCTTCAAGATCATGGACCTCACCGACGTCGTGAAGGTTCTGGGCGGCTTCGAAACGCTTGCGGAAGAGACGCTCAAGCGCACCAGCCATTCGCTGCAGGAAACCGAAGCCCGCATGCGGGAAATGGTGGCCAGCACGCTAGAGGAGCTGGCCGTGATCTCGGCCAACAGCCGCACCGTGGGCGAGACGATGACGGTCGTGAAGCTCATCTCCGAAAGGCTTCTGGAAAAGCACCATATCGCCGAACGGCTCGCATCGGGCATGGACGGCATCTGGTTCACCGATGCCCCCGACCAGGAACTTTCGGCTCTCGCGATCACGGAGTCCGTGCCCGTCGACCCCGGTTTCGACCGCCTCGACGCGATCCGCCGCCGGGGCCGAATCCGCATCGCCATCGAGCCCGACTTCAAGGGGCTGTCGTTCCGGCGCGACGGTTCGGAGCTGCGTGGCCTGGACGTCGATTACGCCCGTGCCTTCGCCAAATGGCTGGGCGTGACGTGCGAATTCCTCGAATATCCGTGGGATCAATGCACGAATCTGCTGTGGCTGAGCCCGGATGAGGGGATGTCCACGGCGGATCTCGTCTGGAGCGCTCTGCCGCCCAGCCCCCGTTATCGCAAAGTGGCTTATTCGGAAACGTACACCTGGCTGGAATTCGTGCTGGCCAGACGTAAGGGCGACTCGCGCATTCAGGGCATCGGCGACCTGCATGGCCGCACCCTCGGCTGCATCAACGACCCCGCCGCCCTGAAAACGCTGGAAGACGCCGGCATCCGCTGGTCAGCCAACGCACACGTGCCGGGCGGCAAGGTGCGGCTGGGCAACCTGATCACCTATTCGGACCAGAGCCGGATCCACGACTGCCTGGCCGACGGCGTCGTGGATGCCTTCGCCGTCGACAAGCCGATTTACTGGTGGGCCTGCAACGGCCACGACAGCCCCTGGCACGGGCGGATCGAAATCGTCACCGGTAATCTGGCCAATCAGCCCTGGTATTATGCCGTGGGCGTGGCCGATACGCCTTCTTCTTTCCGGTTGCTGCGTGAGGTCAATTCGTTCCTGCGCTGGTTCGCAACCCAGCCGGCCCGGCGGCAGTCGGAAGAATATTGGCAGGGATCGATCGTGGACGGCCGCATCGGCTATCGCGACGAACGCGCCGGCCTGCGTGGCGAGCCGGAAATGCTGAATGATTACGTCAACTGGATGAAGCGGGTCGAATCCGAAACCGGCATCGACTAATCCAGCGATTCCTGACGCTTCTGGTCGCGGGCGAATCGCAGCGACCTCGCGACATGCTGTAAACTCGCTTGATTCAGCGAGTCTGATCCAGCATGAATTCCCTCAGCTTTTCCGCGGCATCCTCCCAGCCGCCCGATTTCGCCTCGACGACGATCGCCGCCAGCGCATCATGAGCAGCGCCCGGCAAGCGGCCTTCGTCATGCAGCTTTTTCAGAGCGATCGCATTGCGATCCGTCTGCTTCTCGTCCTTCAGGCAGACGGCCGAGAACAGCGCATCGACCGTGACGAACGTTTCCTTGTCGAGCCCCATCGAAGGAGCCCGGCCGCAACCGGCGAACCATGCCGTTTGCAGGATGATGATCGATAAGGCGATCGACGACCGACGTGGCATCGTGACTCCCCGAACATGCGTGAACTGAAGCAATGGCAGCGTCCCTGGCCCGATTCACTCGCCGAATTCCGGGCCGATCCGGATCTCAATAATCGGCGCTGATGACTTCGCCGCCATTGCGAGTGGAAAGTGCGGACCATGTATAGGGATAGATCGTCTGCTTGACGAATCGGACGGAACCGTCGCCGAACAGGACATTGGCCCCGCCAGGATGCTCCGACAGCATCTGATCCGTATGCCCGAACGGGTGATTGGGTGCATGGATGATGACATTCGGGTGATCACGAACGTCGGGACCGCTGTGCGCACCCACCAGATTGCCGCCGCTGTTGGGATCCGACGGCCATCGGGGCCGCTGCGGAGTGCAGGCGAACGGAACGACCCCCACCCATGTGGAGTCGCAGAGAATCGACGACTTCTCGCCCACGAAGATCGTGTTCGAAAGCCCGTCGGTCACGCTCGCCACCCGGGTTCTCGAATTCCGGTACAACGGGCCGTCGATCAGGTGCGACTTGCCGTTGGGCAAGGGTTCCGGCAGATCGAAATCCACGGAATAGGCCCTGGTTCGACCCCAGGGCTGATTGATCCCGGCGTTCGTGACGTAATGGCTGCGCGAGAACAGAATCCTCGTCGGATACTCGCCGCCGTCGTTCGGAGCCCCGGAATCGCTGTTGGTGTACCGGTGCAGTGAGAAGGCGTCGTCGCCCCCGGTGACCGACGGGCACAGAAACATGCTCAGCTTCGTCGTCGCCCCCGTGACGTTGTCCGGGGCCCAGCACGGCAGGCTCGTGTTGAAGCTGGCGAAAAGCGGTGACTGCTCGGCATAGGGAAGCAGCAGCGTGCCCCAGGCGAAGCCAGGCAAGGTGTTCATGTTGTCGTCGGGATAACTCACCCCGAAGGCGTTGCCCGTCGCCTTCGTATCGACGACGTAAGCGGGCGGATAGGCATTCAAGGCCGACTCGTAATTCGCCAGAGCCAGACCGATCTGCTTGAGGTGATTCGTGCACTGAGCCCGCCGGGCCGCCTCCCGGGCCGACTGAACCGCCGGCAGCAGCAGACCGATCAGCACTGCGATGATGGCGATCACGACCAGCAGCTCGATCAGCGTAAATGCCCTCAGGCTTCGGGGCAGTTTCGATATCGGACGAATCGGTTTCAAAAGCGGTCTCTCCTCGAACGTTCCTGACCCGAGCATCTCAGGCCAGTTTCCCCTTCCCCGAACTTCGGCCATTCCTGCCACCCGAAGGATCCGGACGACAGCACCGAACGTCGGCATGTCAGGCCAACGAAGTTTCACTTAGTAGTCAGACTAACACAAAAATCTGGATGTCTCAACTTATTTTTTTGGATAACCAAAAACGATGTTCGTCGAACGACAACCTTCTGAGGTTTTGAGAGTGAATCGATCATGCACCTGGTGGTCGATCGGGTTCGGCGCGATTCGCTGTGGTTCGGATTCGGCCGATGCCGAGCACCCGGCGGACTTCCGAGGGGGAGGTGACCCCTTCGGCTACGAGCCGGCAGGCGTCGTCGGCCAGGGTCGTCGCGCCCGATTCTTCTCTCAATCGGCGCAATTTACGGGCATCGATTCGGGCTGTCAACGAGCGGCTGAGGGTGTCGTCGCCAGCTTCGAGCCATTCGGCGATCACGGCCCGGCCGGAATAGCCCGTGCCGAGGCAGGCCTCGCAACCGCCCGCTTTCGCTTCGAACCAGCTTCGATGTTCCGGGGGCATTGCAACCGCATGCACATCGTCCGATCGCATTTCCACCCGGCAGCCCGTGCACAGCCGGCGGACAAGCCGCTGGGCCAGTACGGCGCGCAGGCCGCTGCGCAGGATGTAGGGCGGAATGCGCATGTCCGACAGTCGCGTGAGCACCTCCACCGTGTCGCCGGCGTGGGTCGTCGTCAGCACGAGATGCCCCGTCAATGCCGCCTGCATCGCGGCCCGGGCGGTGGCCCGGTCGCGGATCTCGCCGATGGCGATCACGTCCGGGTCCTGCCGCAGCACGGCTTTCGCCAGCGATGCCAGGCTGCCGCCGTCGCGCCGGTCGAGCGATGTCTGCGAAACGCCTTCCAGGGCACGCTCCACGGGATCTTCCAGCGTAATTACGGCCCGCTTCGTGTGCGAATCGGCCACGATCGCACGCAGGCAGGAATAGAGCGTCGTCGTCTTCCCCGCCCCCGCCGGGCCGGTGACGATGACGAGGCCGGAAGTCGCCGAGATCGCCTGGCGGAGCGAGCCGACGACCGGCTCCGGCAGGGCGAGCCGGTCGAGGTCATGCAGCACTTCCGTCCCGGTGACGAACCGCAGCGCAGCCCGTTCGCCATGGAGTGTCGGGAACGTGCTCAGCCGGATTTCGCCGGAATGGGGACGTGTCAGGGCCTCGACACGCCCTTCCTGCGGCACGTCGGTGCGATAGGTCAGAAGGCCAGCGAGCACCTTCAGCCGTGCGATCACCGAAGCCGTAACGGCAGGCGGTAGCAGGGCGACATCGGCCAGAACACCGTCAAGCCGGTAGCGGACTTCGACGCCATCCGGCGTCGGCGTCAAATGCACATCGCCAGCGCGCCGGGCGGTGGCGTCTTCCAGCAGGGCGTCGACAAGAGCCGGAATATCGCAGGACAGAGCCGCGATCCGCTCATGGAACGGCGTTTTAGCACCGTCCACGGCTGCCTGAAGCAGAGATGTGGATCTGCGGAACATGGCAGATTCAGGCGGTCGCGGCGACGGTCTGCCGCATGGGCAGCCCGCGCCGGGCCAGATCGGCCTTCAGCTCCGGAATCGTCAATTGCCGCTGGTGGAACAGGCTGGCGGCCAGGGCAGCGTCGGCGTGCCCTTTGGTCAGAATGGTTTCGAAGTGGTCGATCGAACCGGCACCGCCGGATGCGACGACGGGAATGGAAACGGCATCGGCGACGGCCCGGGTGATTTCGAGGTCGTAGCCGGCCTGGGTGCCGTCGGCGTCCATGGAGGTCAGCACGATTTCGCCTGCGCCGAGGCGTTCGACCTCACGCGCCCAGGCGATGGCCTCAAGCCCGGTCGTCAGGCGGCCGCCGTTGATGTGCACTTCGAACCGGCACTGACGCTGGCCTTCACGTTCCGTCCAGACACGCTTCGGGTCGATATTCACGACGATGCACTGGCTGCCGAACCGTTCGGCGGCCTTGCGGACGAAGTCCGGGTCACGCACCGCGGCGGAATTGATCGAAACCTTGTCGGCCCCGGCGTTGAGAAGCCTGCGGATGTCGTCGAGGTTGCGGATGCCGCCTCCGACGGTCAGGGGCATGAAGCAAACTTCGGCCGTGCGTGAGACCACGTCCAGAATGATATCGCGGCCTTCATGGCTGGCCGTGATGTCGAGAAAGACGAGTTCGTCGGCCCCTTCCTGATCGTAACGGGTGGCCAGCTCGACCGGATCGCCCGAGTCGCGAAGATTGACGAAGTTCGTGCCCTTGACGACGCGGCCGGCATGGACGTCGAGGCAGGGAATGATGCGTTTGGTGAACATGGTCGCTCGCGTGGTTCGTAGCTAGTCTGTGATAACATTCATCTTACCAGAATTCCTGTCTGGGATGGAGTCATGAACGCAATGTTCCTCCACGACATCCACGAACGCATCGAATTTCCTCATCCGAAGCCATGGCATTGATTCGATCGTATTAATAAAGCTGGCCAACTATATTTGATATTTAAGAGGCGATGACTTATTTACAAAAGAAATAGTATTGCAATTATCATTATCAACTCATGGGCTGGGACTCTTCTGCTACGAATGATGCATGGATTCAAAGTCAGAAAGAAAGTTCGTGATCTGATGAAATAGCTCAGCTGCGTTTTTTCCAGATGCACGCTCGGAAAGCTCTTCTACGAGAAATGAGAAATCAATTCCTCGGCGAGGGTTCAAGATCGTGACTCGCTCTATCTTATACTGCGACGATCGATAATTCAGCGCACAATAAGTCAAGACCTGACGAATGTCTGAGCTTCTTAGGTTTCGGTCCACCATCTTTAACTCGCAGAGAGATTTATCAACAAGTATGTCTCCATTGCAAGAATCTAGAATACCGCACCCCTTAAAATACGGCTGGATTAGTATAGAATCAGGACAGTTGTCTTTGAAATAGGCTTCCAGACGGGAGGCAAGCTCGATTGCCTCGTGCGTCCTAGTCGGAACAATTTGAGTTCTTGTAATCGCTTCTCGCCGCAATCCCATGATTCGTTGCTTTGCGCTTTCCACAATTCGCTGAATAACCATGGGATCATTGGTCAATTGAGAAATGGGCAAGTTCGACTTAAGTGCTGCCGCGAACAATCCAAATGCCAACTCGGCTATCAGATCATAGTTCGAGTTATCTCCGGTACCAAGTATCGGCTTCATCCACTGACGTCGACCATCTCCCATAGTAGTCCCACTTAGATTCAGCTCAGCAATGGTTTGGGGTGTTAGAAACGGAAGCGTCTCTGCCCAAAATCCGGAAAACTCATTGGTGAATTGTTTCTCGGAGATCATAGTGGCTCGACTTTCGCACTTTTGATTCGAAACCTGATTCGAATCCGCCATCCAATGAC
>CAZSQA010000078.1:0-10355 GCA_964608915.1 uncultured Isosphaeraceae bacterium
CATTGGATGGCGGATTCGAATCAGGTTTCGAATCAAAAGTGCGAAAGTCGAGCTGTTATCCCAACTCGCTTTCAAGGCAACGTTCCGAAGTGAAAAGCACTACCTACTAACACTCCCGATATTGGCAAGGAAGCGATCTCATCCAGATCCTGCCGTGAACGCACGCCGCCGCCCAGCCAGATTTCCGCATCGCCGACAATCTCGCGGATCGGGCGGATCCACTCTTCACCCGCGACGCCACGGCCGCTCCCGACCCGTGCGAGATCGAGAATCAGAAACCGTGTGAGCCCCGCTGTCGCCGCGATTTCGACCACGTCGGCCAGCGTCGTCTCTCTTGGCCAGCCGCCGCCGGCCAGCATCGGCCGGCCTTCGAACAGGTCCAGGCTGAGCAGGAAACAGTCGATCGGCAGGCGCGACCCGCGAACGATCTCACGCAATGAATCCGGCGTCACAAGCGTTTCGAGCCCCAGCACGATCGTTTCGACATCGGCTTCGAACGCGGTCACGGCCCTCGCGGGCGATCGCACGCCGACATCGGCCCAGATCGCCGGGCCGACTTTCGTCAGGTCCTTCAGCACATTCCAGGCGGGCTTGTCGTCCACGATGGCATCGAGATCCGCCACATAGATCGCTTCCGGCCCGATTTGGTTATGATAGGCCGCCGCAAGCTCAAGAGGCTCCGTGGCCCGGGGCGTGAGCACCGAGACCAGGGGCCGATATTCGGCCCTTTGGCCTGCTCTCGCATGCACGCATGCACCGCCACGCAAGTCCATTACGGGAATGACGTTCATCCCGGTTCGTGTCTCCTGAATCAATCGGCTGACCTTCTTCGGCCAATTCACGTCACAGATCGCCCGCCACATGATCGACCCGAATACCAGCCCTGGCAAGAGCACCGTTTTCGTCTACGAACATGTCAGCGGTGGCGGCATGGCGGACACCGAACTGCCGGATTCGTGGCTGGCGGAGGGCAGGGCGATGTTGGAAGCCGCAGTGACGGCCTTCGCCGACGCTGGCTGCGACGTCGTCACCACGATCGACCCTCGCGTCGATTTCCAACTGCCCGTCGAAACGATTCGCATCGAATCACCGCGACAGGCTGAAGCGATTCTATCCGATATGACCCGGCGAACCGACTTCGGCATGATCATCGCACCGGAAACCGGCGGTGTTCTGCACCGGCTGACTTTGCTGGCCGAGAGGAAACCCGGGTGGAACCTCGGTTCGTCGGCCGAGGCGGTCGCCCTGTGCGGCGACAAAATCGCGACGGCGCGGCATCTGATCCGTCACGGCTTTCCACTTCCGGACCCGATTCGGGTCGACGAATTCGGCGAATCGATCTGCCATGAAGGCCTGTTCGCCCTCAAGCCGAACGACGGTGCCGGCACGGTCGACACATTTCTCGTGCCGGGACCATCGGTCCGGTCATTTGCCGCACGTCAAGCCCTGGATCCATCCTGCTTCCACTGCATGCGTTTCGTCCCGGGCCCTTCGGCCGGGTTTTCGTATTTGTGCGACGGGCATGACAGCGCCGTGCCTGTCGCGGCATGTCGGCACGAAGTTCGCTACGAACTGGTTGAACCGTGGATTTATCGGTTTCGGCTCGATACAGGTTCGCCCGTCCCGGTACCCGTCGATGGCCAAAAGGCCGCTTGTCGTGAAGCGATCCGAACGATCCCAGGCCTCCGGGGCTGGGTCGGAGTGGACGTCATTCTCGACCTGACCGGCGAGGTCGACGCAATTCTCGAAATCAACCCCAGGCTGACGAGTTCGTTCGTCTGGATGCTGAATCGGACAAATCGATCGGAAATTGCCGCCCGATGGCTGGCGATGGTACGAGCGAAGCGATTAAAATGAAGTCTTGTGGTCATGAGATATTTGGACATCGATACGGATGCCTGGCAGATCGAACTTTTAAGGACGGCGACGATGAATCCGATCATTTTGGGTCTCGATATCGGTGGTGCGAACCTGAAAGCTTATGATTCCACGGGCCGGGCGGAAGTCGTGCCTTACGAACTGTTCCGTGACCCGAACCGGCTGGCGGACGAGGTTCGTGGCCTGGCGGCAAGGATGGCGACGCCCAGCGCCGTCGTCGTCACGATGACGGCCGAGCTGTGCGACTGCTTCGAATCGCTTCGCGAAGGCGTTCTGCGGATCGTTTCCACGCTCGAATCGATTTATCAGCCCGGCGTTCTGCGGATCTGGGGCGTCGACGGCTCGTTCCACACCACAACGACGATCCGCAACCAGCCGGCCCTGGCGGCGGCTTCGAACTGGAAGGCACTGGGCGACTGCATGGCCGCCGACCACTTCCGCGATGCCAGCGGCCTCGTCATCGATATCGGCTCGACCACGACCGACATCCTCGCCGTATCGAACGGCAAGCTGATCAGCGATTCCCGGACCGATCTGGACCGGCTTCAGTCGTGTGAGCTGGTCTATCTCGGCACGTTGCGGACGCCGCTTTGCGCCGTGGTCGACGAATTCAAGTTCCGTGGGCGGAAGACGCCGGTCATGCGCGAACTGTTCGCGACCGTCGGCGATGTCTACTGGACACTCGGCGAACTGGTCGACGCCCCCGAATACCTCGGCACGTCCAACGGCCGGCCAGGTACGCGCGGCGAGTCGCGGAACCGCCTGGCCCGCATGCTGGGGCTGGACTTCGAACACGTCACGGAAGCCGAAGCCACGGAACTGGCCACCCAGGCCGACAAGCAAATCGTGCGGATCCTCGAAAAAGCCGTGGCCACGGTGTCCGGCAAGCTGCCCGGCAGCAAGCCTGAACGCATCGTCGTCTCAGGCTCGGGGGCTTTCCTGGCCCGGAAGATCGCCGAAAAGGTCGTGCCCGCGGACCGGATCATCGACCTGGAATCGATCTGGGGCCCGGAAAAGACCAGCGCCGCCTGCGCCGTGGCGATCGTGCGCCTGGCCACGGAAAAGTTGAAAGTATGATCCCCCGGCCTGAAGACTGGCAGATCCCTTCACGCGGGCCGATCGTGGTCAAGCTTGGCGGCAGCCTTCTGCTCTGGAAGTCATTGCCCCAGCGGCTTGCGCGATTCCTGGAATGGTGCCGGACCGAAGGCGCGATGGCGATCCTCGTGACCGGTGGCGGCATGCCGGCGAACTTCGTGCGTGACCTCGACCACGCCCATGGCATGGACGACGCCATCTCGCATGATCTCGCCGTGCGGGCCATGGACCTGAACAGCCATTGCCTGGCTTCACTGTTGCCCCGGCAAATGTCCGTCGTGGATCATTTCTCCGAATTCGGTACCGTATGGAACGCCGGCAAAACGCCCGTGATCGCGCCTTACCGGTTCCTGACCGAAGTCGATTCCCTGTCGCCACAGGCACTGCCGGCGAGCTGGCGGGTGACGAGCGATTCGATCGCGGCGCGCCTGGCCGAATGTGTCGGCGCGCATGACCTGATCCTGCTCAAAAGCCGCGACGTGCCCCCCGGCACGACCATCCGTCAGGCGGTGCGCCACGGGCTCGTCGACCCCATGCTGCCGCAGATCGCCGCCCGGGTGCCACGTGTCATGAGCCTGAACTTCCGCGACCCGGCCGCGATCGCCCGGGAACTGGTCAAAGCCTGATCGGAGAATCCGCAATCGCTGGCCGATCTGGCCCGCGGTTTCGTGCCGATCACCCGATGTTGCAATTCCGAAACGCTGACTTTCAGCCTTCCTTTACCCGCCATGGCGTTCTATGAAAGAATGTGTCGCGAGCCGGAATCGCTTTTCGCTTCAGCGGCATTCGGATCTGCGGTTTCCGCAGAGCGGCTTCCTGGCGGCTCGTTCTCTCGGAACCCGAATCGGGGGCTTGCCGGCGTACTGTCAGCAAGTCGCTTAACTTCCCTGTTCGATTACTGGACGATTACAATACGATGCGCACCACGATGACCATCCACCCGCCAGCGGAAAAACGTTCGAACCCGGAAAATTCGGGTGAATCCCTTGTCTCGCGGGTTTCGAATTCCGTCGCTTCGTCGCCATGGGCCCTCACGGCGATCGCTGGTTCGCTTTTCGTCACACTCGTTTTCGGCGTGGGGTTGTTCGACCATGAACACTACAACGACGAAAACTTCTACAATCGACTGATTCGATATTACGCCGGGCAGACTTTCACGACACCGATCTACGATTCGGCCAATCAGCCGATTGCGCTCGGCCCGACATTCTTTCTCGCTCACAGGCTCTGGAGCGGCATCTTCGGCGCAGGTGAATTCCAGGCCAGGGCATTCTCTTTGGCACTGATGCTGGCCGCCTCGGTCTTCTGGACGTCGATCGCCATCCATATCTATCGCGAAGCGCCAGCGACGCTCGTCCTGGCGTTCTGGATCCTGCCGTTCCACGCCGTTTTCGCGATCTGCACGCTCGCGGAACCGTTCATGCTCGCATTTCTGCTGGCCAGCGTAAGGCTCTGGATGTCGGCCGTCGATCGCATCCAGGACACGCCTGCGTGGTCCGCCCCGCTCCGGTTCTGCCTGAGCGGCCTTCTCTTCGGCGTCGCCATCAACTGCAAAGTGCCGCTCTTGCCCATCGCGATCGCCATGGCACTCTTCGGCGGCTTGCGCATCCGCAACGTCTGGAGCGTCGTCGGCCCGCTCATCGCGATCTTCTCCCAGGCTCCGTTCTGGATCACCTGGGGCAACATCTTCCCCCCGGGGCAACGGTTGGGCATGATGCCCCAGTTCGCGCACATGAGCGGCATCCACCCCGAAACGGCGATTCACCTGCTCACCGTCTGCGGGACGGTCCTCTGGCCCGCCTTCCGGTTCGACAGAAAATCGGCGGCCTCCTGGATCGTCCTCACGGCCGGACTGATCGTCTGGTTCTCCCTCGGCCCCCAATTGGCACAGGACGACGAATCCCGCTATCGGTTCGCAGGCCCGGTGCTTCAGGCCAGCTATCTTGGCACAGCTTTTCGCCAGGCTCTCATCCTGCCGTTTCTGGCAGGCTGGCAGATTCTCTTCGACGGCGTCCGTCACGTTCGCCGCAACGATATCGCCCCGTTCAGGCAGCTCTTCATGGCCACAGCCGCGCTGAGCCTCGTCGCCTTCATCCGAAGTCCGCTCGGATTCGACCGCTACGTCACGTGCTTTCTGCCCCTCTGGTGGATCTCGCTCTGGCCTGAAATCCGCCGCTATCCCGTCGCCATGGGGTTGTCGTTCATACCGCTGGCCGTTCAGGCCTGCATCCTGGTCGAAAAAGTCATGAGCATGGAACTCGCCTTCGGCTCGCCACTGCCTCATCTCGCCGGGTTCTGAACTCTCGGGATTCGGCCCGTTCGATCGCTGCCCCGGAGAGACTCCGGCACCGATTCGCTCGATAGCCGGCCGTTGCCGAACGAAAAAAGGGACCGCGGAGAATCCTCTCCACGGCCCCTTCCGTTCGATTTCAGCGCTCGGCGGCCGAATCAGCCCAGGGCCGTCTCGTAACGCTTCGCCACTTCGGCCCAGTTGACGGTGTTCCACCAGGCGGCGACATAATCCGGCCGCTTGTTCTGATACTTCAGATAGTAGGCATGTTCCCAGACGTCCACACCCAGGATCGGCGTCGAGCCTTCCATCAGCGGGCTGTCCTGATTCGGGCTCGACGTGATCGCCAGCTTGCCCTGACCATTGACCGCCAGCCAGCCCCAGCCCGAGCCGAACCGCTTCACGGCGGCTTCCGAAAGCTGAGCCTTGAACGCGTCGAAACCGCCGAACGCCGATGAGATGGCCGACGCCAGCTTGCCCTTCGGCTCGCCGCCGCCGTCCGGGCCCATGATCGTCCAGAACAGGCTGTGGTTGTAATGCCCGCCGCCGTTATTACGCACCGCCATGCGGACGGCTTCCGGCAGATCCTTCAGGTTCTTCAGCAGTTCCTCGACCGGCTTGGCCTGCAGGTCGGTATGCTTCGCCAGGGCATCGTTCAGGTTTTTCACGTAGGCCGCATGGTGCCGGTCGTGGTGGATCTCCATCGTTTTGGCGTCGATGTGCGGCTCAAGCGCCTTGAAGTCATAGGGCAGGGCAGGCACGGCGAAACCGGCGGCCGCGGCCTGGGCAGGCTTGACGCTCGCGAGACCCGTGACGAGGCCAGCAGCCGTTCCCAGACTGGCTTTCACGAACTGACGACGATCGAAATTCATGGTCGTAGACTCTCTGAAGTAGGTTCCGATCAGGCTTTCGCCCGAATTTTCCGCTCCCCTTGATCTAATCGATCCGCCACGCCGCGGCAAGTCTTTTCCCGGCCGATTCGCCACGACGGTAAACCGATATTTCGGTCCGGTTCGTCGCCAAAACCCTTGCGGCTTATCGTTTCCGATCGATCACCCCGGCTTGCGGGCATACATCAGCACCGGCCGGTGCGGATATCCCACCGTCACCGTCGCGACCGCTGCCACGACCGCCTTCATGCGTGCGATCAACCCGCCGGCCGGCGTGGCGAACACGCAGTAGAACCGCTCCGGCTTCCCGAATCCGGCCGCCGCCAGCGACCGCCGGATCGTCCGCGCGCTCAGGCCCCGCTCCGTCGTCCCGAACAGCTTCCTGTCATTGGCCGACGACGGCGAATACTGGTGAAACCAGTCCGGCTCCACCACCACGATCGACCCGCCCGGCTTCAGCGCCCGAAAAGCATTCCGCAACACGGCCGTGTCATCCGCGCAGTGGTGCAGGGCATCCATCACCAGGGCGCTGTCATACGAACCTTCCGCAATCTTAAGCCCCGGCGACTGCATGTCGCCCTGGCGAAACGCGATTCGATCGCCAAAACCAAGCCTCGCCGCGTTCTCCGCAGCGATCGCCAGCATGTCGTCCGACACGTCCAGCGCCGTCACTTCGCACCCCCGGCCCGCCAGGAAGACGCTCGACCAACCCGGCCCACAGCCCAGGTCCAGCACCTTCGGCCCGAAAGGCCGGCTGTTGGCGATCTCCGAAAACGCCGCCCAATAATGAAGAAACCAGTGCGATACGAAGCCCTTCGACCGCAAGTGATCCTGAAATTCGGGCCCGTAGATCTCCGTCGCCTTGCGGACGAAGTTTCGCTCGTGATCGATCGTCCCTGACATGGCGTCCCTTCCGGAGATTCCCTCGGCCTCGATTCCTCTTCACCACTTCACTGATCGATCGAAAAAAGGGCCGGGCGATCGATCGTCGTCGACCTGGCCAGCCCCTTTTTCCGTTCGATTCACCGCGTTCTCACGACGCTCGTCACACGTTGTACGTGCTCGAAGCCGTCGTGCCGCCCCGGCCCGTCCAGTTCGTGTGGAAGAACTGGCCGCGAGGCTTGTCCAGCCGCTCGTAGGTGTGGGCCCCGAAGTAATCGCGCTGAGCCTGCAGCAGGTTCGCCGGCAGCCGGTCGCACCGGTAGCCATCGAAGTAGGCCAGGGCAGTGGTCATCGCCGGGGCCGGAATGCCCTGAGTCACCGCCAGCCCGGCCACCCGCCGCCAGCCCGCCTGGGCCTTTTCCACGGCAGCCTTGAAGAACGGATCCAGCAGCAGGTTCGGCAGGTTCTTGTCCCGGTCGAACGCTTCCTTGATGTTGCCCAGGAACCGGCTGCGGATGATACAGCCGCCCCGCCACATCAGGGCGATGCCCGACTTGTTGAACTCCCAGCCCGTCTCCTTGGCCATCGCCTCGATCAGCTCATAGCCCTGGGCATAACTGACGATCTTGGCCGCATAAAGCGCCTGTTCGATATCGTCGATCAGTTGCGCCTTCTCGCCCGTGTAAACCGGCTTCGGGCCGCTCAAAATCTTCGAAGCGTGCACCCGCTGGTCCTTCTGGGCCGACAGGCAGCGTGAGAACACGGCCTCGGAGATCAGCGTGAGCGGCGTGCCCGTGTCCATGGCCGAGACGACCGTCCACTTGCCCGTGCCCTTCTGGCCGGCCGTGTCCAGGATCAGGTCGACAAGCGGCTTGTCCGTCTCGCCGTCGACATAGCCCAGGATGTCCCGCGTGATTTCGATCAGATAGCTGTCCAGCACTCCCGTATTGAACCGGCCGAACACTTCCGACATTTCGCCGGCCGACAGGCCCAGCAGCCGCTTCATGAGGTCGTAGGCTTCGCAAATTAGCTGCATGTCGCCGTATTCGATGCCGTTGTGCACCATCTTCACGAAGTGGCCGGCACCCTCAGGGCCGACCCAGTCGCAGCAGGGCGAGCCATCGGACACCTTCGCCGCGATCGACTGAAAGATCGGCTTCACGGCCGGCCAGGCTTCGGGGTTACCACCCGGCATGATCGAAGGGCCCTTCAGCGCGCCCTCTTCACCGCCCGAGACACCTGTGCCGATGTACAGAACACCCTTTTCCTTAAGTTCCCGCGTGCGCCTGGTCGAGTCGGGGAACTGGCTGTTGCCGCCGTCGATCAGAATGTCGCCGGGCTCCAACAGGGGCAGGAATTCCTGGATCACTGCGTCCACCGGCGCGCCGGCCTTCACCATGATCATAATCTTCCGCGGCCGCTTCAGGGCCTTCACCAGCTCGGCCGGCGAATGCGTGCCGACGATCTTCTTGCCCGCGGCGCGGCCGGCGACGAATTCGTCGACCTTCGAAGTCGTCCGGTTAAAGACGGCCACGGTGAAGCCGTGACTCTCCATGTTCAGGACAAGGTTCTCGCCCATCACCGCCAGACCGACCAGTCCAATATCCGCCGTGGGTTCCATCGTCAGACCAATTGCCTTTCCGCAAAATGTCTTGGAGTCATGCATCGCGAACCGCAACGCCCCGAAACCGCCCGGCCCGGAATCCGAAAACTCCAGCCAGCCCGTTTCGACGACACGGTCGTATGGGACACTAACTTAACGAATTTCCCGGCACGCAGCAAACTGCATGCATGGACGAATCGACGTTTCCGACAGCCTGCCCCCAACACACGCAGACGAGCCGGAAGCGTCAGCGACGAATCGCAAGACCCACAGCCTGATCTCACGAATCCTCGTCACCTCGCCCTCGCCATCACCCATCCCCCCGCCGCGCCGCCTCGATCGCCGCGATATCGATTTTCCCCATCGTCATCATCGCCTCCATCGCCCGCTTCCCGGCTGCCCGGTCCGGGTCGGTCGTGGCCTCCCAAAGCGCCCACGGCGTGATTTGCCACGAATAGCCCCACCGGTCCCGGCACCAGCCGCAGGCCCGCTCCTCGCCCCCATTGCCCACGATCGCATTCCAATACCGGTCCGTCTCTTCCTGCGTTTCCGTCAACACCATAAAACTCACGGCCATGTTCGGCTGCACGTTCGGGCCGCCGTTCAGGCCGATGTAGTGCCGCCCCAGCACCGTGAACTCGACCGTCAAATCCTCCCCCTCCTTCGCGGCCGGCAAATCCAGAGGCGAAGCGTTCGCCCGGATCAAATGACTTTCCGGAAACACGCTGGCGTAAAACTCCGCCGCCTTGCGCGCCTCGCCCCGGTCGAACCACATGCACGTGACCAATCTGGACATCGTTCGCTCTCCCCACTCGATGATAGAAGACGGAATTCAAGCATACGCCGATTCCCGCCCTGTTGAAGCAGCCAAGTCTCTTTTTTGTGCCATTCTCCGAAAATTCGTTTCGAGTCCCCGCCTCAATTCAGAGAAAATGCGGCAAGCGGAAAAGCTCTCACCCTGCCAGGGGAGAGTCCCGCGCAGCGGGGAGGGGGTCGCT
Source organism: uncultured Isosphaeraceae bacterium (assembly GCA_964608915.1). Classification (GTDB taxonomy): domain Bacteria; phylum Planctomycetota; class Planctomycetia; order Isosphaerales; family Isosphaeraceae; genus QWQI01. The sequence continues at coordinate 9,637 of CAZSQA010000078.1, forward strand.
CGGCGATAGAGCCGAAGCAACTCGAGAAGTGCCGAGCCCGCCACTTGGACAAAACACCCGATTCTCGCCGGGAGCCTCGATCGACCATGCCCGACCTCCACCGCCGCTCCCTCCTCGCCTCCACCGGCCTCGCTTTCCTCTTTTCGAAAAACAGCGAAGCCGCCGCCGAATCGAAAGCCGGAAACGCCCCCGAACCGGCTGAACCCGCCGAAATCCCGCCCCCCACCGACGCCGACCTCGGTTCGATCTTCCCGACCCTCAGCCGAATCGCCTCGGATCGCACTTTCGACCTTTCGTTTCCATCCGCCCGATTCCGCGACGTCGACCAATTCCGCAAGGAAGCCCGGGCCAAAATCTTCGAACTTCTTTGCTACAGCCCCCCGAAAGTCGACCCTGCGCCTGAAGTCCTCGAACGCATCGAATGCGACGGCTATACCCGCGAAAAACTCACCTTCGCCACGTCGCCCCACACCCGCGTGCCGGCTTATGTGCTCATTCCCCACGGCCTGAAAGGGCCCGCCCCGGCCATCGTCGACTTGCACTCCCACGGCGGCATGTTCATGTTCGGCAAGGAAAAGGTCATCGACCTGGGCACGAACCACCCGGCCATGACCAAATACCACGCCGAAAATTACGCCGGCCGCCCCACGGCCACCGAACTCGTGAAGCGTGGCTTCGTCGTCATCTCCATCGACGCCTTCGGCTTCGGCGAGCGCCGG
>CAZSQA010000079.1:0-9506 GCA_964608915.1 uncultured Isosphaeraceae bacterium
TCGTGATCCCGATTTTGCCCTCGTCCAGGGCTTGCTGAACGGCCGGGATACAGGCTTCGAAGGAAACGTATTTGACGACCGTGCCTTCGCCGATATTGAGAGCCTTGGCCAACTGCTTCCCGGAAAGGCCCTTTTCGTCCCGATATCGGAGCACGGCCCGGCATTTGTCGGCGACGGGAACGCTTTCCCGGTGGATGTCCGTCACTAAGCCGATCTCCAGGAGATCGGCAGCGGAGAGGTCCTCGTCGGTGACGAATACCTCGACTTCCTCGATCCCGAGTTGCACAAGCCCATCCAGCCGCCGATGGCCATCCCCGACGGTCAGGTCCGACCGGCAAAAGATCGGATGGATCGGTCGGCTCAGCCATGACCGAGCCAGGGCTTTGTTCGATTCATCCGTCCCCTTGGCGGAACGGATGGGGTTGAGTTTGAGATCAGAGATTCGAACCTTCAGGTAGTGACCATTCATCTGTTAGCCTCCTATACGGGGCTTCAATCGATGCCTTGCAGTTGGCGATCAACTGCATTCGGACGGTCCAACGCTCAGGGAGCCTTGAAGCCCAAATCAACTGCTGCCGCGTCTGACGAACCGGCACCAAAGGGGCCAAGGGAATAAAAGGAAGACCGGGTTCGTGTTCAACAGGCGAGTTAAAAAATCCGAAAAAAGGTGGAAAATAAGGGGTCGTTTCGTATGAATTCAGATGACGACAAGTTGGTTTTTGTTCATCGCTTCTTTCGTTATACCTCGGGTTTTTCCCCAAAGATATCACAAGTGATGGTGGAGAAGTAAAACCTGGACGTTCACTCCAAAAAAGTGTGTTGCAGGTGCCGTCCGAGGACCGAAACCGTGGAAGTTCGCTTGAGAACAGTGTGTTGTTGGTACCGTCCGAGGGCCGAAACCGTGGAAGTTCGCTGAAGAAAATGGTGTTGCATGTATCGTCCACGATGGGTGAGGTGCTGTTCGAAGCGAAATCGCGCATGGGAGGTACCACCCAAAATGGAGTCTATGGTGGTGTGCTTAAAAACCTTCGAAAGAATTTCAAACCATTTGGGACGTGCAAAGGAGACCTGACTGGTTCGCTGACTTGAATCACCACCATAAACGTCGAAGGAGTCTGGAAAGTCGAGCAGACCTTGCCGAAGCTTGCCTCTGTCGAATCCGAAGAGGAAGCGATTCCTCCTGCTCGTCGACATATTCCGCGGGTGATCCGAGGGAACGGAAGGATCGACCCAAGTCATATGGGACTTGGCTTGCTTGTCGGTCTGCCCGAATCTCGATCGATCAATGGGCCTCGGAATGCATCCGACCAGCCTCACCTCTTTGTCTGGAAATCAATCTTTCGATCCGTACGAATCAAATAAAGCCAGGATCGAATAACGGCATCAGTTCGTTTCGGACTGACTAAATGCAAAATAATAGTGTTCTTCTGAAAAGGGCGGGAACGAGACGATAGGTCAAAATTCCACGTAAAGGCCGGAACTGCAAATCGAAGCCGTCAATCGCCGGGCACGAAGCCAGCCGCTTTGGTGGTCAACCAGGATCGTAGTTCTGCCTGAGACTCGAATTCCCCGATCTCGATCCGGTCGACTGTCGGCCCTTCGTTACCGATTTCCCGAATTTCCTTTTCCGACATCTCGCGAATCCAGATCACTCGGTGTCTTTGCAAGCCTGCGCGGATCAAATCGATCATGGTGTCGCCCAGGGCTCGATCCAGGTTGCTGCCCTTGATCAGGACCAGATAGACCATGTCGCCCGAGAACTTGAGCAAAAGCCCCTCCGAAGGGTCGTACTTCCAGTTGCCCAGCCAGTTGTACGGAAACCAGACGCTGTTACCGTTTCTGAATCGAAATTCCAAGGCATTCGCCGAATCTCGAATTCCTCGGAGATAGCCGAACGCCACGAAATCGATTTCCTCCGATTCCTCGATCAAGTCGAGTTTCGGCAATGAAGCGGTTCGACCCGTCAAATGAGTCATTTGCGAGATTCGGTCGACATAGCTCAAATTCTCATCGGACATGATTTCGCTCCCGGCCGATCAGGCCTTCTCTCAAGAGACTGCGAATGAGTGCTTCCTGTACATGTGACTTTCGGTTGTTCAAGCGGGGAACCTGCCGTTGATGCGGCTTTTTCTTCTGTTTCGCCTTGAGATCCGTCGCCGAAAGCGGTTCGTCGGGGCGTTTCATCGCCCGAGCTAGTTCTTCCTTATCGTCCGTGAAGATGCGAACTTCTTCCTTGCCTCGGGTGATCGACACATAAGCCGTCCGTTCATCCGACGCCGCCATCGATTGGCCGGAGACGGCCACGAAGACCTTGTCCACCGTCATCCCTTGACTGACATGGCTCGTGACCACATAGCCGTGCGTCAAATGGCCGAAGTTGGCATCGATGGCCTGGCCGTTCTCCAAGATCAGGTCGCCTCGTGGGCCGAATCCCCTAATCGCGTGGATCGAGCCGTTGGAAAGCCGACTGCCTTTCTGGGTCTTGCCGCCCGCCGTGAGGCGAATCCGGTCTCCGATCGCCAGGGCGATCTCGGCGGACCGGTAAACTTCGTAGCGCCCCGCCCATTCCAGCGGGATTTTGGACTTCGGGCCCACGAGGATCCGCGTGCCTTTCTTGATGGCCTTGGCATTTTGGTGGAACATCAGCAGATCCCCCTCGCGATATTGCGACGGGTCGGCCTTTTGAGCCTTGGTCAGGTGTGTGGGCATCCAGATCGAAACACGACGCTCCTGTTTGAGCTTGCCACGAGCCTTCAGGCCCTCGCGGATCGCGGCCGTGACCTTCGCGCCTTCGGCGTGGGTCGGGGAGACGACCAGTGCCGTTTTGGTTTTGCCCGCTTTCTTGGTCTCCGCTGTCGCGGCCAGGTAGGCGTTGGCCATGTCCTGGAACCGGGTCTCGTCGGGCACCTCGTGGATCCATCCCAGCCGGTTGAGTTCGTCGAATGCCGAATCGCCGTCTCCCTCGCTCAAGGCTTTGGCAGCATTCTTGTAATTGCCGGATTGTCTCAGTATCTCCGTCACCTCGGCGACCGGCAGACCGGCGTTCTCTTCGAGCAGTTTCAGCGGCTCGCCCGCGGTCACGCTGCGATGCTGGCGGCGGTCGCCGACCAGCACGACGCGGGCGTTGACCGTTTCGGCGACATCGAAAATCTCGTGCATATCCCGCGTGCCGAGCTGGCTCGCTTCGTCCACCAAAATCACGCCGTCGCGGGCGGACTCTTGCATCCGCTCGTCCGCCAGGAATCTTGCGACGGTGTCGGCGTTGGCGAAGCCCGCCTCTTTCCGCATCACCTCACGGCTGGCCTTTACCGATTGGGCGATCGCCACGACGGGCCGACCGGATTCGGCCAGGGCCTCTCCGATCTCCTGTTCCAAGGTCGTCTTGCCGGTACCGGCGACGCCTCGGACGATGATCACGCGGTCGCGTGAGCCCAGAACATGCTGAACCGCCGCTTTTTGGCCCTCGTTGAACCATTCACGAGAAATTGGCCTGTCCGGGTCGCCCATCGGGCGGCACCGGCCCCGGCCGTTGCGGGCGAAATCGAGCAGGTCGGTCTCCAAAGCGAGCATTTCCGGCGTGGTCGCCATCGCTCGCCCTTTGACGCTCTTGCGGATCAATGGGCGGTGATCCAGTTCTTCCTTCGTCCGTTCGACCGTGACCTCGCCCAGGCCTCGTTTCAGGGCTTCGGTGAGGAGCTTTCGCTCGGCCACTACAGCCTCTCGGACGAAACTGTGCTCCAGGGCGTAATCCACCGCCGTCGCTTCGCCCGGCTCGGGTCGATCGTATTCGACCTCGCGGCGGTGAACCTGGCCCAGCAATTCCCGCTCCGGTTGCGTCAACCGGGAATCCCACTCCTTGCGGAGGGCATTCCAGGAGATCGCTTCCGCTTTTTTCTCTCGGGTTTCCGCCCCGAGTTCCGCCTTGCGATCGGGATCGTCGATCCCTTTCTCTTCGGCGATCTTTTCGATCAGGGCCGTTCGCCGCGAAAACTTGGCCAGAATCTCGGGCGTCAGACCGGCGATTTCGAAATCGTCTTGCTTGCGATCGACACCGAAGCCCAGATCCTGGAGCCGGTTCGCCAGGCGGACCCGGAAGGCCGACTGGAAATAGGGAGCGTCCCGCTTCAGATCCCGGAATTGGCCCGCCTTCCAGCGGTCTTCCTTCTCGTCGAAGGTCGAGTTGAACACGAAGACGTGCGCATGAAGCTGCGGATCGGGCACCCCATCGACTGGCCTGGAGGTCGTATGAATGAACTCGGCCCAGACCATGTTGCCCGTCGTCCGGTCCTGGTCCTGGCGTCCCTTGCGGACACGAGTCTTCATCTCCGATTCCATCTCACGCATGGTCTCGTCCACTGATTGCCGGAACGCTTCCAGGATGTCCTGGTCGCCCGATTTCGCATACAGAACCGAGACCGATTTCGGTACCGAAAACGTAAAGTCATAGCCCACGGTTCGATCGCTCCGCGTCCGTACCGTCAACGGGTTGCCGGTGTGGGGATCGAGATTGTCGCAAAGCCTCTCGAAGGAAGCCTGATCGACGACGCCCAAAAGCCCCAAACGAGTCGCTCCACGACCACCCCAAAGGCCGACGATCTCCTGGCCTTCGGAATAATAGTCCGCCTTGGAGTAATATCGCTTGGCACCAGAAGCCGAGTCTTGTTGAGAGATGCGGATCATGCCGAATTCTAGGGTAGCAGAAAGGCATGAACGGTTCGTTAACCTGCTTGGGCATGAGAGCGTCCGGAAAGCACACGAACTTTCCCATTCGAACGCAATTTGACTCCAATTCGAATAACGCATTGAAATCGATTTACGAATCCCAGCGTGGCGGGTTCGAATTCGGTGCTGATCATGCAGCTTGACACATGGTTTTTGAGCGGCTGGTCATCCGTTGGCGTTAACGCTTTCGAAACCGAAATCATGGACAATGGATTTCATCGAATCTATTCGCACGGAAAACGCATGGCAGATGCCGGAATTCCGAAGAACCTCAAGCCGATCCCGATCAACCCGTTTTCTCTCAAGCGGGCCGAACGCCTGCTCGCTCAGCTGCGAGCGTTCGAACGCGACAAGGCCAAAGGTCTCTGCGGCAATTCGCCGAGGCCGAAATTCAAGCGAAAGCCAGGCGGGAGTCTTCCGAAACCGACGCTCGTTGACGTCGAACCTCCCGAGAATCCCGAATCATTCGTCGCCCCTGACATTCAGAGGCTTGTTTATCAGCGGTTCGACGAGTCTTGCCGACGGCGTAGAATTCCGATTCCCGAGGACTTGATCCCGGCGATCTACAAGCTGCTGTTGATGGATCTTGTGGCCAATGCGGCGATCGTCAAAGCTCCAGCATCGCTTCTGATCCATGTGACGGTTCTGCACGGTGCGATGCATCGATTCGTCGATGAATACCGGGAATTCGCCGGGGCTGAGGACCTGTTTCGACAAGTCGTCCTTGGATATGCGTCCGCCCCGGAGGCAGCCTTCCGGAGGATTCGGAATACCGTCCAACGGCTCAAAAAGGATGCGCGATTCGCAGGGTTTCGCGGTTACCACAACCTCTTTCTCGAAGCGGCCGTCCATTATCCGGCCGATCCCGAGGGATCTCTGCTGCGAATTCTCGAAGCAATGCATCGACTCGAAAGCGACGCTCGGTTCGCCGAGTTTCGAGAGTCGCGAAGCGTTTATGTTCAGGCGGTCGTCAACTATCCGGCCGATCCGGAGGGTGCTCTCGTTCGCTGGATTTCCGAGTCATTCAGCGGGTGAAGCGTGATCGGAGTTCGGTGAGCCATCCTTCGTGTCAGGGACATCGATCGATCAGGGGCAACCGTACCATTCGCTGATCAAGCAGTGATTTCGCACGAAATGGCGAAGACGCGTCTTGGCGACCCGATTTTCCGGAATGGATCGCCGACCCGCCCGTTGGTCGATCAGCTCTTCCGCTGGGAGGCAGAGGAAAGTCCGTCGTTGCTCTTTCGAAGTTTCGAATCCCTGACGCGGCAGAATCCAGCCAAAGCCATGGGAGTCCTTATGTCTGACCCTCCGCAAGATTGGCCCTGTCCGTGAAGTAGGGCGGGCTCCGGAAATCGTTCGAGAAGGTTCGTGATCGGAATCAGGAGTCTCCCCAGGTTTCAGGTGTGTCCGTCCGCGAACACGGCCTTGGATTGGGCACTTGTAAAGCCGCCGCCGGTCCGCTCAAGCGGAAAATCGGTTCCCCCTGAAGGTCTCCCCCGATTTTCCGCTTGCCCGGTGCGCTCCCGCTACGCTCCGCCCCGGACTGTGGCGGCTTTGTCTGGCGTGCCATGAGGCCGCGATGGTCGCGGTCGGAATCACGAAAGACAGGAGACCCACTTTATGTCCAACAAATCTTCGGAAACGACTTCCAAAGCCCCCAGCCACGTCGCCTACCAGGTCCGTGATCGGGAAGGTCAGAAAGGCATCTGGACCCGCATCGGCAGCGTTTGGCCCCACTCCGACGGCAAGGGCTTCAATATCCAGCTCGAATCGGTGCCCCTCGATGGCCGCGTCACCCTCCGCATCGCAGCGGAAAAGAAAGACTGATCCACAAAAAAACGGGCGGGCATGAAGCCCGCCCACTCTCATCGGAAAGGATTCGCCCATGACTCTCTATCGCCACCACTTCGAAAACGACTTCGATTTCATCAAACACATCAATGACTTGAATGCCGGATGCGATGCCGATTTCGACATCGTCCAGGACGAACTCGAACGTGAATTCGCCGAGCTGCGAATGACTTTCGAAACCGCTTACTGAGGAAGAAAACCATGACTGACATCGATATTCACGCCTATCTGGCCCAAAAACGCCAAATCGCCGCTGTCTGGTCCGTCGAAGACGTCCTCGCCGTCCGAGACGATCTCACCGAAGACCAAGCCTGGGAAGTCTTGAGGCAAGTCGAGCGAGCCCACGACGCCAACTTGGGAATCAGCTGGGAGACCCTCCAAAGTGCCGCCCAGTGCCTCTTCGGCGACCATCCCCGAACCGACTCGAAATGAAGGAGAATCTGATGAAACTGACCATCGAAAACATCCAATATCATCGTAACGGAATCAGCGGAGCACCCTTCCATGTGCTTCTGTTCCGGGATCCGGACGAAGGCCGGATGCTGGGGATCGTCTTCGATCAGCCTTATCACGTCGCGGTATTCAACCTCGACAAGCTGGCCCTCGGCAACATCGCCTTCGGCGTCAATTCCTGGAGAGGTGATCGGTACGAACCGCCTTTGAGGCGGGCGATTCTCGAAAGCGGCGCATCCGAAGATCCGGAGGCCACCCATGGGTAACCGGGCTTCGATCCTCTTTTTTGACCGTCATCGGGTTTCGCCGACCGTCTATCTTCACTGGCACGGCAATGCCGTACCCCATTGGTTGAACCAGCTCAAGGAGTTGATGGTCCATCGAACCAATGACGCGGACTACGCCGCCGCACGGTTCGTCGGGATCTGCCACTCCCGGATCGAGGGCTACCTGAGTCTCGGAGTTCACCAGAACCTGCTCACCCAGGCGGATCTGAAGAATCCGGACCGGATGACCGAACTGAGCCCCGGCGACGCGGGAATCGTCGTCGTCGATACCAAAGACTTCAGCTGGAAAGCCTACGGCGGTTATCTGGCCGAATCCCTTCCCACCAACCTTCATTAATGGAGCTCACGATGACCAATTCCGCCTCGATCAATCCTTTCTACGCTGCCCGCAACGATCGTATTTCCGCAAATACGGCGATACGACGGGAAACCCCGGTCTATGCCCGGTTGCCGATCGCACCCAGGAATGCCAGCCCCGTGCCGCACCTGACGAGTCTTTATCACTTTCACCGGGCGGGCGAATACGGCGACCGGAAATGGCCCGGCAACTGCGGCGGCAATCTGATCAAGGACCTGCTCAATTACTTCAAGCCTGGCCTGGTGTTCGACCCCATGACCGGCAGCGGGACCGCCCGTGACGTGTGCCAGGAGATGGGGATCCCGTGCTTCTCGTTCGATATCCATCAAGGGTTCGACGCGTGCGACAGCCTCGAATTCCCCAAGGCCGAAACGTTCGACTTCATCTGGGCACACCCGCCGTATTGGCGACAAAAGCTCTATGCCGACGATCCGCGTGACCTGTCCCGCTCTCCGACCCTGGAACACTTCCTGCGCCGCTATGGCCAGTTCATCCGCAATTGTGCCAACGCCCTGAAACCGAACGGGAAACTGGCGATTCTCATGGGCGACTACTCCGACCGGGAGGAAGGCTTCGTGCCCCTCACCTTTCACACCAAACGGCTTGCGTTCGCGGCCGGTTTGGAGCAGTCTTGCACCGATATCATCCGGTTCAGCCATGGTGCCAGCAGTTCCAGGAAGGTCTACAAGTCGACTTTCATCCCCGGCCTGCATGACACCTGCATGATCTTCGAAAGGGGAGGAGCCGGAACATGAGGGTGTACGGCATGATGCGCATGGAGACCTGAATCGAACTGAACGAAGACCCGTTTTGGAACCGTTTCACTTTGATTCCAATGACATCGATCCGGCGGCACGATGGTTTTCGTCATCCGCAAGCGGATGCTCGTTCGATCTTTCCGGACCGGAACTCGGATACGTCGAACGACTCGATTCCCGGAAAGTCTGGACCTTGCTGTAAGGAGCGAACGGCGAGTTTCATCTGGCCAGCGGATTTCACTTCGCGAATCGGGTCGGATACTTGCTCACGATCGAAACGCTCGAATCCAGGACGTCGATCCGGGTCAGGCTCAATTACTTCCCGGAGAACGAAGACTGAGCCGGTTCGGCCGAGTCAGCGAAACGAGCCAAATCAATCACTTGGAAGCCGAAGCCGCAACGGCTTCGGAACGTTCCAGGCGTGGTAAGTCGAACTTCGAAATCGAAATGGTCATCGGAAATGATCTGTGCTTGATTTCGCCTGGATCGCTCGGGATTCGAAGTGTCAGCCCGGTCCAGGGCGAATGCATGATCACGTTTTGAGCGATTTGTCGATTCCCCATCCCAGGATGAGCTTGGAGGAAGTGTTTTAGCCTCTCCTCTTTCGGGGGATTCCGTATCCAGTTCGATCGTCATCGCCATTCCGGACATCGGTAAAGCCTTGAATCTCATCCTCATGTGTCATTTGCTCCATATCGTCGTCGGATGGTTCACGGGCAATCTCGACAAGGGATTGCCGCCGATCGCCGTGACGGTCGCGTCGTCGGAGCTTCGATCGGCAAAGTCTCCCGCGGCAAGCCCATGAAACTGGGCATCATCGTCGCCATCTTGTTCGTTTCGGCTGGGATCGACTCCTCCATGGGGGCGTTCGTCACGAACGTGAACGGATTGGGATCTCCGACTTGCGGCTGACGATCCGGATCGGTCCCTGAATCGATCCTGGTGAACATGCGAAAGTCCGGAAATCAGGCGAGTTCAGGAATGCGTTTTTGATACTGGCAGAAATCCAACAAGGTTGTCAGGCGTCTTCCCTATGCAGTGCATAGGCGGAATTTCCCCAGGAAATCCCGGTCC
>CAZSQA010000080.1:0-9299 GCA_964608915.1 uncultured Isosphaeraceae bacterium
CATTGGATGGCGGATTCGAATCAGGTTTCGAATCAAAAGTGCGAAAGTCGAGCTAAGCAACAATCACGTTTTAGCGGACACGAATCGTCTCGCCATAGGTACCGCAATAGTACAACCTGGACCTGAGATCGTTCCGACAACCCCAGATGAAGTTTTCGCATCGCTCAGCACATTCATTCCAATCCAGTTTCCAAGCTCTCGATTCAATCCGGTCGTCAATCGATTCGATGCTGCGATCGCATTGGTGACGAACCTGGACTCGATTCGTGCAGACAAGATTTTTGGGATCGATCGGTATGATCCGCGAATCGCTTCGGCTGTGCCGGGGATGCGTGTCATTAAGTCAGGTAGAACTACTGGCGTGACGACGGGCATCGTTACAGCGACGAGAGTAAATGGTGTGCAGGTCAACTACGGTACCCGGACCTCGCCAATCATTGCCTCATTCAACGATACGATTCAAATCGTCGGAGACAACGGACCATTCAGCGCTCCAGGAGACTCAGGATCGGTTATCCTGGAAAGTGAGACCGGTCGTCCAGTGGCCTTGCTGTTCGCAGGTGATGGCCAAACGACGACCGCATGTGACTTAGGTGGCGTATGCCAAGAATTCCAGGCATTCCCGGTATAATCCTATAGATCAGGGCTTTCGCGTCCCTGATCATTCCGTGTCGCATGGAACGAAGCCTCATGTCGCGTTCAGAACCTCATATCCCAGGGCGAGCGTTAACGCCTGAACCTCCAGTGAAGTTGTGTGAGATCGCTGACTCGCTCTCTCATCCCGACATCACCAAGGTGGGTTTGACTACGACAAATGATGGGCAATGGGCTTTGCAGGTTTTCGTCAAGCCTGGGACCCCGACCCCACTCGATGGAATTGAAGGAATGGTCGGTGGTTTCAGCGTATTCTACAAGACCGATCCGGACGACTATCCTATAGCGCGTCCTGCATATCCAGCCTTGGGAGATTAATCCAATTCGGGCAGAACAGGGGAAGATTGCAAGGGAAGAGAAAGCTGCCCAGCCAAACCCTCTCCATGATAGCACATGCAATCACCGAGACCGCGTGAATTTCTCCTGCGTCCCAACCATTGTACCGGCTTCCCTGTTAGCTGTGCGTCGACTCCAGTCGGAGATTTCCGGAACTCACTGGTAGCCCGATCCGGGATTTCGTACTCTGACGCATGGCGTATCTTCGTGCCCTCGTTGGGCCGCTGGTGGCACAGTACGATACCGTCCTGCAGGATCCGCCGTTTTTCCCCGTTCTCCAGAACACGATTTCTGACGATTGCTTTCCAGAGGAGATCCAATAATGGCATTTTCACGATCGCCGGTCGCGCTGGTCGCGATTCTTCTGGCTTTCTATCCGGCTGCTTCCTCTGAGTCAGCCACTCTGAGTGGTGCTCAATGGGTACCTATGTTTCCAGGAAGCCAGAAAGTCGAAGATCTCGACAGCGATTTCCAGTCAAAAGTCAAGGCGTTCGTCGCCGCGTCGAAAGATGCGGGGGCTATGACCACAATCACAAGCACTCTAAGGCCAAAGGAACGTGCCTACTTAATGCACTGGTCCTGGAAAATCGTCAAACAGGATTTCGACCCGAAACAAGTCCCTGCGATGACCGGGGTTGACATCGAATGGTGGCATGGAGATGCGGCGACTTCGAAGGCGAAAGCGGAAGAGATGGTGAACGGCTACGGTCTCCAAAACCTTCAGGTGGCACCCGCCCTCAATTCCCGCCACACGGAGGGTAAGGCGATCGATATGCAAGTGACCTGGTCCGGTGACCTGAAAGTCAAGAAGAAAGATGGCAGCATCGTCACGATAACGAGCATGCCGCGGGACAGTACCAATGCCGATCTGATCGAAGTCGCCAAGACTTATGGCGTGATCCATTTTACGGACGTCCAGAAAGACAAGGTGCACTGGTCGACCGACGGCCACTGAGACGATACCGCATCGGCAGCGGATTTGGCTCGGTCCGCTCACGGCGATAATAGAAGAACGGCCCGGTCGATTCACACGACGAATCGACTGAGGTCCGTTCCATGCGCATTGCACCGCAAACTGGACTCGCCTGACGAAATGGCCGACTCCCTTCGTGCCACCTGATCGATCGCCGCCGCGTCGTACAGCCAAGCGACGCGGCGGTGATCCACCCAACCCCATCTCGATGCATGGCAGCCCGGCTCATGTACAGGGCCGCCGTAACGCCGAAATCGCCGACCCGCAGCTTCGGCTCATGAAATCGATCGGCCGCTTCGAAGAAAAGCTCCACCACAGGAACGAAGTCCATCAGAAACTCATCGAACGGCGTCTCTCGTTCATGATCGCCCGGGGAATCCCGACCGGCTGCCAGATTCCCCCGAACGATTCGCGAATAAGCCGCCCACTTCTCGCATATCGGGACGATAGGCCGGTATGCGAAATTCTCATCGCATCGAGGTTCCAGGACAAAGAATTAGGCAGCATAGCCAGTTTGCGACAACCCGCCAGAGCATCTGCAGATCACGCTGCTTGTGGTGGGCAGGTAGTTCGAAAAGCGAATCCGCTTGCCCAGATCGGACGGCCGGACAAAGGAGTCGGAATGCCGGCATCCGAATCAGCGTGCGGAAGCCGTTCCCAGGTTCTCCAAAGCTCCGACGGTTGGAGACGCCTCAGGCCTGAAAGCATGTGGAGCGTCTGTCGTACCGAACGAAAACGCCTGCGGTGTCTGTCTTGGCTGATTCGATAATTTGAAATAGAGATCCTGGTACTCTCGGCTGAGTATTGCTGGATTCCCGTAACGCATCATAAAATCATCCCGCATTCGTTTGTACGATTCATTCATCGAAGAATCGAGTTTGGCGTGGAGTTCCTTCCAGGAGACGAACGAATCACGATTCAAATCAAGTGAATCGTATCCATTTCCTAACGCCGTGACATTCCAAATCGCTTCCGTGAAAATACCACCTGCACCAGCGGTATACCAGGCGTATTCACCGATCCCGGTCGTTTTGTCGTAAGTGGCTGCCGTAATATCGACGATACCACTTGACCTGAGAAACAGGTCCGTCATGATCTTCGTCATTTCCGTGGGTCGAAGCGTCGTCAGTGGTGCCGCAAATGCGAATTCGACTGGCAAATCGGCCACACTGCTGCAACAATCCGTGAGAAGGATGACGCTTCTGGCGCCCTTTGCCTTGAGGGCATTCCTTAAGTCGTCTCTCGTAATGGCGCCACCTGTGGTTTGGAGCCAATGACCTTTGCTTCGATCTGTGGCTCCGTGGCCTGAATAATACAGGAAGATCGTTTCGTCCCCACGGACGTCAGTCAAATTCTGGATATCCGAGAGAATTCGGGTTGGCGAGATTCGCTCATATGTTTCCGGTCCGATATATTGGTCGATTTTCACTTTGGACTGATCCTGGGTGTACAGCCAGTCCAGTAGTCCACGAATACGATTTCGGTTTTGATCCAGGCCGGGCAGTCCGGAAAGCGGATCGATGTAGATCAGTGCCCTGACTCTGGTCGATTGAGGCATCTCGGCACCCACCAGCCTTGATGAACTCAACGATACAAAAAACAGCGAGATGAGGATCGAACATCGAAACGTATACGAGAATCGCATCACGATCACCTTTCCATTCGATATGGTCAATGAGGAAAGAATCCTCTATCAATACTCGGAATCACTCGAAACCAGGACGGTTCGGTTTATCTGTAGATCGAGACAGAAGTGCGATGAATCGATCCGCCGAATTATTTCTGGTTCCAAGACGATCTTAATCCCTGCTTGACCATGAGTAAAGCACATTAGCCGCTTATCCAAAGATCAATCATGACAGTCTCTATGAACCGCAGCTTCCATCGCCCCCGGTTCGGCTGGATACGGTCGAAACCGTGGCATCGATTTCGATCACGATCGGCTGCCGAATCCGCCGCTTCGCTCTCGTCGCTTCAATACCGCAAATAGTAATACAGCGTCTTGAGCGTCTCGGAGAAGTAGGTCACCAGGCCTTCGTCGCTCGTGTACCAGTTCCGTTCGTTCACGTGCGGGTCGTACGCCGCGGCATACGAAAGCCGGATCCCTGAACCGGCGAAGACTCGGTCGAAAATCCAGCGGGCCCGGCGCGTGTGGAAGGCCGTCGTCACCACGATCATGCTCTTCAGCCCGTGCTTTTCGGCGTAATCCCTGTAGATGCGCGCTTCTTCCGCCGTGCTGGTGACCGGCGCGGGTACGCGTATCAGGTCCTTGTCCGGAACGCCGCAGCGCCGGGCCACGATCAGGGCCAGCTGGCTCTCCATGCTGCCGTAGAAAATGTCGTCAGGGTAGTCGACGATCAGAATCCTCGGCGCGTAGCCGCGCAAATACAATTCCGCGGCACGCATCGGACGCACATGAAAGCCGCCGAGCAAAATGCAGACCGCGTCGGCAGGCTCAGGGTCGTTCACCCGAAAGCTCAGGGCATATCGCTGCAAAATCGGCGGAGCCCAATACGGCGCACTCGCCAGGCTAACAAGCGCGGCCAGAAGCACGAAGGCCACGACCCGCCAGCGTCGTCGCGGACGCCCGGCAGGCTTCCGGCCCGTTTCGGCCGGAGCGTTCGGTTCCACAGGATCCCGTGCGGTATCGCTCATGTTCGTGCGGAGCCGAGGCTGGCATCAGGGCGGGCCCGACCGGTGCGACCCGCCCGGGCCGGTTCAGGAAACGACATCGGACGCGTCAGGATTGCATGGCCCGCTTTTCGCGATGGGCCAGGTCCAGGTCATGCTCGACCATCATCTTCACCAGCCCCTTGAAGTCGACTTCGGGCGTCCAGCCCAGATCCTTGCGGGCACGCGAGGCATCGCCCAGCAGCACGTCGACTTCGGCCGGCCGCGTGTAGCGCGGGTCGAACCTGACGAAATCCTTCCAGTCCAGGTCGAGCATGCCGAACGTCATTTCCAGGAACTCGCGCACCGAGTGCGTCTCGCCCGTGGCCACGATGTAGTCCCGCGGCGCGTCCTGCTGCAGCATCAGCCACATGGCCTTCACGTAATCGCCCGCGAAGCCCCAGTCGCGGCAGGCGTCGAGATTGCCCATCACCAGATCCTTCTGAATGCCGGCCTTGATCCGACCGGCCGCCAGAGTGATCTTGCGCGTCACGAACGATTCGCCCCGCCGCGGCGATTCGTGATTGAACAGAATACCGGAACAGGCGTACATATTGTACGATTCACGATAGTTGATCGTCTGCCAGTGGGCATAGAGCTTGGCGCAGGCATAAGGGCTGCGGGGGTGGAACGGCGTATCGGGCCCCTGGGGAGCGGGGGCGGCGCCGAACATTTCGGAGCTGGAAGCCTGATAGAAGCGTACAGGCTTGCGGCGGCTGAGGATGCGGACGGCCTCGAGCAGTCGCAGCGCCCCCACGCCGACGCAATCGGCGGTGTAGATCGGCTGGTCGAAGCTCACGCGGACGTGGCTCTGGGCACCCAGGTTGTAGACTTCGTCGGGCTCGACCTGTTCGGTCACGGCCAGCAGGCTGGAAGCATCGCCCAGGTCGGCGTAATGCAGGTGGAACTTGTCGCGATAGTCCGGATTGCGCGTGAGATGATCGATCCGCTGCCGGTTGATCGTGCTCGCCCGGCGCACCAGGCCATGCACTTCGTAATCGCCCCGGCCCAGCAGGAATTCCGCGAGGTATGAGCCGTCCTGCCCCGTGATGCCGGTGATCAGTGCCTTGCGCATGAAAACATGTCCCTGATGAGTCTGAAAAGTCGCGACGTCGCTACTTAGGATCCTAGCAAACGTATGCATGAATAGAGTAGTTCACGAATCCGGTTTTTTGTCGCCGGTTACGGAATGTGCGGATCACGCTGGAACGCAGGCTCTCGCACCGGCCCGCCAGGATCATGAACCTCGCGCATATCACGATCGCAAGGGCCTTCCTTCCCCCCCTCGAACGCCAATTTTCTTCCGCCCCGAACGCCAATACGGTTCCTAATTAAGCCTGTGACGCATGCCGCTCGGACACGATGACCGGAAATGACGCTTGCCGCTTCGCCTCGACCTGCGGAATCGACGGGACGCGGATTCACTCGCGATCATCGAGACAGGCTCTGCATGCGTGTACGCGGTTTTCGTGAAAGCCGCGCGACCTGCTCAGGATGCCCCTTCCATGCCGTTTCCGCCCAGAATTTCCAGTGTGCGGCGGCACGGCTCGCCGCCGTAGTACTTCTCGAGCACCTGGGCGAAGACCGGGTCCGAGCCGTCCAGGGTGGCGAACAGCGTCATGCAGGAACGGGCCTTGTGATCGTCCGGACTGCCGAGGATTTCCAGCGCTGTGCGGCCTTCCACACCCAGCAGGGCTGCGGCACATTCGTGCAGACGTGCCCCAAGCAGCGGATGTTCTAGATACGCGGCCGCCTCGCCGCGATCGGCCATGGCGTAGAACCTGGCCATTTCGCTGGAGCCGAGCCCCGCGATCTGGGGGAACACGAACCACATCCAGTGCGTGCGTTTGCGGCCGGCCTTCAGCTCGGCCAGGGCCTGGTCATAAATGCCGGCCTGGGCATCGACGAATCGGTTCAAGTCGTAAGAGTCGGCGTCAGCCATGTCGCAGGGTCACCAAATCCCGGAATACCGAATCGAATTGCCGTTCACGGCCATCATACCCGCCAGCGACGCTGGACGCGGAGAAAAAAGCACTCGCAAGAGAAAAGGGGACGGGGGTCTTTTTTGGTATCACGTAAAACACCTTGTCTGAAAGCGAGTAAATGACCCCCGTCCCCTTTTCATCGCCCCAGACCGGTTCGGGGCATAAAGGTCGGCCGCAGCCGTGGCGGCGGGGTTCGCTCGATTGATCTTGTCAGTTTCGGGAAAATCGGGAAGATGGTCGAATCGTCCGTACCGGCGCGGGGGACCGAAGTCCGGTCCCCTCAACGATTCACGCCGGTGGGCACTGACTTTCATGGTGAAGCGGATGAGCTTCCGAACGATCATTTCCCTGGCGACCTACAACGAGGCGGAAAATCTCGCGCCGCTGGTGCACGAAATCCGCCGCTCGCTGCCGTCGGCCGAGATCCTGATCATCGACGACAATTCCCCCGACGGCACCGGCCGCATCGCCGACGAACTCGTCGCCGAACTGCCCGGTGTGCACGTGCTCCACCGCCCCGGCAAGCTCGGCCTCGGCACCGCCGTGCTCACGGCCATGCGCTACGCCATCGAAAACGGGTTCGACGCCATCATCAATATGGACGCCGACTTCAGCCACCCGCCCCGCTTCCTGCCGAATCTCGTCGACGGCGTCGAAAGCCAGGGCTACGACGTCATGATCGGCTCTCGATACGTCAAGGGCGGCGGCATCGGCGGCGAACAGTTCAACCTCAAACGCAAGTTCATGTCCACCGGCATCAATACCTACGCCCGGTTCTGGCTGGGGCTCACCTCGCGCGACAACAGCGGCTCCTATCGCTGCTACCGCACCGCCATGCTGAGGGGCATCCCGTTCGACAAGATCCGCTCCCGCGGCTACTCGTTCATGGAAGAGATCCTCTACTGGTGCCGCGAGGCCGGCGCCAGTATCGGCGAAACCCCCATCATCTTCGAAAACCGCCGCGCCGGCGTTTCCAAAATCAACAAGATGGAAGCCGTCCACGCCCTCCGCATCATCGCCGAACTCGGCGTCGGAAAACTCCTCGGACTCAATTACGCCCGCGTGGAATGAACCCGGACCGGAACGGGCAGGGCACCGAAACCGACCGAAGGAACGACAACCCAATCGCCCCGGAGCGGCCCCGTTTTCGACCCGCTCCGGATAACCCAGGGAAGGAACCCCCGCCATGATCGGTGCCGTACTCGACCTGAAATCGTACCTGGACCGCGTCCGCCTCGAAATCGAACGACTCGACCTCGCACCCGTCCAGGCCATGGCCGACCTCATCCACCAGGCCTACGAACAGGGCCGGTGGGTCTTCGTCATCGGTAACGGCGGCTCGGGGGCCAATGCCTCGCACCTGTGCGAAGACCTGGCCAAATGCCCCCTGCGCGACTTCGATAATCAAAAACGCCTGAAAATCCTCAGCCTGACCGACAACACGCCCGCCATCATGGCCTGGGCCAACGACACCAGCTACGACCGCATCTTCGTCGAACAGCTCAAAAGCTACGCATCGCCCGGCGACCTGCTGCTGGCCATCTCCGGCTCCGGCAACAGCCCCAACATTCTCAAGGCCGTCGAATGGGCCAACGCCCATGACCTGCGCACCGTCGGCATCACGGGCTTCTCGGGCGGCAAGCTCAAACAGATCGCCCACCACGACTTCCACGTCGATATCCACGACATGGGCGTCGTCGAGAGCATCCACCAGGTCGCCTTCCACTGGCTTATCGACGACCTCTACCGCCGGATCTCAGGCCGCCCCGACGACGCCCTGATGAAAGCCTGCGGCGTCTGATCCGCACACGTCGAAGCGGAAGCGGCATCCCGCCGCTTCTCGCGTTCGCAGCGACTCTCCGCCACTTCGAAAATGCCTCGATGAGACCCGGCACACTCAGCGATCGAGCACCACGCAAGCCCTTGAGAAATTGGGGGCTGGCTCCCGGCTTTGCGGGTGCCTGTACCCGATTTCGTCCTCGTGTCGAAGTGGCTGACCGCTCCACCCACTCCTCGGCTTGCCGGGCTGCCATTCACTCGCTGAACATGCTCGTGAGCCGGTTGTTCTCGTGAAAATAGATGTTGAACCCATACGCCGAATGGGCACCCTGAACCAGCTTCACCAGCGCCGTGGCCGCCGCGTGGGCCATGCCACGGGGCGAGTCGCGTTTAGGTTTACGTTTACGTTCGTTTGCGACGTAAAGCTGGGCCAGCTTGGAGAAGAAGATCATGTCGATCGCGCTGCCGTCGACCCAGTCGACCGACCGGCCATAGCCGGCGACCCAGTCCAGGCACGTCTCGGACCGTTCCAGAAAGAACCTGGCCATCTCCGTATTGCCGGTCAGGCACGTGCCCAGAAACAGCCCCTTGATCTGCCCGCCAGCATTGGCGGCGACGAGGGCCGACCGCACCTCGGCCCGGCCGATGCCGTCGGAGCCGATGGGATAAATGTGCGACTCGTCGCCATGGCTGGCCAGATAGAGCACCTCGGTCCGCCCGTCGCCCCCGCGCATGCCCAGAACCGTGCGCAGCGACGACCGGTCGGCGAACATGTCATAGGCGATGGCCGAAGGGTTGTCGTAATGAATGGCCGCGACGGCCTCGAAAAGCCCGCGGACGCTGTGATTGCCCGCAGACCACCACCGCGACTCGACGACCGAAAACGGACAGACGGACATGCA
>CAZSQA010000081.1:0-8772 GCA_964608915.1 uncultured Isosphaeraceae bacterium
AGGATAGAGGAGCGCAAGGGAAGGCGCGCTATATCTGATTGGAAAGCGTATGAGAGCTAACGGACTGGAGGATCGCCGTCGAACGCCCGGACCTGGCGAAACGCCCGCCGTGCTTGCGTTCCGTGGATTCCCCTGGTCAGGTCGGTATGAAACAGGCTGTCGAATCGAATCGAAGTAGGGCGGGCTTCAGCCCGACGTTTCGTATACGTCATCGCAGGTTCCGACTCGATACGACGGCAAATTCTGTCAGGATCGTAGTCGTCGAACCAGCGGACCTGAATGTCCACCGTGCCCGTGGGACGGCCTGCGACGAGTGCTCGATATGCCACGATCGCCAGATATGCCGGCATGATCATTCCTGAAGTTTCGAATTGGCCAGGAATCGCACCCGCCAGAGATCATTCGAAATGAAGCACGAAATGAAAAACGGATTCACTTTCGTGCCGGTGTTCTGGGCTGATGCCGATCTTTCGCAGTATTTCGAAGGTCAAGTGACGTACTTCAACATCGCGTCGCCCCGGGCGGCCGCGGCTTCGAAATATTCGCGGATCGATTCGAAGTTATCCGCCAGGTATTCCATCGCTTCGTCTTCAGGATCGTCCCAGATATTCGGATAGATATCGTGCTTCGTCAGTGCGGCGGCATCGTATCTGGCCCGAAAATCGTCCGGCGAGATCGCGGCGAGCGCATCGGCCGCGGCATTCGTTTCGGCTGGTGTCAGATAGCGTGCCGGGCCATATCCGATATCTTCTCCGATTTCCGTGCCTCCGAGAACCACGTCCGCCAGCGGCGGGCTGCCGCCCCAGGCATCGCCGGTCAGCAGGAAGTGAATGCCATGCCAGGCTTTGTCGACGTCGATACTGGCCTCGTTCTCATCTTCGTCCGGAAAAACGAAATCGGCCACTCCCGAAGGATCCGCGATCAGTTCCTCAAGTTCGAAAGCCGTGAGACTCAGGAAACATCCGATCATCGACATTTCGATTTCCCTTTCTTTTCCAGTATCGCAAGGTGAATCGGGCTAAGTGCTCGAAACCAGTGCGGCGATCGTTCAGTCTGCCGGTATCGCCTTGTCTCGGCAAGTTCACCCTGCCGAAAATTCGCGGAAATCTTCGAAACGTAGAGGATCGACCATGTGATGTCTTGCTTGCGCGTCAGGACTTTACGACTTTGCCGGACACCTTCGAACGTGGCTCGGCCACCATGCGCAAGCCGCCTTTCGGCCGCAGGGAGAACGACGGCAGCGGCACTGGAGTGCCCTGGGCGGGGGCCAGCTTCAGACGGTATCGCTGCAGGATCGTGCCGACGACCAGCGTCATTTCCATCGTGGCGAACGCCGCGCCGATGCAGGCCCGCGGGCCGGCTCCGAATGGAATCCAGGCACACGGCGGCAGTTTTTCGAACCGGTCCCGCGTAAACCGATCCGGATCGAACCGTTCGGGGTCGGCGTGCCAGCGGGCGTCGTGATGGATGACGTACGGAACGGGAAAGATCTGGCTGCCCCGGGGGATTCGGTATCCGCCCAGTTCGACATCTTCCGCCGCCACACGTGCGAAGAGAACGTAAGCCTGCGGATAAAGCCTGAGGGTTTCCCTGATGACCATCTGTGTGTAGGCAAGCTGCGGAAGATCCGCCGCGCCGAGAGGCAGGCCACTGGCCACTCGGTCGATTTCTTCGACGACCCGGGCTTCGACCTCGGGATGCGTGGCCAGCAGGTACCAGACCCAGGGCAGAACGCCAGCCGTAGTGTCATGACCGGCCAGGAACATCGTCATGGCCTGATGCCGGACTTGTTCGTCGGTCAGGCCCTGGCCATCGCCTTCGTCGTCCGTCGCGTGCAGCAGGATGGAGAGCAGATCACCGCGATCTACTTTCGAAGCTCTTCGTTCCGCGATGAGGCGATCGATCGTCGCGTCGAGAAACCGTATGGCCCGCAACTTCCGGCGAATTCGGGGCAGGGGCACCCAGTTGGGCAGAGAGAACGGCTTACCGAGTTCACGGACGGCGTAGTCCGACAGGGTGGCGACGGCCTCGCCCATTTCTCGCGTATTTTCGGTGACTTCCACGCCGAAGAGCGTGGCGGCCATGATTTCGAGCGTCAGCCCGGTCATGGCCGAATTCAATTCGATTTCGGCCGGGCGTTCGGCTGACCATCGGTCGGCCAGCTGCGAGGCGGCTGCGGTCATGGCGCGAGCGTAGCCTTCGAAGCGGCTGGGGGCGAAGGCCGGCATCACGAGCCGGCGCTGACGGGCCCAGAAGTCGCCGTCGCTGGTGACGAGGCCGTCGCCGTCCCACTCGCGCAGGACTTCGACCTGGCGTCCGGTCCTCCGGAACCGCTTTGCCTGCGTGACGAGGACCTCGCGTGCCAGGTCGGGATGAAACAGCCAATAAAACTGGTTCGGCCCGAAGCCGAGGTGCACGATGTCGCCATAATCATGATGCCACTGGCGCAGCAGCCCCAGGGCGTCGCGCTGAAATCGCTTGCCAGTGGACAGGCCTTCGAGGAAACCTGGGCCAGGCGGGTTTTTCGATCGGGCCATCGGGAGGCTCCACGAACGATGTGGTGACATTGAGCCGATGCAGGATTCTCAAGCATCGGCATGGTCGCACGCAAGCGTACTTCGTTACCTTTTACGTTTCAGGATGGCGGAATTCCTGCCGAAGCATAGTTGGCGAGGGGCATTTCTGAGAGGGGTGAATAAAAGACTGAAGTCACCTTTTTGTCTTCGCTCAGCGAATCCAATAGTCGCGTGAATTGGCATCGACGAGAATCCCATGGATGCCGCGTTTCGCAAGCCTCAGTTCGTCGACGGTGCACTCCATGCAGGCGGCCAGCTCGTCTTCGTGTATCGGTCCGGAGTGTCGGTGCAGGACGACGCATATCGATTTCTGATCGGCCGTCAGCGTCGGGAACGAACTTTCCCAGACTTGAATCCCGGCCATTTCGCTTTGCGTTGGGGCGTATCTCTTCATCGTCGTCATCATTTGAGTTGCAATGACATTCCTTCGATCCGCTCGGCGTTTCAGACCTGATAAAGGTGACGGGGGTCATTTCTTCGACCCATTCGAAAATGACCGCCGTCACCTTTCTATTATTCGTTCGGAACGTCGAAAGTTTTCAGAGAGGCGGGTTCTATCGCACTTTCTTCGCGACAGGTTTGCCGTCGGCGACGAACGATACCTTTCCGCGTTTCACTCGCACTTCGATGTTCGAAACATCGTTGTCGATCGTCGCGACTTGAACGCCATCGACCTCCAGTATCGTCGGTTTGACGACGATCGTCATTCCGCCCGTTCGAATGGTCGCTGTGTCGTTACCGAATCTGGAACGCAGCATGAGGGAGTCGGAATAAGTCATGACGCTTCGACCCGTGGAAAGCGTTCCACCCGCGGAACCCCCAGCGAGCGCGGCAGCTGCGAACATCAGCATGGCCGGGACGAGCGGGATTGCGAGAATCGCCACGAGCCGTCGTTTGATCCGGGTTTTCATGATCGAGTCCTCCTTGACTGAAGTGTAACCGGCGAGATGGTAGCCGAACGTTCGATAAGTGTCGATGCCGAAAGGCAGTACGATCATCAGGAGTCGAACGTGAATGCGATCTTTCTCGCTCCGTCTCCATATTTCGTCTCGTTCATTCCGAATACGAAGGGCTTCGCCTTCTCCAGCTTGTCGGTCACATCGCCACTGAGATCGAAGATGTTCTTCTCGACCGGTAATTCCATTTCGGGCAACCTTGTGTTGAAGTTGAGCCTGCTCATGTCGATCCAGACCACATTCGGCGCGTACGTGCTTTCGAAATCGTAGCGGCCACTCGTCAGGTCGGTCACGGTGGGGAAGATCGTGCTGGAGACGTTCGGCTTTTTCGGGTCGGGTTTGCCGAACGGCACGGAGACGTTTCGGATCACACTGAACATGAACGCCGCCCC
This sequence comes from uncultured Isosphaeraceae bacterium, assembly GCA_964608915.1. GTDB lineage: Bacteria > Planctomycetota > Planctomycetia > Isosphaerales > Isosphaeraceae > QWQI01. Next base: position 3,925 of record CAZSQA010000081.1, read on the forward strand.
TTCGCCGCGATTGGCCGGCTGTGGCAGGTTCTCGGCGCAATTGGCCGCCCTCACGAAACGGTCCGTCGGGGTTCTTTCGCCAGGCAAAGGCTTGTCGCCACCGAAGGTGCGGTATTGTTTCAGGTTCTCGATCTGCTTGTCGTAGGTCGGCTCGTTGGTCATCACCGTGAAGCGATTGTCGTGATAAACCCTGGCCTTGCCTGCGATGTACTCGATCACGGCGGAGTCGCCGGACTTGCCCGAAAGGGAAACATGCACCAATGTCGGGAAGCCGTTCGGCAAGATCATCGAATCGATCTGAAACTTGAAAGTCTTCTGAGCCTCGACGGCTTCAGAGACGGTCGCATAGTTGTCCAGAAATTACTGCACCCATTGCGTGACACCGATGGCTTCGCGGTTCTGATCTCGCTTGCCGTTATCACGATCGCCAGCCAGGTGGAGAATTTGCGAGCACAGGCCCTTCTCGTTGACGCCTTCGTGGGTGGCCAGGTCGTAGCCGGTGATGACCAGGCTGCCGTACTTCGATGTCCATTTGTCGGGATTCTCGGCCACCGCCCCTGTTCACGTGAAGCCGCGGGGGTACACTTGGAACGAGGAGTTGGCCTTCTCCGTCCAGTCCTGGGTTCGGCCGACAAAGACCTGCCCGTCACCTGCGACCCAGAGGACACGTGAGCAGGGCAAGGCGGTGGAGCCCGAAAACAGCCCGATTAGACAAACGCTCAAGGCCAGGACTCTGTGACGCATGAAGGTTCTTCCGAGTTTGAGTCCGGTTGCCGTGTGCAGTGGCACGATCACCAGCACGTTGAATAGACAAGCTTTCCGTTTCCAGAATTTAAGCCTTCGGCCTCGACTTCGCAAACGGCTTGTGGGGAAAGAAGACGGAGTTCGAAGGTTTCGCTTTGGAAATGACACCCGATCTCATTCCCCCTTCGCAGGGCTCATTGACCGCCCGACCACCATTCGACGAACAGATCCGGCCAGTATCTCGACGGCAATGCCAGCGCCACATGAGGATCGGTCGGGTGGACGATGATCGGAATCAGTGGCTGCTGAAGAAATTGCCCCGGCTTCGGCAGGTGCTTGCGGACGATGTATATCGACGAGATCTGGCAAGTGTGCCTCGGGCTGATGGATCGGGGCACGGGCTTGCCGAAGACCCGTGTCCACTCACTGGTCAGGTAATCGGCGACGGACGCCAGCTCCTGATCCTCGGGCTTCGTGTGCTTGAGGGCCCCCAACGCGCCGGCGATCTCGCCGAGTTCCAGGGGGCTGATCGGGTTGGAGTCGTCGAGTGAGTAGACGACTTCCGCGCCGCAGTCGTCGCGACCCGGGGAATACAGCAGATTGTTGGCCTGGATGAAGTGGCCCCAGACCACTTTTCCGTCACGCCTCAAATTCCGGAGATTGAGGAACAGCGTCTCAAGCTCGTCGTTGGGGTTCTGATAGAGCCACTCCGGGCGGACGACACGCCAGTAAGTCAGGCGGTCCCAAAGAGAGAACGCCCGTGGGCTCTCGCCGAAGTTCGCGGCACACTTCGCGATGATTTCATCGAACACCCGGCGACCTCCTCGACCGCGGCTCAATGCACAAAGCCTGCGCCCCGACCCGCCCGGCTTGCCACATGCGAGAATTTCGACCCCACTTCCGCATGGGTTCGGGGCCGATGAATCGCCGCGTCAGGCCGCCGTTACCGACTGGCGACGCAATGCCGAACCCACAGCCACAAGCAGCAAGCCGCCAAGGAAAGGCCCATACCATGGTGTCACGGGGAAGACGAACGGAACGCCCAGATATCGAAGCACGAGCGAGATCAAACCGAGAAGGCCGATGACGAACGCCGCAAGCCCCGCGAAGAACAGCACTTTGCCAAGTTTCTGCATTTTCTGCTCCTGATTTGGGATTCTTTGCAGCCCCGGCCGCCGATTCGTGAACGTGCGATGCGAACCGGACCGCCGGGCGAGTCGCTCACATGTTTGCCGGCCCAGCCATCACGGCAGGCTAGCTGGCGCTGAAGCGCCGTGACTGGCACGGTTCGCTCACGAAATTCGAGACATGATCATATTCACGGGCATGCCAGGATTTCGCAAGAGGTTGCTGGCATCATTCTCGATAATCACAATCGCCGATGCCGAAACAGGATTCCCGGCACGGATCGCGCCTGACCAGCTGAATCGAAAGTTCAAGCGTCACGCAGAGAGCGACTTTAGCCGCCTCGCAACCGCCCTGGTTCGCTCTATGTCCACCCGGGGCAGGCCCATGTCTAAGGTCTGAAGCTGGGAAAGAAACGCAGTGAGCCTGACTTCGTCGATGCCTTCGGCCAGGCAGCGGCAGATGGTGTTGGCGTATCGATCATACTCGTCGCAGCACTCAGAGTGATGGGCGACGCCGATTGGGTCCCATTCGTGGAGGAGAATCTCCCGTACCGCGACCATCAATCGCTCGTTCTTTCTCATATTTCGAAGCCTCTGGTGTCGGAGCTCAGCCGGAACAGCCCTCCGATCGTGAATCGTCCGGACTTCGCAAGGCTGGACATTGCAGCGGAAGGGAAGCGGTAGTCAAAAATGACCTTCGAGGACGACTCTCGACCTTATTTCTGAATTCGACTTCGCGTCCTGATTTCGAAAATCGGCGGCGAACCGAAACGCCTTCCGCTGCATGATGCATTTAACGAGGCGGAGAGGGACCGTCACTGCCCATCCAGCCACGACTGCGGCGGGGGTTCCATCGAAGGCGGAAGAGAGTCATAGAAGACGAGCCCAGTCCAGTCTCCCAGCCTCAGCTCGCGTACGACCAGCCCTTCTGCAGGGTCTTCTCTGGCCGCGAAGACCAGGTGCAACGCATCGGGCGGGTCAGGCTGTCGGTCCTCCAGCCACGCATAAGCCGCGCGGAACTTCGCGATGACTTCCTCAAGCGGATCGGAGTCGGCGTCGTAAGCCACGAGCAGGCTGCGTTCGCCAACGCAGACCGTAATGCACATGGAATCGCCGCTGTAGAAATAGAGTTCTCCGGCGTCCAGGCTCGTGATCCGCACCATCGGCGGGCCGCATAACGCTTCGAAACCCCGGTAGAAAGTAAGCGTTTCCTCTGGCGTCAATGTCGTTCTGTCGGTTTGGTGATGCATGATCGCCAGGAGAGTGCGGTAGGTGTTCAGTTTTTCCTCAGCACGTTTTTCCCATTCTTCCATTTCGAACTCCTGGCAGGAATGACAATCTCATTCGCCTTGAAATGACGGACGTCCATTATGGCAAATGACCATTCTGACCGAACGAGGTCAGTTCCAAAGGCAATGGGCCTTTTCTTCGGAATTGCTCAAAATAGACCCCGTCCTTTGGTTTCGACTCGATCCTGCCTCGCCAGTCTCGCAACGCGAACATCATGCCGAACCGGCGAACGCTTTACCGAATTCTACGGTGGTTCGCCTTTCAGGTTCGGCGTCGTTTCCGCCGCATGGACGCAATCCCGCCAAGGGCTGCGACGCTGACCGAGGCAAGAGCGAGGCTGCCCGGTTCGGGAATGACAACGGGGGGGAAGACGAGGTTTCCGAAGAATTCGTAATTGTAACCGAGCGTCGTCGTGTTCAGAGGGTCGAGCTGATCACGCGCCGTATTGAACATCGTGGAGTCGAAACCGAGATTCGTCAGATCGCTCGTATCGCCGAAGCCGGACATGCGGTCGTCGAGATCGGGGCCGTCCCAGAACATCATGTAATCGTCAGCGGTCGTCGATCCGTTCGTCACTTGCCAGAGGCTCCACATTATGTCGACCCAGGAGTGGAGCAGCCAGAAAAACGGGTCGTCGACCGCGCCCGCGATGGTGGCGAATTGTCCGCCGACCGTATTATGGGCGTAATTATGAAATGGCATTTCGAGAGACATGGAGAAGCCCTCGAAGTTATTCGATCCGTAAATTAAGCTATAGATGTTTCCCATAGACACATTTTCCAAAACTAACAGGTCATCCGTAATCGCCCGTTGCAGAGAATATGTGTTTGTGTTGACAGGATTGACCGTCGTCCATAGGCCCGCTGCGAACGGACCCTCGCTGACGAGCAGATTTCTCCACGGATCGCCGCCCGGCCCGACGAGCGTAACCGGAAACAAATCCTGACCCCAGTTCCAGTATGGCAGCGTGAAATTGCCGAACTTGACCGGGTCGAGCTGTCGAATTTCGGTTTCGAACTCCCACAGCATCTTCCGGTGCCATGGCAGGAACCCGGAATTCATGTGCAGCCGGAACTTGGAATGGAATTGGACGTATTCGTCGTAGCGGTTGGTCGCCAGCTTGCCGTCGCCACGGGCCGGGGCGGCCTTCATGGCGTACATGGCATCGACGAAGAGCTGCCCATCCGCGGCACTGAGATCCCCGACGGAGCGGCGGATCCGCACCGTGTCTGCCGCCTCGGCAAGCCCGGGCGCGACGAGCAGGGTGAGAGTCGTCAAAAGGAGACCGGCGGGTCGAAACTGTCCGAAATGCATGGGTTGCGTCTCATAAGAACATTCGTGCATCCGTATGCCTGAGATCATGACGAAGATTCATGCGCGTGAAAAGAACGATATCGGAGGGATGTGCGAAGCAGGCATGGCTGGGTGATGGGGCTTTGTGCATTTCTTGACTTAGTTGGAAAAGAACCCCGTTTCCGTTTCTTCTTTCGTCTCTTATATTTGTCCGAAACGCATCCCGCTCGAGCAGAGTCAAAACTAAGTCGTTTCTGGCCCGATGTGATGTGATTTGCCGGAAGTGTGATTATAAACACCGTACTTCCACTCGAATTCTCGGCGAAGATCGTTAGGAATTCTAGAGCCTGTTATGCACTTGATCCGATGACTTTCCTGAGCAGGATTCCGAGCA
>CAZSQA010000082.1:0-7777 GCA_964608915.1 uncultured Isosphaeraceae bacterium
GCATGGGCTTCTTCGGCCTTCCAAGCCGGGAATGCAGCTCGCCGAACGTCATCGGTTCGTCTGTCACGGTCCGCAGGATGTCATGCGTCATCGGTCGGATTTCCTTTCGGTCAGTTCGAGATTCAGGGCGGCCGCCAGCTTGTCGAGCGTCGCCCCGTTCAGATCCTTTTCGCCCTTCACGAACCGCCCCAGGGCGGCATGATCGACACCGGCACGTTTGGCGAATGCCCGCAGCGAACCGCCGGACTCAGCGACAGCACGCTCGGTTATCGCTCTAAGGTCACCGACGACCGAAGGCCCGGCAGGGGTTTCCCCCGCGTGTTTCGCAACTTTCCCGATCAGGTCGGTGACCTGCGCGCGTATCCGTTTCAGCTCGCTCAAGACATCCCCCAGGTCGATATCGCTCATCGCTCCACCCTCATGGCCATGCATGTTCCGAACCGTTCGCATAGGCTCGTCATGATGCCGTCACAAGGCAAGAGAGTGGCGTTCGCTTCCCCTGATGATACCCGAATTCCGCCAGAAGTGGAGCAGATCGACAACAAAATTGTTGACGTTTCACGAATCTGGTTTACAGTGTTTACATTCTGGACGTTCGAGTAGATTCAGAATGAGAAAACGAGGGAGCGATGGAAACGAATACGAAGTGTGCCGTCGGTTACGCCAGGCTTTCCAGCAGGTCGGCAACGGAAGACGCCAGGTCGATCGAACGGCAGAAGGCCGTCGTCGCTGAGTGGTGCGAGAGACATGGCTACCGCCTGACGAGCGTCTATACCGACGTGAAGGTGTCCGGAAGGCGAGCAAGCCGGGAAGGACTCGACCGTGCGATCGGTGAAGCGGCCTTGCGGGGCTGTATGCTCGTCGTCAGCGAACTTGACCGACTCATTCGCGATCAACGGGTTCTGATTCGCCTTCGTGATGAGAAGATCGGGTTCCGCGCCCTCGATTGCCCAGAAGCGTCCGAACTTCAGATCGACATGATGGTCCTTCTTTCGAGCTATTACAGCCGGATCGTCTCGGCGAAGATGAAGAAATACCATGCGAGTCGTAAGGAGCAGGTTTCGCAGGGCATCGAGATTCCGCACCCCGTACCGAAGCCTGATCCACGGCCAGAAGCCTATGGCAAATCCCTGCCGAAAGCACGTGCGAAGCACGAGGCGAAGGCCAGGATCAGAAATCAGTATGTCTTGAACGAGATCGATTCCTTTCTCGCCAAACATGGTACGCAGATGTCATTCGGTGCAATCGCGAAGCGACTCAATGAAGAGGGATTCCAGACATCGCGGGGCGGCCAGTGGACATACACCGGCGTTCAGCGAATCATGAATCGGTACAAGCCCGTCAGCCCTTCCACAAGGCCAGAATGAACGCAGCAGCGGCGACGATCGCCTGTACGATCTCGGCCCAGTTCGGCCCGTTGCCAGGCCCCCTTCCTCGGTTGCGTCTTGCCATGATTCAAGCCCTCGGTGCATGCAGCACGGACGCCAGCGACGCGCCGACGTTCTCATGCCCGAAGGGACTATCGAATCTCGTCTGGATTCGCGGGTCCAATAGAGGGATTCAGGGGTCATTCGCGGCAACGCTTGCGGTTCCAGAGGAACAAAAAAAGGATATGTGAGTCCGATTTAGACCAGCCCATGCACTCGCTTTCCAGACAAAAAAGACAAAAAGGTCATGTTATTGACCGACCCCCTGCCTTACCGGCCTTCAGACGGCCTTAATTCGCTCCAGAAGATGACGGCAGGCGGATCGAATGGATCGACCAGGCTCGCCACCATGCGAGTGATCGTCTCGCCCGTCGTGCCGTCGGGGATGTCCTCGATCCTGATGACCCAGACTTCGGGCGCGGATTGCCCCGGCCGGAATTCCGTGGATGTCTGCCGAATACAGAACGTGCCGGGGCGAACTTGCGTCAGCGAAAAGTGAGCGACCTTCGGCATGGCGTTATGCCGTAGCTACCGCACGTCGTCGCCTGGCCAGTATGGCCAGCGTCAGCGCTGCGAGCGTGCTCAGGATGTAGGTTGAAGGCTCTGGGACTGGCTGGAATGCGAGAAATTTCGGATTCGGTGCGTTGAACGAGAATTGGAAAGACCCGTCCGAGGAGTATTTTTGTATCCTCCCCTCTCCAACTGAGACGAACACGCTTCCATCAGTACCGACAGCCAGGCCACGTAAGAATCCGGATATCGGAGTTAAGGGATACCCTGCGAATTTTGTGATGATACCGGAAGGCGTGATCTTGGTTATCGTCTCGCTGTTGGCAACGTAAAGGTTGCCAGCAGCATCAAGCGCAATGCCCTGTGGCTGTACGACATCCAGCGGTCCGGCCAATGTGCTCACATCCCCAGACTTAGTGATTTTCAGAACCGAATGCCCCCAGCTGTTTGAGACATACAGATTGCTTGAAGCGTCGACAGCAATACCTATTGGCCCATTAACGCTGACCGGCAAAGTGGATATGCCCCCATCAGGAGCAATTCTTACGATTGAACCAGGCTTCGGGCCCACATAACTATTATCAAAGTTTGCGACATACAAGGCCCCGGATGCTACATCAAACGCAAGAGCTTGCGGGTTTCTTATGATGCCGAATTCAGCAATCGTACTGAGGGATCCTCCTGAAGAAAGCTTGTTGATATACCCTTCGGCAACAAGCCCAAGCCCAAAGTTAGCGATGTATAAGTTTTGATTCGTGTCGAAAGCAAGCCCGGAGGGATTGGTCAATCCGCTCGCGATCACGGTTCTCGATGCCTCTATTGCTTCTGGTGTCGCAAGAGACAGATCGTATGTCGCTACCTCGTTTGTACTGTTAGATGACGACACATAAAGCAGGTCAGCCGACCTTACGGCCACCGGTGCCATGAGAACGAACGCCAGTGCCAGCATGAAAACGCGCATGGTGTATTCCCGATCCCTCAATTTCCGAACAGATACCAAACGACTAGAACCAAGGCTCAATAAACAGTCTGGCGACTCTCGGCACAAGCCCCCGGCTCGCCTACTTCGCTGATCCAGCCCGTCGGCTCTTGCGATACGTCCAGGGCGGTACAGGGTCCCGATCCGCCCATAGCCCCCGTCGTGCGGCTCGTGCTTCGGCTTCGGCGACGACGTACTCCGGCGGCGGATCGAATTCGACGTAGGCCCATGCCATCCCGCGCCGGATCAGCTCGAGATTGATCGACCTGCCTTCGTGGCGAACGTCGCCCAACAGACGCCCGTATCGGTCCTTCGACGTACCGATAACCTCGACCGTCTTGCCGTCGACCATGTCGCCCAGGGCTTGGCGTGCTCGTGTGCCGAATGCCTGACCCCGCTCCGGTGCGTCAATGTGGATGAGGCGAACCTTGACCGATGGCCCCTGCTCCGGTCGGATGATGAGCGTATCGCCGTCCGTGATCGACACGACCTGGCCAGATAACTGGCTGATCAGCAGCACGACGAGTATGGTGGTCATTTCGGCTTCCCGTTGCCATGTGGCCATTCGCATAGCCAAGCCTTCAGAACCTCAGACATCCAGCGGCCCAAATGCTCGAACACTTGGGATTCTCGGCATCGAGACGGCCAAACGCAATGCGTCTGGATTCTCATACGTCCAAATGTCGGGAAGGCGGAAGCTCTGAACACTCAAACGCAATGCGTTCGAATTTCTGGCCTTCCGCCGGGCAGGAAGCCGATATGGTCAGAAGGTGAGATTCTATCGACGCAGGGACGGCATGGATGGCCAGACAGGCGAAACGGACAACTTCGGGAAAGCCTGTCCCTGACGGACCAGTCAGGGTTAAGACGACCATTCACTTTGAGCCAGAAGCCCACAAGTTACTTCAGCTTGCGTCCATCGAAAGCGGCCAGGACATGAGCGACATCGTCAACGCGATGATCAAGGAACGATTCGCCGGTTGGCACATTCGCCGGGGCAGGGCAGGGGCAGGTGACGCGGGGCAAATTTTCGGCCAGAACACACACGATGCCAGCGGATCCGACGTTCTGGGACATCCTGGCGGACACCCAACGGTCCGCATTCCCAGCGTGCAGAACCGGCTCAACGACATCGCCCGGAAGGCGCACGGCCCGATTGATGACGCCCTCGACGGACTCACGAACGAATCCGCCTGATTTTGAGACGTGCCCAGAAACGGCCGTAAATGGCCCCAGGTTGCGTTCTGGCGTCTCGACGTCGAATCTATCGACCGTTCGTGAGTGATCGCGTCCAGGGCGGCGACAGCGACAGCGAAAACTTGATGGGACATTCCCCGCCGAATCGCTTGACTTTGGGGACTCTCGTGGTGGAATAGATGGACCTCAAAAGGGTCGGCTCCGTCCGGTGTACGGATGGGGTTGGGTTGGGTTCGTTTGGTAGCGGTGACGGTCGTTCTAGTATAGAGGGTAACCAAGAATGACATAAACCATTTAAGAAAGGAAAGTTACGTATGACTGAAGTTGACTTTTGGATTATCCGTGGCGTTTGCGTGATCGGGTTCTTTTGGCTTGTATACCGTCTGGAGGCAATCGAGTGGAGTTACATAAAACACTTGCTGGCGATTAGGTTCCGCCGATAACGGGACTTGATTCAGGCTCGTTCTGAGCATCGAGCACACGTAAAAGCTCGCGACGTCACGGTGATAACCGGTCGTCTCATGGTGACATGGGATGGCCGACACCGTCGGCGTGCGCGCCAGAGAAATACGAATCACCGGACACGTCCTCGATCGCGGCCCGCTCAGCAGCGGCTTCGGCTTCGGACTCGGCAGTATGGCGCGGATCGTCCAGTAAACGGCCCCGGATCGTGCCCAGCGGCTTTTCCCAGATCAAACCGGGCAGGTTGCGCAGATCGATGCCCAGGCCCCGGCAGACCTCGAAAAGCCAGCTCCGAAGATCGTGCCCGGCGGCGTGGGCTTCGGTGAGATCCTTACCGCCCGGCAGTTCGACCGGAACGGCCCGGCGTGGCGAAAAGTCTCGCCAGAGTGCCCGGCAACTCTGTCCGGCGTCATCGGCGTCAGCGGCGATCAGCAGGCGTGAGAAACGGCCCAAGCGGACAGCGTCCAGCGTTTCCGACGGCGGACATTGAGAACCGCCAAGCGTTGCGACCGGCAGCAGGCCCGAAAGTTCCTGATTCCCTACCAGGGCATCGAATTCGCCCTCGACGATGATGACCGGCCCCGGCCAGTCATCCCAGCCGTTCAACGTCGGATACATCCACCGGCGACGACTTCCCGTGGCCATGAGGTATTTGTCCGGTAGCCACTTGTGAAACTGCCGCACGTTCGCCCCGGCGATGCCTTGCGGACCCGTCCAGGGGATTACGATTCCCGGCGGCAGCTTACACGGATCATCCCGGCCCGGAATCGCGTCCAGGGATTCGGACCACGTGAGATTGACCCCGAGCCGTGCCGATTCGATCGTTTCCGGCAGCAGGCCCCGTTCGCCCGTCAGGTAATCCCAGGCCCGGCGGCTCGTGTCGCATGACCGATCTATCAGGCAAGCGTGAGACCGTTCGACCTGACCGGCCATCCATTCGCGCCAGCTCGGCAGCTCGTGCGGTTCCGGTTCCGGCGGCTTCGGCTGGACCGCTGGACGTTGACCAGGGCGAACGGTTGCGGCCGTGGCTACCGTCGGCCCGATGCCAAGATCGGCGGCCAGACGTTTCGCGGCTTCGATTCGATTGACTCCAGCGGCTAGCGCGACCAGGCCGATTGCGTCCCGGCCGATGCCTTCGGCTTCGTGAGCTGAGCATGACCAGCAGGACCAGGCCTTCGGACTGGCTGTTACGTTCCCTTTCCTGCATGACGGACAGACGAACCGCCCGCGCTTTCGTGCCGGTTCGAGGTATGATTCGGCCAGCTTGCGAACGTCGGCAACGGCGTGTATTGCATCGAAGTCTATATCTTGAATTAGTTTGCGTCGATATTTTGGCATCATCTATACCCTTCATCCGTGTAGGGTGTGTAGGGTTGTGTAGGGTTTCCGGGAAAGTTGCTACACGTGTAGAGAAAGTTACCGGGAACTCGCCATAACCCTACACACTCTGCACGGAAGAGCTGTCAATCGTTTGATTTCCAGTCCTTGTTGATGATGATTCCGGTGTATCGGACGCTGGAACTTGACCTACCAGTGTCGAAGATGGCCTTGAACTTACGACCGAAAGTCGTGCCGGTCATCGGCTCAATTCCGGCTTCATCGCACCAGGCCTTGAACGTCTCGTAAACTTCCTTGCCCGTAACGAACCCGCCCGGAATTCGTTTGATGCAGGTTTCGACGAACCGGCCGATGATGTCTTCCTCGTGCCTGTAGGCCTCCGTAGCGGCGGCGACGACTTCCGGCACCGGGGCATCGTGCCCTTTAGATTGCCAGGCTTTACATCCACCGATCAGCAGGTTGAGAATCCCCGCGGCTTCGGCCTTGAGCTTTTCGCCGAAGTGCTTGTCATCCTCTCCTGGCTGAATCTGGACCTCGAACGGCACCAGAGCAAGTCGTCGCATCGTCCCGTTGTCCGTAGACCTCAGCCGTGGCTTGTGGTTCGTGAGCATCGCGATCTTGTGCGTCGGCGAAAACTCGAACGGCATTTCGTATGGGCGGCGGGCTGGCAACTTGTCCGTCGAGACCAGCGCTTTGAGCATCGGGCCTCGTAACGTGCAGTTTTCCTCCAGCTCGTTCACGATTACCAGACGCATGCCGTGCAGCTTGGCGACATGGTAGAGCTTGTCGGACTTCCCGCCTTTCGATCCATCGTCGGTCAGGATATCGGCGTCGAGAACGGTAGCGTAATCAGGCCCCAAGGTGTTCACGAGCGCGTTCGTGATCGTCGATTTCCCGTTGTTGCCCAGTCCGTATAGGATCGGCAGTTTCAGGTGCGTGACGATTCCCGTGAGCGCCGAGCCGAAGTGCAGCATCAGAAACGCGCGAGCGTCTTTGTCAGGCACGAACTTTTCAAGCGTTGCCTTGAACAATGGGCAATCGGCAGCGGCATCATAAGCCGTGGGCGAAATCTTCGTGATCATATCGGCAGGATCGTGCGGCCTTAGCTCCATCTCTCGCAAGTCGAGCGTGCCGTTTTCGAGATTCAGTAGCCACGGTACGGCGTCCAGATCGTCAAGACGTGTCAATATGGCCTCGTGAGTACGAACCCACCACATGGCGTTCGAGACGTTCGCCTTTCGTGCGGCTTCGGCTGCGGCGTCATAGTTGCCCCAGATCGCGGCGATTTCACGCGGCAGAATCTGTTTTGCCAGTCGTTCGACGGCAGCGGCGTTCCGCTCCCACCGTTTTCCAGTCCAGTGAAGCCAGCCGTTGTCCTTCCATTCCTGAACCCAGCGGACTTTGCCGATGAAGTGCGGCAGCAGGACCAGACCACGCGCCATGTCCGAATCAGGAACCCGGCGCGGATCAAGCCCGGCGTCATCGTCTCCAACCGTGCCATCGATCCGAATGACGACCGGTACTGGACCTGATTCCAGCCGTTTCCAGACTTCGGCGGCGTGCTCGGGGAAATCGGTCAGGGCGTTTTCGATCGCGGCCCGACACTCGTCGGCATTAGCCGCGTTGCCTGCCTGTCGTGCGATCGTGCCCCAGACCTCGTGCGGCCCGTCAGCCTTGAATTCTGGCCAGGCAGGGGCCTTGACCTTGCACGACTTGCCGTCCAGCTTGTCGCGAAACTCTCGAATCAATCGATCCAGGGCTTTGACGGCGGCATCCGGTGCCTTCCTTGTGTCTGTTCGTGGTGCTTTGTCAGTGCTCATTCGCTGGATTCCTTTTCCGGCTCGAATTGGTGCCCGTCTTGAGT
>CAZSQA010000083.1:0-6768 GCA_964608915.1 uncultured Isosphaeraceae bacterium
TTTACGGCAAGGCCGTCGTCATCGAATGCCTTCGTGAAGGCCCTGCGACGTTTCAGGGGATTCGGGAGCGTGCCGCCGGTCGATTCGAGCCTACAGCGTTGAGAACCGGGCTAAGGATGGCCGTGGACGCTGGCGAAGCCGTGAAACGACCTGGCGGGGCTTACGAGCTGACCGACGAGGGGTGGTCTGCCCCTGGCACGGGCGGAATGACGTTCATGGAATTCCTAAATGCGTTCCGACGCTTCAGATAAGGGCGACGAAGGCGATAAGGACAAGCACGAATCGCAAAACTCATCGCTGCAAGACTTTAAGACCTTGATGCCGAATATTCACGGCATCGCCTGCATGCCTTGGTACAATTTCGTCATCGGCCAAATAGAACGGCCCGCGCTGCTGCAAACAGCCGGGCCAAGTGTTCTGTCTGGTCACTCCCGTGGTCCGCTCAAGAGCCCCCAGAGGACTTACCCATTATGCGCAATGATTCGGCTTGCTCCAAGGGCGAAGTTCGCCTCGTCGACGATTTCGTATCCGCACGATCCGCCGCGAAAATGCTCCGGGTCGATAATCGCACGCTCGACAAGCTGGCCGAAATTCACGGCCTGACGATCCGCCGGATTCCCGGGAATCGCCGGAAGTGGATTCTACGCGCTGACGTGGAACGCCTGGCGGAAATGGCTGTCTCGAACCGTGCAACTTCCTAATCCATCAACGAAAAAACCGCAGAACGGGAAATGCCGGCAAGCTGCCCCGTACGCGGTTCTCTGTAAGGACTGTACAGAATGATGATACTGTCAAACGCCTTGTTTTTCAAGAGTGCGGCCCTCCAGAGGGACCGGATCGACATCAGCGAGGCTGCGTCCATGCTGGGCATGTCGAGGGCCGAGGTTCGCTCACGACTGGGAAGTCCCCCCTACTCTCCAAAGCTGATCGATACGGAGGTCGACCGGTCCGTTCTCGACGATGCCGGGGGCGGTTCTGGCTGGTCGTGGCTTACGAACGGATATCGTAACGATTGCGACGTCGTGGACCTGGATTACGCATGCGAACAGTTCTGCGAACCGACAAGCGACGTCGTCGCGAAGCTTGGGGAACCGCCATACCTGAAACATGTGGTCGAACAGGTCATGCGGGATGAGTTCCACGCCTGGCTTCAGAGGGAGCGCGAACAGCGACTTAGTCCGACCGAAAGCGATTACTGGCATATCCTGGCGATTGCTGGGGCGAACTATGGGCGGAACGGGGAAATCCCGGTTCTGATGAGAACGCCAGACGGCAAGTTCACGCAGTCCAGACTGCTTACGTTCGAAGCGTTCGGCGAAGCGTTCGGTTATGTCGACGCGCTTCGGTATGAGGATTGGTACCTAAGACGGCTTGCGACCGGCGAAATCGTCATCGCGTCGTTGTGGCCGAAAGCGGTGAACGCATGAGTGCCGCTGAGAAGAGACAAGGTGACCTGTCGGACGCTATGGCCTATATCGGTGCGATCACGGCAGACGGCAAGCCAAGGGAATTCCGGTTCATTAAGCCGTGCCGAAGCGGCACGGAAAGCTGGACCTGGGCGCCTGGGGAAGATGTCGAGGGACGGCTAAGACAAGCCCGCGATCGCGGATTCAACGCATACGTGACGATCAATCCGATCCGACCTGACGCAATCGAGCGAAACAAGGCACAGAAGGACGGGGACATCGACCATCGGGCGTTCATCCCGATCGATGTCGATCCGGTTCGACCATCGGGGACGCTGGCCACGCCAGAACAGGTTCAAGCGGCGAAGGAAGTAGCCGATGACGTCCTGGAATGGTATCGGACAAACTTCCCAGACCATGCCGAACCGATCGTCGGGCACAGCGGAAGCGGGTTCCAGACCCTGATTCCCTGCGACATTCCAGCGAACAAGGAAGGCGATGAGATCGTGGCGGGCTTGCTGGGCCTGCTGGGCGATAGTTTCGACACGAAATCCGCCCACGTCGACAGGACGGTTAAGAACCGAAGCCGCATCATGCGAGTGTGCGGGACGGAAGCGTTCTACAGCGACGGAAGCCGGTTCGGCCATGTCGTTTCGCTACCGTCTAAGCCTGGCGGCCGGGTTCTGACCGTGTCCGACCTGCGCGAGATCGTGCCGAAGCGGGAACCGGAACCGAAGCCCGCACCGAAGCCCGTCAACGTCATGCCCTGGGGCGATGCGAAGCGTCGCCTGGATAGATACATCGAGCGGATTCTGGACGATATTCGCACCGCACCGGACGGCGCGAAGCACAGCGTTCTTTTCGCGAAAACCGCACACATCGCGAACCATGTCGCCGGAGCTGGCCTGCAAGCCCACGCGGGCGAATACAAAGCCCGCATCCGTGAAGCACTGCAAGCGAACCCGGGACACGTCGCAAGCTGGGAGGAGGCGGACGACACGATTGACGATGCCTGGTCCAAAGGAATCGCCGATCCGATCACCCTGCCCGACCGGGAACCACCCACGCCACAACGGAAAGCCCCTGCCCCCGACAATGACGGACCGAAGGCTACGTACGATGGCCGGGACTATCATGACCCGCTGGTCGTCGCCGAAGCTTTCGTCAAGGAGCATAACTCCCGAATCGCGTATGCCGCCGGCGTGCCTTACGAATTCAGGGGCGGCGTCTATCGTCAGGTCATGCCTGATGACCTGCGGGCCATGCTTTACAGGTTCGCGAACGAATGGTTCGCACGACATCACGATTTCGAACAAGGCGAAGGCAAGGGAAAGAAAGGGCAGAAGCCTATCCGGCCGGTGACAAGGAAGGTCATGGCGGACCTGGCGGAAGCCCTGGCGGGGGCGGCTACGAACCTAGGTGTCGTGACGTTCCCGAGCTGGGCCGAAGAACCGCCCAAGGGATGGACGTCGGCGAATACGGTCAATTGTGCGAACGGACTGCTGAATATCGACACGCTCGAATTCATAGGCCACACGCCGCAATTCATGTCACTGGCAAAGTCGAAAGCCGCCTGGCACGGCGAGAATGCCGAATGCCGGGAGTTCGACAAGTGGCTATCGCAAGTCCTTCCCGGGAAGGAAGGCGACACCGAGGCCGACACCGAAGCCGAGAATTCCCGCGAAAACCTGCTGGCGTTCATGGGCTATCTTCTGGTGCCTGACCGGTCGATACACAAGGCCCTTTCGATCGTAGGCCAGAGACGGACCGGCAAGGGAACGATTCTCCGCCTGATTCGGAAGCTTGTCGGTGAAGGAAACGTAGCGACCACAAGCTTGACCGAGATATCCGGCCGGTTCGGCCTGGAGCCGCTTCTGGGCAAGCTTGTGGCGTCCATCAATGATGCCCGGCCGGGGAAGTCGAATTCCGATCTTTCGGACGGGGCTGAACGTCTTCTCCAGATCACCGGCGGGGACACCGTCAGCGTCGATAGGAAGAACCGGTCCGCCCTACCCTCGGTCGATCTCCCGGTTCGCTTCGTGATGGCGTCGAACGGCCACTTAAACATGCCGGACCCGAACGCGGTGCTGCCGTCCCGTCTGGTCGTTCTGCGGTTCGACGTGTCGTTCTATGGGCGTGAAAATTCGGCGATCGAAGCCGCCATGGAACGCGAGCTACCCGGGATCCTGGCGAAGTGCGTCATGGCATATCGGGAAATGCGGAAGCGTGAAGGCGGATTCCATCTGCTGAAATCGACACAGGAAGCTCAAGAGATTTCGGAACGACTGGCACAGCCGCTCGTCGAGTTCATCGGCGACGTATTTGAGATCAAGAATACCTCTCCCGCGATTCCGGCGAAAAAGGTTTATCACGCGTACGTCGGTTGGTTCACCGAGAATTGCCCGGGGCACAAGCCTATATCCTTCACGCGATTCCGCACGGAATTCGGAGGCTGTAAAGCTGACGTGACGACTGGCCGGCCGAGGGCGGCGAACGACTCCCGGGAGTGGCTCGTCTTCGGAGTGTCGATTCGTGACGGTGATTCGTTCGCCGCACTGGTTCGGAGCGGTATGGGCTATGTCGCCAAACATGCCGGGATTGGCACGTCGTGGGGACCGCTGCCCGATTGACGCGGAAGTCGGGGGACGTCGATGTCAAATTAGGCGGTCTGGGAAGTAATTCCCGGCCGCTTTTTTCGTGGTCCGGGTTTGGTCCGGGTTTGGTCCCGATTTGGTCCTGACGTAAACCTTTGCTTTGTATCATGGTCCGGCCGGTCCGGGTTTTTCTCCACAAATTGGTTCCATACACACTTACGTCGGGCATGTGTTGCTGATCTCTCTCTAGTGGTATTTCTTATAGGGGTAGTTTGCAAAAAGTAAGGACCAGTCGGACCATATTGCCATGTAAGGACTTACGTCGGACCAAAGGTTGAGACCATTTTCCTAAAAGCCGGACCATATTGCCATGTAAGGACTTACGGAAAGTGAAAGCCGGACCATGTTTCTATGTAAGGACTTACGATAATCGGCCCGACAACTTACGGAAGCGGCCCTCGCGCCGAACACGTTGACATCGGTTCTACTCCGATTTACGATCTCCAGTGCTTACGAAATCCATTCTGCCATTCGAGGTTCACTATGAGCATTTCACGTTTCATTCTGCTGTCTATAGCGTTCGCTGATGCGTTCGCCATGTCCGTCGATGCTCAACAGCAGAAAAGCCGTCAATCGCAGCAGTCTTCCAGTAAGAAAGAGTCTCGTTCTTCGTCGCCACCGAAAGAAGAGCCGATGACGCTTGCCAGGCGGAACGCCTTGCTTAATGAAGCCAAGATGATTTCCGACAAGATCGCCCAACTGCTTGAGATCACCGCGAAGGAAAACGTCCAGTTACTGAAAATGACAAGTCAGCACAAGATTGACGACTTTGGGAATGTCGTGCGCGACTCTAATGGCCGGGCAGAGGGCAATTCAGACAGAGTCACAAAAAGCAAAACGGCGACACAAGGCCTCGTCGGACGAGACTCGAAAACGAAGGACTTCGTAAACGACCAGCGATACGGAGCTGTCATTACGACCCAGCAGGCAAGGGTTCGCCGCAATTATCGAATGGCTCGCGAGCTACAGCCGCGATTGAGATCGGCGCTTCGAAAAGTCCATGAGGCGAACAAGGCCCTTGGGTATCCCGAGGAAGACTATAACCCGCATTGATCCGTGCTGTCCTAGGAGCCGTCATCCTGCCGCGCTGGTCGAAATCACTCCCGACGGGTCGATAGATCCGACGTCGAGAC
Source organism: uncultured Isosphaeraceae bacterium (assembly GCA_964608915.1). Taxonomy (GTDB): domain Bacteria; phylum Planctomycetota; class Planctomycetia; order Isosphaerales; family Isosphaeraceae; genus QWQI01. Next base: position 5,194 of record CAZSQA010000083.1, read on the forward strand.
GCCAGAACGCAACCACGGCGATTTTAGAGCCGTTTCTGGCCAAACGGATTTCGGTATCACTTTGCCTGAGATCGGATCTTTTTCTGAAATTCGATGTAACTGGCGTGTGCTTTACGAAGCCGTTCGGGCCATTTCTCTTGATCGTCCATATACAAGTCGCAGAGAAGCCACGTGAGAACGTCACGCTCGTATGGCACGTGGTCGTCGATTTTGCACTGAGTCATTTCGAGTCTGCCGACGATCATTTTCAGCGCGCCATGCACACTGTCAGGGGCACGAAACGAAATTACACGCTCGATTGTTTCGCTGGCGTTCGTCGCCGATTTCTTCCGTGCCATAGGTGATCCCGTTCCGGTCGATTCCGGGCAAGCCGTGTTCTCGGTTTTTCGCCGCTGGCGCTCGCCTGGGTGAAATTAACCTGCGATTTCGTCCAGAGCCGCGTCGACTGGGCCCGCTGACTTCCTGGCGATTTCGCCGATCCTGTTCGAAATCCCGCTAATTCTGACGGTGGCCCCCCTGCCCTCCCCTTCCGGGTCGCTGCCGGGACCATCGGACATGTCGGTCATTCCTGGGAGCGGTCGCAAGTCTCGAATCGACTGGCCCTTGGCACGTAATAACACACCGATGGCTTCGCGCTGGCTTACCGGAAGATGATCGAAGCCGAGCCGGATCAGCCCTTCGATGAGCTGGCTTTCCGAGATCTGGCGGACTTCCGCCATGAACGCCAGAACGCTTGTGGCGGCAGGTGCGACACGGTGGCCGAGCTTCGATTCTGGCGTGCCGCCGGTGCCGCCGGTTTTCCTGGCCATTCTGCCGCCTCCATGCACTTGCCGCCATGCCGCCGAGCCGCCATGCTGGCGAACTGGCAAGCCGCATCGGAAGCAATCGTCATTTGCTGCCGTGCTGCCGAAGTCGATTTTGGCGGCATGCCGCCGGACTGGCACGGTCGTGCCGATCACGTGGAGATTATCGACATGCTGGTTTCGTCACTGCTGGCCGTTCTGCTGCTGGCCCAAACCACGGGCAAAGTCGTATCGATCACCGACGGGGATACGATCATCGTCAGGCCAGAGCAGGGGGCGTCGGTCAAGGTTCGGCTCATCCACATCGATGCACCGGAGCGAGGGCAGGCGTTCGGCACTCGAGCACGGCAAGAGCTGGGCGAGCTGGTCGCTGATCAGACGGTCGAGGTCGTCGGCACGTCAAAAGATCGTTACGGTCGTCTTCTGGGCGACGTTCGCCACGGTGGCCGATCGATCAACTTGGAGCTGGTCAAGCGGGGCATGGCCTGGGCTTTCGTCGAATATAAACCGCCTGCTGAGTACGTCGCCGCCGAAGCCGAAGCACGAGCCGCACGACGGGGGCTATGGGCGGATAAGTCGCCGATTCCGCCGTGGGAATATCGCAAGAGCCGACGGGCTGGATCCGGGAAGTGAATCGGGCAGGGGGCTTGTATCGATGGTCGCCAGTCTGTTTATTGGAAGTTCGTTCTAGTCGTTTGGGATCTGTTCAAAATCGAAGGATCGGGGAAACGCCATGCACTTTCGGGCTGTCGGAATCTTCCGTATTTTCGCC
>CAZSQA010000084.1:0-6336 GCA_964608915.1 uncultured Isosphaeraceae bacterium
CCGCTTCGCTTGGCCGATTGCTCAGAGCGGCGTGATAATGTGCGAAAGTCGAGAAGCCAGAGATCACGAAGAAAACGTCCACCCCGACATAACCGCCAGAAAGGCCAAGGCCGGCATGGAAAGCCATGACGCCGAGAACGCAAACGGCACGCAGTCCATCGATTTCCGGTCGATAAAGCGGATGTTCGGTGCCCATGGCAATTCTGCGCACACTCCTGTGGTTCGTCCAGCGAACCATCCGAATCGTACCGCATGCGGGATAACTTTCGGCTCACCTTACGCCTGATCCGCAAGAATTATAGAACGGAACCGGCCGACAGAACAACTTCCGTAACCCGCTCGGACGGACCGGCCCGTCATCCGGCGAATCCTCTTCTCCGGGGCACGTGTACGAAGCGGCCCGTCATGAGCTATACTGTCCACTCTGCCGTATCCCGGCTGCGGCAAGGCATTCGCCGCCACGAACCGCGCGCATCGCCATCCGGAATCGAACGAGGATCCAGGCTGACACCCATGCATGAAATCATGCCCTACGACCAACTCGCTGCAACGTTGGGCCCCGGCGTTCTCAAGCGGCTTGGCATTTATCCGGTTCCCGACGACCTCGTCCTTTCCGTCGTCATCCCGGTCTACAACGAACGCCATACGCTCCACCTGATCCTCAAAAAGGTCCGCGACGTACCCATCAAAAAGCAGATCATCCTCGTCGACGACTGCTCACGGGACGGCACTACAGACCTGCTCCGGGAAATGCAGACCACCGACCCCGACCTGACCATCGCCTTCCACGAGGTCAATCAGGGCAAGGGCGCGGCCCTGCGCACCGGCTTCAGGCTCGCCACCGGCCAGATCGTCATCGTGCAGGATGCCGACCTGGAATACGACCCCTCCGAATACCTCCGCCTGATCGAGCCGATCGTCGACGGCCGGGCCGACGTCGTCTACGGCTCCCGCTTCACGGGCGAAACGCACCGGGTGCTGAATTTCTGGCACTCCATGGGCAACCGGTTCCTGACCTTCCTTTCCAACATGTTCACGGACCTGAACCTGACGGATATGGAAGTTTGCTACAAGGTCTTCCGCCGCGAGGTCATCCAGGCGATCGACCTGAAGCAGAACCGGTTCGGGTTCGAGCCGGAAGTCACAGCCAAGGTGGCGCGCTTTCAGGTGCCGCCGCTGGACGGCCGCCCTGCCCGCCGCTGCCGGATCTACGAAATGCCCGTTTCCTACGACGGCCGCGACTATGCCGAGGGCAAGAAGATCGGCTGGAAAGACGGCGTCCAGGCCATTTACTGCATCATCCGGTACGCGCTGCGGGATTGAGGGGCGGAGAGCGGCCCGGATCGAACGAAACCGCGTAAACGCCGGTTCGGAGCATTCACCCGATGAAGTCGGCGCACTGGTCTCGCGACGAACTGCTGGCCGTCTTCGCCCTCTACTGCCGGTTGCCCTTCGGCAAACTGCACCGGGGCAATCCCGAAGTCATCACCTGCGCTAGCCGCCTCGGCCGAACGCCCAGCGCGGTGGCGATGAAGTTATCGAATTTTGCAAGTTTCGATCCCGAGCTTCAGCGCCGTGGCATTAAGGGGCTGAAAAACGCCGGGCGGGGCGATCGCGCCCTGTGGGACGAATTCGAAGCCGACCCGGAACGCATCGCTTTCGAAAGCCAGCAAGTTTTCGAATCGATCGGCGCGAACGATCGAACGATCCATCGCCCTGCGGAACCCGATGCTTTCGAAATCGAATCCGATGAAATACGAATCACGAACGCCGAGCGAACCGTGCGTGTTCGGCTGGTTCAAGACTTCTTCCGCAAGGCTGTGCTTTCGAGCTATGGTGACAGGTGCACGATCTGCCGATTGCATTTCCCGGAACTTCTGACCGCCAGCCATATCGTGCCTTGGAGCGTGGATGTCCGCCGCCGGGCCGACCCGCGCAACGGGCTCGCCCTTTGCTCTATCCATGACCGGGCCTTCGATCGGGGCCTGATCGGCTTGGACGATTCCTTTCGTCTGATCATTTCCGACCGGCTGGCCGAATCTTTTCGTGAGCCGGGCATTCACGAAGCCGTTTTTCAGGCGTTCGCCGGCAAACCGATCCATTTGCCCGACAGGTTCCTTCCCGACCGGGAAGCGATCGAGTATCATCGCGATCATGTATTTCTGACCAGGTCACATTCGACCAGGTAAAGCATGAGGCTCGGCGATGTCGAAGATGATCCGTATCGAACTTTCGGACATTGACTTAGGGCAGACTCTGGACGCTCTCGATACTCGTGCCGAAGCGTACGAAAAGACGGCCGCCTACTACGACGGCGAACCTGCTGGGGGCGATTTCTTTCTCATCGAGGAAGTAAACAACGCCTACGAAGCGCGCCGGATCGCCGAGCACTTCCGCAGCATCATGGCGAAGATCGAAGAGCAGTGGCGGCGGTGAATGGGCGGGAATCGAGGGATAAAATCGAAGCCATGATGCGGTAGAATCGTTTCTATCGCCATTTCTTCATTTGTCGAAAAGAAACTCTTGTTGTTTGGGCATAAAAAGCCGGAATTCATTTGGTATCATCTGCATTAGAGTGTCTAAATTTAATTGATGTAGATCGTATGTGCAGTCTATCTGATTGAGAAAATCGATCAGTCTTCGGCAACCTCCACGTTCTTTTGATCCTGCACCTCTTTTTAACTTCCCAGTATCTGCATTGTAATACAGTTTGTTGGCGGCTTCTACAGCAGCACTTGATGTAACGATTGATGGAATTTCTATGAACAATCGATAAGTTTCCGATGTCGCCACGTTGATTTTCGAACATAGAAGAGCACGAAGGCGTTCTGGATCATCGGCATGGAGTCTCAGCATCATCCATGGCCCCAGCAGTAAATGTCTGTAAATTCTTCGTTGCGAATCGATGGTCGGAATATAGCTCAGTGTCACTGCAACAGATCTACTCTTACCCTTCGGACATAATTGATCAAAATAAAATAAGGTTAGCCAGCTCCAGAGGCCGACATTCTTATCGATATTTTTCAGTTGCGCCTTGGTGAACAGTTCGTCGAGATAGATGGCAGCAGCGAGACGGTCCGAAAAATCCCGTTCGCTAACTTCTACATTGGCTTCGTATTCTGAAGATTCCTCGTCGGTGAGCAGCCATTTTGGCGTATCGATCGACGGATCAGATCTTATTTGATCCAGAAAATCGGCGAATCGAGCAATTCCTGTTTCGGTCAAACGATGTAATTTCATGACTGAGTTTCCTGATTCTTCCGGTTCGCCAGACTGTCCATCAGCCCGTGCTTTTTCCCGAAGCCACTGACGGCTCTATCGATCCAGTCCGAGATATCCGCGCGATCTACCAGATCCTCTCCATCCTTAAGTGGTTCAGGGTGCGTTTCGATGCCGGGCAAAGATTCGGCCATTTTGAGCCATTGCTGCCGCCAATCCGTTTCTTCTGCTCCTCCTTCGTCGTCTTCCTCACCTACATCCGCATCGATAATCAATATCCAAGTCAATATTTGCCGAAGTACGCTCGCGGCTGTCCACTGGCGGAATTCAGGCTGAATTGCGATAACCTGCCAATGTTCCAGTCGATCGTTCAGGTAGAGAATAGGTACACCTAAACCAGAGTCGGGAAACTCCAGTCGCCACGGTTCCCCACCGAGGTCTTTCGCTGCAATTTCGATGAGCCCTGATACCGGTAACTTTGTATCGTCGGATCGTTCAGGCCGGATTCCGTCTGCTTCGCCGAGAAGCTGTCCCTGATGTTCGCCAGTCGCCGAGACTTTGACTCGAAAGAGAATTCCTTCGGGACGGCCAAATTCGTCAAGTGATCGAACGTCTTTCGAATCGATCAACCCAACGCGGTCGAAATCGTAGCGTTTCCATGCCGTAATACCTCGATAAGCTTCGAGATAGACATAGGCATCGGACGGGAAATTGTAGCTTTTTAGCCGTAGATCCGCCGTAAAACCAAGCGAACCGTCCTTCTCTACGATTCGGATCGTGACGTGCTCGCGCAGGATCTTGCGCCGGCCGGTATAATTAAATGTCCTCGGCATCTTCAGCCTCCTGTTCTTCCGAATCGGCTCGTGCTTCGATCCTGAGATCTCGATTCGGATCGAATCCGCTCACTTCGATCAGGAATTTCTCGTTCAGGATTTCCACGACGAGATGATTTTCGGATTTCGATTTGACGGCCGCGCCTTCGGTATTGACTCGAATCGATTTCGAAGCCAGGTCGAAATCCTCTTTCTGATATTTCTTGAACGGATTGCCTCGACGCGAATCGTATGCCATGCGCACATCGATCGTCTTCGGCGGTTCGACGCCTTCGCCGGGCGATCCAATGGCGAAACCGTTTTTGATTTTCTGCAGTGAGTATCGCCTTGCACGTTTAGGCGTTACGTCAAGATTGGCCGGTTCGGATCTCGTCCCGTCCTTCGCTGACTTCGCCGGTGCTTTACGGCGTGGAGCGAGTTCGTTCGGTTGGGGCAAACCGAACATATCGAGCCACAAGGTCCGGTCCCCTTCTTTCTTCTGCTCGTACAAAGTTTTGAGCAGGTTCGGAACGGATTGGGTCACGTAGCGAAGCGTGTCTTTCGGGTAGAGATATTTGTCGTGAACATATGATTCCTGCCATTCGGTATGAGCCGGATTCTCCGCATCGCCCAGAAACTGGGCTAGCAGACTTGATCCTTCCCGGGTTTCGGCGATCACAAGGGCGCGATGATTTGGGTATGGCCGAGACTTGACGCCCGGAATCATCAATCCGTCTCGCACGAATCGTATGCTGCCGGATGCGCAGGCGGGATCCTGTTTCAGAAAGATGTCGAAAGACTCAAGGGGGACTTCCGAACGCTTTGTTTTCTTTCTTCCGACTCTGATCTGAAAGCGGAGAGCAATAGTCTCGCCTTCGTTGAGCGAATTGCGAAGATTCTCTTTAAGGTCATCTGGGAGAAGGCTATTTTCCCAGCAGGGGACGCGGCCTGATTCCGGCGCATCAGCCAGGGGAATGGTTGCCGATCGCTGCTGAGACTGGGCCCATATCGCCAGATCGACAGTGGCTTTGAGATCGTTCGAAAAGGCGAGATTCCGGTTGCTTATCTTCTCCAGCAGGTCACCGAATGTCGAGGCGTTGATCACTTCGAACGAACCGTCGAAAAACTCGACACGAACCTGGAGCCGGTTCGACAGAATCGGCCAGAAAAAGCCCTTCGCAACGGCGTAAACCACATTTTCCGGATTGATGGATTCGTCGACCCAGGGAACGACAATCGAAAGCCCAGGGTTCTTGCCGCGCCTTAGACCGAACGAATCTGCGAAACGTTTCAGCACTTGTCTGTCGGCAACCGGCACGACGAACGGATCGTTGTCGATCCGTTCGTCGATTCCGAACCAGCCATCAGGATCGAACGATACCTGGTCGAGCTTATGTACAGCAAGAGTCGACGAACCCATAAGAAATGGGCCCCTCTCGGCTGTGTGCGTCAGACCCAGAATCGAGTTGGATCGACTGGCGGAAGAAAAGACCGTTTTTCCGACACCATGCCGTCCCCGCTGATTCCCTTCCTTGCTGGTGATCCCTTCCGCACGGAAGAAATTGAAAAACGCGTTCCGGTCGTCCTGAGGGTCCCATTCCCATGGATCTCCCCGCAAGCCAGTGGTTTCGAAATCTTCGAATACCAAATACCTGACTGGTTCGCCCGGGTGTGGGGGATGCGGTATCTTCTCGCCCATGGCATGAAGATGCTCGAACAGGCCGGGGAAGAACTCGGCTGCATTTTCCCAAGCGCACTCGCCGAACGAGATTCGAACGGATACGCGTTTTCTGTTCTGAGGATCGTCACCGCAATCGGCATCGAGCGAATTCTGGATCCCTTCTCGTACGATCGAATCCGCTATGTCTTCGACAGCGTCAGAACGGAAAAACTTGTGGCTGTCCGAGTTTCTGGCTTTCGTACCAGGCCTGCGGGGCGAGAAGTGCCATCTGGGAGTGCTCATAACCGTTTGCCCGAAACGACAAAGACAATGTCACGTGGTGCCGCCGCGAATGTCCGAATTGGAACGAACACCTCACTTCGCCCGATGACGGGCACGCGTTACAGTCAGTATAACTCATCATCAACGGATGTCCAGCACGGTAAACCGATCGATTAGTAATCGAAATCGGTGAGCGACGGGTCATCCCGGATATTGATCTTTTGTACACATTCGGTTAGAATGTCCGTATCGGTATGATCGAACGGGTTCAGAGGCTGTTCGTCGTCACTTCGAATTTTTCGGGAGCCTGCATGTCCGTCTGTCCGTTTTCGGTCGTCGAGTCGCGGTGGTGGTCTGCGGGCA
>CAZSQA010000085.1:0-5812 GCA_964608915.1 uncultured Isosphaeraceae bacterium
ACGAATCCGCGCGGCCTTGCGGTCTCGTCCGACAATTTCCTGTACGTCACGAATTATTACGACCATACGATCCTGAAGTATGACCTTGCGGGCACGCTGATCTCGACGATCACCGCTGGTCTGGACGATCCGACGGATCTGGCGTTCGACACGAACGGGAATCTCTATGCCGTGAACGAAGCGAGTAAGGAGGTTTCCAAATACACGGCGGGCAGCACGTATGTGCCGGGCTTCCAGACGGCGGGTCTTACCGGGCCTTACGGCATCGCCATCGGCGTGCCCGAGCCTTCGACTTACGTGATGGCGGTCCTGGCCGGTTCGGTACTGGGAGCGTGCACCGTCCGGCGCAGACGCCGTGGAAATTCGGCAAATCATCTTCGAGTGAGCGAGTGAGTATGTGCCATCGGAGCCGAACTGGCTTCGGCCTCGATGTACCGCCTGACGGTTCAGGCCTGAAACCCGGATCGCACCTGAGTCTTTCGGAACCGCAATCCATGCATCATGATCGATCGTTCGTCCGGAGTCCGATACGGCTTCTGCATTCCTGGCTGATCGCACTGACTCTGGTTCCGGCGTTCGCGGCCCTTCCGAAACCGGCGTTTGCTCTGGAAGTGATGTACGTTTCGAACCCGGCATCGAATCGCGTCGACCGGTTCGCTATGGACGGAAGTTCACTGGGATCCATCGATGTGAAGAGCTACGAGCCTTACGGCCTTGCCGTCGATTCGAGGGGCGACGTTTACGTGAGCGATGCCACGGGCGGCAGGATTTATCGATATGACTCGGAAGGCAATGCGGCAAGCGATTACGACACAGGGTTGCAGCAGTCGTATTTTCTGGCGATGGACAGGACGGACAGGCTTTTCGTCTCGAATCACGGCGACGAATCGGCGACCGGCTCGGTGACCGTTTTCGATCGTGACGGGAAACCCGTGTTCGAGATTAAGGAGAATATCGACCGCCCTTACGGGATCGCGTTCGACCGCGAAGGTCTTCTGTATGTCGCGAACTACGGATCGAGCCGGATTACGCGTTACGATTCGGAAGGCAAGTACGTCGACGGGTTCGGTTTGTCCGAGGGCAAGAACCCGGTGGGTCTGGCGATCACGCCGGACGGCCGGCTGTACGTTTCGAACACGGACAAAGACCAGGTCAACGAATATGACCTCAGGGGGAATTTCCAGAAAACGTTGACCGAATCTCTGCGGTCGCCGATCGGGCTGGCGTCGGATGAGAAGGGTAACCTTTACGCCGTGAACAAAACCACCGACAGCGTCAGCATGTTCGACACGGCGGACGAGTACGTGCCGGATTTCGCGCCGAGGGGTCTGGAGGCACCTTACGGCATCGCGATCGGCGTACCTGAGCCTTCGACGTACGTTCTGGCCGGGATCGGGGCGGTTGCGGCGCTGGCGATGTCACGGCCGGGGCGTGGGCGAACCGGGCGGACGTGACCGGGGCAAGTTCGGTCCGGTTCGATGACTTTTCCGAATGAAACCTTTACGTCAATCTTGACGCGTGGGAAGATACGGTCATAAAATGGCGGCATTGCATGAGTGCATGCAGTCATGATCGGTTGCGGGCAACCGTGGGTGGTGGCCGCGGCTTCGGCGGGGTCCGAAGCGACACGGCTGGCGTTCATGGCCTTTCCGAAGGATGAGGGAAGGGGGCCCGGGGGCGGTCAGGGCACGATCTCATTTCCACGACGAACAGGCAACCGGTGGAGCTTCATGAGTCGGGACGGTGTGTCTTGAGTCGGATGGTCACGGTTCCTGGGAACCTCCCGCAATCTATGACGGTTATCCGGATCGCGTAATCTGCGGGCGACTCTGATTATCTTGACATCGACCCCTTGCGCTTTCATGGTAGGGCTAGTAAGCCATGTTCATTTCGGGACGGTCGCGACTTACGGGGCGTAGGTCGGGATGCGGTTCCGGAATGCGGGTTCCTGGCGGCGGAGGGTCCGGATCACGGATCGTTCGGGTGGCCAGAGGGCTCGAAAGCATCGCGAAGTCATGCGGCTTAACAACGACGAGGTCATCAAAATGCGCTTGGAACCGAATGGTGGGGAGCCTCAAGGGGCGAAGGGCTGGTCACGGATCCGCGCGAGGGAACGCCGCAATCGTATGAAAACCGTCGGGGCCGAGCGCACACGGCGCAGGGTCCGTCTCGAGTCGATTCAGGCCGAATCGCTCGAATTGCGTGAGCTGATGGCCACGCTGCCCGCGCCGCTGAAGCCCAGCGAACTGCAGACCCTGTTCGACCCGGTTACCCAGACTTTCCCGTTCCAGGGCGTGACCAACGTCTATAGCCCGACGATCACCGTCGGGGCCAACGGCATCGTGTCGAACCAGATCGGGTCGATCAACGCCGGCGAGCCCTCGACGAACATGTCGAGCCCGATCCTGAGCATCGACCCGCTCAATCCGGATCACCAGGTCGTCGTCGCCCAGCTCAACAACGTCCCCCTGTTCGGCTCCACGGTTCTCCAGCCGCAGCGGGTCATCGGTTTCGTGACCCAGAACGGCGGCCAGACCTGGACGCAACTGGCCCTGCCGGCGGCTCAGTTCGACCCGACGGTGACCGACAACCCGCCCCTGATGCGGGTTCAGGACATTTCGGCCGCCATTGACCGCAACGGCGACATTTACGTCACCCAGTCGCAGATCAACTCGGGCGGTAACGCCGGCTTGCTGCAGATGCGCAAGTTCAACGCGGCGGGCGGCACGATCAGCACGCAGACGCTTTATCAGTGGAACCGGACGATCACCACGCCGGATCAGTCGCAACAGCCGGCCCGGCTCAAGCCGTTCGTCGTGGTGAACACCAACCCGGCGACCTTCACCGACCCGGTGACGGGGCAGACGCAGAACGACCCGACCTCGGGCAACGTTTACGTCGCCTACATCACGGAAACGCCTCTGGCTCAGCCGCCGAGCCCTTATAACCCGTTCTCGGTACGGATGGTCGCATCGAACGATGGCGGCGCCACCTTCGGCACCGAATTCAACGTCAGCGGCGGTCTCCCTGGCGCGCCTTCCATGCCGATCGCCCGGCTGGCCGTCGGCGCTGGCGGCGGTGCCAACCCTGGCCGCGTGACCGTCGTTTATGACCGTTACAACAGCCAGAGCGGCAGCCCGACTCCGACGGCGATCCTCGCCCGGACGATCAACGTCGCCGGCAACACGCTGACGGCCGCGACGGGCAACATTACGCTCACGAACACGGCCCTGATCGGGGCCAATGCCCAGGGGCAATATCCGGGACAGACGAACATCACAGGCGAAGGCATCGGCGCGGCTCCGGTCGTGGCCGTCGATGCGACGCTTGGCTCGTTCAGCCCGCACAAGGGCCGGATTTACGTCTCCTACACCAGCCGGGAAATCAACATCACCGGCAATAACGACGACAACACCGACGTTTACATCCAGTTTTCGGATGACGGCGGTGCCACGTGGTCGAGCCGGGCGATCGTCAACGACGACGCCGGCAATGCCGACGGCTATTCGGGTTCGCAGTACGAACCGAACCCGTTCAGCCCTGTGAGCCGCAACGGATCGGGCGTGACGCCGCGTGGCGGCCGGCCGCAGTTCATGCCGTCGATCACGGTCGACCAGACGACCGGCACGGTGGCTCTGAGCTATCTGGACAGCCGCTATGACCCGGCCAAGATCCGCGTCACCAACAGCGTGCAGACGTCGATCGACGGCGGTGCCACGTGGTCGGCCTCGACGACGGCCAACCTCGAAGCGAATCCGACGAACCTCGTCACCGGCGAAACGGTTCTGGACATTCCGATTCCGGACAACCAGGGCACGGCCAACCCGGTGCGCGACGCCTTCTGGGGCTTCGGCATCCGGTCGAGCATCCAGGCTTATGCCGGTGCGATCTTCCCGGCCTGGAGCTTCAACGTCAATGCCGGCTATTCGACCGATGACTTCGCCGGGGCCAACGTCGCCCTGATCCGGGGCAATATCGGCATCGGCCGTCTGTACGTCTCGGCCGGCCCCCGCGTGATCGAAAGCACGATGGGCCAGGTGCGCTCGTGGAACGCCGGTAACGCCACGTTCAACAACACGTTCGATGCCGCGGGCGTGCAGGGCGTCAACGGCTTCACGTTCACGTTCGACCGGCCTGTGAATGCGGCCTCGGTGACGCCGGGTTCGATCGTCCTGGTCTACACGGATGTCGACGGCAACAAGTCGACGGTGCCGATCAACGCCGTCACGCCAGTTCCGGCCTCGGTCACGGCCTTCGGCGCGACGCAGTTCTTCGCCCAGTTCACGGCTCAGTACGACGTGGGTACGTACAGTTACGAAGTCGGCGCGGCCAACATTCGCGACAACATCCGCACGGTCGATGCCGGCGGTGTCGTGAAGCTCGGCAACCTGATGGATCAGGACAACATCCCTGACCGTTTCACCGGCGTTTCCACGGGTTATGCCACGCCCGCGACGCTCAACCCGCTCGATCCCGGCGCGCCGCCCTACGACAACGCCACGCTGCCGCTGATCATCAGCGGGCCTTACGTGGTGAATTCGAACCTGGGCTATTTCGACCCGAACACCGGCGTCGCGACGATCTATCCCAAGACTTCGACCGGCGAGCTGCTGGCCCTCAACGCCAGCACGGACAATCTGAACAACATGGCCCAGTTCGTGGACGTGGTCTTCGACCGCGACATGGATCCGGCCACGTTCACCGTCGCCGACATCATCGAGATGCGGGGCCCCGCGGGGCTGATCACCTCCGGCTTCACGATCACGCCGAACCCGAACGGCACCGACCCGAACGCGGCCTTCCCGCGGACGTACCGGATCACGTTCCCGAATCAGCGGCTCTCGGGCCAGTATTCGATCGTCCTGGGTGCCGATATCGCGTCCAGCACCGGCGTGCTGATGGACTCGAACCGCAATGCCGGTCTTTATGTGCTGCGTGGCGAGTCGCCGAACGGCCCGGTGATTCCGATGTCTTACTTCGCGAATCAATCGGTTGACATCCCTGCCGCGACTCCGGATATTTTGGATCTATGTCCTGGTGACTATGTACCAAGTGTCACTAGGTACCTTTTGAACGTGCCTGACAGTTTCCTGATGGACACGTTCTCAACGGCTAAGATCAACGTCACCTTCCCACGTGACCTCGACCTTACCGGCTATCTGGTCGCTCCGAATGGATCGCGGACACTCTTGTTCACGGGTGTCGGCCAAGCTGGTACAGGTGCCAACTTCTCCGATACGGTTTTTGACGATACCGCATATACCCCGATTCAAAATGGTGGTGCACCATTTATGGGGCGATATCGTCCGATTGGATCTCTTCTTAACAATCTCCTTGGCAATAATGCACAGGGGAATTGGTATTTAGAGATCGAAAACGCTGGTCCTTCTACAGGGCGAATCAATTCGCTTTCTCTGAATCTTGGGAAGCGTATTCTAGGTACTGGCCTGGGCGAACCGGTCGCGGACCGCAGCACGCTCGACTTCCGCGTCTTCACCATGTCGCCGGACAATCCCCTTTCCGCCGACCAGTGGGTGGCCGTCGGTCCTGCGGGCATCAACAACGGCACCCAGCCGGCCTCGGCCAACAATCCGCAACTTGGCGGCACGACGGCCAACAGCGGTGCCGGCCGGGTTTCGACGATCGCCGTCGACCCCAGCGACCCTTCGGGCAACACGGTCTTCATCGGCTCGGGCACGGGCGGCGTCTTCAAGACGACCAACTTCCTGACCGACGACGTTCGCGGACCGATCTGGCAGGACCTGACCAGCTTCGGCCCGACCAACAGCCTGAACAGCGGCACGATCGCCAT
>CAZSQA010000086.1:0-1451 GCA_964608915.1 uncultured Isosphaeraceae bacterium
GATATTACTTTTCCGCATCGAGGCTCAATCCGAGCCATCGGCCCGGGTCGGAAAGCTCCCGAATCCGGTAGCTCACGCCGATGCGTTTTCTGGCGGTCCGGCGACGCTGGAACGAGCGTCGTACGATCCGCCGGGCTTCGTCCCGGTCGGACGCGACGTATCGTACAGTTCGGCCACGGGCTCCGATGCGGCCATAGGTGACGTCGACGAGCCAGACGCCGAAGAGGTCTTCGCCCGCTTCGATCCGGTACGAGCGTGCTCGTCCCAGATCCGAATCGGTGGCTTCGAGCGTCGCGTGAAATGTTCCGAACATGAATTCCTCCAGGTTATCCGACGGTTTCGAAACGGGCTCCGAAATCGGCCTCGGGCAAATCGCACATCGTCGTCAGTACGGGAATGCCACGGGATTTCGCCAGGGAGATGCAGGCCACGCCACCGAACGAAATGCCGTGGGATTCGGCGAGCCGCCGCAAGCTGGCGGAGAATTCGGCCTGTTCGTAGGAGAAGGGGGCGATTTCGATCGGCAGGGCTGACACGATCGATCGAGCCTCGTCGAGGCTCGCCCCGGTCTCGATCAGCGAAGCGATGACTTCGGAGAGCGTGACGGCGGAAACGATCGAATCCGCCAGGCGATGCATGACCGTTTCATGACCAGGTCGGCGAAAGAGCAAGGCGAGGATCGCGGACGCGTCGAGCGAGCAGAGTTTCATCTTATTCGGTCTCCGTCATTTCGTGTTCGGATTCTGAATCGGGAGTCGGGGACAGTGTGATGAACTTCGCACAGAGTTCCTGGGCACGACGGATCGCAAAATGGACCGGCGTGATCTGGATGCCGTACTCGGTGCGGCTGAAGAGGACTTCCGTGCCGTCCTCGATCCCGAATGACTTGCGAAGTTCGGACGGCAGGACGATGCGTCCTGACGCGGATACCTTGCCCCGGATCGGCTCCATAAATGGCCTCATTTCGAATCATTGCCGTAATGGAATCAATCTGTCATAGATTGTGGATTATGGCAACTATGAATCGCATGGCGGATACGAATCCATGTGCCGCACGAATGAGCGTCAATCAAACGGTCGAATTCTTGACCAGGAAGTCGTCTCACAGGCTATGGGACAATTTCAGGCTTCCCGGCGTCCGGAAACTCAGGTAAGAAATCAATGTCCACTTGAAAGCCTTCGGCACGAGTTGTTAGACCATTTCCCACAATTTGAGGTATCCCCATGCAAATCGGTTACGCCCGCGTCTCGACCGGAGACCAGAATCTCGACCTGCAACGTGACGCACTTCAGAAAGCAGGATGCGAACGGATCGTCGAGGACACGGCCAGCGGCGGGAAGTGGGACCGGGACGGATTGAAACGGCTCCAGGAGCAACTTCGCCCTGGCGACACGGTCGTCGTCTGGCGGCTGGACCGGCTGGGCCGGTCGCTGCGTCATCTGCTGGAACT
>CAZSQA010000086.1:1551-5546 GCA_964608915.1 uncultured Isosphaeraceae bacterium
TTTCACGGTGAAATCGCACTCAGTCGAGCGACTGAATCCGCCCTCGATCGCCTTCGGATCTGCCCCGATTTCACGGTGAAATTTCCGGCCGTTTTCCCCCTTGGCTCTGCGAAGGGCATCAGACTGATAAATATAACGTGAAATTCAATTTCCCGAGAACCCGCTTGATCTAGTGTTTTTCGCTCCTATGATACCACCAGATTTCGTTCCTCCTGGGGGCCGTTCGATGCTCCGTTTCAAGCCGATCGCCAGTGCCGCACGAGCCGTGGATTACTTCGCCAAAACCGATGGCGGATACTACCACGGCAATGCCGGTCTGCATTGCGAATGGGGCGGCAAGGCCGCGACCATGCTCGGCCTGTCCGGCGAGCCGGACCAGAACCAATTCGCCCGGCTGATGAACGGACTCGATCCGAACACGGGCCAACAGCTCACGGCGAAACTGATTTCGAATCGCATTCCGGCCTGGGACGTCACGGCCTCGGTGCCGAAGGGCGTCACGACCGTTCTGGAAATGGGTGACGAGCGGGTGCATGATGCGATCTGGCGAGCCTTTCGCGGGGCGATGGCATCGCTCGAAGAATTCGCGACGACCCGCGTCCGATCCGGCGGGGAATACGACGACCGGGTGACCGGTAACCTGATCTGGTACGCGGTCGAGCATGCCGAAACCCGCCCGGTCGAAGATCCGAAAATGCCGCAGGATCACCCCTGGCGAATCATGCCGGACTGGGACAGGCATATTCATGGTGTCGTCGCGAACGTCACATACGATGAAATCGAGGACAAATGGAAGGCCGTGAAATTCCGTCCGATCATGGATCGTCGCAAATTCTTCGACCGGCTGTTCGATTCGCTCCTGGCCGACGAAATGACATCGCTTGGCTACGAAGTCGAAACGAAGTGGAAAAACGACGGGAATGCCGGTGCGAAGTATTACAGCTGGGACATCAAGGGTATTCCTGATGAAGTGATCGAGCTGTTTTCCCGCAGGTCGGCGGAAGTCGACCGCACCGAGGCCGAAATCCTCGAAGCGATGCGGGAAAAAAGCGGCGATTCGGCACCAGATCGCCTGTCGACGGTCGCCCGCGATCAGCTCGGTGCGACCAGCCGCAGGACGAAGCGGGATGACCTGACGCTCGAGGAAATCCGCGAGTATTGGAACAGCCGCATTGAGCCTGGAGAAGGTGAGGCGATTGCCGAAACGATCCGCCGGGCGAGGGCGATGGAAAACGCCCGGCCCGAACGCACCGCCGAACAGGCGGTGACATTTGCACTCGACCATCATTTCGAGCGGGAATCCTGTGTCCGGCTGGAAACGCTGATGACGACGGCACTCGAGCGGACCCTCGGTGCGGCGAGCCCTCAGGAGGTGGGCGACGAACTGAAGAAGCGGGGCCTGATCCTGGCGAAATCCGCAGGTGACACGCTGGTCACGACCCGGGCGATCCAGAAAGAAGAGGCCGAAATGGCGGCCTTCGCAGCGAACGGACGGGGCAGCGTCGCCCCGATCAGGCTTTCTGATGATCTGGAACGTGGACATCTCAACGACGGCCAGTGGCAGGCCGTAATGGGTCTGCTTCAGAGCACGAACCGGGTCAACCTCATCGAAGGCCCGGCGGGAGCGGGCAAATCGTCGATGCTCCGCAAGTTCGACGAAGGTGCGAAACTGGCCGAACAGGACGTGACATATCTTGGTACGACATCTTCGGCAGTGAAGGTTCTCAGGCATGACGGGTTCGATGCCCATACGCTCGCACGGTTCCTGATCGACGAAAAAATGCAAGAGGAGGCGAGGGACGGTCGCGTCGTCATCGACGAAGCGAGCATGATGGGGCATGCCGACGCCGTGAAACTCATCGATGCCGCCGAACGGCTCAACCTGAAACTGATCGTCATGGGCGACCCGCAGCAGCACGGCTCGGTCGGTCGAGGTGCGTTCATGCGACTCTTGAAGTCTTACGGCCATGTCCGGCCGTTCCGCCTGACTGAAATCCTCCGGCAGCAGGACGACGATTATCGCTTGGCGGCAAAAGCTCTTTCGGAAGGCAAGCCGTCGGAGGGGTTCGAAATTCTCGACCGGAAGGGCTGGGTGCATGAGATCACGGACGACGACGAACGGCTCAAGCAGATGGCGGATGAGTACCTGAAATCGACGGAGCAGTACACGAAATTGAAGCCCCATGAGCGGGCGTTGATCGTGAGCCCGACCCATGCCGAAGGGGCTGCGATCACGGCATATCTACGCGAAGCACTCCGGGAAAAAAGGCAACTCGGCTCTGACGATCGCCAATTCGTTCGCCTGGTCTCGGTGAACGCCACCGAAGCCGAACGGGGAATCGCAGCGACTTATCGACCCGGCGATGTCATTCAATTTCATCAGAACGCCGAGGGTTTCAAGAAAGGCGAACGGCTCACGATCATGGACCCTTCGCAGGTTCCGCTCGACCAGGCCGCCCGTTTTTCGGTCTATCGGCCCGAATCGATCGCACTGACCGAGGGCGACGTCATCCGATTCACCGCGACGGTGAAATCATCCGATGGCGAACATGTGCTCCGCAACGGCGATTTCCATACGGTGAGCGGCTTCGACGATCGAGGGAACATCCGCCTCGAGAACGGTTGGACGGTCGCCAAAGACGCGGGCCATTTCCGGCACGGTTTCGTCGAGACCTCGTTCGGCAGCCAGGGCCGCACGGTCCAGCATGTCATTTTGGGCATGTCGTCGATGAGCCAGGGTGCGACGAACGCGGAGCAAATGTATGTCTCGGCGACCCGTGCACGCCAGAAAGTGAGCCTGTTTACGGACGACAAGTCCACGGTCCGTGACGCGATCCGGGACAGCAGCCAGAAGAAACTGGCCCTCGACCTGATGCCCCCGCTGCCCGGGAAATCGCAATCGGAGGAATCGGAGCGAAAGCGGCGTGAGGTCGCACAGCGGGACACGCACCGCCGGAAACAGCGACTGGAGGAGCGGCGGTGGCGGCTGGGAGACCGGCTGCGGGCGGCGTGGGAACTGCCGGTCGCGGCGATCCGGCGGCGATATTCGCGGACGAACGACACATCGGTCCGGCAATCGAAGCAGCATCTGGAACAGCGGTCGTTCGCCGACCGGCTGAGACACATAAGAGAGGAAAGGGACGGCTATGGGCGTTGAAGAGGGAGATGTCGTCCAATCGGCCAAGGGCTTCAGCCTTCAGGATCTGCTCGGATCGGTCGCCCGCAAGCGGCCGGCCAGCGAGGGCACGGATCCGCCGTCGGCGGATCCGGCTGCCGAAGTTCGAACCGAGGTAAGTCCGGACTCGGCCCCGCGACTTAAGCAAATCCTTGACGTCGGCACAAAAAGCGGCGATTCGCAGCGAGCCCGTCCTGAACCGAATCGCCCGATCGCCGAAAGCCAGGAACCCGACCCGCTCGAAGAGACCACCGCTTGGGAAATGCTCTCGCCACTGCCTCGATCGAACGATCCGTATGTGGCGTTTTCGCGGCTCTCGTCTCGCCCGGTGCCGACGATATTCTTCCTGGGCGGTGACATGCTGCCCAACGGTTACGCCAACAACGGCTTCGAACGGATCTATTTCGAAGCGGGAAAAACCTCGGGCGAAGGCCCGGTTCTGGTCGTCCGGTTCCACGGCAGCGTGGTGACCGAAGTCCGGATCGAAGGCCGCAATCTGATCCCGCTGGCGACGCACATCGGCAGGCAACTGGTCCAGTGGGTGCGTGAGCGACCGCCGGGAATCGCGGAGGAATCCGAGGCGATGACGGTCGTGACCTCGATTACGATCGGTGAGGTCGATCCGTTCGCGGAAAACTGAAAACCGCCCGGCTCCGGCGGACTTGCGTGTTGGGATCGCCACCGCCTCCGCCGGGCAAGTGAAGTGTGAGTGCGGAAAATGTTGCGAGGGCGTTCGTTGCGAGCGTCAGATTCGATTCTCGTTGTCAGGCTCGATCGTCCCCTGAGCACTATGGCGAACGTAAAGGAGAAAGACGGTATC
>CAZSQA010000087.1:0-3688 GCA_964608915.1 uncultured Isosphaeraceae bacterium
TGACGATTTTCACGGAAGGATCTTGTGCGTCTTCCGTGGCTTTCGCGGTCTCCACCAAGTGAGGTTCGACCGTTCTCCAGGCTTTCCGACGCTCCGGATCGTATTTCAGGAAATACTGAGATACGATTGCGGTGAGCAAAAGCCCGGTGATGACACCGCAG
Organism: uncultured Isosphaeraceae bacterium; assembly: GCA_964608915.1. GTDB lineage: Bacteria > Planctomycetota > Planctomycetia > Isosphaerales > Isosphaeraceae > QWQI01. The sequence continues at coordinate 162 of CAZSQA010000087.1, forward strand.
GTCATCCACCATTCCCAACCGATTTTGCTGAGTAAGCCACCCTGAGGAGGCGTAACCCCACTCGGATGGAGTGTCGTTTGCGATTGATCGGACATCGACGGATTCCTCCAAACACCGAAGGACCAAGATTCCTGGCGGTTTTTTGAGCGCAGACCATCCACGCCCACCTGGGACACGGCTTTTTCGTTGGCCATGGCCGAAGAGGTTTTCGAACGCCAGGAATCCGAACTGACCGCCTTTACGACCTGGTGGCGTAAGAGGCGTAAGCTATTGCTCTCACGACGTAATGCGTTCGTTTACGCATAGGGCGGAAGCCGGAGTGGCCGGAGGCCCTCTTTCCTGAACCTCAGCAGTTCGTCGTGAGAAATGACCCATGAGGCATGCCGCCCCCGGCCACTGCCTTTTTTCTGAGCTGCGATTCGCCCGAGGCGGCACCATTCGCGGCAGGTGAATTCGGCACGGTTGACGAGTCGGGCGAATTCCTCGACCGAATACCAATCGCGGATGGTCTGACCGTCCACGAGCGTTTTGAGCATGGCTTCGATCCGATCGAGCCGGGAATCGAGAACCGTCGATTCGAATTCGATTGGCGTCATCGTTCCTGTCCTTTCTCGGGCTCCTGTTCCATCTCGTTGGATCGGGACGCGTAAGAGTTCAGCATGTCCTGATATCCGCTGCTGACGGTACCCAGGTCCTGGGTGATCATCTGCGGCGTCGGGTTGAGCGGCGTCCCAGGCTCGCCGCCAAGTTCCGGGCTCTCGAAAAAGACTTCGTTGACCGTGCTTCGTACGTCCTTGATGCCCTCACGGGCAATGGCTTTGATCTCGGCCGAGAAGGAGGGCTGTTCCGCCGCCCATTCGGCACGCTTGTCCATCATTTTCTGGAGAATACTCGGGTTTTGCGGTTGTTCTTCGGACATGGATCATCTCCTCGTTTGGTTGGAATACCACTCATGCTCGCATCGGGCGTCGTACATCTGTTGGATGCGTTTGCGGTCCAGCAAATCGTTGACGCCGTTTCGAAGGACGAGGCTCACACCGGCGAGCATGATGTAAAGCCCCAGAAGTTCGCTGATCGGAAGAAATGCCAGTCCGACCAGCACGCAGATCGACGGTTCGGCCACCTGGACAGCCTTCCGCTCATCCGTGACGTTCCGGCATTTCAAGGCGATATAGGGATAGCCTGGATAAAGGCTGTGCCAGATCTCGCCTCGCCAGGCCTTTCGGAACGTCTCGATGCGGCGATAGATTTGCATCGCCAGAAAAAGGCCCAGATAGGTCATGAAAACAGGATCTTGGGTCGCCATGACGAAGAGGATGAACATGGCGACGAGCGAATTCGCGGCCAATGCCTCTTTGCCGAAATCCCTCCTCAGGAAGATCGCCACGCTGGTCGCGTGTGCGTGAACCAGGAGCAGAAGGACGTTGACGACCGCCGCTTGCTCCAATCGAGCGTCGTTTCTGTTCTGAGACGATGAGTTCATCGAAGCCACCTTTCGATTCTGAGGGTTCCGAAAATCAAAGCCCTTGGCGGAATTCACGCCAAAGCCAGTTCTGGCCGTTGGCGAAGGCTTCGCCCGATCGCATCACTATGGCGTCGCAGATCCGTTTGTTGGCTCGTCCGCCGGTTCGCAGGCCGTTCATGAGCACGTTCGGCTTGAGAATGGCCTCGTAATGCTCGGATGCACTCGACGAAACCTTGGTTCGGCCCATCAATTCGTCGTAAACGTCTTCGCGAGGGGCCATCGAAGTGCTCACGAAGATCTCTCGACCCTTGCCGATCAAGCCCGAGGCCCATTCCGCCGTGGCCGTATCGCCCAGGGCGTGCCAGATCTTGGTCGAGAAGTTGGTCAGTAACGCGTCCGCCTGATGCTTGCCCGACTCGCCCTTCATGCTCATGTAATAGCTGTGAAGGGATTGCGTCAGAACGACCAGGCAGCCCAGATGACTGCGGCATTGCGACAGATACTGAGCGTCGTAGCTGTTGGCGAATTGGGCGTATTCATCGGCCCAGATCACGACGACGTTGTCGCCGGGCTCCGCCCTGCGGCGGAGGATGCGACGCTGGACCAGGTATTTCCAACCGGCGGCGATCAAGGCCCCCGAATCACCCCACTCGGCGGGAGCCATATCGACCAGGACCCATTTGCCCTCGATCATCTGATCCGGCGAGACGTTCGTCGTCGTACTGACCAGTTCCCGCACCACGCCGGTGTTGAAGACGTGCAGGATGCCCATCACGCCCGTCAGAATGCTCGAACGGGTTTTGTCGGCCATCGTGGGGAATTCCGACAGCCAATAGTCCGTAGCAAGTTGATAATCATGGCTTTCGATCGCCGATTTCGGCTTGGCGAACGCCTTGGCCAGGCACTGGTTGCAATAACCGGCCTGCCACTGGGGCGAAGCGATCTGCTCCAGGCTGGTCGGAGCGGAATTGATGAACTTCTGGATCATCGGAGCCGAAACCGAGCCTTCCGCCTGCTTGACGGTTTCGACCGCGTTATAGATCATCCGCTCCTGTTCCCGCTCCCAGAAGTCGGCACTCTCGCCGCCCTTCGTGTCGGCGGCTCGGAGGGTCTCGCCGATGACCGTGATGCAGCGTGTCACGTCCCGCGTCTGGCCCCCCATCGCCAGGACATAGGCCAGGAAATTGAATCGAAGCGGGGTATCGGGGCCGAAGACCAGCAAATCGTCGCCCCGGCCCGCTTTGTCGAACATGGCCTGCCACATGTGCCGGTCTTCCGGCTTGGCGGCCAGAATCAGGCCACCTGACTTCATGGACATGAGGATCGCAAGGGCGATTTCGGTACCGGAAGAACTGGTTTTCCCGGAACCTGACCGGCCCGTAATGCAAATTCCGCCGTTGAGAAGGTCGCGGAAGGTGAATCGATCCTTGGCCGACCAGTGCAGTAACGTCCGGTCCAGGGGATCTTCGGGATCGTCTGGCATAGCCTGGCTAGGATGCCGTTTCTGGGCTTTTCCGATCAGGATCCCGGCGATGACGATGACTGTCAGAAGAAAGATCTCGTTTTCCAAGTCGAATGCCTTTCCGTTCGAAAGGGCCAAACGAGGGGGATCCGACGCGGATCCCACCTTGGCCAAGCCATGCATTGCCTCGAATCAAGACGAGAGCTGAGGAGTGTTTGCGGCTTTGACTTTCGCCTTGCTGGACATCACGGCCGCGAAGGTGCGTGCGTCCAGGCCTTCCGCCCGCGCCGACTTGGCGGCCTTCTGGGCCTGGCCCAGAGCGAGGACGAATTCGTCGAGCGAGAGCTTTTGCCCGGTCGCGACGATGGAAACGCCCGAAGGAAGCTGGCAAACGATCCGCTTCGTCCGAACCTGGGGCTTGCCCTTGGCTTGCCCCTTGGGTCGGCGGAGCTTTTCCGCCAGTTCGTCGCGAGTGGTGCCCGCGAGCCTGGACTGAAGCAGTTCGAGCTGTTGATCTGGCGGGACTTTGCTGATCTCGTAAACCGTCGTGATCCCGATTTTGCCCTCGTCCAGGGCTTGCTGAACGGCCGGGATACAGGC
>CAZSQA010000088.1:0-3030 GCA_964608915.1 uncultured Isosphaeraceae bacterium
AAACCTGGGAATTCGTCAATCTTTACTCCAAAGGCCGGGGCATGAACCGCTTCCCCGGGCTCGTCAAAACCATCGACCTGCTGGCCCACCGGCCTGAGGTGAAGCTGCGGGGCTTCGAGCCGCCGCCCCTCACGGCCACCCGCGCCTGGCTCGAGCGCGAAACCAAGCTGGCCAACCCCACGCTCAAGAAGCTCGTCGAAGAGACCGGCGACCCTGAGCTGAAAAACCTTTACGAGTGGAGCCTTGCCGTCAACCGGTCGGTTGACGAGATCGTCCACGACGTTCCCCCCTTCCCGTTCGTCCGCGAGTGCCTGGATTATCTCCAGGGCAAGGCCGACGTGATGGTCGTCTCGGCCACGCCGCTGGCCGCTCTGGAAAAGGAGTGGAAAGAGCACGGCATCGACAGCCTGGTGGACGTCATCGCCGGTCAGGAACAGGGCACGAAGAAAGAGCACCTGAACCTTGCTGCCGGCCCTGAACGCTATTCCCGTGACCATGTTCTGATGATCGGCGACGCCCCCGGCGACCGCAAGGCGGCCGAAGGCGCGGGCGTGCTCTTCTACCCGATCGACCCTGGTCAGGAAGACGCGAGCTGGGAACGCCTCTTCAAGGAAGCCCTGCCCCGCTTCTTCGCCGGAACCTACGCCGGTGCCTACATGGCCGAACGGATCGCCGAATTCGAAGCCCTGTTGCCCGAGAAGCCCCATTGGAAAACCGACGAGGCCTGACTTACTGGTTCCGTTTCGTAATTGGGCCGTAACACGTTGTGCCGCAATCGCGTAGGGCGGGCTTAAGCCCGCCTGTTCGCGTGTTGAGTATCGCTCAATTCCGAAGCTCACCGCCACATCCGGGCCGGCGGGCTCAAGCCCGCCCTACCGGCGTCGATTCCGTTCCGTAATCCGAGCGCAATCCATTTGGATATGATCATTTGGGGAAGCTCTGCTTCCGGTGGGTCGCAGGTCGATTACCACTTGCCTCTTCAGGGCCTGCGATATGGATCGGTCGATTCGCTGGTTCGATATTCGCGACAAGGGCTGACCAGGTGACGATCACATCCAGTTCCGGATATTCTTCCTTCAATCGTCGCGCGCATCTTTCGCCACGGTGACTCGCCAAGAGGATCGCCGTACCTGTCTCGGGGTGGATGTAACGGTCGTAAACCCAGAAATCGAAAGGATCGATCGGCACGTTTGGGTGTTCAGGTGTCACTTCATCCAATCGATCGCAGAAATGATCGTATCTTTTGATTTCATAGGGGGATCGGGCCTCGATATCGTCTGGGGTCCACCAGCATTGAAGGACTCCGTTAGCTTTCGTACAGGTGTCGACGATCAGGGTTCCGCTCTTGTACCGGCCGTTCTCTTTGCCAGGGCTGCCCAGTCTGCCCTGTTCGTCGAGGGATCGAAGCAAGTTCCGATGGTCCGCGAACGCTTTGGGTGCGGTGATGACCCAGAAAATGGTGAACCCGATAAGCATCACGAGCCCGAGAAACAGCCAAATCGGAAAAGTGATGACCACCAGAATCGTTCTTCTTATCCGATGGGCGATACGCCTGATGGACATCGCGATTTACCTCGCTTCGAAAGCTCGAACCCGTCACCGATCGCCGCGATAGAGTTGGAAATAGTGTACCGAGAGAATGTACGTCCGCGAAAAGTTCTTTGCGTGGCTGAGACTACCTTCCACCCAAATTGACACGGGCGGCAATCGCCTGCTTTCGTTTCGAGGTCATCTCGTCACGAATTGTGATGCACCAGTCAGGTCGGGTCTTCGGGGATCCGATTTCGCAATTTTCGAACACTGGAATCGGTGCCTTCCGTCCTGGCCGTGGAGGCGCGCTCATGCCCGCTCCGCCGCTTTCGATTCCGTTTCGTAATCGGCGCGTATCTTCTGAAATTGGAGCGAATTGTGGCGAACGGATTTCGTCACGTCCGCCGGTTCGTGGTCCGATCGAGCGAGAAGCGTTCGCCGGATAGTAAGTCGACGTGAAATCCGTTTCGTAATCGGGACGTAAAGCATTCGATAGCGATCGATTGCGAGTCGAGACTGGCATCCGGGATCTGGCCGGAATCGCCCTTGGTCCAGGGTGTGGTTGGTTCGCATCGATCATGATCGGAAGTTGGCGAAAAAGCATATCACTCAAGCATGCATGCAGGCATAATGTTTTGTAATCGGTGCGGTCGATTGAACTATAATCATCCTGTTTTGCGATCCGATTTGCCCAATCGACGAAACCGTTCGGATCGATGGATGTTGCCCGACCCGGAAACTTGGAATTCATCCATAGTCCGATCCATTCGTGACGTGGCGATGACAGGATCGGAAATACTATCTCAGGAACGATAGATCCGGTGTCATGCGATCGGACGAAAATCCGTTCGATGCCGGTGTCCGGATCGGGGTCTGCGAGTGTGAAACATTTTTCGGAAAATCGGCCGGAATGGTGGTGGACATGACGCCACCTTGAGGTAGAATTGCGTTCACGCTTCGGGCATTGGGTAAGGTTTCGGAAATGGAAAGGCTTCGCCATGGCGGACATTCGCGAAAATCCGATTCAGGCGACGCTGGCGAATTTTGCCGATTACGCGAAGTCTCTCAAGGGTGACGAAAAGGGCGAAGCCCAGGTCTTTTGCGACCGGCTGTTCCAGGCGTTCGGGCATGCGGGGGTTCATGAGGCCGGGGCCACGCTCGAACATCGTGTGCGCAACGAAGACAAGCGTACGAAGTTCGTCGATTGCCTCTGGCCCGGCAAGCTGCTGATCGAAATGAAGAAACGGGGCGAAAAGCTCCAGCGGCATTATTCGCAGGCGTTCCATTACTGGACCCGGATCGTGCCCCACCGGCCCCAGTACGTCATTCTCTGCAACTTCGACGAATTTTGGATTTACGACTTCAACAAGCAGCTTGACGAGCCGATGGACCGGGTCGCCCTCGCCGACCTGCCCAACCGCTACGATGCCCTGAACTTCCTGTTACCCAGGCCGAAGACGCCGAACTTCCGGAATGACCTCGTCGCCGTTACCCAAAGCG
>CAZSQA010000089.1:0-2149 GCA_964608915.1 uncultured Isosphaeraceae bacterium
CCTCCTCGATCTGACTGCCGTAGGTTCCGATCAGCCGATCGAGGGCATTCAGAATCGCCCGGGGGCCGCGATGATCGCGGCTGAGTGCCGCGTGCCGCACCACGGAGCCTTCCAGATAGGTTTCGGCTGTGGAATCAGGCCGCAGCGTCACGCCGAAGGCCAGCCCGCGAATCCGCCCGAGCGGAACGCGAGTCAGTTGCCTGACCTGTTTCGGCAGGCTTTCCAGGGCATGCCCCAGACGCTCCATCAGATCGTCTTTGGGGGTTGGGCGGCTGCCGATCACGACCGGGTCATGTTCATGTACGCGGGCCGTTTCCCGGTCGGCGGATAGGGAATCGATCCGGCCTTCGAGCCGTTCGATCTTTTCCGGCAGTTCGCGGAGGGCACGACGAGCAAGGAACTGCTCGTCGGCATGATTTTTCCGGAGGATGGCCAACCGGCCCAGTTCGGCGTCAGCCTCGGCCAGCGTCAGCACCGCCGGATTGCCGGAGGCGATCGCTTTCACCTTGGCATAGGAAAGTTCCTGGCCACCGATGTCGTCGGCCCGGCGGGCGGCGTTGTCGCCCGTCATCACCTGCCCGATGAATTTCGCCTTGGTTTCCAACGCCTGCCACATATAGGCATCGAACGATCCTTCGGTGACGTAGCGATAAATCGCGATCTCGGCATTGCCGTTGCCCTGCCGCAGGATGCGGCCTTCCCGCTGCTCGACCTCCGCCGGTTTCCAGGGTGCGTCCAGATGATGCAGGGCAATCAACCGCTTCTGGACGTTCGTGCCGGTGCCCATTTTGGCCGTGCTGCCCAAGAGCACCCGCACCGAACCGTTGCGGACCCGGTCGAACAATGCCTGTTTTTTGGCGTCGGAATCGGCTTCGCCGATCGCGGCGATCCGGTCATGCGGCACGCCCCGTTCGGTCAGCTTGCGGATCATGTCGTCATAAACCGAAAAGCCCCAGGCGGTCGGGTTCACGCCGATGTCGCTGAAGATCAGCTGCGTACCCCGTGAATCGGCCGATTTCCGCCAGATCGCGGCGACATTGTCGGCCAGTGCCTCGATCTTCGAGCCGGGGGTGTCTTCCGCGTTGGGCGAAATCAACCGGGCATCCAGGGCGAGCTTGCGGCCGTCGGTCGTGATCGCCAGGGCATTGTCGACACGCGGATCGACCTTCTGCGTCCTGAGTCGTTCGTAGCGTGCGACCAGTTCCGATTGAATTTGGGCCTGCTCCTGCGACATCGGGCAGGCGATCACCTGCGGCTTGCCCCCTTCCAGGGCAGGCCGTGGAAGATCGAGCATATCGGCGGTTTTGACGTCGGCGAACGACCGGAACATCTGTTGCAATTCCGGCAGGTTGGTGAAGCGTGCGAACCGGCTGCGGGGCCGCAGCGAAGCCCCGTCGGGCGAGATTTCCATGGCGTCGACGACCTCGCCGAAGGTCGCCGCCCAGCCGTCGAAATGGCCGATGCCGCGTGCTTCCAGCCCTTTCGGGTCGAGGAACCGTTGCATCGTGTAGAGTTCGACCATCGTATTCGAAATCGGAGTGCCGGTGGCGAAGGTCACGCCGTGGCCGGGATGCCGTTCGCTCAGATAGCGGGCTTTCATGAACAGGTCATAGGCCCGCTCGCTGCCGCCGGTCTGGATCCCGGCGACCCGTTCCATTTTGGTGGGCGTTTCCAGATTCTTGAAATAATGGGCTTCGTCCACGAAGACATGATCGACGCCCAGTTCGTCGAAAACCAGGCCGTCGTCCTTTTTGTCCTCGGCGGAAAGCTGCTTGATCCGCTCTTCGCGGCGGGCTTTCTGCTTTTCGATGGTCTTGATGATATTTCGCGGGCTTTTGCCGCCGGCATGTTCACGCAGCAGCTCGTCGTATTCGGCGATCTGGTCTTTCAGGAACCGCTCCTGGAATTCGTTCGACATGCCGATCCGCTCGAAACTCGAATGGGTGACGACGATGCCGTCCCACTCGCCCCCGGCGATCTTGGCCGTCAGCAATTTGCGACGGTCGCGGGCGAGATCTTCCTTCGCGGCCACCAGCAACTTGGCGTTGGGATAAAGCTGCATGAATTCCCGCGAAAACTGCTCCAGCATGTGATTGGGCACGACATACATCGGCTTGCGGATCAGCCCGGCCTGTTTCATTTTCATGCC
>CAZSQA010000090.1:0-1616 GCA_964608915.1 uncultured Isosphaeraceae bacterium
CCCATCGGCCGCAGAAAAGCTTCGTGCGGATCGCATTTCGGGCGATCCGGCACTGGTGGAAAATCTGGTCGCAATCTACGGATAAGAAAGGCAATGCGATGACCCATCGACAACTCGAATGCAAACAGATCCCGGTCGCGTCAATCGTGACCGATCCGACGCAACCACGCAAGAGATTCGATCCGACGAAGATCGAGCAACTCCGGAAGTCGGTCGAAGCCCGGGGCATCCTGAACCCGCTGCACGTACGATTCGATCCGGGTCGAGACATGTACATGCTTCTGCTCGGCGAATGCCGCTACCGGGCGGCGGTCGAGGCGAAGCTCGAAACCGTCCCCTGTTTCGTCGTGGAGGGCGAGCTGGACGAGTCGGAGATCCTGGCCGACCGGATCATCGAGAATCACGTCCGAACCGATCTTTCGCCGATCGAGACGGCCAAGGCGTTCGACAGGCTCAAGGCCATCTCCAAATGCAATTCGAAGGAACTCGCGGAACGGTTCGGCTTCGTCGAAGCGTCTGTGTGCAAGAAACTGTCGTTGCTGAAGCATCCGGTGGAAGTCCAAGCCTTGATCGACGATGGCACGATCCCGGAATCATCCGGGTATATGTTGAACCGCGTCGCGGACGAGGAGACACGTAAATCCTTGATCGAAGCCATCGTCGCGGGCCGGATGACCCGTGACGCCCTGGCGGCCGAAGTCCGCAAGATCACGGGCCGGGATCGATCCGGCCCGAAACGCAACCGCATTCAATGCCGGTTCGAGAACGGACTCTCGTTCACGCTCAGCCGCCAGGAGGCGATCGACTTCGATTCGCTGCTCGACTCACTCAACCGCCTGCGGAAGGTGGTCACCGAAATGAAACGCAACGGCGACGATCCTGGTGATCTCGCCAAACTGGTCAGCACTCACTGACCGACCCGTCGGAATTGGAACGCGATATGAACCCCTCAGCGTGAGGGGTAAGGGGAACCTACGTGCTGAAAGGAAAACGAACATGTCATTGAAATCGACCATTCGTACCGTGTTCAAGCTGCCCGTCGCCGTCGGGGGGCACTTGCTGGCGATCACGGTCCGGATCATGTCGCTGGCCTCGTTCGCGGTCTTCTCTGTCGGTGGCGGGGCACTGGCCATCGGCTATCCTCTCCCGGCACTTGTCCTGGGATTCCTGCTGTTCCTAACCAACCGGACGCAAACGACCTCCGGCCGGTACGGCACGGCCCGCTGGGCGGAAGAAAAGGACCTGGATGAGGCCGGTCTGCTCGGCGACAGCGGCCTGATCATCGGCCGCTGGCTCGGCTCGACCCGGTTCTCGGAGCGGCGTGCATTGCGGATCCTGCTGAGAACGCCGATTTCGAAGTCGGCGGCGGCCTGCCGGAACGCGGTATCGGCGTATGCCCCTCTTGTACGCCTGTCCGCTTTCACTCACGTCCTGGTGTGTTCGCCGCCCGGGGGCGGCAAAAGCGTGTCGTTTTGTAGTCCGAACGCCCAGCTCTACACCGGTTCGATGGTCATCAACGACCCGAAGGGCGAAATCTACGCCCTCTCTGCGGGCGTCCGACGCCGGATCATGGGGCACACGATCGTGCGTCTCGACCCGGCGATGCTCGGCGGCCC